>CAVTBS010000011.1:0-258907 GCA_963732995.1 uncultured Gaiellaceae bacterium | reverse complement strand
CGGGGGTACACCTCTTCCCATTCCGAACAGAGAAGTTAAGCCCGACAGCGCCGATGGTACTCGGGGCGCAAGCCCCCGGGAGAGTAGGTCGCCGCCGAATTACCTTAGAAGGGCCGCGAGAGCGGCCCTTCTTTGTTTGGCCCATGAACGCGCTAGCCGGGGGAGCGGTCAGGCGCCGTAGCCGCTCTGCGAGCGGCGGATGTGTGACGAACAGCGCCGCCAGCCCTTCCTCCGCGAATGGATTGACGGTGTACAGCGGCTCCGTCGCGGGGCTCGCCTGAAACGAGACGAGATCGCTCGCCCGGTCGAGCTTGAGCAGCGCGTCGGCGAGCGCATCGCCTGAGCCCAGGATCTCGAGCCGCCATCCGGTCGGCCGCCAGTTCACGCCGCGGCGACAGGAGCAGATGGACGAAGGCCGCCGCGATCGGGCCGAGTACAGCCAGGAGCGCGCGCTCGAACCAGCCGCCGATTCGCGACAGGTCGACGAGGACGACCGCGAGCATGACGGCGGAGGTCTGCGTCGTTCCAGGGGCGGGTGCGTCACGAACAGCGCCGCCAGGCCTTCCTCCGCGAACGGGTTCACGGTGTAGAGCGGCTCCGTCGCCGGGCTCGCCTCGAACGAGACGAGGTCGCTGGCGGCGTCGAGCCTGAGCAGTGCGTCGGCGAGACCGTCACCCGACCCGAGCATCTCGGCGGCCATCCGGTCGGCCGCGAGCTCCCGCCGCGGCGAAAGCAGCAGGTGCACGAACGCGGCTGCGATCGGGCCGAGCACGGCGAGCAGGGCGCGCTCGAACCAGCCGCCGATTCGCGAGAGGTCGACGAGCACCACCGCCAGCATCACGGCCGAGGTCTGGGTGAGCACGTCACGCCGGCGCACGTGTGCGAGCTCGTGCGCGAGGACTGCCTCGAGCTCAGCAGCGTTGAGGGCGCCGAGGAGGCCGGTCGAGACCGCGATCGCCGAGCCGGCAGGGCCACGGCCGGCCGAGAGCGCGCGAGGATAGCCGTCCGGGATCAGATACAGCTTCGGCGGCACGACCCCGAACTTGGCTGCCAGCGCATCGACGGACGAACGGAGGAGCGGGTCTTCGGCGAGCGCGAACTCGCGCGCGCCCAGCATTCCGAGCAGCGCTCGATCCGCGTACGCGTATACGGCGAGAGCGGCGAGCAGCGTGCAGAAGACGAACACCGAAGCCGTCCGTGGGCCACCGAGCGCCCAGCCGAAGGCGCCGGAGAGAGCTGCCAGCATCGAGGCGAGCAGCCACCACTTGGCGATGTTGACCGCGCCGGCTACGACTCGTCGTCGCCGAGGCCGTCGCCGTCGCGATCGTCGTCGCCGAGGCCGCGCGGGGGCCAGTCCGGCTCCGGCGCGTCGCACCGGCTCGAGCAGTGCAGCGACGCGACGTTCTGAAGCGGGACGAGGATGTGGCCGTTGAGCTCGATGTGGGGGACGTCCTCGATCGAGCAGTAGGCGGTGAGGACGCCTTCCTGGTACTCGCCGCCGAAGAGGGCGACCTCGATCTGCTCGCCCTTGTACTTGTTCGTGTAGTCGTCCACGGGGGCGTCAGTCTACTCGGACGTAGGCACCGTCCCGAACGGCCAACTTGTAGACGGCGCAGTTGGCCCAGCGCTCGACGCGTTCGCCCACGGCGTGGTGCCAGAGCGCGTTCAACGCACCGCCGTGCGAGACGACGAGCACCTGTTCCCCCGGATGTGCGTCCGCGATCGCCTGAACAGCCTCGAGCACGCGCTCGCGCACCTCGTCGTCGCTCTCGCCGTCGTGCCGCGAGCCCTCCGGGAACGCCGAGATGTCCTCGCGCGTCAGCCCTTCCCAGCTGCCGAAGGAGCGCTCGCGCAAGCGGGGATCGAGGTCCGACCTCGAGCCCGTGCGTGGCCGCGACGGCTTCGGCGGTCGCCCTGGCACGGCTGAGGTCGCTGGCATAGATCGCGTCGAGCTCGACGTCGGTCAGCTCCTGCGCGAGGAACTGCGCCTGGCGCCGGCCGAGCTCGTTCAGCTCGATGTCGGACGAGCCCTGGATCCGCAGCTCGCGGTTCCAGTCGGTCTCGCCGTGTCTTGCCAGGAGCAGCGTGGTCATGCATCTAAGCTAGCCGCCCATGGATCTCCGGCTGGAAGGGAAGGCGTGCCTCGTCACCGGCTCGACCGGCGGCATCGGCCTCGAGACGGCCAAGCTGCTGGTTGCCGAGGGCGCTCGCGTGGCGACGTGCGGGAGGAGCGATGCTCCCGGCATCGGTGAGGCGGCCCACGTTCGGGCCGATCTCTCCGAGGCGGCCGCGCCCGCGCACGTCGTCGAAGCGACGCTCGGCGCGCTCGGCGGGCTCGACGTCCTCGTCAACAACGTCGGCTACGCGGTGCAGGCGCGGTTCGCCGACGTGACCGACGAGGAGTGGCACGGGATGTGGCAGCTCAACGTGATGAGCTATGTGCGGACGATCCGTGCGGCGCTGCCGCCGTTGCTCGCGAGCCGAGGCTCGATCGTGAACGTCTCCTCGACCGCCGGCAAGCGCCCTTCCGTCGGGATGCCGCACTACTCCGTGACCAAGGCCGCAGTGCTGTCGCTCTCCCGGCTCGTCGCCGACACCTACGCGGCCGACGGGATCCGCTGCAACGCGGTCACGCCGGGACCGACGGCGACCGAGGCCTGGCTGGGCGACGGCGGCCTCGCCGACCAGCAGGGGGGAGAGCGTGACGAGGTGCTCGCCAAGGTCGGGGCGGGGCGCCCGCTGGGGCGGCTCGCACAGCCCGAGGAGATCGCCGCCGTGATCGCGTTTCTCGCCTCCGACAGGGCGTCCTACGTCACCGGCGCCGCCTGGAGCGCAGACGGCGGCACTGTCCCGATCATCGTCTAGCCTGGGACAGATGCCGGATCTCGCCGGACGGGTTGCCGACGCCTTCGAGGCGCGCGTTCGCGCGGCCGAGGAGGAGCAGCTCTCGCCGCTCGCCGTCCGCTCCTACGACAGCCGCGGCAGGCTCCGGGAGGAGGAGGAATGCGGGATCCGGACGCCCTTCCAGCGCGACCGCGACCGGATCGTCCACTCGAAGCCGTTCCGCCGCCTGAAAGGGAAGACGCAGGTCTTCATCGACCCCGCCGGCGACCATTACCGGACGCGGATCACGCACACGCTGGAGACGACGGGGATCGCCCGTGTCGTCGCGCGGGCGCTGCGGCTGAACGAGGATCTGACCGAGGCGATCGGGCTCGGCCACGACACGGGGCACCCGCCGTTCGGGCACGCGGGCGAGGAGCAGCTCGACGCCTGCCTGCGCGAGCACTTCGGCTCGGGCTTCCGGCACAACGAGCAGTCGCTGAGGATCGCCGAGGAGCTCAACCTGACGGCCGAGGTCCGCGACGGCATCCTCACGCACACCGGGGAGCGGGAGCCGACGACGCTCGAGGGACGGATCGTCCGGCTCGTCGACCGCGTCGCCTACATCAACCACGACATCGACGACGCGATTCGCTGGGGGCTGCTGACGCCCGCCGATCTGCCCGGCGCCGAGATCGAGCTCCTCGGCGACACGGGGTCGAAGCGGATCGACACGCTCGTCCACGACCTGATCGAGACGTCCGAGGCCACGGGCGACATCCGGCAGAACGAGGAGGTCGGCGCGGCGATGCTGGCCCTCCGCTCCTTCATGTTCGAGCGCGTCTACCTCGGTGAGCACGCCCGCGAGGAGCACGTGAAGGCCCATGCGACGATCGCCGCGATCTTCGCCCACCTCGTCGAGCGCGGGGACTCCGAGGACGAGATCCGCGCCTTCATCTCCGGCATGACCGACCGGTTCGCGCTCACGTACGCCGAGTCGCTCTAGTGGCCCGGATCAAGGAGTCTTCCGTCAGGGAGGTCGTGGCGGCCTCGGACATGGTCGAGGTCGTGTCCGGCCGCACCCCGCTGCGGAAGGCCGGCGCGCGCTACTCGGGGCGCTGCCCGTTTCACGAGGAGCGCACGCCGAGCTTCTCGGTCAACCCGGCGGACAAGCTCTACCACTGCTTCGGGTGCGGCAAGGGCGGCGACGTGATCACGTTCGTGCGGGAGACCGAGAATCTCGACTTCGCCGGGGCCGTCGAGTGGCTGGCGGAACGGTTCCGGGTCACACTCGAGTACGAGGAGACGTCGCCGCAGCAGGAGGAGTCGCGGAAGCGGCGCGACCGGCTCCATGCCGTCCTCGACCAGGCGGCGGCGTTCTACGAGCGCTACCTCTGGGAGGCTGAGGCCGGTGTGCCGGTGCGCGCCTATCTCGAGAGCCGCGGTCTCGGTGAGGCGATCTGCCGTGAGTTCCGGCTCGGGCTCTCGCCCGGCACGGGCCTCGCTCAGAAGGCGCGCGAGAAGGGCTTCACGGCCGACGAGCTCCGCGGCGCCGGGCTCACGAACGCGCGCGGCAACGACTACTTCCCGCCGCGGCTGATGTTCCCGCTCGCCGACGCCCGGGGACGGGTCGTCGGCTTCCAGGCCCGCAAGCTGCACGACGACGATCCGCTCCGGGGCAAGTACGTCAACTCGCCGGAGGGCGAGCTCTTCCACAAGTCGGCGATCCTGTACGGCCTCGATCTGGCCCGGACGGCGATCGCGAAACAGGAGCGGGCGGTGGTCGTCGAGGGGAACACGGACGTGATCGCGCTGCGCCAGGCCGGCTTCGAGCCGGTCGTCGCCTCGATGGGGACGGCGTTGACCGAGCGCCAGCTGAAGGAGCTGCAGCGCCTGACGCGCCGGCTCTATCTCTGCTTCGACTCCGACGCCGCCGGCGAGGACGCGACCCTGCGTGGGATGGAGCTCGCCCTCACCCTCGGCTTCGACGTCCGCGTCGTCTCGCTGCCGAAGGGCCAGGATCCGGCCGACGCACCGGCGGGTTTCGAGCAGCGGCTGAGCGGCGCCGCCAGCTACGTCGTCCATCGCGTGCGGCTCGAGCTCGAGCGCACGCCCGACCGGCAGGAGGCGTTCGTCCGTGCCCGCGAGGTGCTGGCGAAGGTCGAGGACTCGCCGGAGCGCCAGGACGCGCTGCGCCTGCTCGCGGACACGCTCGACCTGCCCCGGGAGACGCTCGCCGGGCTGGGGGCGAAGGTCTCGGACGGTGTCCGGCCGCAGGCTGCGGAGCTGTCGCCGGCGATGCTCGAGAAAGGGGAGCAGCTCGAACGGCGTGTGCTCGCCGCCTGCGTGCTCCATCCCTCCCTCGTCACGCTCCTCGCAGAGCTCTCGGCGGATCACTTCGACTCGGAGCTGCACCGGCGCTTCCGGGCGCTGCTCGTCGAGGGCGGGGAGGAGGACGAGGCTCTGACGGCGCTCCGCGCCGAGCTCGATGCGCGCGCCGCCCGCGAGGCGCTCGACGAGCGAACCGGCAAGGAGCTCCTGCTCAACCTCCGGGCGCGCCGGCTCCGCCGCGAGCTCGCCGGTGCGGAGCTCGAGCGGGTGAAGGAATTGCAGGCGGCGCTGGCGAAGCTGACGGAAGCGGCACAGGAGATCCACTAGACGCCGGTTGACACAGGAGCGTCAAGTTTTCTCCTGTTAGTGTCGATGTTCCAGGTAGCACCACGGAACCCCCGAAGTACCCGCTCGCCGCCTGATGGATGTCCTGAGCCGTTCACTCGCCGTTCTCGTGCTGGCCTGCGCCGTGGCCGCCGGCACCCTGGGCTCGACCACGACGAGCGCCGGTGCTGCCGCCGCCGCGGGCGATTGCACGCCCGGCTCGGACTGGGGGACGGTGCGCGACGACTTCGCGTCGCAGACCATCGCGCTCGTCAACTCGCACCGGACGAGCATCGGGCTCAAGGCGCTGTCCGTCTCGTCGGCCCTGCAGGCCTCGGCGGTCTGGAAGGCGCGGCACATGGCGAAGTACGCCTACATGGCGCACAACGACCCGGCGCCGCCGGTCGCTCGCACCACGGGCGAGCGGATGGCCGCATGCGGCGTGAGCGGCGGCTGGGGCGAGAACATCGCCGCCGGCTTCCCGACGCCCGGCCTCGGTCGTCAACGGCTGGCTGAACTCGGCCGGTCACCGGGCGAACATCGAGAACGCGAGCTACACGACCATCGGCTCAGGCGCCGCGGCGAGCAGCTCGGGGCAGATCTACTGGGCGCACACCTTCAGCACGAGCGGGGGGAGCGCGCCCGCTCCGCCTCCACCCGCGCCGACACCACCTCCGGCTCCACCGACGACTCCGCCACCGACGACGCCCAAGCCGCCCACACCGGCACCGGCTCCACCGGGGCCCGCGCCGGCTCAGCCCGGCGCGCCCGCGCCCGGAGCCCAGCCGGGCAAGAAGGCCTCGGCCGCGGCGCCGCTCAGCTTCCGGTCGCTGACGCTCACCCCACGGCGGCCCGCCGCCGGGCGCGTGCTCGGCAGCAAGGTGATCGTGCTGAAGGGTGAGACGCGCCTGAAGAGCGGACACGTCTTCTGCTCCGCCCGGTTCCAGGGCCGCCGGCTGAAAGTGCTGGCGCGGGAGCTTCGGGCCGGCTCGGCGGTATGCGCCTGGCGGGTGCCGCTCGCGGCGCGCGGCCGGGTGGTCAGCGCGACGGTGGTCGTGCAGCAGGGGAGCCTGCGTGCGTACGTGCCGTTCCGCGCCAAGATCTCCTGACGCCCGCCCTCAATGATTAGGGCCGTCGTGCCGATAGCGAGACGGTGTTCTCGCTCCTGCGCACTGCGGTCGTCGCGGCGGTCCTGCTCACGCTCGTGCTCCCCGGCCAGCTTCGGTCCTCGGCGAGCCCGTCGGCGGCCGGTGCGACCGCGCACGTTGCCGGCTCGGTGCAGAAGCCGGTCAAGCCGGTCAAGCGGAAAGCGCGGCCGCGTCCCGTTGCACCCGGCTCGACCAGCCTGAACGATCCGCTCTGGCGCGACTCCTGGTCGCTCGCCAAGGTTCGTGCTCCGGATGCGTGGCGCGTGACGAAGGGCGCGGCCGAGGTCGTCGTGGCCGTGCTCGACACCGGCATCGACCGCAGCCATCCCGACCTTCAGGGAGCGTTCGTCGACGGCTGGGACGCCGTGAACGAGGATGCCGACGCGAACGACGATCACGGGCACGGAACGCTCGTCGCCGGCGTGATCGCCGCCCGCTCGAACAACGGGATCGGCGGCGTCGGCGCCTGCTCGCAGTGCTCGCTGATGCCGGTCAAGGTGATCGGCGCCAGCGGCGCCGGCAATGCGGCGGACATCGCCGAGGGGATCACCTGGGCCGCCGACCACGGCGCCCGCGTCATCAACATGAGCTTCGTCATGTCCGGCTCCGACCACGGAGTCGCCGCAGCCCTTGCGCACGCTCGCGCGAAGGGCGTGCTGATCGTCGCGGCAGCGGGCAACGACGGCAGCGCAGACGTCACCTTCCCGGCGGGGCAGCCCGGTGTCGTCAGCGTCACCGGCACGGACGCGGCGGATGCCCGCTACCAGTGGGCGAGCTACGGCAGTTGGGTCACGCTCGCCGCCCCCGGCTGTAGCAAGTCGACGCAGGCAGGCGGCGGCTACGCGGACTTCTGCGGCACGTCATCGGCCGCGGCGTTCGCGTCCGGGATCGCTGCGCTCGCACGCTCGGCCGCACAGGGGGCGGGGGTCGAGCAGGTCGTCGCCGCGCTGTCGGCGAACGCCGTGCGCGTCGGGGACTTCGTGGCCACGGGACGCGTCGACGCCGCTGCCACCGCGACCGTGCTGTCGGTCAGTTGCTGCGGTCCTTCTGTCCCTGCTGACAGCCATCCTGACCATCCTGAACCGCATCCTGGCCGGCTTTGAAATAGCTCGCCCAGGCGAGGCCGACGATGGCCGCCACGCCCTCTGAGGACGTGTCCTCGGCCTTGTACTTCGACGCGAGCAGCGCGTCCTCCGTCGAAGCGCACTCGCTGTACGCACGCTCGTAGACCGCCGTCTGAACGCTCGCAGGCGTCGTACCCGGTGCGAGCGGGTGCGGATCGAGCTCCGGCTGTGTCGCCACGGCCTCGGTCGTCCTGCCCTCGTCGTCGTCGCCGGCCAGGCGATTGCCCGACGCGACGCCGATCACGAGCCCGAGAGCGAGTAGAAGCCCGACGGCGATCGAGATACGGCGTACCCGGCTGCTCACGTTGACGTTCCCCCCAGTTGTTGTCGAATGAACGGTGCCACGAGAGAGGAGGGGCCCGCAAGTGCGGGCCCCTCCTCGTTTACCCGGTGGTTCGTGAAGCGCTAACGAGCGAGCGCCACCCGCACCGTCCGGACGTGCTTGCTGACCTGCAGGTTGGCGACACGGACAGCCGCGTTCGTGCGAATGGTGCGCACGACCGGAGCAGCTGCCTTGCCGGTCCGCATCACGAGCGTGATCCGAACCTTGGCGGACGCAGCCGTGCCGTTGACGCGCACGACCAGGTACCGCTTGCCACCCTTGAAGACGAGCCGCGCGGACGACAGCTTGAGCGCTGCAGCCTTTGCGGTCGGCTTCTTGGCCTCCGGCGCCGCAGCTGCGGGCACCGGGTTGCCGGCGAGGCTCACGACCGTGGCGGTCGTGGCTGCCGACGAGTTGCTGTTGTTGCTCGGTGTTGCCGCTGTTGCCGGTCGGAGCCGGCGGAGCCGGAGTCGTCGGCGGGATCGGCGTGCCACCGTCCGTCGGCGACGCGCAGGTGGCGCCGTCCGTCGGGAGGGTGGTGCCGTTGCCGGCGAACCGGATGCAGCGGACACGCTGGACGCCGAAGCCGCCGTTGCGGGTACCGACGTTCTCGGCATCCACGTCGACGAGCCCGGCTGCGTGCTCTTGACCTCGATGCCGGCCTGACCAAGCGCGTTGGTCCGGATCCGGATCTCATCTGTCGGTCGCAGACACGACAGTCTGACCGATCGTGTTGTAGCCGCCGAAGTTCAGCGCGGCCGGGATGAACAGGCCCCGCGGCTCACGCGTGAACGACACCTCGGCACCGACGACCGGGTTGCCGCGGATGTCGCGGATGACCTCGACGCAGAACGCCTCGATCGGGGACTTCGGCACGCAGTCGAGGCTCTTGCCGGCCAGCTCGAACACGTTCTTCGTCAGCGTGTTGCTGAGGCGAGGATCGTTGAACGTCAGCTGGTACGGGTCGAGGGCCTCGGCCCGGATCGTCGCCGACCCGAGCAGCTGCGCAGCTCCGACCTCACCGAGGTCGCAGCGGCCGTTGCCGTCCGGAGCAAGCACCGCTCCGACGTCGGGGTTGAACTGCAGGATCGCCTCGCCGTGCTCATCCGTGTACACGGTCGCCGAGTTGATGCCCGTCGGCCGCGGGATGAAGCTGCGCCCGGGCCGAACTGGCCGGTGCCACCCACGTCGCGGCAGGTGTTGACGCCACTCCGCGAGGTCGTGTTCAGGAAGTCCCAGAAGTGGTACCCACGGACACCCTGGCTCAGGATGCCGATGGTCTGGTAGCCCGGGAAGTTGTTCGCGATCGGGCCAGTCGTACCGGACGAGGTGTAGCCCGGCCGGATCTGGGACCAATCACCCGGCAGCGCCGAGACGTAGAACGGCGCGTACAGGTTGTGCGCGTTACCGGGGTACGCGGCCGAAGCAGCGCCGGTCCGGTTACGGCTGTACAGGACGTGCTTGTCGGCCGCCACCAGCGCACCAACGGTGCCGGCGAGGTCGACGTCGATCCGGGCAGCCGGCATCGGCGCATCGCCGTAGTCCAGCTTGCCGTCAGGCAGGAACGACGTGTCGGGCCTGGTCGGGTCGAACGGACCGACCGTCTCGCCGAAGAGGTGGCCCGTCCCGCCGATCTTGCGCGAGAACCGGCCGACCTCGTTGCCGCCGAGGCAGTTGTCCACGGCGTCGATCGGAGAGATACCCGCGAGGCAGAACGACGCGGCTGTGTGACCTTCGGTCGCGAGATCATCGTCATGGATGTCCCACGCGGCCGGGTTGTACCCGCTGAGGTCGAACGCATACCGGCCGGCGAGCGAAGCCCAGTCGGCGGGAAGCGTCCGGTCGCCGCCATGGAGGTCCTCGAACGAGCCGGTGATCCGCGCGCGGATCAGGCCGTTCTTGTAGTCAGCGTTCGGCGGAGTGCCGATCGGGCTGAAGTTCCCGTCGCCGAGCGGATCGCCAACGGCGTAGCCCGGGAAGGCCGCGTCACTGAGCTCGGTGAGCACCGGAGTGCCCATGGCGAGCCAGATGACGAGGAAGTCGTGCTTCAGCTCGGGGCTGCCCGGCACGCGCTCGCGCGCGTCGACAGCCATCTTGATCCGCGTCATGCCCGGATTCACCGAGTCGACGTCAATGGCCCAACAGGTGCGGCCGGCCTGCTCGCCGCCGCCCGGGAACCATGGCGTGCGCCTGTCGGTGTCGTCGAAGAAGACCGGGTCACGCAGCTCACCGCTGCGCTGCCGGACGGACGAGTCGACGATGCCCCACTCGGCCTGGGAACCCTCCCATTCGCCGCGCGGGTCGTCGACGCACTTGACGAGACGAACTTCCTCGCCTGCCCAGGCGACGTACGGAATGTTCGTGTCCATGGGGTCGCCCGCCTCGAAGAGGTCGGCGCCGGCCCCTGCCGACGCGGTACCCGACATCGCCAGGGCAGCAAGTGCCCCAAGCGAAGCGAGTACCAGCATCAGCTTCAGTTTTGTACGCATATTGGTGTTTCCCCCACTCGTAGATACCCAAAGGATGTGTTGCGAATAGACCAGACATCAGTTCTGACCTTCAGTGCGACCTCTCCCCTCGCGCCCTCCTTTCCGGTCAGCCGGTGTCGGCGGAATTGCTGCTTACGCAACACATGGTTCTAAACCTTCGAGGGCTCCGAGGCAAGGGTTTCGCGGGTAGGTTTCGGGTCAGGAAATGTTTCGTTCCAAATCCGAAAACCCACCCGAAAATGAGGTTTAAGGACCCCGGGACCCCGGCATCGGGCGGGATTTGCCGCAATCCCTTCCAACCAGCCGGATTCGTTTCTACACTCCCGCACGATGATGCTGCGGCTTCTGCTGATGGGCCTGGCAACGCTTGCGCTCACCGGCGGTCTCGCGGCGGGTGCGATCCAGCCGAACGATCCCGCGTGGTCTGACCAGCCGGGGCCGCGCCAGATCGGCCTGCCGCAGGTCTGGGAGACGACGACCGGCGATCCGAGCGTCGTGATCGCCACCGTCGACACGGGCGCGAACGGGATCCCGGATCTCCAGGATGCGTTCGTCCCCGGCTACGACTTCGTCGAGAACGACTCCGAGCCCCAGGACACGCACGGTCACGGCTCTCGGGTCGCAAGCGTGATCGCGGCTCGGGGGAACAACCAGATCGGGATGGCCGGCCACTGCTGGAAGTGCAAGGTGCTGCCGATCCGGGTCAGCGCCAACGGCTCCGCCACCCCCGACCGGATCGCGACCGGGATCCGCTATGCGGTCGATCGCGGCGCGCGGATCATCAACGTCAGCCTGAGCCACGCAGGCACGCCGGATGCGACCGAAGCCGCAGCGGTGAAGTACGCGGTCGATCGTGACGTGATCGTCGTCGCGTCGGCGGGGAACGCCGGCACGGAGACACCTCAGTACCCGGGGGCGTATCCGGGCGTGCTCGCGGTGGGGGCGACCGACGACCTCGACGAGCTCTACTTCTGGTCGAGCCGCGGCCCGTGGGTGAGCCTGACTGCCCCCGGCTGCCAGATGGTCACCGACTGGCTGACGCCGCCCGGGACGATCTGCGGCACCTCGTTCACGCCGGCCGTCGTCGCAGGCGTCGCGGGGCTCCTACTCTCCAAGAATCCGAGTCTCACCGGCAGCCAGGTGATCGCGGCGCTCCGCGTGACCGCCCGGCCGGTGGTCGGCGTCGCCTACGGGCGGATCGACCCCGTGGCCGCGTTCCGCTGGCTGGGGCTGCTGGCACCGACGTCAGCGCCCGCTGCGGCGCCGCCTGCGGCCACCGCGGCGCCACGTGTTCCGACACCCGCCCCGGGCCAGCTCTTCACGAGGCAGACGCTGTTCGAGACGGGGACGTTCAAGCGGGGCTTCCGCTCGACCTTCAAGGTCGGTCGCGGCCGGTTCGAGCTGCAGCTCCTGACCCCGCTTGCGTCCACGTGCTCCCTGTCCCTCAGCAAGGCGGGCGAACTGACGGTCGCAGCGCCCGCCCTGAAGAACCTGATCAGCCTCTCGGTCCGGGTCACCACCGGCCGGTACACCGCGGAGGTCCAGTGCCGCGGTGCCCGGACTCGGCAGTACTCGTTGGGCGTCATCGCGATGTTCCCTCGAGGCGCCCCCTAGAGGTTTTCGAGCTCGACTGCGGGCTCTTGAGCGGGACGAGCGCGCGCGTGACCTCGCCGTTCCCGTTGCCGTCGGCAGCCGTGCCCCCGGAGTTCGACTCGACCACCACGTCGAGCAGCCCGTTCTCACGCGCCCAGCGGGCCGCCTCGAAGCGGCTGCGGACGTTGAGCTTGCGGTAGATGTTCGCAAGGTGGAACTTCACCGTCTGGTCGGCGACCCAGAGGATCTCCGCGACCTGCCGGTTCGACCGGCCGCCGGAG
This sequence comes from uncultured Gaiellaceae bacterium, assembly GCA_963732995.1. Lineage (GTDB taxonomy): Bacteria > Actinomycetota > Thermoleophilia > Gaiellales > Gaiellaceae > Gaiellasilicea. Next base: position 246,472 of record CAVTBS010000011.1, on the reverse strand, counting down.
ACGAGCTGCAGGATCTCGAGCTCGCGCCGGGTCAGCTTGCCGAGGACGTCCTTGTCGGTTGCCGGCGACGTCCGCTCGTGCGAGTGCGCCAGGAAGAGCGACGGCTCGAAGGCCTGGCGGATCGCCGTCGAGATCTCCTCCGTGTCCGACGTCTTCAGCACGTACGCGGCCGCGCCGCAGTCGAAGGCGGCGTCGATCATGCAGCGGTCGTCCGTGCCCGAGAGGACGATCACCGTCAGCTCCGGAACCCGGTCGCGGCCGCTCGAGATGATCCCGAGAGCAGTCTCGAGCCCTTCCGCCAGGTCGATCTCCATCACGAGCAGGTCCGGCTGATGCTCCTGTAGGAGCGTCTCGGCCGTCGCCGTCGTCGTCGCCGCGCCGACGAGGTCGATGTCGAAGCGGCCGAGCAGCGTCGCCAGCGCCAAGTGGCACAGCGGGTGCGGGTCGAGCGCGACCGCCTTCCTTCCTGGTCTATCGAAATCGTGGTTCATTGATCCTCCATACGGTCTTCCAGGACAGTTGCCCTCTGCAACACGACTCCCGGCCGCCCTCACTTCTTCCGCGGGCGGGTGCTTCGGAGTCGTGCTGCGGGCTATCCGGGTCGAGCGCTGGGGGGAGCCGGAATCACGCCGTCCGGACGCGTGCTCGGAAGACGCACTCGAGCGAAGCGGGACGGCAGCGGAACGCGCAGCGGCACCGCCGCGAGCGCGAACAGACGCGAGGACGAGACAGAGCCGGACGAGCCGCTGAAGCCGTCGTTCGTCACGCCCTGGCCGGAATCGCCGAACGGGACGATCGGCCGCGCTTCCGCGATCGGCCGTTTCTTCGCCGCCTTCGATTTCGGCGGCGGCCGCGACTCCACGCGACGGATGGTCAAGCGCGCAGCGGTTCGCGCAATCGCCGCGCGCACCTCCGAGCTGCCGGTGGCCGCGTAGGTGAGCGTGACCTGGAGACTCGCGACCGCGCGGACCTGCCGGCACCGCGCTGCGAGAGCGGCACGCGGGCGGTCGGCCGGGCGCACGTCGCCGGACGGACGAGCCGTTTGCCGGCGGCACGGCCGACGCCGGCCTTCTTCTGCGGAGCCGCGACGGCGGTGTCGTCCGTCGGCAGCAGCGAGATCGCTGCCGGGGCGGGGCGGGGCTTGAAGCTGACGATCGCCACGGCGGCGGCGACGGCGGCCTCTTCCTTGGCAGCCTCGTCGTCGGCAGCTGCGGCCGCCGGGGCCGGCGTGTCCTGCAGGACGACGACGACGGCCGGCGGTGCGCCCGAGGGGGCCGCCGGGGCGGCGGGAGCCGGAGTGGGGGCCGGAGGCGCCGCCGCGGGCGCAGGCGTCGGGGCGCGGCTCGAGCTTGACCGGATCCTTGGGCACCGGCGGTGCAGGCTCGGTCTTGTCGGGTGCCGCCTCGGTGGAGGGGGGATCGGTGTCGGCCGCGTCGTCGGGCGTCGGCTGAGCCTCGTCGGCCGCGTCGGCGTCCGCCGGTCGAGTCGGCGCGCGGGGTCGGGGCCGACTCGGTCGAGGACTCCTTCGGCGTCGGCGCCTGGTCGGCGGGCGCCGGCGAAGACTCGGTCCGGTCGGCCGACGACGAGGGAGGCGTCGAAGGTGTCGGCGCGGCGTCGGGGTTCGTCGCCTCGGTCGGCGGGGGCGGAGAGGATTCCGCGAACGCCGGCTGGATCGCCGCGAGCGCGACCACGGCTGTCGCCAAAAAGGCGACGCCGCAACGCCCGACGCCAGTAATCCGATTCCCCCTTGCCGCCAACGGAGTCTCCTCTAGGTGACCGGAATGGCCTCCACGTTCTTACCGCAGTTTCCTCGTCCGAGCAAGGGGACTCTGACACACGAAAGGCTCCGGTGTCGCCGGAGCCTTTCGTTCCTTTGGATCTGCGAGTGGAGGAAACAAAAGTTGCCTCCACTCGCAGTATCGGCAGCACACCCGACGGACATGAGTGCGAACCTCACTCTCCGCCCGGGTAGGTTTTCTCCGGAGCCTTTGTTTCGAACGGTAAATCGTGGTACACCACGTCAGACGTGCTTTGGGGGAGGCCTGAAATGACGGGGGGAACTGCGCGCCGCCTCGGCGCTGCTGCGCTGCTGCTCGTCGTGGCGCTGGCGTGTGGGGTCGTCGTCCCGGGACAGGCCGGCGCGGAAGAGGCGCTGCCGACGGTCTCGGTCTCGGACGCGTCCGCCCCGGAGGGCAGCCCAGTCAAGATCAAGATCACGCTTTCCGCGGCCTCTGCAGACCCGGTGACAGTGGCAGCTGCGACCTCGGGAGGGTCCGGCTACACCGACCGCGACGAGACGGTGACGATTCCCGCCGGCGAGACGAGCGTCGACTACGACATCGCCACGGCGGAGAACGACCTCGACCAGCCCGACCGGCAGTTCACGGTCACGCTCTCGGCGCCGACGAACGCAGACGCCGGAGACACGACCGGCACCGGGACGATCACCGACGACGACGCGACGCCGACGCTGGCGATCACAGGCCCCGCGCCGATCGCGGAAGGCGCGGTCAACGCGTCGTACACCGTCGCGATCACCGGCAAGTCCGCTCGCGACCGTCGGAGTCAACTACGCGACCGCGAACGGATCCGCGACAGCCGGGCAGGACTACGACGCGAGGAACGCTGCACTCACGTGGGCGTCAGGTGACACGACCACGAGGTCGATCGTCGTGCCGATCCGCGAGGACGCGCTCGACGAGATCGACGAGACGTTCACGGTCGGCGCTCTCGGGCGCGGCCAACGCGAACGTCACGGCCGGCACGGCGACGACGACGATCAACGACGACGACAACGAGCCGACGATCGCCTCGATCAGCAACGCCACCGTCGTCGAGGGCAACACGGGCACGGTCGACGCGACGATCACGGTCGTGCTGTCGGCGCCGAGCGGCAAGCAGGTGACGGTGCCGTTCCTGACGACCGCCCGGGACGGCGACGACGCCCGCCGACTACGAGGCGCAGTCCGGCAACCTCGTCTTCGCGCCCGGCCAGACGAGCAGGCCGATCGTGATCAAGGTCAAGGGCGACACGCTCTTCGAGTCGGACGAGAAGTTCACCGTCGGGATCACCGACCCGGACAACGCCGGCCCCGGTCCGGACAACATCGGTGAGATCACGATCACCGACGACGACTCGACGCCGATCCCGACCCTGACGAGCCCGTCCGTCAACGAGGGGAACACCGGGCTCACCGATCTCGTCTTCGAGGCGACGCTCAACGCCCCGCATCCGGCGGTGACCTTCAACTACCGGACGGTGGCCGAAACGGCGAACACGACCGACTTCGACGCCGCCAGCGGCTCGAAGCTCTTCCCGGCGAACGCGACGACGACGGCGACGAAGGTGCCGATCACGATCAAGGTCAAGGGCGACCTGCTCGACGAGGTCGACGAGACGCTGAAGCTCGAGCTCCTGAACCCGACGACCGACGTCGTCGTCAGGACCGCCACGGGCACGATCCGCAACGACGACAACAACTCGAAGATGTCGATCAGCGACGCCACGGCCGACGAGCCCGGGACGATGACGTTCACGGTCACGCTCTCGGCGGCGAGCGCGCGCGAGGTCAAGGTCAACTGGGCGACCGCCGACGGCACGGCGACGAAGGGAGCCGACTACACCGAGAGCAGCGGCCAGCTGACGTTTGCCCCGGGCGACACATCGAAGACGCTCGGTGTGCCCGTGCTCGGCGACGGCAGCACGGAGGAGAACGAGACCCTCAAGGTGAATCTCTCGAGCCCGACCGGCGCCACTGTGATCGACGGCCAGGGCGACGGCACGATCGTGGACAGGAACGCGCCGCCGTCGCTGTCGGTCAGCGACACGCGCGCGGCCGAGGGCGCGGGCGCGACGTTCACGATCACGCTCGCGGGCTCGACCCTGCGCACCGTCACCGTCAGCTTCAACACGATCGAAGCGACCGCCAAGGCCGGCACCGACTTCTCCGCCCGGACCGGCACGCTCACGTTCGCCCCGGGAGAGAGGCAGAAGACCGTCACGGTCACCGTGCTCGACGACACCGCCTCCGAGCCGACGGAGGACTTCTTCCTCGGGATCGGCGACGCGGTCAACGCGACGATCACCAAGAACCGCGGCCTCGGTGCGATCGACCCGAGCGACCAGGCGGCTCTGCCGCCCACGGACGATCCGAAGCCGCCGATCGCGACGCCCGTGTCGGTGCTCGTGCCGCGGATGATCCTCGGCCCGCGCACGGTCACGATCGGCGTCAACGGGATCGCGAAGATGCTCGTCACCTGCCAGAAGCTCTCGCCGATCGGCTGCTCCGGCACCGTCGAGCTCGAGCGCGCGACGAAGCCGCTGTTGAAGCTCGGCAAGAAGACGTTCACCGTCAAGAAGGGCGGCAAGGGCTACGCCTCGATCAAGCTGAGCGCGAAGACCCTCTCGCTCCTGCGGAAGAACAAGACGCTGCGGGCGAAGGTCGTGGTCCTCGTCAAGACGAACACGAAGAAGACGATGAAGGTCTCGCCGGGCGTGATCACGCTCAAGGGCACGAAGGCGTTCCTGACGGCGAAGCCGAAGCCGAAGCCGGTGGCGCCGACGACCGTCGTCGTCGACCCGTAGACCACTCGCGCCGCCGCTACAATTCCGCGGTCATTCCCCGGTAGCTCAATTGGCAGAGCATTCGGCTGTTAACCGAAGGGTTGTTGGTTCGAGTCCAACCCGGGGAGCTTCGCTGAGATACTTGCGCCCCTGCTGACGAAGAAGGGGCGCATGCCACTCAAGCACCCGAAGGCTCCGGCCTCCTCCTCGGAGAGCCTGTCCGTGCCGCCGCTGTTCACACGCGAGAGCGCGGACGTGCCGCGGCACCAGTTGCCGCGGTTGCAGAAGCAGCCGGAGCCGGTTCACGACGGCTCGACGACAGCGGGGTTCCACCACTAGCCGCCGATGGCCGAGGTGGTCGCGACACACGACGTCACCGCGCCTGCGCAGGCCGGCTGGGCCGTGGACTACCGGATCCGGCGTCAGGACGGCGAGGAGCTGGACGCAGCCGTCCGCTGTTGGGACACAGCGCGGGCCGCTGCCGAGGCTGCGGCGAACGCCGAGGCTCTCGCGGCGATCGCCGATCGAGGCCTTGCGGCCGCACTCGAGTACGCGGAGACCGTGGAGTCTCCGGCGGCCCGCGGCGCCGTGCTGATCTCGATCTGGTTCGACCCGACCGACCGGGGCACTCTGCGCCGTCGGGTCACCTACGAGCGCGTTCCCGGGTAGGTCGGGCCCGGATGGAACCGGCGACGCACCGCAACGCCGACGACATCGTCGGCGAAGCGCGCTGGCCGATGGTCGCGGCCATCGTGACGGCGATCGTGCTCACCCTGCTCCTGCCGGACGACCTCCGGCTCGGTCCGTACTGGGCGCTGCCGGTGATCGAGAGCGCCCTGCTGGTCGTGCTGCTCGTCGGCGATCCCGGCTCGATCACGCGAAGGTCGCGGGAGCTGCGGGTGGCCGGAATCGCGCTCGTCGCCCTGTTGGGTCTGAGCACGATGGCGGCAACCGGCTTTCTGATCGACTCACTCGTCACGGGCGGTCCCGAGACCGACTCGGCCAGCGAACTGCTCAGGGCGGGCGCGATCGTCTGGATCTCGAACAACATCGTCTTCGCCCTCTTCTACTGGGAGCTCGACAGCGGCGGCGCTGCGGCGCGCGCTCACGGCCTGCCGCAGTATCCCGACTTCGCCTTCCCGCAACAGCTCAACCCGCACGTCGCGGCACCCGGCTGGCGTCCGCGCTTCGTCGACTACCTGTATCTCGGATTCACGAATGCGACGGCCTTCAGCCCGACCGATGCGATGCCGCTGGCGCCGTGGGCGAAGATCGCGATGACGGTGCAATCGCTCATCTCCCTGGCCATCCTCGCGCTCGTCGTCGCACGCGCCGTCAACGTCCTCGACTGACGTCGGGAGTCAGGGGCAGGTTGCCGTGAGCGGGCAGCGGGCGACGACCCCGATCGAAGGCGCCGCGGCTCGTCCGTTCGGCCAGCCGATGTCGATCGCCATCGACGAGGCGTTGTCGCTGTAGTCGGTCTCGCGGATGTCGCGCGTCGGGTTGACGCGATGGACGAGCACGTACCGTCCGGGCAGCACCTCGGTGATCTCGAGCTCCTGGCCTTCCAGGTGGGGGAGGTAGTCGTCGCCCCAGCCGACCGAGATCCCCTCGCGGATCTTCAGCAGTCGCGGGGCGCCCTTCCCGCACCGGTCCGAGTAGCGCGCTTTCTGGGCGCGACCCGGTAGGGCCTGCTCGACCCGGTAGCGGTCGCCGAGGCAGAAGCCGGTCTTCTGGTCCCGTACCACCCGGACGCCGTCGGCCGTGCGGAGCTCGTAACGCATGAAGTCGCGCACGTGCCAGTGCGAATGGTCGGAGGAGCGGACGTACCGCAGCGTCGAGCGCAGTGGCACCGTGCGCACCGAGCCGTCGCTGCGCTCGATCCGCTGCCTGAGCACCATCTCCTTCTGCTCCGCGCTCGGGCGGCTCCCGAGCACGACGAGCGGCCCATTGCCCAGGTTCGCAGAGGCGGACTTGAAGCCGAGGAAGAAACGCGGGCTGACGACGGTACCGTCGGTGCGGCCGCTCAGGTCGTCCGCCACGGCCGGCGTCAGGTTGGGCAGCAGGTCGTCGGGGTCGCCCTGATCGGCCGCGACGCTCCAGGCGAACACGGAGCCGGCTGTGACCAGCACGACGACAGCGCCCGCCAGCAATGCGAGCCGACGTGGGCGCTCGACTCTCACGTCGACATGGTGCCATGCGCGGCGGCCCTTGCTTCGGGATTTGTAAAGAAACGAAGGAGGTGGCAGGCGGACGGCAAAGGAGGTCGATCCATGCGCTTCCGCCTTGCCGTCATCGCCGCAGCTGCCGCCGCCTCCTCCGTCGGCGCTGCTCCTGCGTTCGCCGCCGGCGCGCCGGATCCCGAGATCGCGGCGCTGCAGGTGTCCCTGCGCTCGAAGGGGATGTACTTCGGCAAGATCGACGGGGTCGCCGGCCCGATGACGGCGAAGGGCCTGCGTGCGTTCCAGCGCGCAGCCCGGCTGCCGGTGACGGGGGAGCTGGGGCCTAGAACGCGTGCCCAACTCGGCGCGCTCGGCCGGCCGCTCGTCGCGCGCCGCGTGCTCGTGCAGGGTACGTACGGCTGGGACGTCTCTTCGCTCCAGTTTCTACTCGCGCGCGCGGGTCATCTCCGACTGCTCGACGTCGACGGGCACTTCGGTGCGTCGACGAAGGCCGGTCTGCTCCGCTTCCAGCGCACTCGCGGCCTCGCGAGGGACGGCGTCGCAGGCCCGGCGACGCTGACCTCGTTCGGGCACGGGCGGCGGACGCCGGTGCTGACGAAGGCGACGTCGTCGACGATCAGCTACGTCGTGCGGCCGGGCGACACGCTCACCGAGATCGCCGCCAAGCACAAGACGACGGTTCGTGCGCTCGCGGCCGCCAACGACATCGAGTCGGTGAACCTCGTCGTCGAGGGCGCGAAGCTCCGCCTCCCGGGCGCGGTCGCGTCCGGGCCGGCGCTCGAGCTGAGCCGCTCGACGGTCCGCGCGCACCTCGACAAGTGGGCCGCGCACTACGGCATCTCCGTCAACCTCGCGCGAGCGCTCGCCTGGCAGGAGTCCGGCTTCCAGACGAACGTGACCTCGTCGACCGGCGCCTGGGGACCGATGCAGATCATGCCGGACACCTGGACGTTCGTCGAGACGGTGCTCCTCGGACGGAAGGTGTCGAGAACGGGCGAGGGCGGGGTGGAGGTCGGGATGACACTGCTCAACCACTTGCTGAAGCGCTTCGGCGGCGACCAGCGGCTCGCGCTCGCCGCGTGGTATCAGGGCGAGCGAGCAGTTCGCGAGAAGGGGCTCTACCCCGAGACGGTGCTGTTCGTCAAGAACGTGCTCGCGCTCACGGGCCGGCCGCTCTAGCGGCGGCGAACGCGCGCCGCGCCGCCTCCTCGACGTCGAGCGACCAGAGTGAGTCCGGCTGCTCGGGATCGCCGAAGATCTCGACGTCCCACGCGCCGCGCCAGCCCGCGTCATTGAGGACGCGCATCAGCGCGGCGCAGCGCTCGCCCGGCAGGTCACGGTCTTCCCGCCCGCCGGGGAAGCGCTCGGCGACGTGGACGCCGCTGATCCGGTCGACGTTCTCGGCCAGGTGCCGCTCGACGTCGTCCGTGTCCCCGACGTGCCAGAGGTCGATCATGATCCCGACGCCCGGCAGACCGGCCTCGTCGAGCAGCTCGAGCGTCTCCGGAATGGTCGTGACCATCGTCAGCTGGTCGCGCTGCGAGGCGTGGATCGGCTCGACCCCGAGCGCGACACCTGCGTCGTCCGCCGCCTCGGCGACCCGGCGCAGGCCGTCGAGCACGAGTCTGCGCGCCTCGGTCTCCGCACGGGAGCCGGCCGGGCCGGTGAGGCAGAGGACGCAGGCCGGGTCGTAGCGGGCAAGACGCCGTACGGACGCACAGATCGACTCGATCCGCACCTCGACGTCGTCGGGGCCTTCGATGACCGTATTCGGCAGGATCGAGGGCACGTTCGGGACGCAGTTCGTCACCCGCAGGCCGCTCGCGTGCAGGAGCTCGAGGTCGGCGTCGTCCTCGCCGAGCTTCATCTCCCAGACCCCGATCCCCTCGAACCCCGCAGCCGCGTACGCCTTCACGTCCTGCTCGAACGACGCGGACACGGTGGAGATCTCGCTCAGCGAGAGCGTCACGGCAGCCCGGGCACCTTCGCCAGGACCCGCCGGACGAGCGGCGGCTTCGTCAGCTGCTTGGCGGCGAGGTAGCCGGAGCCGGCGCCGAGCCCGGGACCGGGGTGCGTGCTCGCGCCGATGTGCCAGAGCCGCTCGACGGGCGTTGCGTGCCCCGGGCTCGCCGGGGTTGGGCGGAAGATCAGGTTCTGGTCGAGGGCGCACGAGCCGGCGTAGATGTCACCGCCGACCCAGTTCGGGTTCGCCGCCTCCATGTCGGCGGGCGACATCGCGACCCGGGCGACGGTGGCGCTCTGCAGGTTCTCGATGTGGCGGCCGATCCGCTCGACGATCCGGTCGGCGTACGCCTCGCGGAGCTCCTCCGTCCACGTTCCGTCACCGACGTCGAGCTCACCGGCCGCATCGCCCTTGGGCCTCGGTGGCAGCTCCTGCAGCTGTACCCAGAGGATCCACGAGCCTTCCGGCGCGCGCGAGGGGTCGACGGCCATCGGCTGCCCGAGTGCGATCGTGGCCTCGGCCGGGAGGAGGCCGCGGTCGGCCTCGTTGACGGCGCGCGAGACCCCGTCGAGCCCCGGGGTGAGGTGAAGCAGAGGCGTCCGCGCGAGCCGCTCGTCCCCGCGCCAGCGCGGCGGCTCGTTCATCGCGATGTGGATCTGCATCTCGCCGCGGCCGTAGCGGAAGCGGCGTGCTCGCTCGCGGACGTTCGCCGGCGCGTCGCTCTCTCCGAGCAGGCGGCCGTAGAGCTGTGTCGGCGTCACGCAGGCGAGCACGGCGCGCGAGGCCGCGACCGTCTCGCCGTCCGCGAGCCGGACCGCGGTCGCCGCCCCATCCGAGACGACGATCCGCTCGACCTCGGCGTCGGTGCGCAGCTCGCCGCCCGCAGCCCGGACGATCGCCGCGAGCCCGTCGACGAGGTGCGCGCCGCCGCCCTTCGGCACCGGCATCCCGCCGAGCTGGAGCGCGCACGCGATCACCTGGGTCATGAAGCCGGACATGGCCTGATCGGGGCCGAGGCCGGTGTGGAGCACCCAGGGGGCCAGCAGCCCGTGCGCGCGCTCGTCCGGGAACGTGTCGGTGAGCCAGTCGCGCGCCGAGAGGAGCGAGTGGCCGGCGAACTCGACGAGCCCGCGCCGGCCGAACTGCTTGTAGGCCCTGCGTCCGAGCGAGAAGCCCTGGCCGGACCAGAGCTCGGTGCCGAGGACGCCGAAGGCGACGTCCGCCGCCGCCATGAACTCGTCGAACTGCGCCTGCCAGGCAGCGCCGAGCTCGGCCACGTTGGCCGCGCCCTCGGTCGAGAGATGGACGCTCGAGCCGTCGGGGAACGCGGTCGCCGTCGGCAGGTCGGTGTTGAGGTACTCGAGCCCGAGCCGGTCGAGGTCGGGCTTCAGCTCGGCGTAGGCGGGGGAGCCGACCCAGAGCGGGTGCCAGGAGGCGAAGGCCTCGTGGCGGAAGCCGGGCGCGGTGAGGCCGTCCACGGTCTTGATCGCGCCGCCGAGCCAGTCGTTCCGCTCGAGCACGCAGACGCGCCAGCCGTCCTTCGCGAGCAGTGCGGCACCCGCGAGCGAGTTGATCCCGCTGCCGACGAAGACGGCGTCGAAAGGGGCCACGCGCCGACTCTACTCGCTTGACATGTCACCGAGAAATCGGTGTGATCCCCCCGTGCTTCTCCGCGAGGTCGAATATGCGCGTCCGTCCTCGGTGGCAGAGGCGATCCAGCTCCTCGGCGCGCACGAGGGCGCCCGCGCGCTCGCCGGCGGCCAGACGCTCGTCAACGTGATGAAGGCGCGGGCGGCCTCGCCGGACGTGCTCGTCGACCTGAACCGGCTCGACGAGCTGCGCGCGATCTCGGTCTCGGGTGACACGCTCCAGCTCGGCGCCATGGCGACATACACGCAGATCATGGGCTCGTCGGAGGTCGACGTCTCGCGGCCGATCCTCGCTGCGGTGGCGGCCCAGATCGCGGACGTCCAGGTGCGGAACCGGGGCACGATCGGCGGCAACATCTGCTCGAACGACCCGACGAACCACCTGCCGCCGCTGCTCGTCGCGCTCGGCGCGTCGATGACGATCCGCGGCGGGGCGGGGGAGCGGACCGTCGCAGCGGAGGACTTCTTTCTCGGCGTCTACATGACCGTCGTCGGCGAGGGCGAGTTGCTGCTCTCGGTCGCGGTGCCTGCTGCCGCGAACGCCGCCGACGGCTTTGCGTCGATCACGATCGGACGCGATGGAACGTGTCTAGCGAATGCGGCCGCCAGCCTGGCGGGTGACTCGGTGCGGATTGCGCTTGGTTGCGTGGACGCTGTTCCCGTCCTGCTGTCCCCCACCGGCAGCGATGAGAACAGCGTCCGTCAGGCCGTCGCCGACGCAGGCCTCGACCCGCCATCGGACGTCCATGCGTCCGCGGAATACCGCCGCCACCTCGCCGCCGTCTGCGCAGTGCGGGCCGTCGAGCAGGCTCGGGAGCGCGGCAAGTGAGCGTTCAGGAGCCGTCCACGAGTCGGGTGATCTCGGTCGAGATCAACGGCGACGTCTACGAGCGGGAGGTCGACGCGCGCCGCCTGCTCGTCCACTTCATCCGCGACGAGCTCGAGCTGACGGGAACGCACGTCGGCTGCGATACCGGCAACTGCGGCGCCTGCACCGTCCACTTCGACGGCCAGGCGGTCAAGAGCTGCATGCTGCTCGCCGTGCAGGCCGACGGGGCGAAGGTGAGAACGGTCGAGGACCTGGCGCCGAGCGACGGCGAGCTGAGCCCGCTGCAGCAGGCGTTCTCCTCTCATCACGCGCTCCAGTGCGGCTACTGCACGCCGGGGATGCTGATGAGTGCGTCCGCGCTGCTCGAGCAGAACCCGCGCCCGACCGAGGACGAGGCGCGCATGGCGATCCAGGGCAACATCTGCCGCTGCACCGGCTACGTGAACATCGTCGAGGCGATCGTCTCGGCCGGGGGCCAGTCGTGAGCACCACCGAGACCACCTCGGCGCCCGTCGAGCTGCAGAAGGGCTACATCGGCCAGTCGGTCCCGCGCAAGGAGGACAAGCGGCTCGTCCAGGGCCAGGGGATCTTCTTCGACGACGTACGCCGCCACGGGATGGGCTACGTGCACTTCGTCCGCTCACCGCACGCACACGCGAAGATCGTTTCGATCGACGTCGCCGCCGCCCTGGCGCTCGACGGTGTCTACGGGACGCTCACCGGCGACGAGGTCGCGATCCAGACCGACCCGTTCTTCGAGATGTCGACGCCGCCCGGGAACGAGATCAAGGACTACGCGCTCGCGGTCGGCAAGGTCCGGTTCATGGGCGAGCCCGTCGCGGCCGTCTGCGCGACGACCCGTGAGCTCGCGCGCGACGCCGCCGAGCTGGTCGAGGTCGAGTACGAGCCGCTCGAGGTGCTCGTGGACGCGCGCGAGGCCGTCAAGGACGAGACCGTGATGCACGACGACGCCGGCACGAACACGGTCTGGAGCGGCGTCTTCGACTGGGGCGACTGGGAGGGCGCGAAGGCGGAGGCCGACCGGATCGTCACGATCAAGGAGCTCCACTTCCATCGCTTCAGCTCGACGCCGCTCGAGTGCTCGGGCGCGGTCGTCGAGTACGAGAAGCCGACTGGCCAGTGGACGATCCACTGCAACCACCAGATGCCCGGCATCGGCGCGATCTGGATGGCGCCCGCGCTGCGCACCGGGCTCGACAAGCTCCGCTTCGTCACCCGTGACATCGGTGGCGGCTTCGGGAACAAGATCTGCCTGCACCCGTACTACGTGACGCTCTGCCTGCTCTCGCGGAAGCTGAACCGGCCCGTCAACTGGACCGAGTGGCGCACCGACCAGCACACCGCCAACGCGCACGGGAACGAGCGCTGGTTCCACGACGTCGAGGTCGCGGTCAAGGACGACGGGACGATGCTCGGCTTCAACGTCAAGGCGCTCGACGACTGCGGCGCCTTCCCGCGTTACGAGCCGCTCGGCTGCATCATCTGGGCGCAGGTCACGCCCGGCTGCTACGCCTGGCGGAACATCCGCGTCGACTTCACGCAGGTGACGACGAACAAGTCGCCCGTGTCGCCGAACCGCGGCTACTCGCGGATGCAGCACCTCTGGCTGACGGAGCGGATCTGCGACATCGTCGGCACCGAGCTCGGGATCGACCCGGTCGAGATGCGGAAGAAGAACTACGTCAAGACCGAGCAGATGCCGTACGAGACGCCGAACGGCTGCGTCTACGACTCCGGCGACTACGCCCGCTGCCTCGACATCGCGCTCGAGCTGATCGGCTACGACGGGATCGGAGCGCGGCGGGAGGAGGCGGCCGCACGCGGGAAGCTGCTCGGGATCGGGATCGGCTCGACGCTCGACTCCGGCACGAACAACTTCGGCCAGTCGACGCTCCTCAATCCCGAGCTGCAGTTCTCCGGGAACAACGAGGCGGCGACGGTCAAGCTGGACATCTTCGGAGAGGTCGTCGTCACGCTCGGCACCGTCCCGCAGGGCCAGGGCCACGAGACGACCTCGTCCCAGGTCGTCGCCGACATCCTCGGCTGCTCGCCCGACCAGGTGCACGTGCGACCCGGCCACGACACGTTCTTCAACTCGCACGCCGGCTTCTCGGGGACCTACGCGAGCCAGTTCGCCGTCACCGGCCTCGGCGCGGTCAAGGGCGCCGCGGATGCGCTGCGGGCCGAGATGGTCACGCTCGCGGCAGCCGTGCTCCAGTGCGACGAGGGCGCGATCGAGCTCGTCGACGGCTTCGCCCGGATCAAGGACGGGCCGCCCGAGGCGGCGCTGCCGTTCATGGCGCTCGGCGCGATCGTGAACGCGAACAACGCCTTCCTGCCGCCCGACTTCAACCCGACGCTGAATCACCGCTTCGTCTACCGGCCCTACTTCGGGATGGTCGACACCGAGAAGAAGACCGGGAAGCTGACGCTCACGTACGCGACGCAGATCCACGCGTGCGTCGTCGAGGTCGACAAGGAGACGGGCGTCGTCGAGATCGTCGACTATGCAGCCGTGGACGATTGCGGCACCCGGATCCACCCGCAGATCGTCGAGGGCCAGGTGCACGGCGCGACCGTGCACGCGATCGGCGCCGCCCTCTACGAGGACTTCGTCTACGACGAGGACGGCCAGCTGCTGACCTCGAACTTCTACGACTACCACGTCCCGCACGCACTCGACATCCCGCCCTTGAAGACAGGTGCGATCGAGTCGCCGTCCCCGTTCTCACCGCTCGGCTCGAAGGGCATGGGCGAGGGCGGCGGCGGTGGGATCCACTGCATCTGCTCCGCGATCCAGGACGCGCTCAAGCCCGCGGGCGCGCCGATCGTCTACGACAGCTGCAACCCCTACCACCGCGTCTGGTCGATGCTGCAGGACCCGGAGTCGACGCGCGCGAACGTGACGGTGGTTCCCGCATGAGAGTCGAAGGCACGCGAGAGCTGAGCGCGCCGCGCGAGGTCGTCTGGCAGGTTCTGAACGACCCGGCGCAGATGGCGAAGCTGATGCCCGGCGTCGAGGGATTCGAGATCAAGGACGACCGGCACTGGCAGGCGAAGGTGAAGATCCCGCTCGGCCTCGGCGGTCTCCGGATGACGATCGACTTCGAGAAGGTGGAGGAGCGCGCGCCGGAGTTCGCGCAGCTGAACGCGAAGGGCAACGGCGTCGGCGCGATCATGAACATGCAGACGCAGTTCAACCTCGCCGAGAACGGCACCGGCACGACGATGCGCTGGGAGGCGGACGTGAAGATCGCCGGCCCCGTCGGCGCGATGGGCCAGCGCGTGCTGCAGCCGATCATCAACCAGCAGGTCGGAAACGTGCTCGGCGCGCTCGAGAAGCAGGTCGACGAGGCCGCAGCGGCGGGCACGGGCGGCGGCGAGCAGGGGATCCATCCGGCCTCGCCCGAGGCGTACGAGGCGGATCCGGACGGGCCGACGCACTCGACCGAGGCCTAGGACGCCGTGGCGGTCCCGTTCCGCATCGGCGTGATGCAGCTGACGATGGAGCCGCTCGACGAGATGCTCGAGTCGGCCCGCGTGATGGACGAGGCGGGGATGGACACGGTCTGGCTCGCCGAGGCGTACCCGTGGTGGCGCAAGCACCAGATGGAGGCGCGCGGCTCGACCGTCGTCTCGGCGCTGATGGCGCGGGAGACCGAGCGGCTGACGATCGGCTGGGGAATCATCTCGCCGTTCACGCGGCACCCGGTCCAGGTGGCAATGGACGCACGGGTCGTGCAGGAGGCGGCGGGGCCTGGGCGGTTCATCCTCGGCTTCGGGACGTCGAAGATCTTCCTCAACAACGCGCGCATGCAGACGAAGAAGACGCTCGGGCCGATGCGCGATGCGGTGGCGATCGTCCGCGGCGTGCTCGGCGGCGAGGCGTTCTCCTACGAGGGTGACACGTGGTCTGCCGACGTGCCCGCGCTCTCCGGTCGAGGCGCACACCCCGCGCGAGGTGCCGCCGGTCTACGTCGCGGCGACGGCGCCGAAGATGCAGGCGCTCGCCGGCGAGATCGCCGAGGGCTGCCTGACCCCGTCGATCACCACACCGGCGTTCGTCCGCTACACCGTCGGCAACACCGGCTCCGACATCGACATCGGCTGCACCGTCGTCGCGTCGATCGACGAGGACCGAGACAAGGGTCGCGACGGCGCCCGCGAGATCGCCGGCATGTACCTCGCGAACAAGGTCCAGAACATCCAGGGCTCGGCGGACACGCTGCTCGACCTCGCGGAGCTGACGCAGGACGAGATCCGGCCCGTCGCGGAGGCGATGGAGCGCGGCGGCCGCCTGGCGGCGAAAGCGGAGGTGACGGATGCGATCCTCGACAAGTGCAAGCCGATCGCCGGGACGCCGGCCGACTGCATCGCCGCGATCGAGGAGTACCGCGACGCCGGCTGCACGCACGTCATGCTCGAGCTGTGGGGCGACAAGCGCCACGACCAGATCCGGCTCTTCGGCGAGAAGGTGCTGCCGCATTTCCGCGACTGAGCATCTCCTCGCAGACGCGCGCGAGCGGATCGGCCGCTACGAGCCGCGGGACGCACAGGAGCGCTCCCTGAACGGAAGTCTGATCGTCGACCTGCGCTCGCACGACGAGCGTGCCCGCGACGGCGTCATCCCCGGCTCGGTGCACGTGCCGCGGTCGGTGCTCGAATGGCGTGTCGACCCGGACTCCGGCTTCTCGAACCCGCATCTGACGGACAGCGGCTTGGAGCTGATCCTCGTCTGCCACGAGGGGTACTCCTCCAGCTTCGCGGCGGCGGCGTTGCAGGGCATCGCCCGAGGGCGCGTCGCGGATCTCGTGGGTGGCTTCGACGCCTGGCGCGACGCCGGGCTCGAGACGGTCGCTGCGCCGTCGCCGCCGGACGGACTGCCCGGCCTGGGAGGGCCTGACCGGTGAGCTACGACGCCGAAGCATTCGACGCTTTCGAGGCCGCCGGCTGGGCGGAGAAGGACGCCGGCGCCTACGACATGCTGCTGGGACGCGTCACCGAGAGTGTTCGCCGAGCCGCTGCTGGACGCGGTCGAGGCCGGCCCCGGCACGCGGCTCCTCGACCTGGCGACCGGCCCGGGATACGTGGCCGGACGAGCTGTCGCGCGCGGAGCGGAGGCTGTCGGCCTGGACCGCTCCGAAGCCATGCTCGAGTTCGCGCGGGAGCACGTGCCCGGCGCCGAGTTCGTCCGCGGCGACGTCACGGACGTCCCGTTCGAGGACGAGTCCTTCGACGCAGTCACCGGGGCGTTCGTCCTCCTTCATCTCGGCGAGCCCGAGCAGGCCGGGGCAGAGGCGGCGCGCGTGCTCGAGCCGGGCGGTGCAGCCGCGTTCACGGTGTGGGACGTGCCGAGTCGAGGGCGCTGGCTCGGCGTGCTCGTCGACGCGATCGAGGACGTCGGCGCCTCGGCACCGGCTGACGTCCCCGCAGGGCCGCCGTTCTTCCGCTTCGCGGACGAGGCGGAGCTGACCAAGCTCATCACGGGCTCGGGCTTGACGGATGCGGCCGTGCGCACCGTCGAGTTCCCCCTCCTCGTCGAGAGTGCGGATGAGCTCTGGAACGGACTGATCGAAGGCGCTGTTCGGATGCGCGCGGTGGTGCATGCTCAGAGCGACGACGTTCAGCGTTCGATCCGGGCCCGCTTCGACGAGTTGCTCGACGAGCACTCCGCCGGCGACGGCTTCGAGGTGTCGGTCTCGGTCAAGCTCGGGTCGGGGCGGAAGCCGTGATCGACCGGGAGCGCCTGGTCGCGGACGCGCTTGCGGCCGTCTCGATCCCGAGCTTCACCGGTTCCGAGGAGGCGATGGCGGCGTGGTACGCCGACCAGTGCGGGGAGCTCGGGCTCGCCGTGCAGTGGCAGCAGGTCGAGGAGGGGCGCGCCAACGTGCTCGCCACCCGCGCCGGGACCGGCGGCGGGCCGACGCTGATGTTCAACGGGCACATGGACACGTCGTACTCGGGGCGCGAGCCGTGGCTGGCCGGGATCCCCGGCTTCCAGCCGGAGGGGTTCGAGCGCGAGGGGCGGATCTACGGGCTCGGGATCTCGAACATGAAGGGCGCGCTCGTCGCTTACCTCGCGGCGGTGCGAGCGCTCGGCGACACGGCGCTGCAGGGCGACGTGATGATCGCGGCGGTCGCGGGCGAGATCGAGAAGACGCAACAGGGTGACGCGCAGGGGGCGGAGTACCGCGGCTACGCGGCCGGCTCGCGCCACCTGGTCGGGCACGGCGGCGCCGCCGACATGTGCATCCTCGGCGAGCCGACCGAGCAGAAGCTCGTGCTCGCGCACTTCGGCACGCTCTGGCTCCGGCTCTCCACGTCCGGCCCCTTCATCCACACCGCCTTCTCGTCCGGGCGACTCGAGGAGAACTCGATCGTGCGCATGCGTGCCGTGCTCGAGCGCGTGCTCGCGTGGCTGCCCGAGTGGGAGGAGGAGATGAGCTACGGCGAGGTTCGCGGGGTCGCGAACGTCGGCGCGATCCAGGGCGGCTTCGGCTGGCGCGTCTCGCGGACGCCGCACCGGACCGACCTCTTCCTCGACCTGCGTGTGCCGCCCGACGTCGAGATGGCGGCGGCGCGGCGCCGGGCGCTCGATTTCGCACGCACGCTCGACGGCGTCGAGGCGGAGGTCTACGTGACCGCCCCCGGCGCGGAGATCGACGAGTCGCATCCGCTCGTGGGTGCGCTCGAGAGCGCACACGAGGAGGTCTTCGGCGCCGCGCCCGAGCGCGACGTCACGCGCTGGTTCTCCGACGCCTCGGTGCTCTCGCGCTACGGGATCGCCACCGTCAACTACGGCACCTCCTCGGGGCTCCCGGACCCCGAGTACGGCGAGAATCTCGAGATCGACGGACTGGTGAACATCGCCGAGGTCTACGCCCGCGCCGCACAGAGGGTGTGTGGCGCCGCGTGAGCCACGATCCCTACACGCTGCCCCTCGACCTGCCGGTGCCGGTGGACGACGGTGCCGCCGACCACCTGACCGGCCTCGAGCTGCCGGACCTCGAGCTCGAGTCGTCGCAGGGGCCGGTCGTCATCCGCGACCTCGACGTGCTCTACGTCTATCCACGGACGGGTCTGCCCGGCGTTCCGTCGTTGCCGGGCTGGGACGAGATCCCGGGGGCGCGGGGCTGCACGCCGCAGTCGTGCGGCTTCCGTGACGCGCACGGCGAGTTGCGCGCGCTCGGGAAGCGGGTCGCCGGCCTGTCGACACAACCCCTCACGACCAGGCCGAGTTCGCGGAGCGCAACGGGATGCCGTTCCCCGTCATCGCCGACCCCGAGCTCGAGCTGGGCGCCGCCCTCCGCCTGCCGACGTTCGAGCTCGAGGGTCACGTCCTCTACAAGCGGCTCGCTCTCGTCGCCGAGGAGGGCCGGATCGCCAAGGTCTTCTATCCCGTCTTCCCGCCCGACGAGAACGCCGCCGACGTGCTCGACTGGTTGCGCAAGCGATGAAGCTCGTCACCTACGACGACGGCAAGGTCGGTCGGATCGACGGCGAGGAGATCGTCCGCCTCGACGTGCCGACGATGCGCGAGTGGTTCGAGCGCGGCGGCGCCGACGAGACCGATGAGCGCGTGCCGCTTGCGGACGTGCGGCTGCGCGCGCCGATCGTGCCGAAGAAGTTCTTCCACACCGCGGGCAACTTCCGCGAGCACGAGGAGGAGTCGAAGAACGTCGACTGGTCGCACCAGATCGCCCCGTGGATCAACTTCTTCCAGAACGTGGACGCGATCGTCGGGCCGGACGAGCCGGTCGTCTATCCCGAGCACCTGACGGAGGAGCTCGACTACGAGCTCGAGCTGGCGGTCGTGCTGAAGAAAGCGGGGAAGTGGTTCTCGCCGGAGGAGGCGGCCGACTACATCGGCGGCTACGTGATCTTCAACGACATCACGGCGCGGGACATCCAGCGCGGCGAGATGCGCTCGGGCGTCTTCTCCTTCTGCAAGGCGATCGACACCTTCTGCCCGCTCGGGCCGTGGATCGTGACCCCGGACGAGATCGGCGACCCACACGACCTCGCGATGGAGCTCCGCGTGAACGGGGAGGTGCGCCAGGAGTCGCACTCGGGCCGGATGAGCGTGACGATCCCGGAGATCCTGTCCAACTTCTCGGCGCTCGGGTACTCGGCGGGCGACGTGCTCTCGACCGGGACGGTGTCGGGCGTGGCCGGATTCAAGTCGCCCGAGGAGCGGGCGCTGCTCTACCTCAAGCCGGGCGACGTGATCGAGGCCGAGATCGAGCGGATCGGTGTGCTTCGGAACCCGGTCGTCGCGTGGCAGGAGGCGCACGGCGAGCCGGCGCCGCCCCGGATCCGCCCCTGGGGCGACGCGTGAGCCGGTGCTAGTCGGCTCGGTCGAGCTCGTCCCGCTCACCGACGCGGTCGGGCTGCTCGGAGAGCTCGAGGAGCTGTACCCGGGCTTCGACGACTGGGAGCCGTACCGCGCGCTCTACCCCGGGCTCTTCGCGGGCTCGCAGTGGCGCATCTCGTGCACCTCGTACCTGATTCGCAGCGGCGGCACGACCGTCCTCGTCGACACGGGCGTCGGCCCGGCGGGGCTCTGGGGCTGGACGCCGGAGTGGGAGGAGGGACTGGCGCCGGCGCTCGAGGGCTGCGGTGTCGCGGCGGACGAGATCGACATCGTCTTCCTGACGCACCTCCACGTCGACCATGTCGGCTGGAACACCGACCGCGAGGGCGAGCTCGTCTTCCGCAGCGCCCGCTATCTGGCGCATCCGGACGGCGTCGCGTTCGCCCGCGAGAGCGGCCGGCCGCACGTCGCTCGCGCGATCGCGCCCGTCCCGTTCGAGGACGTGGCCGACGCGGCCGAGCTCGTGGAAGGCGTGACCGCCTTTGCGCTCCCCGGCCACTTTCCCGGGCACCTGGGACTGCGGATCGAGTCCGGCGGGGCGCGTGCCGTGCTGATCGCGGACACCGCGGTGCATCCGATGTTGCTGCACGAGCCGGACGCGGTGTACGTCTCGGACGCCGAACCCGACGACTGCGCGGAGACGCGTCGCTGCGCTGCTGCCCGAGCTCGTCGACCAGGACGTCCTCGTCGTCTGCGGCCACTATCCGAGCGGCGGCATCGGGCGCGTCGTCACCCGGGACGGCCGGGTCGTCTGGGAAGCGGTGTGACCGCGTTCCGGGAGGCGTTTCCGATCCTGCTCGTCGACGACGTCGCGCGGACGAGCGAGTTCTACTGCTCGACCTTCGGCTTCGAGGAGACGTACCGCAACGAGGACGAGCACGGGCCCGAGTTCGCATTCCTCGCGCTCGAGCCGTACGGGATCGGGCTCGGCCGGCGCCAGCCGGGCGAGGAGCGCGACACGGCGCTCTGGATCTACACGGATGACGTCGACGCAGCCGCGGCAGAGCTCCGTGCCGCCGGCGCCGAGGAGCTGCTGCCGCCGACCGACCGGCCGTGGGGCGAGCGGATGTGCTCGTTCGTCGACCCGGACGGCCGAGCTGATCCACGTCGGCGCGAAGGCCGAGTGAGCTTGTGTTTCTGAAACACAAGCTCCCCTCGTCCCGCGTAACCATGCGGGTTCGGGTGGGCCGAAAGAGCGCTTGTGTTTCAGAAACACAAAGTTCCCACGGGGCGGCATGAGCTGGCCGCGGGACGACGCGAAGCTCGAGCGCGTGCGCGGGCTGATGGCCGAGCAGGAGCTCGACGCGCTCGTCGTGCGCGCGCCCGACAACGTCCTCTACCTGACCAACTTCTGGGGGATGAAGGGCTACGACGCGGTCGTCTTCCCGCGTGAGGGCGACCCGGTGCTCGTCTGTCTCGAGGCCTCGGAGGCGGACGCCGAGCGGACGGCCTGGACGACCGAGGTGCGGCTCTTCCACGGCTACGACGAGAGCGACCCGCGCCCGCCGGGCCTCCGCGCCCTCGATCTCGCGCGGCAGCTCGCGTCGGACTACGACCGCGTCGGGATCGAGCTCAGCCTCGGCACGCAGGCGGCCGACCGGATGGTCGGCGAGCCGACGACGTTCCCGAAAGCGTGGTTCGACGCGTTCCCGGACGCCGCCGACGCGACGCCGCTTCTGAGCGCCGCCCGCGCGATCAAGACCGACCAGGAGGTTGCGCGGATGCGGCTCGCGAACGAGATCGCCGCGGGCGCGATGGAGCACGTCCAGGGGCTGATCCGGCCGGGAATGCGCGAGAGCGAGGTCGGCGCGCTCTGGAACGGCTGGGTCCACGACCACGGCACCGGCTGGGAGGGCGGCCGGGTCGAGCTCGCGCACGGGTTCTCCCTCGTCTGGTCGGGGCCGGGCATCCGCACCTTCACCGCAACCGGCAGCCGCGAGGTGCAGGAGCACGAGCCGACGCTCTTCGAGATCTGGGTCTGCGCCGACGGCTACTGGTGCGACCACACGAAGAACCTCGTCCCCGGCGAGCTCGACGCCCGCTACGCCGAGCTCGAGCAGGGCCTGCTGAGCGTCTACGCGGCCGCGATCGACTTCGCGCGTCCGGGCGCGAGTCTCGCCGAGCTCGACCGCTCGGTCCGCGCGGGCCTCGCCGAGCTGGGCTATCCCGGCCAGCCGACCCATCCCATCTGCCACGGCGTCGGGGCGCGCGCGCACGAGCCGCCCTATGCGCATCAGGCCGGCGGTGGCACGATCGAGGCGGGCATGGTGCTCGCGATCGAACCAGGGGTCTACTGGCCGGAGGGCGGCGGCCTGCGCGTCGAGGACAACTTCCTCGTCACCGACGGCGACCCCGAGAAGCTCTGCAGCTTCCCGGACGGGATCGTGCGCGCATGACGATCGACCGCGACCAGGTGTGGACCGGCGACCTCAACCGCCTCGCGCTCGAGCCACAGTCGCACGACACCGTCGGGCTCTACGACACGACGCTGCGCGACGGCGAGCAGACGGTCGGCGTCGTCCTCTCACCCGAGGACAAGCTCGCGATCGCGCGCGCGCTCGACGAGGCCGGGATCGACCGGATCGAAGCAGGCTTCGCCCGCGTCTCGGCCGAGGACGAGGAGGCGATTCGCCTGATCGCAGCCGCCGGCCTGCGCGCCGAGGTCTGGGGTTTCGCGCGCGCAGTCCAGGCGGACGTCGAGCAGCTCGTCGGCCTCGGTGTCCGCTCCGCCGTGATCGAGAGCCCGATCTCGGATGCGAAGCTGGCGGCGCTCGGCGTCTCGCACGACGACATGCTCGGCCGGATCCGGAAGGCCGTCTCCTTCGCCGCGGGCGAGGGGATCACCGTCGCCTTCTTCGGCGTCGACGGCTCGCGGGCGGGGCTCGAGTTCTTCCGCCGCGCGTACGAGGCCGCGGTCGAGGCGGGCGCCCAGGAGGTGGCGGTCGTCGACACGATCGGGATCGCGACGCCCGAGGGCGCTGCGTACCTCGTCGGCCAGGCGGTCGACTGGCTCGACGTGCCGGTCCACTGGCACGGCCACGACGACTTCGGGCTCGCGACCGCCGCGGCCGTCGCCGCCGTCCAGGCGGGCGCGACCTGGGTGCAGGGAACGGTGAACGGGATGGGGGAGCGCGCCGGGAACGCGAACCTGATCGAGGTCGCGCTGGCGCTCGAGGCGCTCTACGGGATCCCGACGCGGCTCGATCTCGGCAAAGCACGCGGGCTCGCGGCCCTCGTCCGGGAGCGCTCGGGCTACGAGCTGGCCCCGTGGACGCCGATCACCGGCGAGAACCTCTTCACCCGCGAGAGCGGGGCCGTCGCGAGCCAGTTCCACGACCCGCCCGCGATCGAGCCGTACGGCTCCGGGCTCGTCGGCGCCGAGCGGCGGATCGTGCTCGGGAAGAAGAGCGGCCTCGACTCGATCCGGCTGAAGGCCGAGGAGCTCGGGCTCGACGTCCCGGCCGACCGCCACGCCGAGCTGCTGGCCGCCGTGAAGGAGCTCGGGACGAAGAAGAGCCGGCTCGTCACCGACGCCGAGTTCCGCGCCCTCGTCACGAAAGGAGCCTGATGTCACAGCACCGGCAGCTGCTCAACCCGCCGGAGCTCCACCCGGCGCCCGGGTTCAGCCACGTCGCGATCGCCGAGGGGACACGAGTCGTCCACCTCGCCGGCCAGGTCGCACTCGACCGCGAGTTCGGGATCGTCGGCGGCGACGATCTCGGCGAGCAGACGCGGGCGGCGATGCGGAACGTCGAGGCGGCGCTGGCGGCCGCCGGGGCGGCGTGGGACGACGTCGTCCGCCGGACGGTCTACACGCTCCACCCGACCGAGTACGAGACGATCACGGCAGCGATCGACGACGTCACCGGCGGGGCCGAGCATCCCGCGCAGACGATCGTCGGCGTCACCGGGCTCGCCGTGCCGGGGCTGCTGATCGAGATCGAATGCACGGCCGTGATCGGCCATTGACTGACATGACAGACGCCAGCGATACTCGCGTCGGCGGACCAGACATGTCAGGAAAGGGGTGACTGCGTGAAGTTCAGCCTCTACTCGGAGATCCAGAGCTGGCCCGGGAAACCAGCCGCGCAGCTCTACGGCGAGGTGCTCGAGCAGATCCAGAACGCCGACCGGCTCGGCTACGACGCCTACGCCGTGATCGAGCACTTCTTCTTCCCCAAGTTCTCGATCTCGGCCAACCCGCTGGCGCTCTTCGCCGCCGCCGCGCAGAAGACGAAGCGGATCAACTTCAGGACGCTGCTGCACTCGATGCCGTACCACAACCCCGTCGTGCTGGCCTCGGAGATCGCCGTGGCGGACATCCTGCTCGACGGGCGGTACGAGTTCGGCGTCGGCCGCGGCCATGGCTGGATGCCGCCGAAGGCGGGGCTCGCGCTCTCGCCCGAGTCGCGCGAGTGGTACGAGGAGGCGGTCGAGCTGCTCTTCACCGCGCTCGAGAACGAGCGCTTCTCCTACGACGGCAAGCACTTCCAGATCGGCGACTCGGGGATCGTCCCGCGCCCGGCCGACGAGCGGAAGTTCCGCGTCTTCCTGGGCGGCACCTCCGACCGCACATACGAGCTCGCCGCCGAGCGCGGCTGGGCCGTCGTCGTGCCGCCGCTGCTCCCGTACGCCGCGCTCGCCGAGCAGCTCGATCTCTATCGCGCCAAGTGCGCCGAGCACGGCAACGAGCCCGACATCGTCTGGATCCACGCCTGCTACATCGACGAGGACCGCGAGGTGGCGAAGCGGGAGGCGGAGAAGTGGATGGTCGGCTTCCTGCAGGGGAACGCCTCGCCGCTGACCGAGTACGACCCGCCGCCCGCGGACGAGCTGAACGCGGCCGGCTACGGCTTCTACACCGCCGGGATCCTCGAGAAGCTGGCGCAGACGCCGTACGACGCGATGATCGAAGGCGACATCGTCTGGGTCGGGACGCCCGCCGACGTGATCGAGCGGATCGAGGCGGTCAAGGAGCTCTGCGCGGGCCTGACCGAGATCTCGATCACGGTCAACGCCGGCGGCGCCGAGCACTGGCAGGCGATCAAGGCGCAGGAGCTCTTCGCCTCGACGGTGATGCCGCACTTCGCGTCCTCCGAGCGGGAGGCGGTGGGCGCAACCACGTGAGCATCGAGCGGGTCTGTGTCGTCGGCGGGGGCGTGATCGGGAGCCTCTACGCGGCTCACCTCAGCCGGGTCGCAGACGTCTGGGTGCTGACGCGCCGGCCGGAGCACGCACGCGCGCTCGAGGAGCACGGCCTCGAGGTCAGCGGCCGAGCCGAGTTCACCGGCCGCGTGCACGCGACCGACGACGCGGCGGAGCTGCCCGACGTCGACGTCGCGATCGTCGCGACGAAGGGAACGGCCGTCGACGCCGCCGCGGAGGCGATCGCCGGGCGGTTCCCGGACGCGATGGTGGTCACGGTCCAGAACGGCCTCGGCGCCGAGCAGATCGTGCGGCGGCACGGCGACTGGCCGCTCGTCTCCGGCGTCACCTTCATGAGCGGCACCCGGCACGACGACACGCACGTCGAGTACATCCTCGACACCGAGACGTGGCTCGGCCCGTACAACGGGATCCCGTACGAGCGGGTCGAGGAGCTCGCCGAGCTGATCGCCAGCTCCGGCCTGAAGGCTCGCGCGTTCCCGGATCTCAAGCCGGCGCAGTGGTCGAAGCTGATCTTCAACGCGACGGTGAACGCCGTCGCGGCGCTGACCGGCCTGCCGCACGACCCGCATTTCGCGGCCGAGGAGCGACCCTCCGACCTCGGTCACCTCGTCCACGCACTGATGGACGAGGGCAAGGCCGTCGCACGGGCGGCGGGGATCGAGCTGCACGAGGACCCGTGGGAGATGAACGTGCTCGCGACGAAGCGGGGCAGCGCGCACTACCCGTCCATGCTGGAGGACGTCGAGGCGCGCCGCCCGACCGAGATCGACCTGATCACCGGCTCGCTCGTCCACGAGGCGAACAAGCTCAGTGTGCCGGTGCCGCTGCATCAAGACGCTCTACCGCCTGATCAAGGCGAAGGAAGACAGCTACCGGGAATCCACAGGGAGGCAGGAATGACAGCACGGAAACGATGGGGCGCCTTCGGGGCGCTGCTCGCAGTACTCGCGCTCGCGATCGCGGCGGTCGGAGCCGGCGTGGGCGGCTCGCAGACGAATGCGCAGGCGCCGATCGTGATCGGCTGGGCGTTCGACAGCAAGGGGAACATGGCTCCGTTCGACGGGCCTGCGCTCGCCGCGGCCAAGGTGAGGGTCAACCTGATCAACGCCAAGGGCGGCGTGATGGGACGGCCGCTCCGGATCGACACCTGCGACACGAACAACAACAACGCCGCGAAGG
Organism: uncultured Gaiellaceae bacterium; assembly: GCA_963732995.1. GTDB lineage: Bacteria > Actinomycetota > Thermoleophilia > Gaiellales > Gaiellaceae > Gaiellasilicea. Next base: position 220,541 of record CAVTBS010000011.1, on the reverse strand, counting down.
CCAAGTCGTGTGCGGCGCAGCTGCTCGGCAAGGGCGCGCACATCATGTTCACGACCTGCGACGTCGACTTCGCGACGCCGGTCGTGCAGGAGTCGCTGAAGGCGGGCAAGCTGACGATCGCCCCCTGCATCGGCACCGACCAGATGGGGCCGAAGCGCTTCGGCACGGCCGGGAAGATGGCGTTCAGCTTCGGCAACGTCGCCCAGGACGAAGGCTCTGCGATGGCGGAGTACGCCTACCGGAAGGGCTGGCGGACGGCGAACCTGGCCACGAACACGCTGCTCGTCTACTTCAAGAACGTCGTCCAGGCGTTCGAGAAGCGGTTCACGCAGATGGGCGGCAAGATCGCCGGCCGTGAGAGCTACGCCACCGGCGCGAACAACGTCAACGCGGCCGTCAGCCGCCTCAACGGCCGCAAGGCGGACGTGATCGTCACCTCGACCGCGTTCGGCGAGCTGCCCGCGCTCGTGTCGGGCCTCCGCTCGCTCGGGAACAAGACGCCGATCCTGAACTCGTGGGCCGGCGACGGCACCTACTGGCTGACGAAGAACCCGCAGGTGACCGACTACTACGCGGTCACGTACGCGTCGGCGTTCGGCGACGACCCGAACAAGGCCGTGCGCGCGCTCGCGAAGCAGTTGAAGGCGTTCACCGGCGGCTTCGTCACCGGCTCCGGCAGCGGTCGACGGCGTCGCGACGGCGATCCGCCGCTCGGGCGGGTCCACGAACGGCGCCACGCTGGCGGCGACGATGGAGAAGTTCAAGAAGGTGCCGACTCTCTCCGGGCTCGTCAGCTTCTCGCCGCAGTTCCACAGCGTCTACGGGCGCCAGTACCGCGTGATCAAGATCCACAACAACAAGGCGCGGTACGTCGGCGCCGTGACCGCCAAGGTCGTTCCGAAGATCTAGACCTTGGCGGAAGCGAGCGACAGCAGCAGCGACGAGGAGGCCCGGGGACACGCTCCGGGCCTCCTCCGTCTCGCGGTCCTTCACGGGCGTGCAGGCGCTCGACGGCGTCACGCTCGAGCTGCACCGCCACGAGGTCGTCGGGCTGATCGGCCCGAACGGCGCCGGCAAGTCGACGCTCGTGAACGTGCTCACCGGCTTCGACACTCCGACGTCCGGCCGGATCGAGCTCGGCGAGCGCGACGTCACCGGCTGGAGCCCGCACCGGCGCGCCCGCGCCGGGATCGGACGCACGTTCCAGCACAGCCGCTCGTTCCGCGGGCTGACCGTGCGCGAGAACATCGAGGTCGCGGCGCTCGGCACCGGCGCCCGGCCGGCCGCGGCGCGCGCCCGCGCCGGTGAGCTGATCGCCCGGCTCGGCCTCGACGGGGATGCGAGCGCCGGCCAGCTCGCGCACGGCCACGAGCGCCTGCTCGGCGTCGCCCGTGCGCGTCGCCGCGCTCGCCGTCGTTCGTGCTCCTCGACGAGCCCGGCGCGGGCGTCCCGGAGGCCGAGGTCGGCGAGCTCGTCGACATCGTTCGAGCGATTCGCGAGGACTTCGACGCCGGCGTGCTCCTGATCGACCACAACATGGCGCTCGTGATGGAGGTCTGCGACCGGATCCACGTGCTCGACCAGGGCCGGACGCTCGCGGAGGGGACACCGGCGGAGATCCGGGCCAACCTCGACGTCACCTCTGCCTACCTGGGCGAGAGCGCGGTGGCCGAGTGACCGCGATCCTCGAGCTCGACGCCCTCGACGTCCGCTACGGGACCGTCCCCGCGGTGCGCGGCCTCAGCCTCGAGGTCGGCAAGGCGGAGCTCGTCGGCCTGATCGGCCCGAACGGGGCCGGCAAGTCGACGACGTTGCACGCGATCATGGGCGTCGTGCCGCCCTCGGGCGGGGACGTCCGGCTCGCCGGGAGGTCGATGCGGGGACGCGCGCCGGAGTCGATCGCGCGGGCGGGGATCGCGCTCGTGCCGGAGGGCCGCCGGATCTTCGGCGAGCTCACGGTCGAGGAGAACCTGCGGCTCGGCCTCTCGGCGAGGCGGGGCAATGGCGCCGAACCACTCGCGGTCGCGTACGACCTCTTTCCGATGCTGGCCGACTTCCGCGCCCGCCAGGCCGGTGCGCTCTCCGGGGGCCAGCAGCAGCAGCTCGCGATCGGGCGCGCACTCGTCGCCGGGCCGGACGTTCTCCTGCTCGACGAGCCGTCGCTCGGGCTGGCGCCGACGATGGTGGACACGGTCTTCGCGGCGCTGACCGAGATCCGCGAGCGCGGCGTCACGATCCTCCTCGTCGAGCAGCGGGCGCAGCGTACGGTCGCGCTCGCCGACCGCACGTACGTGCTCGCCAACGGCGAGCTGCGGATGACGCTCACGCCCGGCCGACGCGGACGACACCGAGAAGATGATCCAGGCGTACCTCGCATGACGCTCGCCGTCGTCGATGCGCAGACCCTCGTCGACGCAGTCGGCCTCGGCGCCGTCTACGCGCTGATGGCGGTCGGGATCGGGCTGGTCTTCGGGATGCTCCGGCTCGTCAACTTTGCCTACGGCCAGCTGATCATGGCCGGCGCGTACACGCTCGCGTTCACGTCCGGCTGGCCGGTCGCCGGCAGCGTCCTCGCCTGCTTCGCCGTCGTGATCGCGCTCTCGTTCCTGATGGACGGCGTCGTCTTCCGGCCGCTGCGGACACAGTCGCCCGCGGTGATGCTCGTGACGACGTTCGCGATCGCCTTCCTGCTCCAGGCCGTCGCGCTGATCCTCGACATCCGCGACGGCACGATCGGCGAGCCGGCCACCTCGGTCGCGTCGCTCAACCAGGTCGTGACGATCGGCGGCGTCGACGTCCGCAAGGTGACGATCCTCGCAGTCATCGTCGCGATCACGGCACTCGGCCTGCTCGCGCTCCTGCTCGGGCGGACGACGATCGGCCTCCAGATGCGCGCCGCCTCGACCGACTTCCGGACGGCGCGGCTGCTCGGCGTCAAGGCCGACCGCGTCATCGGCGCCGCCATCCTGCTCTCCGCGATCCTCGCCGCGACCGTGGCGGTGATCCTGACCGTCCAGTTCCCGCTGGTCTCGCCCGACTTCGCGCTGAAGGAGACGATCGTGGTCCTCGTCGGCGTCGTCGTCGGCGGCATCGACCGGCTCTGGACCGCGACGCTCGGCGGCTTCGCGATCGGATTCGCGACCGGGGTGATCAACGGCGCCCTGCCCACCGACAAGACCGTCTTCCTGCCCTCGGCGGTGTTCGCGCTCGTGATCCTCGTGCTCCTGCTCCGGCCGGCCGGGCTCTTCGCCCGGGGGCGCGCCACGGCGGTCGACCGCGTATGAGGCGGCTCGACGCCTGGATCACGCTGCTCGGCCCGGCGCTGCTCGTCGTCCTCGTCGGGATCGGGGCCACGTTCGTCTCGCGCGCGAACGAGATCCACTTCCTGAACGCGCTCGTCGCAGTGGCGGTCGTCGTCGCGATCTACGTCTTCGTCGGCGGCTCCGGCGTGATCTCGTTCGGCCAGATCAGCTTCGTCGCCGTCGGGGCGTTCGCCGCGGGCGTTCTGACGGTGCCGCTCGAGTCGAAGACCGGCGTGCTCCCGGAGCTCTTCCCGATCCTGCGCGACCACACGATCGGGAACGTCGCCTCGCTCGTCCTCGCGGCGGCGGTCGGCGGGCTCTTCGCGTTCATCGTCGGCCTGCCGCTGATGCGCCTGTCGGGACTCGCGGCCGGGATCGCCACGTTCGCCGTGCTCGAGATCACCCACAACCTCCTGCGCGAGTGGATCAAGATCGGTCCCGGCGCGACGACGCTGTCGCTCGTCCCCGAGACGACCGGCCCCCTGCAGGCGACGGTCGGCGCCCTGATCGTGATCGGCGTCGCGTGGCTCTACCAGGTGAGCCCGCTCGGCCGCAAGACGCGCGCGACGCGGGAGGATCCGGCCGCGGCGCAGGCGGTCGGGATCAGCGTGCATCGCCAGCGGCTGTGGGCGTTCACGCTCTCGGGAGCGCTCTGCGGGTTCGCGGGCGGCCTGCTCGTGCACATGCTCGGCTCGATCACGACCGAGCAGGTCTATCTCGAGCTGACCTTCCTCACCCTCGCGATGCTGGTCGTCGGCGGGATCACGAGCCTCTGGGGCGCGGTGATCGGCGCGCTCGCCGTCAGCGGCCTCGACTCGGTGCTCGGCAACGCGGAGGACGGGATCGGGATCGGCTTCCGCCTCGACCTGCCCGAGGGCTCGCGGCTCGTCATCCTTGGTGGCCTGATGGCCCTGATGCTGATCCTCCGGCCGTCCGGGATCACCGGCGGCCGCGAGCTGCGACTGCCGCGAAGGCGGGCGGCGTGAGGGTCTGCGTCGTCGGCTGCGGTGCGGTGGGCTCGCTGTTCGCGGCGAACCTCGCCTCGCTCGACGACGTCGAGGTGTGGGCGTACGACCTCGCGCATGCGCACGTCGACGCGATCAACGAGCACGGACTGCGGCTCACCGGAGCGGGGGACGTGCACGCGACGCGAATCCGCGCCACCGCCGACGCCTCCGAGCTGCCCGCCTGCGAGTTCGGGATCGTCGCGACGAAGGCGATGCACACCGAGGCTGCGATCGCCGCCACCGCCCACGCGTTCGCCGACGGCGCAGTCGCCTCGGTCCAGAACGGGGTCGGCAACGAGGAGGGGATTGCGCCGCACGTCGCGCGCGTCATCCGCGGCACGACCTTTCCGGCCGGGAAGATCCTCGAGCCCGGGGTCGTGCAGTGGGACGTCAGGGGCGAGACCACATTCGGCCCGTTCGAGCCCAGCTCCGCCACGCAGGACGAGATCGAACGGCTCGCCGACGCCTGCACGCGCGGCGGCATGCCGACGACCGCGGTCGAGGACGCCCGTGGCGCCCAGTGGCGGAAGGTGATCTTCAACGCCTCCACGAACCCGATCGGCGCCCTCACCGGCCTCACGCACGGCCGCGTCTGCGAGCGTCCGGACCTGCGCCGGCTCGTCAGCGTCCTCGTCGACGAGGGCAAGGCGGTGGCGGCGGCGCAGGGGATCGTCCTCGACGCCGACCCGGAGGCGCTGATCGACCACGCGGCCAAGCCGGAGGTCGCTTACGGGCACAAGGCGTCGATGCTGCAGGACGTCGAGGCGCGGCGGCAGACCGAGGTCGACTGGCTCAACGGCGGTATCGTCCGCTTCGGGCGCGAGCACGGCGTCGCCACCCCGCTCAACGAGGCCATCGTGGCCCTGATCAAAGGAGTTGAGGCCTCGTGGACAGCGAGCTAGAGCGCAGGTACCAGAACGTCCGCACGGCGATGGCCGAGCACGAGCTGGATGCGCTGATCGTCTCCGGCAGCGAGTACTCGGGCTTCGAAGGCTCGGTCACCTACCTCTCCGGCTTCCAGATCGTGCACCGCTATGCCTACGTCGTCGTGCCGGCGGACGGCGAGCCGCAGATCGTCTTCCCGACCGAGGCGCGCTACGTCGGCGAGCACGGGACGGCGCAGCTGGAGCAGGTCTTCCACGACCGGCCGGGCGAGCAGATCGCCGCGACGGCGCGCGACGCCGGCTGGCGGCGCGTCGGCGTCTACGGGCTCGACTACATCATGGCCGTGCGCGACTTCCGCGCCCTCGACGGCCTCGACCTCGTCCCCTTCGACGCCGAGTTCGACCTCGCGCGGGCGGTCAAGAGCGACGCCGAGCTGGAGTCCGTGCGCGAGAGCGTGCGGATCAACGAGGACGGCTTCGAGGCGTTCCTCGCGGCGTACGAGCCGGGGAAGACCGCAGCGGAGGTGATGGCGCCCGCCGAGGAGCTCTTCGTCGAGCGCGGCTGCGGGCGGCTGACGATGAACATGGTCCTGATCGGGCCGGAGTTCGGGATCGCCAAGAAGGAGACGACGCTCGGCGACTTCGTGCTCCCCTCGCTCGAGGTCGCGGGGCCTGGGATGCACTGGGTCGAGGTCTCGCGCGCGATCGGGAACGTCCCGGCCGACGTCGAGCCGATGGTCGAGGCCTACGGCGAGTACCACGACGCCGCCCGGGAGGCGATGCGCGACGGCGCAACCGCCCACGACGTCCACCGCGCCGTCTCGAAGGGCTTCACCGACCGCGGCTACCACCTCGGCCACGTCACCGGCCACTCGATCGGGATGACGATGATCGAGCACCCGCGCGTCGGCGAAGGGCTCGAGACCGTGCTGCGCTCGGGGATGGTGCTCTCGATGCACCCGCACGCGATCGCGGCCGACGGGAAGGCGTGCCTCTACATGCAGGACACGTGGCTCGTCACCGAGTCCGGCGGCGAGTCGCTCTCGCGCCTCCCGATGCAGGTGTACGAACACTGATCGCAAACGGTGCCGTCCCGTCGACCGGAGCGGGAACCTGATCCGCGTCGGCTCGGCGAAGCGCTAGCGGTCGCAGGTGCAGATCGCGCCGCCGAGCTCGCGCCGCTCGTAGAGACGGCCGCAGCGCGGGCACTCGGACGGGATCACGCGGGCGCGCATGAACAGCGTCTTCAGGAGCACGACCCACAGGACGGCGTAGCCGACGATCAGCTGGGCGTTCATGCTCATACTTCGAGTATCGACCCGAACGCCGAGAATCTGAAGCGCCGTTTGGCGGTTGCTCGAGGCGACGAGCCGGCCGATCTGGTCGTGCGCGGCGGTCGCGTCCTCAGCGTCTTCACGCGCGAGTGGCTCGAGACCGACGTTGCGATCTGCGACGGCGTCGTGGCCGGGCTCGGGTCCTACGAAGGTGCGGAGACGCTCGACGCGGACGGCGCCTACGTCGTGCCGGGCTTCATCGACGCGCACGTCCACATCGAGACCTCGAAGCTGCTTCCGTCCGAGTTCGCGCGGCTCGTGCTGCCGCTCGGGACGACGGCCGTCGTCGCCGACCCGCACGAGATCGCGAACGTGCTCGGCACGGACGGCGTCCACTGGCTCGTCGACGTCTGCGAGGACCTGCCGCTGGACGTCTTCTTCACCGCCTCCTCGTGCGTGCCCGCGTCGCAGTTCGAGTCGCCGCGCCGCGCCTTCACGCCCGGCGACCTGGAGAGCCTGCTGCGGCGGCGGCGCGTGATCGGGCTCGCCGAGATGATGAACTTCCCCGGTGTGATCGCCGGTGCGGACAGCGAGCTGGCGAAGCTCGCAGTCGCGGGCGGCCACCACGTCGACGGCCACGCCCCCGGCGTGCTCGGCCGCGAGCTGCAGGCCTACGCCGCCGCCGGGATCCGCTCCGACCACGAGGCGTTCACGGCCGAGGAGGGCCGCGAGCGCCTCCGCGCCGGGCTCTGGCTGCTGATCCGTGAGGCCTCGGCGGCGCGGAACCTGAAGGCCCTGGCGCCGCTCGTGACCGAGTTCGGGCCGGCGCGGATGGCGTTCTGCACCGACGACCGCGAGCCGGAGCACATCGCCGAGGACGGGCACATCAACGCGATCGTCCGCGACGCCGTCTCCTACGGGGTCACGCCCGAGGACGCGCTGGTGATGGCCTCGCACCATCCGGCGCTCTGGCACGGGCTCGAGACGCTCGGCGCGGTCGCGCCCGGCTATCAGGCCGACCTGCTCCTGCTGCCGGACCTCGACCGCTTCCTCCCGGAGATCGTGCTCAAGCGCGGCCGCGCCGTCGACGAGATCGCGCCGACGCCGGTACCGGAATGGGTGACGCAGAGCGTCAGGGTCCGGCCGGTCGCCGCCGGCGACTTCGGCATCGAGTGGGAGGGAGGCGCCGCACGGGTGATCGGCCTCGTCCCCGGCCAGATCGTGACCGAGTCGCTGATCGAGGAGCTCCACGACGCCGCCGCCGACCCCGAGCGCGACCTGGCGAAGATCGCCGTGATCGAGCGGCATCTCGGCACCGGCAGGATCGGCCTCGGCCTGGTGCGCGGGTTCGGGCTCGGCCGCGGCGCCTTCGCCTCCACGTTCTCGCACGACGCGCACAATCTGGTCGTCGTCGGGATGAGCGACGCGGAGATGGCCCTTGCGGCACAGCGGCTCGTCGAGCTGGGCGGCGGTCTCGTCGTGGTCGACGGCGCCGAGGTGACGGCCGAGCTGCCACTCCCGGTCGCGGGGCTCGTCTCCGACGGCCCGCTCGCCGAGGTGATCGAGGCGAGCGAGGCGACCGTCGCCGCCGTCCATGCGCTCGGCTCGCAGGTCGCGTCGCCCTTCCAGTCGCTCGCGTTTCTCGCGCTCTCGGTGATCCCCAGCCTCAAGATCACCGACCGCGGGCTGGTCGACGTCGACCGCTTCGAGCTGGTCCCGCTCGCCGCGGACGCGCTCGTCGAGCGCTAGCGAACCGTGATCTGCTGCACCATCTTCGTCGGGTGCAGCGAGCAGAAGAGGCGGTAGGTACCTGCCTTCGTGAAGCGGTGGCTGAAGACGCCGCTCCGCGTCCACGGGGCCGAGAAGCCGACCGGGCCGCCGACGACGGTGACGTCGTGCTCGAAGGAGCCGCGGAAGCGCCAGGTGAACGTGGCGCCGCGCTCGAGCAGCACGCGTTCGACGCCGTACTGGAAGTCGCCGACGACGGTCGACTTCGCCCGCGAGACCTTGCCCTTCGGCGAGCGAGGCAGCGGCATCGAGAAGGCGGGCGGGGCGGAGGGCCGGCCGAGATCGACGTCGAGCGGCGGCGTCGCGCCACAGCCCTTCACGGTCCCGGGTGCGAGGAAGAGCAGCATGATCCCCATCGCCCGCGTGTGCGGCGCCGAGTTGTCGTAGACGGCGGCGAGCCTGAGCCGGTCGCCCTTCGCGACCGGGATCCCCGTCGTCGAGCGGAACGACGACATCCTCGTCGGCCCAGGCTCGTGCAGGAGCGGCCGCGGCTTCGGCCCGCCCCAGGTGGGCAGCGACTGGAAGGGCTTCGCGCCGCAGGTCGTGTTCCGGAGCTCGACCCGGATCCCGCCGCCGTGCAGGTGACCGCCGCCGGCGACGAGCCGCCCGCTCTCGGGCATCGTGAAATCGGCGCTCTCCGTGAACGTCGAGAAGCGCCGGCCGCCGCCTGGGACGTCGAAGACGGGATCGGGGCCGGTGCAGTTGCGGACGTCGAGCCAGACCGGCCTCACCGGCGTCAGCCGCTCGCCGGTGACGTAGCGGACGGTGTAGCGGATGAACCCGTTCAGCCGCTGGGGCTTGTGGTTCATCAACATGTAGAGGAGGCCCCAGCGGTCGGTCGCCCTGTTCGGGTAGCCGTAGCCCCGCGGCAGCGAGAGCGCGAGGCGCTCCTCGCCTTCCGCGAAGAAGCGTTCCGCACCGCCGCCGCAGGTGTAGTCGGGGACGCCGGCCTTGAAGAAGACGATGTGGTGCAGCATCACCTTGTCGCGCCCCTGGACGCGGCCGCGAGCGTCCACCACCTCGGCCTTCATCCCGACGACGTAGCCGTCCAGCTTCGGCGACTCGGCGAGCAGCGGCTGCTGTGCGACGCCGTAGCCTTCGACGGAGATCGCGGGCGTCGTGAACGTCAGCGTTCGCTCCGCGGCGACGGCCGGCGCCGACGTCGCCAGGGTGGCGGCTGCGGCGGCGAGCGACACGCGCAGAATCCGGCCCACGCGGCAACTGTAGCTCTGCAAACGCCCGGGGTACACTTGCGGTGTGAGCTGGCCCTGGATCGTGCTGCTGGTTCTCGCGGCGGCCCTGGTGATCGGCGCGGAGTGGTCCCGCGTCGGCAGGCTGGTGGGCGCGGACGCCCGCAGGGAGCGTGAGCGCAGGCGCCGCAAGGCGAGCTTCAAGGTGATCCGTTCCGAGGAGGAGGAGTTCGCCGAGAGCGTCCAGCGCGACCTCGCCGAGTTGCCGACGATCGAAGAGAAGGACCGCAGGCGCTAGCGGACGACGAAGCTCGTCTGCACCACGCGCGTGTTCGGCAGGATCCGGCCGACGTTCTCCATGTTCCGCGACTCCTGGTAGTCCGAGATCTGCACCCGCAGCGCGTGGCGTCCCTTGGCGAGGCCGATCGTCGAGATCGTGACCACACCCTTGGCGAACCGGCCCTCGTGCTCGTCGCCGTCGATCACGACCACGACCGAGGCCGGATCGACCCCTGAGCCGCGATCGGACGCGGGGAGAGTGACGAGACCGCCGCTCCGCACCGTAGGCGTCCTCAGGGTCAGGGCGGGCGGCGTTGCGTCGTTGAGCCAGTAGCGGAACGTGAACGCGCCCGCGCGCGACGCCGACGGGCTGTCGAAGACCACGTCATAGGCGCCGGCGGCCGGCAGGATCGTGCCCGCGGCGAGCACGAGCTCGCCGAACGTGCGCAGGTACGGGTTCAGGTTGAAGGGAAGTGCGGGGTAACCGGTCAGCCGCCGCTCGTCGCCTGCAAGGACGACTCGGGGCTCGACGCGGACGCCGGGCGCCCTGCTCGTGATCACGACGCCGAAGTTCGTGGCGGGGCGCGGGAGCGTGACCCGGAACACCCGCTCGGGACCGGCCAGCGAGGCGCTGAACCCGAACCCGGCCGGGCTCTCGGGATAGCGGTACCGCGCCACGCGCGTCGTGCCGCCCTTCGTCGAGGACTTGTAGGTGCCCGGCTTTCGCAGCGCCGCCGGCCTCGCGGCCGCGAGCGCAGGTGTGCCGGTGCCGAACCAGTACGGGATCCTCAATCGCTCGGTGCCGCGCGTCAGCACGACGTACCCCGTTGCCTCGGCGTCGGTCGCGCGCGTCGTCCGCACGGTCACGTCGAGCCGGCCGGGGACGGTCACGGTCGGCGGCGCCGTGATCGTGGCGCCCGCGGGTCGGCTCTGCGCCTCGACGCTCACCGTCCAGGGCCCGCCGCCGAGACCGGCGTCCGTCAGGGTGACCGAGCGAGTCTGTGAGGCGTTCGAGCGCAGCAGCCCGAAGGCGAACGACACCGGGCTCGCGAAGAGCGGCGTTGCGTCCGCGCGGGGCAGGTCGACGACGCCGCCGCCCCCGCGCAGCGTCGGTGTCTCCTTGCCCTTGAGGTCGTCGGAGTAGACGGGGTCACCCGTGAGCGCCAGCGCCGACTTCACCTGCGCCGGCGTCCAGGTCGGATGCCGCTGGAGCAGCAGCGCGACCGCGCCGGCGACGTGCGGCGAGGCCATGCTCGTTCCGGAGAGCGTCGCGTAGGAGTTGCGAGGCGCCGCCGAGACGATGCTCGCCCCCGGCGCGGAGACCTCGGGCTTGAGCTGGAGCGACAGCGGCGTCGGCCCGCTCGACGAGAAGGAGGCGATCACGTCGGCCGGGCCGCCGCGTGTCGTCGTCACCGCCCCGACGGTGATCGCGCTCGGCGCCGCCGCGGGGGAACCCACCGAGCCGCGGCCGAACTGGTCGAAGTCGTTGCCCGCCGACACCACCGGCACGACGCCGGCCCGCGCCGCGGCCTCGAGCGCCTTGACGACGATGTCGCGCGACGGCTCGATCTCCGGTTCGCCGAGCGACATGTTGATCACGTCCATGCCGTCCGCGACCGCGGCCTCGATCGCGGCGACCAGCTCCGGCGAGTTGCCGTCGAGGCCGACGTCGGCGTCGGTGGGGATCGTCAGGGCCTTGTAGTTGCCGAGGTAGGCGCGCGGCGCGACGCCGGAGATGCGGGCGCCTTCGGCGAGTGTGTTCGCGTTGCCCGCCGCGATCCCGGCGACGTGCGTCCCGTGTGACGAGAGCTCGGGGTCGAAGGGCTTCGACGCGTGCTTCCAGGCGGGGCGTGCGGGCGGGAAGGCGCGGGCGACGATCACCTTGGCGGTCGTGTAGGCGGTCTGGCCCTTCGGGAACCCGGCGGGCATCGTGTACCCGGCCGGCGAGAAGAACGGGTGCGTCTGGTCGATCCCCTCGTCGATGATCGCGATCTTCATCCCCTGGCCCGCGTTCGCAAGCCCGGCGCCCCAGAGGGCGGGAGCACCGATCTGCTGCGGGCTGCGATCGAGCTGGGTGCGGTAGCGGACGCTCGGATAGACGGTCTCGACGCCGGGGAGGGAGGTCAACCGGTCGAGCTGGGAGCTGGGGACGACGATGGCCATCCCGTTGGCGACGAGCTTGTAGCGCCACCGGATCCGCGCGTCGGGGACCGCGGTCTCGATGCGCTCGGCGACGTTCGCCTGCGACCGCGCCAGCGTGCGTGCCTGCAGCTGCCGGCCGGCCCGCCACGTCGTGGTCGCGAGCGGCTTCTGGCTCAGCGAGACGACGACTTCGACGAGGTCGCCCGTGGGTGCCGCCTGCGGCTCCGCGCGTGCGGAGCCCGTCGCGAGTGCGAGCAGGGAGAGAGCGCAGATGGAGAGACCCCGCCGCACGTGCGTCGAATGGTAGGGAAGAAGTCTTGAAGAGCGTGTTACGGCGACGGGATATGCGCCGCGATCCGTCGCGGGCGCTAGGGCGAGACCCAATCGTCTCGCCGTCTCGATCGGCCTCCGCACGATTCGATTCTTGCACCCAGCTTGCGATAGACGCTCGACAGATGGAATTTCACCGTCTGCTCGGCCACCCACATCATCTCTGCGATGCCGGCCGTTGGAGTGCCCTTCGGCGGCGAGCATCAGAATCTCGTGCTCGCGCCTGGTCAGGTATGGCCGGGAGAGTCCATCGGGATGTGACTAGGGCTGGTCTCGCCGTGTCCGCTCGACGACGTGGCGCGGCAGGAGCACGTCGCCCCGGAGCGAGAGACGGCGATCGCGCCGAGGATGTCAGCGGGACGGCGCGCTTCGTCAGATACGAGCTGATACCCGCCTGAACCGCTTGCGCGACGACCTCGGCGCGACAGACCTCCGCCGTCAGCAGAACGACGGACGCCCCGCGAGAGGCCCCGCGGAGCGTGGCCAGGTCTTCGGCGACCTCGACCCACGCCGTACCCGGATCGATGACGACGACGTCGGCAGCCCGAGAACCGTCGTCGACATTGCGCGAGTCAGGCTGTCCGCCTCGCCGACCACACCGTGCCCGGCCGCTTCGACGAAGAGCCGGAGCGAACGGCGATACGCCGACCAGCCGTCGATGAGGAAGAGCATGCGACTGTCGCCATGGCCGGCCGGGCTCGTCATCGGCTCGCTGAGACTACGGCGGGACCGTCCCCACGACAAGCACCCGTGGCGGGAAATCGTCCGGAAAGAGGTGGCTACACTGTCCGTCCGCGCGGATGTGGCGGAATTGGTAGACGCGCACGGTTCAGGTCCGTGTGCCCTTCGGGGCGTGGAGGTTCAAGTCCTCTCATCCGCATCGCCGCACTGGTGTCAGACTCGTCTCTGACACGGTGTCGGTCGTCTCTGACACCTCCTGTCCGTTCGAGGCGGGTCGGCGGCGGTAGGCTCGGCCCGCGGTGCTCGATCCCGGGATACCCGTCCCGTCGCAGGGGAGGACGTTCTCCGCGACGTGCCGCGTGCGGCTCTCGGACGTCGACCGCCACGGCCGCGTGCGGCTCGACGCGCTGGCGCGGTTCCTCCAGGACGTGGCGATCGAGGACGTCCAGGAGACCGGCTGGGGGTTGCCCGAGCATCTCTGGTTCCTACGCCGGATCCGGATCGACGTGCCCGAGCCGTTCCTGGACGACCAGAAGCTCGAGGTTCTGACGTGGTCGAGCGCGACCGCCGCGATCGCCGCCGGGCGGCGGTGGTCGCTGCGCGGCGACCGTGGCGGCCGGGCGGAGGTGGACAGCGTCTGGATCCATCTCGATGCCGCGCAGCGGCCGGCCCGGATCGAGCACTTCGAGATCTATGGCGAGTCGGCGGGCGGCCGGCGGGCGTCGACGAAGCTCGAGCTACCCGATCCGCCGCCCGATGCGAGCGGCGAGCCCTGGCCGCTGCGCGTCACCGACATCGACCTGCACGGTCACGTCAACAACGCCGCCTACTGGCAGGCCGTGGAGCAGCTGCTTCCCCTGGGCGGCGTCGACCCGCGGCGGCCGCTCGTCGCGGAGCTCGACTACCGGGAGCCGATCGACCTCGACGACCGCGTCGAGCTCGTCGCGGCACCGGACGCAGGCGGGCTGCTCGTCGGCTTCCGCACGGCCGCCGGGATCAGCGCGGCGGCTCGGCTGGCGCCGCGATAGCGTCGCCCCAGGCGGCGCCTCTCGCCTCCTTGTAGAGCGCGCCCTGCTTTCGGCTGACCGTGCGCTGATGGACACCGTCGGGCTCGCACGTGACGAGGTTGACGTGGCCGGAGCGAACCTGCGGCTGCCGGATGATTCGCGCCACCGCCGCGCTCGGGACGGGCTCACGACTCAGAGCCACATACGAGAACTTCTCGTCCTCGTAGCCGAGCTCGACGCCTTTCGCCTGCCGGTGCAGCTTCGAACGCGGCAGCCGGACGGCGAAATGGCACCAGTCGTCGGCCGGCAGCGGGCACGGGAGGTCGTGCGGGCACGGCGCGATCGTGTGGCCGCCGGCCGCGAGCGCTGCCGCCCGCGCGTCGAGCACGCGCCGATACCCGGCCGGCGTCCCCGGCTCGACGAAGACGATCGTGCCGGCGGCCTGCGCCCAGAGCCGAACTGCCGACGCGGAGACGTCAGTGAGCTCGCCGAGCACGTACGACGCGACGACGAGGTCGGCCGGGCCGCGCGCGCTCGGCACGCCGCCCTCCACCCAGCGCGCGGACGGCAGCAGCTCCTGTCCCGCCACCAGCATCGCCGGCTCGATCTCGACGAGCGTCAGGTCGCTCAGCGACGGCCACTGCTCGACCGCCGCCCACGAGGCGATCCCCGGACCGGCGCCGACGTCGAGGAGCGTCCGCGGCTCCCACGCCGGACGCCGGAGCGCGACCTGGCGGAACGCGGCCGCCGCAGCCGCGAACGTCGCCGGCGCGCGGTAGGCGAGGTAGGCAGCCACCTGCGCCCGTGTTCGCGCCACGCGCGACCGCTCGCCGCGATAGGCCGCCGAAAGCAGCTCGACCTCCTTCGCGACCGACCCGCCTCCGCGGGCGACCAGCCGCTCGATGCCCTCCGCCAGCTGCGGCGGCAGCGCGCTCAGGAGGCCAGCGCCGCCAGGACGTCGTCCGCGTGTGTGTCCGGCTTCACCCGGCGCAGCTCCTTCGCGACGTTGCCGTCGGCGTCGATCACGAACGTGGAGCGCTCGACGCCCATGTACGTGTTGCCCGCGAACTTCTTCTCGACCCAGACGCCGTACTCGTCGGCGGTCGCGTGGTCGGTGTCGGCGAGGAGCGTGAACGGCAGCTCGTACTTCTCCTTGAACTTGACGTGCGAGCGTTCGTCATCCGGGCTGACACCGAGCACGACCGCGCCGGCGCGCTCGAACTCGCCCCAGGCATCGCGGATCCCGCATGCCTGCGCGGTGCAGCCCGGAGTGTCGTCCTTCGGGTAGAAGTAGAGAACGACCGGCTTCCCGCGCAGCTCCGAGAGCTTGACGGTCTCGCCCGCGTCGCTCGTGAGCTCGAACTCGGGTGCCGGCTTGCCTTCCTGAACCACGTGCTGTCCTCTCGCTAGGGTGCCACGCGATGCTATCGGCCCACGCCGTCCTCGCCGTCTTCGTCGTGGCCGTCCCGGCGCTCGCGGCGCTCGCGGGCGGGCTCGTCTACTGGCGCCGTCGCGGCGCCGGCCGCTGGCTGGCCAACCTGCTCGCACTCGCGCAGACGCTGCTCGTCGCGCAGGTCGCCATCGGTCTGCTGCTGCTCTCCGACGACCGCCGCGCGGCGGACGAGCTCCACTACGCGTACGGATCGCTCTCGCTCGCCGCGATCCTCGCGCCCTGGATGTACGCGCCGGCCGAAGGGCCGAAGCGGCTGCTCTGGTTCGCGGGCACCTCCGTCCTCGCCGCGGCGCTCGCCGTGCGAGCATTCATGACCGGAGCATGAAGCGCTTCTTCACCGAGATGAACGCCACCCTGCGCGGGTTCCTGATCATCGCGCTGATCGCGGGCGTCGTCGTCCTGCTTTCGCTCCAGTCGGTGCTCGCCACCGTCAGCGGGCTGCTGAGCATCGCCTTCTTCCTGGCGATCGCGTTCTTCCTCTTCCTGCTCTGGCGCGAGAAGCGCGGCGACATCGAGTCGTGGCAGGACCGAAGCCGGAACGTCTTCTACGCGGCGGTCATCCTCGCGGTCGTCGACATCGGGGCGTTCATCGGACTGCGTCCGTCAGGCCCCGATGCGCTCGCGTTCTTCCTGGTGCTCGGCGGCTGTGTCTACGCCGCGTTCCGCGTCTGGCGGAGCGAGCACACCTACAGCTGAGCCCGGATCTCCTCGAGCAGGCGGTCGACGTGCGAGATCACCGGGACGCCTGAGCCCGCGAGCGGCGCCGGCTCGTCCGCCCAGGCGGCGTCGCCGCCGAGGACGTAGTAGACGTCGTAGACGAAGCCGGAGTACCCGAGCCCGCCGAGGTCCGCGTCGGCGAAGTAGGTGCCGGTCAGGCCCTCGCCGTCCCAGTACTGCGTCACGCGCGGGTCGGCGAGGATCGAGTCGTCGATCTCGTCCTTCCCGTCGGTCGAGCGCTGGTTCAGCCAGACGACGTAGAACCGAACGTCCTCCGACGGCTCCGTCGTCGAGGATCTGCTCCCGGACCGCACGGGCGCCGGCGAGGCAGGTGCCTCAGGTGGGCGAGAGGAGGACGATCACGCGCGTCTTGCCCGCGTCGGCCTCGACGTCGGCCCGGAGGTCGAGGATGTTCGCGAGCTCCTTCACGTCACCGGCGGGGGCCGCATCCGGCGGCGCAGCGGTCTCGTCGCCGCCGCAGGCCGCCAGCGCCAGGAGCGCGAGCAGCAGCAGCGCCAGGCGCGGCACGGCTAGGCGCGGACCTGTGCCGAGGCGCCGTCGAGGGCGTCGAGCGCGGCGCGGATCGTCATCCCCTCGCCGACGAAGATCGGCGTGTCGCGCTCGGTGTACGCGGAGGCCTCGCTCTCGCGCAGCGTCAGCATCAGGTGCATGAAGTCGGACGGCTCGTCGCACTCGAAGGCGGTCATGAACTCCTGGTCGTCGATCCCGAACGAGTACGTCGTGTGGTTGTGGATCGTCTCGAACTCACGGCCGACGCGGATGTGCTCGTCCATCGCGCGCTGCCGGTCATCCAGCGGCAGGGCGTACCACGGCCGCACCTTCACGAACGGGTAGACGACGAGGTAGGGCGAGCCCTTCGGGATGATCTTGCGCGGCCGCCGCGCCTGTGTGTACGGCGAGGCCTTGGTCGTCGCGAGGTAGTTGAACGGCGTCTCGAGCCAGCCGGCGATCGGCGTCCCGTTCAGCGCCGCTCCGAGCTCGCCCAGGTCGGAATAGCGCTCGGTGATCTTCCAGAGGAAGAAGTCGACGTCGGGGCGGACGCCGGCCGTCGAGTAGGCACGCAAATGCTCGAAGCGGTCGCTCCAGCTCTCGATCACGTCGGCGAACGCGTCCTTGCCGGCCGCCCGCTCCTCGACCGGCAGCCGCCGCCAGGCGGGGTCGGCCTTGAAGAAGGTGTAGGCGACGTACTGGCCGCCCTGCGTCTCGCTGCTCACGGGCACATCGTACGTCCGAGCGCCTCGCTGACGTCCTCGTAGCTCGCCTTCTTCGACCCGTCGACGTAGTGGATCCCGGACTGGAAGCCCGTCAGCGCCGGCTCGTCGTGGGAGTGGAAGAGCAGCAGCCCGGCGACGTTCTCCTGGCACGCGGCGAGCTCGATCGCGCGGCGGTAGAAGTCGGCCTGCGTCGGCTCGTCGACCGGCGCGCCGGGCTCCTCGCCTGTGTAGAGCGAGGCCTTCTCGGCCGGGATCGCGGTCTCGACGCCCAGCTCGCTGTAGAGCACCGGGAGGCCCGGGCCGAACGCCTCGTCGAGGAGCGGGCGGAGCTTTTCCTCGTAGTCGGCCATCAGGATCGACGTCGACGCCGGATCGGTCGGCCGGTCCGGCGGGATGCTGGACGTGAGCGGGTAGGGATGGAACGCGAAGCCGTCGAGCGGCGGGTCCGTCCGTCCGCTCGCCCGGTAGGCGGCGCCGAGGTCGCGGATGAAGGTCGTCGGCGAGTGGGTGTCGCGCCCGGTGCCCGGCCGGTCGATCCCGCGCGGCGCGAGCGCGCCGCCCCAGACCCGGATGTCGGGATCGGCCTGCTTGGCGGCGTCGTAGACCTCCATCAGCAGCGCCAGGTAGGCCGGCGCCGCGACGTCGCCGCCCGCGGCGTCGAACTGCGGCAGCCAGAAGCGGTTCAGGTTCGGCTCGTTGCCGACGATCACGTCCCGGATCTCGGGTGCGTTCCGCATCGTCGACGTGACGTACGCGGCGAACTGGGCCCGCGCCTTCGCCGTCAGCGGCGTCGTCGCGGAGCCGGGGTGGTAGACGGCGAGGAAGATCCGCGTCTCGCCGGCGCGCTCGACGACGCTGCGGACGACGGCGGCCTCCTCCGCCGGCGGTGCGGAGAGCCCCGGCTGCCAGAAACTCGTGATCCCGACGGCACCGAAACCGGCTTCCTGCAGCTGCCCGAAGGCAGGACCCTCGTGCCGAACGGCGTCGTCTACGGCTCCAACCAGGAGCGCGGGGCGATCCGCGTCGTCGCCACCGCAGCCGGCAAGGAGCGTGGCGGCAGCGAGGCACGCACCACGTAGGGCGTACTGACGCGCTCGACCGGGCGTCCCGGCAGCGCCTCGTCGAGGAAGGAGATCGAGAGCTGGTACCAACCGGGCGTGATCTCGGTTGGCTCGAGCGCCACCCGGCTGCGTGTCGCGGCGGCCGCCCGCCCGGTCGTCACGACCACGGCCGTCCGGCGTGGGAGGCGCAGGAGCCGGGCCCGGTAGGTGCACGCGCGCTCGCATCGGAGCGAGATCGTACGTTGGCCGGTCGTGAAGGCCGCGGTCACCCTGGCCGCGACCGGGCAGGCGCCGAGCGAGTTGGTGCCCGCAGCCTCCATCGCCTTCCGGACGGGCTCGAGCGAGGACTTCGGGGAGCCGTCGGCGTAGACGATGCCCGACTGCCAGCCCGGCCTGCCGGGCTCGTCGTGGGTGTGGAAGAGCAGCATCCCGGCGACGTTCGACTGGCAGTAGGCGAGCTGGATCGCGCGCCGGTACGCCGCGGCCTGGGCCGCCTCGGAGATGGGCCGCGTCGTGGCCGGCTCGAAGCCGCCGTACAGCTCGCGCTTCTCCTCGGGGATCGCCGACTCGATCCCGAACTCGTCGTAGAGGATCGGCATCCCGGAGCCCACCTGCGCCGTGCCGTTGAACGCCTTGCCGAGCAGCCGCACGAGGATGTCCTGGTCGATCAGCCCGAGATGGTCGGGGTCCGAGGGCAGGGCGTCGACGGCGACGCTGGAGTTGAGCGGGTACGGGTGGAAGGAGAAGCCGTCCATGATCGGGAGCGTCCGGCCGCTCGCGCGGTAGGCGTTTCCGAGCTCCCGGATGAAGCGGGTGGGCGAGAGCGTGTCGCGCCCCGTGTTCGGGCGGTCGACGCCGCGCGGCGCGAGCGCGCCGCCCCAGATGCGCACGTCGGGAGCGACGGTCTTGAGCGCGTCGTAGCTGGCCGCGAGCAGCCGGAGGTAGGCCGGAGCGGACGCCCCCTTTCCGCGCAGGTCGAACTGCGGCAGCCAGAAGCGGTTCAGGTTCGGCTCGTTGCCGATGATCACGTCGCGGAAGGCCGGGTTGTCGCGCGCGATCGCGGCGGCGTAGCTCGCGAACTCCTTCCGCGCGGTCAGCGTCAGCGGGGTCGTCCGCGAGCCCTCGTTGTAGACGGAGACGTAGACGCGGACGCCGTGCACGGCCGCGGCGAGGCCGATGTTCGAGAGCACCATCGCCTCGTGCGGCGTCGGCTCCGAGAGCCCCGGAGCCCAGAAGCTCGTCACCCGGACGGCCTTGAAGCCGGCCAGCCGCAGCAGGCCCATCTCGAGCTCCGAATCGGCCGCCAGCGGGCTTCGAACACGGTCCTCGGCGGCGCCGAAGACGACCGACGACCCGCCCGCATGCGCGGACGCAGGAAGCACGAGCACCGCCGCAATCGCTGCCAAGACCCGCTTCACGCCGTGGCTAAGGTAGCCGAGGTGGCAGACATCAAGGAGAAGCTGAAGGCGCTTCCGGCGCGGCCGGGCGTCTATCTCTTCCGGGACGAGCGCGGCGACGTCCTCTACATCGGCAAGGCGAAGTCGCTCCGGCCCCGTGTGCGCTCCTACTTCCAGGAGGGGCGCGGCGACACGCGCGCGTCGATCCCGCAGCTCCTCTCGCGCATCGCCGACCTGGAGGTGATCGTCACCGGCAGCGAGGTCGAGGCGCTGCATCTGGAGCAGAACCTCGTCAAGCGCCACCGGCCGCCGTTCAACGTGCGCCTGCGCGACGACAAGTCGTTCCCGTACATCGCGGTCACGATCGAGGACGAGTATCCGCGCGTCATGTTCACGCGCGAGCGGCACCGCCGCGGCGTCAACTACTTCGGCCCGTACGCGAACGCGAAGAAGGTGCGCGAGACGCTAGACGTGCTCAACCGCGTCTTCCAGTTCCGGCCGTGCGAAGGGCCACGGCCGGGCCGGCACTCCGGGATCCCGTGCCTCGACTTCCACATCGAGCGCTGCCACGCGCCGTGCGTCGGCTACATCTCGAAGGAGGACTACCGGGCGGTGATCGACCGCGTGATCGACTTCCTCTCCGGCGACACGAAGACGATCGTGCGCGAGCTGCAGCAGCAGATGCGCGACGCGGCGGCGGACGAGCGCTTCGAGGACGCGGCCCGCTATCGCAACCGGCTCTTCGCGATCGAGAACCTGGCCGAGAAGCAGGGCGCCGACCGGCGCGAGACCGGCTCGATCGATGTGCTCGGCATCGCCGCCGAGGGAGACCGCGCCGCCGTGCAGGTGTTCCCACTCCGAGGCGGCAAGATGGTCGACCGGCACGGCTTCCACCTCGAGAACGTCGAGGGGCAGGACGTGACGACGGTGCTGGAGGCATTCGCGCTCGAGTACTACGGCAACGCGCCCTCGATCCCGCCTCAGATCGTCGTCCCGCCCGATGCGACCGGGCTCGAGGCGCTCCAGGAGTTCCTCTCCGAGCTGCGCGGCTCCCGGGTCGAGGTCCGGACGCCCGCCCGCGGCGAGAAACGGCGTCTCGCCGAGCTCGCCGCCCAGAACGCGCGGCTGGCCCTGGACTCGGCGACGTTCGCCGCGGAGCAGAAGCAGCTGCGCCGCGTGCACGCGCTCGAGGAGCTGCGCGAGGCGCTCAATCTCGAGAGCCTGCCGCTCCGGATCGAGTGCTTCGACATCTCGAACATCCAGGGACAGGAGATCGTCGGCTCGATGGTCGTCGTCCAGGACGGGGTCGCGAAGAAGGCGCACTACCGCAAGTTCGCCGTGCGCGGGCTCGACGGCCAGGACGACTTCGCCGCGATGGCCGAGGTCGTCTCTCGCCGCTTCGCGCGTCTTCGGACGGGGGTGGAAGAGGACTACGACGAGGGCTTCGCGACGGCGCCGAATCTCGTCGTGATCGACGGCGGCAAGGGGCAGCTGTCGGCGGCGCTCGCGGCGATGCAGGCCTACGAGCTGCCGCGGGTGGCCGTGATCGCGCTCGCGAAGCGGGTCGAGGAGGTCTTCGTCCCGCATCAAGCCGACCCGATCCTGCTCGACCCCCACAGCGCGGGCTTGCAATTACTCCAACGTGTTCGGGACGAGGCGCATCGATTCGCGCTCGGCTTCCATCGCCAGCGGCGGTCGGCGCGGGCGCGCGAGTCGCTCTTCGACACGCTCGAGGGCGTCGGCCCGGTGCGGCGGCGTGCGCTGCTGCAGCACTTCGGCTCGACCGAGAGCGTGCTGGCGGCGAGCCAGGAGGAGCTCGAGGGCGTGCCGGGCGTCCCGGCGAAGACCGCGCGCTCGATCTACGCGCAGCTCCACCGCACCGGCAGCCCGGGTTAACCTTCCGCCGCCGGGTTCTTGCCGGTGAGCGAGCGCCAGTTGACGTGGCCGAGCGTGAGGAAGAGCGCGGTGAAGCCGAGGATCACGTTCGTCACGATCAGCGTCAGCTTCATCCCGACGCTGAAGGCGAGCAGCGTCGCGCGGCCGATCCCGGTCCCGTTGAAGACGTAGACGATGAATGCCTGCTCGGTGCCGATCCCGCCGGGGCTGATCGGGACGAGGGTCGCGAGGCTCTGCGTCACCTGCACGAGCAGGACGTTCCGGATCGACTGCTGGATCCCGAACGCGTCGAGGAAGAACCAGATCGCGACGAAGCGGAGGAGCCAGTCGCCCGCCTGCCAGAGCGCCACCTCCCGCAGGTAGCGCGTCCGGTCGTCCAGGACCGCGAAGCCCTGGCGGACGCGCTGCTTGAACTCGGCAATGTGGAAGCGGATCCAGAAGAAGCCGAACACGCCGAAGATCACGAGCACGAGCAGGAGCACGACCGAGAACTCGGGATTTGCCGCGAAGAAGCCGAAGTCGAAGCCGGGGAGGCTGCCGAGCGCGCCGACGCCGGGGAGGACGCCGAGCGTCAGCGCATAGGCGAAGATCAGCAGCGCCATGCCCATGTCGAAGAGCGAGAGCACGAGCATCGTCGACGCCAGGGTCGCGTAGCTGCTCTCCGGCACGGCCCGGTGTGTGAGATAGAGGCGGACGGCGTCGCCGGCCCGCACCGGCACGATTGCGTTGACACCGACGCCTGCGAGATAGGCCGCGTAGACCGGCCGCCACGGCACCGGCTCCTCCGGGTAGGCGGCGGCGATCGTGTTCCGCCACGCGCGGCTCGTGCACATCGTCTTCAGGATGTGGGCGAGGATCGCGAGGAAGAGCGCCGTGAACTCGACCGACGCGAGCTGCTCGAAGAAGACCCGGGTCGCATGGAACACCTCGCCCATGCGGTCAGGCTACTGCGCTACGGCCGGTCGGCTCCGTCGCTGCCCATGAACGGGTAGCGGTAGTCCGTCGGCGGCACGAAGGTCTCCTTGATCGTGCGCGGGCTGACCCAGCGGATCAGGTTCCACATCGAGCCCGCCTTGTCGTTCGTCCCCGATGCGCGGGAGCCGCCGAACGGCTGCTGGCCGACGACGGCGCCGGTCGGCTTGTCGTTGACGTAGAAGTTGCCGGCGGCGTAGCGGAGCTTCTGGTGCGCCTCCTCGACGGCGAAGCGGTCGTCGGCGAAGACGGCGCCGGTGAGGCCGTACGGAGCGCCCTGGTCGACGAGGTCGAGCGTGTCGCTCCAGCGCTTGTCGTCGTAGACGTAGGTGGTGACGACGGGGCCGAAGAGCTCCTCGTTCATCGTCCGGTAGCCCGGGTCCTCGGTCTGGATCACGGTCGGCGAGACGAAGTAGCCCTCGCTGTCGTCGTAGTCGCCGCCGGCGACGATCTCCGCCTTCGCGGACGCGCGCGCCTCGTCGATCGCCTCCTTCTGGGTCTTGAACGAGCCGCCGTCGATCACGGCGCCCATGAAGTTGGAGAAGTCGGAGACGTCGCCCATGCGCAGCTCGGCGACCTGCGTCTCGAGCCGCTCGCGCAGCTCGGGCCACATGCTCTTCGGCGCATAGACCCGGGATGCGGCCGAGCACTTCTGGCCCTGGTACTCGAACGAGCCGCGCACGATTGCGGTCGCGACCTCGGCGGCGTCGGCGCTCGGGTGCGCGATGATGAAGTCCTTGCCGCCGGTCTCGCCGACGATGCGCGGGTAGTTGCGGTAGCTCGCGATGTTGTCGCCGACCGTCTTCCACATCGACTGGAAGACCGGCGTCGAGCCGGTGAAGTGGATCCCGGCGAGCTCGGGGCTCGCGAGCGCGGCGTCGCCGATCGTGGCGCCGGAGCCGTAGACGATGTTGATGACGCCGTCCGGGAGGCCGGCCTCGCGCAGGATCTGGAGCGTGTAGTGCGCCGACAGCGCCGCGGTCGATGCAGGCTTCCAGACGACGGTGTTGCCCATCAGCGCCGCCGAGCCGCTCAGGTTGCCCCCGATCGCGGTGAAGTTGAACGGGCTGACCGCGAAGACGAAGCCCTCGAGCGGCCGGTACTCCATCCGGTTCCAGACCCCGGCCGACGAGACCGGCTGCTCCGAGTAGATCCGGAGCATGAACTCGACGTTGTAGCGCCAGAAGTCGATCAGCTCGGCGGCAGCGTCGATCTCGGCCTGGTGCGAAGTCTTCGACTGGTTCAGCATCGTCGCCGCGACGAGGGTCGAGCGCCACGGCCCCGACAGCAGCTCCGCTGCGCGAAGGAAGACGGTGGCGCGCTCCTCCCACGGCAGTCGCGACCAGTCGGCGTGCGCCTCGCGGGCGGCGTCGATCGCCTGCTGGACATGCTCGGGGCCGCCCTTGGCGACGTCGGCGAGGACGTGCTCCTTGCGGTGCGGCATCACCGCCTGGGTCGTCTCCTTCGTCTCGACCTCCTTGCCGCCGATCACCATCGGGATCGAGATCCGCTCGCCCTCCATCTGCGTCAGCCGGACGCGCAGCTCCTCGCGCTCCGGCGAGCCGGGCGCGTAGCTGAGGACGGGCTCGTTGACCGGCGCGGGCGGACGGAAGATGCCGGGAGCACTCACTGCGGCCGATTGTAGAGTCGGTGCCGATGCGCGTGACGCGCCATCCCTACGAGATCGCCGGCTGGGGCGTGGGGGAGCTGTGGATCGGCGACGGCGTGGTGGTCGTCGCCCACGACCCGCCGACACCCGGCGTCAGCCTCGGGGGCGCGATTGCGGGCGCGATCCCCCAAACGACCCCCAGGGGCACCCCGGGTGTCCCTACTGAAACGCTATCGCGCAAACCGGCACGGAAGTCCAACGGCTTGGTGCCGGATCTGCTTCAACGGCTCCACAGCTACTTCGCCGGCGAACGGGTCTCGTTCGCGGACGTGCCGCTCGACGAGGACTGGACGACGCCGTTCCAGGCGGCACTCGCCGGCGCGCTGCGGAGCGTCCCCTGGGGCGAGGTCGTCAGCTACGGCGAGCTCTCGGCCCTCGCCGGCCGCGCCCGCGCCGCGCGTGCGGCGGGCACCTTCTGCGCCGAGAACCGCTTCTCGCTCTTCGTCCCCTGCCATCGGGTCGTCTCGGTCGGCGGGATCGGCGGCTACGGCTCGCTCGGGGTCGAGTACAAGCGCCGCCTGCTCGCGCTCGAGGGAACGAGGCTCGATGGGGCTCTCTGACGAGCTCCGCTCCGAGCTCGCGACGATCGCGCCGGAGCGCGGCTGCTGCCGGCTCGCCGAGGTCTCGGCGCTCTTCCACTCGGCCGGGAGCATCCACCTGCGCGGCCGCGGCCGGGTCACTCTCCATCTGGATGTCGCCACGTCGGCGGTCGCGCGGCGCGCCTTCTCGCTGCTCCGGCAGCTCGGCATCCACTCCGAGATCCGCACGTACAGCCGCCGCTCGTTCGACCGCGCGACGCGCTACCAGCTGCACGTGAGCGGCGACGACGACGCGCTCGCCACGCTCGTCGAGGCCGGCGTGCTCGACGCGCGCCATGCGCCGCTGGAGCGGCCGCCGAAGCGCGTCGTCGGCCGTGCGTGCTGCCGCGGCGCCTACCTGCGCGGCGCCCTGCTCGGCGGCGGCTCGCTCTCGGGCCCACGCTCGCCGCACCTCGAGCTGCGGACGACCTCGCTCGAGGGCGCGGAGTTCCTGCGATCCGTCGCTGCGGCCGGCGACGCCCGCCTCGGTGTGCTCGACCGCGGCCGACACGCCGCCGCGTACGCGAAGGGACTCGACGCGATCGAGTCGGTGCTCAGCCTCGCCGGCGCAAGCAACGCCGTCCTCGCGTTCGAGGAGCGGTCGATCGTCGCGGCCGCGCGCAACGAGGCGAACCGGCTCGCGAACGCCGACCACGCGAACCTCGTCCGCACGAGCCGCGCTGCGCAGGAGCAGCTCGAAGCCGTGCGCGCCCTGCAGCGCGACGGAGCGCTCGACCGCCTCCCCGACCGCCTGCACGAGGTCGCTCGGCTGCGGCTCCGCTACCCGCAGCTGCCGCTCCGCGAGCTCGCCGCCAAGTGCGACCCGCCGACGACGAAGGCGTCCGTGCACCGCCGCCTCAGAAAGCTGCAAGAGCTGGCCTCCTGACGGCGAACGCGGGCCGGAGGGGGAGCTCCGAGGACGACCTCCCCCTCCGCGTGTCGTGCTCCGGTGCCGACGCCGAACGGGGTCTGAATTCGACGGCGGACGAGCGCGAACCCGCACTGTCAAGACTACGACATCGGCTCTCGTGCGTCACTTCACGTTCGTTCTCGATCGAGGCAACGATGCGACGCAGGGCGGGCCGGAACGGTAGGTTGCGAATCGATGGAGGCAGCCCTCGCAAGCCTGAAGGAGCGCATCGGCGAGATTCACGATCTCGACCGCACGTCGGCGCTGCTCGGCTGGGACCAGCAGGTGAAGATGCCGCCCGGCGGTGCCGGTGTCCGCGCGGAGCAGCTCGCGACGCTGGAGCGGCTCTCGCACGACGCGCTGACCTCCGACGAGATCGGGCGGCTGCTCGACGAGCTCGCGCCGCACGAGGACTCGCTCGACTACGACTCGGACGAGGCGAGCCTGATCCGGCTCGTCCGCCGGGACTGGGAGAAGGCGCGCCGGGTGCCCTCCGACCTGACCGCGGAGATGACCCGGGCCGCGTCGCTGGCGATGCCCGTCTGGGTGCAGGCGAGGAAGGACTCGGACTTCTCGCAGTTCCTGCCGGCGCTGCGCTCGAACTTCGACCTGCGGCGCCGCTACGTCGAGTGCTTCGACGACTACGACGAGCCCTACGACGTCCTCCTCGACGACTTCGAGCCCGGGATGAAGACCGCCGACGTTCGCGCCGTCTTCGACCGGCTGAAGCAGGAGCAGGTCCCGCTCGTCGCCGCTGCCCGCCAGGAGGGCGAGCCGCCCGTGCGCGGCGGCGCGTTCCCGATCGACTCCCAGAAGGAGTTCGAGCTGAAGGTGATCGAGCGCTTCGGCTACGACCCGTCCGAGTGGCGGCTCGACACCGCGGTGCACCCCTTCGCGTCCTCGATCGCGATCGGCGACATCCGGCTGACGACGCGCTACTTCGAAGACAACCTCGACGGGCTCTTCGGGACGATGCACGAGACCGGCCACGGGCTCTACGAGCACGGCGTCTCCCGCGACCTCGAACGGACGCCGCTCGCCCACGGCGCGTCGCTCGGGTTCCACGAGTCGCAGAGCCGGATGTGGGAGAACATGGTCGGCCGCAGCCTCCCGTTCTGGCAGCACTTCTTCCCGCGGCTGCAGGGCACGTTCCCGGACGCGCTCGCCGGGAAGACGGTCGACGACTGGTACCGCTCCGTCAACTGGGTCGAGCCGTCGCTGATCCGCGTCGAGGCCGACGAGGCGACCTACAACCTCCACATCATCCTCCGCTTCGAGCTCGAGCAGGAGCTGCTCGCCGACACGATCGCCCTGGAGGAGCTGCCGGAGATCTGGAACCAGCGGATGCAGGACTACCTCGGCGTCGAGCCGCCGAACGACGCTCTCGGCGTCCTCCAGGACATGCACTGGGCGATCGGCGCGATCGGCTACTTCTCCACCTACGCGCTCGGGAACGTGATCTCCGGGCAGCTCTGGGACAAGGCGACCGCCGCGATCCCCGACCTGCACGACCAGTTCGAGCAGGGCGAGTTCGGGGCGCTCGCCGGCTGGCTCCAGGAGAACCTCTGGCGCCACGGGCGCAAGTTCACGCCGCGGGAGCTGATCGAGCGGACGACGGGCGGCGGTCTCGACCCCGAGCCGTACCTGCGCTATCTGCGCGGGAAGTACCCGCTGGCCGCTTAGACTCCGCCGCGCACTTCGACACGGGAGAGAAGACCGAATGGCGACTCGCGTAGGGATCAACGGCTTCGGCCGGATCGGGCGGAACTTCTTCCGCGCGCAGCTCGAGCGGAAGGCCGACATCGAGATCGTGGCCGCGAACGACCTCGGCGACGAGCGGACGATGGCGCACCTGCTCAAGTACGACTCGACGCTCGGCCCGCTCGACGGCGACGTCGAGGTGAAGGACGGCGTCATCCGCGCAGCCGGCGAGGAGATCAAGCTCCTCTCGGAGCGCGATCCCGGCGCGATCCCGTGGGGCGATCTCGGCGTCGACGTCGTGCTCGAGTCGACCGGCTTCTTCACCAAGCGTGAGGGCGCCCAGAAGCATCTCGACGCCGGCGCGACGAAGGTCGTGATCTCCGCGCCCGCCACCGATCCCGACCTGACGGTCGTGCTCGGCGTCAACGACGACGCCTACGACAAGGACTCGCACCACATCGTCTCCAACGCCTCCTGCACGACCAACTGCGTCGCGCCGATGGCGAAGGTCCTGCACGACGCGTTCACGATCGAGCAGGGCTTCATGACCACGATCCACGCCTACACGGCGGACCAGCGGCTCCAGGACATGCCGCACGACGACCTGCGGCGGGCCCGCGCCGCCGCGATCAACCTGATCCCGACCTCGACCGGCGCGGCGCGAGCGATCGGGCTCGTCCTGCCGGAGCTGCAGGGCAAGGTCGACGGGATGTCGATGCGCGCACCGGTGCCGACGGGCTCGGTGACGGACCTCGTCGTCCGGGTCGGGCGCGAGGCGACCGCCGACGAGGTGAACGAGGTGTTCCGCACGGCAGCCGCCGGCCCGCTCGCGGCCTACCTCCAGTACACCGAGGACCAGCTCGTGTCGAGCGACATCCAGCACTCCCCGTACTCGTGCATCTTCGACAGCGAGCTGACGATGGCGAACGGGAGCATGGTCAAGGTCTTCGGCTGGTACGACAACGAGTGGGGCTACTCGTGCCGGCTGGTCGACCTGATCGGCAAGCTGCTCTGATGCGGTTCTCGCAGGTGCGGCTGCTGGTCGACGACTTCCCGGCGGCATTCGCCTTCTACCGCGACACGCTCGGGCTCGGCGTCGCCTCCGGCCACGAGTCGAGCGGGTACGCCTCGTTCGACGCCGGCCCGGGGTCGGTGGCGATCTTCGAACGCGCCGGCCAGGGCGAGGTCGTCGAGCTCCGGCCGCCGGGCGACTCGACGCTGCTCGTGCTCGAGGTCGACGACGTCGACGCCGTGATCGCGGACAAGGGTGAGCACGTCGTCCAGGCACCCGTCGACCAGCCGGCCTGGGGCGGGCGCGTCGCGTACCTGCGCGACCCGTCGGGCAACCTGATCGAGCTCTTCCAGCCGCTGCCGCAGGAATGAGGCTCCCGCGCTCCGTTCGCGACGCGGACGTCGACGGCAGGACCGTCCTCGTCCGAGCAGACCTGAACGTCCCGCTCGAGAACGGTCGCGTCGCCGACGACACCCGGATCCGCGCGGCGCTGCCGACGCTGGAGCTGCTGCTCGAGCGCGGGGCCGAGCGGATCCGCGTCTGCTCCCATCTCGGCCGGCCGAAGGGCGAGGATCCCGCCTTTCGGATCGAGCCCGTCGCGCGAGCGGCTGCGCTCACTGCTCCCCGACGAGCGGCTGCGAGGTACTCGAGAACACCCGCTTCCATCCCGGGGAGACGACGAACGACCCGGCCTACGCGCGCGAGCTGGCCGAGGGCTGCGACCTCTTCGTCGACGACGCCTTCGGCTCGGCGCACCGCGCGCACGCGTCGACCGGTCGGCGTCGCGGAGCTGCTGCCCGCCTACGCGGGGCTGCTGCTGCTGGACGAGCTCGAGCACCTGGGCCGGCTGCTCGGCGACGTCGAGCGGCCGTTCCTGCTCGTCACGGGCGGCGCCAAGGTCGCGGACAAGCTCGGCGTGCTGGAGAACCTCGGCGGCCGCGCGGACGAGGTGCTCGTCGGCGGGAAGATGGCCGAGGAGCTGCGCGACGAGAATCCGCTCTCCTTCCCGGTCGTGCTGCCGACCGACGTCGTCGCCGCGAGCGAGTTCGCCGAGCGACGCGGAGACGACGGACGGCGCCGTTCGACGCGCTTGCCGGACGGCTGGCTCGGGCTCGACATCGGACCCGACTCCCGCGAGGACTTCGCGCGGCCGGATCCGCGCCGCGAAGACCGTCTTCTGGAACGGGCCGATGGGCGTCTTCGAATGGCCGCCGTTCGCGGGCGGCACGAAGGCCGTCGCCGAGGCCGTCGCCGCGGTCGACGGATACACGGTCGTCGGCGGCGGCGACTCCGTCCGCGCCGTCAACGAGCTCGGCCTCGACGACCGCGTCTCGTGGGTGTCGACGGGCGGCGGCGCCTCGCTCGAGCTGCTCGAGGGCAAGGAGCTTCCCGGCGTCGCCGCGATCCCGGAGAATCGGCCCTGATGCTGATCGCCGGCAACTGGAAGATGTTCAAGGGCCCGGACGAGGCGCGCACCTTCTTCGCCGGCTTCGAGCCGCCGGAGGACGTCGACGTCGTGGTCTGCCCGCCGTACGTCTCACTCGCGGCCGCGGTCGAGAGCGGCCGCACCGTCTACGCGCAGAACGTCCACTGGGAGCCGCAGGGCGCCTACACCGGCGAGGTCTCGCCCGAGATGCTGCTCGAGCTCGGCGTCAAGGGCGCGCTCGTCGGCCACTCCGAGCGGCGCCAGCTCTTCGGCGAGAGCGACGAGACGGTCGCCCGGCGGGCACGGACCGCGCTCGCGGCCGGGCTCGGCGTGATTGCGTGCGTGGGGGAGACGCTCGAGCAGCGCGAGTCGGGCGACACCGAGCTCGTGCTGAAGATCCAGGTCGAGGCAATCGCGTTCGCCGCCGGCGCGCACGAGAGCCTCGTGATCGCGTACGAGCCGGTCTGGGCGATCGGGACGGGGAAGACGGCGACGCCTGAGCAGGCCGAGGAGGCGCACCGCTTCATCAAGAGCCAGCTCGACCGGCCGGTGCTCTACGGCGGCTCCGTGAAGCCCGAGAACGCAGCCGAGCTCCTCTCGCAGCCCTCGATCGACGGCGCCCTCGTCGGCGGCGCCTCCCTCGAGCCCGACTCCTTCGCAGCGATTTGCCGGGCCGCGTCGACCTCGTAACGCTCGTCGTCCTCGACGGCTGGGGCTGCGCGCCGGCCGGCCCCGGCAACGCGGTCGAGCTGGCGCGGACGCCGGTTTTCGACCGGCTCTGGCGTGAGTACCCGCACACGACGCTCGCTGCCTCGGGCGAGGCGGTCGGCCTCCCGCCCGGACAGATGGGCAACTCGGAGGTCGGCCACCTGACGATCGGCTCGGGGCGGATCCTCTTCCAGGACCTCCAGCGCGTGAACGCCGCCGTCCGGGACGGCTCCCTCTTCGAGAACGAGGCGCTCGTCGGTGCGTTCGAGCGGGCCAGGGCGCGGGGCGGCGCCGTCCACCTGCTCGGGCTCGTCTCGAAGGGCGGCGTCCACTCTCATCTCGACCACCTGCAGGCGCTGCTCGAGCTCGCCCGCCGGCGAGGGCTCGAGGACCGAACCTGGATCCACGCGTTCACCGACGGACGGGACGTCTCGCCCCACGCTGCCGTCTCCGATCTCGCCGAGCTGCCGCCGCAGCGGCTCGCGACCGTCGTCGGCCGCTACTACGCGATGGACCGCGACGGGCGCTGGGAGCGGACGCAGAAGGCGCTCGATGCGATCACCGGGGGCGTCGGCGTCCCGACTCATAACGTGTTGGAAGATGTGCAACGAAGCTACGACGCCGGGATCACGGACGAGTTCCTGGAGCCGCTCGTCGTCGACGGGGCGCCGCGACTCGATCCCGGCGACAGCGCGATCTTCTTCAACTTCCGGCCCGACCGCGGCCGCCAGCTGTCGCAGAAACTCGTCGAGGCTCGGGTCGATCTGACGACGATGACCGGTTATTCGGACGAGCTCGTCGTCCCGGTCGCGTTCGGCGAGCAGGTGGTCGAGCACACGCTCGCCGAGACGTTGGCCGGGGCAGGAGCGCGCCAGCTCCACGTCGCGGAGACGGAGAAGTACGCCCACGTCACCTACTTCTTCAACGGCGGCGTCGAGCAGCCCTGGGGCGGGGAGATGCGGATCCTCGTCCCGAGCCCCCGGGACGTTCCGAGCTACGACCACAAGCCGGAGATGTCCGCCCGCGAGGTGGCCGCGCGCTTCGCCGGCGAGATCGGGAGCGGCTACCGCTTCGCGGTGATCAACTTCGCGAATCCGGACATGGTCGGGCACACGGGCTCGATCGCGGCCGTGACCGAGGCGGTCGAGGTCGCGGACGAGTGCCTCGGCGTCGTCGTCGAGGCGACGCATGCGGCAGGCGGCGTCTGCCTCGTCACCGCCGACCACGGCAATGCCGAGCAGATGCTGGAACCGGACGGGGTCAGCCCGCACACCGCGCACACGACGAACCCGGTTCCACTCATCCTCACCTTGAGTGATGCCACGCTAAAGCCGGGCGGCGAACTCTCCGATCTAGCGCCTACGGCCCTGCGGCTCCTGGGTTTGGACACGCCGTCCGAGATGACTGGCACGGTGCTGTGCAGCACGGAATAAATCCGAACTTCAATTTTACAATCCTGGCGCTATACTCCCGCCCACTTGTCGCTGCCCCAGCCTGATCTCGGCGTCCTGCGGAAGGCCCAGCGAGGAGATGAGCGAGCTTTCTCGCTCATCGTCCGTGCGTATGAGCTTCCAGTCTTCAACTACGTGCTTCGGCTCGTGGGGGATCGCTCGCTCGCCGAGGATCTGACGCAGGAGGTCTTCATCCGCGTCTACCAGGGGCTGCCGAGCTTCTCGCTCCGGTGCCGCTTCACGACCTGGCTCTTCCAGGTGACGAAGAACCGCGTGCTCGACGAGTTGCGCGCCCTCGAGCGGCGGCCGCGCGCGGTCGTCAACCTCGAGGACATTCCACCGCTCGAGGTCGTCGACGCGCCGTTCGAGCGGGTCGAGGCGATCGACGCCGTCTGGCGCGCGGTCGAGAACCTCAGCGTCGACCTGAAGATGGCGCTGCTGCTCCGCGACGTCGTCGGCCTCTCCTACACCGAGATCGCCGACTCGCTCGAGGTGACGCTCGCGACCGTCAAGTGGCGGATCTACAAGGCGCGCGAGGAAGTCCAGCTCGCGCTCGCCCGCGAGGGCATCACCTTCGGCACGACCGGCGAGCAGCCGGCCGAGCCCGCCGTCGTCTAGCCCGCCCGGTCGTCCAGCCAGTCGGCCAGCTCGCGAGCGTCCGCCGCTGCGCCGTCGTCCGCGCCCGGCGGGATGCAGGTGACCGCTTCGGCCAGCGCGTTGACGGAGCCGAGCAGCTCCTCCTGGAGCTCGCCCGGAACGGCTCCCTCGTTGATCGCGGCGATCGCCTGTCGCTGCAACAGCAAGGCGCCGGCGTGCGCGGCGCAGTAGTCGCCGGCGTCGAGCCGGGCGGCCACCGACTCGCTGCGGGCGGCGAGCGGCGATGCGACATCGCTCGAGAGGCTGGGCTCCCCGCCGCACCCGGCGGCGAGGAGCGTCCAGCCCAGAACAGCTGCGCTACGCCGCAGCGTTCGCGTCTTCCTTCGCGGCGAGTGTCAGGCTCGCCGCCATCACGTCCTTGAGGTGCCGCTTCTGAATCGGGAGCTGGGTCTTGACGAGGTCGCGCACGCCCGGGTGCCTCGCCTGCTTGTTCAGCTCCTGGAGGACGCCCCAATGCCCGACCTCGCCGGCCTCGGCCATCGTCAGGAACTCGAAGCCGTCCAGGTCGTCGGAGCCGCGCTCGAGATAGGTCTTCATCATCGTCGCGCCCTTGGTCTTGACCGTGCGGGCCTCGGCGAGGATCTTCCCCTTCTTGCCGTTGATGCTCGCGGCGACGGCGGTGCCGTCCTTCTCCGCCTTCGCGGCCTCCTGGCGCATCGTCTTCAGCTGCTTCCTGAGCTTCGCGTCCTTGGTCAGCTTCTCGACCCGCTCGGTCGCTGCCTGCGCGGCCATCGCGAGGCCGATCACCTCGCCGAGCTTCGTCTCCAGGTTCGTCAGTTCCGTCATGGTTCTCCGTTCCGTGTCGGGGCCGAGCTAGATGCCGAACGCGAGGCGCTGCGCGAGAGCCTCGGGTAGACCCGCCTCTCGCATCTCCGTCTGCGTCCGCTCGACCGAATAGTCCGTGCGGTGAAAGGTTGCCCGGGCGGTTCCGAAGTCAACCTCCAGCCATGCCGCGCGAGGGTCTCCGTCACGCGGCTGGCCGACCGAGCCGGGGTTGAGGAGCCGGCGCAGGCCGCCGAGCTCGAGCTGCGTTCCGGCCGGCGCCGGGTCGCCGCGCAGCTCGTGGCCCACCGAGACCTCGAGCGCGACGTGGCTGTGGCCGACGAGCACGAGCGGCGCCTCGGTCAGCACGAACGCGATCGCCGCAACGCCGTCGGAGAGCACGTACTCCCAGACCGGGTCGCGCGGACTGCCGTGGAAGAGCTCGACGCCGGGGGTCGTCCCCCGTGGCTCGAGCCTGTCGAGGAACGCTCGCGCCGTGTCGTCGAGCACTGTCTGCGTCCAGCGGGCGGCGGCGCCCGCCTCGCCGCCGAACGTGTCGATCGGGATCTTCCCGACCACGACGAGATCGTGGTTCCCGGCCAGGCAGATCGCAGTGCGCTCCTGCAGCAGTGCCACGCACTCGTTCGGCTTCGGCCCGTAGCCGACGAGATCGCCCAGGCACCAGATCGCGTCGAAGCCGCCGGCGTCGATCTCCGCAAGCACCGCCTCGAGCGCATGCAGGTTCGCGTGGACGTCGGAGAGGACGGCGACGTGCAATCAGCTGTTGCGGGGCGGCGCTTCGGGCAGATCCTGGATCCCGCGCACGGTGGCGTACTTCGACCACGAGTCCTGGAGCGCGTCGAGCAGCTCCTTCGCGAACTTCGTCGACATGTTCACGCGGGAGACGACGATCCCAGGGACGTCGCCCTCGGAGACCTCGTGGTCGATGCGCGCGAAGGTGACCGTGAACTCGTAGTCCGAGAAGGAGATGTTGGCGAAGTTCGCGTACGTCCCGGCGAGGTGCTTCTCGTCGATCTGGATGTTGAGCTGGCGCTCCTGGCCGGGGTCGTCCTCGTCCACGTCCGTACAGTAACGGCGTGAGAGCGATCGAAACGCTGGAGGCGGCGCTCGGGGAGGCGGCGGGCACCGCCGTCGTGCTCGAACGGCCGAGCGATGCCGCGCACGGCGACTACGCGACGAACGTGGCGATGCGCCTCGCCGGCGCGCGCAGGCAGGCTCCGCGTGCGATCGCCGAGGAGCTCGTCGAGCAGGCGGTGGCGCTGCCGCAGGTGGAACGCGCCGAGATCGCCGGGCCGGGCTTCGTCAACCTCTGGCTCGCACGCGACTGGTACCGCGACGCGCTCACCGAGATGCTCGCGGCCGGCGACGCCTACGGCGGCGGCTCGGCGGCGGCGAAGGAGCGCGTCCAGGTCGAGATGGTCTCGGCGAACCCCACCGGCCCGATCACGGTCGCCTCGGCCCGGAACGGCGCCTACGGCGACTCGATCGCGCGGCTGCTCGCGTTCGCGGGCCACGAGGTCGAGCGCGAGTACTACTACAACGACGCCGGTGCGCAGATGGACCGCTTCCGCGCCTCGGTCGAGGCCAGGCGCCGCGGCGAGGAGCCGCCGGAGGACGGCTACCACGGCGCCTACGTCGCCGAGCTCGCGAAGCTGCCCGACGACCCGGTGCCGCAGATGCTGAAGCGGATCGAGGCGACGATGGAGCGCTTTCGGATCCACTTCGACTCGTGGGCGAAGCAGAGCGAGCTGGAACGCCGCCTGCCGGAGTTTCTGCCGCGGCTCGACACCTTCGAGCGCGACGGCGCGATCTGGGCGCGCTCATCCGCGCACGGCGACGACGACGACCGGGTGCTGATCCGGTCCGAGACGGGCACGCCGACCTACCGCGCCGCTGACGTCGTCTATCTCGCCGACAAGCTCGACCGCGGCCTCGACCGGGCGCTCTACGTGCTCGGCGCCGACCATCACGGGACACGCAACTGGTACGCGGCGGTCGCGCGGATGCTCGGCTACGACCCGGCGCGCGTCGAGGTGCTCCTCTACCAGCTCGTCCACCTGACCAGGGGCGGCGAGGCGGCGAAGATGTCGAAGCGGCGCGGCGACGTCGTCTTCCTCGACGAGCTCCTCGACGAGGTAGGCGTCGACGCGGCCCGCTGGTACCTCGTCTCGCGCGGCCCCGACCAGACGATCGAGATCGACGTCGATCTCGCGGCCGAGAAGACGGCCAAGAACCCCGTCTTCTACGTCCAGTACGCGCACGCTCGGATCGCCGGGATCCTCCGGAACGCCGAGGGCGGGACGCCGTCGGCCGAGCCGTCGGCCGAGCTGGCCGCCGAGGAGCGCGAGCTCGTCAAGCGCCTCGCCGAGTTCCCGGCCGTCCTCGCCGAGGCGACCGAGCGGCGAGGTCCGCACGCGGTGCCGAACTACGCGATCCGGGTCGCCGACGACTTCCACCGCTTCTACACCCAGCACAAGGTGCTCGGCTCGGAGGCCGAGCCTTTCCGGCTCGGACTGATCACGGCCACGAAGGCCGTGATCGCCCGCTCGCTCGACCTGATCGGGGTCGAGGCGCCCGAGCGGATGTAGCGGTCAGCCCGGGAAGCGGTTCGACTCCTGCAGCACCCAGGTGTTGCCGTCCGGATCGCTGAAGTCGGCGAACGAGTTGTAGTCGCTGTGCTCGGGATCGGGACCGGGCTGCCAGCCCTCCGGCGTCATGTGCCTGATCTCGCCGACGTCGACGCCGCGGCCGACCAGCTCGGCGCGCGCGGCCTCGATGTCGGTGACGACGAGGTGCGTGCCGCGGTAGGAGCCCGGGGTCGCCTCCGTGATCCCGATCCCGAACGTGACCGAGCAGGCGGAGCCGGGCGGCGTCACCTGGACGACCCGGAAGGCGTCGTTCGGCTGGTGGTCGACGTCGAGCGTGAAGCCGCACGTCTCGACGTAGAACTGCTTGGCGCGGTCGACGTCCGTGACCGGGAGCAGCACGAGCTCGAGCTTGAAGTCCATTCGGGCCTCCTTGTGGCGTCGGGCGGGGTCCTACGAGCATAGGATTCGCGCGCGTGACCGCCGAAGCACCCGACCGAAATCTCGCGCTCGAGCTCGTCCGCGTCACCGAGGCGGCGGCGCTCGCGGCGTCCGGCTGGGTCGGCCGCGGCGAGAAGGAGAAGGCCGACGGCGCCGCCGTCGACGCGATGCGGCTCGTGCTCGACACGGTGCGGATGAACGGCACGGTCGTGATCGGCGAGGGCGAGAAGGACGAGGCGCCGATGCTCTACAACGGCGAGGAGGTCGGCGACGGCACCGGGCCGGCCGTCGACGTCGCCGTCGACCCGCTCGAGGGCACGCGCCTGACCGCGCTCGGCCAGCCGAACGCGATCGCGGTGATCGCAGTCGCCGAGCGCGGGACGATGTTCGACCCCGGCGGGGCCTTCTACATGGACA
Source organism: uncultured Gaiellaceae bacterium (assembly GCA_963732995.1). Classification (GTDB taxonomy): domain Bacteria; phylum Actinomycetota; class Thermoleophilia; order Gaiellales; family Gaiellaceae; genus Gaiellasilicea. Next base: position 183,588 of record CAVTBS010000011.1, on the reverse strand, counting down.
AGATCGCGGTCGGGCCCGAGGCCGCGGACGCGATCGACATCAACGCGCCGCCCGGCGACAACGTCCGTGCAGTCGCGAAGGCGAAGGGCCTCGACGTCAGCGAGGTCACCGTCGTCGTCCTCGAGCGCGACCGGCACGAGGGCCTGATTCGCGAGCTGCGCGAGACCGGCGCGCGCGTGAACCTGATCCGCGACGGCGACGTCGCTCCGTCGATCGCGGCAGCGCAGGCGTTCGCGGGCGTCGACATGCTGATGGGGATCGGCGGCACCCCGGAGGGCGTCATCTCCGCCGCCGCGATCAAGTGCCTGCGCGGCGCGATCCAGGGCAAGCTCTGGCCGCGCAACGACGAGGAGCGGCAGTCGCTGCTCGATGCCGGCGTCGACCTCGAGCGCGTCCTGACGACGAACGATCTCGTCTCGGGCGACGACGTCTTCGTCGCCGCGACCGGGGTCACGAGCGGCGTCTTTCTGCGCGGCGTCCGCGTCACCGGGCCGGGGGTCGAGACCGAGTCGATCGTGATGCGCTCTCGCTCCGGCACCGTCCGCCGGATCGCCGCCTACCACCCTTCCGAGAAAGTCCGACAACTGATGAAAGGAAACCGCGATGGCCACCAATGAGCTGCACGAGACTGCGAGGGCGCTCGTCGCCGACAACAGGGGGATCCTGGCCGCCGACGAGAGCTCGGGGACGATCGAGAAGCGCTTCGACTCGATCGAGCTCGAGTCGACCGAGGAGAACCGGCGCGCCTACCGCGACATGCTCTTCACCACGCCCGAGCTGGAGGAGTACGTCAGCGGCGTCATCCTCTTCGACGAGACGCTGCGCCAGAGCTCGGCCGACGGGACGCCGTTCGCGAAGCTGCTGGCCGACAAGAACATCATCCCCGGGATCAAGGTCGACACCGGCGCCAAGGACCTGGCCGGGGCGCCCGGCGAGAAGGTGACCGAGGGCCTCGACGGGCTCCGCGAGCGGCTGCAGGAGTACAGGAGCCTCGGCGCCCGCTTCGCCAAGTGGCGCGCCGTGATCACGATCGGCGAGGGGATCCCGACGGCCTACTGCCTCGAGGCGAACGCGCACGCGCTCGGCCGCTATGCCGCGCTCTGCCAGGAGCAGGGGATCGTCCCGATCGTCGAGCCCGAGGTGCTGATGGACGCCGACAACGACATCGAGACCTGCTACCGCGCGACCAGGCGGACGCTGCACAAGACCTTCGACGAGCTGTACCACCAGCGCGTCGACCTGGACGGGATCCTGCTGAAGCCGAACATGGTCATCTCCGGCAAGGGCTCGCCGACCCAGGCGAGCGCACAGGAGGTGGCCGAGTGGACGGTGCGCTGCTTCCGCGAGACCGTCCCGGCCGCGGTGCCCGGGATCGTCTTCCTCTCCGGCGGCCAGTCCGACGAGCAGGCGAGCGAGAACCTGAACGCGATCAACTCGCTCGGCCCGCAGCCGTGGGTCCTCTCCTTCTCGTACGGGCGGGCACTGCAAGCGCCCGCGCTGAAAGCATGGGGCGGCTCGGCCGACAACGTCGAGGCGGGGCAGTCGTTCCTGGCGCTGCGGGCGCGGTGCAACAGCGCAGCCGTGGCGGGCCGCTACTCCGCCGACATGGAGGAGCTGGCCCGCTCGAGCTGATTCGCCGCTACTTGTCGAGCAGCGCGCGGTCGTAGAAGGCGACGACGCGCCGCTCGTACTCGGCCGGCTGGGCTTTCAGGCCGCCGGTGTGGTCGGCGCCCGGCACCTTCCAGATCTGCTTCGGCTCGCCGGCGGCGGCGTAGTACTTCGGCTGCCTGACGTCCTCGCCGCCCATGCCGGGGTCGGCCCAGATCAGGAAGACGGAGCGCGGGGCGATCGCGCCGATCCGGTCGACGATCGGCGGCGGTGCGGTCTGGTTGGAGAAGACCGCGGTCGCGAGCCCCAGGGCGACGAGCGGCGGCCGCATCACGTGGCCGACGCCCTTCAGGTCGGCCTCGCCGGCCGGGAAGCCGGCGCCCTCGGACACGATCGCCTTGAAGTCCGTCGACTGGGCTGCAGCCTCGATCAGGATCTCGCCGCCGACGGAGAAGCCATACGCGCCGATGCGCTGGTCGTCGACGTCCGGGCGCGATTTCAGGTACTCCGCGCCGGCGAGCAGGTCGCGGTCGCCGGCCCAGCGGACGGTGTCGCCCTCGCTCGTGCCCTGGCCGCGCGGGTTCAGGAGCAGGACGCCGTAGCCGTGGCGGATCAGCATCCGCGCCTCGGCAGAGCGGGTCGCGCCGGGGAAGAGGATCACCGCGGCGCGGTTCTTCGACGGGACGTAGGAGCCCGTCAGCTCGATCGAGTCGCTCGTCGTCACGGTGACCTGCTCGTAGGGGACGCGGAGGTCGGGCTCGACGACGCCGCGCCCGGTGTGCGTGTACGTGTAGGCGAAGCCGATCGGGAAGACGACGAGCCAGAAGATCGCGAATGCGAGCGGCACGGCTGCGGCGAGCATTGCGGCACGCCGCACGTACGTGCGCGTGCGGGTTGCCGACGTCCGCCGGGCCCGCCAGAGGACGGTGAGGCCGGTGACCATCAGGACGATGCCGGCGAGGATCGCCAGCGGGCCGGTCGTGTAGTGGTCGCCGGAAGCCTCGCCCTGGGAGAGCCAGTACGCGCTCGGGACGCCGAACGCGATCCCGAGGGCGCCGAAGGTCAAGGCAAGCCAGCCGCGCACGCCGGCGCGGAAGCGCGGGTAGAGGACGGCGACGCCGGCGAGGAGGCCGATCGGGATCAGGCCGCTGGCGAGGTGGTCGAACGGGGAGGTACCCGGCTCGGGCTGGAGGTAGTTGTCGTCGGCGATGTGGAGGCCGATCGCGCCGAGCGCGACCGTGACCACGCCGCGCTCGGTGCGGGCGAACCGGGCGGCGCGGGCCACGATCGACTCGCGGGCGGGGGAGGGGAGGGCGTGAGGGATCGATGTCATGCACCGAGGCTCGCACCCGGCCCGGGTCCGCACAGCGTGGCTTACCGGCGTCTGGAGGTGCGGCTTCCCGTACGCGCGCTACACGTAGCGGCCCATGCCGCCGGCGACGTCGATCGACGCGCCTGTGATGTAGCTCGCCCGCTCGCCGAGCAGGAACGCCACCAGGCCCGAGACCTCGTCCGGTGTGCCGAAGCGGCCCAGCGGCACCTCCTGGCGCGCGAACGTGGCGAAGAACTCGTCGCGCGGCACGTCCGGAGCGCGGCGGCGATGGATGTTGTCCCACTGCGGGGTGACGACGAAGCCGATGTTGACGCCGTTGACGAGGATGTTGTCCTTCGCGACCTCGAGCGCGAGCGTCTTCGTGAAGGCGTTCCCCGCCGCACGGTTGACGGACGTCGCGAAGAACGTCGGGTCGGGATAGCGCGAGTAGACGGCGCCGATGTTGACGATCCTGCCGCCGCCCGCGGCCCGCATGTGCGGCAGCACCTCGCGGGAGCAGCGGATCAGGGAGAAGACCTTCACGTCGTAGTCGGCAGCCCAGTTCTCGTCGACCAGCGTCTCGAAGTTCCCCGGATGGGCGCCGCCGGCGTTGTTGACGAGGCAGTCGATCCCGCCGAGCTGCTCCGCCGAGCGTGCGACGAAGTCGCGTACCTGCTCGGGGTCGGTGACGTCGGCCGACTGCGCGTGAGCCGCCCCGATCTCCTCGCCCGCAGCAAGCACTTCGTCCTCGTTGCGCGAGCAGATCGCGACGCGGGCGCCCTCGGCGACGAGCTCGCGGGCGATCGCGGCGCCGAGGCCTTTGGAACCGCCGGTGACGAGCGCGCGGCGTCCCTCGAGCCCGAGCTTCACTTCTCGCGGAGGTACGCGTCGGAGCCGTCGAGCCAGTCCTGCCGCGGCGGGTTGAAGATGTCCACGTCGAGCGTGTCCTCGAGCGCTTCCGCCTGGTGCGGCAGCCACGAGGGGATGTGGAGCACCTCGCCGGCGGCGACGTCGACGACCTCCGACCCGTCCTCACCGAGGAAGAAGCGAAGCTTGCCCTCGAGGATGTACGTCAGCTGCTCGTTCTCGTGCGAGTGCTTCGGGATGATGCAGCCCTCGTCGAGGAACACCTGCGCCAGCATCATCCTCTCGGTCGAGACCAGCCGCCGTGACAGGTTCTCCTTCAGCGGCTCCTTCGGCAGGTCGTCCCAGCGGTAGTGCGTCGCCTTCACAGGAGCGCTCCGAGCTTCTCGATCCCCTCGTCGATCCGTGCGTCGTCGACGAGGCTGAACGACAGCCGCACCGCGTCGGCGCCGCGGCCGTCGGGGAAGAAGAGCGTGCCAGGGACGATCCCGACGCCCTGCTCGACGGCCCGGCGCGCCAGGTCGGCCGAGTCGGTGCCGGGGAGCGTCAGCCAGGAGAAGAAGCCGCCCTGCGGCCGCGTCCAGCGCGATCCCTCGGGCAGCGAGCGCTCCAGCGCCGCCAGCAGCCGCTCACCTTTGCGCCGGTAGAGCGCCCGCGAGCGCGTCAGCTGCTCGTCGATCCAGCCGCGGCGCGAGGACTCCTCGAAGAGCCGCTGCCCGAGCGCGCCCGCGCACTGGTCGGTGAGTTGCTTCGCCGCGACAAGCCGAGCGGAGATCTCGGCGGGGCCGACGGCCCAGCCGAGCCGGACACCGGGGCAGAACGTCTTCGACGTCGTCCCCGTCTGGACGACCGTGTCGGGGCCGATGCTCCAGAGGCTGGGCAGCGAGTCGTCGGTGAACCCGAGCTCGCGGTAGGCGACGTCCTCGACGATCAGGAAGCCGTAGCGGCGCGCCAGCTCGACCAGCGGCGCCCGCCGTTCGGTCGCGAGGCTGACGCCTGCGGGGTTCTGGTGGTCGGGGATCGTGTAGAGGAGCTTCGGCCGCAGTCCGCCCGCGAGCAGGCGCTCCAGCTCGTCGACCTCGAGTCCGTGCTCGTCGAGCGGGACGGCGACGAGCTCCGACTCGAAGCTCCGGAATGCCTGGATCGCGCCGAGGTAGGTCGGGCCCTCGACGACGACGACGTCGCCGGGATCGAGGAACGTCTTGCCGATCAACTCGAGCGCCTCGATCGCGCCGCTCGTGATCAGCAGCTCGTCCTCGGCGGGGCGGCGGCCCTGACCGGTCTCGAGCCGGTCGGCGAATGCGTCGAGCGCGCCGGCGAGCCCGCGCGTGGGCGCGTACTGGAACGCGCTCAGCTCGCCCGTCTCCGCGAACTCCTGCACGAGCGTCGAGATCCGCTCCCGCGGGAACGTCTCCGGGTCGGGGAAGCCGCCGGCGAACGAGATCAGGTCGGGGATGCCGAGGAGCGCGAGGACGGATGCGATCCCCTCGCCGACGTCGCCGCGCGTGCGGACGGCTGCGAGCGCCTCCCACCGTGCCGTGTCGGACGTCACCGTCACGAGGTCATCCTACGCCGCTAGCAGAGGCGGGTGAGGCGCCCGGTGTCGACGTCGTAGAGGAAGCCGCCGACCCGGAGGTGGGTCAGGTACGGCCACGAGCGAACCCGCTGCACGTCGTCGCGGACCGTCTCCTCCTGGTCGCTCGAGACGAGGAAGGCGAGGCTCCGGGTGTCCGGCCCGCCCGCCTCGGCGACGGCGTCGTGGACGTCGTCCTCCTCGCCGGTCGCCATCCGGCACTTCGTGTGGGCGACGATCATCGCGCGGTCGACGCCGAGCAGATAGGAGGCGAGCACGAGCGTGCGCAGGACGTCGTCGGTGACGCGCGCGCCCGCGTTCCGGAGGATCTTCGCGTCGCCCGGGCTGAGGCCGAGCATCGCGAGCGGCTCGATCCGGGAGTCCATGCAGGTGAGGACGGCAAGCCCCCTCGCGGCCACGGGCTCGAGGCCCTCGAGCCGGAATCCGTGCGCGTAGGCGTCGTTGGCCGCGAGCACGTCGTCGAACGTCGCATCGGCGGCCACGGGGGGATCGTAAGCGTAGGTAGACCGGCGTGCGAAGACGGGTAGCCGCCACCGATGACCACCAGCAAGCGCGCTCGTAGCGTCCTCCGCAGCACCCACGACAAGGAGGACACGCATGACGACACGCACGATCCGCCTCATCGCCGCCTGCGTCGGCGCCCTGGCGCTGGCCGCGTCGGCGCAGGCCGGCGGGCCGCTGACGACCCAGACCCAGCCCGGCGACCCGCTCGACCCGCGGACGTACGCGCCGGAGAGCAGGGCGTTTCTCGTCCTCCACGCGAGCGGCGTCCAGAGATACGCGTGCCAGGCGAACGGCACCTGGCTGTTCACGGACCCGGTCGCCGACCTCTACGGGCCTGCCCAGGCAAAGGCGGCCGGCAGGCATTACCTCAACTTCGCGACCGGCAGGCCGGTGTGGGAGTTCAAGGACGGCAGCACGGTCGAGGCGGCGCGGAAGGCGTCGGCGCCGGTCGGAGCGGGAAACATCCCCGCGCTGCTCCTGGAGCAGGTCGCGACGAGCGACGGCCGCCTTGGCAAGACGACGTGGATCCAGCGGCTGAACACGGCCGGCGGCGTCGCCCCCGCCGGAGCGTGCCTGCCGGGCGCCGCGATCGGCGTTCCCTACACGGCCGACTACGTCTTCTGGAAGGCGAAGGGAGGCCGCGACGAGGAGTTCGGCGACTGACCGATGACGCGCCGGGGTGGTACCCGCCACCTCGGCTTTGCGTTGTCCGGCGCAACAACTAGGCTCGGTTCTCCTGATGTGTTGCTTCCTTCTTCTCTTCGCGGCCTTTGGTCCACGCTTCGCGATCATCGCGATGTGGCTCTTCGGGAACCGGGTCGACCTGGCCTTCGACTCGTGGGTCTGGCCGTTGCTGGGCATCCTGCTCGCGCCGTGGACGACGCTCATGTACCTCCTCGCGTGGTCCCCGGGCGGCGTCTCGGGCGCGGAGTGGCTCCTCGTCGGCCTCGGGCTCGTGCTCGACATCGCGACGTACGCAGCCCGATCCGCCCAGAGCAGATACGCGACCGCCTGAGCAACAGGCTCCGGGCGCTCCGGCTCGAGCATGCCGCCAACGGCGTCGGCGGAAGCCGTTACTCCGTCGTGAGCAGCAAGCCCATATCAACCAGGTCCCAGAGCTCGCCGCTGGCTCGCCGGATCTGCTTCGGGTGATGGCCCTCGACCACGAACCCGTACTTCCTGTACAGCGCCATGGCCGCATCGTTGTGCGGAAAGACGCTCAGCGTCAGCTTGTGTAGTCCGCGCTCACGCGCCCAGTCGACTACCGATGCCATGAGCGCCGATCCGACGCCGCGACCGCGCCATCCGCGGGCGACCACCATCCCGATCTCCCCGAAGCCAAAAGGGCTCGGGATGACCCATAGCCCGCCGATGACCTCATCCCGGCTGATCGCGACCATCGTCTCGTCGAGACTGGGTTCCCGCGGCCCGACGCTCAACATCGATTGGTGGCTCCGCAGCGATTCCGTCGCGCTCCTCCGCGACGGCGGCGAACAGACGAGCGAGTGGGATGCGGTCTGCCTCCCGCGCAGGGCGAACCGCGAACAGCGCCTCCGGCACAAGAGCATCCTGCCAAGCGCCACCGGAGACGCAAAGTTGCAGATCGCGACCGGATCGGCATGCAGGCGGACCGGCTCACGCGGCTCTACGAGGGCAGCTGCGTCGACTAGCGCGCCGTGTAGTTCGGAGAAGAGAAAACCCCGCACGGCGGGGCTTCACCGAAGCGGGCGATGGGGCTCGAACCCACGACCCTCAGCTTGGGAAGCTGATGCTCTACCAACTGAGCTACGCCCGCGTGGTGCGGGCATCTTAGCCCGCGCTGTCTAGGTGTCGAGCGCTTCGCGGACGCGGCGGGTGAGCGCGTCGACGGCGAACGGCTTCTCGATCAACGCGTGCTCGGAGAGCGCCGGGAGGCCGACCAGCGTCTCCTCGGCGTAGCCGGACATGAAGAGGATCCGGATCTTCGGCCGCGAGGCCGCGACGTGCTTCGCGACCTCGTAGCCGCGCATGCCCGGCATGACGACGTCCGTGAGGAGCAGGTCGATCGGGCGCCGCTCCGCCTCGGCCATGGCGACCGCGGCGGCACCGTCTCCGCACGCGAGCACGGTGTACCCCTGGCGCTCGAGCACCCGGCGCGTCAGGTCGCGGACGACGTCCTCGTCCTCGACGAGCAGGATCGTCTCCGACCCCGGCCGCGCGGCGGGCTCGAGGGTGGGCTCGATCGTCCCCGGCGGCTCGCAGACGCGCGGCAGGGTGATGACGAAGACCGTGCCGGATCCGGGACGGCTCGAGACGGACACATCGCCGTTGCTCTGGTGGACGATCCCGTAGACCGAGGCGAGCCCGAGCCCGACACCCTGCTCGCGGGTGGTGAAGAAGGGCTCGAAGATCTGGGCGACGGTCTCCTCGTCCATGCCGGCGCCCGTGTCGCTGAAGACGAGCTCGACGTGGTCGGCGCCGGCGTTGCGGGTCTCGATCGTCAGCCGGCCGCCGTCGGGCATCGCGTCGCGCGCGTTGACGGCGAGATTGACGATCACCTGCTCGATCTGGCCTGGGTCGGCGCGGACGGTCCCGAGCGCGGCGCCGTGCCGGATCTCGAGCGTGGCGTCCTCGCCGACCAGCCGCTGCAGGAGCGGCTCGATCTCGCGCACGACCGTGTTCAGGTCGAGCGGCTGCGGCTTCAGCACCTGCCGGCGCCCGAAGGCGAGCAGCTGCTTCGTCAGCTCGGCGGCGCGGTCGGCGGCACGGACGATCTCGCCGAGATCGCGGCGGAGCTCGCCGTCGCCGTTCGCGCGCTCGAGCAGCAGCGAGGCGTAGCCCGTGATCCCCGTCAGGAGGTTGTTGAAGTCGTGGGCGACGCCGCCGGCGAGGCGGCCGAGGCTCTCGAGCTTCTGCGCCCGCAGTAGGTCGGCCTCCAGCCGCTTGCGCTCGGTGACGTCGCGGAAGAAGGCGATGTGGAGGCCGGGGAGGAAGTGGGGGCGGGCGGACGCCTCGGCGACGCGGACGGTGCCGTCGCTCCGCTGCGACTCCCATTCGGCGAGGATCGGTCCCGCCGCGACGAACTCGGCCCAATCCGCCTCGATCGTGGCGACCTTGTGCGGCGGCAGGAACTCGTCGACCCTCCGGCCGATCAGGTCGCGCTTGGCGACGCCCAGGTACTCGCAGCCGGCAGGGTTGACGTCGACGTAGCGCCGCTCGTCGTCGGTGATGAAGATCGCATCGAGCGCCGTGTCGAAGACCGCGCGCAGCTTCTGCTCGTGCTCGCGCAGCACGGTCTCGGAGCGCTCCCGGCGGACCGCGGCCGCGAGCAGGCTCGACGCCGTCCTCAGCGCGTCCAGCTCGGCCGGGCTCCAGTTCCGTTCGGTCACGCAGTCGTCGAAGCCGATGAAGCCCCACCAGGCGCCGTCGACGAAGATCGGCACGGTCACGAGCGCGAGCACGTCCTGGGCGTCGAAGACGGCACGCTCCTCGGCCGGGAAGTCGCGCACAACGCCCGCGAAGAGGCCGTTGCGCTCGCCGATCCGGGCCAGCCGGCCGAGCCCGACCTCGTCGAAGCACATGTCCTGCATCAGCTGGTTGTCGAGCTCGGCGGAGACGCCGGCCGCGACCCACTCGAAGCGCTGGCTGGCGGTCCACCTGCCGTCCGGCCGGAGGTCGCACTCGAACAGGTAGGCACGGCTCGCTTCCGCTGCGATCCCGAGCCGTTCGAGGAGGTCGTCGGCTGCGTCGCGCCAGCTCGGCGCGGCGACGAGTCGTCCTGCCGCGTGGCTGACCGCCTCGAGGATCGCGTCGCGCCGGCGCAGATCGCGCTCCGCGCGGCGACGCTCCTCGTTGGCCTCGGCGTTCCCGAGCACGGTCGCGAGCTGCTCCGCGACCTCGGTCAGGACCGTCACCTCGTGCTCGTTCCAGCGCCGCGGCTCCGGCGTGTTGAACCAGAGCACGCCGACGAGGCTGCCGTCGCGCCGCAGCGGCACGTCGACGGCGGAGCCGACTCGCTGCTGGTCGAGCTCGTCCTGGACGCCGTCGAGCCAGTGCTCGGCCCGGACGTCGTCGACGACGATCGGGCCGGCCTCGAGCAGCTCGAGGTAGCCCGGGATCTCCAGGGTGTCGACGATCGGGCCGTTCAGCTCGGTCGAGTAGCGGGCGTGCAGCCTCGGACCGGGCCCGATCTCGACGAAGGTGACGTTGACGTCGCCGACCGCGGCCGCGAGCCGGCGCGCCGCCTCGGAGACGATCTCCTCCGGCGTGCGCTCCTCGGCCGCGAGGCCGAGGATGCCGACCAGCAGCTCCAGCCGCAGGCTGTCGCGGCGCCGCGAGGTCACGTCCTGCATGTAGCCCTGCGAGACCGCCGGGCCGCCGTTCTCCCCCGCCACGATCACCTCGTCGTCGCGGACCCAGACCACGCGGCCGTCCCGCGCGATCAGGCGGTAGTCGGCGTAGCCGATCGGCGCGTTGCTCCGGTTCCGCTCCTCGATCGCGGCCATGACGCGGTCGTGATCCTCGGGATGGAGCGACTTCTCGAACAGATCCGGGGTCGCGAGCCATTCCTCGCGCGTGTAGCCGAGCAGCCGCTCGATCTCGGGGCTGACGTACAACGGCGAGCTGTGCTCGTCGAGGTTGTCGATGTAGACCACCAGCGGCAGGCGCTCGATGATCTCGCGGAAGTCGAACCGGGGCATCCGGTCGGTGATCGGTCGTTCGGGCGTCAAAGTGAAGGGTCAGCTGAGGTCAGCCGGACGGGTCGGCCGGCCAGGCTAGCCGCAATCGCTCGCGCGTCTCCAGCAGGTGCTCCGGGATCACCTTCACGTCGCCGAGCACCGGCATGAAGCTCGTGTCGCCCGCCCAGCGCGGGACGACGTGAAGATGGACGTGCTCGGGGATCCCGGCTCCGGCCGCGCGGCCGATGTTGCAGCCGAGGTTGAACCCCGCCGGCCGGTAGAGCGAGCGCAGTGCCGCCATGCCTTCCAGCCCCAGCCTGTGGAGCTCCAGGGCCGTCTCGTCGCCGAGGTCCTCGAGCTCGCCGACATGGGCGTACGGGGCGAGGATCAGGTGCCCCGAGGAGTACGGGTACTTGTTCAGGAGCGCGAACGCGGTGCGGCCGCGGTGGACGACGAGCGTCTCCTCGACCTCACCCGCCGCTTCGGCGCAGAGCGGGCAGCCGGGCAGCTCGTCGGCCTGCGAGACGTAGTCGAGCCGCCACGGCGCCCAGAGCTGCTTCGCCATCGCGCAATCCTCGCAGCTGGGAGAAATCCTGCTTGACACGCCCGCGAGGACGTTCGATCCTCCTGCGGCACAGACCGAACTGCGGCGGAACGGGAGGGATCGATGGCCACCGCTGCAGCCGCGTACGCCGAACGCCGGGGTTGGACGACAGCGCACACGGTCTTGCTCGGCCTGATCGTGGCCGCGATCGGGATCGTCGGGATCTCGCTGCCGAGCAGCGGCGGCCAGCTCGGGTTCATCGGCCAGCGCGCCGTCCTCGCCTGGCTGCTGATCGCCTTTCTGATGGCGGCGTTCGCCGCCGTCGCCGGGCACGGCGTCACCGGGCTTGCCCGCGGCGTCCTGATCGACGAGCGCCACCGGGTCACGCTCGGCCGCCTGCAGATGCTGATCTGGACCGTGCTCGTGCTGTCGGCTTACATGGCCGCGGCGCTCGCGAACATCGGCCGCAGCTCGACCTCGCCGCTCAGCGTGGACATCCCGAGCGAGCTCTGGCTCGCGATGGGGATCTCGACCGCGTCGCTCGTCGCCGCCCCGGCCGCGCTGGCGTACAAGGAGCGGCGGCACCAGGCGGAGCTGCAGAGCTGGCCGACCGAGGCCGACTCCCGCTTCTCGGACCTCTTCCGCGGCGAGGAGATCGGCGATCGCGACCACCTCGACCTCGGCAAGGTGCAGATGTTCCTCTTCACGGTCGTGCTCGTGCTGGCCTACGGCCTGGCGGTCGCGGACATGTTCGACAAGACGCAGGGCACGTTCGCCTCGCTGCCGGCGATCGACGACGGCGTGGTGACGCTGCTCGCGATCTCGCACGCGGGCTACCTGACCCGGAAGGCGTTGCCGGCCGGCTCCGCCCGGGAAGGGAGCCGGCTAGCTCATCGACGCCACGAGCGCGTCGCGGCGCGAGTGCTCCTTGCCCGTCCGGAACTCGGCGATGTAGGCCTCGAAGTCCCACTTGTCGAGGAACTTCTCCGCCGCACGGCGGCCGGAGTCGTAGAGCTCGAGCGCGCGGTCGCGTGGGAGGTCGAACTCGGTCGTGCCGACGCCGAGCGTGGGGATCGCGATCGTGCGCGCGTAGTTCGCCTGCTCGACGTAGAGCCGGTCGTGCGCCTCCATCATCGTCTGCGCGAGCGACTTGACGTAGTCGATCACGGCGCCGGCGCCCTTTCCGGCCATCTTCGGCTTCGGCAGCCGGGCGCCGATCGGGACCTGCGGCTTCGGCTCGACCAGCAGCAGCCCGAACGTCGGCCACTCGGGCACGTCGCCGTCCTCGCAGTCGAAGAGCCAGACGGGGTAGTTCGAGAGCATCCCGCCGTCGACGATCACGTGCACGTCGCCGGTCTTCGGGTTCACGACCCGCACCGGCTCGAAGAAGACGGGGATGCTCATGCTCATCCGAACGGCGAGCGCCACGTCGAGGTCGTCCGGCTCGATCCCGAGCTTCGTCGCGTCGCGCGGGAGCACGAGCAGCTCGTGCTTGGTCACGTCGGAGGCGATCACCTGCAGGCGTGAGCGGTAGCGCGGGTCGTCGGCGAACTCGTCGTGGACGAGGTCGGCGAACGTGCGCACGCCCTTCGCCTCGAGGCGCTCCCGGATCCAGGCGAGAAAGCGGTCGCCCTCGTAGAGCCCCAGGTCGAGCAGCATGCTGAGCGAGCGCTCGATCAGCGGGATCTTGTCCTCCCAGGCCCGGTCCTGGAACTGGCGGTAGTCGAGCGTGACGATGATCTCGCGCAGCTCGTCCGCGGAGTAGCCCGCCGCCAGGAGCGCGGCGGTGATCGCCCCGGCCGAGGTTCCGGCGATGTTCTGCGGGCGGTACTCGCGCTCCTCGAGCATCTCGAGCGCGCCCGCGAGCCCGATCCCCTTGACGCCTCCGCCTTCGAAGACGAGATCGGCGTGAGCTTCGACGGCGTTCATGCGGCCTCCCGTATGGGTCGTGAGGCGGGCCGCACCGCCGGAATCGAGGCTTGCATTGTGCTCCGGCCGGCGAAACCATGCAACCGACGACACAACCTGCTGCGGCGCGATTCCGAGGGAGGCCTCGTGGCGTATCCGTTCGTCGAGAGCCCGAACATGACGAGGACCGGCGGGCGGAGGATCGACCTGATCGTCATCCACACGATGGAGATCGGCCGAGAAGGGCAACTCGGCCGAGCACTGCGCCCTCTGGTTCCGCAACCCGGCCGCGAAGGTGTCGGCGCACTACTGCGTCGACGCCGACTCGATCGTCCAGTGCGTCCGCGACCAGGACGTCGCCTGGCACGCTCCGGGAGCGAACCACGACGGGATCGGGGTCGAGCACGCGGGCCGCGCGAAGCAGAACGGACGCGACTGGAGCGATCGCCTATTCGGCGGCGATGCTCGAGCGCTCGGCCGCGCTCGTGGCCGACCTCTGCAGGAAGCACTCGATCCCGGTGACGTGGCTCTACGCCGCGGACCTCAAGGCCGGCAAGCGGGGGATCACGACGCACGACGCGGTCAGCATGGCGTTCAAGCGGAGCTCGCACTGGGATCCCGGGACGGGATTTCCGGTCGAGCCGCTATCTCGCCGACGTCCGGGCTGACCTCCGAACGGCGACGAAGGCGCCGGCGGCGCTCAAGCAGAGCCCGCCGCCGCTCCGGCTCGGCTCCAACGGCTGGCAGGTGAAGCGGCTGCAGCGGCTGCTGGCCCGCGACCTCGAGCAGGAGCGGCCGCCGGTCGACGGCGACTTCGACGAGGTCACCGAGGCCGGTGTGAAGGCGTTCCAGCAGCTCGCGGACCTCGAGCAGGACGGAATCGTCGGCCCTCTGACCTGGCATGCGCTCGACGCGGCGGACGTGAACGTGCCCGTCGCGGAGTCGGCGCGGCTGCAGCCGGCCTAGGCCGTCGGGACCCAGACGAGCGTCGTCTCGACGACGCGCACGTCGCCGGCCTCGAGCCGGATCGGCACCGTCTCGACCGCATCCGCCTTCGCCGCCCACTTCTCGTCGATCTCGGCCACCTCGTCGAGCAGTCTCCTGCTCGAGCTCGGCGAGGTCGGCCTCGGCGAGCTCGGCTTTCTCCTCGGCGCTCTCCTTCCGCTCGCCGGCGCGCGTGCTCATCCCGCGCCGGCTCGCGGCGCCGCCGAGCGCGCGGCCCGCGCGCGCGATCGTCCGCGTGTCCGCCTTCCCGCCGAGCAGGACGCCGAGGGCGCTGCCCAGGCCGGAGAGGACCTCGGTGCTGCGGCGCGAGCTCTGCTCAACGGATGCCTGCTCGACCCGCTGGCGCGCCGTCTCCAGCGCGCGCTCGAGCCGGTCGCGCTTCGCCTCCAGCCGGTCGCGGATCTTCGCGGTCTCGGCGTCCGCCTTCGCCTTCGCCGCCTCGTCGGCGCGCGCGGCGAACTGCTCCTCGGTCTCGCCCGGACGCGAGTAGAGCTTGAGCTCGGCGTTTCGGAGCAGCTCGAGCGTCTGCGTGTCGGTCAGCCGCCGCTGGATCTCGCGCGCGGCGTCGCGGAAGAAGGACGCCTGCTCGAGCGGGACGCCCGGGAGGACGTAGGCAGCCCCCTCCGGCGGCTCCGAGCCGAGGTCGCGGTCGTCGTAGTCGACGGCCGTCTCCCGGTCGAGATCGAGCCCCGAGTCGAGCGGTCCGTACAGCGCCTCCCACTCCTGGGTCGTGTCGAGGCCCGCCTTCGTGTCGTCGTAGCGGAGGCTGACGCGTGCGGCGAGGTACGCCTGCTGCCGCTTCCCGGCCGGATCGGCGCCGACCTCGGCCGCCCAGGGAGCCGACGGCTCGAGCCAGCGCACGGGGATCCCGTCGGCGACCGGAGGCGCGACGGCGCTCTCGTCGTCCGCGAGCGGCGTCTCGGCGACGGCCGGCGCGGTCTCGTCGGTCGCGCGCGCGTCGTCCGGGGTCAGGGTCGCGATCTGCTCCTTCGTCAGCGGCCCGCGCAGGAACGACATCGCCCAGCGGGTGGAGAAGAGCTCCGGCTTGTCGCGATGGGCGCTCTGGAGCAGGAACTGGCGCTGCTCGAGCCCGCCGATCGCGGTGTCGAGCGCGTCGACGTCGACGCCGCCTGCGGCGGAGCGGAGGCCCTCGAGCACTCGCTCCTTGTCCCGCTCGGTCTGCAGCCGCCCGACGAACCAGCTGCCGGCGTTCGCCATCGCCTTGTAGTCGAGGTCGACCGGGTTCTGGGTCGCGATCACCATCCCGATCCCGAAGGCGCGGGCCTGCTTCATCAGCGTCAGGATCGGCTTCTTCGACGGCGGCATCGCGGTCGGCGGCGCGAAGCCCATCACCTCGTCGAGGTAGACGAGGCCGCGCAGCTCGCTCGTGCCGGACTGGCCGCGCATCCAGGTGATCAGGCGCGAGAGCACGAGCGTGACGACGAGCTGGCGCTCCTGGTCGGAGAGGTGGGCGAGGTAGACGACGGCGGCGCGCGGTCGGCCGTCCTCGGTGCGGAGCAGCACCGCCGGGTCGAGCGCCGGGCCGCGGCCCCACGCGGCGAACGACGGTGAGGCGACGAGCGCGTTCAGGCGCACGGCCAGCTCGTTCCGCTCGGCGGGGGGCAGGAAGGCGTCGACGTCGAAGACGCCGAGCTTGCGCAGCGGCGGCTTCTGGATCTGTCCGATCAGGCCGCCGAGGTCGAGGTCGGTCCCGGCACGCCAGTTGTGCTCGAGCAGGTTCGAGAGCAGGACGTGCTCGCGGCTGCCGAGCGGATCGGCCTCGATCCCGACCAGGCCGAGCAGGCTGGACACGGTGCCCTCGATCTCGTCCCGGATCGTCTCCGCTTCCGTCTCCCACGAGAGGGTCGGCGCCTTCAGCGAGCCGATCACGTTCAGGGGCACGCCGGCCTCCGAGCCGGGCGTGTACAGCGTCACCTCGGCGGCGTCGCGCAGCGCCTGGATCCGAGCCTGGTCGATCCCGGACCCGGCGAGGCCGCGCTGCCAGAGCTCGGCGGTCTTCTGCGCGTACTCGTCCGGGGTCTGGCCGGCGTCACGGGCGGCCGACTCGTCGATCCAGGGACGGAAACTCGCGGCCGAGAGGTCGGGAAACGTGAGCGCGAGGTTGCCCATGTCGCCCTTCGGGTCGAGGATCAGCGCCGGGATCCCCTTCGCGAGCGCCTCCTCGAGCAGCACGATCCCGAGGCCAGTCTTGCCGGAGCCGGTCATCCCGACGATGACGGCGTGCGTGGTCAGATCGCCGGGGTCGAGGACGAGCTCGCCGCCGTCGACGAGCTTGCCGAGCGTGAAGCCGTCCGCCACGAACCGACCCTAACCCGGAGTGGGGAGCCGTGACGCGCGGGAGCGGGCATTGCAGCGGCGCCGCCGATGCGAGAGACTCCCGCCGTGCAGCGGAGATCGGAAGAAGAACAGCGAGTCGCGACGCTCGTCTGCCTCGAGTGCGGAGACGAGTCGGACAACGCGCCGGGCTGGCGCGCCTACCTCGACGAGGACGATGTGCTCGTCTATTGCGAGGACTGCGCCGTGCGCGAGTTCGGCCCCTAGCGCGGCGGCTCCCTCGATGGGGTGACGCGAGACGGTTCCGTGTCGCGGAGACTGAGCGGGTGCCTGCGGCCGGCATGACCCGTGTCTTCCTTGCGATCGCGGCGGTGATCTACGCCGTCGTGTTCGTGGTGTTCCTGCTCTTCGAGCACCCGGGGCTCGGGATCGGCCACTTCTACTACCTCGCGATCGCGATCGTCGCGCTCGTGCTCGGCCCCGCCTGGGGCGCGGCCGCCGGCGGGCTGGCGACGGCGCTGTACACGGCCGGCGTGCTGATCAACCACGCCCTGCCCTCCAGCGAGATCCTCACGGTCTCGACCCCGATCCGGATGGTCAACTTCATCGCGGTCGGGACGCTGCTCGGCTGGTTCGCGGCGCACTACCGCGAGGCGAACGCCGAGCTGCAGATCCTCGCGCAGCGCGATCTGATCACCGGCCTGCCGAACACGCGGGCCTTCGAGCTTGCGATCGACCGGCGGCTCGAGGCGCGCGCACCGTTCGCCCTGCTCGTCGGCGATCTCGACTCGGTCAGCCTCGACGGTGACCGCGACCACGCGCTCAGGCTCCTGGCCGACTCGCTCGCGGGCGTGCTCGGGCCTGGGACCGATCTCGCGCGGGTGGGAGCGGAGGAGCTGGCGGTGCTGACGCCGTGCGAGACCGTCGAGCAGGCGGCGCAGCTCGCGCTGCGGCTCGAGCGCTCCCTCTGCGAGACGGGCGCGCTGGTCACGTTCGGCTGGTCGGCGTTCCCGCGCGAGGGCGAGAACGCACTCACGCTCTACCGTGCCGCCGACGAGCGCCTCTATGCACGGCGGGTGCTGCGCGCGCCTCGCGTGCACGTCCCGCACGCCGTCGGCGCCTGAACGACGAACGGCGCCCGAAGGCGCCGTCGCCGACCTGCCTGGTCTGGGGACGCAAGCTAGCGACGGTCTCGGACGACTGTCCGGGCGCCTAGATCCAGCGCTTCAAACGGAAGAAGCCGAGCAGGCACGCGCCGACGGCGAGCATGACGGCGACGATCACCCAGAACGCGTGCGCGGTGCCGTTGCCCGGGAAGGCCACGTTCATCCCGAAGACGCTCGCGAGCAGGGTCAGCGGCAGCAGGGTGGCGCTGAAGACGGTCAGGATCCGGAGGACGTCGTTCTGGCGGTGCGAGATCACCGACTCGTTCGTCGACTCGAGCCCCTCGACGACCTCCTTGTAGTTGTCGAGCAGGTCCCAGATCCGCTCGGCAGCGTCGACGATGTCGTCGAAGTAGAGGTCGAGCTCCTCGGGCAGGAACCGCTCGACCCGGCGCTCGAGCACGCGCAGCGTCGTCCGCTCCGGCTTGATGATCTTCCGGTAGCTGATGATCTCCTGCTTCACGTTCGAGAGGTCGCGGACGACGTCCTCGGCGCGGCGCTCGAACATGTCGTCCTCGACCGAGTCGAGCTTGTGGCCGATCTTGTCGAGGATCGGGAAGCAGTAGTCGAAGAGGTCGTCGAGCACCTCGTAGAGCAGCCGGCCGGAGCCCTTCGCGAACAGCTCCTCGCGCAGGCGCTCGTCCTCCTCGAGCCGGTGGAAGAGGCGCGCGACCGGGAGCAGCTCGACGTTCGGCAGCGTCACGAGGTAGTCGGGCCCGAGGAAGACGTCGAGCTCGGCCGCGTTCAGCCGCTGGATCGTCTTGTCGTAGACGGGGAAGTGGAGGACGCCGAAGAGGTACTCCGGGTACTCGTCGACCTTCGGCCGCTGCCGCTTCGAGAGCACGTCCTCGACGTCGAGCTCGTGCCAGCCGAAGCGGTCGGCGAGCTCGTGCGCGGCGGTCGTGTCGGGCCGCTCGAGATGGACCCAGGTCAGGCCGGGAGCGGTGAGCTCGAGCGGGCGGCGCTCAGCGCCGGCGCCGGCCGGGACCGCGCCGGAGCCGTGCCGCGTCCGCCGGATGCGGGGCAGGTTGGGCATACGTACTGAGCGGGTCCTCGAGCGTCGGCATGGTGCGAAGTCTACCCCGCCGCGCGCGCGGGCTCGGGCTCGCCCGCCGGGACCGGAAGGGCCACCGGCTCCTGCGCACGGGCGCCGAGCGGAACGCGGCGGAGCGCCTCGGGCAGCCCGCGCTCGAGCGCCAGCGTGAACGCCCCGGTGAGCAGCAGCACGGACGCCATCACGACCCAGAGCCCGGTCGGAGACGCGGCCAGGAGGACGCCGCCGACGGCTGGCCCGACCGTGAAGCCGACCTGCCAGGAGAGCGCCGACGTCGCCATGTAACGGCCGAGGAGCCGGGGGTCGGCGAGGTCGACGACGAGCGCCGGCTGGACGGCGCCGTGCAGGCACTCGCCGAGCGCGAACACGGTCACCGCGACCGCGAGGAGCGCGAAAGCGGTCATCCCGGTCAACCAGAGCCCGCTCACGGGCACGAGCAGCCAGGCGGCCGCGGAGACGACGCCGACGAGCGCCAGCAGCGGTGTGCGCCGCCGCCCCTCGGCGAGTCGCGTCGTCGGCAGCTGTAGCAGCACGATCACGATCGTGTTGATGAAGAAGAGCCAGCCGATCCCGCGCTCGCTGACGCCTGCCTCGTTCTTGGCGAAGGCGGGCAGGATCTCGAGCTGCGCGATCCCGGCTCCGATGTAGAGCGAGTTGGCGGCCATCAGCCCCATGAAGACCTTGTGCCGGAAGACGGTTCGGTAGCTTCCGGACCGCTCGGGGCGCTCCCGCTGGCGCGCGGGATCGGGGACGAAGACGGTCAGCACGCCGGCGTAGGCGACGAACGTGAGCGCATCGAGCACGAAGAGTGCCTGGAAGCTCTCAGAGGCGATGAAGCCGCCGGCGACGCCGCCGAGGCCGATGCCGAGGTTCATCACGACGCGCTGCATCGCGAACGTCGCCGACCGCTGCTCGCGCGTGGCCAGCCCGGCGAGCAGCGTCGACTGCGCGGGCCAGAAGAGGCCGTTGCCGATGCCCGTGATGGCGCTCGCGACGAAGCCCTGCCACGGGCTCTGGACGAACGCGTAGGCGACGAACCCGGCTGCGAGGAAGCCGAGCGCGACGGTCAGCATCGTCTTGCCCCCGACGCGGTCGACGAGGATCCCGCCGATCGGTCCGGAGATCAGGCTGACGCCGGCGTTCGTGGCCAGGATCAGGCCGGCGACGCCGAGCCCGATCCCGCGCTCGTTGTGCAGGTAGATGAGCAGGAAGGGGATGACGAGCCCGTTTCCGAACGCGTTCATCAGGCCGCCGAGCTGCAGCAGCTGCACCGACCGCGGCAGGCGCGGGTTCAGGCTCGAGAGGAAGCTCCGCATCGCGTGAGACAGTAGCGACTTGGAATTCCTGCTCGACCCGGGGGTCACGTTCCTCAATCACGGCAGCTACGGCGCCTGCCCGGCGCCCGTCTTCGCCCGCTACCAGGAGCTCCAGCGTGAGCTCGAGCGCAACCCGGTCGCCTTCCTCGCGCGCGGCTTCGACGAGCTCACGGCCGGGTCGCGCGCCGCTCTGGCCGCCTTCGTCGGCGCGCGACCCGACGATCTCGTCTTCGTCCCGAACGCCACCGCCGGATTGAACGCCGTCATCCGCTCGCTGCGGCTCGAGCCCGGCGACGAGGTGCTGACGACCCGGCACGAGTACGGCGCCGTCACCGGACGTGGGAGTTCGTGGGCGCGCAGCTCGTCTACGCCGAGCCGGAGGAGCTCGCGGACGCGATCGGGCCGCGGACGCGGGCGGTCTCGGTCAGCCACATCACCTCACCGACCGCGCTCGTGCTGCCGGTGGCGGAGATCTGCGCGGCGGCGCGGGCCGCCGGGGCGCTCGCGATCGTCGACGGCGCCCACGCGCCCGGCCAGGTGCCGCTCGACCTGGAGACGCTCGGCGCGGACATCTACGCCGGCAACTGCCACAAGTGGCTCTGCGCGCCGAAGGGCGCGGGCTTCCTCTGGGCAAGGCCGGAGCATCAGCGCTGGATCGAGCCGCTCGTGATCTCGTGGGGCTACGGCGACGACCGGACGTTCGCCGACCGGCACGGCTGGCAGGGAACGCGCGACCCGGCCGCGGCGCTCGCGATCCCGGCCGCGATCGAGGCGCACGCCGCGTTCGACCGCGAGCGCTGCCGGCGCCTCGCCGCGTCGTTCCACGACCGCCTCCCGCCCGTCGGCGCGACTCCGGCGCCGCAGATGTGGGCGACCGAGGTGGCGACGGACGAGCCGCCGGAGCTGCAGCGGCGGCTCTTCGACGAGCACGCGATCGAGGTCGTCGTGCGCGAGTGGGAGGGACGGAGCCTGCTGCGGGTCTCGATCGCGCCGTACAACGACGACGCCGACGTCGAGCGGCTGCTCGCCGCGCTCGACGAGCTGCTCTAGCGTCTAGACCGGCTTGGCCGTCATCGCCCAGACGGCGACGACGTAGGCGGCGAGGAGCACGAAGCTGATCACGCCGACGACCCGGGCGAAGCGGGCGCCGCCGCGCACGCAGGCCGATCCCGGCCAGGATCGCCGAGATCAGGATCAGGAGCGCGCCGGCGTCGGCCGTGATGTAGCCGACGTCGATCCAGGTCGCCTCGAAGCCGTCCGGGTAGTTCTGCTCCGCTTCCGTCCACTGGGCGCCGACCCGCATCAGGATGTACGCGGGCAGGACGCCGATCAGGAGCGTCTTGAGGCCGAAGCGGCCGAGGCCCTCGGCGCGTTCCGGCGAGCGCCGGCCGAGGACGGTCGCGAGCGCGACGGCGAGCAGGCAGCCGACGAGCAGCATCGCGCCGAGCACGTGCAGGAAGAGGGGCAGGTTGACGGAGTCGGGTCGGATCGCGGCGAGCACGTCAGGCGCCAGGCTTCCAGATCATCAGGACGAGGATGACGAGCACGGCGACGCTGTTGATCGCCTGAAAGCGGATCCCCGCGGCGCGGCCTCCCGGGCCGCTCTCGAACGCCTTGCCGGCCTGGCCGCCGGCCCCGCCGCCGATCGCCCAGAGCACGAGCGAGGCGAGGATCCAGAGGTCCCAGAGCTGGTAGGCCTCGACGTCGATCGCGAGCCAGATCCCGAAGACGAGCGCGACCATCATCCCGACGCCGACGAGGATGCCGGCAGCGCGGCCGTAGGCCATCGCCGACGGCGGGTCGAAGAGCGGCGCCGAGCCGCGCGTCGCGAGGATCAGCGCCCAGAGCGCGGTCAGGGCGCCGACGGCGACGAACGCGCCGAGCACGTGCAGGAAGAGCAGCCAGTCGTAGAGATCCACCGCCGGATGAACTTACAACGTCAGCGGGAGATCGCAAAGGCGCGACGTCGTGGGCGGCCCGAGGCCCGCGAAGCCGGCCTCCTTCAGGGGTCTGCGCGCTTCTGCATCTGCTTCCGCAGATGCAGAAGCATGCGACGGAAACGCATGCGCCCGGCACGATTCGAACGTGCGACCTTTCGCTCCGGAGGCGAACGCTCTATCCCCTGAGCTACGGGCGCGGGGAGAGACGAGTGTAGCGGGGACGGCCGAGGCCGTCCCCGCAGCGATCTACGCCCGCTGGAAGATCCAGCCGTCCTGCATGCGGCCGACCTGACCCGGCGTGAACTGGTTGTAACAGAGGTCGTCCGAGTAATCCATGTAGTTGTGGATCGGGTCGAGCCCCGGGTCACGGCACGTGTCCTTGCCCTCGGGGCAGCCGCGCGTGGGCTCCCGCATCGGTGGCGTGTCGTCGACGAAGTCGCCCTTGGCGTTGCAGGCGCCGAAGAACGTGTGCTCGAGGTTGAACCAGTGGCCGGCTTCGTGCACGAGCGTGAAGCCGAGGTCGTAACGACCCTCGAACGTCGGCGACGCGCCCGGCATCGACTCCCAGTTGAGCACGATCCCGTCCTGCCAGAGGTGCGAGTCCGGAAGGCCGGGGAGGTACGCGTAGCCGAGGAAGCCGCCGGCGAGGTTCGTGTAGACGTTCAGCGTGTCGAAGCCGCCGCGGTGCAGCGTCTTCTTCATCTCCCGTTCGGGATTGCTGTTCGAGCGGGCGTTGTACCAGGCCGCGTTGTCGGTGCGGGTGACGCCGGCGAGCGTGAACGAGAAGCCGGATGCGGCGCCGCCGTAGAAGCCGGCGAACGCGAGGTTCAGTACCGACATCTGCTTGTCGACGACGCTCTGCGGGATGTTGCCCGTGGCGCCGTCGCTGATCACGTGGATCCAGACGGGAACGCTCGCCTGGAACCCTGCCCGGGCCTTGCCCTTCGCGCTGTCCGGCAGCGCCTCGTAGGTCGCCGACAGGCTTGGCTCCTTTGGCACGTTCCCGGCCGTTCGGGCCGATGCGCCGCTCGTAGTCAGGGCGCCGAGGCTGTCGAACGCGGCCGCGCCGGCGGTCTCCCAGCCGGAGCAGACCCCGGTGCCAGAAGCAGGCGCCTGACCGGCCGTCGCCGGCGACACCGTGACGGCGAACGCCGCCAGCAACCCCGTCGCCAGGATGATCACTCGCTTCATGTGTTCCCCCCTCGTGTCGTGAAGCGGTGCAGAGGTTATGTAGTGCAAAACCTTTCTGCAAACCGGTGCCGTTAGGGTTGCGCCGGTGGAGCTGACCGCCAGAATCCTCACGCTGCGCCTTGCCGAGACGTTCGTGATCTCCCGCGAGTCGAGCGACGAGGACGACGTCGTGCAGGTCGAGCTGACGCACGACGGCGTGACCGGCTTCGGCGAGGGCGCGCCGATCGAGCGCTACGAGGAGTCCGGATCCTCGGCGCTCGCCTATCTCGAGGAGAGCGCCGCGCAGCTGGGCGACGACCCGTTCGCGCTCGAGGAGATCGAGTCGCGGCTACCGCCGGGGGAGAACGCCGCCCGCGCCGCCCTCGACGGCGCGCTGCACGACCTCCAGGGGAAGCTGCTCGGCGTCCCCGTCTGGAAGCTGCTCGGGCTGCCGCGAACAGGCCCGCCCACCTCGTGGACGGTCTGGCTCGGCGATCCCGACGACATGGCGCGCCGCGCCGAGCGGGCGGCGTCGCGCTTCGCGCGGCTGAAGCTGAAGCTCGGCGGCGGCGACGGGCTCGACGTCGAGCGCGTCCGCGCCGTCCGCGGCGTCACGGACCTGCCGCTGCAGGTCGACGTCAACGAGTGGTGGTCGCTCGACGAGGCGCTCGACGCGCTCCCGCAGCTGCACGAGCTCGGCGTCGCGTACTGCGAGCAGCCGCTCCGCGCCGGCGACGAGGGAGGCCGGACGCTGAAGGAGCGCTCGCCGATCCCGATCTACGTCGACGAGGATTGCCACCGGCTCGACAGCGTCGCCGCTTGCGCCCGGATCGCGCACGGGATCAACATCAAGCTGGCGAAGTCGGGCGGGATCCGGGAGGGGATCCGGATGGCGCACGCCGCCCGCGCGCTCGGGCTCGGCGTCATGCTCGGGTGCATGATCGAGTCGGGGCTCGGGATCGCTGCCGGCTGCGTCGTCGCACCGCTGTGCGACCACGTCGACCTGGACGGAAACCTCCTGATCGCGGACGACCCGTGGCCGGGGGTCGCGTTCGCCGACGGTGTCCAGGTTCCCTCGGAGAGGCCAGGGCTCGGTGTCGCGCGCGCCTGAGCGGCTGTTGATCCTCGCCGAGGGCTTCTCGGGCGATCCGCACTACGGCAAGACGGCGCGCGGGGTGCTCGCGTACGGCGAGCGGCCGGTCGTCGCGATCCTCGACTCGACGAGGGCGGGAGAGACTCAGGGCGGTGTCCCGATCGTGGGCACGATCGACGAGGCGCTCGGCTTCGAGCCCGCGACGGCGCTCGTGGGCGTCGCGACCGCGGGCGGGCGGTTCCCGCCGGCGTGGCGCGAGCTGCTGCGCGCCGCGATCGAGAGCGGCTTGCACGTCGAGAACGGTCTCCACGAGTTCCTCGCCGAGGACGGCGAGCTGAGCGAGCTCGCGGCGCGTCGCGGCGTCGAGCTCCGCGACCTCCGGCGCCCGCCGGCCGGCCTCAACGTCCCCACCGGCGCGAATCTCGAGCAGCCGACGCGGAACGTCCTCACCGTCGGCTCCGACTGCGCGATCGGGAAGATGACCGTCTCGCTCGAGCTCGACCGCGCCGCCAGGGCGCGAGGGCTCGCGTCGCGGTTCGTCCCCACCGGCCAGACGGGGATCGCAATCGCCGGCTGGGGGATCGCCGTCGACGCCGTCGTCTCCGACTTCATCGCGGGCGCCGCCGAGCGGCTCGTCGTCGAGGGGCACGAGCGCGGGGGAGAGCTGCTCTTCGTCGAGGGCCAGGGTGCGGTGACGCATCCGGCGTACTCCGGGGTCACGCTGGGGCTCATCCACGGCTCCGCTCCGCACGCCTTCGTCCTCTGCCACCAGGCGGGGACGACGGAGGTGGACGGCTATCCGGGCCATCCGCTGCTGCCGTTGCCGGAGCTCGTCGAGCTGCACGAGTGGATCTCGCTGCCCGCCCGCAAGGCGCGCGTGGCGGCGATCGCCCTGAACACGCGGGAGCTCTCCGACGACGGTGCGCGCGCCGCGATCGCCCGCGCGGAGGCCGAGACCGGCCTGCAGGCCGACGATCCCGTTCGCTTCGGGGCCGACCGGATTCTCGACGGCGTCCTCGCTGCGCTCGAGGGAGCGGGATAGAGTCGACCGCATGTCGACGAACCACCGCAAGATCGGGTTCTTGGTGCTCCTGCTCCTGGTCGCCGCGACGCTCGTCGATCACGACGGGATCTCGATCGCCCTCTCCGTCGCCGGGCTCGCGATCGCGATCGTGGCGCTGGTGCTGATCTTCAGAGCTCGGCGCGCCGCGGGCGCGGACGACACCGGCCCTTGACAGCGAACAGGTGTTCGTGCATCATGGCGAACACATGTTCGGACGGATTCTTCTCTTCGCAGCGGTCGGGATTCTCCTCTGGGCCGCGTTCGCGCGTTCCTCGGACGCGTCGGAGCCGGAGCGCCGGTATGTCGTGCAGCCGCAGGACACGCTCTGGTCGATCGCCTCGACCGGGTATTCCGACCCGAGACAGGGGGTCTGGGAGATCAAGGAGCGGAACGGCCTCCGCGGGGCGACGATCGTCCCGGGCCAGGTCCTCGTCCTCCCGTAACGCAGCCCTAGACTGGCGGCGTGGATCTCGACGTCGTCTTCCTCGGCACCGCCGGCTCGATGCCGACCGCGCGGCGCGCGCCCTCGGCGACGCTCGTCCGCCGTGGCGGCGAACGGCTGCTGATCGACTGCGGTGAGGGGACGCAGCGCCAGCTGCTTCGCTCCGACCTCGGCCTGGTCGACCTGCAGGAGGTCTTCCTGACCCACTTCCACGCAGACCACTTCCTCGGCCTGCCCGGAATGCTGAAGACGTTCGCGCTGCGGGGACGCGAGCTGCCGCTGACGCTGTACGGCCCGCGGGGACTGCACGACCTGCTCGAGTCGTTGCGGCGGATCTTCGGCCGGCTCACGTTCGAGGTCGACGTCGTCGAGCTCGCACCCGAGGCGGTGCTCGCCCGCGACGGCTACGCGCTGCGCACGTTCCCGGCCCGCCACGGCCGCGACGCGATCGGGTATGCGCTCGTCGAGGAAGAGCGGCCGGGGCGCTTCGACGTCGAGGCCGCAGACGCGCTCGGCGTCCCCTCCGGCCGCGAGCGGGGCGCGCTCCAGAACGGCGCGCCGGTGACGCTCGCGGACGGTCGCGTCGTCACTCCGGAACAGGTACTCGGCGAGGCGCGGCCGGGCCGGAAGATCGTCCTCACCGGCGACACGGCGCCGTCCGACCTCGTGGTCGAGGCCGCCTACGGCGCCGACCTGCTGGTCCACGAGGCGACGTTCTGCGAGGACGAGGCGGAGCGGGCCGTCGAGACGGAGCATTCGACCGCGCTCGAGGCAGCCCGGGTCGCCAAGGACGCCAACGTGCGCCTGCTCGCGCTGACCCACAGCTCCAGCCGCTACAGCGGCGGCGACGTCGAACGCGAGGCACGGACGGTGTTCCCCGACACGGTCGTCCCGCGCGACTTCGACCTGATCGACGTGCCGTTCCCGGAGCGGGGCGGGCCTGAGCTCGTCAAGCGCGGCGCACGGCTGCCGCGAGCTGAAGTACCCTCCGCGCCATGAGCGAGATGGTGCAGGTCGCCGTCGCGGGAGACGTCGCCGAGGGCGAGGAGATCCAGGCGATTCTCGCCGCTGCCGGGATCGAGTCGGAGCTGCAGACCGAAGGTGAGGACGACCCGCTGACGGTCGCCGTGCCGGAGGGATCGGTCGAGGACGCCAAGGATGCGATCGAGGCGATGACCGAGCCCGACGACACGATCGCCGATTGATCGTCCGTCGCGCGCGCTAGGATTGCGCTCGACCCTTTAACCCGGTCCAGAGAGGCCGGAAAGGATGGGAGTGAACCAAGGACATGAGCACGCACGTGCCTGACCGCCTCGCGGTCAAGACATTGCTGGACGCCGAAGGCCTCGAGCGCACGCTCTCGCGCATCGCGCACGAGATCATCGAGCGCAACGACGACCTCGGCCGGCTGGCGCTCGTCGGCATCCACACGCGCGGTGTCCCGATCGCCGAGCGGCTCGCCGCCCTGATCGAGGAGCGCAGCGGGGAGGAGATCGAGCTCGGCGCGGTCGACATCACCTTCCACCGCGACGACGCCGTGGCCGGCCGCGAGCAGCCGGTCGTCCACGCCACCGCCCTCGACTTCGAGCTTCGCGGGATCACCGTCGTGCTCGTCGACGACGTCCTCTATACCGGCCGCACGATCCGGGCCGCGATCGAGACGCTGTTCGAGCACGGACGGCCCGCGCGCGTCCAGCTCGCCGTCCTCGTCGACCGCGGCCACCGCGAGCTGCCGATCCGCCCCGACTACGTCGGCAAGAACCTGCCCACGGCGCGCAGCGAGCGGATCCAGGTCGAGCTCGCCGAGACCGACGGCGCCGACCGGATCCTCCTCGTCGGCGTTCCGGAGGAGCAGTCATGAACCACCTGCTCTCGATCGGCGACCTGACGCGCGACGACGTCGAGCGGATCCTCGAGGCGGCAGCGGCGCTCCAGAGCGTCGACGAGAAGCTGCCGGCGCTGCAGGGGAAGCTGGTGCTCAGCCTCTTCTTCGAGTCCTCGACCAGGACGTCATCCAGCTTCGAGCTCGCCGCGAAACGGCTCTCCGCCGACGTGATGTCGCTGAAGGCGACCGGCTCGTCGGTCGACAAGGGCGAGTCGCTGAAGGACACGATCCTGACGCTCGCGCAGTACCGGCCGCACGCGATCGTCGTCCGGCATCCGCAGATCGGCGCGCCGCAGCTCGTCGCGCGCTACTCGGACGCCGCGGTCGTGAACGCGGGCGACGGCAAGCACCAGCACCCGACCCAGGCGCTGCTCGACCTCTTCACCATGCGCCGGGCGCTCGGGGAGCTCGAGAACCTCCACGTCGCGATCGTCGGCGACGTCCTCCACAGCCGCGTCGCCCGCTCGTTGATCCAGGCGCTCGCGCTCGTCGGCGCCCACACGACCCTGGTCGCCCCGCCGACGCTGATCCCGCGCGGGATCGAACAGATGGGCTGCGAGACGTCGACCGAGATCGGCGCGATCGCGGACGCGGACGTCGTCTACGTCCTGCGGATGCAGCGCGAGCGGATGGAATCCGCGTTCGTGCCCAGCCTGCGCGAGTACGCGGCCCGCTGGGGCGTCACGCCCGAGCGCGTGAGGCCCGGCCAGAAGGTGATGCACCCCGGCCCGATCAACCGGGGCGTCGAGATCGACGGCCGCGTCGCCGACTCGCCCGACTCGCTGATCCTCGAGCAAGTCCGCTCGGGGCTCGCCGTCCGGATGGCGGTGCTGCACGACCTGCTCGCCACGAGCCTCTCGGTGCACGAGACGGCGGCGGCAGCATGAGCACGCTCTTCTGCCGCAACGGCCGCTCCGACAGCCTCGTCGTCCAGGGCCGGCTCGCGGGCGGCGAGCCCGTCGCCGTCACCGTCACCGAGGGTGTGATCTCGGCGATCGAGCCCGCGGCCGCCACGTCGCACGTGCTCGCGCCGGCGTTCGTCGACCCGCACGTCCATCTGCGCTCTCCCGGCCGCGAGGACGAGGAGACGATCGCGTCCGGCACCGCCGCGGCCGCCGCGGGCGGTTACTGCGCGATCCTCGCGATGCCGAACACCGACCCGGTCGTCGACTCCGCCGCCGTGCTCGGCTCGCTCGTCGGGACGGCCAAGCGCGATGCCGTCGTGCCGACGGGCTTCATGGCCGCGATCTCGAAGAGCCTCGGCGGGGAGGAGCTGACCGAGATGGGCGAGCTCGCCGACGCGGGCGCCGCCGCCTTCACGGACGACGGTCGCCCGGTCACCTCTGCCGGGTTGATGCGCCGGGCGCTCCAGTACGGTGCCGTCACGGGCCGCACGCTGGCGCTCCACTGCGAGGAGCCGACCCTCTCCCGCGACGGCCAGATGCACGAGGGCTCGGTGTGCGCGGAGCTCGGCTTCGCGCCGTATCCCTCGCTCGCCGAGAGCGCAATGGTCGAGCGCGACCTCTCGCTGGCCGGCTACGAGAGCCGGCCGCTGCACCTGATGCACCTCTCGGCGAAGGAGTCGGTCGACGCGCTCCGGCACGCCCACGAGCGCGGCGTCGCGGCCACCGCGGAAGTGACACCACACCATCTCGTCCTCACCGACGAGGCGGTTCGCTCGCTCGACCCGAACGTGAAGATGAACCCGCCGTTGCGCGCCCCCGACGACCGGCGCGCGCTGATCGACGCGCTCCGCGACGGCACGATCAGCTGCGTCGCCACGGACCATGCGCCGCACTCGCGCGAGGAGAAGGAGACACCGTTCGAGGCGGCGCCGTTCGGCGTCACCGGCCTCGAGACCTCGTTCGCCGCGCTCTACACCCACCTCGTCCAGACCGGCCTCGTCCCGCTCGAGACGCTGCTCGAACGCATGTCGGGCGGCCCGGCGCGCGCGCTCGGCCTGCCCGAGCCCAGGGTCGAGGTCGGCGCCCGCGCCAACCTCGTCCTGCTCGACCTCGAGACGGAGTGGACGGTCTCCGAGAGCGGCTTCCGCTCCCGCTCGGCGAACTCCTGGCTGCTCGGGAAGACGCTGCGCGGCCAGGTCCTGCAGACGGTCGCCGACGGCCGGGTCGTGCACGGATGACCGCCTTCCTGGCACTCGAGGACGGCACCGTCTTCCACGGCGAGTCGGTCGGTGCCGAGGGAGCCGCCTTCGGCGAGGCCGTGTTCACGACGGCGATGACCGGCTATCAGGAGACGGTCACCGACCCGAGCTTTGCCGAGCAGCTCGTCTGCTTCACGGCGCCGATGGTCGGGAACTACGGCGTCGCCGCCGGCCGCGCCGAGTCGACCGGCGCCCACGCCAAGGCGGTGCTGATGCGCGAGGCGCGCGGGCCCGAGTGGACGGCGTGGCTGCAGGAGCACGGGATCGTCGCCTTGACGGGCGTCGACACCCGCTCGCTCGTCCTTCGGCTGCGCGAAGGCGGGGCGATGCGCGCGGTCGCGACAGCCGGGACGCTGGAGGAGGCGGAGGCGCTCGCCGCCGTCCGCGCGAAGCCGTCGATGGCAGGAGCCGCTCTCGTCGCGCAGGTCTCGACGCCGGACCCCTACGTCTACTCCGACGCCGGAGCGATTCGCGTCGCGGTCGTCGACTACGGCTGCAAGCGCTCGATCCTCAGACGCCTAGCCGGCGCCGGCGCCCACGTCACCGTCTTCCCGCACGGCGTCGACGCGGACGGGCTGGCCGCCTACGACGCCGTCCTCCTCTCGAACGGGCCGGGCGACCCGGAGCCGCTCACCGACGAGGTGGCCGTCGTGCGCGAGCTGCTCGGCCGCGTGCCGGTGCTCGGGATCTGCCTCGGGCACCAGCTGCTCGGCCTCGCCGCGGGCCACGAGACCTACAAGCTTCCCTTCGGCCACCGCGGCGCCAACCACCCCGTGCTCGAACGGACGTCCGGCCGCGTGCTGGTCACGAGCCAGAACCACGGCTTCGCCGTCGCGCCGTCGGAAGACGCGGAGGCGACGCACGTCTCGCTCTACGACGGGACGGTCGAGGGCTTCGACTTCCCGGAGCTGCGCGCCCGCTCGGTGCAGTTCCACCCCGAGGCCGGCCCCGGCCCGCACGACGCCTGGCCGATTCTCGAGCAGTGGTTGGAGGAAATTCGTGTCGAGGAGGTGCGAAATGCCGCGTAGGCAGGATCTCAAGTCGATTTGCCTGATCGGCTCGGGGCCGATCGTGATCGGCCAGGCCTGCGAGTTCGACTACGCCGGCTGCCAGGCGCTGAAGGTGCTGCGCGAGGACGGCTTCCGCACGATCGTCGTCAACTCGAACCCGGCCACGATCATGACCGACCCCGGCTTCGCCGACGCGACCTACCTCGAGCCGCTCGACCTCGAGGGCGTCGCCGACGTGCTCGGCCGCGAGCGCCCCGACGCGCTCCTGCCGACGCTGGGCGGCCAGACGGCGCTCAACCTCGCAATCGAGCTCGCCGATGCCGGGATCCTCCGCGACCTCGGCGTCGAGCTGCTCGGGGCACCGGTGGACGTGATCCGGCGCGCCGAGGATCGCGAGCTCTTCCGCGAAGCCGTGCAGAGCTGTGGGCTCACGGTCCCGAGCTCACGGATCGTGACGAGCATCGACGACCTCGCCGGCGTGGCTCTCCCCGCGGTGGTGCGGCCGGCGTTCACGCTCGGCGGCCACGGCGGCGGCTTCGTCTCGACCGCGGCCGAGCTGCGCGCCCAGGTCGAGCGGGGGCTGCGCGAGAGCCCGATCGGCCAGGTGCTGGTCGAGGAGTCGGTCAAGGGCTGGGACGAGTTCGAGCTCGAGGTGATCCGCGACCGCCACGACAACGTCGTCATCGTCTGCTCGATCGAGAACCTCGATCCGATGGGCGTCCACACGGGTGACTCCGTCACCGTTGCGCCGCAGATGACGCTCTCGGACGAGGCCTACCAGGAGCTTCGCGACGCGGCGATCGCGGTCGTCCGCGCCGTCGGGGTCGAGACCGGCGGCTCGAACATCCAGTTCGCGCGCGACCGCGAGACCGGCGAGATCCGCGTGATCGAGATGAACCCGCGCGTCTCGCGCTCGTCGGCGCTCGCCTCGAAGGCGACCGGCTACCCGATCGCGAAGGTCGCCGCCAAGCTCGCCGTCGGCTACACACTCGACGAGATCCCGAACGACCTGACGAAGACGACGCCGGCCAGCTTCGAGCCGACGCTCGACTACGTCGTCGTCAAGTTCCCACGCTTCGCCTTCGAGAAGTTCCCCGGTGCCGACACGACGCTCGGGACGCAGATGAAGTCCGTGGGGGAGGCAATGGGGATCGGCCGCACCTTCCAGGAGTCGTTCTGGAAGGCCTGGTCGAGCCGCGAGCTCGACGCCGGCGCGGTGACGCCGTGGGCGACGCTCGACGATCTCCCCGGCGACCTGCATCCCTGGTTCCGGCGCGAGCTCGAGCAGCTGCGCGACGACGGGCCGCCACAGGGTGAGCGGGTGTACCGCCGCGTCGACTCGTGCGCCGGAGAGGTCGCCGCCGACTCGAACTACTACTACTCGACCCGCGGCGAGGCCGACGAGCCGGTGCCGTCGACCGGGAAGCCGCGCGTCGTGATCCTCGGCTCCGGCCCGAACCGGATCGGCCAGGGGATCGAGTTCGACTACTGCTGCGTCCACGCCGCGCAGAGCTTCCGGGCGCTCGGCTACGAGGCGATCATGGTCAACTGCAACCCGGAGACCGTCTCGACCGACTACGACACCTCCGACCGGCTCTACTTCGAGCCACTCGACGTCGAGCATGTGCTCGCCGTCTGCGAGCGGGAGCAGCCCGAAGGGGTCGTGATCCAGTTCGGCGGCCAGACGCCGCTCAAGCTCGCCCGGGCGATCGAGGCGGCCGGGTTCAAGGTGCTCGGGACGCCGTACGAGGCGGTCGACCTCGCGGAGGACCGCGAGCGCTTCGGCCGGCTGCTCGCCGAGCTCGGCGTCCGCTGTCCGGAGTGGGGGATCGCCGATGCGCCGGCGGCCGCGGTCGAGATCGCGGCGCGGGTCGGCTATCCGGTCCTCGTCCGGCCCTCGTACGTCCTGGGTGGACGGGCGATGCGGGTCTGCTACGACGAGGAGCAGGTGCGTGCCGCGATGGCCGGCGTCTCCGGCTCCGTCCTCGTCGACCGCTTCCTCGAGGGAGCGCTGGAGATCGACGTCGACGCGCTCTGCGACGGCGTCTCCGTTCACATCGGCGCCGTGATGGAGCACGTCGAGGAGGCCGGGATCCACTCCGGCGACTCGTCCTGCGTCCTGCCGGCACCCTCGCTCGACGAGGAGACGTACGCCGAGGTCTGCCGGGTCGTCCGCCGGCTCGGGCCTGCCCTCGGCGTCGTCGGCTTGCTGAACGTGCAGCTTGCTCTGGTCGGCGGCGAGGTCAGCGTGATCGAGGTCAACCCGCGCGCCTCGCGGACGGTGCCGTTCGCGAGCAAGGCGACCGGGCTCAACCTCGTCGACGCCGCCGTGCGGCTTGCGGCCGGTGCCCGTCTGCACGAGCTCGAGCTGCCGGAGGAGCGGCGCCCCGAGCTCGTGAGTGTCAAGGCAGCCGTGCTCCCGTTCGCCCGCTTCCCCGGCTCCGATCCGGTGCTCGGCCCCGAGATGCGCTCGACGGGAGAGGTGATGGCGAGCGCCGCCGATCTGCCCACCGCCTTCGCCAAGGCCGAGCGGGCCGCGGGGCGTCCGCTCCCGACCGGCGGCACGGCCTTTCTCTCGGTGCGCGAGCTGGACAAGGCCGCGATCGCGCCGGTCGCGCAGGCGCTCGCCGAGCTCGGGTTCGGCCTCCTCGCCACGCGGGGCACGGCCGCGGTGCTCGAGGCGGTCGGGCTCGAGGTGGCGACGCTCGAGAAGGGCGACCCCGTCGTCGAGGCGATCCGCGCCGGCCGCTGCGACCTCGTCGTCAACACCCCCCAGGGCTCCGGCGCCCGCCGCGACGGCGCTCTGATCAGGCAGGCAGCGCTCTCGGCGCGCGTCCCGTGCATCACGACCCTGTCCGGCGCCCGGCTCGCGGTCGACGCGATCGCGAACGCGCGCGCGGAGATCGCGCACTCGCTTCAGGAGCGGATCGAGCATGAGACGCGAGCTGCGTAGAGTCCGCGGCGCGGAGCGCGTCGGGCCGTACAGGCTGCTGCGCGTCGAGCAGGGCGGGCTGGAGGCGGGAGTCCCCGGTCAGTTCTTCATGCTCGAGGCGCCGGGGCGCGTGCTACCGCGGCCGATGAGCGTCTGTCTCGCCGAGGCGGGCGAGCTGGCGTTCCTGATCGACCCGATCGGCCCGGGGACACGCGCGCTCTGTGACCTGGAGCGCGGCGACCGGCTCCACGTTCTCGGTCCGCTCGGCAACGGCTTCGACCTCGGCGTCGAGCGGCCGCTACTCGTCGGCGGCGGGATCGGGATCGCGCCGCTGCCGTATCTCGCGCAGGAGCTCGGCGACGCGCCCGCCATCCTCGGCTTCCGCAGCGAGCTCCACGCAGAGGCGGCCGCGCTCCTTCCCGGCGCCGAGGTCTGCATCGAGCCGACCTACGTCACTGCGCTCCTTCCGGACGAGCCGCACGACGTGCTCGCCTGCGGCCCCGAGCCGATGCTGGCCGCGCTGCGCGAGCTCGTGCCTGACGCGCAGCTCGCCTGGGAGGCGCCGATGGCGTGCGGCTTCGGCGCCTGCTACGGCTGCGCGGTCGAGATCGAGGGCGAGTTGAAGCGGCTCTGCGTCGAAGGGCCGGTGCTCCGTGCTGCTTAACGCTTCCGGCTGCCTCGATGCCCTCACCGCTCCCGACGTCGCGCGCTCGCTCGACGCGTTCGTGACGAAGACGATCACGCCCGAGCCGCGCGGGGGCAACCCCGCCGTCAGGATCGCGGAGACCGACGCCGGCATGCTCAACTCGATCGGGCTCGCGAACCCGGGACGCGAGCGCTTCCTCGCCGAGACCCTGCCGCAGCTCCGCGAGCTCGGCCGTCCGCTCTGGATCTCGGTCGGCGGCTTCTCCGCCGCCGAGTACGCCGAGAGCTGCGCCGCGGTCGCGGACGTCGCCGCGATCGAGCTCAACCTCTCGTGCCCGAACGTCGACGAGGCGCCGGAGAGCGCGGCGGCGATCGTCGCCGCGTGCCGGGCGGCGACCAGCCTGCCGCTCTACGCCAAGCTCTCACCCTCGGCCTGGGACATCGCCGAAGCGGCCCGGGCCGTCGAGGCCGCGGGGGCGGACGGGCTCTCGCTCGTGAACACGCTGCGGGGGCTCGCGCTCGACCCGCAGACGCTCCGCCCGACGCTCGCACGCGGCACCGGCGGTTACTCGGGACCGGCGCTGAAGCCGGTCGCGCTCGCCGCGGTCTACGCCTGCGCGACGGCCGTCGAGATCCCGATCGTCGGCATGGGCGGGGTCCGTACCGGGCTCGACGTGCTCGAGCTGATCGCAGCCGGCGCGAGCGCCGTCGCGCTCGGCACCGTCCTTTTCGGTGACCCCGAAGCACCGGTTCGGGTGAGGGCGGAGCTCGCCGCCGAAGTTGCCAAACGCGACCTCGGACATCCCCTGGACGCACACCGCCTCGCCCATTCGTCCCTGCAAATGAGCGTATCCAGATCAGGCAACAGAGTGCAAAAAGTGCCTGGAAACAAGCCGAAAGTGACTGCTTGACCGACTTCGGAAGGCTGCTAGTATCCCGCGCTCATGGTGTCGTCGAAGACGCAAGCCCAAGCCCCGCTGCGGTCGCTGGATCAGAGGATGGAGGCGCTCAAGCGGGCCAACGACATCCGAGTTCGGCGCGCTCAGCTGAAGAAGGACCTCAAGGATGGACGGGTTCAGATCGAGGGGATTCTGCTCGATCCGCCCGAGTACGTCTCGACCGCCAAGGTGTTCGACATGCTGATGGCCGTGCCGAAATTCGGGCGTGTGAAGGCGGCGCGGCTACTGAATCAGTGCCGCATCAGCCAGTCGAAGACGGTCGGCGGTCTCTCCGAGCGGCAGCGCGCGGAGCTCATTGGCCTCTTCAACAGATAGGCCTCTGCCCGTCTTCGTGATCACCGGCCCGAGTGGGGCCGGCAAGGGGACGCTGATCAAGCGCCTCCTCGACCGGCACCCCGAGCTCGAGGTCGCCGTCTCGGCCACGACCCGCCCGCAGCGTCCGAGTGAGACGAACGGCCACGAGTACTGGTTCCTGACCGAGGAGGAGTTCGTCGCCCGGATCGAGGCGAACGAGTTCCTCGAGCACGTCGAGTTCGTCGGCGGCCGCTACGGCACGCTCGCCTCGGAGATGGACCGGATCGGAGCCGAGGGCAGCGTCTGCGTGCTCGAGCTGGAGATCGACGGCGCGCTCGAGGTGCAGGATCAGGTCGACCGGAGCGTCACCCTCTTCATCGCGGCCGACGTGCCCGAGCTGGAGCGGCGCCTGCGCGCCCGCGCGACGGAGAGTTCGGGCGAGATCGAGAACCGGATCGCGATCGCCAGGCACCAGCTCGAGCAGGCACACCGGTTCCGCTACATGGTCCGCAACGACGACGTCGAGCGGGCGACCGATGCGCTCTCGGCCCTCGTCCAACAGGAGTTGGCCGCTGCGGGTACCATGGCCGGCTCATGATCCATCCTCGCATCGATGAACTGCTGAACACGGACGCCGGTGGGGTCGACTCGCGCTACGCGCTGGTCATCGTCGCGGCCAAGCGCGCGCGGCAGATCAACAACTATCACCACCAGCTCGGCGAGGGCATGGGCTTCGAAGAGGCCCCGCCGCCGCTCGTCGAGTCGCGCTCGAAGAACTACTTGACCATGTCCCTGGAGGAGATCGCCCAGGGCAAGATCAAGTACGACTACGGCAAGCGCTGAGCGCGGCCTGATCGGTCGGCGCCGCACCGGGCAGAGCCCGGCGCATTCTGCCGACCTCGCGCTGCTCAGACCACGCTCGGCTGAGCGCGTAACCAGGCTGCAACGCCCAGACAACGCTTTCGAGGGCACAATGAGGCGGATGGCGCGCATCCTCCTGGGGGTTACCGGCGGCATCGCGGCCTACAAGGCCTGCGAGCTCGTGCGGCTGCTCGTCAGGGCCGGGCACGACGTGCTGCCGCTGCCGACGCGCGGCGCGGAGCGCTTCGTCCGCGCCGAGACCTTTTTCGCGCTCGCACGCAAGGCGCAGAGCGACGATCCGTATCCGCACCTCGAGCGCGCCGACCTGCTCGTGATCGCGCCCCTGACCGCGAACACGCTCGCGAAGCTGGCCCACGGGCTCGCCGACGACGTCCTCACCGAGGCGGCGCTCGCGCACCGGGGCCCGATCCTCGTCGCGCCGGCGATGAACACGCGCATGTGGGAGCACCCGGCGACGCAGGCGAACGCGGCGACGCTGCGCGAACGCGGCGTCGAGCTGATCGGGCCGGAGGCGGGGGAGCTCGCCGAGGGCGAGGTCGGCTCCGGCCGCATGAGCGAGCCGGAGGCGATCGCGAGCCGGATCGAAGCCCTGCTGGCGGGAGAGACCGCGGCGGCTGACGGTCCGCTCGCCGGCGCGCACGTGCTCGTGAGCGCGGGCGGCACGCGCGAGCCGCTCGACGCGGTGCGCTTCCTCGGCAACCGCTCCTCGGGCCGGATGGGCGTCGCGCTCGCCGCCGAGGCGAAGCGCCGCGGCGCCAAGGTGACGCTGCTCGCCGCCAACCTGGCCGTGGCCCCGCCGGACGGGGTCGAGGTGGTCGAGGTGCCGACGGCCGCCGACCTCGAGCGTGAGGCGAAGGAGCGCTCCCGCGACGCGGACGTCGTCGTGATGGCCGCCGCGGTCGCCGACTACCGGCCGACGGAGGCGATCGCGGGGAAGCGCGCGAAGACCGGCGACGCGTGGATGCTGGAGCTCGAGCCGACCTCCGACGTGCTCGCCCAGCTCGGCGAGCAGGAGCGCAACGGCCAGGTGCTGGTCGGCTTCGGCGCCGAGGCGGGCGAGGCCGGTCTTGAGCGAAAGCGGCGGATGCTGACAGACAAGAACCTCGATCTCGTCGTCTACAACGACGTGTCCACTCCCGGCATCGGCTTCGACTCGAACGAGAACGAGGTCACGCTCGTGACCCGCGCCGGCGAGCGCGAGCTCCGGCGCGCGCCCAAGGCGGAGATCGCCGCCGGAATCGTCGACGAGGTCGAGCGCCTGCTGGAGGAGCGGCGTGGAGGCTAGGCGGGACGCGGCAGCAGTCGCCTCGTCGGCCGAGACCGTCGAGCGGCTGGTCGAGAACCTCGCCCGCGTCGTCCACGCGCCGGAGGACACGCTGCGGCTGATCGTGCTCGCGCTCGTCGCCGAGGGGCACGTGATCGTGGAGGACTTTCCCGGCGTCGGCAAGACGATGCTCGCGAAGTCGCTGGCGCGCTCGCTCGATCTCGACTTCTCGCGGATCCAGTTCACGCCCGACCTGCTCCCGTCCGACGTCACGGGCGTCAACGTCTTCAACCAGCGCACGAACGAGTTCGAGTTCCGGCCGGGTCCCGTCTTCGCGAACGTGCTGCTCGTCGACGAGATCAACCGCGCCTCGCCGAAGACGCAGGCGGCCCTGCTCGAGGCGATGCAGGAGAGCCAGGTGACGATCGACGGGGAGTCGTACCCGCTCGACCGCCCGTTCATGGTGATCGCGACCCAGAACCCGATCGAGTACGAGGGCACGTATCCGTTGCCCGAGGCCCAGCTCGACCGCTTCTCGATGAAGCTCTCGCTCGGGTACCCGCAGCTCGCGGACGAGGCGCGGATGCTGAACGAGCAGACGACGGAGCCGCCGCTCGACACCCTGGCCGCGGTCGCGACGCTCGCCGAGGTCACGGCCGCGATCGACGAGGCGCGCTCGCTCTTCGTCGAGGAGAGCCTCAACCGCTACGTCGTCGCCCTGCTCCGCCACACGCGCGGCAGCTCGCGGCTCGCTCTCGGTGCCAGCCCGCGCTCGGGGATCGCGCTGCTCCGGGTCGCGAAGGCGCGTGCGCTCGCGGAAGGGCGCGACTATGTGCTTCCGGACGACGTCAAGGCGATCGCCCGGCCCGTGCTCGCCCACCGGCTCATCCTCGCGCCGGAGGCGCGCTCCGCCGGCCTCACCGCGGAGGAGATCGTCGGCGAGGCGGTCGAGCAGACCCCAGTCCCGGTCTAGGGGATGACCCGGCGCGGCTGGCTGACGCTGCTGCTGGGTGCGGCGACGTACGTCATCGCCTGGCTCTTCGGCGCCAAGGCGCTCTATCCGGTGGCGACCGGGCTCGTGCTGGCGCCGCTCGGGGCCGCCGGCTGGGTGCGGCTGGCCGCCGGCCCGATCCGGCTGGGGCGGCGAGCGGGGAAGGGCGCGCTGCTGGAGGGCGGGGACGTCTGGGTCAGCCTCGACGCGCGGCCGCTGACGTGGCTGCCCCTGCCAGGGCTGACCGTGACCGAGCGGATCGCGCGTCTCGGCGAGCAGGTGACGACGCTGAACCGTGCGGGCGGCGGCTACCGCGGCACCTACGTCCTCGAACGCGTGCCGCGCGGGCGCTACGTCGTCGAGGAGGCGCGGGCGACGATCGACGATCCGTTCGGGCTCGCGCGGGCGGAGGTCGATCTCGACGCGCGCGGGTCGCTGCTCGTCTATCCGCGCCTCGTCATCCTCGACCGGCTCTTCTCCGAGAGCGGCGCGCACGCACAGGACGGCCGCAGGCTGCTCTTGCGGCGTCCGTCCGGCTTCGACCTCCACTCCGTGCGCGAGTACGAGCAGGGCGAGTCGCTGCGGAAGGTGCACTGGAAGACGACCGCCCGGCGCGGCCAGCTGATGGTGAAGGAGCTCGAGGACGCGCCCCGCGACGAGATCGCGGTGATCCTCGACGCGGATGCCGAGGCCGTCGTGGCGGACAGCTTCGACGTTCAGGTGCGGGCGGCAGGTTCGATCCTGCGCGCCCACGCGGCGCATGCCCGGCGGGCGGTGCTCGCCGTCAACTCCGCCGGGCGACCGAGTGTCAGGGTGACCTCGCTCGATGGGGACTGGCTGGCGGCGCTCGGCGTGCTCGCGGAGGCTCAGGCGGACGGCACGCGGCCGGTGGTCGAGCTGCTCTCGCGGGAGAGCGGGGCGGCGTCGCGCGCAGTCGAGACGGTCGTGATCACCGCCCGCCTTTCCGGCCCGCTTGCGACGAAGCTCGTCCAGCGCGCGCTCGCCGGCCAGGGCGTCAGTGTCGTCTGGGTGGACACCGCGAGCTTCGCCGGGCGGCCGACGAAGGTCGAGCCGGAGCTCCTCCGGCTGCAGGGGGCCGGGGTTGCCGTCGCCGTCCTCCGTCGTGGCGACTCGCTGGCGGACGTGCTGGGTGCCGCCCCCGTGCTGCGGAGCGCGCATGGCTAGGACGCTCGCCGTCTACTCCGTCCCGGGCGTTCTGATCGCGCTCTGCTGGCTGCGGCTCGAGGAGACGCGCGGGCAGGGGCTCGACTGGCTGTGGATCGTGCTGCTGGCTCTCGGCCCGGCGCTGGCGCCGAAGCTGTGGATCCGGCTCGCGCTGGTCCCGGCGGCCGCACTGGTCGCCGCGTGGGTCGCGCTGGACACGCCCGCGATCGACGACCGGCCGGGGTTCTTCGAGCCCGTGCTCGACCGCTTCGTGAACGGTGTCGGCGGCTATTACGACGTCACGGTCCCCTTCAACGCGGTCGAGCACCAGCGGATGCACGGCGTCCTCCTGCTCGCGATCTTCGCGTTCTGCGTCGTCTTGGCCCAGGCGATCGCCGCCCGGCGGCCGCTGCCGGCGCTGTTGGCCGTGATCGCGGGCGCGGGCTGGCCGGCCACGCTCTACCCGTCCAGCGGCATCGCGCTCGGGACGATGATCCTCGTCGCCGCGCTCTGGGTCCTTGCAGGCCTGCGTGCGTCGCGCCCCGCCCCCGCCCTCGTTGCAGGGGCGGTGGTCGTCCTCGTGGCTGCGGGCGCGTCCAGCTCGGCCGCGGTGGCCAAGGACGGTGTGCTCGCGTGGGAGCAGTGGAGCCCGGGCGGCATCATCGGCGACCCCGTGTCGGTGCGCTTCGTCTGGAACGCGAACTACGGCGGGATCGAGTTCCCGAAGAAGCGGACGACCGTGCTGCGGATCACGGGCCCGAAGCGGGGCCTCTACTGGCGTGCGACGACGCTCGACCAGTTCGACTCCGACTCCGACGGCTGGATCGAGAATCCGACGCCGCTCTCGACCGGCGTCGCGCAGGGACGCCTTCCGGCGGATCCGCTCCTGCCGGCCCAGGCGGCGAACCGGCGCACGTGGATTCGCCAGGACGTCGAGGTCGTCGGGCTCCAGGAATCGCGCATCGTGGGGGCGGCGCAGCCGGTGGCGCTGGACGGGCCGCAGCTCGGCACGGTCTTCCGGCTCTCGGACGGGATCGTGCAGGTGCAGAACGGGCTCCGGCGGGGCCACACCTACTCGGTCTACAGCTATGCGCCGCGACCAGGCCCTGCGGAGCTCGCCGGCCTGCCTGCGCGCTACCCGGCCGTGCTCGATCGGTTCCTCGACATCGGCAGGACCCGCGTCGACCCCTTCGGGACGCCCGGACGCGACCAGCTCGTCGACGGGCTCTTCGAGGACGACCGCTACCTCGCGCTGTGGCCCTACGAAGCGATGTGGCAGCAGGCGCGGCAGCTGCGCGCAGATGCCCGCACGCCGTACGGCGCGGTGCTCGCGATCGAGGCGTGGTTGCGCTCGACCGGAGGCTTCACCTACGACGAGTCGCCGCCCGCGAGCGCCGGAGTACCGCCGCTCGCGCACTTCGTCGCCGAGGGCAAGCGCGGCTACTGCCAGCATTTCGCGGGCGCGATGGCGCTGATGCTGCGGATGCTCGGCGTCCCCGCACGGGTCGCCGCCGGCTTCACGAGCGGCAAGTTCGAGGACGGCGGGTGGACGGTGACCGACCACAACGCCCACGCCTGGGTCGAGGTCTGGTTCCCGGGCTACGGCTGGCTGGCGTTCGATCCGACCCCGGATCGGGGCTCGCTCGCGGGGAGCTACAGCGCCTCGTCGACCGGCTTCAACGCCGGCGATGCCGCCGACGGATTCCTCGGTGGCGCGCGCTCGGTCGACGGCGGCGGCGCCGATCAGCTGCGCCTGCTCGCGCAGAAGGAGAAGCTGGCGGAGCAGGCTGCGGCCGGTCGCCTCGCCCGCGACGAGGGTCGAAGCCCCCTGTGGCTGCTCCTCCTGCTCGTCGTCGCCGCAGTCGCCGCGCTCGGCGTGGTCAAGCTCGTGCGGCGGCGGCTCCGGTATCTCACCCGGGATCCCCGCCGCCTCGCCGGCGCCGCTCGGCACGAGCTCGTGGACTTCCTCGCCGACCAGGGGGTCGCGGTCGGAGCGAGCGCGACGCCGGAGGAGCTGCGCGCGCTGGTGCACTCGGAGCTGGGCGCGGACGGCCGGCAGTTCTCGGAGGCGCTCGCCGAGGCGCGCTTCGGGCCGTCGGAGGGCAGCGCGGCTGCTGCGGCGCGCTCGCGCCGCGAGCTGCGGAAGCTCCTGCACGAGCTCAGGCGCCACCTCGGCCGCGGGGCGCGTATGCGCGGCCTGCTCGCGCTGCGCTCGCTGCGAACGTGATCCCAGCAGTCGTGATCGCGGCGGGCCTCGGCACGAGGCTGCGGCCGCTGACAGAGCGCTACGCGAAGCCGATGCTCCCGGTCGACGGCACTCCGGTGCTCGCACGGCTGCTGCGGGAGCTCGCCGAGGCGGCAGTGCCCCGCGTCACGATCGTGACCGGCCATCTCGCGGAACAGGTCGAGCGCTTCGTCGGCGACGGCGGCGGCTTCGGCCTCGAGGTCGGCTACGCCCGGCAGAGCTCGCCGGACGGATCCGCGCACGCGGTCGTGGCCGCGGGCGCGGCGGCGCCGTACCTCGTCCTCGGCGCGGACATGGTCTTCGCGAACGGCGACATCGGCCGCTTCGCCGAGGCATTCGCCGGCTCCGGGGCGGCCGGCGCGCTCGCCGTGCAGCCTCTGCCGGGAACGGTCGAGCTCGAGGCCGGCCGCGTCACGCGCGTGCTCGGCGCCGGGGTGCTGGCGATGCCGCTCTGGGCCGTCGGGCCGGCGGTCGCCGCCCATGTCGAGGCGCTGCCGGGGGCGCGCCCGTTCGAGCTCTCGACGGCGTTTCAACATGCGATCGACGCGGGAGAGCAGATAGCGGGGATCGAGGTCGGCCGGACACGCGGCCTGACGACGCCCTTCGATCTCCTCGAGCACAACTTCCCCTACCTTGGAGGCTTGTGACCGACGCGTACGACCACTTCCAGCAGGGCAAGGCGCACCTGAAGGACGGGATGGCCGCGCAGGCGACCGTGGCGCTCGAGAAGGCGAAGAAGCTCGAGCCGGACAAGGCCTCGATCCGGGAGGCGCTCGGGATCGCCTACTTCCGGATCCAGCGCTGGCAGGAGGCGGAAGCCGAGTTCCGGGCGGTGCTCGAGCTCTCGCCGACCGACGACTACGCCCACTACGCGCTCGGCCGGGCGCTCGAGAAGCAGGGGCGCGACGCGGAGGCGAACGGGCACTACAAGCTCGCGAGCTCACTTTCGCCCGAGAGCGAGACCTACGCCGAGCGGATCATGCAGCTCGACGACGACACCGAGACGGCGTAGTTACATCAAGCGGTCGCCGGTGACGCGGTGGATCTCCTC
This sequence comes from uncultured Gaiellaceae bacterium, assembly GCA_963732995.1. Taxonomy (GTDB): domain Bacteria; phylum Actinomycetota; class Thermoleophilia; order Gaiellales; family Gaiellaceae; genus Gaiellasilicea. The sequence continues at coordinate 140,569 of CAVTBS010000011.1, read as the reverse complement.
GAGTGAGGAGATGCCGGCACGGCAGAGGCGGATTCCGTCCTCGCGCAGGGTGATCATCCCGCCTTCGACGGCGGCGGCGAAGATCTCCTCGGTCGAGGCCTCGATCAGGTGGCGGATCTTGCCGCTGATCGGCATCACCTCGTAGAGCGCGACGCGGCCCACGTAGCCCTGCTCGTTGCAGTCGGCGCAGCCCTTCGGGCGGTAGAGGACCTCGTCCTCGTCGAGGACGCCCATCAGCCCGTCGGCGATCTTCTCTGCCGGCGTCGGGATGTACGGCTCTCGGCAGTGGACGCAGAGCCGGCGCGCGAGGCGCTGCGCGACGATGCAGTTGATCGAGGTCGCGATCAGCGACTGGTCGACGCCCATGTCGCGGAGGCGCGCGACCGAGGCGGCGGCATTGTGCGTGTGCAGCGTCGTCAGCACGAGGTGGCCGGTCATCGCGGCCTGGATCGCGATCCGGGCGGTCTCCTCGTCGCGCACCTCGCCGATCAGGACGACGTCGGGGTCGGCGCGCAGCATCGTCCGCAGACCGCGCGCGAAGGTCAGCCCGGCGCGGACGTTGACCTCGACCTGGGAGATCCCGGGAATCTGGTTCTCGACCGGATCCTCGATCGTCGCCAGCGAGCGCTCGTTGTCGTTCAGGAACTCGAGCGCGGCGTAGAGCGTCGTCGTCTTGCCGGAGCCGGTCGGGCCGACCGTGAGGACGGCGCCGTACGGCTGCTTCAGCGCCCGGGTCAGCACGGCTTCGGCCTCCGGGTGCATCCCGAGGTCCGAGATCCCGAGCCGTCCCGAGGAGCGGTGGAGGATCCTGAGCACGACCTTCTCGCCGAACGTGGTCGGGAGGACGGCGATCCGCAGGTCGACGGGCTGGCCGTCGTAACGGAGCGAGACGCGGCCGTCCTGGGTGTTGCGCCGTTCCGCGATGTCGAGCTCGCCCATGATCTTGAGCCGGCTCGTGACCGCGGCCGTCAGGCCCGCCGGCACCTCCGAGAACTTCCGCATCACGCCGTCGATCCGGGCGCGGACGACCAGCGCGTGCGGCTGCGGCTCGAAGTGGATGTCCGAGGCGCCCTCGGCGATCGCGTTCGCGATGATCTGGTTGGCGAGCTTGATCGCGGGGGCGTCGGTGACGTCGCCGTCGGTGATGTCCTCGATCGCAGCTTCCTCTTCCGGCGTCAACGCGTCGGACTCCATCTCGACATGGACGCTGGCGCGGAAGCAGCGGTCGAGCGTGCGCGCGAGGTCGGACACCGAGACGACCACGAACCGGATCTGCAGGCCGAGCGCGAGACGCAGGTCGTCGGACGCCATCACGTCGGTGGGGTCGGTGACGGCGACGATCACCGTGTCCTCGTCGTCGAAGCCGATCGGCAGCGCGGAGAGGCGGCGGGCGACCTTCTCGGGGAGGAGGGCGGTCGCGGCCGGATCGAGGTCGGAGCGGGTCAGCTCGACGTACTCGAAGCCGTACTGCTCGGCCAGCGCCCGTGCGATCGCGCCGGCCGTGACGACGTTGTAGCGGAGCAGGATCTCGCCGAGGCGGCCGCCTTCGGCTTCCTTCTGGGTGAGCGCGGCGACGAGTTGCTCGGCGGTGATGACGCCGTCCCGGAGCAGGAGCGAGCCGAGCTGCGGCCTGCCCTCAGGTCGGCCGTACGGGTCCGCAGACGCGGGCGTCGGAATTGCCGCAGCTTCCACGGTTTCTCTATCGGCGATAGTGCGGGTCGACATGAGGACCGTGATTCAGCGCGTTTCCCGCGCAGCGGTGCGGGTCGACGGGCGGGTCGCCGGCGAGATCGGGGCGGGGCTGCTCGTGCTCCTCGGCGTTGCGGACGGGGACGGTGAGAGCGACGCGGCCCGGCTCGCCGAGAAGGTCGCGCGGCTGCGGATCTTCGCCAACGACGAGGGCCGGTTCGACCGCTCCGTCCTCGACACCGGCGGCGGCGTGCTCGTCGTCAGCCAGTTCACCCTGATCGCGGACACGGCCAAGGGGAACCGCCCGAGCTTCGCGGGCGCTGCGCCGCCCGAGGAGGCGGAGCGGCTCTACGAGCGGTTCTGCAGCGCGCTGCGCGAGGCCGGAGCCGCCGTCGAGCAGGGCGTCTTCGGCGCCCGCATGGACGTCGAGCTCGTGAACGACGGCCCGGTCACGATCGTCCTCGGATGAGCACGGCGGCGCTCGGGCTCGCGCTCGGCGCGGCGGTGCTCCACGCGCTCTGGAACCTGCTTCTCGCCGGCTCGCGCGACGTGCTCGCGGCGACGGCGGTCGCGCTCGGGTCCAGCCTCGTCGTCGCGCTGCCCTTTGCGCTCGCGACGTGGGGGATCGAACGGGAGGCGATTCCGTGGCTCGCCGCATCGGGCGCGCTCGAGCTCGTCTACTTCTTCACGCTCAGCGCGGCGTACCAGCGGGCCGAGCTCTCGCTCGTCTACCCGCTCGCGCGCGGCGGCGCGCCCGTGCTCGTGCTCGTCGGCGCCGTCGCGACGGGCTATGAGCCGACGGGAATCGAGGTCGCGGGTGTCCTGGCCGTTGCGGTCGGCGTCGTGCTCGTCCGCGGGCTGCGCGGCGGCGACCGGCTGGGCGTCGTGCTCGGGCTCGTGATCGCGGGCCAGATCGCGGCGTACACGCTCGTCGACGCCGAGGGGATCCAGCACGCGAACCCCGTTCCGTATCTCCTGTTCGCCCTGGTGCCGACCGCCGTCGGCGCGGCGCTCGTCTGCGGGCAGAAGCGCCTTCGCGCCGAGTGGAGCTCCCGCGCCGTCCTCGCCGGCTGCGGCGGCTTCCTCGCCTATGTGCTCGTGCTCGCGGCGCTCCAGCTGGCGCCGGCAGCCCCGGTCGCGGCGGTCCGCGAGACGAGCGTCCTCTTCGCGGTCGCCCTGGCGGCGCCGTTCCTCGGCGAGCGGGTGACCCGGGGCCGGCTCGCGGGGGCGCTCCTGGTCGTCGCCGGCGTGCTCGCGCTCGGCTCGGCATAGGCCGAACGGCCTACTGCTTGCTACACTGGCGAGACCACATTTCAGGCAGGTCGAAATGGGCGCGCTGCGCCCATTTTTGTTGAAGGAGCCACGTTTTTGAGCGCGACGCACGAGAAGGAGCGGACACTGACGAAGCAGATCGGACGGGAAGTCGAGACGGCCCTCCCGGGTGTCGAGGTCCTGGCCGTGGAGCTCTCGAGCCCCGAGCGCTTCACCGTCTTCGTCGACCACGTCGAGGGCGTCGACCACGCGCTCTGCGCGCGCGTCACCGACGTGCTGCGCGAGTACCGGCGCGAATACGCGATCGACGTCTCCTCACCTGGCATCGAGCGCCCCGTGCGCACGCCCGAGCACTTCCGCAACGCGATCGGCCGTCAGGTGACGCTCCGCACGCCCGAGCGCAAGCGCCTGAAGGGCGAGATCGTCAGCGCCGGCCCGCAGTCGGTCGCCGTCCGGTCGGGCGACGACACCATCGAGATCCCGTACGACCAGGTCGTCCGGGGCAACCTGGTCTACGAGCAGTAGGAGAAGAGCCACATGTCGCAGGAGATCATCGAGCACATCCGAGGGCTCGAGCGCGAGAAGGGAATCGAGGAGAACACCGTCATCCACGCCCTGGAGGACGCGCTCCTCGCCGCCTACAAGAAGACTCCCGGCGCCGCCCGCCACGCCGCGGTCGAGCTCGACGAGGAGGGTGAGTTCCGCGTCTTCGCGATCGACATCCCGACGGACCTCGAGGCCCGGCTGCTCGACGAGGCGATGGAGGCCAAGATCGACGAGCTCGAGCGGCTCGAGGAGGAGACGGGGGAGAAGCAGCACACCCTGATCAACCAGGACGAGCTCGAGCTCGACTGGGACCAGGTGCCCGAGGAGCTGATCGACCGCTCCGACGTGACCCCGCACGACTTCGGCCGTATCGCCGCGATGACCGCCAAGCAGGTGATCCAGCAGCGCATCCGCGAAGCCGAGCGCGCGATGATGTACGAGGAGTACATCGACCGCCAGGGCGAGGTCGTCACCGGCATCGTCCAGCAGGCTGGCGACCGCAACAACGTGCTGGTCGACCTCGGCAAGGTCGAGGCGCTGCTGCCTCGCTCCGAGCAGGTCGACGGCGAGCGCTACGAGCAGGGCTCCCGGATCAAGGCCGTGATCACCGAGGTCCGCTCCGGCACCAAGGGCCCGCAGGTGATCCTCTCGCGCCGCGATCCCGAGCTGATCAAGACGCTCTTCGAGCTCGAGGTCCCCGAGATCGCCGACGGCCTCGTCGAGATCCGCGGCGTCGCCCGCGAGCCCGGCTACCGCGCCAAGATCGCGGTCGAGTCGCACGCCCAGGGCGTCGATCCGGTCGGCGCCTGCGTCGGCCCCCGCGGCTCGCGTGTGCGCATGGTCGTCTCGGAGCTCCGCGGCGAGAAGATCGACATCATCCCGTGGAACACGGAGCCGGCCCGGTTCGTCGCGAAGGCGCTCTCGCCCGCACGCGTGCGCGAGGTCTACATCGACGACGAGACCAAGGAGGCGACCGTCGTCGTCCCGAACGACCAGCTCGCGCTGGCGATCGGCAAGGAAGGGCTGAATGCCCGCCTCGCCGCGCGCCTGACCGGCTGGAAGGTCGACATCCAGTCCGACGAGGAGTTCGCCCAGGCCGAGGCCGAGGCGGCGTTCGCGGGCGCCGGCGAGGGCGAGGGCGAGGCCGGCGACTTCTCCGGCCGCTGCGCTGCGATCCTCTCGAACGGCAAGCGCTGCCCGAACGCCTCGATCACCGGCACCCGCTACTGCGGCGTGCCCGCGCACCAGGCGCTCGTCGGCCAGGAGCCGGAGGTCGTCCCCGCCGAGGCCGTCGAGGAGGTCGCGACCCCCGAGGAGGCCGATCAGCTCGAGCCGGTCGCGGAGGTCGAGCAGGCCACCGACGAGCCGTCGGAGGAGATCCCTGCCGACGAGCCGCTTGCGGCCGACCGCCAGGAGGACGAGACGCCTGCGTGACTCCGGAACGCACCTGTGCGGGCTGCGGGCGCAAGGCGCCGCAGGCCGAGCTCGCCCGTTTTGCGGCCCGGGACGGAGCGCTCGTGCCGGGGCGTGGGGAGCCCGGTCGCGGCGTCTACACGTGCCGCCGGCTCGCCTGTTTCGAGCGGGCGCTCTCAGGGCGCGCGTTCAACCGCGTCCTGCGGCAGAACGTCTCGGTCGATCCGGCGCTCTCGCTGCTTTTCGCACACCCTCTAGAATTGGACGCTGATGGCTGACGGACCCAACAAGCCGAACCGCCCGATCCGCCCGCGCCAGGGTGCGCCGGGGCGGAAGCGCCGCGTCGTGATCGAGGGCGGCAACAACCGCCCGAACCCGCGTCAGGCGCGCGGTCGCACCGACGCGACCCCGAAGCGCGAGAAGCAGGAGGTCGCTCCGCCGACCGGTCCCGCGACGGTCCCGTCGGGCGTCACGGTTCGCGATCTCTCGCAGGCGCTCGGCGTGCCGGCGGCTCAGATCATCAAGATCATGATGGGCCTCGGCCAGATGGTCCAGATCACGCAGTCGCTCTCCGACGAAGAGGTCGAGCTCGTCGGGACGGAGCTCAGCCGCGAGATCACGATCAAGCACGCGGCCGACGAGGAGGAGCTGCCGGAGGTGTTCGAGGACGCCGAGGAGGATCTCGCGCCCCGTCCGCCGGTGGTCACGATCATGGGCCACGTCGACCACGGCAAGACGACGCTGCTGGACGCGATCCGCGAGGCGGCCGTTGTCGAGACCGAGGCCGGCGGCATCACCCAGCACATCGGCGCCTACCAGGCGGACGTCGGCGGCCGCAAGATCACGTTCCTGGACACGCCCGGCCACGAGGCGTTCACCGCCATGCGCGCCCGCGGCGCGAAGGTGACGGACATCGCCGTGCTGGTCGTCGCGGCCGACGACAGCGTCATGCCGCAGACGAAGGAGTCGATCTCCCACGCCCGTGCGGCCGAGGTGCCGATCGTGGTCGCCGTCAACAAGATGGACATGCCGGATGCGAACCCCGACCGGGTCAAGGCCGACCTGGCCGCCGAGGGCCTGCAGCCCGAGGACTGGGGCGGCACCGTCCAGTTCTCCAACGTCTCCGCGAAGCAGAAGACGAACCTCGACGACCTGCTCGAGAAGGTCCTGCTCGTCGCCGACGCCGAGCTCGAGCTGACGGCGAATCCCAACGCCGAGGCCTCGGGCCCGATCATCGAGTCGCGCCTGGACGTCGGCCGCGGCCCCGTCGCGACGATGCTCGTCCACCGCGGCACGCTCCGTGTCGGCGACGCGATCGTCGCCGGCGACGCATACGGCAAGGTGCGCGCCCTCCACGACTACCGCGGCGAGAAGGTGCAGGAGGCCCGTCCGGGCACCCCGGTCGAGATCCTCGGCTTCAACGCGCCGCCGCCCGCGGGTGAGTTCGCGCGCGTGGTCGAGGACGAGCGCGAGGCGCGCACGCTCGCGCAGCGGCGCGGCCAGCGGCTCCGGAGCGAGCAGCTCGCGCAGCGCTCGAAGGGCGGCGTCTCGCTCGAGACCCTCTTCTCGCAGCTGCAGGAGGGCGCCGTCCAGGACCTGAACCTGATCCTCAAGGGCGACGTCGGCGGCTCGGTCGAGGCCGCGGTCTCCGAGCTGTCGAAGATCGAGCATCCCGAGGTACGCGTCAACGTGATCCACCAGGGCGTCGGCCCGATCACGGAGGGCGACATCATGCTCGCCGCCACCTCGAACGCGCTCGTCGTCGGCTTCAACGTGCGCCCGAACGCCGAGGCCCGCGCGCTCGCCGAGCGCGAGAGCGTCGACATCCGCACCTACCGCGTCATCTATCAGCTGACCGAGGACATCGAGCAGGCGCTCGTCGGCATGCTCACGGCCGTCCAGACCGAGGAGATCATCGGCGAGGCCGAGGTGCGCGCGCTCTTCAAGGTCTCGCGGCTCGGCACCATCGCCGGCTGCATGGTCACGTCCGGGGTCGTCCGCAGGAACTCGCAGGTTCGCGTCGTCCGCGACGGCACCGTGATCTACGACACGACGATCTCGCAGCTGAAGCGGTTCAAGGAGGATGCGCGCGAGGTCGCCGAGGGCTTCGAGTGCGGGATCCTGCTCGAGGGCTTCAACGACGTCAAGGAAGACGACGTCCTCGAGGCCTACGAGACGCGCCAGGTCGAGCGGACGTCGCTCGACGAGCCGGCAGGCAGCACGCCGGCGCCGGCTGCCTAGCCCGGCATCGCCTCTGCGAGCAGCTCGGCGGCGGTGACGACGCAGTTGCGTCCGCGCGACTTCGCCGCATAGAGCGCCCGGTCGGCCATCCGGATCAGCATGTCCCCGTCCGGCGTGTCGGCCGGGAACGAGGCGATGCCGAAGCTCGCCGTGATCGAGCGGTCGACACCCGGCACCTCGACGAGCGCGACCTCGTCGCGGAGCTTCTCCGCGAGCACGACGGCGCCGTCGAGCGGCGTGTCCGGGAGCAGGATCAGGAACTCCTCGCCGCCGTAGCGGCCCGCGAGATCGCTCTGGCGGAGCGCTGCGCGCATGGCGGCGCTGGCCGCTGCGAGCGCCTGGTCGCCCTTCTCGTGCCCGTAGACGTCGTTGATCTGCTTGAAGTGGTCGAGGTCGCAGAGGACGGCGGAGAGCGGCAGCTCCGAGCGGGCGGCCTGCGCGACCATCCGCACGAGGCTCTCGCGCAGGCTGCGCGCGTTCGGGAGCCCGGTGAGGCCGTCCGTCGCCGCACGCACCTCGGCGACGGCGAGGTTGCGCAGGTTGGCCAGCACCGGCGCAGCCTGGCTGACCGATTCGTCGACCCGGCTCTGCTCGGACTGGGTCAGCGGCCGCGCATGGGAGACGAGAACCGAGCCGATCACCTCGCCGCCGACGAGGGACGGGACGCAGGTCGTCCGCTCGTGCCGCCCGCAGAGATCGCAGGTCAGCAGCGGCTCCTTCTCGACCGACTGCGAGTGGGCGCGGCCGAGCCGGACCGCGAGGCAGGAGCTGGGGGAGGAGTCCACGAGGGACCGGCCGAGCGCGCCGTCGGGATCGACGGGCGTCGCCGCCTCGAGCCGGTTCTGGCTGTTGTTGCGGTTGAGGACGACGATCTCCGAGCCGGCGAGCGACCGCTCGAGATGCCGCTTCAGGAGCGCGTGCGCCTCGCCTTCGTTCTCCGTCACCTGGAGCGTCTCGGCGAACTCGCGCTGGGAGGAGTAGTACTCGGCGTCCGCCAGCTGCCGGCGCGCCTCGCGGCGGCGCATCCGTGCGAGCAGGAGCGCACCCGTGGCGGCGAACGCGACGCTGAGCAGCACGATCAGGAGGACGGCGCGCTCGACCGCGTCCGCATGCGCGTCGGCGCTCTCGTCCGCCATCAGGTCGAGCAGGTCGTCGTTGGCCCGCGCGAAGCGATCGAGGAGGTCGTCGCGCGCGGCCGTCGACTCCGCGGGGATCGGCCGGCCGTTCCGGACGCGGATGACGGTGTCGTTCGCGATCCCGGCCCAGCGCTCCGCGAGCCGCTCCTGCTCCGCGATCGCGTCCGTCTCCTGAGAGTCGGTCGCGCCGGCCAGCTCCCGCGCGCCGTCGGCGGCGGCGGCCAGCGAGGCGGTCGCTTCGTCGTAGGCCTGGAGGAAACCCTCGCCGCCGGACTCGGAGTAGCCGCGCAGGGCGCTCTCGCGTGCCAGCTGGGCGTCGAGCATCGCCTCGGCCGCCTGGCGCTCCTCGAATTCGCGCGCGCCGATCTGGCGCTCGGCGGACGCAGTCGTCCACGCCACGCCGGCGACGCTGGCAACGAAGACGATGAGAACAGCAGAGAACCGCGCGACATTGAGCATGTCCGAGGCATGATCGGCTCGCGGACGCTCGGAGTTGAGGCTTGAATGCGGTAAATGGCAAGCGGCTGGATCGGCGTCCTCTCGGCGGAGCTCCACTTTCCGGAAGCGCATTCGCTGAAGGAGAAGCGAATGCACGTCCGCTCGGCAAAGGAGCAGCTGCGCAACCGCTTCGGCGCCGCGGTCGCCGAAGTCGACCATCACGACGTCTGGCAGCGCGCCCGGCTGACCGTCGCGGTCGTCACGCGCGAGGCGGGCGAGGCCGAGCGCCTGCTCGCCGACGCGGAGCGCTACCTCGCCTCGCGCGAGTGGGAGCTCGGGCAGGTCGACCGCGAGCTCGTGACCCTCGACGATCGGTAGTCGAGCCGGCGCCGCTACGGTAGGTGGGTGCCGGACCGGATGCGCAGAGTCAACGAGTCGCTGCGACAGGTCCTGTCGGAGGCGCTGCTCGAGCTGAAGGACCCCAGGATCGGGTTCGTGACCGTGACCGGCGTCGACACGTCGCCGGATCTCCGCCAGGCGGTCGTGTTCGTCAGCGTGCTCGGCGGCGAGAAGAAGCGGAGCAAGAGCATGACGGCGCTCGACGCCGCCCACGGGGTCCTTCAGTCCCGGATCTCGCAGGAGGTCCGCCTGAAGCGGACCCCGACACTCACGTTCCAATACGATCACGCGGTCGAGCACGGCGTGCGGATGTCCAAGCTGATCGATGACCTCGCCCCCGAATCCGAAGCCGCTGAACCAGAGCGCGACGCAGGCTGACCTCGGGGCGGTCGTCGAGGCGATCCGCGGCGCCGACCGTTTCCTCGTCACGACGCACGAGAACCCCGACGGTGACGCCCTCGGCTCCCTGCTCGCGACTCAGCTCGCGTTGACGGCGCTCGGCAAGGACAGCCTCATGTTCCTGCCCGGCCCGGCGCCGCTGCCCGGCGAATACCGGTTCCTGCCGCTCGAGCAGCTTCGCCGCGAGCTCCCGGACGACGCGGCCGAGCGCAGGCTCGTCGCCGTCGACGCCGCGAACGAGAGCCGTCTCGCCGCCGACGCCGCGGCGCTCCACTCGGCGCCGTTCACGATCAACATCGACCATCACCACGACAACTCCCGCTTCGGCGACGTCAATCTCGTCGACGCGGTCGCCTCGTCGACGGGAGAGGTGCTCCGCGACGTCATCCGCGAGCTCGGGCTCGAGCTGACCCCCGAGCTGGCCGAGCCGCTCTACGTCGCGCTCGTGACCGACACCGGCCGTTTCCAGTACGCGAACACGACCCCGAAGGCGCTTCGGCTCGCGGCGGAGCTGGTCGAGGCCGGCGCCGACGTCCACAAGGTCTTCCAGGGGGTGTACGAGAGCGTCCAGTTCGCGAAGCTGAAACTGCTCGCGCGCGCGCTCGAGCGGGCGCAGGTGTACGAGGGTGGGGGGCTCGTCGTCTCGTACCTGCTTCGCGACGATTTCGGCGATGTGGGCGCGGTCGAGCCCTACTCGGAAGGGATCATCGACTTCCTGCGCGCGGTCGAGGGCGCCGACATGGCCGCGCTGATCCGCGAGCCTCCCCGCGGCGGCTCGCCGGCCCGCCGGATCTCGCTCCGCGCCTCCCACGACGAGCTGGACGTCTCAGCGATCGCGCGCGAGTCGGGCGGCGGCGGGCACCGGCAGGCGGCGGGCTTCTCCAGCGACGACTCGATCGACGAGATCACCGCCTTTCTCAGGCGCGAGTTCGTGGCCGCCTCGGCTGCGTCGCGTTGATGCCGCCGAAGGGCCTCGAGCCGAGCGGGATCATCCTCGTCGACAAGCCCGCCGGGCCGTCCTCGTTCGCGGTCCTGGCGCGCGTGCGCTCGCGCCTCGGGACGAAGATGGGCCATGCGGGAACTCTTGACCCTTTCGCGACGGGATTGTTGCTTCTGCTCTCCGGGCGCTCGACAAAATTGGCGGGATCGTTCGTCGGTCTCGACAAGCGCTATCTCACGGACGTCGACCTGACGGCCCGTACGACGACGGGCGATCCGGAAGGCGATGTGGTCGGCCGGCAGGAGGCGCCCTCGCCGGACGAGCTGGAGCGCGGGCTCGAGGGCCTCCGCGGCGAGATCGAGCTGCCGATCCCGGCCGCGTCCGCGGTCAAGATCGGCGGTGAGCGCGCCTACAAGCTGCACCGCCGCGGCGTCGAGGTCGAGATGCCGCTGCGGCGCTCGCGGGTCGACGCGCTCGACGTCATCGCGTATACGAACGGCATCGTCACGCTCGATCTTCGCGTCAGTTCGGGAACCTACGTCCGGGCGATCGCCGAGGCGCTCGGCGGGCACTGCGTGGCCCTGCGCCGGCTCGAGGTAGGCCCGTTCAGCGTCGAGGACGCCGACGAGGAGCGCGTGATCCCGGCCGAGCAGGCGCTCGCCCTGCTCCCGTGAGCACCGAAGCGCGGTTCGCGGTCGTGGTCGGGACGTTCGACGGCGTCCACCTCGGTCATCGCCGGGTGATCGAGACCGCCCTCGAGACCGGGCTGCCCGTGCGGGTACTGACGTTCGAGCCGCACCCACGGGTCGTGCTCGGCAACTTCGTCGAGGCGCTCGCGACGCTCGAGCGCCGGCTCGAGCTGCTCAACGAGCTGGGGGTCGCCGAGACGACCGTGGTCGAGTTCACGCTCGACGTCGCCAAGCTGGAGCCGGAGGAGTTCGCGGCGCAGCAGCTGGGCGACGCCGCCGTCGTGGTCGCTGGCGCGGATTTCCGCTTCGGGCGCAAGCGCCGCGGCGACCTCGAGCTGCTCGAGCGGCTGGGGTTCGAGGTGCTGGCCGTGCCGCTGCTCGAGGGTGTGTCCTCGACGGAGATCCGCCGCTCGCTGCACGAGGGCGACGTCCGCGCGGCCGCAAAGCTGCTCGGCCGTCCGCCCGAGCTGGACGGGATCGTCGTCGGCGGCGACCAGCGCGGCGGCACGCTCGGCTACCCGACTGCGAACCTCGCCGTCGAGCCGGCGCTGCTCGTCCCGGCGTACGGGATCTACGCCGGCGCGGCCGCGGTCGACGGGCAGGCGCACCGCGCCGCGATCTCGATCGGCACCAACCCGCACTACGGGGGCGACGAGCGGCGGATCGAGCCGTACCTGCTCGACTTCGAGGGCGACCTCTACGGCCGCCGGCTGGTGGTCGAGCTCTGGCAGCGGCTCCGCGACGAGGAGGTCTTCGAGAGCGAGCAGGGCCTGATCGATCAGATCGCCCGGGACGTCGAGGCGACCAGAAAGGCCGTGCGACCCGCATAGGTAGGTTGGAGCGGTGAGCGAGAACGGGGTGATGATCCACGCTCGGGGGCTGGTCAAGCGCTTCGGCGAGCTCGTCGCCGTGGACGGGATCGACCTCGACGTGCAGCAGGGCGAGGCGTTCGGATTCCTCGGCCCGAACGGGGCCGGGAAGAGCTCGACGATGCGGATGATCGGCTGCGTCTCGCCGGTGAGCGACGGGACGCTGCGGATCCTCGGCCTCGACCCGGACGCCGACGGGCCGCAGATCCGGGGGCGGCTCGGCGTCGTCCCGCAGCAGGACACGCTCGACACGGAGCTGACCGTGCGCGAGAACGTGCTCATCTACGGCCGCTACTTCGGGCTCTCCCGGCGCGAGCTGAAGCCGAAGATCGACGAGCTGCTCGACTTCGTCCAGCTCACCGAGCGCGCGGGCGACAAGGTCGAGCCGCTGTCGGGCGGGATGAAGCGGCGTCTCACGATCGCGCGCTCGCTCGTCAACGACCCGGAGCTGCTGCTGCTCGACGAGCCGACGACCGGTCTCGACCCGCAGGCGCGCCACGTCGTCTGGGACCGGCTCTTCCGCCTGAAGCAGCGCGGCGTCACGCTCGTGCTGACCACGCACTACATGGACGAGGCCGAGCAGCTCTGCGACCGCCTCGTGGTGATGGACAACGGCCGGATCGTCGCCGAGGGCTCGCCGCGGCAGCTGATCGAGCGCTTCGCGACCCGCGAGGTCGTCGAGATCCGCTTCGAGGCCGACCGGGCGAACGGCGCAGTGCTCGAGGGCCTCGGCGAGCGCGTCGAGGAGCTGCCGGACCGAGTGCTCGTCTACACCGAGGACGGCGACGCGACCGCGGCCGCCCTCGCCGAGCGGGACGTGCCGCCGCACTCGACCCTGATCCGGCGGAGCACGCTCGAGGACGTCTTCCTCCACCTGACGGGCCGGACGCTCGTCGACTGACGTGGACAGCGTTCTCCAGCCGCTCCGGGCCTACGAGCACTGGCTCGCGCAGTACAAGCGCGTCTGGCGCGGCACGCTCGGCACGAGCCTGATCAACCCGCTGCTCTATCTCGCCGCGCTCGGCGTCGGGCTCGGGACGATCGTCGACAACTCGCAGAACGCCCCGGACGGGGTGCCGTACCTCAACTACATCGCACCGGGCCTGCTCGCCGCGGCGGCGATGCAGACGGCCGCGACCGAGTCGAGCTGGCCGGTGATGGGGGCGATCAAGTGGACGCGCACCTACTACGCGATGACGGCGACGCCGCTGACGGAGCGCGACGTCCTGATCGGCCACCAGCTCTTCGTGGTCACGCGCGTGCTCACCGCGAGCACGGCGTACCTGTTGATCGTGGCGCTCTTCGGCGCGGTCGACTCGTGGCTCGGGCTCTTCGCGATCCCGGTCGCGGTGCTGGTCGGCACCGCCTACTCGATGCCGATGGCCGCCTACGCCTCGAGCGTCGAGCACGACCACAGCTTCCCGCCGATCTTCCGTTTCCTGATCGTGCCGATGTTCCTGTTCTCGGGCACGTTCTTCCCCGTGTCGCAGATGCCGCTCGCGTTCGAGCTTGCGGCGTACCTGACGCCGATCTGGCACGGCGTCGAGCTCTGCCGCCAGCTCACGCTGGGGACGGTGGAGGCGCTGCCTGCGCTCGGCCACCTCCTGTATCTGCTCGCCTGGTCGGTCGGCGGCTTGATGCTCGCGCGCCGGGCCTACAAGCGGAGGCTGTTCCGGTGACGACGCTCGTCGCCCGAGCGCTCGACCGTCCCGGCGGCCGCGGCGGGTTGCTGTTCGAGCGCAACCTCATGAGCTACCGGCGGATGTGGACGATCATCGTCTCCGGCTTCTTCGAGCCGCTCTTCTACCTCCTCTCCCTGGGCTACGGCCTCGGCGGCTACGTCGGCGACGTCGTCATCGACGGGCGCCCGATGGAGTACGCCGTCTTCGTCGCGCCTGGCCTGCTGGCCGCTTCCGCGATGAACGGCGCCTTCTACGACGCGACGAACATCTTCTGGAAGCTGCGCTACCAGAAGCTCTACGACTCGGTTCTCTCGACGCCGCTCGGGCCGAAGGACGTGGCGACGGGGGAGACCGCCTGGGCGCTCTTCCGCGGCCTGATCTACGCCGTCGGGTTCTTCGCCGTCATCCTCGCGCTCGGCCTCGTCGAGTCGTGGTGGGCGGTGCTGGCGCTGCCGGCGACCGTGTTCCTCGGCTTCGCGTTCGCAGGCGCCGGGATCGCCGCCGTCACCTACATGCGCACCTGGCAGGACTTCGACATCCTCAACCTCGCGATCCTGCCGATGTTCCTCTTCTCGGCGACGTTCTTCCCGCTCTCGACGTATCCCGGCTGGCTGGAGGTGCGTGATCCAGTTCACGCCGCTCTACCACGGAGTCGATCTGCTTCGCGCCCTCACCACCGGCGCCGTCGGCCCCGGTCAGCTCGTCAACGTCGCGTACCTCGCGGTGCTCGGTGTCGTCGGCATGTGGGTCGCGAGCCGGAGGGTCGAGAAGCTGCTCCTGACGTAGGCGCAAGTTTTTCGACGTAGTTGTGTCTTTGTCTACATGAAGTCTGCGGGCAAGCTGCGGCCCGTCGAGGCGGTGCGGTGCCTCGAATGTGGCAGGGACTACGCCAAGCCGAGCGGTCGCGGGACGCTGACCACGAATCCCGGCTGTCCCGAGTGCGGCTACCTCGGCTGGCTGCCCAGCCCCGCCATGCTCACGGAAGTGTCACCGCCGTTCCGCTCCGGCGCGGATCGCCCGCTGCACCTGTCGTACCGATCAGGCTGACGCCGCCGAAGTAGTGGTGCGCGCCCGGCCAGCGCCGCACCTGCAGCCCGCTGGCGGCCAGTTCCTCGAGCGCCCGCTCGTCGACGCCGTGCTCCGCGTTGACCACGTCGCCGGCCCGGTGGAAGCGCGGTCGCTCGACTGCGGCAGCCGGGTCGAGCCCCTCGTCCAGGATCCCCGCGGTGACGCCGACGAGGGCGGTCCGGAGCCGGGTGCCGCCCGCGGAGCCGATCGCCAGCTCGACCCCGCTGCCGAACGCGAGCGTCGGCGCCATCATGCTCGCCATCCGGGAGCCCGGTTCGAGTGGGGCGTGGACGAGGTCGACCTCGCCGAGCATGCTGTTCAGCTGCACGTCGAGCCCGGGGAGGAAGTCGCCCGTCCCGAGGCCGAGGCTCGACGTCAGGACACACACGCGACCCTCGCGGTCGGCGGTGACGAGATTCGTCGTGTGGCCGTCCGTCGCGGGGCCTGCGAGCGCGGCGAGCAGTGCGTGAACGCGCTCGGTCTCGCCGAGCCCACGCAGCCGGGGCAGCTGCCGGAGCGTCTTCGGCACGCCCGAGAGCCCGGCCCGGGTGACGACGCTCCGCCCGAGCCACGCCACCTCGGCGGGCGCCTGCCAGCGCGCCTCGTAGCGCGCCAGGTCGGCGGCGGTGACCGGGACGCCGGCGACCGCGATCAGCGACTCGGCCACGGAGCCCTCGTAGACGCTCGCCGCGCCCTCGGCGGCGAGCAGCTCGAGCGCGGCCGCGAGCCCGGGCTGCGCGAGCGTGTCGCCGGTCTCGAGCAGCCGGCCGCCCGGTGCGTAGATCCGCTCGCCGTCGGCCTGCATCGTGAAGACGGGGCCGAGCATCGCCAGGCAGGCGGCGTGGGCGGGGGGCATCACGACGCCGTCGCGGGCCAGCCGCACTGCAGGCTCGACGAGCCGCGGCCAGGGAAGGCCGCCGAAGCGCTCGTGCAAGGCTCCGAGCCCGCGCGGCAGCCCCGGAACGGCACACGTTCCCGGCCCGACCGCGTAGTGGACGAGCTCCTCGCCGAACGGCACCCGCAGCTCGACCGGCGCCGCACCCTCGCCGGACGGGACGTCGACGAAGCAGTCGAGGTTCCAGACCTCGTTCCCGTCCCAGTGGATCGCGTGGGCGCCGCCGAGGAGCCCGGTCATCACGGTCTCGGCCACGCAGGAGGCAAGCGAGGCGGCGACGGCGGCGTCGGCGGCCGTTCCGCCGTCCTCGAGGATCTCGATTCCGGCCGCGACGGTGGCGGGATGCCCGGCTGCGACGCCGCATGGAACCATGGGTTGCTACCCTAGTCGCGACCGAGATCTCGGCCGGCCGTGTCTTCCTTCACGCCGCGCGGGGACTCCGGAGACATCGACAGAAGGAGGCCACATGGCCCTCACCAAGGAAGTCAAGCAGGAGCTGATCGGGAAGCACGGCCGCAACGAGACGGATACCGGCTCCCCCGAGGTCCAGATCGCGATGCTGACGCAGCGGATCAACGACCTCACCGAGCACCTGCGCACGCATGCGAAGGACCACTACTCGCGGCGCGGGCTGCTGAAGCTCGTCGGCCGCCGGCGGCGGTTCCTGAACTACATGCAGAAGCACGACCTCGAGGGCTATCGCGCCCTCATCAAGGAGCTAGGCCTCAGGCGTTAGCTCTTACCCGGGAGAGTGGAAGCTTGGACGAGCCCCGTCGCGGCGAGGCTGATCCAAACTTCCACTCTCCACCAAGCAGAGTGGAGGACATGGAATGAGCACGGTATTGGGGCAGGTTGCCTCGACGTCCGTCGAGATCGGTGGCAAGGAGATCACCTTCGAGACGGGCAAGTTCGCCAAGCAGGCGGACGGCGCAGTCGCCGTTCGCTCCGGCGACACAATGGTTCTGGCGACGGCCGTCGGCCGTCCCGAGGCGCGCGAGGGAGCGGACTTCTTCCCGCTCACCGTCGACGTCGAAGAGCGCGCGTACGCGGCCGGGAAGATCCCCGGCGGCTTCTTCAAGCGGGAGGGCCGCGCCACCGAGCGCGCGACGCTGACCGCACGCATGATCGACCGCCCGATCCGGCCGCTGTGGCCGAAGGGCTTCCGCAACGAGGTGCAGGTGATCTGCACCGTCCTGTCGGCCGACCTCGTGACGCCGCACGACATCCTCTGCATCAACGGCGCCTCCGCGGCGCTGATGCTCTCGCCGCTGCCGTTCTTCGGCCCGGTCGGCGCTGTTCGGATCGGCCGGATCGACGGCGAGTTCGTCGTCAACCCGACCCACGAGCAGAACTTCGAGGAGTCGGCGCTCGACCTGATCGTCGTCGGCACGAAGGACGGCCTGACGATGATCGAGGCCGGCGCGTCCGAGGTCTCCGAGGAGATCCTGCTCGACGCGTTCGAGCTCGCGCACCAGGAGATCCGCAAGCTCTGCGAGGCGCAGGAGGATCTGCGCCGCCAGGCGGGCAAGGCGAAGTGGCTGGACATGGACGTGACCGCAGAGATCGAGAGCTCGCACGGGCACGCGATCTGGGAGCGGATCCAGCAGGACGGGATCCGCGAGGCCGCTTCGGTCGAGTCGGCGATCCTCGCCGAGCTCGCGCCGGAGCTGTCGATGGACTCGGGCGACGAGGACATCCAGCGCCAGGTCCAGGTCAAGGCCAGCCTCGCGATGCTGCTCGAGAAGGGGCGGCTCGCGGCGGTCGAGGGCCCGGTACGGGAGCAGTTCGAGACCGACCTGCGCGCCCTCACGGATGCCGAGGACGACTCGAAGGAGCTGAAGTCCGCGAAGCGGCACCTGCTCTTCGATCGGATCGTCGACACCGTCGAGCTGCCGTTCCCGGTCGGCCCGGCGACGGTCGACGGCGACGCGCCCACCGTCAAGGACGCGCTGACCAAGAGCTACGTCAAGAAGGCGGCGGAGGCGATCTACAAGGATCTCGTCCGCAAGAAGATCGCCGTCGAGAAGCGCCGGCCCGACGGCCGCGCGACCGACGAGATCCGGCCGATCGAGTGCGAGGTGACGGTCAGCCCCCGCGCGCACGGCACCGGCCTCTTCCAGCGCGGGCAGACGCAGGTGCTGAGCCTGTTGACGCTCGGCACCGCCAAGGAGGGCCAGCGGATCGACGACCTCTCGCTCGAGACCGACCGCCGCTTCATGCACCACTACAACTTCCCGCCCTACTCGGTCGGGGAGACGGGCTTCATGCGGGGCCCGAAGCGGCGTGACATCGGCCACGGCGCGCTGGCACAGCGGGCCCTCGAGGCGGTCATCCCGTCGGCCGAGGACTTCCCGTACACGATCCGGATCGTCTCGGAGACGCTGGAGTCGAACGGCTCCTCGTCGATGGGCTCGGTCTGCGGCTCGACGCTCGCGCTGATGGATGCCGGCGTCCCGATCACGGCGCCGGTCTCCGGGATCGCGATGGGCCTCGTCAAGGAGGGAGACGACTACGTCATCCTCACCGACATCCAGGGCGCGGAGGACCACCTGGGCGACATGGACTTCAAGGTCGCCGGCACGAGGGACGGGATCACCGCGCTGCAGATGGACATCAAGATCACCGGCGTCACGCAGGAGATCATGCGCGGCGCCCTCGATCAGGCCAAGGAGGCTCGCAACTTCATCCTCGACCGGATGCTGGAGGCGCTGCCCGAGGCCCGGACGGAGCTGGCGGCGCACGCGCCGCGGATCTCCTCGATCCAGATCAACCCGGACTTCATCGGGATGGTCATCGGCAAGGGCGGCGAGACGATCCGCTCGCTCGAGTCCGAGTACGACGTCCAGATCGACATCGAGGAGGACGGCACGATCCTCGTCTACGCGACCGAGGGCACCAAGGCCGACGCGGCGATCGGTGCGATCGCGGCCCTGACCAAGGAGCCCGAGGTGGGGGACACCTTCACCGGCAAGGTCGTGAAGACGACGCAGTTCGGCGCCTTCGTCGAGCTGAAGAAGGGCACCGACGGCCTGCTCCACGTCTCGAACGTGGGCCCGGGCCGGGTTGCGCACATCGAGGACGTGATGGCGCGCGGCGACGTCGTCGACGTGATCGTGCAGGAGGTGGACAAGGCGCGCGGCCGGATCGGCCTCAAGCTCGTCCACAAGCACGAGGACGGACGACTGGTCGAGCCGGAGGAGCTGATCGAGCGGGCGAAGAGCGCCCCGCCGCGGCCTCCGGAGGAGGAGCGCCCGCGCCGCGACGGCGACCGCGGCCGAAGCCGCGGCCCGCGCCGCGACTAGGCGATGACCCGAGGGGGCGGCGAGAGCCGCCCCCTCTTCATCTGGTGGTCAGGAACCCCGTTTCGAGCATGCCGCGGAGAAGCTCGGCGGCACGCGGCAGGCCTTCCTCGCCGACCGTGGCGACCACGGCGTCGCGGGCTGTCCGCGTCCCGTCGAGCGCTCGCAGCAGGTGCAGCGTCGGCTCGTCGACGTCGGCACGGAAGCCGAGCCCTTCCTCGAGCGACAGGGACGCGCCGACGACGGTCCAACCCTCGCTCGGCGAGACGACCTGCTCGAAGCTGGCCGCCTCGGCGCACGCGAGGTGGCTGTCGAGCAGCGCGTCCGCACCGGAGACGGTGACGTCGACGCCGCTGAACATCCGCAGGAGGTGGTCGGACGCGGGCTCGAGCGGGCGGGCGGGAAGGCTGGCGCCGCGCGACCAGCTGACGCCCTCCCGCCGTCGGAGTACGAGCGCGCCGTACGCGAGTGCTTCGATCCCGAGCTCGCCGTAGTACGCGGTCCAGCGATCAAGTGCCGCCGCGAAGGCTTCTGAGCCCTCGACCGCGTCGCGCGTCCAGGCAGCCGCGTTCGAGAGTGGGTCGTCGGTGGTCGTGTGCAGGATCCAGGAATCGCAGCCGGAGTCGTCGAGCCACTCGCGCGGGCGGACGGCGGGGTCCTCGCCGCCCTGCGCCCAGCTCGCCATCAGCGTCGCGAAGCCGCCGGGCTCGAGCAGAGCAGGGAGCCCGCGTGCGAGCAGTTCGCTGACCCGGTCGCCGGGCAGGCCGCTGTCGCGAAACGTGTATTCCGTGTCCGGCGAGACCACGTAGGGCGGGTTGCAGGCGATGCACCCGAACCGTTCTCCGGCGACCGGCTCGAGCAGGCTCCCGTGCCGGAGCTCGACGTTCGTGACGCCGTTCAGCGCGAGGTTCAGGGCGGCGAAGCCGAGTGCACGCTCGTTGATGTCGGTCGCGGTCACCTGCTCGGCATGTCGGGACAGCAGAAGCGCCTGGATGCCGTTCCCCGTGCAGACGTCGAGCGCGCGCCGGACCGGCTCCCTGATCGTCAGGTGCGCAAGCGTGGCAGACGGCCGGTGGACGCCGGCGACGCGATCCGCCCCCTCGACGTCGAGCCGGTCGGAGGCGATCAGGAGCTCGTCGTGCGGGACGAGCCTCGCGATGCCGTGAAGGAAGCCGTCTCGTTCCTCGACCAGCCCGGACTCGACGAGCAGCTCTGCGAGCTCGCCCTTCGGCACCCGGTCGCCGAGCATGAGGAGCGCGATCAGCATCGAGAGCCGGTCGGGCACCGCCGCGAGCCGCCGCCGGTACACCTCGAGATCGACGTGCGAGAAGATCGGCTCGCCGCTCGTGTGCAGGCGCTGCGCGATCCCGGGACCCGTGTAGCCGGCAGCCGCGAGGGTCTCGCGCAGACGCGCGGCCGTGTCCGCCGCGGGCGGGGTGGGCGGAGGCTTCAGATCTTGACGTTCTTCAGCTGGTCCCATCCTGCGTGGATGGGCGCGTCGAGCGAGCCGTCGGCCTTCTGAGGCGCGTAGTCATAGGAGATCTTGACGAACTTGAGCGAGAACACGTCCTGCGGCTCTGTTTCGGCCTCGCTGCCGCCGATCGCGTAGGAGGAGACGAGCACGTCGTTCAGCTTGATCTTCAGATACTCCTGCTGCGAACCGCCGGCCTTGCGCGCCGTCAGCAACGCCTGCTTGATGTGCTTGCCCTGCGCGCAGTGCAGGAAGAGCTGCGGTGACGCTTTCGTCACCCGCGCCGTGAAGGAGAAGTCGCTCATCTGGACCTTGCCCGCGCCGCCGCCGCCGCCGGCACCGAAGCCGCCGCTCTGCGTCTCGCCGAAGCTGAACGAGAGCACCTCGATCTCGCCCTTGTGCTTCGAGTCCTTGCTCTCGCCGGAGATCCCGTCGAGCTTCAGGAAGTAGTCGATCGCGGCCATGCGCCCCCTCGGTCAGCCACGGACCTAAGTACGAATGCCGCCGGATGTCAAGCGGCCAGGCGGAGCTAGGATCCGGCGATGCAGCGCTACGACCTCTCGACGCTCCCGACCGGGGAGCGCGTGATCACCGAGCACGTCCCGAGCGTGCGCTCGGTCTCGTTCGGCTTCTGGATCGGCACCGGCTCGCGCGACGAGACGGATGCACGCGCCGGCGTCTCGCACTTCATCGAGCACCTGCTCTTCAAGGGCACGAGCACGCACTCCGCCCAGGAGATCGCGGAGATCTTCGACGGCCTCGGCGGGGAACTGAACGCGGCGACGTCGCGCGAGACGACGCTCGTCTACGCGCGCGTCCCCGACGACCGGCTCGAGCCCGCGCTCGACGTCATGGCCGGGATGGTCTACGACCCCGCCTTCTCGGAGATCGACGCGGAGCGTGAGGTCGTGCTCGAGGAGATCGCGATGGTCGACGACAACCCGCAGGACCTCGTCCACGACATCCTCGCCGAGGCGGTGTTCGGCGGTCATCCGATCGGCCGGCCGGTGATCGGCCGCGCCGAGGTGATCTCGAGCGTCAGCCGGAGGGCGCTCGGCGCCTACCACCGGGCGGCCTACGCAGCCGACAACATCGTCGTGGCCGCGGCCGGGAACCTCTCGCACGAGCGGGTCGTCGAGCTGCTCGCCGCCCGGCTGCCCGCGACCAAGGCGAACGCACGCCGCGTCCGCAAGCCGTTCGGGCGCCTGCCCGCACCCGGCTACCGGTTCCAGCGCAAGGCGACCGAGCAGTACCACGTGTGCCTGGGAGCGCCCGGGATCTCGCGCCGCGACGAGCGCCGTTTCGCGGCGTCGCTGCTCGACTCGATCCTCGGCGGCTCGGCATCCTCGCGCCTGTTCCAGGAGATCCGCGAGAAGCGCGGGATGGCCTATTCGGTCTACAGCTTCGCCTCGCAGTACTCCGACTGCGGCCAGATCGGCCTCTACATCGGGACTCGCGAGGAGAACCTGGTCGAGTGCTTCGAGATCGTCGCCCGCGAGCTCGCCGACGTCGCCTCCGGCAACGTCCGGCCGGGAGAGCTCGAGCGCGCCCAGGAGAACCTGAAGGGCCGGATGCTGCTCTCGCTCGAGTCGACCTCGAACCGGATGAGCCGGCTCGGCAAGTCGCTGATCAGCGACACGGAGCTGCTCTCCCTGGACGAGCTCGTCGCGCGCGTGGAGGCGGTCACGGCCGCCGAGGTCGCGGAGCTCGCCGCCGACCTGCTCCACCTCGACCGGCTCTCCGCCGCGGGGATCGGCCCGTCCGAAGCGCGCTTCCGCGCCGCGATCGAGCGCGTCAACCCTGCGCTGGTCGAGCGCCCCGCGGCGTGAAGGTCATCGTCTTCGGCCGGAGGGGCAAGGTCGGGTCGATCCTCGGTCCCGCGCTCGAAGCCGCCGGTCACGAGCTGGTCGAGGCGACCCGGGACGCAGAAGTGGCCGTCGACTTCACGAGACCCGAGGCGGTCGAGGAGAACGTCCGGGTCGCGCTCGAGGACGGCGTTCCGGTCGTGATCGGGACGACGGGCTTCGACGAGGAGCGCGTGGCTGCGCTCGCGCGCGTCCACGAGCTGCCCGTCTTCTACGCCCCGAACTTCGCGCTCGGGGCCGTATTGATGATGCGCTTCGCGGCCGAGGCGGGGAAGGTGCTCCCGCACGTGGAGATCGTGGAGCTCCACCACGATCAGAAGCTCGACGCCCCCTCCGGGACGGCGAAGGCGACCGCCGCGCTCCTGCCGGCCGGCACGCCGATCCACTCCGTCCGGCTGCCGGGCCTCGTCGCCCACCAGGAAGTGATCTTCGGCGGCCCCGGCCAGACGCTGACGATCCGGCACGACACCACCTCGCGCGACGCCTTCGTGCCGGGGGTGCTGCTCGCGCTCGACAAGGTGAAGGCCCTTCCGCCGGGCCTGACGGTCGGGCTCGACGCCTTGATGTAACAGGCCCACGCCGGGGCGTTCGAACGGCCTACCGCCGCCGCAGGGGTGGCCGACCGTGAATGCCAGCCGGCGTGGACCGTAGGGCCGACTTTTTCGTGCCCGCGGCCAACTGTCAAGTCCTGACTGTCGGACATGCGAGGTAGGATCAGGGCGTGCTCGGCGAGGTGCTGACCGCGATCGTGACGCCGTTCAAGCGGGACGGCAGGGTCGACCTGGACAGTTTCCGCGCACTCGCGCGGCACCTCGTCGACAACGGCTCCGACGGGCTCGTCGTCACCGGCACGACCGGTGAGAGCCCGACGCTGGCGGACGACGAGCGGTTCCAGCTCTACGCAGCCGCGCTGGAGGAGGTCGGCGGCCGGGCGACGGTCGTCGCAGGCACCGGCACGTACGACACGCGCCACTCGGTGCACCTGACGCAGAAGGCGCACGAGCTCGGAGTCGACGCCATCCTCGTCGTGACGCCGTACTACTCGAAGCCGCCGCAGCGCGGCATCGTCGCCCACTTCGAGGCGGTCGCGGCCGCAACCGACAAGCCCGTCGTCGTCTACAACATTCCGGGCCGGGTCGCGATCAACATCGAGCCCGACACGATCAGCCGCCTGGCGGAGATCGAGAACGTCACGGCCGTCAAGCAGGCGTACGACGACCTGGACGAGGCGCGGCACGTCGTCGAGACGGATCTCGACCTCTACGCCGGCGACGACGACCTGATCCTGCCGTTCCTCGAGCTCGGCAGCGTCGGCGGCGTCTGCGTGCACACGCACGTCGTCGGGCCGCAGGTGAAGGAGCTGATCCGGCTCTGGAAAGCGGGCGAGCACGACGCGGCCCGGACGCTCGACCGCGAGCTGATCGCCGTCGATCGAGCTCCTCCGTGCCGCCCCGAACCCGATCGCGATCAAGGCGGCCCTGAACCTGCTCGGCCACGACGTCGGCGGCCACCGGCTCCCGCTCGTCGACCCGACCGAAGCAGAGGTCGAGCGCGTCCGCGACTGCCTCACCCGGCTCGGCCTGCTCGCTCCTGCCGCCGCCTGACAGGCATACACTCCGCGCGTGACCCTCCGGATCATCCCGCTCGGCGGCCTCGGCGAGGTCGGCAAGAACATGACCGTCTACGAGCACGGCGACGAGATCCTCGTCGTCGACGCGGGCCTCGCGTTCCCGCGCGACGAGCACCTCGGCGTCGACCTCGTCCTGCCGGACATCTCCTACCTGGAGGGCAAGCGCGTCAACGCCGTCGTGCTCACGCACGGCCACGAGGATCACGTCGGCGGGCTGCCCTATCTGCTCCGCCAGGTCGACTGCGACCGCGTGATCGCGACGAAGCTGACGCTCGGGCTGATCAAGTCGAAGCTCGACGAGCACGGCCTCTCGTCCTCGACCGAGCTGCAGGAGGCGGTCACGAACGAGCCGATCCAGGTCGGTTCCTTCACGCTCGATTTCGTGCGCATGGCGCACTCGATCCCGGACTGCGTCGCGATCGTGCTCGAGACCGCGGCCGGCCGCGTCCTGCACACGGGCGACTGGAAGCTCGACCACACGCCGGTCGACGGGCTCAAGACCGACGTCGGCCGCCTTGCGGAGCTCGGCAATCAGGGCATCGACCTGCTGCTCGGCGACTCGACCAACGCCGAGCGTCCGGGCATGACCGGCTCGGAGCGGCTCGTCGGCGAGGCGTTCCGGACGCTGATCCCGCTGCGCCGCGGCCGGATCCTGGTCGTCTCCTTCGCGTCGAACGTGCACCGGATGCAGCAGGCGATCGACGTCGCCGTGCAGGTCGGCCGCAAGGTCGCGATCGTCGGCCGCTCGATGCGCAAGAACCTCAACATCGCCCGCGGGCTCGGCTACCTCGACGTGCCCGAGCACATGCTCGTGAAGCCGCAGGAGGCGATGGAGCTGCCGCCCGGCCAGGTGATGATCCTCTGCACCGGCAGCCAGGGCGAGCCGATGTCCGCGCTGACGCGGATCGCGTACAACGATCACCCGTCGATCTCGATCGAGCGCGGCGACACCGTGATCCTCTCGGCGAAGCCGGTGCCGGGGAACGAGCTGCGCGTCCACGACTCGATCAACCGGCTCGCGCAGATGGGCGCCGAGGTGCTCCACCAGGAGATCGCGCCGGTGCACGTCTCCGGGCACGCGTGCTCCGAGGAGATGCGGACACTGCTCTCGCTCGTCCGGCCGCGCGCGGTCATGCCCGTCCACGGCGAGTACCGGATGCTTGCCGCGCACGGCCAGCTCGCGCGCGAGGCCGGTGTCCCGGCGGATGCGATCCTGATCGGCGAGAACGGCTCCGTCGTCGAGCTGGAGCAGGGCCGGACGCCGCGGATCGTCGACCGGATCGAGTCCGGCGTGACGTTCGTCGACGGCCTCGGCGTCGGCGACGTCCAGGACGTCGCGCTCCGCGACCGGCGCCGGCTCTCCGAGGACGGCGTCCTGATCATCGTCACGACGCTTGCGAGCTCGAACGGCGGCTCGACCGCGCCGCCGGAGCTGATCGCGCGCGGGATGGGCGACTCCGACGAGCTCGTCGACGAGCTCCGCTCCGAGGCCCTCAACGTGCTGCGCGACCTCTCGTCGGACGGGATCACCGAGATCAAGCTGATCCAGGAGCACCTGCACGACGCCGTCGGGCAACTGGTCTACGACAGAACCCGCCGGCGGCCGATGATTCTTCCGGTGGTGATCGAGGTCTAGATGAGCGCCTGGCCGGACATCCTCGTCGGCCACGCGGCCAGCGAGCTGACCGCCCGCCGGCTGATCGTGCAGCTGCGCGCCTGCGAGGCGGCGTCGCTCGCGTTCTGCCGCCTGCTCGAGCGCTGGGGCAGGGGCGACGCGAAGCCCGCCACCGCCGGCGGGCGCGAGGCTGCGCTCCGGCACGCCGCCGACCGCGTCGAGACCGCGCTCGCCGGGCTCGAACTGCCGCTCGGCCGCTATCTGCTCGAGCTCGAGGCCGACCAGGCCGAGGGGCGCTCCTGGTACGCCGGGCCCGGCGCCGGCGAGCTCGTCGAGTGGCAGCCGGTGCTCACACGCGCGGGCGTCCACGCGTCGCCCGGACCGCGTCACGGCGGTCTACCTCGAGCTGGCCGTGCTCGTGCGGGCGCTCCAGGGCCTCTCGGACTCGGCGCGCCTCGACGCGCCGCCGGACGCGTCGTCGCTCTGGGCGGGCCTGTTCGACCTCCGCGACACCCTGCTCGGCTCGACGGTGGACGACCTGCGAGCGCTCGCCGCCTGAGCTTGTGTCTGATCAGACACAAGCTCGACGTGAACCCGCACCGTTCCGTGGGTCGAAGAGCGCTTGTGTCTATCAGACACAAAGTCTCGTGAGCGAGCGTCCGTCGATCACGGTCGTCGGGAGCGTCAACCTCGACCTCGTCGCACGGGTCGAGCGGCTGCCGCGGGCGGGGGAGACCGTCACTGACGCGAGCTTCGCGCGGGTGAAGGGTGGCAAGGGCGCGAATCAGGCCGTCGCGTGTGCGCGGCTCGGGGCGGACGTGACGCTCGTCTGCTCGGTCGGGACGGACGTGTTCGCGGACGAGGCGCTGCCGCAGGAGGAGCGGCTGACGCTCGCCGCCGCCCGTGTGGACGCACCGACGGGCGTCGCGCTGATCCTCGTCGACGCGGCCGGCGAGAACCAGATCGCGGTCGCGCCCGGAGCGAACGCCGAGCTGAAGGACTTCGAGCTGCCGCCCGCCGACGCGGTGCTCGCGCAGCTCGAGATCCCCGACGAGGCCGTGCGCCGCGCCTGGGAGCGGTCGACGGGCCTCTTCTGCCTCAACGCGGCGCCTGCGCGGCCCATCGACGTCGACGCCGACCTCACCGTCGTCAACCGCTACGAGCTCGAGGTGCTGCGGCGGCGCGACGGAGTCGTCGCGGTCACGCTCGGCGCCGAGGGCGCGATCCTGCTCGAGGACGGGGAGGAGGTCGCGCGCGCGGAGCCGCCGCCGGTCGACGCCGTCGACGGCACGGCAGCCGGGGACGCGTTCACCGCCTGCCTGCTCGTCTCCTGGCTCGAGGGCCTCGAGCCGGAGGCCGCGCTGCGCCGCTCCTGCGCCGCCGGCGCGCTCGCCGCGTCGCGCTTCGGCGCGCAGCCTTCCCTGCCGACCGCGGCCGAGATCGACGCCATACTCGAGTCGTGACGACCCGGGTCATCATCGACTGCGATCCCGGGCACGACGACGCGATCGCGCTCCTGCTCGCGCTCGCGAGCCCGGAGATCGAGCTCGTCGGCGTCACGACCGTGCACGGGAACCAGACGACTCGAGAAGACGACCGACAACGCGCTCCGGATCCTGGCGCTCGTCGGGCCGCGCCGACGTGCCGGTCGCGGTCGGTGCGGACCGGCCGCTCGTCCGCGAGCTCCACGTCGCCGCCCACGTCCACGGCGAGAGCGGCCTCGACGGCCCCGAGCTGCCGGAGCGAGCCTCCGAGCCGGTCGAGCAGCACGCGGTCGACTTCCTCGTCGAGCACGTGACGCCGGAGACCGTGCTCGTCCCCGTCGGGCCGCTGACGAACGTCGCGCTCGCGCTCGACCGCGGACATCCGGCCCGCGCGAATCGTCCTGATGGGCGGCGCGATCGCCGAGGGGAACATGACGCCTGCGGCCGAGTTCAACATCTGGGCCGACCCGGAGGCCGCCCAGCGCGTCTTCCAGTCCGGGCTCGACGTGACGATGATCGGGCTCGACGTCACCCACGGGGCGCTGCTGACGCCGGCGTGGGCGGAGCGCTTC
The DNA here is from genome assembly GCA_963732995.1 of uncultured Gaiellaceae bacterium. Taxonomy (GTDB): domain Bacteria; phylum Actinomycetota; class Thermoleophilia; order Gaiellales; family Gaiellaceae; genus Gaiellasilicea. Next base: position 112,957 of record CAVTBS010000011.1, on the reverse strand, counting down.
CGCGGGTCGGGCCGCGTCGGCACCTTCGTCGCCGAGCTGGTCGAGTTCTTCAAGCAGTACCACCAGCGGACGTACGGCTGGGACGGCGCCCCGATCCACGACGCGGTCGCACTCGCGCACGTGATCCGGCCCGGAATCGTCACGACCGAGCGGATGAACGTCGAGGTCGAGCTCGAGTCGGAGCTGACGCGCGGCCGGACGGTCGCCGACCGCTGGCACCGGACCGACCGCGAGCCGAACGCGGACGTCGGCGTCGGGGTCGACGCGGACGCGTTCTTCGAGCTCCTGCTCGACCGGATCGCGAGCTACGCGTAGGGCTCAGCCGCGGATGACCGCGGGCGAGTCGGCGAGCGCGAGATACCGCTTCGGCGTGCCCGTGCCGTCCGCGCGCGCCGTCCAGACCTCCTGAGCGACCTGGTAGAGGACGTGCTCGTCGTCGAGCCACTCGATCTGGTCGTCGAGCGGCCGCAGCTCGGTCAGCGCCGTCTCGATCCCGGTCGCGAGGTCGAGCACGTGGAAGCGCCAGAGCGCAGGGTCGCCGACCCGTTTCTTGTACGCGATCCGCGTGCCGTCGGGGGAGACCGACGGACATTCGGCGTTCTCCCGCAGCACCCTGGCCCGCTTCGAGGCGATGTCGCCCGCGATCAGGTAGGTCTGGTTCGCCGTCTCCATCGTCGCGTAGAAGCGGCCGCCGCCACGCGGATCGAACGTCACGCCCCAGAAGTTGCGGTCGACGGCGTCGATGCGCTCGCCCTGATTGCGGACGTCGAGGTCCTCCAGGTCGAGCAGAACGCGCGCCTGCCGCCGGTCGAGGATCAGCGTCTGGGTCGAGAACTCACCCAGCTCGGCGTAGGAGTGGCCGGCGACGAACGACGTCACGCCCGCGTAGCGGCCGTCGGGCGAGAGTCTGGTCCGGCTGGGGATCCCGTCGAGCCGGATCCCGTCGCCGGCGTCGAAGTCCGCGCCGAAGAAGCGCGCGTCGTACTTGACGCCGAACGCCTTCGCACGGACGAGGCAGAGGCCGCCGCGCAGGTCGGCGGCGACCCGGTCGCAGGTCAGGCCCGCCGGGGCGGGGACTGCGCCGGCACCGGGGCCGACAACCGCGAGCTCGCCGAGGCGTCCACCCTCACGATCGAGGCTCCTGATCACCGTCGCTCCCGGAACGAGGGGTGGCGCAGCGACCGCAGCCGCCGGGTCCGGCTCGCCCGGCGCCAGCCAGACGAAGTAACCGGCGCCGACGGCGACGCAGGCGGCGACGATCCCGACGAAGACCCAGATCCGGGCGCGGTCGCTCATGCCGCCACCTGCGGGAGCGAGCGCCGCAGGACGAGCGCGGCGATGACGAGCGCGACGGCGAGCATCCCGGCGAAGAGTACGAACGCCGTCTCCATCCCCGCCCAGGTCCACACCGCGCCGACCGCGAGCGACGCCACGAGGCGTGCGGCTCCGGTGCCGGTGGCGAGCACGGCGAGCCCCGTGGCCCGCGCCGGCGGCGCGACCGTCGTGCTGGCCAGCGCGGGGAGGACGCCGTCGGTCGCCGCGTAGTACGCGCCGAAGAGCCCGAGGACGAGCGGCACCACGATCGTGCCGGGGAGGTCGGTGAGGAGAAGCCCGTACGTGCCGAGCAACAGGACGTATCCCGCCAGGAAGACTCGCGCCCGCCCGATCCTGTCGGCGAGGCGCCCGACCGGGACGGCGAGCACCATGTAGACGAGCGCCGTGCCGACGTAGAGCAGCGGGAACGCGGACATCGGGATCACGTCGTCCTGCTCGAGCGCCAGGTACATGAAACCGTCGCTGACCGTCACGAGCCCGAGGAGCGTGCCGACGCCGACGAGCGACCGGAACGACCGGACCTTGAGAATGGCGGCGGCCTTGGCCACCGTCAGCGGCGGCGTGCCCGGCACGGCGACGGGCCGGTTGCGCACGAACAGGAGCAGGATCGCGAGCCCGACCACCCCGAAGAGAAAGCTGACGACGAAGACGGCGTCGAACGGATCGGTCATCACCGCGAGGAGCGCGAAGGCGACGAGCGGGCCGATCATCGCGCCGGCCGTGTCGAGCGCGCGATGGACGCCGAAGGACTCGCCGAGGCGCTCCGGGCGGGAGCTGAGCGAGATCAGGGCGTCGCGCGGCGCCGTCCGCAGGCCCTTGCCGGCCCGGTCGACGGCGATCACCGCGGCGATCGCGGCCCATGTGCCGGCGGCGAGGAGCGCAAGCCTGCTCACGGTCGAGACCGCGTACCCGATCGCAGCGACCTCCTTGTGGCGTCTCGACCGGTCGGCGAAGAAGCCTCCGGCGAGCCGCGCGACGGCGGTCCCGCCCTGGTAGATGCCGTCGATCACGCCGAAGGCGAACGGCGTCAGGCCGACCGAGTAGATCAGGAAGAGCGGCAGGATCGTCACCACCATCTCGGAGGAGATGTCCGTGAAGAAGCTGACGAGTCCGATCAGGAAGACGTTCCGGCTGACCTTCGGCAGGTTGAAGCCGCGCTCGAGCACCTGACGGGAGTTCTCGATCTGATACACGCGCGCCCTATGGAAGCAGGAGTTGGGGACGCTGCGGCGCGGACGTGCCAGGATGCGCGGATGCCGCCGGGGATGCCGTACGTCGTCGTCGCCGCACTCGGTGCGCTCGCGCTCGGCGTCGGCGCCGTCGCGACGATCGACGGCAACCTCTGGGGGATCCCGCTCGCGGTCGGCGGCGCGGCTGCTCGCTCTACTGGTCGGTCAAGGTGACGAGGAAGGGCTAGTGCCGGCGCGTCGAACGCGCCTCCATGGCAGCCAGGAAGAAGAAGCGGCCGCTGCGGCCACGCACGCCCTCGCGCGTGAAGAAGCGGACGACGCGGAAGAAGCGCGCCCGCGCGACCCACGAGCATCCCGAGCTGATCGGGCTCGGGCTCGCCGCGGTCGGGCTCTTCCTCGCCTCGCTCCTCTACCTGCGCTGGGAGGGAGGCGTCGCCGGCGAGAAGATCGAGGCCGGGCTTCGCGACGTGATCGGGTCGGCCGCCTACGTGGCGCCGCTCGCGCTCGTCGTCGTCGGCGGCCTGATGCTCTTCCGCAGCGCGCTCCTCGACGTGAAGCCGTTCCGGACCGGGTTGATCGTCACGACGGTCGGGCTGATGGTGACGCTCGGCGGCGAGCACGGCGGCGCCGTCGGCAACGTCTTCGGCGGCGGGATCTCGAAGCTGCTCGGCGGCACCGGCTCCGCGCTCCTCGGCCTGACCCTGCTGCTCGCCGGCGGGCTGATGCTCTCGGGCGCGTCGTACGGCGCCCTGCTCCGGCGCTCGCATCACGCCGTCCGCCGCGCCGTCGCCCGGCCCGAGAGAGTGTCAGAGAGCCAGAAGGTCCTCGCGCCGCCGCCCACGCTGGCTCACCACGAGCCGCCGGTCGACGTCGTCCACGACTACCCGGACGTCGTCTCGGAGGGCCTGTCCGAGCCGCCGCCGCTCCTCGTCCAGCCCGACGACGTGACCGAGGAGCAGACCGCGCTCTTCGACGTCCCGCGCGAGGAGGGGGAGTACGTGCTGCCCGACCGCGGCGTGCTCAAGGTCTCGCCGGCCGCCGGGGAGAGCTCGAAGGGCGCCGACCAGCGCACCGCCGACACGCTCGTCACCGCGCTCGCGCACTTCGGCGTCGAGGCGACCATCGTCGGCCAGATCGCGGGGCCGCGCGTGACCCGCTACGAGCTCCAGCTCGCGCCCGGGACGAAGGTGAGCAAGGTCGCGGCGCTGAAGGACGACCTCTCCTACGCACTGGCGACGACCGAGATCCGGATCCTGGCGCCGATCCCCGGCAAGCAGGCGGTCGGCGTCGAGGTGCCGAACCTGTCGCCGAAGATCGTCACGCTCGGCGACATCTACGACGATCTGCCCTCGAGCGCGAGCCCGCTCGCCGTGTGGCTCGGGAAGGACATCTCCGGGAACGCCGTCTGGGCCGACCTCGCCCGGATGCCGCACATCCTGATCGCCGGCACCACCGGCTCCGGTAAGTCCGGCTGCATCAACACGATCCTGACCTCGATCCTGCTCCGCTCGACTCCGGACGACGTGCGGATGATCCTGATCGACCCGAAGCGGATCGAGCTCAACTACTACGAGTCGATCCCGCATCTGCTGACGCCGGTCGTCTCCAGCCCGAAGGAGGCGAGCGCCGTCCTCACGAACGTCGTCGCCGAGATGGAGCGCCGCTACGAGCGCCTCTCGATCGTGCGGGCCCGCAACCTTCCCGAGGCGAACCGGGCCTTCCGTGCGCGCGGGGAGGACACGCTTCCGTACCTGCTCGTCGTGATCGACGAGCTCGCCGACCTGATGATGATCAGCCCGCAGGCGGTCGAGGACGCGATCATCCGGCTGGCGCAGAAGTCGCGCGCGGTCGGCATCCACCTCGTGCTCGCGACCCAGCGCCCGTCGGTGGACGTGATCACCGGGATGATCAAGGCGAACGTGCCCAGCCGGATCGCCTTCGCGGTCTCGAGCCAGACCGACTCGCGCGTGATCCTCGACGGCGCGGGCGCCGAGAGCCTGCTCGGCCAGGGCGACATGCTCTTCAAGCCGCTCGGCACGAGCCGGCTGCAGCGCGTCCAGGGCGCGTACGTCTCCGAGGACGAGGTGTACGCTCGTCGTCGAGCAGTGCCGCCACCAGCGCGAGCAGGAGCTCGACGAGACGCTGCTCGAGCTGCCCGAGGCGGCCGTCGACGACGGCGACGAGCACGACGGCGAGTTCGACCCGGACGAGGACCCGCTGCTGGACAAGGCGATCGAGATCGTCGTCCAGACGCAGACCGCGTCGGTGTCGCTGCTGCAGCGACGTCTCCGGGTCGGCTACACGCGCGCCGGCCGTCTGATCGACATGCTCGAGCGGCGCGGGATCATCTCCGGCTACGAGGGCTCGAAGCCGCGGCGCGTTCTCGTCGACGAGGCCGAGCTCGAGCGCTTCGTCAGTGCCGCTTCGTAAAGGTAAAGACTTTCATTTTTGCCCAACTTAGGGTTGAATCAAGCGTCCAAGTTTTCCGGTGGATGTGTCTTCTAAGGAGGGTAAGTGAAAGTACGTACGTTCATGCCGCTCGTGGCGGCCGCGCTGATTGCGGTCCTGGTACTGGCGCTCGGCGCCGGCACGGGCGCCGCAAAGTCGGACGTCCAGGCGGCGCCGGCGAAGTACAAGGTCACGCTCGTGACCGACATCGGCGGTCTCGACGACCGCTCGTTCAACTTCCTCGCGAACAAGGGTCTCGTGGCCGCGGAGAAGCAGATGGGCATCGACGGCAACGTCTTCATCTCGAAGTCCGACCGCGACTACGTGCCCGAACCTGACCCGGGCCGCGCGTAACGGCAGCGGGCTCGTGATCGCCGTCGGCTTCCTGATGGCCGACTCACTCGCGGCTGTCGCGAAGCGGTTCCCGAAGACGAAGTTCGCGATCATCGACAACTCCGGTGTCGCGGCCGAGCTCAAGGGCAAGCCGACGAACATCCGCGGCATCCTCTTCAAGGAGCAGGAGGCCGGCTACCTGGTCGGGTTCCTGGCCGCGAAGCAGGTCGTCGCGAAGCCGTTCGAGGGCCAGACGAAGCTCGGTGCCGTCGGCGGCCTCAAGATCCCGCCGGTCGACCGCTTCATCGCGGGCTACTACGCGGGCGCGAAGCGGGCCAGCGCGAAGGTGACGGTCACGCACTCCTACTCGCAGGACTTCGTCGACCAGGCGAAGTGCAAGGAGCAGGCGCTGAACCAGATCGCCAACGGTGCCGGCGCCGTCTTCCAGGTCGCCGGCCAGTGCGGTCTCGGCGTCCTCTCGGCGGCGAAGGAGCGGGGCGTCTTCGGGATCGGCGTCGACGCCGACCAGGGCTACCTCGGCACGCACGTGATGACGAGCGCGACGAAGAAGGTCGACGTCGCGGTCTACAAGACGATCGAGGCGGCTGTGGTGCACAAGGCGAAGTTCCGGACGAACTTCAACGCCATCTTCACCGTCGCCAACGGCGGCGTCGGGTACGGGAAGATCTCTTCCCGCATCTCGCCGCAGCTCAAGGCGCAGGTCGCAGCGGTTCGCAAGCTGCTGGCCGAGGGCAAGATCAAGGGCATCCCGCAGGCTCCGCCCGCAACGACGGGCTAGGCACGGCGGTTGCTTGACGGAAGGGGCGGGGTTTCGATCCCGCCCCTTCCGGTATCACTCCTCGCATGAAGCTCTCCCGCCTCCTGGCGCTCCTCGTGCTGCTGCTCGCGCTCGGCGGCTGCGGCAGCGACGACGAGAGCGCCGCGGACACCACAGCTGCGGAGACGACCCCGGCGACGACGACCGGCGGTACGGGCGGCACGGCCGGCGAGGGGATGAAGATCGGCCTCGTCACCGACATCGGCGGCCTCGACGACCGCTCCTTCAACTTCCTCGCGAACAAGGGGCTCGAGCGGGCGAAGCTCGAGTTCGGCGTCGACGGGCGCGTCGTGATCTCGAAGTCCGAGGCGGACTACGTCCCGAACATGACCACGCTCGCGAAGCAGGACTACGACCTCGTGATCGCCGTCGGCTTCCTGATGGCCGGGGCGCTCGAGAAGGTGGCCGCCCGCTATCCCGACGTCAACTTCGCGATCATCGACTACTCGCAGGCGGAGCTGAAAGGGAAGCCGAAGAACGTCCGCGGCCTGCTCTTCAAGGAGCAGGAGGCCGGCTACCTCGTCGGCTATCTGGCCGGGCTGCTCGCGAAGGACGAGGCGGGCGCGAAACAGGTGATCGGCTCTGTCGGCGGCCTCAAGATCCCGCCCGTCGACCGCTACATCGCGGGCTACCAGGCCGGCGCGAAGGCGGCGAACCCGGGGATCACGACGCTGAACGCCTACTCGCAGGACTTCGTCGACCAGGCGAAGTGCAAGGAGCTGGCGCTCGACCAGATCGCCCGGGGCGCCCATGTGATCTTCCAGGTCGCCGGCCAGTGCGGCCTCGGCGCGCTCTCTGCCGCGCAGGAGAAGAACATGCGCGGGATCGGCGTCGACGCCGACCAGGCCTATCTGGGCGAGCACGTCGCCACGAGCGCCCTGAAGAAGGTCGACGAGGCCGTCTTCCAGACCGTTCAGGAAGTCGTGGACGGCGGCTTCAACGGCGGCGAGGACACGACCTTCGACGTCGCGTCCGGCGCCGTCGGCATCGGCGAGATCTCGCCGACCGTCCCGCGCGAGGCCGTCGCCGAGGTGATGCGCGTCCAGGAAGAGATCGCGGACGGGACGATCACCAACATCCCCGACACCATCAAGTAGCGCCGCCGCGGCTAGGTGTTCGCGCGCGGCTGCGGCCCGGCAGCGACGAGAGTAGGATCGCGCGGTGGACGAGCGGCCAGTTCTCGAGCTCCGCGGGATCACGAAGCGGTTCCCCGGCATCGTCGCGAACGACAGCGTCGACTTCGACCTGCGGAAGGGCGAAGTGCACGCGCTGCTGGGCGAGAACGGGGCCGGCAAGTCGACGCTGATGAACGTTCTCTACGGCCTCTACCGGCCGGACGAGGGCGAGATCCTGATCAACGGCAAGCCGGCCGAGCTCGGCTCGCCCAAGGCCTCGATCGAGAACGGCGTCGGCATGGTGCACCAGCACTTCATGCTGATCCCGGTGATGACGGTCGCCGAGAACATCGTGCTCGCGACCGAGCCCGTGCACAACGGCGTCTTCCTCGACTACGCGGTCGCCGAGAAGCGCGTGCAGGAGATCTCGACCCGCTTCGGCCTCGCTGTCGATCCCCGGGCGGTCGTCCGGGACATCACCGTCGGCCAGCAGCAGCGCGTCGAGATCCTGAAAGCGCTCTACCGGGGCGCCGACATCCTCGTCCTCGACGAGCCCACGGCCGTGCTGACGCCGCCGGAGGCGCAGGAACTGGTCGCGATCGTCAGGAGCCTCACGGCGCAGGGGAAGTCGATCATCTTCATCAGCCACAAGCTGAACGAGGTCGCCGAGATCGCCGACCGGATCACCGTCCTACGCCGCGGCAAGAAGATCGAGACGCTGCCGGCGGCAGGGGCGACCGAGGAAGGGCTGGCGCGGCTGATGGTCGGGCGCGAGGTCCTGCTCCGCGTTGACAAGGGCTCGTCGACCCCCGCCGGGCCGCTGCTGCAGGTCGAGGGTCTGTCCGTGGTCGACGACCGCGGGATCGCCAAGGTGAATGACGTCTCGTTCGAGGTGCGCAGTGGCGAGATCGTCGGGATCGCCGGGGTCGACGGCAACGGCCAGACGGAGCTGATCGACGCGCTCGCCGGCCTGCGCCGGGTCTCGGAGGGCCGGATCCAGGTCGGCGACGAGGACGTCACCGGCGAGGGCTGCAAGGACTGCCTCGATGCCGGGCTCGGCCACATCCCGGAGGATCGCCAGCGCCGCGGCCTCGTGCTCGACTTCTCGCTCGCCGAGAACATCGCCCTGCACGACTACGACCATCCGCCTGCCTCCCGCTACGGGTGGCTCTATCCGAAGCGGATGGCGTCGAAGGCGGCGAAGCTGATCGACGAGTTCGACGTGCGTGGCGGTGGCCCGCAGACCGCGGCCGCCGGCCTCTCGGGCGGCAACCAGCAGAAGGTGATTCTCGCGCGCGAGATCGACCGCAACCCGAAGGTGCTGATCGCTGCACAGCCCACGCGCGGCCTGGACGTCGGCGCGATCGAGTTCGTGCACCGCCGCCTCGTCGAGGAGCGCGACGAGGGCCGGGCGGTGCTGCTGATCTCGCTCGAGCTGGAGGAGATCGTCTCGCTCTCCGACCGGATCCTCGTCATGTTCGAGGGCGAGATCGTCGGCGAGTTCCCGCCGACCGCAACGGAGGAGGAGCTCGGCGTGGCGATGACCGGCGGCGGCCGGAAGGCAGCAGCGTGAGCGAGGGCGTCAGCGGCCCGGAGCCGTCCCCGCTCGGACCTCCGCCGCAGCTGGGCGCCGCGGGCGAGCCGCCGGACGGAGGCGAGAACCAGAGCTTTGCGACGAGGTACGCGCTGGCGCAGAAGGCCGGCGGGATCTTCGTCCCGCTCCTGACGGTCCTGCTCGCGTTCCTGATCGGCGGCGTCGTCGTCCTCGCGACGACCGGGAGCAACCCGATCGACACGTACAAGGCGATCTTCGAGGGCGCCGGCCTGAACTGGTTCGTCGAGGTGGGCTCGTACGAGATCCGAGTCCCGTTCACCGACGCGCACGTCTGGTTCCCCTGGAACGTCGACGACATCGAGTCGACTGCCGCGTTCAACCTCCAGCAGACGCTGATCAACTTCGTCCCGCTCGTCCTCACCGGCCTCGCGGTCGGCTTCGCCTTCCGCTGCGGCATGTTCAACATCGGCGGCCAGGGCCAGTACCTCGGCGGGGCGATCATGGCCGTCTGGATCGGCTCCGAGCTGCCCGGACTGCCCGGCTTCGTGCACATCCTGCTCGCGGTGGTCGGGGGCGCCCTCGCCGGCGCGATCTGGGCCGGGATCGCCGGCTTCCTGAAGGCGACAGTCGGGACGCACGAGGTGATCGCGACGATCATGCTCAACTGGATCGCGGTCTGGATCGGGGTCTTCCTGTTCGGGCTCGGCGGGCCGTTGCAGAACGACGACCAGCCGTTCGTGCCGGTCTCGAACGACGTCGTCGAGGCGGCGAAGCTGCCGATCTTCTGGGGCGATCCGTTCCTGCAGGCGCTGCACGTCGGCTTCTTCGTCGCGCTCGCCGCCCTCGTCGTCTACTGGATCACGCTCAACCGGACGACGCTCGGCTACGAGGTGCGCGCCGTCGGCTACAGCCCCGAGGCCGCCCGGTACGGCGGCATCTCGGTCGCGCGCAACTACTTCCTCGCGATGGCGATCTCGGGCATGTTCGCCGGCCTGGCGGGGGCGATCGACACCGTCGGCTGGGCGTACCGGATCAACACGAACGACGTCCTGATCTCGTCGCAGATCGCCTTCGTCGGGATCGCGGTTGCGCTGCTCGGGCGCAACAAGGCGATCGGGATCGGGCTCGCCGCGATGCTCTTCGCCTCGCTCGTGACCGGGACGTCGACCCGGAATCTCGACCCGGAGATCTTCCGGCCCGAGCTGGCGTCCAACCTGACGGTGATGATCCAGGGCCTCGTCGTGCTCTTCGTCGGCGCGGACGTGCTGATCCTCTCGGTGCTCGGTCTGCGGCGGCGCCGGAAGCGGCAGACGGAGGCGGCGACCGAATGATCGACCGCCTGCTCTCCTGGCGGCCGCCGGCTGGTCCGACGCTTGCCTGGCTCGGGATCCTCCTCGGCCTGCTCGCCTTCTGGGTCGTCCTGCCGCCGCTGAAGGTGCGCGAGCCGGCCGTCCCGGTCGTGATCGGAATGTTCGCGATCGTGATCGGGATCTTCGTCCTCTCGCGCGGAGGGACGAAGCGGCTCGGCTGGGGTGCAGTCGCGATCGGCGTGCTCGGGATCGGGCTCGGCTACCTCGCGACCCGCTCGAGTACCGGCCATCTCGACCAGGTGATCGTCTGGTCGGCGCTGACCGCGGCGATGCTGCGCTACGCGACCCCGCTCGCGTTCGCGGCGATGGGCGGCATCTTCTCCGAGCGCAGCGGCGTCGTGAACATCGGCCTCGAGGGGATGATGCTCTCCGGCGCCTTCTTCGGGATCCTCGGCGCCGACAAGTTCGACTCGTGGCAGCTCGGCCTCCTCTGCGCCGCGCTCTCCGGGGCCGCGTTCGCGCTCGTCCACGCCTTCTTCGCGATCCACCTTCGTGCCGATCAGATCGTCGGCGGTACCGCGATCAACTTCCTCGCGCTCGGGGTGACCGGCTATCTCTTCGTCGACATCTACGGCGGGGAGGGGACGCCGCCTGACATCCCCGGGATCCCGAACGTGCACCTCGGCTTCCTCGAGGACTGGTACTTCATCGGGCCGGTGTTCGGTGATCTCAACCTGATGATCTGGCTCGCGTTCCTGACGATCTTCGCCACCTGGGTCGTGCTCTTCAAGACGCCGATCGGGCTCCGGATCCGGGCGGTCGGCGAGCATCCGCGGGCGGCCGACACGGTCGGGATCTCCGTCTACAAGACGCGGTATGCCGCGGTCGTGCTGTCCGGGATCCTCGCGGCGCTCGGCGGCGCCTACCTCTCGATCGGGTTCGTCAACTCGTTCAACCAGAACATGACGGTCGGCCGCGGGTTCATCGCGCTGGCGGCGGTCATCTTCGGCAACTGGCGGCCGTGGGGCGCCGCGGCGGCAGCGCTCCTCTTCGGTTTCTCGAGCGCACTCGCGCAGCGCCTGCCGGCCTACTCGGAGTCGGCCGCGGTGCTGTTCCAGGCGCTCCCGTACGTGCTCACCCTGATCGCGGTCGCCGGCGTCATCGGCCGCTCGATCCCGCCGGCGGCCGTGGGCCGTCCCTACAAGAAACAGTGAGCTCGAACGGGGGGCCGCCGCGTCCCGGCAGTGCGCGCGCATCCGTCTTCGTCGGCCTGCTCTCGGTCGCGACGATGCCGGCCGCGATCCTCGCCACCCGCTGGTCGGACGAATACGAGCTGCTCCACGCGGGCTTCGCGATCCCGCTCGGCGCCGCGCTCGGGCTGCTCGCGCTCTACCTCGCCCGCCGCGCGCGGTCGCGCCTGGCGCCGACGCTCGGGCACCCGAAGGGGACGAGAACGGCCCGGCTCGGCCGCCTGCTCGGCCTGCTCGGCTTCCTGCTCGCGCTGACGGCCGCAGGGTCGCTCGCCGTCTACTGGCTCCTGTCCGTCGTCGAGACCTGATTAGGCGCCGGCGGACGGGGCGGCTACCATGCCCCAGTGTTCGAGATCGGCAATAGCCTGCGCGAGGCCCGCCTCCGCCGCCACATCGAGTTCGCCGACGCAGAGCACGGCACCAAGATCCGGGGCAAGTACCTGCGCGCGCTCGAGGACGAGCGCTTCGAGCTGCTGCCCTCGCACACCTACATCAAGGGCTTCCTGCGCTCGTACGCCGAGTACCTCGGTCTCGACGGGCAGCTCTACGTGGACGAGTACAACTCGCGCTTCGTGGTCGGGGAGGAGGAGGCGCCCGTTCGCGCCCGGCGCGTGCCGGCCGCGAGAGCCAGGCGCTCCGATCGCCGCGAGTCGAGGATCGTCGTGCTCGCGCTGGCCGCGATCACGCTCGTGACCGCGCTGGTGATCGTCGCGTGGCGGTTCGGCAGCCCCGAGGACGAGCCGGTGCACGGCCTGACGACGTCGCAGGCGGAGCAGCAGGCGACGACTCCGCCGCCGCAGGCGTCCGGGAAGGCACGGCTCGAGCTGCGCGCGACGCGGGGCAACTCGTACCTGCTCGTGCGGCGCGGCAGCGTGCTCGGCGAGCTCGCGTACGAGGGCACGCTCGAGCGGGGCCAGAAGAAGTTCTTCGACGGCCAGGTGCTCTGGATCCGGCTCGAGTCGCCGCAGAACGTGCTGGTGCGCCGCAACGGCAACCGGGTCCGGCTGCCGAACGCCGTCAAGGCGCAGGGCGTCTTCGTGACGGCGAAGAAGATCTTCGCGGCCGACCCGGCTTGACCGGCGCGAACGGCTCGCGACCACGCGCCGTCGTCGTCGTCACGGGCAGCGAGCTCGTGCGCGGCGAGCGCACCGACCTGAACGGTCCGTTCCTCGCGCGCTCGCTGCTCGCGCTCGGGGTCGAGCCGACCCGGATCCACATCGTCGGCGACGACCCGGACGAGCTCGAGGCAGCGGTTGCCGAGGCGGTTGCCGGCGCCGATCTCGTCGCGACGTCGGGCGGGCTCGGCCCCACCCACGACGACCGCACGGTCGCGATCGTGGCCAAGGTCGCTGGTCTCTCGCTGCGCGTCGACGCGGAGCTGGAAGGACAGATCGAAGCGGTGTCGCGAATGGTCGCGGAGCGGATGAAGCGGCCGTACGCCGATTTCTCCGACGGCGTCACCAAGCAGGCGACCGTGCCCGAGCCCTCCGCGATCCTCGGACTTGCCGGCACCGCGCCCGGGCTCGTTGTCGAGGCGAACGGGACGCCCGTGATCGTGCTTCCCGGCCCGCCGCCCGAGCTGCAGCGGCTCTGGCCGCGTGCGCTGGAGACCGACGAGGTCCGCCGCGTGCTCGAGCGCGGCACGCCGCCGCTGCGGCGGACGCTCCGCTTCTTCGGGCCCGGTGAGTCACAGGTAGCCCAGGCGTTTCACGAGGCGGGCGGCGACGGCGACGGGCTCGAGGTGACGATCTGCGCGCGGAGCTTCGAGATCCACGTCGACCTGGTGGCCGCACCGAGTGCCGAGCAGCGGCTGCTCGAGCTCCAGTCCGCGCTCTCCGAGCGGCTCGAGCGGTACCTCTTCTCGGCCGACGGGCGCAGCGTCGAGGACATCGTCCTGGACCGTTGCCGCGACCGCGGCTGGTCGCTCGCGACCGCCGAGTCGTGCACCGGCGGGCTGGTGGCCGCGGGGCTTACCGCGATCCCGGGCTCGAGTGACGTCGTCACCGGCGGGATCGTTTCCTACTCGAACGAGGTCAAGATCGCCGAGCTGGGCGTCCCGGCCGAGCTGATCGAGCGCCACGGCGCCGTCTCCGCCGAGGTCGCCGAGGCGATGGCACGCGGGGCGCGGGAGCGCCTGGGCGCCGACGTGGCCGTCTCGGTGACCGGGGTCGCCGGCCCAGGGGGCGGGACGGAGGAGAAGCCCGTCGGGCTCGTCTACTTCCACGCCGAGACGCCCGAGGCGAGCAAGGGAGGCTTCTTCAGCTTCCCCGGCGACCGCGACTCGATCCGGCGCCGCTCGGTCGTCGCCGCGCTCCATCTGCTGCGGCGCCTTTTGGAACAGAATCGAGACGAAGCGGTATAGACGTGCCGGGTAGCGTGGTCGGAGATGCACCGCTGCGTCTCTTCCTCGCACTCCGGCTCCCCGCAGACGTCGTCGGAGAGCTCGCCGGCTGGCAGGAGAGGGAGCTCGGCACGGCCGGCGGCGCCCGGATCGTCCCCCGCGAGAACCTGCACCTCACGCTCGCCTTTCTGGGCTCCCGGCCGGCGGGCGAGCTGTCGGCGATCCTCGACGTGCTCCGGCGGGCAGCGGCCGACGCGGAGCCGCCGCGCTTCGACGTCGGCGGCTACCGGGAGACGCGGTCGGTCGGGATGCTCACACTGGCGGACGAGGACGGCGCCGCAGCGGCTCTCGCAGTCCGGCTGCACGACGAGCTGGCCGAGCTCGGCGTCTACCGCCGTGAGGCACGGCCGTGGCTGCCGCACGTCACCGTGCTCCGCTTCCGCGAGCGGCCGCGGCTGCGGCCGGAGGTTCCGTCGCTGCGCTGGGTGTCGTCCGACGCGGCTGCTTTTCTTTCACGTCTGCACCCAACCGGGGCGCGGTACGAGGTGCACGACTCATTCCGGCTAGGAGGCTGATCAGATGAACCGCGAGGAAGCTCTCGACGTCGCCCTCGGGCAGATCGAGCGACAGTTCGGAAAGGGCTCGGTCATGAAGATGAGCGACCAGGCCCAGGTTCAGATCGGAGCGATCTCGACAGGGTCGCTCGTGCTCGACGTCGCGCTCGGGATCGGCGGGCTGCCGCGTGGCCGCGTCGTCGAGGTCTTCGGGCCGGAGAGCTCGGGCAAGACGACGCTCGTGTACCACGTGATCGCCGAGGCCCAGCGCCGCGGCGGCATCTGCGCCTTCATCGACGCCGAGCACGCGATGGACCCGCAGTACGCGCGCAAGATCGGCGTCAACGTCGACGACCTCCTCGTCTCGCAGCCGGACACCGGCGAGCAGGCGCTCGAGATCACCGAGCTGCTCGTGCGCTCGGGCGCGCTCGACGTCGTCGCGGTCGACTCGGTCGCGGCCCTGACGCCGAAGGCCGAGATCGAGGGCGAGATGGGGGACAGCCACGTCGGCCTGCAGGCCCGACTGATGAGCCAGGCGCTGCGCAAGCTCGCCGGCACGCTCAACCGCACCGACACGATCTGCCTGTTCACGAACCAGCTGCGCGAGAAGATCGGCGTCATGTTCGGCAGCCCCGAGACGACGCCGGGCGGCCGGGCGCTCAAGTTCTACTCCTCGGTCCGCCTCGACATCCGCCGGATCGAGACGCTGAAGGACGGGGCGGAGGCCTACGGCAACCGCGTCCGCGTCAAGGTGGTCAAGAACAAGGTCGCGCCGCCGTTCAAGCAAGCCGAGTTCGACATCATCTACGGCTCCGGCATCTCCTGGGAGAGCACGGTGCTCGACGTCGGGATCGAACGGAAGATCGTCGCGAAGTCGGGCTCGTACTTCAGCTTCGGCGACGAGCGGCTCGGCCAGGGTCGCCAGAACGCGGCCTCGTTCCTGAAAGAGCATCCGGACGTCGTCCAGCAGATCCTCCAGCAGATCCAGCTGCAGGCCGGGCCGGAGCAGGCGATCTCGGCGCGGCTGCTGCCCACGGTCGCCGGTGCGGAGGAGGTCACGCCGGTGGTCGACGACGCCGTAGAGGTCGAGGAGCAGGAAGAAGCCGCCTCGGCGGCATGACGGAGCAGGAGCAGGCTCTCGACACGGCGCTGCGGGCGCTGCGCCACCGCGACCGCTCGGCTGCGGAGCTCGACGTGCGCCTCGAGCGGCGCGGCGTTGGGGCTGTGGAGCGCGAGCAGGCGCTCGAGACGCTGGAGCGGATCGGCTATGTGGACGACGAGCGGCTCGCCCGGACGCGGGCGGAGCAGCTCGCCGCCCGCGGCTCCGGCGACGCCCTGATCCGGCACGACCTCGAAGGGCGCGGGATCGCGGTCGAGGAGATCGAGGCCGCGCTCGGCGCGCTCGAGCCCGAGCGGGAGCGGGCAGCGCGGATCGTCGTGGCCCGCGGCAGGAGCGTCAAGACGGCGCGGTACCTGGCCTCGCGGGGCTTCGACGCCGACGCGCTGGAGGCGGTCGTTGCGCCCGAGGACTGAGAAGAGATAGGATCGAAGAGCTTTCATTCGACGTTTCTCCTGCACACGCACGTTTTCCGAAGCTCCTGAAACCTTGTCGCTCCTGACCACCTCAACCCTCATGCCAGCGGACGCCCGGGAGGACTCTCCGGCTCGACCGTGATCTGACCGCCAGGACCGGAGCGTGGCCGTGCAGGCCGGCGCCGGATGTGAGCACCCGTGACACCCCGTCGCGGAATCCACCTTCTCCCTCTGGAGGCAAGGACGGCATGCTCACTGCGGTTATGACGCTGGTTGGAGTCTCGATCGGCGCCGCAGTGGCGACGGGGCTGCTGATGCTCCGTAGCGGCTCGCGCGTGCACGTGGCCGAGCGCGAGGCCGAGACGATCCGCCGCGAGGCGCAGATCGAGGCGCGCGAGCTGGCCGTGAAGCTTCGGGCGGAGGTCGAGACAGAGATGCAGGACCGCCGGACGCAGGCGGCGCGTATCGAGGAGCAGATCACGGCCGCCGAGCACACCGTCGAGCGGCAGCAGACGGAGGTCGAGCGCCGCGAGCAGGGGCTGAACGACCGCGAGGTGCACGTGAAGCAGCTCCAGGATGACCTGAAGGCGGCGAAGGACCAGGCGCTCGGCGAGCTGGAGCGGGTCGGCGGGTTGACCGTCGCCGAGGCGAAGAGCCACCTGCTCGAGCGCTCGCAGGATCTGATCCGGCACGAGCTCGCGAAAAGCGTCCGCCAGCAGGAGGAGGAAGCGCGGACCGAGTCCCGCCGGCGGGCGCGCGCGCTGATCGCCGACGCGCTGCAGCGGGTCGCCGCCAGCCACACGGCCGAGACGACCGTGACCGTCGTCGAGCTTCCCTCCGACGACATGAAGGGCCGGATCATCGGCCGCGAGGGCCGTAACATCCGGGCGCTCGAGCACCTGACCGGCGTCGACTTCATCATCGACGACACGCCGCAGGCGGTCGTCCTCTCCTCGTTCGACGGCCTCCGGCGCGAGGTCGCGCGGACGACGCTCGAGAAGCTGATCGAGGACGGGCGCATCCACCCGGCGCGGATCGAGGAGATGTACTACCTCTCCAAGGCGGAGCTCGAGGACCACGTCCGCCAGGCCGGCGAGCAGGCGGTCTTCGAGGCGAAGTGCGGCGAGTTCCACGAGGAGCTCGTGAAGGTGCTCGGCAAGCTGCGGTACCGGACGAGCTACGGGCAGCACGTGCTCAAGCACACGCTCGAGGTCGTGCACCTGGTCGGGATCATGGCCAGCGAGCTCGGCGCGAGCGTGAAGACGGCGAAGCGTGCCGCACTGCTCCACGACATCGGCAAGGCGATGACCCACGAGGTCGAGGGCTCACATGCGCTCATCTCCGCCCAGCTCGCCAAGCGCTACGGCGAGAGCCAGGGCGTGGTGCACGCGATCGAGGCCCACCACCACGAGGTGCAGCCGCAGACCGTCGAGGCCGTCCTGCTGATCTCTGCCGATGCGATCTCCGCCTCACGCCCCGGCGCCCGCGGCGAGAGCCTCGAGCACTACATCAAGCGGCTCGGCGCGCTCGAGGAGATCGCGACCGGAAAGCCCGGTGTGGCCAAGGCGTACGCGCTCCAGGCAGGACGTGAGATCCGCGTCATGGTCGAGCCCGCCGAGGTCGACGACGACGGCGCCGTCCTGCTCTCGCACGAGATCGCCCGTGAGATCGAGGATCAGCTCGAGTACCCCGGGCAGGTGAAGGTGACCGTGATCCGCGAGTCGCGCGCGACCGAGATCGCGAAGTAGGCGCCCGGAGCCGCCGGTACGATCCCGCGGATGCGCCGCTACCACGTCACCACCTTCGGGTGCCAGATGAACGCCCACGACTCGGAGCGGATCAAGGGCATGCTCGAGTCGCTCGGGCTGGGCGAGGCGGCCGCACAGGAGGACGCCGACGTGCTCGTCTTCAACACCTGCACGATCCGCGAGAAGCCCGATACGAAGCTCGCCGCGTACCTCGGCGACGCTGGTGCGCGCAAGCGGCAGAACCCCGACCTCGTCGTCGCCGTCGGGGGCTGCTACGCGGAAGCGCAGCGGGAGCGGATCTTCGAGCGCTATCCCCAGGTCGACGTCGCCTTCGGCCCCGGGTCGATTCCGCACCTGGGCGAATGGATCGGCGCCGGCGGTCAGGCGCCGCGGGGCCGCTTCGGGACGCACGAGCACTTCGCCGGCGACCTCCCGATGCACCGCGAGCGCTCGTTCAGCGCCTGGGTGCAGGTCTCGATGGGCTGCAACTCGAAGTGCGCCTACTGCATCGTCCCGGCCGTGCGCGGACGCGAGCAGAGCCGCAGGCCCGGTGAGATCGTGGCGGAGGTGACGCAACTCGCCGCCGACGGGGTCAAGGAGATCACGCTGCTCGGCCAGAACGTCAACTCCTGGGGCCGTGACCTGCGGCCGGAGATCGTGACCGAGTTCGGCGAGTTGCTGCGCGCCTGCGACGCCGTCGAGGGGATCGAGCGGATCCGGTTCACGAGCCCGCACCCGAAGGACTTCCGCGACCCCGTGATCGCCGCGATGGCGGAGTGCGACGCCGTCTGCGAGCAGATCCACCTGCCGCTCCAGTCGGGGTCGAGCCGGATCCTGAAGGCGATGCGCCGCACCTACGACCGCGACCGCTATCTGACGCTGGTCGCCAAGCTGCGCGAGGCGATTCCCGGGCTGGCGCTCGGCACCGACGTCATCGTCGGCTTCCCCGGCGAGACGGAGGAGGACTTCCGCGAGACGCTCGCCGTCGTCGAGGAGGTGCGGTACGACAGCGCCTTCACGTTCATCTACTCGCCGCGGCACGGGACCGAGGCGGCTGCGATGCCGGAGCAGGTGCCGGAGGAGGTCAAGCACGAGCGGCTCGAGCGCCTGGTCGACGTCGTCCAGCGAATCGCCGCCGAGCGGAACGCTGCCCGCGTCGGCACCGTCGAGGAGGTGCTCGTCGAAGGCGCGAGCCGCACCGACGCGACCCTGCTGCGCGGTCGCACGCGCGGCAACGTCACGGTCAACTTCGCCGGTGCCGCCGAGCCGGGCGAGCTCGTCGACGTCGAGATCGAGGGCGCGACCTCGACCACGCTTCGCGGAGCCCAGCGGACGGCGGTTGCCGCATGAGGATCCTGCTCACGGGAAGCTCCGGCCAGATCGGCACCAACCTGGCGCTGCGGCTCCTCGCCGACGGGCACGACGTCTTCGGGGTCGACCAGCGCGTGAACACGTGGACGGACGAGTTCCGCTACCTGATCCAGGACCTGTCCGGTCAGTACCCGGCCTTCCCGGACGGGATCGGCGGCGTCCCGTATCCCGAGACGGACGTCGTCGTCCACCTGGCGGCGCACGCGAAGGTGCATCAGCTCGTCGCGCACCCGCACCGGGCGCTCGAGAACACGATGATGACCTTCAACGTCCTCGAGTACTGCCGGCAGCGCCGGCTGCCGCTCGTCTTCTCGTCCACGCGCGAGGTCTACGGCGACGTGCACCGCTTCGAGGGCTACGGCGAGGAGACGGCCGACTTCGCCTTCACGGAGAGCCCGTACTCCGCCTCCAAGATCGCGAGCGAGGCGTTCATCTACGCCTACGCGCGCTGCTACGGGCTCAAGTACGTGGCCTTCCGCTTCTCGAACGTGTACGGGCGCTACGACAACGACCTGCACCGGATGTCGCGGGTGCTGCCGCTCTTCATCCACTCGATGTCGCGCGACGAGCCGATCACGGTCTTCGGCGGCGCCGACAAGGTCCTCGACTTCACCTACGTGGACGACTGTGTGGACGGGATCACGCGCGGGATCGAGGCCCTCGTCGAGGGCCGGGTCACGAACGAGACGATCAACCTGGCGTTCGGAGAGGGCAACACGCTCGTGCGCGCGGCCGAGCTGATCGCCGCCGAGCTCGACGTCGAGCCGAAGATGACGATCGCGCCGTCGCTCCTGGGCGAGGTGACCCGGTACGTCGCCGACATCCGCAAGGCGCACGACCTGCTCGGCTGGACACCGGAAGTGCCGCTGGATCAGGGCATCCCGCGCGCGGTCGCGTGGTTCCGAGAACACCGCGCCGCCAACCCGGACGAGAACCGGCCGGTCGTGAACGAGGGCGACTCGGTTGGTTGGAAGACTGTTGCGGGCAGCGCAGGATGAGCGTCCGCAAGAGCGGACGCCCATCGCGCGAACACCCCTGAAGGGTGCCGCTTGCAGCGGCCCCGAGCTTGTTCATTGATCAGCGTGCTCGGTCTGTTCGGGCCGACCGCGTCGGGCAAGACGGCCGTCGCCGAGGCAATCGCCGCGCGGGTGCCCGCGGAGCTCGTCTCGGCGGACTCGATGCAGGTCTACCGCGGCCTGCCCGTGCTGACGAACCAGGACGCCGGCGCACGCCTCGTCGGGATCTGGCCCCTCGACCGCCAGGGGACGGTTGGCGAGTACCAGGCGCTCGCACACGCGGCGATCGACGAGATCGCCGCCTCCGGCAGGACGCCGGTGGTCGTCGGCGGCTCGGGGCTCTGGTTCCAGGCGGCGCTCACCGACGTGCGCCTCCCGGCCGACGCAGCGCCGGAGGCACGGGAGCGCTGGGAGCGGATCTACGACCGGCGTGGCGCAGCGACGGCGCACGGGCTCCTCGAGCGGCGCGACCCGCGGGCGGCCGCCCGCGTCCATCCCAACGACCGCAAGCGCGTCGTGCGCGCGCTCGAGCTCTGGGAGGCGGGCGGGACGCTCGTTCCGGAGCAGCCGCGCCTCTGGACGGCCGACCTGCGCCTGCCGACCGTCGTGGTCGGGCTCGACGTGGCGCGGGAGACACTGGCGGCAAGGATCCGGGAGCGGACCCTGGCGATGTTCGAGCACGGTGTCGAGGACGAGGTGCGCGCGGCCGGCGACGTCGCCCCGCAGGTGCTGGGCCTCGACGCCGTGCGGACGCTGCCGCGCGAGGATGCGATCGCCGAGCTCGAGCGCGCGACGCTCCGCTTCGCCGCCTACCAGCGCAAGTGGATGCGCAGGATCCCGGGCATCGTCATGATCGACGGCGCGGGGTCGGCGGGAGAGGTGGCGGATGCGGTTCTGGAAGTGGCACGCGCTCGGTAACAGCTACCTCGTGGTCGAGGAGAAGCTGGAGGCCGAGCTGGCGCGGCGGCTGTGCGACGTTCGCTACGGCGTCGGCTCCGACGGCGTCGTCGAGGTCGTGTCCGCGAACGGCGCCCAGGCCGAGATCGTGATCTGGAACCCGGACGGCTCCGTTGCGGAGTTCTCGGGCAACGGCAGCCGCATCGCCGCGGCCTGGCTCGGCGCCCGCGCCGGGACGCCGCAGGTGACGATCGACGTCGCCGGCCGCTCGTATCCCGCCGCGATCCGCGACGACGGCACTGTCGCGATGGGCGTCGGAGACGTCGACGTGGGGGAGACGGAGGCGATCACCGTCGGCGGCGAGTCGATCGAGCTGACTCCGGTGTCGGTCGGGAACCCGCACGCAGTCGTCCGGCGCGAGGCCGAGCGCGAGGATCTGCTCCGGCTCGGCCCGGCGATCGAGCGTCACGAGCGCTTTCCCGAGCGGACGAACGTCCAGCTCGTCGGCGTCGAGGGCCGGAACGCGCTGACCGTGCTCGTCTGGGAGCGCGGGGCGGGGGAGACGAGCGCGTCGGGCTCGAGCGCGGTCGCCGCCGCGGCCGCCGCGGTCGCGAACGGCTGGTGCGAGACCCCGGTCACGGTCCGCATGCCCGGCGGCGAGCTGCGGGTCGAGCTCGACGACGAAGCGCGGGTCACGCTCGTCGGCCCGGCCGAGGAGATCTGCGAGGGCGAGCTCCGGCTCTAGGACCGGTCGCCCGACTGCACCGGCGCCGGCGGAAGCCACAGGCGCTCCCGCAGCACCTCGCGGATCCGCTCGGTCAGGTCCGGGACGTCGCGCGCGAGCCGGTGGAACGGCTGCTCGAAGATGACGAAAGCCGCATCGGCGTCCTTGCGACCACCGACGCAACGCGGCGCCCGGTCACGAGCAACCCGATCTCGCCGAAGCAGTCGCCGGCGGAGAGCTCGGCGACGCGCCTGCCGTCGGTCGTGACCTCGGCGGTTCCTTCCTCGATCACGAAGAACTGGTAGGCGAACTCGCCCTGCAGGCAGAGCGTCTCGCCGGCCTCGACGGTCACCGGCTCCATGGCATCGGCGACCGGGTGCTCTCCAGATGGAGACGGATCACACGGCGAGCTCGAACTCGCGCAACGTCTCGTTCAGGCTCAGCCGCTCGTCGTGCGACTCCTTGCGCCAGCCGATGATCAACGCGCAGTCGAGCTGGTACGTCCCGGCCGGGAAGACCTTCGGCCGCGTGCCGGGGACGACGACCGCGCGCGCCGGGACTGCGCCGCGATGCTCGACGGGCTCCTCGCCGGTGACGTCGATGATCGGCACGCTCGCCGTCAGCGAGACGTTCGCCGAGAGGACAGCGCCGGCGCCGATCCGGACGCCCTCGGTGACGATGCAGCGGGAGCCGAGGAAGGCGCCGTCCTCGACGATCACGGGCGTCGCGTTCGGCGGCTCGAGCACGCCGCCGATGCCGACGCCGCCCGCGAGGTGGACGTCCGCGCCGATCTGCGCGCAGGAGCCGACCGTCGCCCAGGTGTCGACCATCGTCCGGGGGCCGACCCAGGCGCCGATGTTGACGTAGCCCGGCATCAGGACGACGCCTTCGGACAGGAAGGAGCCGTAGCGGGCGACGCCCGGCGGGACGATCCGGACGCCGTCGGGAGGCACCTTGAGCGGGATCTTGTCCTGGAAGGAGAAGGGACCGACCGTCATCGGCTCGACCTTGCGCAGGCGGAAGTACTCGAGGATCGCCTCCTTCGCCTCGACGTCGACGACCCAGTCGTCACCGTCCGGTCTCGCGACCCGCCGCTCGCCGCGGTCGAGTGCGTCGACGATCTCGAGCGCCCGCTCGGGGGTCACAGGACGCGCTCCAGGATCTCGACGGCGCGCGCGCACTCGTCCTCGGAGGGCACGAGGGCGACGCGGAAGTAACCCTCGCCGGCTGCGCCGAGGTACGAGCCCGGAGCGACGAGGACGCCGTGCTCGAGCAGCCGCTCGGCGAAGGCCTCCGACGTCTCGCCCTCGGGCGCCTCGGCCCAGATGTACATCGTCGCCTCGCTGCCCGCGACCCTGATCCCCTTCCGCTCGAAGAGCCCGAGGAAGAGCGCCCGCTTGCGGCCGTACCGCTCCCTTGTCTCGGCGACGTGCTCCTCGTCGCCCCACGCGACCACCGACGCGCGCTGGACGAACTCCTGCGGGGCGGTGCCGACGGTCGGCCGGAACGCCTTCAGCGCTGCGATCAGATTCGGGTCGCCGGCCGCAAAGCCGCTCCGGTAGCCCGTCATCGAGCTGCGCTTGGAGAGCGTGTTGAAGGCGACGACGTTCGTCCGGTCGGCCAGCTGCAGCGCCGACGCCGGCGGCTCGTCGAACCAGAGCTCGGTGTACGCCTCGTCGGAGGCGATCACGAAGCCGTGCTCGCGCGCGAGCGCCGCCAGCCGCTCGTAGAACGCGAGCGGCGCCGTCGCGCCCGTGGGGTTGTTCGGGTAGTTGATCCAGAAGACCGCGAGCCGCTGCCACGTCTCCTCGTCGATCGCGTCGAGATCGGGCAGGAAGCCGTGTTCCTCGCGAAGGGCCAGCGGCAGCGGCC
This sequence comes from uncultured Gaiellaceae bacterium, assembly GCA_963732995.1. Taxonomy (GTDB): domain Bacteria; phylum Actinomycetota; class Thermoleophilia; order Gaiellales; family Gaiellaceae; genus Gaiellasilicea. The sequence continues at coordinate 89,527 of CAVTBS010000011.1, read as the reverse complement.
GGGCGTGCGCGAAGAGTGCGCCGCGCTCGTAGACCGGGTAGCCGGGGTCGGTGTAGGCGACCGTGTCGCGGACGCCGTCCGCATCGACGACGGCGAGCGCGAACGTGAAGATCGCCTCCTTGCTGCCGAGCGTGGGGATGATCTCGGTCGCCGGGTCGAGCGTCGTCCCGAATCGCCGTGCCGCCCAGGCGGCGATCGCCTCGCGGAGCTCGGGCAGCCCGACCGCCGCCGGATACCCCATCCGGTCGCGAAGACCGTCGACGAGCGCCTGCCTGATCCTCGGGTCGGTGGGCTCGCGCGGGTCGCCCATGCCGAAGTCGATCACCTCGATCCCGCGCTCGCGCACCCGCTGCGCGGCCTCGTTCAGGCGTACGAACGGGTAGGTCGTCTGCCGCTCGAGGATGGGGGAGACGGGCACGGCTAGACGCTACCCGTGACGAAGCGCCAGAGCGACGTGAACGCCCGCTCGAGAGCGGCGATCTCCACCTGCTCGTCGCGGCGGTGGGCGTAGCGGGTCGCGCCCGGCCCGAAGTTGACGGCGTCGATCCCACGCGAGGTGAAGTCGGCCACGTTCGTCCACGCCTGCTTCGGCTCCAGCGCGAGCTCGCCGGTTGCGCGCAGACGCTGCACCAGCGGCGAGTCGGTGACGACCCGTGCCGGCGGCGAGTCGCCTGCGTGCTCGAACGTGGCGCCCTCGGGGAGCAGGCTGCGCAGGTATGCCTCGGCGCTCGCCGGGGAGCGGTCGGGGGCGTAGCGGAAGTTGATGTTCGCCTCGACGCGGTCGGGGATCACGTTCGTCGCGATCCCGCCTTCGATCCGAGTGACGCTCGCCACCTCGGTGAACGTGAGCCCGCCGATCTCGACCGGCCGCGGCTCGATCCCCGCGTAGGGCCGGAGGCCGTCGAGCGCCTTCTCGATCGCGTTCTCCGCCGTCCACGGCCGTGCCGAGTGGCCGCTGACGCCGTGGAAGGTGATCCGCGCGTTCAGATTCCCGAGACAGCCCGCCTGGATCGTGCAGTCGGTCGGCTCGAGCAGGATCGCGAGCTCGGCCTCGTGGACGACGCGAGAGTTGTCGAACAGGTGCGGCAGCGGGCTGAACTCGGCCGGCAGCTCCTCCTTGCCGAAGGCGAGCAGGGCGACGTCGACCTCCGTCTCCGTGCCCTCGAGCTCCCGTGCCAGCTCGAGCATCACCGCAAGACCGCCCTTCATGTCGCTCGCGCCCAGCCCGACGACGGCGCCGTCGTCGATCCGCCCGGGCACGTTCTCCTGCGCGGGAACGGTGTCGTAGTGGCCGGCGAGCACGACCAGGGGCGACCCCTCGCGCCGCGGCCGCGCCCAGACGAACGCGTCCTCGGCCTCGTACTCGAGCTGGAACGAGGGCGGCACGAGCGAGCGCACATGCGCAGCGATCTCCGCCTCGTGCCGGCTCTCGGAGGGGATGTTGACGAGCTCGAGCGTGCGCTCGGCCAGCCGGGTCGCGAGATCGGGCATCGCGCGCAAGCCTGGCACAATCCCCTACGTGACGACGCGCCAGACTCCGGGTTCGGGCGTCGAGCCCGAGCGCGGGCTCGTTCTCGCCGTCCTCCCACGCTCGGCCGACTCCGAGGAGGAGCTCGGAGAGCTCCGCGAGCTCGCCCGCACTGCCGGCGTCGAGCCCGTCGCCGAGCTGGTGCAGCAGCGGGCGAACCCGGATCCGCGGACGTACGTGGGGAAGGGCAAGCTCGAGGAGCTGAAGCAGGTCTACGAGGATGCGCACGCCGAGGTGCTGATCGTCGACGACGAGCTCGAGCCGGCGCAGCAGAAGGCGCTGGAGAACGCCCTGACGGCGCGCGTCGTCGACCGGACGCAGCTGATCCTCGACATCTTCGCCCAGCACGCGACGAGCGCCGAGGGGAAGCTCCAGGTCGAGCTGGCGCAGCTGGAGTACAACCTCCCGCGGATGCGCGGCATGTGGCAGCACCTCGAGCGCCTCGGCGGCGGCACCGGCGCCCTCGGGGCCGGCGTCGGCACGCGCGGCCCCGGCGAGTCGCAGCTCGAGACCGACCGCCGGATCGCGCGGCGGAAGATCTCGCTGCTCCGGCGCCGGCTGAAGGAGGTGGGGAAGCATCGCGCGACCCGGCGCAAGGAGCGCGCGGGCAGCGGCACGCCGACGGTCGCGCTCGCCGGGTACACGAACGTCGGCAAGTCCACGCTCCTGAACGCCCTGACGGGAGCGGACGTGAGCGTCGAGAACCGGCTCTTCGAGACGCTCGATCCGACCACGCGCGGCTTCGAGCACGACGGCAAGCGGTATCTCATGACCGACACCGTCGGCTTCATCCGCCGGCTGCCGACGCAGCTCGTCGAGGGCTTCGCGTCGACGCTCGAGGAGACGCTCGTCGCCGACCTCGTCCTGCACGTCGTCGACGCCTCCGAGGACGACGACCGGCTGGAGGAGATGATCGGCGCCGTCGACTCGGTCCTGCACGAGATCGGCGCCGACGATGTCCCGGTCGAGCTCGTCCTGAACAAGATCGACCGGGTCGACCCGCTCGGGCGGCGCCGGCTCTCGAACCGCTTCCCGGGCTCGCTCCAGATCTCGGCGGCGACCGGCGAGGGCGTGGACGCGCTCCGCGAGCGGATCGCGGCGCTCTTCGCCGACCGTTACGAGGACGTCCGTCTGCTGCTTCCCTACGACGAGGGCGGCAAGCTCGCCGAGCTCTACGCCCTCGGAGCGCCGATCGAGGAGCGCGAGGACTCGGAGGAGGGTGTCCTGGTGCGCGCCCGGCTGCCGCAGCGGGAGGTCCTCCGCTTCGCCCGCTACCTCGTCGCCGACGCGAGCGACGGCTCCGCTGCCGAACGCGCCTGAGCTCGCGCTCTCGGTGCGGCGAACGAGCGAGCTCGACGACGCAGCCCGCCAGGCCGTCGTCGACCTCTGCGTGGACGCTCACGACGAGGAGGACTTCCGCAATCTCTTCACGCGCTATCTCCCTCCCGACGCCCTCCATGTCCTGGCGTCGTCGACTGAGGCACTCGTCGGACACGCCGTCGTGACGACGCGGTGGCTGCAACCGGAAGGAATGCCGCTCCTGCGGACGGCGTACGTCGACGCCGTCGCGACATCGCCTGCTCGGCAGCGCGAGGGAATCGGCAGCATGGTGATGCGGCGACTAGCACTGGCCGTCGCCGACTACGACATCGCCTGCCTCGAGACCGAACGCGTCGGCTTCTACGAGCGCCTCGGCTGGGTCGAGTGGCAAGGGCCGCTGGCGGGGCGCTCCGACGACGGCCTGATCCCGACGCCGGGGCAGCGGGGCGTCATGATCCTGCGGCTGCCACGGACGCCGGAGCTGGATCCGTCCGCGCTGCTGACGATCGAGGTGCAGCCGCCCCGGATCTGGTGACAGCGCCTAGCGGGTGTCGCCGCTGCCGTGGAGCACGCTGCGTTGCTGCCGTGAGGCGAGCTTTGCCAGGTTCGCCGCCGCGAGCTCCTCGAGATCGAGCCCCGCTTCGGTCGCCAGCTGCGCGACGTACCAGAGCACGTCGCCGAGCTCGGCGGCGATGGCTTCGCGCCGCTCCTCCGTTAGTGTCCCTCCGTCATCGCGGATCGCCTTCTTGACCTTCTCCGCCGTCTCGCCGGCCTCTCCGCAGAGCCCGAGCGCGGGATAGACGATATTGCTCCCCGCATCCGGGTAGACGGCGGTCGCGCGTGAGCGGGTCTGGTACTCCGAGAAGCGCACCTCCCAACCCTACTCGCCGCGGATGATCGGAGCGGAGCCTCGGATTCGCGTCTCCGCGCTGCTGCGCTGGGGCGACGGGATCCTGCTTTGCCGCCACGACAAGCGCGGGCGCCACGTCTGGCTCCTCCCGGGAGGAGGAGTCCATTCCGGCGAGACCTTGGTGGACGCGCTCCGGCGAGAGATCCAGGAGGAGGTCGGGATCGAGGCGCCGCCGCTCGAGGGCCCGATCGCGATCGTCGACTCGATCGCGCCGGGCCGGACGCTGACGACGAAGCACGTCGTCCACATCATCTTCGCCGGGCGCGTCGAGGGATCGCTGGAGGACGTCAGCTCGACCGACGAGGCCGTCCGCGGCCACGCGCTGTTCGCGTTCGACGAGCTCGACGGGGCGGTTCTGCACCCGCCGATCCAGCGCTTCATCCAGCGCTGGCAGCCCGGGGATCCGGCGGTCTATCTTGGAGCGTTGTGGACCCCGTGAGGGATCTCCTCGGGCTCACCGCCGACTATTCGAGCCGGTACCTCGAGGGCGTCGACGAGCGCCCCGTTCGGCCGGACGCCTCGATCGAGGAGCTTCGCGCTGCACTCGGCGGACCTCTGCCTGAGGGCGGCGTCGACGCCGCGCAGGTCATCACCGAGCTGATCGACGCCGCCGAGCCGGGCCTCATGGCGATGTCGTCCGGCCGGTTCTTCGGCTTCGTCATCGGCGGCGGCATACCCCGCGGCAATCGCGGCGGACTGGCTCACCTCGACGTGGGATCAGAACGCCGGGCTGATCGGCCCGACGCCGAGCGCGGGCGTCGTCGAGGAGGTCGCAATCGAATGGCTGCGAGAGCTGCTCGGCCTTCCGGCGGGCGTCTCGGCCGGGATCGTCACCGGCTGCCAGATGGCGCACATGACCGCGCTGGCGGCCGCCCGCCACCACGTCTTGACGGCGGCCGGCTGCGATCTGGCCCGCGACGGCCTCCAGGGGGCGCCGCGGATTCGCGTGCTCGTCGGCGAGCAGCGCCACGTGACGGTCGACCGGGCGTTGCGCTACCTCGGGATCGGCTCGGCGCAGATCGAGGTCGTCGAGATGAGCGGCGACGCGCTCCGCGCGGCGCTCGCGGGGAGCTCCCAGCCGACGATCGTCAGCGCCGAGGCAGGCAACGTCAACACGGGCTCGTTCGATCCGCTCGACGAGGTCGCGGATGCGGTGGCGGGCACGGGCGCCTGGCTGCACATCGACGGCGCGTTCGGGCTCTGGGCTGCCGCCTCACCGAGGTTTCGGCACCTCGTGGCCGGCGCCGAGCGAGCCGACTCGTGGGCGACCGACGCGCACAAGTGGCTGAACGTCCCCTACGACTGCGGGATCGCCTTCTGCGCGCATCCTGCCTCGCACCGGGCGGCGATGTCCGTCCACGCGAGCTATCTCGAGCACGCCGAGGCGGAGACGGCGCGCGACCCGATGGACTGGAACCCCGAGTTCTCGCGCCGCGCTCGCGGGTTCCCGGTCTACGCGGCCATCCGCACGCTGGGGCGCGACGGGATCGCAGCGCTCGTGGAGCGCTGCTGCGACCACGCCACGCGCTTCGCCGAGCTCCTCGGCGCGGACTCCGGCGTCGAGATCCTCAACGACGTCGTCCTCAACCAGGTGCTCGTCCGGTTCGGCGACGACGACGAGGCCACGCGGGCGACGATCGCCGCCGTCCAGGACGACGGCACATGCTGGCTCTCAGGCACGGTCTGGCAGGGCAAGGCGGCGATGCGGATCTCGGTCTCGAACTGGCAGACGACCGCCGGCGACGTCGAGCGCTCGGCCCGAGCGATCCTGAAGGCGGCTGCGGCCGTCGCCGCCCCGCCGAGGGTGACATGAACGACCTCTTCCGCTTCACGGCCGACTATGCGGCCCGGTTCCACGAGACGCTCGACGAGCGTCCCGTTCACGCGAGAGCGACCTTCGACGAGCTCGTCGCGGCTCTCGGCGGCGAGCTGCCGGACGCCGGGACCGACGACCTCGGCGTCGTGTCCGAGTTGATCGCGGCCGCCGAGCCCGGTCTGATGGGCACGCAGACCGGCCGCTACTTCGGCTTCGTCGTCGGCAGCGCCCTTCCCGCCTCCGTCGCAGCGGACTGGCTTGCGTCGACGTGGGATCAGAACTCGTTCTCGGTCGTCTCGTCGCCCGTGGGGGCAGCCGTGGAGACCGTCGTCGCCGGGTGGCTGGCGTCGCTGCTGCGACTGCCCGACGGCGTTGCGACCGGCTTCGTCACGGGCGCTCAGGGTGCGAACACGACCGCCCTCGCGGTCGCGCGGCACCACGTGCTTGCGGCGGCCGGTTGGGACGTGACTCGCGACGGGCTGCACGGGGCGCCGCGCGTGCGCGTCCTCGCCGGCGGCGAGCGCCACGTCACGATCGACAGATCGCTTCGGCTGCTGGGGCTCGGCACGGCGGCACTCGAGCCCGTCGCCGCCGACGGGCAGGGCCGGATTCGGGCAGACGCGCTGGGCGAGGCCCTGGCGGGTGCAGAAGGCCCGACGATCGTCTGCGCGCAGGCAGGCAACGTCAACACGGGTGCCGTCGACCCGGTCGGTGAGCTCGCCGACGCGTGCGCGGCCGCCGGCGCCTGGCTCCACGTCGACGGCGCCTTCGGGCTCTGGGCCGCCGCCAGCCCACGCTTCCGCCACCTCACCGACGGCTGCGAGCGCGCCGACTCGTGGGCCACTGATGCGCACAAGTGGCTGAATGCCCCCTACGACTGCGGCGTCGTCTTCTGCCGGCACCCGGAGTCGCACGGCGCGGCCATGACCCTCGCCGCGAGCTATCTCCAGCGTGGCGAGGGCCGGAGCCCGTCCGACTGGGTGCCGGAAGCCTCGCGCCGCGCGCGTGGCTTCGCCGTGTGGGGCGCACTGCGCTCACTCGGACGGACGGGTGTGGCAGAGCTCGTCGAACGCTGCTGTGACCACGCGACGCGCTTCGCCGAGCTGCTCGGCGCCGAGCCGGGCGTCGAGATCCTCAACGACGTCGTTCTCAACCAGGTGCTGGTGCGCTTCGGCGACGACGACGAGAACACGCGGGAGGTCGTCCGCCGCGTCCAGGAGGACGGCACGTGCTGGCTCGGCGCGACCGAGTGGCAGGGCAGGGCCGCGATGCGGATCTCGGTCTCGAGCTTCCGGACGACGGCCGAGGACGTCGAACGCTCGGTGGCCGCGATCCTAGAAGCGGCCGCCGCGGTCTCGGGCGCGCTGCGCTGAGACCGCGTGCGCCTCGGCCTCGAGGCGGTCGGGCAGCGGCTCGAGCTCCGGCGGCTCGCCGCCGGTCGCGTGCGCCAGCGCCTGCCCGAGCAGCCAGTCGGCGAGCCACGGGTTACGCGGCAGCAGCGGCCCGTGCAGGTATGTCCCGATCGCACGGCCGACGCGGACGCCCTCGTGGCCGGACTCGCCGTCGTTCCCGAACCCGGCGACGACGCGCCCGAGCGGCTCCGCGCCGGGATCGAGGCGCGTCCGGCCGGCGTGGTTCTCGAACCCGGCGAGCGTCTGCCCGGCCCAGGCGCAGTCGAGCAGCACGTCGCCGATCATCCGCTTCTCGCCGGCGACGGTCTCGTGCGGGAAGAGGCCGATCCCGGGCATCGAGTCGCCGTGGCGGCCGCGATATCCGCGGCCGAGCAGCTGATAGCCGCCGCAGACCGCGAGCAGAGCGGCGCCGTCGGCCACCGCCGCGTCGATCGCCGGCCCCTTCGCGACGAGGTCGGGGGCGATCAGCGCCTGCTCGCGATCCTGGCCGCCGCCGATGTAGTAGAGGTCGTGCTCGCCGGGGCGCACGGCGTCGCCGACCGAGATCGCGGTCACCTCGAGCTCGTGTCCGCGCAGCGCCGCGCGCCGGTCGAAGACGGCGATGTTGCCGCGGTCGGCGTAGATGTTCAGGTACTCGGGATAGAGGTGCCCGACCCGGATCTTCACGTCCGCTCCCAGTACGGCTTCGACCAGCCCCGCTCGGCGACGATCCTCTGGAGCTCGAGCATCGCGGTGTAGGTGGGGAGGACGACCAGCTCGCCACCGGAAGGAGTCAGCTCCAGGCCGCGGTCGAGCGCGCGAGCGAGCGACGGCTCGACGTCGAGAGCGTCCTCGGGCAGGCCGCCGTAGACGCAGCGCACGCCGAGCTCTGCAGCCCGGCCGCCCGAGGCGATCAGCCGCTCGGAGCGTCCGAGCAAAGGCTCGAAGTCGACGTCCCAGATCCAGGACACGTCCTTGCCGTCGGCGGTCGCGTCGTTCAGCGCGACGAGGAGGAGGGTGGGGGCGCCGCCCTCGAGCAGGGTGTGGACGACCTCGTTCGCTCCGGCAGGGTTCTTGATCAGGAGCACGAGCACCGTCTTGTCGCCCGCCGGGATCCGCTCGAAGCGCCCGAAGGCGGCCCCGAACCGCTCGAGGCCTGCGCGGATCTCCTCCAGCGACGCGCCGAGCGCCTGGGCGAGTGCCGCGGCCCCGAGCGCGTTGTAGACGTTGTAGAGGCCGGGAAGCGGAAGCCGGAGCCTCGTTGCGCCGGCGGGCGTCTCCAGGAGGAACGAAGCCGCATGCAGGCCGTCCAGCTCGATCTCCGTCGCCCGCACCTGCAGCTGCGGCCGCGCGTGTCCGCACGCGGGACAGCGGTAGTCGCCGAGGTGGCCGACGTACGCGGCGGCGAAGTCGTACGGCTGGCCGCAGCGCACGCAGTAGCGCGAGTCCGCCGCGTGCTGGAGCGCGGGCCGGGCGTGGCGCGGATCGTCGATCCCGAACGCGATCGCGTTCGCGTGCTCGCGCGCGAGCTCACCGACCTGGGGATCGTCTCCGTTGACGACGAGCACGGTCTCGGGCGGCAGCGCGGCCGTCGCCGCGCGCCAGCGCTCGGCGATGTGCTCGAGCTCGCCGTAGCGGTCGAGCTGGTCGCGAAACAGGTTGCCGAGCAGCACCGCGCGCGGGCGGACGCGGCGGACGACCTCGGGCAGCGCCCCTTCGTCGACCTCGAGCAGCCCCAGCTCGGCGTCGCGCTCGGCGAGCAGGATCGAGGCGACGCCCGAGACGAGGTTCGCGCCGGAGCGGTTCCACGCGAGCTTGCGGCCGGGCTCGAGGATCTCCGCCGCCATCGCGGTCGTGGTCGTCTTGCCGTTCGTCGCCGAGACGACCGCGGCACCGTCCGGCAGCCGTGCCGCCAGGGCGTCGATCGCCCCCGGATCGAGCTTCCAGAGCAGCTTGCCCGGCAGCGTCGTGCCGCCGCCCGTGCGCGCGATCCGGGAGAGCTTCGAGGCCGCGCGCGCGGCAAACGACTCGACGGCGAGGCGGGCGCTCATGGCTCGCGAGCCTACCCGTCCGTTCAGGATCGTCCGGGCCGGGAAGCGATCCCTCGTTCGAGTGAACTCCCGGCCTCTAACCCTATCGGGGGAGGAATCGCCCCCATCCCGCGCCTACGTTCATCACGGTTCCACCGGTTGGGCGCAGGACTCCGTGCCCGGCCGAACGATTTCATGCGGCCCGCGCCACGGCGCGGACAAGGGAGAACGATGGGAAGAAAGACAGGCGGCAACCCGGGCGACGTTCGCAAGAGCGCTCTCTGGGGTTCCGGAAACCGCGGCGGTGAGCACCGCTCGAATGCCCTCTGGGGCAAGGGTGGCAGAGGCGCGATCGTCACGATGGTCGCCGTTCTCACGCTGTCCCTGGGTGCGGGCTCCGTCACGGGACGCGACGCTACGGCGGTCGCGGCCTCGCTCCCAGCGACGTCCGTTGAGGCGGGGCTGCTCGAGCGGGCGCAGGCGAGCCCGAAGGAGAAGTTCCGCATCATCGTCCAGAGCATGGCCGGCGCGAGAGCTGCCGAGACGGCTTTCAAGGACGTCGAGAAGCAGGACGACCGGCAGCTCGAGAACGACGAGAAGCAGGTCGAGCAGGCAGAGAAGGCGGCCAACGACCGCGCCTCGAAGTCCAAGACCAAGTCGGCGAAGGAAGCGGCGAAGGCCGAGCGCGAGCGGTATCGCGCGGAGCGGGACGCCATCCGGCTGATGCAGCGGTCCCTGGACGGCGAGGTCGACGATCGCTTCGACTTCATCGGCGGCGTCTCGCTGGAGATGTCGGGTCGCCGGCTGGCGAAGCTCGCCCGGATCCCCGGCCTCGTCATCACCGAGGACGTCCCGATCACGCTGCTCGACAGCGGCTACACGTACGGCCAGCTGAGGTACACGTCCAGGCAGCTCTGGGCGCACGAGACCGGAGTCAGCGCACTCTGGTTCGTGACCCCGAGGGACATGCCCGCGATCGCGATCGTGGACTCGGGCATCGACTCGAGCCTGCCGGACTTCGCCGGCCGGAACATCAAGCAGGTCAACTTCGTCGGTTCGGGCAAGCCGAACGGCTCGCGCGACGGTCGCGGCCACGGCAGCTTCGTCGCGGGGATCGCGGCGGGCTCGGCGGCCGGTTACGCCGGCGTCGCCCCGAACGCTCCGCTCGTCTCGCTCGACGTCATGGACGACTCCGGCTCGGGCCGGACGAGTGACGTGATCGCGGCGACCGAGTGGATCTACCAGAACCACGAGCAGTACGACATCAAGGTCGCGAACTACTCGCTGCACGGCGGCGGCAAGGCCCACTTCTACGAGGATCCGCTGAACAAGGCGGTCTCGAAGCTGTGGCACGCCGGCGTGACGGTGATCGCGGCTGCGGGCAACTACGGCAGGGACGGCGCCCCGAGCGGCGTGCTCTTCGCTCCCGGCAACAACCCGTTCGTGGTCACGGTCGGCGCGGTCGACATCGGCGGCACCGCCCGGGTGAACGACGACGATCGCGCGTCCTGGTCGGCCTACGGCCGCACGCAGGACGGCTTCTGGAAGCCCGAGATCTGCGCGCCCGGCCGGATGATGGTCGGTCCCGTGCCGATGGGCTCCACGCTCGCCGTGGAGAAGGCGAGCAAGATGCAGAGCCCCGGCTACGTCGAGCTCTCCGGCACGTCGTTCTCGACGCCGGTGATCTCGGGGATCGCGGCTCAGATCCTCGCTCGCAACCCGGAGATGAGGCCCGACGAGGTCAAGGGAGCTCTCCTGCGGCGGGCCCGTCCGGTCCCCCGTGCGGAGAACAACTCCTGCGGTGTCGGCCAGGTCAACGCGGTGCGCGCGGTGCTGAACGCGACCAAGTCGTCCAACCCGAACCGGGCGCTGAACCAGTTCCTCCGGCCCGACGCGGCGACCGGCCTGCTGGCCTTCGACGCGGTCAGCTGGACGGACGCAATCCACGCGAACGTCTCGTGGGACGCGGTCTCCTGGAGCGACGTCTCCTGGAGCGACGTCTCCTGGGACGCGGTCTCCTGGAGCGATGTCTCCTGGAGCGACGTCTCGTGGACGGATGTCTCCTGGAGCGACGTCTCCTGGGAGGATGCAGCCGAGGAGCAGGGGAGCCCGGACGGCTCGGGTATCCCGCTGACTCCGGAGCAGGAAGAGGCGGCAGCCGAGGATCCGGATCTGGCTCCGCTTCCGGGCCCCGGCGTGCCCGAGCTCCCGACGGCGGTCGACACCGTCGTCGAGGCAGCGGAATCGGCGGCCGAGGAGGTGACGGAGACGGCGAACACGCTTCCCGTCCCCGTTCCCGTCCCGCCGCTGCCCCTCCCGTAACGAAGGTCAGCCGAGGAGCGGGGCCAGGCCGAGAGGCCGGCCCCGCTCCTCACCCTTTCGGGTGATTGGCCGGGCGTGCCTCGAACGGGGGATGCCTCTCCCCGATCTGCGGCATACCCTCCGATCCGGCCCAGTGGGTCGGTTCAGCTGCTTTCGATTTCTCTGCGGTATCGAAGGAGAGACACGCGGCATGAAGGGCACAGGCGGAGCGAAGTGAGCGCAATTCCCCTCGAGGACGCGATCGAGCGCGCCACCCACGTCGAGCGCAGCAACAAGCTGCCGCCGAAGGCGCTGGCCTACTTCTGTTTCGTCGCTGCGGCTGCGGTTGCGGTGACGGTCCCCTTCCTCACCGACCTCGACCGGCACTCCGGCGACTGGCTCGAGTTCGCACTGCTCGCGACGAGCGTCGCCGTGGCGCAGTTCTTCGTCGTCCGGACGCCGGGGAACAAGAGCTACCACACGACCGGCGTCTTCCTGATCGCCGCAGTCCTGCTGGTGGAGCCGGCGCTGCTGGCCCTGATCCCGCTGATTCAGCACGTGCCGGAGTGGCTGCGCAGCCGCGGCACCTGGTACGTCCAGTCGTTCAACATCTGCGTCTTCACGATCGCGACGATGTCGGCGTGGGGGGCAGCGCACCTCGTCCTCAACGCGGACAGCCTGATCGCGAGCGACGACATCCGCTTCGCGCTCGCCGGCACCGCGGCTTCGGTCGTCCTCGTCGTGCTCAACTCGGCGCTCATCGCACCGATGATCCGCTGGGTCAACGGGCACCCGATGCGCCAGGTCTTCTCGTACCAGACCCTCTCGACGGAGTTCGTCTTCGCCGCGCTCGGGGTCATCCTCGCGGCCTTCTGGACGGGCAACCCGTGGCTCGTCCCGTTCGCGATCGCCCCGCTGCTGCTGATCCACCGGGCGCTCTCGGTCCCGCAGCTGCAGGCGGAGGCCCGCGTCGATCCGAAGACCGGCCTCTTCAACGCCCGCTACTTCGCGTCGGCGCTCTCCGAGGAGCTCGGGCGCGCCCAGCGCTTCGAGCGGCCGCTGTCGCTGATCATGGCCGACCTCGACCTGCTCCGCGAGATCAACAACACCTACGGCCATCTCGCCGGCGACGCGGTTCTGAAGGGGATCGCCGAGGTCTTCCGTGCCGAGCTGCGCCACTACGACGTCCCGGCCCGCTTCGGCGGCGAGGAGTTCTCGATCCTCCTGCCGGAGACGCCGCCGGAGCAGGCGATGGAGATCGCCGAGCGGATCCGGCGCGCGGTGGCGGAGAAGCTCTACGACGTCGAGACGTCGAGCGAGCCGATCCGGGCAACCGTCTCGATCGGCGTCGCCGGCTATCCGAAGGACGCGCAGGATCCGAACGCGCTCATCCACCAGGCCGACCTCGCCGTCTACAGGGCGAAGCTGCAGGGGCGCAACCGCGTCCTCGGCGCCAGCTCCGAGCCGCTGCTGATGCCCGCCGACCGCACCCAGCGCCTCGTCGCAGTGCCGGAGGAGGGCGACCATCACGAGCCGCTCGCGCGCGTCCCGGAGGCGATGCCCGAGCAGGAGCGTCGCCACACGGCTCACACCACGAGCGGCCCACGTTTCCTCCAGCTCTCGCTGCGTCTCGGCATCCTCGTCGGCCTCGTCAGCACGGTCGGGATCGCGGCGGGCATCGTCGGCGCGATCTTCGGCTCCTCGACGGACATGATCGGGCTGCTCGCCGTGATCGCGCTCGTCAGCGTGGGGGAGGCGCTCGCGCTCGAGCTCGACGACGGCTCGATCTCGGTCAGCGCCGTCGGCGCTCTCGCCGGAGCAGCACTCTTCGGCCCCAGAGCCGCGCTCGCGCTGGCCGTGGCGATCTGCGTCGTCCAGTGGAGCGCCCAGCGCCAGCAGATCCACCGCGTGCTCTTCAACATCGGGACGCTGACGCTCTCGTCCCTGGCTGCGGCCGGAATCTTCATGCTCGGCTTCGAAGGCGCGTTCGGTGAGCTCGTCACCGTCGGCGCCGGCGTTGTCGCGGGCGGCGTCTACTTCGCGGTCAACACCGGCCTGCTGTCCGTCGCCCTGGCCGTCGAGGGGCGCGAGAACGTCTGGCGAGTCTGGCACGAGCGCTTCCTCTGGCTGGCCCCGCACTATCTCGTCTACGGCTTCATCGGCGGCGTGATCGCGATCGGCTACCACGCGGCCGGGCTCTACGCCCTCGCCGTCTTCGCGGTGCCGCTGCTGCTGATGCGCAAGACGCAGGAGGCATACCTCTCGCACACCCGCCGGAGCGCGCAGAAGCTCCGCCAGGCGGCCGAGACGATCCACACCCAGAACGTCTCGCTCGAGCAGGCCAACCGGCTGCTCAAGGAGCGCTCGACGGCGGCGATGGAGAGCCTCTCGGCCACCGTCGACGCCCGCGACGCCTACACCGCCGGCCACTCGCGGCGGGTGCAGCAGCTCGCGCTCGCGATCGGCCGCGAGCTCGGCCTCTCGCAGGTCGAGCTCGACCTGCTCGGCCATGCTGCCCTCTTCCACGACATCGGCAAGCTCGCGATCCCGGACTCGATCCTGCTCAAGCCGGCGAGCCTGACCGAGGAGGAGTGGGCGCTGATGCAGCGCCACGCCGACGAGGGGGCCCGCATCATCGACCGCCTCGGCTTCCTGGGCGACGCCGTCCCCGCCATCCGCCATCATCACGAGCGCTTCGACGGCACCGGCTACCCCGACCGGCTCCGGCACGAGGAGATCCCGCTCGGTGCGCGCATCATCCACGTCGCCGACGCGCTCGACTCGATGCTGACGACCCGCATCTACCGCGCGGCGCGGCCGCTCGAGGAGGCGCTCGCCGAGCTCCGCGGCGCCGCCGGCACCCAGTTCTGCCCGCGCTGCGTCACCGCGCTCGAGCGGATCCTGCCGCTCGAGTCGCTCACCGACGACGCGGCCGCGCGCCCGAAGCTGCTCGCGATCTAGCCCTTTCGGGACATGTCCGGGGGTCTGTCCCCGGGACATGGCCGTTCTGGTCTACTTGCAACAGGCGGAAAATGCTCTACACTGCTTGCATGGGACGATCCCGCCGCCACCCCGCGGTGGCAGGCATCGATCCGGAGGCTCTCGCGGCGTTCCAGGCGGGCATCCGGAAGCGCTACACCGACGAGGAGATCCTGGCGCAGCTGACGGACAGCGCCGAGCGGCTGGGGCGCTCGCCGACGATGCGCGAGTTCGCCGCCGACGCGCAGACGACGGTGCACCCGCAGACGGTGATCGAGCACTTCGGCAGCTGGAACGCCGCCAAGCGGCAGGCGGGACTGGTGCCGCGGCGCTTCGCGACCCGGGAAGAGCTGCTCGGACGCCTGCGCGCGCTCGGCGAGGAGCTCGGCCGGACGCCGACGGCCCGCGACATCGACGCGCGCAAGGGCTCCGTGCCGTCGAAGTCGCTCCTCTGGCACACCTTCGGCTCGCTCGCGCAGGCGCTGCGGGAGGCCGGTTTCGACGTGCCCGTGGGGGAGGAGCGGCTGGAGCGCGCGGTCGAGCAGGGCGGAACGCTGGCGCGGACGCTCGGCCGGCTCCCGAAAATGGCCGACTGGGCGGCTGCGCGCCGCGCCGACGAGTCCCTGCTGACCGAGTGGCAGGTCTACCGGATGATCGACGTGCAGCCCGCCTGGGCCGCGTTCCAGTTCCTCGTCCGCGAGCGGCTGCGGGACGAAGGCGTCGAGGTCGCGCCGGACGGCTCGCTCGGCGCCGGCTAGGCGGCTGCGAGAGCGATCGCCGCGAGCCGCTTCAGGCAGGACGCGCCCTCGTGCGGTGCGCGCACCGACGGGAGGATCGTCTCCTCGACGTAGGAGCGATCCGGCTGGAAGCGATGGGTGTCGCAGACGCGGCCGTCCTCGACCCGCAGCAGCGTCCCTTCCTCGACCTCGCGCTTGCGCAGCGTCAGCCGCAGTGTCGACTCGAGCACCTCGAGCGCGTCGCGCGTCGAGGCGAAGAAGAGCTCCTTGCCGCCGAGACCGACCCAGAGCGGCCGTCCGACGGCGCGGGCGAGAAAGAGGGTGGAGGGGACGCGCTCGTCGAGCCAGGCGGTCGCCATCGCGCCGTGGAGCTCCTCGAGCGCCTCCGAGCTGCCCTGCGCGTGCTCGGCGAGGGCGAAGATCGCCTCGGAGTCGACCGTCATCTCGGGATGCGCGCGCTCGAAAGCCGTAGTGGGCGAAGATCTCCTCGTCGTTGACGATGATCCCGTTGTGGATCCCGACGACCGAGCCGTGGCGGATCGGGTGGTTGTTCGCCTCGATCGTCGGATGGCCCTTCGTGTAGTCCCGCACGTGCACGAGCAGCTGAGTCGCGGCGGGGGGGACGTGCACCTCGTCCAGCAGCTCGCTCGCGCCCGAACGGCGCTTGTGCACGGTGACGGCGCTGCTCGAGCCCCGGTGGGCATAGCCGACCGCGTCGGCGCCGCGCTCCGCGATCCCCGCCAGGAGCGCCTGGGCCGCGAGCGTCCGCTTGACGCTCGAGTCGGGATTCAGGCTATAGCCGGCAATACCGCACATATGCTGGACAAATCCTAGTTCGATGGTCGGCTGGAGACTTTTCCAGCTCGTGAAGCGTAGACGCCGCGTGTTCGAACGAAGTTAGCCTTCTGATCGTAAGTTGTTTTCGACAGGTTTCAACGGATTCCTCAAGCCTTCGTCTCCGGCGGCCGATACGGATGCAAGATGGAGCCCAACGCCGCCGAGCCCGTCTTCCAGGGTGTCCCTGAGCCAGTCGAGCCGCACCTCGAGTTGCTGCCCGGTCTCGAGCCGGTCAGGGACGCGTCCGAGCCTGCC
Organism: uncultured Gaiellaceae bacterium; assembly: GCA_963732995.1. Classification (GTDB taxonomy): domain Bacteria; phylum Actinomycetota; class Thermoleophilia; order Gaiellales; family Gaiellaceae; genus Gaiellasilicea. The sequence continues at coordinate 73,423 of CAVTBS010000011.1, read as the reverse complement.
GAGGCGGAGGCCGAGGCGGACGCCGGAGGTCGAGGACGAGGAGGAGGCGGAGGAGGTCGTTGCGGTTGTCGCCGAGGCGACGCAGGATCCGCTCAAGCTGTACGTGCGCCAGATCGGCGACGGCCGGCTGCTGACGGCGGCGGAGGAGCGCGAGCTCGCGCGCCGCAAGGACGAGGGCGACGAGGCGGCGAAGAGCAAGTTGATCGAGTCGAACCTTCGGCTCGTGATGTCGATCACGCGCAACTACACGAAGGCCGGCGTGCCGCTGCTCGACCTGATCCAGGAGGGCAACCTGGGTCTGATCCGCGCGGTCGAGAAGTTCGACTACACGATGGGCTTCAAGCTCTCGACCTACGCGACCTGGTGGATCCGCCAGGCGGTCACCCGCGCGCTCGCCGAGCAGGGCCGGACGATCCGCCTGCCCGTTCACGTCGCCGAGCAGGTGCGCCGCGTCATGCGCGGCCGCCGCGTCCTCGCCCAGAAGCTGAACCGCGACCCGACGACCGACGAGATCGCGGCCGAGGCGGGCTTCACGCCCGAGCGCGTCCAGGAGCTGCTCGAGCTCGTGCAGGATCCCGTCAGCCTCGAGACGCCCGTCGGCGACGGCGAGAGCCTCTACGGCGACATGGTCGAGGACACGAAGACCGCCGGCCCCGACGTCGAGACCGCCGACCGGCTCCGCTCGACCGAGCTCGCGGCCGCGCTCGAACGGCTCAACCCGCGGATGCGCCACGTGCTCGCCCAGCGCTTCGGCCTCGACGGCCAGATCCCACAGACGCTCGAAGAAGTGGGGGCGGGGCTCGGGATCACCCGCGAGCGCGTCCGCCAGCTCGAATCACGCGCCCTCCGCGAGCTGCGAATCGTCGCACCCGGGCTCGAGTTCTACCTCCGCAGCTAGCTCAGAGCGCCGCGCCGACCGACTCGAGCTCGCGCAACGAGGCGAGCCGCTTCAGCGAGTCGAGCTCGATCTGCCGCACCCGCTCGCGTGTCAGTCCGAGCCGGCGGCCGATCTCCTCGAGCGTCTTCGGCTCGGCGTCGGTCAGTCCATAGCGGAGCACGACGACCTGACGCTCGCGCTCGGTCAGGGCGCAGAGCGCCTCCTTGAGCGCCTGGCTGCGCAGCGAGAGCTCGACCTGCTCCTCCGGCAGCGGCCCCTCGCCGGCGACGAAGTCGCCGAAGACGGCGTCCTCGGCCTCGCCGACCGGCTGGTCGAGACTGGTCGATGCGCGCGCGGCGGCGCGGACCTCGATCGCCTGCTGGAGCGGGAGGGAGGCTTCCTCGGCGATCTCCTCGAGGGTCGGCTCGCGGCCGAGCTGCGTCCAGAGCGTCCGCTCGGCACGGTTCATCTTCTGGAGCCGCTCGACGATGTGCACCGGCATCCGGATCGTGCGGGCCTTGTCGGCGAGCGCCCGCGCGACCGCCTGGCGGATCCACCAGGTGGCGTAGGTCGAGAACTTGAAGCCGCGGCGCCAGTCGAACTTCTCGACGGCGCGGATCAGCCCGAGTGTGCCCTCCTGGATCAGGTCGAGGAAGGGCAGCCCCTGGTTGCGGTAGTTCTTCGCGATCGAGACCACCAGGCGCAGGTTGGACTGGATCATCAGCTGCTTGGCGCGCATGTCGCCCTTCTCGATCTTCTTCGCCAGCTCGACTTCCTGCGCGGCGGTCAGGAGTGCGTGACGGCCGGCCTCGCGCAGGAAGAGCTGCAGCGCGTCGGTCGTCGTCTCCTGCGGCGTCACGGGAGCCGGAGCGGGCGGCGGCTCCTCCTCCTTCGGCTCCTCGGCGATCTCGATCCCGCGGCGGTCGAGCTCGCGGTAGAGCGCGTCCTGCTCGAGCGCGTCGAGCTCGTGCGTCTCGACGACGTCGGCCAGCTCGGCGGCCTTGAGCGACCCGCCCTGCTCGGCCGCGTCCAGCAGCTGCAGGAGCTCGTCGTTGCGGAGCAGGTGGTCGATGTCGACGGTCGTCATCGGGGGCAACGTACATCTACCCAGGACGCTCTCCGCGTCAAACCACGACGTACAAATCAGATGCGGTGCTCGAGGACCGCGAGCAGCTCGCCGACGCGCTCGACGATCGACCCCGCGGCCGCAATCTCGTCCGCGTCGAAGACCCTGTCGTCGCCGTAGATCTCGACGAGGCCCCAGCTCTGCCCGTGCGAGCGGAGCGGCAGCATCAGCAGCGAGTCGAAGCCGAGCCGCTCCAGCAGCGCCGCCTCGGCCGGGTCGGCACCGGGATCTGCCCGGCGCACGACGCGCGGCTCGCCGTCCAGGATCACTTCCTGCGTCAGCGGATAGTCGGTGACGAGGAAGAGCTCGAGCGGATGCTCGCCGCCGTTGCGGTGATAGCCGCCGAGCTCGACCAGGAGATCGCCGATCACACGCGAGACCGATACGAACGTCGCGTCGAGCAACTGGACGAGCTCGCCGCACGCGACGTTGAGCACGCGCGAGACAGAGTGCTCGGCGCCGATCTTCTCCAGCGAGGGCGAGACGTCCGCAAGTGCCACAGACGCAGTATCGGTGGTTTCCTGCCTTCGGCAAGCCGACGCACGAGAACCGACGTTATGTCAAGTTGGAACAGAGCACCTCGGCCCCGTTCAGAAGCCGGCCGCGCGGACGCCCGTCAGGATCAGCAGCAGGACGATCGTGCTCACGATCACGCGGTAGACGACGAAGACGGTGTAGTCGTGCCGCCTGACGTAGCCGAGGAGCGCCGAGATCGCAACCAGCGCACTCGCGAACGACGCCAGCGAGCCGACCACGAACGGGCCGGTCATTCCCGGTGGAAGATCGGCGAGCAGCACGTCCCCTACGCCCTTGTAGAGGACGGCGCCGAACGTGATCGGCACGAGCAGGAGGAAGGAGAACCGCGCCGCCGAGTCGCGGTCGAGGCGGAGAAACCGGCCCGCGGTGATCGTGATCCCCGAGCGGGAGACGCCGGGCATCAGCGAGAGGCTCTGCGCGAGCCCGACGCCCACCGCGGCCTTGAGGCCGATCTGGCTCATGTCCTTCTCCTCCGGCTGCCGGTCGGCCAGATAGAGGAAGAGGCCGAACGCGCCGAGCAGGATCGCGATCTGCCACGGCTCGCCGAGGTTCTCGGCGATCAGGTTCTCGCCGACGGCGCCGACGATTGCGGCCGGCACCGTCGCGGCCGCGACGTACCACGCGATCCGCTCGTCCGCCGTCTCGATCCGGCGCCGGCGCAGCGTGCCGATGAACGCCGCCGCGAGCCGGACGATGTCCTCGCGGAAGTAGACGACGACCGCGACCAGCGTCCCGAGGTGGAGCGAGACGTCGAAGGTCTGGTTGAACGCGTCGTGCTGCTCCAGGTACTCCCAGCCGCCGAGCCAGGGAACGAGGATCAGGTGCCCGGACGACGAGATCGGCAGCAGCTCGGTCGCTCCCTGGACGAGTCCGAGGATCAGCGCCTGCCAGTCCGGCAGTGCCGCCGGGTCGTCCCCCACTCCGAGCAGCGTCAGGACGACCGCGGCCGCGAAGGCCGTGCCCGCGACGGTCCAGACAGCTGCACGGCCCACGGCGGCATCCTACGGTCCGGGGCGGGCAGCAGAGCCCGAACGAAAAGTTCTCGCAATTTGCAGCAAACACCCTCGCGGTGCACTTGCCCGCCGAGACCACCCCGGCTAGGTTCACTCACGCAAGGAGCACGGAGCGCGATTAGGTCGAAGCCGAGCTCGAGGGCCGTACGCGGAAGCGGAAAGTCAGCGGGTTCGGTGGACGAAAGCGCCACCGGCTCCTTGAATTTTTTGCGCGAGGGCGATCGGTGGGAGCCGGTCGCCCTCTGCGCGATATGCTCGCGCCCATGCATCTGCGCGCACCGTCGATCGACCAGGGCGTCCAGGCCGGCTGCTGGGCCGTGTTCTTCTTCCTGCTGCTCTGGATCGGGATGCTCGCGGTCGGCGTCTCGGGCCCGACGGCGTTCATCCTCGCGCTCGTCTCCGCGGGCGCGATCTTCCTCTTCGTCCGCGTGCGCGGCGAAGAACGCCCCGGCGAGCGCGTCTAGCGCAAGGGTCGAAGCGCGCGAACGAGCTTCCGCGCGAGCTCGCGGCCGAGCAGCGCCTCGAGCCGCGCTTCCGCGGTCGGACGGCCGCCGTCGTCGCTGTCGAGCACGAAACAGTGCTCGAGCAAGAGCTCCGAAGCGGCGGGCTTCGGTCGGCTGACGGCGGCGGCGTCCATCACCAGGGCTATCGACAGCAGCCCGGTGGCCGCGAATCCCCTGTGTCAGGGACTAATTCTCAGTCTTCCTTACGTTCCCCGGTCGTCGTCACAACGGTGCGGTCCTCGCGCACGTCGACATCGTCGTCGTGGCGCGTACCGGCCACCACAGGCGTCCGCTCCAGGTCGCGGTCGGCGGTCAGCGGCGCATCCGTGTCGCGGACGTCCTCCTGCTCCACGACCTCGCGTCGCGGGCCGGCCGTGTCGAACGAGAACCCGAACGTGAGCCCGATCCCGAACGCGACCGCCGGCAGGATGTTGCCGAGGTCGGCGACGGCGCTGCCGACGCCGAGGTCCCGCGACCAGTTCGAGGTGTTCATCCAGTCCGCGGGCTGGCGTGCGAGCAGCACCCAACCGCCCGCCACGAGCACCGGCAGGAAGCCGATCACGAAGACGCCGGTCGAGAAGCGCGGCCAACCCCACTTCGTCCAGCCGCCGAGGATCTGGGAGAGCGCCATCGTCAGCCCCGCAGCCGCGATCAGCCCGTACGTCGCCCAGTACTCGCTCGTCGTCTCGGTGCCGATCTGCGTCGCGAACCAGAGCAGGACGCCCGCGACGGCCGCTCCGGCGAGCGTCGAGATTCCACGTGTCACTCCGATCATCACTGCCTCCGTTCCAGGGGATCACCGGGTTTCCGCCCCGGCTGCAGATACAACGGAGGAAGGCCTAGTTCAGGTGCAGGCGGCGCTCGTCGAAGCGCGCCGAATGGAGCTCGGAACGGAACGCCTCGACGGTCCGCAGGGCGTCGTCGGCGAAGACGTGGTCGACGACGCCGATGCTGTTGTCATTGGTGAACGGGAGGTCGACGTGCGCCCGTGAGACGAGATTGACGGACAGCGCCTCGCAGACCGGGCAGCGGACGGCGAGGCCGACCGCGCGCTCGCCGGGCGCGACGGCGACGAACGAGGACGGGAACACCGGGCGGGCTCGCCCCTCCGGGTAGCAGTAGAAGCTCCACGGCCACTCCCCCGCCTTCAGGTGCGCGGCGGCCGTCTCGAGCAGCTCGGTGGCGCTGTCGAGGATGCGGGACGTCATCAGGTCGACGAACGTTCCGGCATGGCCGCCGAGCGGCGCCCAGTCGAGATCCTCGTGCGAGACGAGGCCGGGATGCTCGTCGCCGCAGCTGCAGTCGAAGCGGACCTCGTAGACGGCAGGGTGCACAGCGCCGGGCAGCCGCTCGAGCAGCCGGAACGACGAGAGCGCCACGTGGGCGTGCTCGCGCCGGGGGCACGCGAACGTGTACCGGGCAGTGAGCGCGTCGTACATCCTGGAATGCTTATCGACGGATCGGACGCCGCCGACAACCCCCAAAGGTCTGGTCAGTACGCGATCAGCGACTCGACGTCGTACCCGGTCAGCTTGTCGCGGCCGTTCAGGAACGCGAGCTCGACGACGAAGAGGAGGCCCACGACCTCACCTCCCAGCTGCTCGACCAGCTCCGTCTTCGCCCGTGCGGTCCCGCCGGTTGCGAGCACGTCGTCGTGCACGATCACCCGCGTCCCCTTCCCGATCGCGTCCGCGTGCACCTGGAGGCTGTCGGTGCCGTACTCGAGGTCGTAGGTCGCCTCGACGGTCTCCCACGGCAGCTTGCCCGGCTTCCGGGCGGGCACGAAGCCGCAGCCGAGCCGGTCGGCGAGCGCGCCGCCGAAGATGAAGCCCCGCGCCTCGGCGCCGAGGATGATGTCCGGCTGCCTCGGCCTCGCCCACTCCGCCAGGCGGTCGATCGTCTCGCGGAAGTAGGTCGCGTCGGCGACCAGCGGCATCAGGTCCTTGAAGACGATCCCCGGCTTGGGGAAGTCCGGCACGTCACGGACACGGTCACGCAGGTCGAGTGCTGCCCCCGAGCTCACCGCAGGAGCCTACCGCTCCGCCAGCTGGCGCAGCTCGCGCCAGAAGAGCAGCTGCGAGAGCTCCTGCGAGGCCTCGGCGAGCGCCTGGAGATCCTCGAGGCCCGCGCGGCGGCGATCGGGGTTGCGCGAGCGGAGCGCCGGCGCGACGAGCTGCTCGAGCAGGCTCGACTCGCGGCCGGCCGAGTTCTTGAACGTGCGGAGATGGCGGGCGTCGATCCCGAACTGTGCGAGCCGGCCGCACGCCGCGGCGATGTCCGCGTCGCCCTCGCGGTAGAGCCGCTCCCCGCCCTCGACCCGCGGCGTCAGCAGGCCGTACTCCTCCAGCGCCCGCGCGAGCGTCTGATCGATCCCGGCCCGCTCGCAGAGCTCGTTGAGATCGAGCTCCTGCTCCGCGTCGCCGAGCCCAGCCGGGCGGCTCCGCTTCCGCGTCGCACCCGCGCCCGAGGCCAGCTCCTGCTTGATCACGCGCAGCGGCAGGAACTCGTCCCGTTGCAGGCGCAGGATCGTCTCCAGGCGCTCGACGTCGTCCTCGCTGAAGAGCCGGTAGCCGCCGCGGGTGCGCTTCGGGGTCAGAAGACCCTGGTCCTCCAGATAGCGGATCTTCGAGATCGAGATGTCGGGGAACTCGGGCTGCAGCCGCGCGCAGACGGCGCCGATCGTGTGCAGGCGCTGCTGCTCGGGCTGACGGCGCTCTGTGGCTGCTGTCGTCATCGTCTCAGGAAGGTGAGCCGGTACTTGCCGATCTGGACCTCGTCGTCGTCCTCGAGCTCGGCCGACTCGATCCGCTTCTTGTTCACGAAGGTGCCGTTGAGGCTGCCGAGGTCGGTGATCGTGAACGTGTCTCCGTCACGCAGCAGCTCGGCGTGCTTGCGCGAGACGGTGACGTCGTCGAGGAAGACGTCGCATTCGGGCGAGCGGCCGATCAGCGTGCGCTCGCCGGAGGGGAAGAAGCTCTCCCCCGCCCTGCCGCCGCCCGCGCGGACGACGAGCGCCGGGCCTTTGCCGGCGAGATCCTGCACGGCCGCGCCCGGATCCTCGGAGATCTCTTCCGGGGTGTAGGTCATCGTCTGCTCACCTGATTCGCCTTTCTCGAGCCGGGCGCCGCAGCGGGAGCAATAGTTCGACGCCTCCGGGTTCTGGAAGCCGCACTCCCCGCAATAGACGTGGCTCAAGGCTCTACACGCCCTCGTCGTTCTGAGGTGCGCTCCGCGAGGAGAGGATGTCGGTGAGCGCTTCCACGTCGACGTCCGAGACGCCCTTGCCCTTCAGTCGTGCGGTGCGCTCGGCGCGCAGGATGTCGATCCGCCCCTGCAGCAGCCGGCGGCGGAAGGAGACCTCGTTCTCCTCCTCCGTCAGCTCGTCGATGAGCGTCTTCAGGTCGTCGTCGGAGAGCGTGGCGAGATCGGGAAGCGATTCCATGAGACCTTTCGGGTGGATGACTCAGCGATCAGTAAAGCAGCACGCACGCAGAGGGGTCAACCTCAGCTTGAGGCTTCTACAGAGGTTCGTGTCGCGTCCGCGTCTCCCTGCATGATCTCCTCGACGAGCTCCCGCACCTCCCGCTCGAGCTCCTCGGACGCCTCGAGCGTCTCGCCCTCCGCGTAGAGGTGCACGAGCGGCTCGTCCGGGTCGGGCAGCACCTGCGACCAGCCGCGGCTGTCGATCAGCTTGATCCCGTCGGTGAGGTCGAGATCGCGGCCCGCGAGGCGCTCGTTGAGGACACGCATCACGACACCCTTCTTCGCCCACGGACAGGCAAGTCGGCGGTGGATCAGTGTCGGCTCCGGCAGCTCCGCCACGAGCTCCGAAAGCGGCCTTCCGGTCGGCGCGAGCAACTCGAGCAGCTTGGCGAGGCTCGCGATCGCGTCGTACGCCGGCAGGAATTCCGGGAAGACGTAGCCCCCGCCGACCGCGCCGGCGAACACGACCCCCTCGGTCGACGCGGCCAGCGTCAGATCGGTGAGCGAGTTCGGTGTCCGGATGATCTCGAGCCCGTCTCCCGCGAGCTCCTCGACCTTGCTCGTGACCGTGACCGGGAACGCGGCGCGGCCCTTGACGCCGCGGTCGGCAAGGAGCCGCACGTAGAGCAGCAGCGTCTGGTCGACCGGGACCTCGTGCCCCGTGTCGTCGACGAGGTAGAGCCGCTCGCCCGACTGGTCGAACACGGCTCCGAGGTCGGCGCCGATCGCGGTCACGAGCCGTTTCGTGTGCCCGATCGCCTGCGCCAGCGACTCGCGCTCGCCGAGCTCCTCGGCGAAGAAGCCGTGCGCCGAGATCGCCTCGACCCCGAGCGGCCCGACGACGAGCGGAAGCACGAACGACGCGGCCGAGTAGCCGTAGTCGACGACGATCCGGAAGTGGCGCTCGCGGACCTGCGCCGTGTCGAGCGAGTCGAGGAGATCCTGCGCGTAGCTCTCGCGGACGCGGGCCGGATACGAGACCGAGCCGACGCCACCCGCGGCGACGCGCCGGAGCTCCTGCCGCATGAAGTTCTTCTCGATCTCCTTCTGCAGCCCGGGTGTGAGCAGGATCCCCGGCGGCTCGTAGATGCGGATGAAGACCGCCTCGGGATCGAGATGGCTGGAGCCGACGTGCACCGCAGCCGCGAACGCCTGCGTCTTCAGCACGTGCCGGCTGACCGCCGGCGGCGACACGCGCAGGTCGGCGACGTCGACGCCCGAGGCGTTCAGCCCGGAGATCATCGCCCGCTTGATCATCCGGCAGCCGGGCGCCGAGTCGCGGCTCGCCACGACCCGTGAGCCGCGCTTCAGCGCCGTGCCGAGCGCGGTCGCGAGCCGGGCCGCCATCTCGGGCGTCAGGTCGACGTTGACGAGGCCCGAGACGCCGTCCTTGCCGAAGAGGCGCGGCGACGCCCGCGTCTCCCAGATCAGGTTCTCGTAGACCTGTGAGCCGGTCTCGACCTCCTTGTACGGGTAGATCCGGACGTGCGGGGCGATGTTCGACTCGGAGCCGATCGTGACCTCGTCGCCGATCGCGGCGCCCTCCTGGATGCGCACGTGGTCGCGGATGTCGCACGCGCGGCCGACGACCGCGCCTTCGATCAGCGCGCTGCGGCCGACGTGCGTCGCCGCGTCGATCACCGACCGCGTCGTCCGGGCACGCTCGCGCAGCGTGACGCCGTTCGAGAGCACCGTGTAGGGGCCGACCGAGGCGTCGCGCGTGATCCGGCAGTGGTTGCCGATGAACGCAGGGCCCTCGATCTCCTCGACGTCGTTCACGTCGGCCCCCTCGCCGATCCAGACGTTGCCGCGCAGCCGCACGCCTTCGACGTTCAGCCGCACCTTCTCGTCGAGCGCGTCGAAGTTGGCCTGGCGGTACTGGTCGAGGTTGCCGATGTCCTGCCAGTAGCCCTCCATGACGTGGCCGTAGATCGGACGCCCCATCTCGAGCAGCAGCGGGAAGAGCTCCTTGGAGAAGTCGTACGGCCCCTCTCTCGGGATGTGGGTCAGCACCTCCGGCTCGAGCACGTAGATGCCGGTGTTGATCGTGTCCGAGAAGACCTGGCCCCAGGACGGCTTCTCGAGGAAGCGCTCGACCTTCCCGTCCTCGTCGGTGACGACGATCCCGAACTCGAGCGGGTTGTCGACGGACTTGAGCCCGATCGTGACCGCGGCACCCGTCTCTCGGTGGCGGTCGACGAGCGCGCCGAGGTCGACGTCGCAGAGCGCGTCGCCGGAGATGACGAGGAACGTGTCGTCGAGCTTGCCGCTCGCCAGCCGGACCGACCCGGCCGTGCCGAGTGGCAGCTCCTCGACCGAGTACTCGATGCCGACGCCGAGCGAGTCGCCGTCGCCGAAGTAGCCGCGGATCGCCTGCGGCATGAACGCGAGCGTGACCACGACCTCGTCCATGCCGTGGTCCCGCAGCAACTCGATGATGTGCTCCATGCAGGGCTTGCCGACGATCGGAACCATCGGCTTCGGCTGGTTCGAGGTCAGCGGCCGCAGGCGCGTCCCCTCCCCGCCGGCCATGACGACGGCCTTCACGCTTTCACCTCGCGGCGCGCCTTCTGCACGTACTGGAGCGCGGCCACGAGCGCGAGCCCGACGCCGATCCAGAAGAGCCAGACGGGCCAGTCGACGCCGGGGTCGGTGACGAGCACGAGCCCGATCGCAAGATAGAGAACCCAGGTCGCGAGCTTCCCGACGCGCGTCACCTCGAAGTCGTAGCCGCGGTTGGCGACGAGCTTGTACCCCGCGATCATGAACAGGTCGCGCGCGAGGATCACGAGCGCCGCGTACCAGGGCAGGCGGTCCGTGACCCAGAGCATCACAGCAGCCGCGTCGATCATCAACCGGTCGGCGAGCGGGTCCGCGATCTTCCCGAACTGCGACTCGACGTGCCAGCGCCGCGCGAGGAAGCCGTCGACCTGGTCGGTGACGCCTGCGACCGCGAAGACGATCCCGGCGGGCCAGTTGGCGGGGTCGTTCGCCAGCATCAGCCCGACGAAGATCGGGATGAGCGCCAGCCGGAGCAGCGTCAGCGCGTTCGGAAGGTGCGCAAGCGGTGCCGGGACGGCGCGGGAGGCCATTCCCTGGAGGATAGTCCTCGCGGGGTCTACGCTCACGCGGATGGCCGACACGATCACACTGCCGGGCTTCGTCAACGCCCACAGCCACACGTTCCAGCGCGCTCTCCGCGGCCGCGCAGGCGGCGGCGACTTCTGGGCGTGGCGGGAGCTGATGCTCGCCGAGGCCGAGCGGCAGACCCCTGCGAGCGTCCGCGCGCTCTACGCGACGACCTACGCCGAGATGCGCGACGCCGGCTACACCGCGGTCGGCGAGTTCCACTACCTCGGCGTCGAGGAAGCGCGTGCAGCCGCGGCGGCGGCGGCCGAGGCCGGCGTGGAGCTCGTGCTCCTGCTCGCGGCGTACGCCCGCGGGGGCCTGCCCCGGATGCGGCAGGAGTCACCCGCCGAGTACCTGCGCCAGCTGGAGTCGCTACGCGACGACGGCGTCCGCGTCGGTCTCGCCCCCCACTCCGTCCGCGCCTGCCCGCGCGAGTGGCTGGAGGAGCTCGGGCGCTACGCGGGGTCGGAGCGACTGCCTCTGCACGTCCACGCCTGCGAGCAGCCGCGCGAGATCGAGGAGTGCCTGGCCGAGCACGGGTGCCGGCCGATCGAGCTGCTCGACCGCACGGGCTGTCTCGGCCCTCACGCCACCGTCGTCCACGCGACGCACGCGGACGGCGCAGAGCTGGACCTGCTCGCGGAGACCGGCACCACGGTCTGCGCCTGCCCGACGACCGAGGCCGACCTCGCGGACGGCTTCCTGCCCGCCGCCCGGATCGAGCATCGCGGGATCCCGCTCTGCGATCGGCTCCGATTCGAACGTCAGGATCGACCCGCTCGAGGAGCTGCGGGAGCTCGAGGGGATCGCCCGGCGGCAGACCGGCAAGCGCGGCGTCTTCTCGACCGAGCGGCTGCTCTGCTTCGGCGCCGACGAGGGCGCGCGGTCGCTCGGGCTCGAGACCTGGCCCGAGATCGAGGTCGACTCCACGCACGAGTCGCTCCGGGGCGTCGACGCGGGCGACGTCTTCGACGCGCTCGTCTCGAGCTGCTCCGCGGCCGTCTTCAGCCGTTGAGGCGGTTGACCCAGAACGCGGTGCGATCCAGGTACGCCGTCTCGGCGGCACGGCCGTGCAGGCCCCAGGCGCCCTCGTACGACTCGTAGCCGCTCCGGTCGCCGCGCGCGGGCTCGATCTGGGTGCCCTCGTGCCATTCGTTGTAGCTCGTGATCGTGACGATGTCCGCCTGCGCCCGGAGCGCGCCGCGCCACATCCCGTCGTAGCGCGCACCGTCGCGGCGCGGCTTGATGCGCGCGTCGACCGTCGCCCTGCGGGCGTCGTAGCCCGGCCCGACCGACGGCGCACAGAGGAGGTGGAGACGTCTCGCCTGCTTGCAGAGCCGTGGGAAGAGCCCCCCGTCGAAGAGCAGCACGTCGTAGGTGTAGAGCCCCTCGAAGCCACCTGCGGCCGCACGCCCCGCCAGGTTGGTGTTCGCGAAGACGCGAACGCCCTCGAGCCGCGCGTTCATCGACGCCCATTCGGCCGCCGGCAGCTCGGAGGAGGCCCACACGTAGAAGTCCGAGATCCCCTGTCCGCGCAGGTACCCGATGTCGGCCTCCGTCGAGGCGACCGTGCGGCCGCGATAGGGCTCGATGTGCGCGGCGACCGCGACCCCGTTCCGCCGCGCCGCGGCGAGGACCTGAGGCAGACGCCGGTCCTCACGGGAGCCCCGTCCCCACCAGGACGTGATCACGGCGCCGACGCCGGCTCCTGCGATCTCCCGCATCTGCGCGTCGACGACGAGCGCGTCGGCAGACGAGTAGATGCCGCGGGCCGGGTAGTAGCTCGACGCCACGTCCGAGGGCGGCTGCTGCCCGTTCTGCTGCCAGTGCGAGTAGTGACCGTCGTTCCGCGGGGTCGCGAACCACGGGTAGTAGAAGATCCCGACACGTGCCGACGGGGACGGCCGGCCCGGGTCGAGCTCGTGCGAGGTTGCGGCGGCAGGCCAGGCGACCGCGGCCGCAAGGAGGAGAAGGGCTAGCCGCAGGAGCCTCAACGTCGGCGGATCCTACTGGCTGAATCGACCGATTTCTACTCATTTCTGAGGGATATTTTTGGCACTCGAGGTCGACGGGAAAGGAATGTGGCCTGAGCTGCCTCTTTCCAGGTATGAGACCGATGCCACTGGGGTGGTTCTTGGTCGCCATCTGGGCGATCGTCTGTGTGATTCTCGCGCTGGCGATCATGGCCGCCACCGTGCTCGCCTAGCCGCGACCTCGGCCCCACCCAGCCAGCTCTTCCGCGCCGCGAGGTAAGGACGGCGTGCCGCACGGCACGAAGCCGTCCGACATCCCGAAGCCACAAGGAGGAGCAGATGCCGTACGGCGACTGGATCAACGAGTTCCCGACCGGGTTCTTCCTGGTCGTGCACATCGCCGCTTTCGCGATCGGCGCGGGCTTCGCCTGGCTGGCGTTCAAGCGCCAGCTCGGCCTGCTCGGCACCGCGTTCTCGCTGTTCGCTGCGGCGGAGCTGGTCTACATGACCTACCACCTCGACTGGACGGTCTTCCTCTTCGCGCACACGATCGCCGAGGTACTCGACCTGGCCGCGTTCGTGCTCGTGTTCGCCGCCGCTGTCTACTCGACCGTCCGCCAGCCCTCGCTCGACGCGCTGGAGGCCAATCGCTGATGAGGGCGCTCCTCGGCTCGACCGCCGCCGCCATGGCGGTCCTCGCCACCGGCTGCGGCGGCTCGGGCGACTCCGCCGAGCCGGTGGCGACGTCCGAGGTGCAGATGGCCAAGAGCTACCGCTTCGAGCCCGAGGTGATCGAGGTCGAGGCCGGCGACGAGGTCACGTGGACGAACGACGACAACTTCACCCACACCGTTCAGGTCGACGGACAGGAGGACCACGAGGTCGCGCGGGGCGAGAGCGTCTCGATCGCGTTCGACGAGCCCGGCACGTTTCACTACGTGTGCACGCTGCACAGCCGAGACATGGACGGCGAGGTGATCGTCCGGTGAGCCTCGCGGAGCTCAAGGGTGACATCGTCATCCTCGCCTGCGCGGTCAGCGCCGGCATCCACGCCGCCCTCGTCCCGACCCACTTCGACGAGGGCACGGGTGCCGGGGTCGCGTTCGCCCTGGCGGCGATCGCCCTCGCGAGCGTCGCCGTCTGGTCGACCCTGCGCCCCGCGAGCAGTGCCGCGTCCGCGAGCGCAGTTGCCGTGCTCGCCGGCCTGCTCGCCGCTTACGCGGCGGCGATCACGGTCGGGATTCCGATCCTGCACCCCGACCCCGAGCCGGTCGACGGGCTTGCAGTCGCCACCAAGGCGATCGAGGCCGTGGGCCTCTTCGCCGCGGCCGACCTCGTCCGGATCCGCGCCGCACGGCCGATCCCGCTCGGGCTGACGACGCTCGTCGCTCTCTTCAGCGCTCTCGTTGCGCTCGCCCTCACGAACGGGCACGCCCACTCGGCGCTCTAGATGGCTACCGTGGACGTCGTGGAGCCGGCATCCCCGCTCGCGGCATCGGGCCCGACGTTGTTGCCTGACCCCGAGTCACGAGAGTGGCTGCGGAGCCTGCGGGCGAAGGACGAGACGCGCGACGAGGCAATCGCCCGGCTGCACCTGCTTCTGCTGCGGGCCGCGCGGTTCGAAGTCGCCCGGCGTCGCCCGACACTGCCGCACGTGCGCGGCGACGAGCTCGACGACATCGCGACGGAGGCGGCCGACGACGCGCTGATGAGCGTCCTACGGCGGCTCGACGACTTCCGCGGCGCGAGCCGGTTCACGACGTGGGTCTACAAGTTCGCGCTCTACGAGGCGGCGGTGAAGCTGCGCAAGCGCGCCTGGCAGGGTCGAGAGATCCCGCTCGAGCCGGAGACGTGGAGTCTGTTCTCGAGCGCCGGGCTCCAGCCCGACGCCGAGCTCGAGCAGAGCGAGCTGCTGGCGACTCTCCAGCAGGCGATCGGTGAGCGTCTGACGCCGCACCAGCGACGTGTGCTTGTCGCCCTGGCGCTGAACGGCGTTCCGATCGACGTGCTTGCGGAGCGCCTGGGCACGACACGCGGCGCGCTCTACAAGACCTTGCACGACGCGCGGCGGAAGCTGCGCCGGCACCTCGACGACTGTGGTCTCTCACTCGAGCTGGAGGCGAACTGATGGAGCGTCCGGAACTCAAGCAGGCGCTCGGCCGGCTTCTCGGCCCGGCCGGGCCTGAGGTCAGCTGCGACACCTGCTTCGCGGAGCTCGACCGGTACGTCGAGCTCGAGGTCGCCGGCGAGGACGCCGACGCGGCCATCCCCGGCCTGCGCGCCCACCTCGACGGGTGCCCGGCCTGCCGCGAGGAGCACGAGAGCCTCTACGCGCTCGTCAGCGGCGAGCAGGCGCTCTAGCCCTGGCGTAGGCCACTTGCGAGGGCCCGCGCGCGCGGAAGTGGGGGCATCCCCGAGCGCGAGCCCTTCGCTGTGGAAGTGCGGCGCCGCTCCGCGTCTCGCGCCCGAGGGTAGCGGCGAAACACGGTCGTCGTATGACGCAAATGAGGTGAGTTTCGCGCGATACGACCACTGGCCGTGAACCAGATCCGGTCAACTCCGTTCGAGGCATACCGTGAAGCGAGAACCGACCCGTAGCCTGGGTTCATGACCCAGACCGACCGTCTCGTCAGCTGTGCGAACTGTGGCCGGCCGGCCCGCGAAACCGAGGCGGCCGGGCTCGGCTGGGTCCGGTATCTCGACGACGACGGGACGCTCTCGCGCGCCTGTCCGCTCTGCGCGCGCTTCTGCTCCGCCGTCGTCTCCCGCATCCGCGACTAGACTCCGACAGGTTGGGCGGGATTGCAGGGCCGAGCCGGTGCCGCAGCCGGACTCGGCCCTTCCTTCGTCCACGGGCTTGGGCCGTGACGAAGGTGGACGCGCGCCCGGGCGGGAAAGCGGCCACCTCCCGCACGATCAGAAGCCGCGAGCGTCCGCACTGGGCGACGCGGCTCGAGCGGCACGATCGCTTCCGGACGCGCGTCCGCGACATCGTTCGCCCCGGGGCGGCGAGTCCCTGCGCCTACGGCGCAGCGGGCGTGTCGACGGTTTCGCGGGCGGTCTTGGCCCAGTTCGTGCGTCCGAAGAGCTGCCGTGCCCTACGACGCGGCGCGTACTCCTGTCATCTCGACGCTCCGCATGGGAGGGTGCGCAGGGGCGGGCGCCCGTGGGCCGCCATCGGGGAGCCCGCCCCCTCTGAAAACCCACCCGAAAACCTGGCCGCGCGGACACTGTCGCGGTTGGCATCGTTTGAACGGCAGGACGCGACGAGAGCGGCCCTCGTCGCGCCTCTGCCTGGTCGCTAGCGTCCGCGCGGGTCGAGCTGTTCGACGTACTCGCCGGCCTCGCCCGACTTGCGGACGATCCAGTACGAGTCGGTCTCGGCCACCAGGTCCTCGACTTCCGGCGTGTAGTGCTGCGGCAGCACGACGAACTGCTTCGGATCCGACCGGATCGTCTCGTAAGTGCGGATCGGCAGCGCGAGTCTGAACGTGCAGTCCGCGTTGGCGCACTCGCAGACGAACTCGTACGGGACGTCGGGGCCGAGCTGGTGCGCGACGGCCTCGACGCGCTCGTTGACCTCTCGGAAGAGCGCCTCGTTCTGCGCCATCCGGCGTTCGCGCTCTTCCACACGGGCAGCGTAGCCCGGATCCCTGGCAGCAGTCGTCGCGAGGTTCCTACTTGTCGAGCGCGCACCGCCAGAAGTCGATCGTGTATGAGTTGCTGTAGATGATGCAGCTGCGGCCGGGCTGTGTCTCTGGTTGCTGACCGTTCAGGCATGCGAACTCACCCGTGTGAAAGGCCCCGCGGCAGGACGTTTCCGCCGTGGTCCCCGATCCGGGAAGCGCAACCAGCGCGCTGACAGTGACGGCGAGGAGCAAGAGGACGAGGTGGGACCGTTTTACCGCGACACGGCGTCGACGATCTTGCCCGGCGCCTGCTTCGGCTTTCGAAACCTCCTGGCTCTTGTGCAGTGCGGCCCGATCAAGCGCATGAGCGTCAGCACGCATCGCCGTCCCTTCCGTCGTCGTCTGACGACAGGACGGTGAGAGTCGCCCGCTTCTTCCGCCGACCTGCTGACGCACGCAGCGGGCGGCCTCGTGTTGGTCCCGCCACTCGCCTTGTCTCCGGCTCGCCCAGCCAGGTGGAAGACGCCAGCGGGAGAAGCGAAAACCCCGCCTTAGCGGGGCTTTCGGCAGTCGGGGCGCCGAGATTCGAACTCGGGACCTCTAGTCCCCCAGACTAGCGCGCTAACCAGGCTGCGCCACGCCCCGCGACGGTGCGCACGGTAGCAAGCCGTTTGTTGCCCCGCTGGACCGCGCCTTCCCGCGCTCCAACACGAAACGTCGTGCCAATTCGCCGGTCTGTCGCGCCGCTGCTGCGTGAGCCGCGCGCGACGATAGCTACGCGTTCGCGGCGCGTGGCCGACGGGCTTGGCGCCGCCGGTACAGCGTGCTCGCGAGCTTCCATGCGCGCCTAGCGAGCCACATCAGAATGATCGTCCGCAGTCTCAGCATTTCTCGTTTCTCCTTGTTCGGCCTCAGGTCTGATGTGGCTACAACGCGAGGGTGGAGCGATCGGATTCGCCTCGGCCCGCGGTAGTCAGGGCATCGGAGGCACGGAGTTAGGCGCGCCGCATCTCAATGATTTTCAAGTTTCGCGATGACCCCGTCCCTCCTCGATCACCGAGATCATTCGCTGCCGGTGAGAGCAGATGACTCGTCCGCGAGGTCCGCTGTTGCGGGCCCTTGCACGAGCGTGCCGTCCGCTGCGAAGCGGGAGCCGTGGCAGGGGCACTCCCACGCTCGGTCGGCTCCGTTCCAGCCGACGATGCAGCCCAGGTGGGTGCATCGAGCCGAAAGGAGGTGCAGTTCGCCGGCGTCGTCACGGTAGGCCGCGATCTGCTTGCGGCCGATGCGGGCGATTGTGCCTTCACCAGGCTTGAGGGCGTCGATGGTCTCTCGGCCGTCTCGTCTCCGAACACGGTCGCGGACGAGTGTGAACGCGACTCTGCTGCTCTCTTTCGCGAATGAAGGGGCCGACTGGCGAAGCCGCCACCGTTGCGCGTCGTAGAGCGCGGC
Organism: uncultured Gaiellaceae bacterium; assembly: GCA_963732995.1. GTDB lineage: Bacteria > Actinomycetota > Thermoleophilia > Gaiellales > Gaiellaceae > Gaiellasilicea. The sequence continues at coordinate 55,701 of CAVTBS010000011.1, read as the reverse complement.
GTTCGCGTTCTCGCGTCCGAGGATGGCGTCGGTGAGGATCTCTGCGGCGAAAGTCCCCTTCGTCATCCCCCACTTGGCATACCCAGTCGCGATGAGCACGCGGTCGTCGCTGAGGCGGAGTCGCCCGATGTAGGGAAGCCCGTCGAGTGGCACGTAGTCGTGTGTAGACCATCTCCATTTGGCGGCGTCGAGGCCGAAGCGCTCATGGAGGAACGCTTCGAGCTTGCTGTAGCGGCCGGCTGGATTGCGTTCCTCTCCAGGCCGATGGCTTTCTCCGCCGACGATGATGATCCGACCGTGGTCTCCTTGGGTCGAGCGCACTGACCTCGTCGGTTGATCGATGCTGATGTACATGCCTCGCGGCGCGTGCTCGTCCCCGATCGGGGCTGCGATCGCATAGGACTTGACCGGATGTGCCCTCGCAAAGAAGAGGCCACGATCCGTGAACGGAAGCTGGGTGGCGACGATGACATGCCCGGCGCGGACTACCCCTCGAGTCGTTTCCACGGTGCAGGGGTCTCCTGCTTGCACGCCGGTCGCTCGCGTCTGCTCGAGAACGTGGCTGCCGTCGCCGTGAACGAGCGCGGCGAGTGCCGCGACGTACTTCCAGGGATGAAACTGCGCCTGTTGGTCGACTCTGATCGCCGCGGCGACTGGGTAGGGGAGGTCGGTCTCCGTCGTCAGTCGCGCATCGAGACCGGCGAGCTGGGCCGCCTCCACCTCGCGCTCGATCTCACGGGCGGACTCGGACGTCTCGGTGTAGACGAAGTTGCTTGCCCGTTCGAAGTCGCAGTCAATGCCATGCTCCTGGACGATGCCGGCCACGCTTTCGATTGCCTGCTGGTTCGAGCGCGCGTAGCGCCGAGCGGTTTCGACCCCGAACGAGTCGATCAGCTCCCGGTAGACGAGACTGTGGCCGACAGTGAGCTTCGCCGTCGTGTAGCCAGTGGCACCGGCGCAGATGCGATCTGACTCCAGGAGAGCGACGCTCTTTCCCGCTTGCTTGAGCAGATAGCCGGCTGTCGTGCCGGTGATCCCGGCGCCGACGACCGCGACGTCAACGTCAATCGGCCCGTCCGCCACTGGGTAGTTCGTGTCGGCGCCATCGAGCCAAAGGGGGTTGTTGAGTCGCCTCATCTCGCGTTGAGTCTCCGGTCCGACTCGGTTCAGCTGAGCTCGGGTTGGAGCTCCTGCTCCCAGAAGCGGAAGAAGCCGTCCTGGTCAGGGCCGACCTGGTGGAGCGCGATCCGGTCGAAGCCGGCCTGCTCCCAGGTACGGATCTGCTCGAGCACCGGTGCCGGGTCGGGGCCACAGGGGACGCCGTCGGTCGCCATCTCGATCGTGACGCTCTCGGCGACCGCGTCGAAGTCGGAGGGCCGTGGCAGCTCCTGGTTGATCGTGCCGCCGAGGCCGCTGTGGCGCCAGAGCTCGAAGACCGTCTGCTTCGCCTCCGCCTCGTTCTTCGCCCAGCAGAGTCGGACCTGGCCGTAGCGGGGGCCGTCGCCCCCGGCGTCGCGATACTGCGCCACGGTCTCCTCGTTCGGCTCGGTCGACACGAGCCCGTCGCCGACTCGGCCCGCAAGCTCCGCGGCGAGCGGCTTCGACGCCGCGACCGCAATCGGGATCGGCTGCTCGGGGAGTGTGTAGAGCCGCGCGTGGTCGACTGTGTAGTGCTTGCCGCGGTGTGTCTGCTCGCCGCCCGTCCAGAGGAGCCGGATCACCTCGATCGCCTCCTCGATCATCTCGACCCGCTCGTCCGGGGCAGGCCAACGGTCGCCGAGCACGTGCTCGTTCAGGTTCTCGCCCGTCCCGAGCCCGAGCGTGAAGCGACCCGGCAGCATTGCCCCGACCGTGGCCGCCGCGTGGGCGATGATCGCCGGATGCGTTCGGATCAGCGGGCAGGTGACACCGGTCGCGACGTCGAGTCGCTCCGTCGCCCCGGCGATCCCGCCCAGGACGCTCCACACGAATGGACTCTGCCCCTGCGCATCGATCCACGGATGGAAGTGGTCGGAGATCATCGCGAACGAGAAGTTGAGCTCCTCCGCCCGCGCTGTATCGCGCACGAGGTCGCGCGGTGCGTGCTCCTCCGAGGAGAGCCAGTAGCCGAACTCCGTCATTCCGCGCTTGCTACCCGCGCGCGGCGACTAGCGAACCCGAGCAACGAGCTAGCCGCCGGGCTTGAGCACGATCTTGATCGCGCCGTCTTGTTTCTGCTGGAACATCTCGTAGGCCGCGGGAGCTTCTTCGAGGGGAAGGACGTGGCTCGCGAAGTCCTCGGTGCCCAGCGGGTCGGCGTCGTCGGTGACGAGCGGGAGGAGGTCGTCCGTCCACGCCTTGACGTTCGCCTGACCCATCCGGAGCTGGATCTGCTTGTCGAAGAGATCCATCATCGGCATCGGTGTCGCAGCCCCGCTGTAGACACCGATCAACGACAGGGTGCCGCCACGACGAACGGAGCCGATGGCCGCATGAAGCACCGTCGTGCGGTCGGTACCGACCTTCTCCATGACAGTCGAGGCGATCCGGTCCGGCAGTTTTCCGAGCACGGCTTGCATCGTTTCCACGACAGGCGCGCCGTGTGCCTCCATGCCGACCGCGTCGATGACGGCGTCAGCGCCCCGACCCGACGTGGACTCGAGGATCTCCGCTACGGGGTCGCCCTCGTTCTCCCAGTCGATCACCTCGGCGCCGTAGCGGCGCGCCAGTTCCAGCCTTTCGGGGACGAGATCGACGCCGATCACGCGCTCGACGCCGAGGTGCTTCGCGACCCGAACGCTCATCTGTCCGATCGGGCCGAGCCCGTAGACCACGAGCGTCCCATCCTTGGGCGTGTCCGCGTACTTGACCGCCTGCCACGCGGTCGGAAGAACGTCCGAGAGGAAGAGGAAGCGCTCGTCCGGCGGCCCCTCCGGCACCTTGATCGGCCCGAACTGCGCCTGCGGGACACGCAGGAACTCGGCCTGCCCGCCCGGCACCTGCCCGTAGAGCTTCGTATAGCCGAACAGCGCCGCGCCCTTGCCCTGCTCCTTGACCTGCGTCGTCTCACACTGCGAGTAGAGATCCCGGTCACACATGAAGCATCCGCCGCACGCGATGTTGAACGGCAGCACGACTCGATCGCCAGGAGCGATCTGCTTCACCTCCGATCCGACCTCCTCGACAATCCCCATAGGCTCGTGGCCGAGGACGTCCCCCTCGTCGAGGTACGGGCTCATCAGCTTGTAGAGGTGCAGATCGGAGCCGCAGATTGCCGTCGACGTGATCCGTACGATCGCATCCGTCGGCTGCTCGATCTTCGGGTCGGGGACGTTCTCGACTCGCACGTCCTCGACGCCGTGCCACGTGACCGCCTTCATGTCGCCTCCTCGGAGTAGGGCACTGGATGGTCACCCGTTCGACGCCTGACGAAACCCGTCGTCATGAGTCGGCTCGTCTGCGGCACGACGTGTCCACGATCAGAGCCTGCGGCCGGCGTGTCCTGCGGCAGCCCCGACCAGCGCGGCGGCGATCACGTCACCGGGGTAGTGGACGCCGGCGAGCACGCGGCAGGCACTGATCGCCGCGGCGCCCGCGTAGATCGCCGGCCCGGCGCCCGGCAGCGCGTGGGCGAGGAACGGTGCGGCTGCGAACGCGGCGGCGACCTGGTCGGAGGGAAGCGACGGGCCTTGCGGGCGTTCGATCAGAACGCGCACGTTTCGGCCCTCGTATGGCCTGGGTCGGCGGATGATTCGGGCGAGTGCGAGCGAGCCCGCGTAAACGGTCCACGTCGTCGCCGCGCAACGCACAAGCGGGATCGACTGCGATCTGGTTCGCAGGAGAGCTGCTGCGGCGATCCAGGCGAGCGCGCCACGGCCCGCGTTTGCCGTCAGCGCGATGGCGCTTTCGAGGCGCGCGGGCCGGGTCGCGACGAGCCGGTCGTACGCAAGTCGGTCCATGGCGGCGACGGCATCGACGAGCCGCGCAGCCGCCGCGACGACACCCAGCTAGTCCGCAGCTTCGTTCGGATCCTCGTCGGCGGCCAGCTGGAGCGATGTCGAGCGGACCGTCTCGAGATGCTGTTGCTGGATCGGCAGCGCCCAGGCGACCAGTTTCGAAACGGAGGCACTTCCCGCCCGCTTGTTCAGCGTGTCGAGGATCTCCCAATGGCCGACCTCGCCGGCTTCGGCCATGGTGAGGAACTCGAAGCCGTCGAGCGTGTCCGCGGCTTCGTCGAGATAGGTCTTCATCATCTCCTGCGCCTTGCTCTTGACCTCGCGAGCTTCCTCGAGGATTGCGGTCTTCTTGCCGTCGAACGAGCCCGCCACCTCTGCTCCGCGCTCCTCCGTCTCCTTGGCTTGCTCGCGCATCCGCTCGAGCGTCCCCACAAGTTCGTCGTTGCCCTCGTCCTTCGCCAGCTTCGCGACCTTCTGGCCGGCCTCCTGGGCCGCCATCGCGAGGCCGACCACCTCGCCAAGCTTGGACTCCAGGTTCGTCAGCTCTGCCACGTTCGTCACCCCTTCTGCTTGTGTTCGCTCCAAAGATGCGGGACCTCAACCCGCACACATCTGAGAACGCCGAAGCACGACTGAAGGTTGCGGTTCCCGCCCCAAAGGTTGGACCGAGGCGCTTCCGGATAGGTCCGTCGGGATGCCTGCATCGCCCGAACGGCTGCTGGAGATCTACCTCGCCGATCACGCGGCGGCCGCAAAGGCGGGGCTGGAGCTCGCCCGCCGAGTTGCGCGCAGCAACGCGGCAAGCCCCCTTGGCGAGACGCTCCAGAGACTCGCCAAAGAAATCGAGGAGGACAGGGGGACACTGAAGCGGGTGGTCGCCGAGCTCGGGTTTCAGGAGTCGCGGGCGAAGGAGGCGCTGGCCTGGGCTGGGGAAAGAGCAGCGCGCCTGAAGCCGAACGGCCAGGTGCGCGGGTACTCGCCGCTGAGCCGGGTGATCGAGCTCGAGGCGCTGTCGGTCGGAATCGCAGGGAAGCTCGCGCTCTGGCAGTCGCTACAGACGCTTACACACGTTCAGGAACGCCTGCCCGACCTCGATCTTGAGGAACTGGCGGCACGCGCTCAGCGCCAGCGGGACGCCGTCGAGGAACAACGCCGGGCGGCGGTCCACGACGCGTTCAGCCGATCAGAACCCTGATGCCGGGCGCCGGTCGGCTCGGGTCAGTAGCCATCCTCCACCGGCAAGGAGCGCACCGAACGCGAGGAAGGCGAGATCCCAGGCGGTCTGGTTGCCGGTCTCGCGGACGTGGTGGATGCCGATGAGGTGGTGATCGACCAGGCCTTCGACCACGTTGAAGATGCCCCAGCCGAGGAGCATCCAGCCGACGAGCTCGCGTCCGCTCCTTGCCCAGGTCCAGTCGCCGGTCCGGCGCCAGAGAAGCCAGACTCCTGCAACCACGGCGACCCAGGTGGCTCCGTGGAAGAGACCGTCCCAGAGCGTGTTCGTCTCGAGTCCGGCCACCGTCGAGGTGCGGTAGCGGTCAGTGCTGCTGAGCATGTGGTGCCACTGCAGGATCTGGTGCAGCACGATCCCGTCGACGAATCCACCCAGCCCGATGCCGAGCAGAATCCCGGGTGCCCACGTCCGGCCGAGAGGTCGTGCCGACTCAGCAGCCGGCCGCGTGAGCGCCGGGCGGTCTCGGGGCCGGATGCTCACCGTCGACTCTCGCCGCCACCGCCTGGAGTGCTCTCGTCGGTGGCGATCGCGATCGCAGCCGGCAGGCCCTCATCCTTCTGCACGACCCAGTAGCCGTCCGTCTTCTCGATGACCGTCTCGGTCTCCGGAAGGTCGTGGCCGGGCCTGACCACGAACAACGTCGCGTCCTCGCGGACGCGACCATACGCGTCGGGCGAGATCTCGATCTGCACGGTGCAGCTTTGAACGCCGCACTCACAGACGATCCGCATCGTGTTCGTCGCCGCCGAGAAAGTGACGTTCAGCTTGCTCACTTCCTCGTTGACGCTCCGGAAGATCGCTTCGTTCTCGCCGATCCGTCGCTTGCGCTCGTTCATGACGAGACCTCGCGCCGGGGGTCGAGTTCAGCGACGATCTCGGCCGCCTTGCCGATCTTCTCGACGACCGTGTAGCGATCGAACTCGTCCAGGACGCGCACCCAGCCGTGGCCGTGGACTGCATGTCCGCGCGCGTTGATGAAGTGCGTCGGGTACGCCCGGACGGCCTCGTACTCGTCCTGCGAGAGCTGAACGACAGTAGTGCAGCTTTCCTCCGCGCACTCGCACAGGAACGGCAGCGCCTCGGAGTTGTCGAACCCCATCGACTCCGCCGCCGAACGGATCCGCTCGTTTGCTTCCCGGAAGCGAGCGTCATTGCGAGCGACACGCTCCGCGACTCGATCATCCCCTCCGTCCATGGTTACTGATCACCCCCAGTCAGCCGGGCGAAACGTCGCCAGCGTCCGTGAGACCAGTCGCCCGCCGGGTGGAGCGGCGTAACGGCCGCCCCACCCCGTGGCCTTCTCCTACTTCTTCGCGGTCGTCTTCGCTCTGCGGGTCGTGCGCGGCTTTGACTTCGACTTGTCGCCGTTGGCGATCTCGCCGGTGGGTGCTTTCGGCAGGCCTGCCTGCTTGCGCAGCTTCTCGGCGATCGCGGCGATCTCCTCGGGTGCGTAGTCGGGAGCGAACACCGCCGGCTGGGCCGGCAGGTCGTACGCGGGTGCGCCCTCGGGTGCCTCATCGATCACCTCGAGCTCTTCTCCGGTCTCCGGGTGCGGGCCGTTGAAGACGGCTGCCAGCTCGAGGTAGTCATCCGGCGAGAAGCGGTACAACCGCAGGTGCTCGCCGCGCTTGATGTGCGGCTTGCACTCCGGGATCTTCTCCGTCGGGATCCGAGGTGCCGGAAACAGCTTCATCAGGTTGGCGCCGGTCAGATTTTCGAGCGCGCGCGCGTACGCCACCTGATGGACACCTCCGCGGACAAGCAGGTATCCCGTCAGCGCCCGCGCGGCCGGATGCTCGACCATCTCGTACACCTTCAACTTTCCGTTTCGAGCTCCGGTCTCGAGGAAGAAGTTGTGCGTCAGGTCCTCCACCAGGTCGCCGGAGGAGAACACGTAGTCGCCGTTCCAAGGACGGCCGAGCGAGTCCTGCGGCAACGCCCCTTGCCCGCCGGCGAGGAAGTGATGCGGGTTGCCGATCCCGAGCATTGGCTCGAGCGGGCTTCCCGGCCCGCGGCCGTTCGGAGTGGTCGTCGGCGTTGCTCCCGTCAACATCGTGTTGATCGTCTTGGCAACCAACTCGACGTGCCCGAACTCCTCGGCTGCGATGTTCGCGACCAGGTCATAGAACGGTCGTGCCCCCTGTTTGTTGCGGAAATTGAACGACTGGAACGTGTAGTTCATGAACGTCGACAACTCGCCGAACTTGCCGCCCAGCAGCTCCTGTACCGCAGCCGCCCCTGCCGGATCCGGGTCGGAGGGCGGCGGCAACGCGATTTGAATGCGGTCAAACCGTCGAATCATGAAACGAGACCCCCTTCGTCGCTGACTTCTGGGTCCCTGACTTACCCCCGCCCCACGGTCGATCAAACCGCATCAAGCCACGGCCCGGAGTGGACGGCCGAGGCGCGGTGCTGCCGCCTCGACCCCCGCGCTGCGGAAGCAAGCGAACGGGCCAAGCAGGAGTGTCGAAGCGGAGGTATCCGCCCCCGGCTTCGGCGAGCCGGGGACGGATCTCCTGGACGCGTACGGCGCATAGAAGCGCGGTTACCCAGACGAGGAAGGGGGAGTCGTAGGTGTACGCAGTGCCGAGTGCGCCTTGGTGCGATCCTAGACCATGGAGCTTTACCTTGTAAAGCACTGCCGCAGGCGAACACGGCAGCCACCATTCCCCTCACGTTACGATCGCTCCATCGAAGGGACCGTTCGCACCGGGGGATGCCTTTGCGGCGACGTGCGGTATCGCGTGAGAGGCGAGCCGGTGCTTGTCGGTCGCTGCCACTGCGCAGACTGCAGAAAGGAATCGGGAAGCGCTTTCGTCGTGTACGCGAAGTGGCTCGTGGAAGCGTTCGAGGTCAGCGGGGAGATCTCGGTCTTCGACGGACGCGGATCCTGCCATCGTTGCGGCTCACGGGTCCTCGAGCCTCCTGACCCAGGCGATTCGCTCGTCGAGATCCGAGTCGGGTCGCTCGACGACGCTCCGTTCAATCTGAAGCCGGTGGTTGAAATCTGGACGAAGCGTCGCGAGCCGTGGATAGAGCCTGTCGAGGGGGCAGCGCAGCACGCCGAAAACCCCTAGGCGGTTCAGACATCGGACCGTGATCGGTGGTGTTCTGAAGGGCCGAGCCGCTCGCGCAGCGCTGCCTACCAGGCCCACCTCGCCTAGGAATCGCCCGTCCCGGGTATCGCCGGTCTCTACGACCGAACGGGGGAACGATGGACGACAAGCAGCAGGAGTTGTGGGAGCGGATCGAGGACGTCCGCCCGACGATGATGACGACGGTCGAGGCGGACGGCACGCTTCGCGCACGACCGATGTGGACACAAGGGGACTCGTTCGAGGGCAGTCTCTGGTTCTTCACCGCCGACGACGCGCCGAAGGCGGACGAGCTCGAGCGCAACCCGCACGTCTGCCTCGCCTACGGCAAGCCGGACGGCGACCTTTTCGTCTCCGTGTCTGGACGCGCGTCGGTCGTCCACGACCGAGCCAAGGTGAACGAACTCTGGAACAAGTTCGCGGAAGCGTGGTTCCCGGAGGGCAAGGACGATCCGCACCTCGCGCTGATCCGAGTCGACGTCGAACAGGCGCAGTACTGGGAGGACCGCAAGCCGAAGCTGCTTCAGTTCGCGGAGATCGCGGCTGCGTTGATCACGCGTCGGCCACCCGAAAGCGGCGACGAGAAGAAGCTCGACTTCTGAACAAGGAGTAGCCCTCGGCGCCGAGGCAGAACTTGAGCGCTCTCGGCGCCGGAGCTACTCCGGAATCACGACGAAGCGAACCGGCACTCCCTCGACTGCTTGTCTTGGAGCACTGTCAGTCGCGACTGATTCGACCAGCCCTTCCTCGTCACTGGGGCGCACCGCGACGACGATCTCGTCGGCGGGAAACGTGGCGAGGGCATCGCGAATTGCCAGGCCGACGTTTGCTTCGCCCGCAACCGTTTCGACAGTCTCGCCGGGCAGCTGATCGGCCGTGCGCTCAGCAACTCGTTCCGCATGACCAAACGCCTTTTCGTCGTTGGCGAGCCAGTCCAGGGCGCCCTGTCGAACTACCGGCACGACCACTTTGACCTCGTCGGCGTCGCCGACATGTGCACGTAGTACGTCGTCACCAGATTCGACGGTGCTCACGATCAGAATTCTTCTAGTCATCACGACCCCCTCAGTTAGTGAACGCTCACCCAGCTCTTTGACGATCATCGCGGTCGGACAAGCCGACGGACCCGAGTTCCGCTCGAAGACGTTCCACGGCATGCTCCGGGGCAGAGATCGGCATCGTCATCACCCCTTTGCCGTAGACCACGTACCTGCTCGAAGCCCAATCGGGGCTCGAGGCATGGTAAGCGGAGGTGAGAAACCGGTGAGTGAGCACTCGAAGAATCTGAGCCGATCGATGCCAGCTCCAGCTGCTGCGGCCGTGGTGCTGGCCTGCGCGTTGCTGCTCCCTGGGTCCGGCCGCCCAATGCCGGCGGGAGGCGAGCTGATGGTTCCTCGCGACGCCGTTCGCACGATCGTCGGACCCGAGTTCGCCGCCGGCTTCCCGCGATCGACGAATGTGTCCAGCGCGGGAGACGTCGACGGCGACCGACGGCCCGACCTGCTCGTCACGAGCGTGCAGGGCCACGGCGGCGACCAGGTGCGCAGCAACCTGCTCTTCGGCGGGTCGTGGCCGACGCTGACCAGGCTCCCCGTGTCAGGCCGCAGGGGCTTCCCGCTTCCCGGCATCGCCTCCGCCGCTGGAGATGTCAACGGCGACAGGCACGCGGATCTCGTCAGCTGCGCGACCGGCCGAGAGCCGAGACTCCTCTTCGGACGTGCCGGCCGGCGGCAGCCGGCGCTCCGTGGCTTCCGGATCGTCGGTGCCGGGAGCTGCCCGCGCGCCGCGGGCAACCTCGACGGCGACGGCTTCGACGATCTGATCGTGGACGGCCCGCGCGGAACCGCGACGGTGATCTTCGGGCGCCGAACCCCGCTCACTGTCGACCCGGAGCGTCCGGGCACGAAGGGCTTCCGCATCGCGGCGAAGACGAGCCCGCTCGTCTGGATCGCGCCGGTCGGCGATCTCAACGGTGACGGCCGCGACGATCTGGTACTCGATCCCGCCCCTCAGGCGAAACGGCTGTTGATCCTCTTCGGCGGACGCCGCTCGGGAACCGTCGATCCTGGCGGCCGCCGGCTGCCGGCGATCGTCGGGCTGGAAGGATCGCGCGGCACCACCTCCGCCGGGGACGTGGACGGCGACGGCATCGGCGATCTCATCGTGGGTGACCCTCGCGGCGCTCGGACGAACGGGCGCGCGTGCGTGATCCTCGGCCGGCGTGGAGCGTGGCCCGCCGCCACTCCCTGCGGCGGCGCCCGCAGCATCCTGATCGAAGGCGCGCCGCCAAAGGCGGGTCTCGGTGCCTACGTCGGCGCTGCCGGCGACCTCGACGGAGACAGGCTCGGCGACGTGTGGGTCTCGGCACCCTCCGAGCCGATCGCGGGGTCGGACTTCGGCGGCGGCGCCGTCTACGTCGTCTACGGCAGGAAGTCCGCCCGGCGCATCGACCTCGCCGGCGACCCGGGTGTCCTCCGGATCGCTGCTGCGCCCGACCTCCAGGAGAACATCGGCTTCTCGGTGGCAGTCGCCGGCGACCTCACCGGTGACGGTCGCGCGGACGTCGTCCTCGGCGGCGACTTGCGAGGGAGAGCCTGGGTCGTCCCGACCTAGGCGTTGCGGAATACGCGTCCGGGTCGCCGCGTTACTTTCCTTTTGAAAGTATTGGTTCCGACGAGAGGAGACGCGACGTGACCGTACTCGGAGAGGTTCTCGAGGCAAACGAGGAGTACGCCGGCAGCTTCGGTGCCAGAAGCGAGCTCGCGCTACCGCCTGCACGCGGCTTCGCAATCCTCACCTGCATGGACGCCCGCCTCGACCCGGCCAAGTACGCGGGCCTCAGCGAGGGCGACGCCCATGTGATTCGCAACGCCGGCGGACGGGCGAGCGACGACGCGATCCGCTCGCTCGTGATCTCGTACAAGCTCCTCGGCACCGCTGAGTGGTTCGTGATCCATCACTCCGACTGCGGCATGGAGTTCTTCTCCAGCGACGTCATGGGCGGGTTGCTGGAGCAGAGTCTCGAGACCGCTCAGCTCGGCCCCGACGGGTTCGAGGACGTCGGCTCCGGACCGGGGTCGAACGCCGGGAGAGAGATCGACTGGCTGACGATCTCGGATGCCGAGCAGAGCGTCGTCGACGACGTCCGCCGCATCCGCGAGCACCCACTCGTGCCATCGCGCATCCCGATCTACGGGTACATCTACAACGTCCGCACCGGACGGCTGGAAGAGGTCGCCGGCGCCACCGAAGCGGGTCGCGCGAGCTGAGAACGAGCTAGTCGCCGCCGCCGGACCTGAGGCGGGAGCACACCGGGCAGTAGAACGCGAGCTGCGGCTCGTCGAACTCCCAGTCGTCCACCAGGGAGGCCGTCCAGCCTGTCGCGGACGCGCTGCTCACGCGCGGGCAGTCCGCGCAGCCGAACACGTGCACATCCGAGCCGACCTCATTCTCCACAGCGGCATCATTGCGCAGCGGTGAACGCGCTACCACTGGCCGAACGTCCGTACCGACGGCCAGTTGTGGCCGCGGCGGACGAGGTTCACGATGGATGGCCTGATGCGGCCCCTCAGGCTCGCCACACTCGCGATCTCACTCGCTCTCCTGGGCACGCTCGTGGCCGCGGCCGACGCGCGGAAGCCCGAGGGCGAGCCGACGGTCTCGTGCGACCGGGTCGCCCTCCACCCCCGTCCAGGCGCCCACGACGGGTCGCGCGTCCTGCTCGGGGCCGTCGCCTTCCCGGGATCTCGGCAACTCGCCGACGACGCGTCTGCGACGGCTGACAGGCGCTGGCGGTACTTCCGCGATGCGGGACTCCTGATCCGGGCGGGCGCTTCCGCCGTCGTCGTGTCCGTCCCGGAGGGCTGGCGGGACCGCGTCGCCGTCTCGTGGGGCGACAGCCCGGTGTCGAGCTCGCTCCGTTTCGCGCGGTGCGACCGGCTCGGAGCCGGTGCGTGGAACGCCTACTCGGGCGGCTTCCATCTCCACGCGCGTGGCGACTGCGTGCCGCTGGTCGTCCGCGTCGGCGGGATGAGCACGACGGTTCGGGTCGGAATCGGCCGCGCCTGCGGCGGCCGGCCCTAGACCGCGAGCCGCTTGTAGAGGCGATCGACGAGGTCCGGCATCTCCTCGAGCCGGTCGGCGATCACGCGCAGCCGGTACTCGCGGAAGTGCTCCGGCTCGACGCCGAGCGCCGCCGCCAGGCGCGCCACGACCTCCCTCGATGGCACGGGGCGGTTGCCGTGGACCAGGTGGTTGAGGTACCCGGCGGAGAGTCCGGTCTTGGCGGCGAGACCCCTGTAGGTGAGCCCCGTCTCCCCCATCAGACGCTCGATGGTGCGCCCGAAATCGTCCTCGCTGTACTTGCGCTTGCGAGCCATCAACCAGCGACTACCCGTTTTGCGACGTCTAAACGCGCAATCCGGGATTCGTCACCGCTGACACGGTCCTTCAGGTCGACCGCGCCGTCCTCGAGCGTCTTCTTGCCGACGGTGACGCGCAACGGGCAGCCGATCAGGTCGGCATCGGCGAACTTCTCGCCGGGCCGCAGCTCACGGTCGTCCAGGAGCACGTCGAGACCTTCCGCCGACAGCGCTGCGGCGACCTCCTCGCCGATCTGCACCAGCTCGGGGTTGTCCCAGCCGAGCACGACGACGTGGACGGCGTACGGCGCGATCTCCGCCGGCCAGACCATCCCCTCGTCGCTGCCGTGCTGCTCGACCGCCGCCGCGAGCACGCGGCCGGGGCCGATGCCGTACGAGCCCATCACCATCGGCTTCTCCACCCCGTCCTCGTCCAGGTACTTGGCCCCGAACGCCTCCGAGTACGTCGTGCCGAGCTTGAAGATGTGGCCGACCTCGATCGCCGTCTGGAACCCCAGCGTGCCTCCGCAGACGGGGCAGCCGTCGCCCTCCTTCGGCTGGCGGAGGTCCGCGAACTCGGGCTGGTAGTCGCGACCGGCAGCCACGCCGCGCAGGTGCCAACCGGTGCGGTTCGCGCCGGCGACGAACTGGCCGTCGCGGAGCGTCTCGTCCGCGATCACCGGCCCCGAGAAGCCGACCGGCCCCAGCGAGCCGCCCTCGGCCCCGAAGCCGGCGACGATCTCCTCATCGGTCGCCGGACGGAAGTCGGCGCCGAGCGCGCTCAGCAGCTTCGCCTCTTCGAGCCGGTCGTCACCGCGGAGCAGTGCGAGCACGAGCGTCCCGTCTTCCCGCATCACGGGCATCGCCTTCGAGGTCGCGGCCAGGTCGATCGAGAGCAGCTCCGCGAGCGCCTCGCACGTGCGCGTGTCGGGCGTCTCGATCTCGGCCGGCGCCTCGAGCGGGTCGGGGAAGTCAGCCGCCCGCGGGATGCCGCGCGCGATCTCGAGGTCTGCCGCGTAGTCGCCGTTCTCGCAGGTGACGAGCGTGTTCTCGCCCGAGCCCGACGGCGCCAGGTAGTCGAGCGACTCGCTGCCGCCCATCATCCCGCTTTCGGCCTGGACGCCGAACGTCTCGAGGCCGCAGCGCTCCCAGATCCGCTCGTACGCCCCCTTGTGCGCCAGGAAGCTGACGTCGAGGCCGGCGTCGTCGCGGTCGAACGAGTACGAGTCCTTCATCACGAACTCACGGACTCGCAGCAGCGCGCCACGAGGCCGTGGCTCGTCCCGGTCCTTCGTCTGGAAGTGGTACCAGGACTGCGGCAGCTGCCGGTAGCTCTGGAGCTCGACCGCATGGAACGTGAACGTCTCCTCGTGCGTGAGCGGGAGGATGTAGTCGCGGCCGTTCCGGTCCTCGAGCTTGAAGAGCTCGGGGATGCCGTACCGGCCCGACGTGATCCAGAGCTCGGCGGGCGTCAGCACCGGCGCGTACATCTCCTGCGCGCCGATCGCGTCCATCTCCTCGCGCACGATCTGCTCGACCTTGCGGTGCACGCGCCAGCCGAGCGGCAGGAACGTCCAGAGGCCGGCGCTGAGCTGGCGGATGAAGCCGCCGCGGACGAGCAGCTTGTGCGAGAGCGCCTCGGCGTCGGCCGGCGCGTCGCGCAGGGTCGGCAGGAAGAGCTGGGAGGCGCGCGCGATCATCGCGAGAGGTTAGTGAAACACCGGCCGCCGCAGGCGGCCCTTCAGGGGTCTTCGCGCGGGCAAGCATCCGTTTCCGCGGATGCTTGCAGCCAATCCGCATGGATTGGCCCGCTGCAAAGAGATCAGTCGAGAGGGATCAGCGAGGCTTCGGCCATCGCAAGGGCGGCCGGCTTTGCCATCTTGAGCCGCTTCGGGCGCTGCATCCCGGCCTCGATCCAGCGGTCGATCTCGAAGAAGAGCTCGTCGATCAGGATGTCGGAGCTGACCTTCTTCAGCACGCGGCCGTGCGCATAGATGAACCCGACGTCGCGGCCGCCGGCGATCCCGAAATCGGCGTCGCCTGCCTCCCCCGGTCCGTTGACCGCGCAGCCCATCACCGCGACCTCGAACGCCTGCGGGTAGCCCCTGAGCCGCTCCTCGACCACGACCGCGAGCTTCTCGACGCCGACGTTGTCACGGCCGCAGGACGGGCAGGAGATCATCACCGGCCCGCGCTCGCGCAGCCCGAGCGCCTTCAGGATCTCGAACGCGGTCTCGACCTCCTTCACCGGGTCGGCCGTCAGCGAGACCCGGATCGTGTCGCCGATCCCGTCCGAGAGCAGCGCGCCCATGCCGACGGCGCTCTTGATCGAGCCGGAGAAGGGCGTGCCCGCTTCGGTGACGCCGAGGTGGAGCGGGTACGGCACCTTCGCGGCGAGCATCCGGTAGGCGCGAATCATCGTCGGCACGTGCGTCGACTTGACGGAGATCTTGAAGTCGCGATAGTCGAGCCGCTCGAGCAGCTCGACCTCCTCGATCGCGGCGGCGACGAGCGCCTCGGCCTGGTCGGTCTGGGCGAGGTCGTGGAGGTGCTTCGGCAACGAGCCGGAGTTGGCGCCGATCCGCATCGGGATCCCGGCCTTCTTCGCCGCGGTCACGACCTGCTCGACCTTGTCCGGGCCGCCGATGTTGCCGGGGTTGATCCGGACGGCGGCGACGCCGGCGTCGATCGCCTTCAGCGCCAGGCTGGCGTTGAAGTGGATGTCCGCGATCACCGGGATCGGGCTGAAACGGACGATCCGGGCGAGCGCCTCGGCGTCCTCGGTCTTCGGGACGGCGCAGCGGACGACCTCACAACCTGCCGAGGCCAGAGCGGCGATCTGGGCGGTCGTCGCCTCGACGTCGCGCGTCGGGGTCAGCGTCATCGACTGGACGACGACGGGTGCGCCGCCTCCGATCGCGACGTTGCCGACCTTGATCTGTACGGCCGAAGCCATGGCTCGAAGGGTAGCCGGGTCTGCCGCGCTAGTCGCCCAGGCGCCCGACGTCGTTCGAGAGCCCGATGAAGAAGAGCAACAGAACGACCGCGATCCCGACGACCGAGACGCGCTCGTAGACCTCGCGCGCGATCGCCCGCCCCCGGATCCCCTCCGCGATCGAGAACGCGATGTGGCCGCCGTCGAGCGGCAGCAGCGGCAGCAGGTTCAGGAGCGCGAGCGAGAGGCTGATCAGCCCGAGCACCCAGAGGTAGGTGTCCGTGCCCTGCTGGACGGCCTCGGACGACCCCTGGACGATCCCGACGGGGCTCGAGACGTCTCCCCCGTCGCCGGTGACGAGCCGGCCGACCGACCGCCCGATCTCCTTCGTCACCTCCCAGGTGACCCGGAACGACTCGCCGACGGCCGCGAGCGGGCCGAACTCCTCCGACACCTCCGGCCGCACGGCGGGCAACTGGACGGTCTCGCCGTCGCGCTCGACCGTCAACTGGACGGGTGCACCCTCCGAGGCCTGGATCGTCGGGCGGATCGAGTCGCCGTCGACCGGCTCGCCGTCGATCGCGACGATCTTGTCACCGGGCTGCACGCCCGCGGCCTCCGCCGGCGAGTCCTCGATGACGTCGTTCACCGTCGCTGTGACGGTGTCGGTGGTCCCCTCCAGCTGGAAGCCCAGCCGGTAGCTGCCGCTCAGGGCCATGAAGAGCGCGGCGAAGATCACCACGGCAAGCACGAGGTTCGCGGCCGGGCCGGCGAGGATCACGGCGACGCGCTTCCATGTCGTCGCCCGCCAGTAGGCATCGGGTGCCAGCGAGTCCCCGATCTCGGTCAGGCCACGCTCGGACGACTTGTGCGCGAGCGGCGAGATCGACGCCTCCGGCAGCGCGGCGCGCACGCGGTCGAGCGCTGCGACTGCGCCTTCGTAGTCGTTCTCGTCGAGGTGACGGCGCAGGTCGCCGACGGGGCGGCCGAGCGGCGGTGCTTCCTCGATCGCGCGGCCGAAGTGGACGTCGATGTCGCCCCCGGCCGGCCGGTGCATCCCCGGAATCTTCACGTAGCCGCCGAGCGGGATCGCACCGACGCCGTACTCGATCCCGTTCCGCTTCGTCTTCACGAGCGCGGGCGGGAAGCCGAGATAGAACTTGCGCGGGTTCATCCCGACCGCGCGTGCGACGAAGAAGTGGCCCGCCTCGTGGACGAGGATCAGGAACGCGAGCCCGAGGATCGAGACGAAGATGCTCATGCGACGGGCACGCCTCGCTCGGCGAGCCGGCGCGCGGCGGCGTCGGCCTCGACCAGGTCGGCGAGGTCGCGGGCAGGCGCTCCGTCGGCCGCGTCGAGCGCTCCCTCGACGACCTCGGCGATCTCGAGAAACGGGAGCCGGCCCTCGAGGAAGGCGGCGACGGCGACCTCGTTGGCCGCGTTCAGCACGGCCGGATAGGTGCCGCCTGCCTCGCCCGCACGCCGCGCGAGCGTCAGCAGCGGGAACGTGTCGAGGTCGGGCGCTGCGAACTCGAGCGTGAGCCCTCCGGCCAGGTCCAGCTGGGGCACGTCCGTGGCGGCGCGGTCCGGGTAGGTCAGCGCGAACGAGATCGGCACGGTCATGTCTGGATAGCCCAGGTGCGCGAGCGCGGCTCCGTCGCGGAAGCGGACGAGCGAGTGGACGGTCGACGACGGGTGAATCACGATCTCGATCCTCTCGAATGGGACACCGAAGAGGAAGTGCGCCTCGATCAGCTCGAGTCCTTTGTTGGCGAGCGTCGCCGAGTCGACGGTGATCTTCGGCCCCATGCTCCAGGTCGGGTGGGCGAGCGCGTCCTCGACGGTCACGCCGGCGAGCTCTTCGCGGGTGCGGCCGCGGAACGGCCCGCCCGACGCGGTCAGCACGAGCGAGTCGACCGACGAGGGCTCGCGGCCCTCGAGGCACTGATAGAGCGCAGAGTGCTCGGAGTCGACCGGGAGCAGCAGGCCTCCTCCCCGCCGCTTCGCGGCGAGAGCAAGGTCGCCGGCGGCAACAAGGCTCTCCTTGTTCGCGAGCGCGAGCGTGACACCGCGCTCGAGAGCCCAGAGCGTCGCTCCGACCCCGGCAAAGCCGACGATCGCGTTCAGGACGACGTCGGGCTGCGCCGACTCGAGCAGCTCCGTGACGTCGCCGCCGACCTGGGTGTGCGCGACACCGTGCTCGCGCGCCAGCTCCGTCAGGTCGGTCGAGCCGGAGCCGAGGGCGCACAGCTCGAGCTCCGGGTTCCGCTCCACGACCTCGATCGCCTGCCGGCCGATGGAGCCGGTAGCGCCGAGCAGCGCAATCCGCTTCACGGTCACAGTGTGCCTACACGAAGGCGATGACCACGTAGAACGCCGCCACCGAGGCGAACAGCAGCGAGTCGATCCGGTCGAGCATGCCGCCGTGGCCGCCGAGCAGCTGGCCCGAGTCCTTCACCTGCAGGTCCCGCTTGAGCGCAGACTCGAACAGGTCTCCGGCGGCGCCGGCGAGCGCGATCGCCGCTCCCAGGACGATCGACTCGGGGATGCTGAGGAAGTCCTGCTCGTAGAGCGCGAAGAAGGCGACCGCGATCGCGGCGATCGTGCCGGCGACGAACCCCTCCCAGGTCTTCCCGGGCGAGAGCGACGGCGCCAGCTTGTGCCGGCCGATCACGCGGCCGACGAGGTAGGCGGCCGTGTCGTCGGCGAAGACGGCGAGCAGGACGGTGAAGACCGCCAGGCGGCCGTGCTCGGGGACGTCGCGGAGGAGGATCAGATGTCCGAGCCCGAGCGCGATCCACGCGACGCCCATGACGGTGACGCTCATCGTCACCGTCGCGGGCTGGCGCGTCTCCGCGATCCCGTAGAGCAGGAAGGCGAGGACGAGCGTGAGCATGAAGCCGCCCAGCATCCACTCGGAGCCGCCGAGCTGCGCCCCCAGGAGCGTCGCGAGCGCCCCCGCGTACCCGGCGAGGACGAGCGGCCGCAGCGAGCGGGCCATCACATAGAGCTCGTGCAGCGCGACCAGCACCGCGAACGCGATCAGCCCGAACAGCCACCAGTCGCCGAGGTAGACCAGGTAGAGGACGATCGGGACGCCGACGATCGTGATCAGGACGCGTGAGACGAAGTTGCTCATCTGCCGCCGAAGCGCCGCCGCCGGGTCGCGTAGTCCGCCAGCGCGCGGCGCAGGTCGTCCTCGCCGAAATCGGGCCACAGAGTCTCGACGAACACGAGTTCCGCGTAGGCGAGCTGCCAGAGGAGGAAGTTCGAGAGCCGGAGCTCGCCCGACGTCCTGATCAGGAGGTCGGGATCGGGCAGCTCCGGCGCATACAGCTGCGCCGCGAGCGCGTCTTCGTCGATCTCCTCGGACCGCGCGCCGGAGGCGACGAGGCCGCGGACGGCCTCCACGAGCTCCGCCCGGCCGCCGTAGTCGAAGGCGATCCAGAGCGACAGCCGCTCGTTCGCGGCGGTCTCGGTCTCGAGCGCCGTCATGCGCTCCAGCAGCCAGTCCGGAACGCGATCGCGGCGGCCGATGAAGCGCGTCCGCACGCCCTGCTTCGCGAGGTCGGGCAGCTCGCGCTCGATCGTCTCGCCGAAGATCTCCATCAGCGACTCGACCTCGTCGATCGGCCGCGTCCAGTTTTCGGTCGAGAACGCGTAGACGGCAAGCGACTGCACGCCGAGGTCGATCGCCGCCTCGACCGTGCGCCGCAGTGCTCGCGTGCCCTCGCGGTGACCGTCCGCCACCGCCAGTCCACGCCGCTCCGCCCAGCGGCCGTTGCCGTCCATGATGATTGCGACGCTACGGGCGAGATCGGTCGATTTGAGGTCGGTGGCGACCTCAGACCTCCATGATCTCGGCTTCTTTGTGCTTGATCAGGTCGTCGATCGTGCTCGTGTGCTCGTCGGTGAGCTTCTGCACCTGCTTCTCGCCGCGGAGCTCCTCGTCGTCGCCGACCTCGCCGTTCCGCACCAGCTCCTCGAGGTGCTTCATCACGTCGCGGCGCACGTTCCTGATCGCGACCTTGCCCTCCTCGCCGTAGCGGCGGACGAGCTTGACGAGCTCCTTGCGGCGCTCCTCGGTCAGCTGCGGGATCGGCAGCCGGATCAGCTTCCCGTCGTTCGAGGGCGTCAGGCCGAGGTCCGGACTCCTGCACCGCCTTCTCGATCGCCTTGATCTGGGTCGGGTCGAACGGCTGCACGGTGATCATGCGCGGCTCGGGCACGCCGATCGTCGCCATGTTCTTCAGCGGCGTCGCGGTGCCGTAGTAGTCGATCGTGATCCGGTCGAGGAGCGCCGCCGACGCACGGCCCGTGCGGACGCTGTTGAACTCGGTCCGCGTGGTCTCGATCGACCGGTCCATGCGGCGCTTGGCGTCGTCGAGGAACTCCTCGATGGTCGGCATCAGCTCTCCTTTGCGGGGGTCGAGATGATCGTTCCTACCTGCTCGCCGGTCGCGACGCGGAGGATGTTGCCGTCGGCGAGCTCGAAGACGTGGATCGGGAGCGAGTTCTCCATGCAGAGCGAGAGCGCGGTCGTGTCCATCACCCTCAGGCCGCGCTCGATCGCCTCGAGGTGGGTCAGCGCCGGCAGGAACACCGCGCTCGGATCGAGCTTGGGGTCGCCGTCGTAGACGCCTTTGATCCCGCTCTTCGCCATCAGGATCGCCTCGGCGCCGATCTCGAGCGCCCGCAGCGCCGCGGCCGTGTCGGTGGTGAAGAACGGGTTGCCTGTGCCGGCGGCGAAGATGACGATCCGTCCCTTCTCGAGGTGGCGCATCGCGCGCCGGCGGATGTACGGCTCCGCGACCTCCGAGACCTCGAGTGCGGAGAGCACACGCGTGTCGGCGCCCAGCTGCTCGAGCCCGTCCTGAAGCGTGAGCGCGTTGAGGACGGTCGCGAGCATCCCCGCGTAGTCGGCGGTGGCGCGGTCCATCCCCTCGGCCGCGGCGGAGATGCCGCGGTAGATGTTGCCGCCGCCGACGACGATCGCGAGCTCGAGCCCCTCGCTCTGGATCTCGCAGATCTCGCGTGCGATCGCCTCGACCGTCTTCGGGTCGGTGCCGTACTCGTGGCCGCCCATCAGCGCCTCGCCGGAGAGCTTGAGGAGAACGCGGCGGAACGCGGGAGCGGCGCCCGAAGGCGGCCGCTCCAACTCCTGTTGCGGGGTTGTCACGCCCCTATTCTGCGACAGAGAAGCGCTTGAACGCGGCGACACGCGCTCCGGCCTCGGAGAGCGCCTGGCCGACGGTCTTCGCCGAGTCGTGAATCCACGGCTGCTCGGTGAGCGTCCCGCCGGGCTGCATCGCGTAGAAGCGCTTCGCGAGCATGCCCTCGACGATCTTCTCCTTCGCCTGCTCCGGCTTGCCCTGGAGCTCGTCCGAGTTGAGATAGACCTGCTTCTCGGCCTCGACCGTCTCGGCGGGCACGTCGTCCTTGCTCAGCCACTCGGGCGCTGCGAAGGAGATGTGCATCGCGAGCTGGCGCGCGAGCTCCTCGGTGCCGCCCTCGAGCTTGACGATGACGCCGATCTTGTTCGCAGGCGGGTGGGCGTACGCGTTGACGATCTCCCCGTCGCCGATCTCGTAGCGCTCGGCGCCGACGATGACGATGTTCTCGCCGAGCTTGGCGCCGACGTCCACCCGGTCCTGCTCGAGCGACTCGACCGCCCCGGGTCCGTCCGCATGGACGGTCTCGAGCACCTTCTTCGCGAACGCCTGGAACGCCTCGTTGTTCGAGACCGGCTCGGTCTCGCAGCCGACGGCGACCATCGTGCCGGCTCCGCCTTCGATCCGGTAGCCGACGAGGCCCTCGGTCGTTGCGCGGCCGGCGCGCTTGGCGACCTGCGCCATGCCCTTCTCGCGCAGGAGCGTGCGCGCGGCCTCGAGGTCGCCGTCGGTCTCCTCGAGCGCGCGCTTCGCGTCCATCATCGGCGCGCCGGTGGCGTCGCGAAGCTCCTTCACCTGGGATGCGGAAATGGTCGTGCTCATGCGGTCTCCTCCTCGGTCGTCTCGGCGGCCGGGGTCTCGACGGCCTCGGGCTCCACGGTCGTCGCCTCGACCTCCGCTTCGGGCTCCACGATCGTCGCCTCGGCCTCGGCCTCGGACTCGGCTGCGGGAGCCGCGTCGGCCTCCGTTGCGTCCTCGGCGGGCGCGGCGCCGTTGCCGTTCGCGGCCATCTCCTTCGGCGTCACCTTGCTCTGGCCGGCGGCGATGCCGTCGGCGATCGCCTTCACGATCAGGCTGCACGAGCGGATCGCGTCGTCGTTGCCCGGAATGATGTAGTCGGCCTCGTCGGGGTCGCAGTTCGTGTCGACGAGCGCGATGATCGGCACGCCGAGGCGGCGAGCCTCGCGCACGGCGAGCTGCTCCTTCTTCAGGTCGACGATGAAGACCGCGTCGGGCTGGCGGCGCAGGTCGGCGACGCCGCCGAGATTCGACTCGAGCTTCTCGAGCTCCGCGAGGAGCGTGATCCGCTCCTTCGCGGGCAGCAGCTCCAGCTGGCCCTCGGACTTGAGGCGCCGCAGCTCGTGCAGGTGCGCGATCCGGTCGGTGATCGTGCGCCAGTTGGTCAGCAGGCCGCCGAGCCAGCGGTTCGCGACGTACGGCATCCCGACGCGGCCGGCCTCCTGCGAGACGGCGTCCTGCGCCTGCTTCTTGGTGCCGACGAAGAGGATCGTGCCGCCGCGCTCCGCCAGGTTGCGCGCGAAGTCGTACGCCTCCTGGAGCAGCTCGGAGGTCTGGGTCAGATCGATGATGTAGATGCCGCCGCGCTCGGTGAAGATGAAGCGCTTCATCTTCGGATTCCAGCGGCGGGTCTGGTGGCCGAAGTGAACACCGGCCTCCAGGAGGTCACGCATGGATACGACTGCCAAGGGATTGGCCCCTTTCACGGTTGATTGCGGTGCAAAGCCGGCGGGGCGCGGATGGAACCGCTCTCAGAGAGCGGCACCCTCCACCCGTCCTGGTCGCCGGGGAGAAGGGACTACGACGGCGGCAGTGTAGCTGCGCTCAGGCCTGCTCGCGGGCGCGCGCGAGCGCCGAGGCGAGGTCGTCGGGCAGCGGTGATTCCAGGTCGACACGCTCGCCCGTGAACGGGTGGTCGAAACCGAGCCCGGCGGCATGGAGGAACTGCCGCTCGAGGCCGAGGTCGCCGGCGGAGCCGTAGACGGGGTCGCCGGAGATCAACAGCTCGATCGCCTCGAGATGGACGCGGATCTGATGCGTGCGGCCCGTCTCGAGCCGGAGCTCGAGCAGCGCGCGTGGGCCGAGGAGCTCCACGACTTCGAAGTGCGTGACGGCGTCGCGCGGACTCGGCGTGTCGAGTGAGTGTCGCGTCTTGTCGAGCCGGTCGCGCCCGATCGGCGCCTCGATCCGGCCCGTGCGAGAGCGTGGAGCGCCCTTGACGAGCGCGAGGTAGTGCCGGTCGACGGCCCGGCGCCTGATCAGCTCCTGCAGGCGCGAGTGGGCCTCGTCGGAGCGCGCGACGACCAGCAGCCCGGAAGTGTCCCGGTCGAGGCGGTGGACGATCCCCGGCCGGTCCTCGTCCCCGCCTGCGGCGTCGTGGCCGAGCAGGCCGTGCACGAGCGTGCCGCTCTGGTGACCGGTCCCCGGTTGGACGACCACGCCCGCCCGCTTGTCGACCACGAGCAGGTGCTCGTCCTCCCAGACGACGTCGAGGTTCATCTCCTCGGCCTCGAGCGGTCCGGCCGCCGCCGGGAGCTCGACGACGACCTCCTCCCCGCCCTCGAGCCGGTGGCTCTTCGCGCGCGGCTCGCCGTCGACGAGGACGGCGCCGTCGGCGATCAGGCGCTCGGCGAGCGATCGCGAGCCGACCTCGGCCCGGCCGGCGACGGCCCGGTCGAGGCGCTCGGCCTCAGGGGCGAGAAAGCGGAGAGTGGACAACGGTGCCCGGCGGCCGGCGCTTGGAGCGGTCGCCGCCCGCGAGCGCGCCGAAGAGAGTCGCGACGCCGACGACGATGAAGACGTCTGCGAGGTTGAACGCGGGCCAGAAGCGGAAGTCGAGGAAGTCGGTGACATGGCCGAGCCGCACGCGGTCGAGCAGGTTGCCGAGGCTGCCGCCGAGCACGAGCCCGAGCGCCACCGGCAGCACCGGGTGCCGTCCACCGGAGCGCGTGAAGAAGACGAGCATCCAGGCGACGGCGACCGCGGTCACGACGATCACGATCGAGGTCGCGCTGGCGAAGAAGCCGAAGGCGATCCCGGAGTTGCGCACGTGGTGGATCGAGAACGGGCCGGCGATCTGGACCTCCTCGCCGAGGGAGAGCGCGCGCGCGACGACCTGCTTCGTCAGCTGGTCGGCCACGACGGCGGCGACGACGATCGCGGCCAGGCTGACCCACTGCCGCAGCCCGGCGCCGAGCGGCCGCTCGGCAGCCAGGATCGGCCGCAGCGCGTTCGTCGACGAGCCGACGCGGACGTCGAGCGGCAGCGGCTCGCGGCGGGCGGGCTCGCTCACCGGCCGAGCCGCCTCGCGTCGTCGATGCAGAGGGTCGCGGACGGCATCGCCTCGAGCCGCTCGACCGGGATCTCCTTGCCGCAGACCTCGCACGTGCCGTAGTCCCCGGACTCGATCCGGGCGAGCGCGCTCTCGACCTGGCGCAGCTGCTCGCGGGCATCTTCCTCGAGCCCCTCGTCCAGCTCGCGGTCGTACGTCTCGGTGGCCGTGTCGGCCAGGTGGTTGTCCGCTGCGGACAGCATCTCGCCCGTTTCCTCCTCGAGCGACGCCGTACCGATGTCGTGGTGCTCGATCGTGCGCTGGAGCCGCTCGCGGGCCTGCTCGAGCTCTTGGCGGAAGTGGGCGGTGTCGATGCTCATCCGGTCTCCTGTCCGCCCGCCGTGGCGAGCCGTCGCTCGATCTCGTCCGGCGCGATGCCGGTCAGCTCGACGATCTTGTCCCGGGAGCTCCCGCCCGAGACGAGTGTGACGCTCGAGCGCGGCACGGCCAGGGTCGCAGCCAGGAGCTCGAGCACGGCGTCGTTCGCCTTCCCTCGCTCGGGCGCCGCGGCGACGCGGAGCTTCCACGAGTCACCGTGTCGTCCGACCACGCCGGGAGCCGACGCGCCGGGTGCGACTCGAAGCCGCAGTCTGGTCGTGGGCGCAACCACTGCCTTGAAGGATAGTCGCGGCGGCGGATTGGCCGGACTAGCTGATCAGGCGGCGGATCTCGCCCGTCTGCTCGCCGACGGGCTCCCGCTCGTCGACCGCCGCCTCGTCGAGGCTGTCGAGCGCCGACCGCAGGAGCGACTTGATCCGGCGCAGCTCGGTCTCGAGCCGCTCCTTCTCCGAGGCGGCTCTCCGGGCGATCGCGCGGGCCTCTGCGTGCGCCTCGCCGACGATCGTCTCGGCATCCTTGCGCGCCTGCTCGCGCAGCTGCTGGGAGGCGCTCTCCGCGGACACGAGCGTCGTCCGCAGGAGCCCCTCGAGCTCCTTGTGCCGGACGAGGTCGAGCTCGAGCTGCTCGACCTTGTCGGCGAGGTCGGCGCGCTCGCGCCAGACGTCCTCGAAGCTGTCTGCGATCTCGGTGAACAGGATGTCGACGGGGTGCCGCTTGTAGCCGCGGATGCCGCGTCCGAGCCGGATGTGGCGGATCTCGACCGGTGTGAGTGCCATCGTTACTCCCTTCCTAGAGCCGCTCGAGGAGGGACACGAGCACGTTCTGGACGATCAGAAGGACGAAGATCGCGACCATCGGGGAGAGGTCGAGCGGCCCGAGCGGCGGCAGGAAGCGCCGGAAGATCCGCAGATACGGGTCGCAGACGTCGTAGAGGAAGCGCTGCACGCGGTTCAGCCACGGCCGGTACGGCAGCCGGATCCACGACGTGAGGATGAACGCGAACAGCAAGAGGAGGTACACCCACAAAAAGACGTACACGAAGTTTGCGAGTGCATCGCCCACG
Source organism: uncultured Gaiellaceae bacterium (assembly GCA_963732995.1). GTDB lineage: Bacteria > Actinomycetota > Thermoleophilia > Gaiellales > Gaiellaceae > Gaiellasilicea. Next base: position 30,219 of record CAVTBS010000011.1, on the reverse strand, counting down.
TTCGTCCCTTCGCGGCCGTCCCGCCCTTTCCTACGCTTGGTTGAAGAAGCCGCCGCGCTCGAGCATTCTCGCGCGCTCCTCGGCCGAGACCTCGACGTTGCGCGGCGTCAGCAGGAAGACCTTGTCGGCCACGCGCTGCATCCCGCCGTCGAGCGCATAGGTGAGCCCGCTGGCGAAGTCGATCAGGCGCTTCGAGAGGTCCTGGTCCGCGCTCTGGAGGTTGATGATCACCGGCACGCCGTCCTTGAAGCGGTCGGCGATCTGCTGGGCGTCGTTGAAGCTCCGCGGCAGCACGAGATGCACCTTCACCGAGGCCGGGTTCGGCACCGCCTCGACCCCGCGCAGCCGGCTCGGCGGCCGTGCCTCCGGGGCGTCGGCGACCTCGGGCTCGGAGTCCGTCCAGTCGTCGAAGTCTCGGCCGCGGCGCGGCTGCAGGCGGCGGACATTGGCGCGCTCGCGGGCGCCGTAGCTCCGCTCGAGGTCCTCGTTCGTTGCGTAGCCGTCCTCGTCCCAGTCGTCCTCCTCGGCGATGCCGAAGTAGACGAGCGTGCGGCTCCAGACGTCTGCAAATCCCATCTCAGCAGGAGATTATGGCCCAAGCAGGACGGATCCGACACGGATCAGCGTGGCGCCTTCCTCGACGGCGACGCGGTAGTCCTGCGACGTGCCCATCGACAGCTCCGGCAGCCCGTGCTCGACGGCGAGCTCGCGGAGGCGGCGGAAGTACGGGCGCGACTCCTCCGGGTCGGCGGCGGCCGGGGGCATCGTCATCAGCCCGCGCGCGGCGGGATACGCGGCGAGCAGCGCCGGCAGCTGATCCGGCTCGACGCCGGACTTCGACGCCTCGCCCGAGAGGTTCACCTCCACGAGCGCCGGGACGGTGAGCCGCTGCGCGGCCGACGCGGACGCCAGCGAGTGGACGAGCTCGCAGACGGCGTTGACGACCCTGGCCTTGTTCGACTGCAGGTGGCCGATGAAGTGCCAGCGGAACGCGTCGCCGTGGGCGGCGTGCTTGCGCTCGAGGTCCTGAGCGCGGTTCTCCCCCACCACCTCGACCCCCGCCTCGGCGAGCACGCCCATGTCCTCGAGCGCGACGTACTTCGTCGCGGCGACGATGACGACGTCGGGCCCTACCTCGCTCCGGAGCCGCTCGAGGTTGGCGCGCACGGCGTCAGGCGACACGGGCGATCACTCCCTGGACGCCGCGCGGCTTTCCCGTCCGCCGGTGGGAGAAGAAGCGGTCGGGGTTGCAGAAGGTGCAGAGATCCGTCCGCACCACGTCCTCGACGCCGGCCGCCACGAGCGCCCGTTCGGCGGCGCTCCAGAGGTCGAGCTTGCGGCCGCGCACGACGTCGCTCCCGAACGCCTCCGCGAACGGCTTCGACACCTCCTCGCCCACCTCGTAGCAGCACGGCCCGATCGCCGGGCCGATCGCCGCGTGCAGCCGGCCGCCGAGCGCCTCGGCTCCGACGCGCACGATCCCGGCGAGCAGGCCCCGCCAGCCCGCGTGGACGACCGCGACCGCCGGCTGCCCATCGGCACGAGCGAGGGCGATCGGCAGGCAGTCGGCCGTCATCGCGAGGATCGGCTGGCCCGGCTCGTCCGTCCAGAGCCCGTCGCCCGGCTCGCCGCGCACACCGGGCTCGGCCCGGTGGACGAGTGTCGAGTGCACCTGGCGGTTGAGCGTGAGCCGAGCGGCGTCCACGTCGATCTCCGCACACAGCAGCCGGCGGTTCTCGTCCACGCGCTCGACGTTGTCGCCCGTCATCCGGCCCAGGTTGAGCGACGCGTACGGGCCTTCGCTGATGCCGCCTTCCCGCGTCGAGAAGACCACCGCGTAGCCGGGCGGGTCCCAGCGGATCACGCCAGCTCCCGTGCTCGGCCCAGCAGCTGCTCACGACGGTTGAGCTCCGGCTCTTCGACGACCTCGTCCAGCAGCGTCTGCAGCGTCCGGCCGAGCTGCGGCCCTTCGGAGAAGCCCACCGCGATCAGATCGCTCCCGTCGACGGCCAGATCGGCGAGCCGGTGCGGCTGCACGCGCTCCTGCTCGACGAGCGCCCGGAACCGCTCGACCCGCTCCGCCTCCTCGTCCGGAACCGTCTTCCCGGCCAGATCGGCGGCGCGGTGCGCGAGCAGGTCGAGCGCGAGCCGGTCACCGTGCCGGGCGAGGAAGCGTCGCGCGTCGACCGGCAGCGGCTCTGCCTCGAGCGAGAACGGATGCTCCCGCACGAGCCGGACCACGTAGTCCCGGACCTTCGTCGGATAGCGGAGCCGGCGGAGAGCAGCCGCCGCGGCGACGCCGCCGAGCGCGGCATGGTCGCCGCCGTCCCGTTCCGCCTCGGGCTTTCCGAGGTCGTGCAGCAGTGCTGCGAGGCGCACCTCCAGTGGTGCGCCCGCGTCGGCGGCGGCCTGGACGACCGCGAAGATGTGCTCGTCGAGGGGCAGATGCTGACGGTCGCTCTGCTGCTCGTACCCGATCGCGGGCACGAACTCCGGGACCACGTGGACGAGCACGCCGGTGTCGCGCGCGAGCCGCAGCGCCTTCGCCGGGTGCGGGCCGAGCAAGAGCTTCGAGAGCTCGCCCATGCCGTCGGCCGCCAGGCCGCCGCCGATGCGCTCGCCGGACACGTGCTCGATCCGCGGCGCCCACTCGCGCATCTGGTTCAGCGTGTCCGCGTCGGGATCGACGTCGAGCTGCGAGACGAACCGGAGCCCGCGGACGATCCGGAGCGGGTCGTCGCGGAAGCTCGCCGGCCCGGTCGTCCGCAGGATCCCCTGCTCGAGGTCGGCACGGCCGCCGAGCGGATCGAGGATCTCGCCCGTCTCGAGCCGCCGCGCGATCGCGTTGATCGTGAAGTCGCGGCGCTCCATGTCCTGCTCGAGCGAGATCCCGGCGTCGGCGACGATCTCGAAGTCGTGCCTGCCCGGCCCCGTCGAGCGCTCCACGCGCGGGGGCGTGAACTCGATCCCGGCCGGCTGGAGCGCCCGCGCCGCCTTGTCCCGCGGCAGCAGGCGAACCCCGACGCGCTGGTCGGCGACGACGAGATCTTCCACTCTCCCGAAGGGCTCGAGCGCCCGCCGCAGCTCCGCGTGCCCCACGCCCGGCACGACGAAGTCGAGCTCCGGCGGCGTCCGTCCGAGCAGCTCGTCCCGGACGGCGCCGCCGACGACGTACGCGTCCAGCCCGAGTGAATGCACGTAGTCGGCGACCGAGGTCCACACGGCCGCCATTGTGGACTAGAGCAGGGCTATCGCCTCGATCTCGACGAGGGCGCCCGAGGGGAGCTTGGCCACCTCGACGGTGGAGCGGGCCGGCGGCGCGTCGCCGATGTGGGCCGCGTAGACCTCGTTCATCGCCGCGAAGTCGCCCAGATCCTGGAGGAAGACCGTCGTCTTCACGAGCCGGTCGAGGCCGGTGCCGGCCTCCTCGAGGATCGCGCGCAGGTTCTGCAGCACCTGCTCGGTCTGCGCGGTGATCCCCTCCACCGGCTCCTTGTCGCCGGGGCGCAGGCCGAGCTGGCCGGCGACGAAGACGAGCCCGGCGGCCTTGACGGCCTGGTTGTACGGCGCTCCCTGGAACGGCGCGGGCGCACGCTCGGTGCGGACGATCTCCTTGTCGGGCACTTGTCTCCTTCGGGCTAGAGGGGGCGTGATGCGGCAGCGAGGGCCGCACCGAGCGCCTTGAAGATGGCTTCGAGCACGTGACGCGAGTCCTCGCCGTCGATCAGGCGGACATGCAGCGTCACCCCGGCCGCGTCCGCGAACGCATCCAGGAAGCGTGCGGCGAGGTCGCCGCCGAGCCCGCCGGCGCGCGCCTCGGTCAGGTCGACGTTGCTGTGGACGGCGGGCTGCTCGGAGACCTCGAAGACGATCTGCGCGAGCGCCTCCCCGGCCGGCATGAACGCCGAGCCGTGTCCGGGCAGCCCGTCCGTGCGCAGGACGTCGGAGAACGACTCCCCGAGCGCCGCACCGGCTGCCGCGACCTCCGCCTCACCTTCCCCGGGCGGCAATTCCAGCACCAGCTCGAAGCCGCCGCTGCGTGCCAGCCGCCCGAGCAGATGGTCGAGAACGGGGACTCCGGTGGCGACATTCGAGCTTCCGCCACCGTGTTCGATCCGGGCGGTCATGCCCGCGAGACTAGACGAATCGCCGGGTACCCAAGCGGCCCGAAATCGCCCATCATCCGATCGGGTTCGAAGAATCCCTTCAGATCAGGGAGATCTGGATGCGGCTTGTCAAACGATGGTGTCTGGCCCTACCGGCGATCCTCGCGTTCGCCGGCTCCGCCGCGGCCGCGCCCGATCCGGGCGCCGCGGTCACGTGGCCGAGCGGAACCGCCGTCGTCTCCTACGAGAGCGACCAGGCGCTGGCAGCCGCCCTCGACCGGCATCCGGCACAGCTCGTCCGCCGCATCCCCGCTCTCCGGGTCGCTGCGCTGCGCCCCAGCGGCAGCGTCGCGCGCTTCGCGCAGCGGATCGGCGCGGAACCGGGTATCACCCGCGTCGACCGCGCCGCGTCCCGGCGGCCGCTCGTCGAGCCCGGTCTGGCCTCGCTCAACCCGGCGGCGCCGTTCCAGTGGCAGTACGCGGCGGTGAAGGCCGACCAGGTCCCTGCCACGATCACCCAGGCGGCGAGCGGCTTCACGATCGCCGTGATCGACACCGGCGCCGATCTCGGCGCGCCCGACCTGAAGGCGAAGACACCGAGGACCTACAGCGTCCGGCGGCGGCTGGCCGACGTCGCGGACGCCAACGGGCACGGGACGTTCGTGGCGGCGCTCGCGGCCGGCTCGTCGACGAACGGCGACGGGATCGCCGGCATCGGCGGCGATGCGGGGCTGATGATCGTGCAGGCGGGCGGTGCCGGCGGCGCCTTCACCGACGTCGACGAGGCCGCGGCGATCGTCTACGCGGTCGACCACGGCGCCAGGATCATCAATCTCAGCCTGGGCGGCTCGACGACCTCCTCGATCGAGAAGCGCGCGGTTGACTACGCCGCGTCGAAGGGCGCGCTGCTGGTCGCGGCCGTCGGCAACGGCTATCACCACGGCAACGAGGTCGAGTATCCGGCGGCGCTACTCCAGCCCGTGGGCTCGAACGGCGTTGGCGGCCGCGGCCTCGCTGTGGCTGCGTCGACTCGCGAGGGCGGTCGCGCCACCTTCTCCAGCACCGGCTCCCACGTCTCGCTCGCCGCGCCCGGCGTCAACGTCTTCAGCGCCGTCTCGTCCGCCTCGTCGGAGGCGCGCTACCCGCGCACCGCGCTCCCGGGCGCGCTCGGCGGCGTCTATGGCTACGGCAGCGGCACCTCGTACGCGTCACCGCAGGTCGCCGGTGCGGCCGCCCTCGTGTGGGCGGCCAACCCGATGCTCCGGGCGGCCCAGGTGGCGGCGATCCTCGAGCAGTCGGCGTCGGGCCACGGCAGCTGGAACCCGGAGCTCGGCTACGGCGTCCTCGACGTCGCCGCCGCCGTCGCGCGCGCGCAGACGCTGCCGGTCGTGGCGACGACCGCGTCGGTCGGCGTGCCCAAGCCCGTCAGCGGGCGCGAGCCCTCCTAGGCCTCGATGCGCTCGATCGAGGCGCCGAGCCCGCGCAGGCGCTCGTCGATCCGCTCGTAGCCGCGGTCGATCTCGCCGACGTTCCCGATCGTCGACGTCCCCTCGGCGCAGAGCGCCGCGATCAGCATCGCCATCCCGGCACGGATGTCCGGGCTCGTCAGGCGCTCGCCGTAGAGCTGCGCCGGGCCGGTGACGACGACGCGGTGAGGGTCGCAGAGGATGATCCGGGCACCCATCCCGACGAGCTTGTCGACGAAGAAGAGGCGGCTCTCGAACATCTTCTCGAACACGAGCACGGTCCCGTGCGCCTGCGTGGCCGTCACGATCGCAATCGAGGTCAGGTCGGCCGGGAAGGCCGGCCAGGGGCCGTCCTCGATCTTGGGGATCTGGCCGCCGAGGTCGTCCTGGATCACGAGCTCCTGACCGGGCGGGACGCGCACCGTCGACTCCCCCACCTCGACCTGCACCCCGAGCCGCGTGAACGCGGGCAGGATCGAGACCAGGTCCCTCGGCTCGACGGCCTCGATCGTGATGTCGCCGCCGGTCGCCGCGGCGAGGCCGATGAAGCTTCCGACCTCGATGTGCTCCGGCGCGACGCGCCAGTCGCCGCCGTGCAGCTCGGTGACCCCGTGCACGCGCAGGACGTTCGACTCGATCCCCTCGATCTGGGCGCCGAGCGAGACGAGGAAGCGGCAGAGATCCTGGACGTGCGGCTCGCAGGCCGCGTTCCCGATCACGGTCTCGCCCTCGGCGAGCACGGCCGCCATCACGACGTTCTCGGTCGCCATCACGCTCGCCTCGTCGAGGAAGATCGACTTGCCGCGGAGCCGAGGCGCGCGCATCTCGAAGCGGCCGTTGATCTCGATTTCGACGCCGAGCTCGGCGAGCCCATGGATGTGCGGGTCGAGCCGGCGGCGCCCGATCACGTCGCCGCCGGGGGGCGGCACCGTGGCGCTCCCGAGCCGCGCGAGCAGCGGGCCTGCTAGCAGGAACGAGGCACGGATGCGGCGGCAGAGCTCTTCGTCGAGCTCGGACTTGTGGACGCCGGTGGGGTCGATCCGGATCTCGTTCGCGCCCAGCCACTCTGCGTCGGCGCCGATGTCGATCAGGAGCTCGACCATCGTCTGAACGTCGCGGATCCGCGGCACGTTCGACAGCTGCACCGGCTCGGACGCGAGAATGGTGGCGGCGAGGATCGGCAGGGCGCCGTTCTTGTTCCCGGCCGCGCGGATGGTGCCGCTGAGCGGTCTCCCGCCCTCGATCACGAAGGCCTGCATTCCGGTGGACAGCGTAGTAACGGACATGAGGCGGGGTATCGTAGACGGCCTTATGGACGTTACGCGCGCAGGGGCCTGGGAGACGCTCACGACCTACACGAAGAGCGAGTCGCTGCTCCGGCACGCGCTCGCCGTGGAGGCCTCGACTCGGTCGTACGCACAGCGGCTCGGCGAGGACGAAGAGCTCTGGAGCGCCGTCGCGCTCCTGCACGACTTCGACTACGAGATCCATCCGACGCTCGACCAGCACCCGCAGGACGGGGCGGCGATCCTCCGCGACGAGGGCTATCCCGAGGAGGTGATCGAGGCGGTCCTCTCGCACGCAGAGCATCTCGCGATGCCGCGCGACACGATGCTGAAGAAGACCCTCTTCGCCTGCGACGAGCTCTCGGGGTTCGTCCACGCATGCGGGCTGGTGCGGCCGGCCGGGCTCGACGGCCTCGAGCCGAAGTCGGTGAAGAAGAAGCTGAAGCAGCCGTCGTTCGCGGCCGGCGTCCATCGCGACGAGGTCTACGCGGGCGCCGAGCTGATCGGCGTCGAGCTGGACGAGCACATCGCGAACGTCGTCGCCGCTCTGCAGCCGATCTCCAAGGAGCTCGGCCTGCGGACCGCGGCCGACGCGGCCTAGTCCGAGAGCGCGGCAGACAGCCGCTGCAGGTCGTCCTCGTCCGTCCACCAGCCGCACGAGACGCGGACGAGCCCCGTCTTCGGGATCTCGCGGACGACCACCCCAGCCTCCGCCAGGCGGGCGACGAGTGCGGGCGGATCCTCCTCCCGGAAGGCGACCAGCGTCGCACCGCCCGGGACCAGCTCGGCGAGAGGTGAGAGCAGCTCGCGGCAGCGCGCGGCCTGGTCGGCAGCGTGCGCGAAGGCCCAGTCGGGTCGCAGCCCGATTGCGGTCACGAGCCCGGTGAGAACCGCGCTCGAGAGCCAGCCCGGATCGAAGCGGGCCGCACCGGGCGCGGGGTCGTAGCTTCCGGATGGCTCGTGGGCCGTCTGCGAGAAATAGCTGGGACGCGCGACCCGAAGCCGGTCCGGGTCGGCGACGACGAGCGCGCCGGTCGAATCAGGGCCGCACAGCCACTTCTGGCCGGAGACGGTCAGGAAGTCGATCCCCGCGGAGTCGACCGGGATCGCGCCGACGGACTGGGCGCCGTCGACGAGCACGGGCACACCGGTCTGCTCGCGCAGCTCCCGCACCGGCAGGAGCCGTCCGCTCGTCCAGAGCACCTGGGAGAGCGCGAGCAGCCGCGTCCGCGGCGTCACCGCAGCGGCGATCGCGTCCGGGTCCGGCTCGACGACGGTCACGCGCGCACCGCTCGCCTGCAGCGGGCCGAGGAGGCCGAAATGCTCCTCGCTCGTCGTCACGATCTCGTCCTCCGGCTGCAGGTCGAGCCCGGCCAGGACGATGTTGCAGCCGTCCGTGGTCGAGCCGGTCAGCGAGACCAGATCGGGCTCCGCACCGACGAGGCCGGCGACCGCCGCCCGCGCCTGCTTGCGGAGATCGAGCATCCGCTCGAAGTACTCCTTGCCGAAGCGGCCGTCGGCGAGGTCGGCGACGAGCTGCTCCTGCACGGCCGCTGCGGTCGGGCGCGCGAGCGGGCCGAACGTGCCGGCGTTCAGGTACGCGAGCCGCTCCAGCACCGGGAAGAGCGCCCGTCCCTCCGCGGGTGTCAGCCGATCCTCATCTCGACGGGCGCGTGATCGGAGAGCACGGCGCCATTGTGCAGGCGGCGCTCGTCCGGCCACACCGCGAGCGCTCCGTGGTCGATGCCCGCGACGACGATGTGGTCGATGTTCGGGCCGGGCAGGTCCGGATCGCGCAGGTTGAAGTCACCCGCGAGAACCCGTGCCTCCTCGCTCGCGGCGAGCGTCTCCACCAGCTCGTGCGCGCGCTTCAGCTCCGCGCGGGGCACGTCGGGATGCCTGAAGTCGTTCGAGGCGTGGACGTTCCCGATCACGACCCCGTCCAGCCGGACGGCGTGGCAGACACGCCGCTCGCGGCCCGGCTCGCTGATCCGGCGCGTGCGGTGGTCGAGGACGGCCAGCGCCGGTGCCAGCAGGATCGCGTTCGCCTGTCCGGTGACGCCGGAGCGGAACCGCCGCGGATTGCGGCGCTGGAGGATGCCGCCGAGCCAGCGCGGCACGAGCGTCCGGCGGGCGACCGCGGTCACGGCCGTCATCCCGCTCCATTCCTCCAGGCGCGAGAGCGCCCACAGCGGCAGCTCCTGGAGGCAGAGCACGTCCGGGGCGTCGCGGGAGGCCAGCTCGACCATCTCCCGGAGGTGCACCCGCCGCCCCGACGGCGACGTGCGGCCGTGGAAGACGTTCCAGCTGCGGACGAGCACGGGGACTAGCCTACGAACCCGTGCACGTCGTCGTCGCCGATCCCCCGGCCTTCACGCCTCCGTACGACCACGCGCTCGCCGTGTCGCTCGCGAGGGCGGGCGCAGAGGTCGACCTCGTCACCTCGCGATTCCGCTTCGGCGCCGTCGCCGCGCCGGACGGCTACCGCCGCCGCGAGCTCTTCTATCCCCTCTCCTCGCGGCTGTTCGGCCGGTCGCGGCTGCGGCTGCCGTTGAAGGTGCTCGAGCATCCGGTCGGGCTCGCCCGGCCTCGCCGCGACGTCGGCCGACGTCGTCCACGTCCAGTGGCTCGCGCTGCCCGAGCTCGACTCGTGGCTGCTGCGCCACCGCGCTCCGCTCGTGCTCACCGCGCACGACCTCCTGCCGCGGCGGACGGCCGGGAAGACGGCGCTCTGGCGGCGCGCCTTCGGCCGCTTCGAGCGGATCGTCGTCCACTCGGAGCGCGGCCGCGAGACGCTGGCCGCATTCGGCGTCGCCGAGGACAAGCTCCGCGTCATTCCCCACCCGGTCACGCCGAGCGACCCGACCCGCGCCGACGACGGCCGGACGGTGCTCGCGCTCGGCCTCGTCCGGCCGTACAAGCAGCTCGACCACGCACGGGAAGCCGCCTCACGGGCGGGAGCCGCTCTCCGTGTCGCAGGCGACGCGGACGCGTTCCTCTCGGAAGCCGAGATCGACCGCGCGCTCGGCGAGTCGACGGTCGCGGTCTTCCCCTACCGCCCCGAGCTCGACCAGAGCGGCGCCCTCCTGCGGGCTCTCGGCGCCGGCGTGCCGGCTGTCGTCTACGACGTCGGCGGGCTCGGCGAACCCGTGCGCTCGTTCGGCGCCGGACGCGTCGTCACCCCCGACGACGTCGACGGGCTGGCCGCAGCCATTCGCGAGCTGATCGAGGACGAGGACGCGCTCGCCGCCGCCCGGGCGGGCGCGCTCCGGGCGCGCGAGGAGCTGACCTGGGACGCCGCGGCCACCGCGCACCTCGCGCTCTACGACGAGCTGACGTGAGGTTCGGGCGCAACCGCTTCGGCGATCTCGTCCGCCGGCAGCTCGATCTCTTCGCCGAGGACGACGCCGACCTCTTGCGCGAGGCCGAGGCGGCCGAGCGCGCGTACGACGGCGCCGAACGGGACGAGGCCGAGGAGGCCTACGGCGACTACCAGCTCGTGCTCGAGGCGATCGGCGACCGGCTCGGCGAGATCCGCGACGCTTACGCCGCCACGCTGCCCGACGACGCGATCGACGCCTACGAGGACGCGTTCGAGCGGGCTGCGCGCAAGCGCTATCCCAAGGTGAGGCTCTGATGCGGATCGAGGACTACGGCCTGATCGGCGACCTGCAGACCGCGGCGCTCGTCGGCCGCGACGGGTCGATCGACTGGCTCTGCTTCCCGCGCTTCGACTCCGGCGCCTGCTTCGCCGCGCTCCTCGGCGACGAGAGCAACGGGCGCTGGCGGCTGGCTCCCGACTGCGAGGTCGAGCGGGTCGAGCGCCGCTACCGCGGCCGCACGCTCGTGCACGAGCTCGACTTCCACACCGAGCACGGCAGCGTCCGCCTGATCGACTTCATGCCGCCGCGCGGAACCGATCCCGACGTCGTCCGGATCGTCGAAGGGCTCGAGGGCGAGGTGCCGATGCGGATGGAGCTCGTGATCCGCTTCGACTACGGCTCGATCGTGCCCTGGGTGCGGCGGCTCGAGGACGACACGCGGATCGCCGTCGCCGGCCCCGACGCCGTCGCGCTGCGGACGCCCGTCGACCTCCGCGGCGAGAACCTGAGCACGGTCGCCGAGTTCACGGTGGCGGCCGGTGAGCGCGTCCCGTTCGTCCTGACCTGGTTCCAGTCGCATCTGGAGCCGCCGCGGGCGATCACCCCGGAGCATGCCTTCGACGACACGTGCTCGTACTGGAGCGAGTGGCTCCGGAGCTGCTCCTACGGCGGCCGCGACGCCGACGCCGTCCTTCGCTCGCTGATGGTGCTGAAGGCGATGACGTACGCGCCGACCGGCGGGCTCGTCGCGGCGCCGACGACGTCGCTGCCCGAGCACATCGGCGGCGTCCGGAACTGGGACTACCGCTACTGCTGGCTGCGAGACGCGAGCTTCGCCCTCGCCGCGCTGATCGGGAACGGCTACGTCGAGGAGGCCGGCGCCTGGCGGAGCTGGCTGCTCCGCGCCGTGGCCGGGGACCCGGACGACCTCCAGATCATGTACGGGCCCGCGGGCGAGCGGCGCCTGACGGAGCTCGAGCTGGACTGGCTGGACGGCTACGAGCGGTCGACGCCGGTCCGGATCGGCAACGGGGCCAGCACCCAGTTCCAGCTCGACGTGTACGGCGAGGTGCTCGACGTCCTCTATCAGGCCCGCCGCCGCGGGCTGCCGGCCGACGACTCCGCGTGGGCGCTCGTCCGGCACCTGCTCGCGAAGCTCGAGGAGCGCTGGCACGAGCCCGACGAGGGGATCTGGGAGGTCCGCGGGGAGAAGCGGCACTTCACCCACTCCAAGGTGATGGCCTGGGTCGCGTTCGACCGGGGCTTGCGGCTGATCGAGGAGCTGGAGCGCTCCGGGCCTGCCGAGCGCTGGCACGGCGTCCGCGACGAGATCAAGGCCGAGGTGCTCGAGCGTGGGTTCGACGAGGAGCTGGGCTCGTTCGTCCAGTCGTACGGGTCGAAGCGGCTCGACGCCAGCCTCCTCACGATCCCGCTCTACGGCTTCCTCCCGCCCGACGATCCGCGCGTCCGCGGCACGCTGGAGGCGGTGCGCCGCGAGCTGCTCGTGGACGGCTTCGTCCAGCGCTACCGGCACGACGCCGAGGTCGAGTCGGTCGACGGGCTGCCGCCCGGCGAGGGCGCATTCTTCCTCTGCTCGTTCTGGTTCGTCGACAACCTGATCCTGCTCGGCGAGCTCGACGAGGCAACCGCGATGTTCGACCGGCTGCTCTCGCTTCGCAACGAGCTCGGCCTGCTCTCGGAGGAGTACGACCCGGCGCTCGGGAGGCTCGTCGGCAACTTCCCGCAGGCCTTCTCCCACATCGGGCTCGTCAACACCGCGCTGAGGCTCGACGCGGCTCTGCGCGAGCGCGGCGCCTAGACCTCACCTGTGCCCGAAGTGGTGCGCGGCAGGCAGCGACGCGCCGACGTCGCTGGACGCGATCCGGCGGGCGAGCGGGCCGAGGCTCTCGAGTGACTCGACGACGATGTTGCGGTTGTCCTTGATCCGCTCGAAGCGGCCGCGCACGAGCAGCAGCGGCTCGCCGCGGACGACGGCGCGATTCCGCTCGTAGAGCTCGGGCGAGACGATCAGGTTCACCTGGCCGAGCTCGTCCTCGAGCAGCATGAAGACGATTCCGCGCGCAGTCGCCGGCCGCTGGCGCGCGACCGCCATCCCGGCGAAGGCGACCCTGCTCCGGTGCGGCGCCTCGTTCAACCGGTCGCTCGGGAGCACATCTGACGGCAGGTGCGGGCGCAGCAGCGTCAGCGGGTGGACGTCGATCGAGACGCTGGTCGTCGCGTAGTCCGCGAGCATCCGCTCCCAGGCTGTCAGGTCGGCGAGCTCCGGCGTCGCCACCGTCGGGTCGAGCTCGAGCGAAAGCTGCTTGTGCTCGCGCTGGACCGTCTGCGGCCGGGTGACGAGACCGAGCTCCCAGAGCAGGTCGCGGCGCTTCCCCCAGCGGTCGCAGGCGCCGCTGCGCAGGAGCGCCTCCAGCTCGCGGGCATCGAGCGGGACTCGCCGGGCCAGGTCGCCGACGCCCTCGAACTCGCCGCGAACCTCCCGCTCGGCGACGACCGCCTCGGCATCGTCCTTCCCCACCGACTTGACGTACTGAAGCCCCATCCGGACGGCTCCCTCGTCCCAGGTGCAGCGCACCTCGCTCAGATTCACGTCCGGCGGCCGCACCTGGACGCCTCGCCTCTGGGCGTCGCGCACGAGCGACGACGGCGGGTAGAAGCCCATCGGCTGCGCGTTCAGGAGCGCGCAGAGGAACTCGGCCGGGTAGTGGTGCCGCAGCCACGCCGACTGGTAGGCCAGGAGGCCGAAGGCGGCCGCGTGCGACTTGGGGAAGCCGAAGCCGGAGAAGGCCGAGAGCTTGTCGTAGACCATGTCGGCCGTCTCGCCGTCGACGCCGTTCCGTGCCGCTCCCTCGACGAACCGCTCCCGAAACGCCTCGATCGCCTCCTCGCTCCGCTTCCGGCTCATCGCGCGCCGCAGCCCCTCGGCCTCCCCGATCGTGAAGCCGGCGAGCGCCATCGCGACCTCGAGCACCTGGTCCTGGAAGACGACGACGCCGTGCGTGTCACGGAGCGGCTCGCGCAGCAGCTCGTGGTCGACCGGCGGCACGTAGTCCGGATCGACCCGCAGCCGCTCGCGCGCGTCGATGTACGGGTGCACCGCCTTGCCCTGGATCGGGCCCGGGCGGACGAGCGCGACCTGCACGGTCAGGTCGTCGATGTTCTCCGGCTTCGTCCGCAGCAGGCTCTGCATCTGGGCGCGGCTCTCGATCTGGAAGTCACCGATCGTGTCCGCCCGCTGGATCTCCGCGTAGACCGCCTTGTCGTCGAGCGGGATCCGCGAGAGGTCGATCGGCTCGCCGTAGACCTCGGCGATCTGCTCGACGCAGTCCTCGACCGCCGAGAGCATCCCGAGGCCGAGCAGGTCGATCTTGAGAAAGCCGGCGTCCGAGCACGAGTCCTTGTCCCACTGGCAGATCTGCCTGCCGGTCATCGCGGCCGGCTGCACCGGCACGAGCTCGACGAGCGGCCGGGACGAGATCACCATCCCGCCCGGGTGCTGCGAGATGTGCCGCGGCAGGCCGGCGATCTCGCGGGTCAGCTCGGCGAAGGCGCGCCAGCGCGGCGAGAGCAGCCGCCGCTCGGCCTCGGGGAGCAGGGCGAGCTCGTCGGCGACCTTCTTCGCGTTCCAGCCGTCCGAGACGCGCGCGAGCCGCTCCAGCTCGGCGAACGGGAGCCCGAGCGCCTTGCCGACGTCGCGGATCGCGCCGCGCGCCCGGTAGGTCGAGAAGCTGGCGACGAGCGAGGCGTGCTCGCGGCCGTAGCGCTCGGTGACGCCGAGGATCAGCTGCTCGCGGATGTCGCGCGGGAAGTCGAGGTCGATGTCCGGCACCGACATCAGCTCGCGGTTGAGAAAGCGGCCGAGCGAGAGGTTCTGCGCGACCGGGTCGACATGCGAGAGCCCGGTCAGGTAGCAGACGATCGAGCCGACCGACGAGCCGCGGCCGCGGCCGGGAGGCAGCCAGCGCCGCGGCGAGCCCGGCCCGCGGATCCCGTCGGCGAGCTCCCGCGCCAGCTCGAGCACCTCCCAGTGGAGGAGGAAGAAACCGGCGAGGTCGAGCTCGTCGATCAGCCGGAGCTCGGTCTCGAGCCGTGCGCGGGCCTGACTTAGCAACAGTCTGTTACTTGGCGGGTAGCGGCCGGCGAACGCGTCGTTGCAGACCTCGGCGAGCTGCGCGATCGCGGGGACGTCGCCGTCGGAGAAGTCGGGGTAGCGGTAGCCGAGCTCCTCGGTCAGGTCGAACTCGAGCCTCTGCGCCACCTCCGCGGTGCGGAGGACGGCGTCGCGGTCGTCGGGGAAGAGCTCCAGCAGCTCGGCCGGTGCGCGCAGGACGCTCTCCCGGTTGCCGCGGCGCTCGCGCTCGCTCGCCTCGAGCGAGGTGTTGTGGCGGATCGCGACGAGAACGTCCTGGAGCGCGGTGCGGCGTGGATGGTGTGCGTGGACGTTGCCGGTGACGACGGTCTCGACGCCGGCGTGTGCCGCAAGGTCGCGCAGGAGGGCGTTGCGGCTGGCGTCGCCGCGCTCGAACGGGCGCTGCAGCTCGACGTAGAAGTGCCCCGGCCCGAACGCGCGTGCGAGCTCGACGGCGGCGTTCGGGTCGCGGACCCCGAGCCCGTCGCGGGCGCAGCCGGAGAGACAGACGAGCCCTTCGTTCAGCTCCGCCAGCAGCGCCGGGTCGAGCGCGGGCGGCAGCAACTCTCCCTCCTTCGGCCGCGTGTGCGCGTGTGCGGCTGTGAGAAGGCGGCAGAGGTTCGAGTAGCCCTGCGACGACTGAACGAGCAGCGTTACGTGGGCGCCACCTCGCAGCGTGATCTCGGCGCCGGTGATCGCGCGGACGCCGACGAGCTTCGCCGCCTGCGCGAGCTCGAGCGAGCCGAAGACGCCGTCGTGGTCTGTGAGCGCGAGCGCCTCGTAGCCGAGCTCGGCGGCGCGCAGCGCCAGTTCCTCGGGGTGCGACGCTCCGTCGAGGAACGAATAGGCTGAGTGCGCATGGAGCTCGACGTAGGCCAACCGCTGCTCCTAGTGCCCGGTGAGGGCGAGGTCGTCGGCGATTCCGTTGAGCGGCGGGTCGAGATCCTCTGCGACCGGGACGAGCTCGTCGTGACGTGGACCCGGTTCGGGCCGCACCGCGACGGCGCCTCGCCGCACATCCATCGCACCCACAGCGACCTCTTCTTCGTCCTCGGCGGCGAGTTGACGTTCTTCGTCGGCCCGGAAGCGGAGGAGCGCGTCCTGTCGGCTGGGACGCTCGCGTTCGCACCGCCGCTGCTCGTCCACGGGTTCCGCAACGCGGGCGACGGCGAGCTGCGCTACCTGAACTTCCATGCGCCGAGCGCCGGGTTCGCGGAGTACCTGCGCGGGCGCAACCCGGACTTCGACCAGCACGACCCGCCCGCGGACGGCGGCAGGCCGGTGAGCGACGCGATCGTCGTCCCGCCCGGGACGGGCGGCGACCTCGTCGACCGGGACGGGATCCGGATCGAGGTGCGGGACGAGCCGGGGCCGGCGTCCGGCCGCCTGACGTGCCTGTACGAGCTCGAGGACGGCCGTATCCTCGAGATCCAGGCGTAGACTCGGCGCGTGGACGCGCGGGAGCGCTACGAGGAGCTCGTCGACGACCTCTGCGCCCGCAACGACGACGTCGAGCCGTCCCAGATGATGGGAATGCCGTGTGTGAAGCGGAGCGGGAAGATGGTGGCGGGCTTCACGAAGGGCGAAGGCGGGATGGTCTTCAAGCTCCCTGATCCAGCCGCGCACGCTCGTGCGCTCGCGCTCGACGGCGCCCATCTCTTCGACCCCGGCGGCAAGGGGCATCCCTTCAAGGAGTGGGTCGTCGTCCCGTTCGCGCACGAGGCGGAGTGGGAGTCGTTCGCGCAGCACGCGCTCAGGCCCGCTGGCTGAACCAGCAGCCTGCTTCCTCGTCGCGGAAGACGCACGCGTTTCGCCCCGACTCGAGCACGAGGTCGAAGTAGCGGCGGTCGAGCGGCTCCTCGGTCCACCAGCGGTCGACGACGCGCCACTCCTCGCGCACGAGCGCGACCCCTTCGCGGTTCACCCGCACCGGCACCCCGACCGCGCTGGCCTCGACGAGCGCGGGCCGCGGCGCGTTGATCCGCCCCGCCGCCTTCAGCATGCCGGCCACCCGGCCCTTCGGGACGTGTCCGGGGTCAGACCCCGTCGTGTCCGGAACGGACACGTGCTGACAAGGCTTTTCCCTGCAAGCGGGCGTAAAGCGAGGGCCGAAACGGCCATGTCCGGGGTCTGACCCCGGACATGGCGGAAACGGACGGCTATTCGTCCCGGGGCACGAAGAGCGACCGGGTTTCGGGAATCCGCGACCACGGCGCCACCTCCACGACTGCGACCACCGAGCCGGACCCTGTCGACGCGCGCACCTGGCGCAGCCCGTCGCTCAGGCGTGCCTGCAGCTCGTCTCCGACCGGCTTGACGAGCTCGAGCTGCTGCCCGACCGACGCGGAGAGCTCGACCGCCTCCAACCGCAGCTCGACGACCGGTGCGGGGATCTCGAGCAGCTTCGGGCCGAGCGCGGCGCGCAGGCGCGGCCGGTCGGCGGTCGGCTCGCGCAAGGTCACCGTGCGGCGCCAGGAGCCACCGCCGACGACCTTCGCCGAGAGCGCGACCTTGCGGAACGGCCTGCCGGCGCGCTCCGGCCGTGCGAGCAGCCGGTCGAGCAGCGAGCCGAAGGCGCGGCGGAGCGTCAGCTCGTTCCCGACCGCCTCGGGGAACTCGAGCGCCTCGGCGAGCTCAGCCGCCGGACGCCGCCCGCGAACGCGGCCGTTGTCGCCACCGCGGGCGAGCCCCCACGCCTGCCGGCCTTCCCGGCCGAGCCGCTCCGCGACTGCTCCCCCGGGCAGGGCGGCCAGCTCCCCCAAGCGGCGCACCCCCAGGCCCTCCAGCTCCGCGTAACGATCAGCCGGGAGCGGCAGGAGCGAGAGCGGCAGCGGTGCCAGAAAGCCCTCCTCCTTGCCGGCCGACACGACGAGTGCCTGCCCGGGACGCGCGACGCTCGCCGCCGCCAGGGCGGCAAACCGGCGCTGCGCAGCGCCCGCGCGTGGATCCCAGGCAGCTCCGACGGAGGCGAGCGCCCGCTCGAGCGCCGCCTCCAGGCCTCCGTACAGCCGCTCGACGCCTTTCGTCTCGAAGTAGACGCAGCCCGGCTTCTCGGGGTCGACCGCGAAGCCCGAGTCCTCGAGCCGCTGCAGCGCCCCCTCCCACTCGCGCTCGACCGTCGCCGGATCCTGCTCGACCAGCACGAGCTGCGGGCACATCGCGAGTGCCTCGCCCATCCTCATCCCGGGCTGCACGCCGGCGAGCTCGGCGGCGGCGGTGATGGGACCGACCAGCTGCTCGGTCCCGGGCAGCGGCGACAGCGCCGCCGGGACGAGCGCCAGCCTCGGCTTGTCCCGCAGCGCCGCGCGCAACTCGAAGCCGGGGATGAGGAGACAGGCGATCACGGGAACATATGTTCTATACCCGAACAGGTGTTCCTGTCAAACGAATTTCGTGCGATAGTTCAAGCGTGAGCATCCGCGTCGACAGCTCACTCGCGGGGATCGACTGGCCCGCGGTTCGATCCGAGCTGATCGCGGACGACTTCGACAACGGCCGCTCGCCGACTGCGCTCCGGCGCTCGTTCGAACAGTCGCAGCACGTCGCGATCGCGCGCGACGGCGACCGCGTCGTCGGGATGGCGCGATTGCTCTCCGACGGTGTCTGCAACGCCTATCTCGTCGACGTCTGGACGGCGTCCTCGCACCGCCGCCGGGGGATCGCGACCACGATGATGCGGCTGCTGGTCGACGCGGTTCCCGGCCAGCACATCGGGCTCCAGACCGACGGCGCGCAGGCGCTCTACGAGTCGGTCGGGTTCCGGCCGCAGCCCGAGTTCTGGGCCCGCGTCTCCGGGACGTGGCTCGACAACGACGCGAACCGGCTTTGAGGTTCGAGCGAGGACGTGTCAAACTCGGCCGCGTGAGTACAGCAGTCGACGCGATCGAGCTCGACGCAACGGCGTTCAGGGGCGAGGTTCTCGGCCCGGCCGACCCCGGCTTCGACGTCCACCGGAAGATCTGGAACGGCTCGTTCGACCGCCGGCCCGCCGCGATCGCCCGCTGCGCTGGTGTCTCCGACGTGATCGGCGCGGTGAAGGCGGCGCGCGCGAGCGGCCTGCCGGTCGCGATCCGCAGCGGTGGCCACTCGTTCCCCGGCTACTCGGTCGCAGACGACGCGCTGATGATCGACCTCTCGCCGATGAAGGGCGTGCGGGTCGACCCGGAGCGGCGCACGGCGCGAGCCCAGGCGGGCGTCCTGCTCGGCGAGCTCGACCGGGAGACACAGGCATTCGGGCTCGCAGTGCCGTCCGGGATCGTCACCCACACGGGCGTCGCGGGCCTCACGCTCGGCGGCGGGATCGGCTGGATCATGCGCAAGCACGGCCTCTCGGTCGACCAGCTCGTCTCCGTCGACCTCGTTACCGCGGACGGCGAGTTCGTCAAGGCGAGCGCGGACGAGAACGCGGAGCTCTTCTGGGGGCTGCGCGGCGGCGGCGGCAACTTCGGGATCGTGACCGAGTTCGAGTTCAACTGCGTGCCGCTCGGGACGCAGGTGCTGGCCGGGCCGATCATCTGGCCGATGGAGCGCTCCGGTGAGGTGCTGCGCTTCTACCGGGACTGGGTTGCGGACGCCCCCGACGACCTGATGACGATCACCGTCCACCGGAAGGCACCGCCGCTCCCGATCATCCCGGCCGAGCTGCACGGCAAGCCGGTCGTGATGGTGATCCCCTGCTGGGTCGGCGACCCCGAGGCAGGCGAGGCGTTCATCAAGCCGCTGCGCGAGTTCGGGCCGCCGGTCGCCGACGTCTGCGTCGTCAAGCCGTACCTCGCCCACCAGGCGATGCTCGACCCGAGCTTCCCGCCGGGGCGCTGGTACTACTTCAAGAGCTGCGACATCGCGGAGCTGACCGACGAGGTCATCGACATCACGATGGAGCGGTCGCTCCAGATCGAGTCGCCGCTGACGTCGTTCCCGATCTGGCAGATGGGCGGCGCGGTCGCCCGCGTCGGCGAGGACGAGACCGCCTTCAACGGGCGCGGGGCCGGCTTCACCTACAACATCGGCATCTCCACGGAGACCGAAGAGGGCTTCGAGCGGGAGCGCGAGTGGGTGCGCAGCTTCTGGTCTGCGCTCGAGCCGTGGCACCAGGGCGTCTACGTCAACTTCCTCGGCGACGAGGGCGCCGACCGCGTGCGCGAGTCCTACGGCGACGCGAAGTACGCGCGGCTGCAGGCGCTGAAGACGAAGCTCGATCCGGACAACTTCTTCCGGATCAACCAGAACATCGAACCCGCCTAGAGCGTGATCTCGGCGGCAGGGCCGCGCATGCCTGCGAAGCGCGGAACGACGTCGAGCACGCTCTCACGGGCGCAGAAGGCGATGTCCTCCTCCAGGCCCGGCGGGCCGTACGTGCGGGCGTTGATGCCGTCGGCCGCGTTCGGATACGCGTCCGCGAGCAGTGCGGCCGCGACCGCCGCGTCGGTGCGCTCGCCGCCGAGCGCCTGCACGAGCCGGCCGGCGCAGTAGGCGTCGTCGAAGGCGAACGCGCCCTTGTAGCCGGCGCAGATCACGGCGACGTCCTCCCCGCGCTCGATCGCGGCGTGCACGACTGCGCCCAGGTTGAGGAGGCTGCCGATCAGCACCTCGTCGCAGCGCTCGGCCGCGGTCACGATCGTCCTCGTCCCGTTCGTCGTCGAGAGGATCAGCGTCTCAGCCCGCGGCTCCAGGAACTCCCGCGGCGACGCGCCGACGTCGAAGCCGTCGATCCGGACCGCGTCGCGCTCGCCGCCGACGACGCTGTCGGGGAGCTCGCTCCGCAACGTCCGCGCCTGCTCGATCTCGGGCACGCAGAGCACGCGCCGGTAGCCGGCGGAGAGCGCCTGCGCGATCGTCGAGGTGGCGCGGACGACGTCGACGACGATCCCGGTCGGGGCAGCTGCGGCCTCGTCCGGAGTGAACGCGACATGAACCTGCACGCGGCTAGGCTAATCCCGATGGCGGAGCTGCAAAAGTGCTACCGGCACCCCGACCGCGAGACGGGCGTCTCGTGCTCCGAGTGCGGGCGCGGCATCTGCCCCGATTGCATGACGTTCCTGCCCGTCGGGATCCGCTGCCCCGACCACTCCGGTCAGGCGCGCGGGGCGACACGGGTCGTGCAGAGCGCCCAGCGCCGCACGGCGAGCCGGCCCGGGATCGTCACGACGACGCTGATCGCGGTCAACGTCGGCGTCTACCTGCTCCAGCTGGCGGGCGGCGCCTCGATCAACGCCAACTCCGGCTGGATCTTCGAGCACGGCGCGCTCTACGGCCCGCTCGTCGCGGTCGGCGACTGGTACCGGCTGATCACGGCGGCGTTCCTTCACTACGGCCCCATCCACCTGGCGATGAACATGCTCGCGCTCTGGTGGATCGGCCGCCCGCTCGAGGCCTACCTCGGGCCGGTCCGCTACCTGCTGCTCTACGTCGTCTCGGGCCTCGCCGGCTCCGCGGGCGCGCTGATCGCGAATCCCGAGGCCGTCACCGTGGGCGCATCCGGTGCGATCTTCGGGATCCTCGGCGCCGCGATCGTGCTCGAGCGCCAGCAGACCTACGTGCTCGGCGGGAGTGCGCTGACGCTGCTGATCGTCAACATCGCCTTCACCTTCGCCGTCCCCGGGATCTCGATCGGCGGCCATCTCGGCGGGCTCGCCGGCGGCGCCCTGTGCATCCTCGCCCTCTCCCGCTTCGGCAAGGGCAACGCGGCCTACAGCCGGATCGACATCGTCTCGATCGCGAGCCTCGTCGCCGTCGGCCTCCTCAGCGTCGCGGTCGCGTACTGGAAGGTGAAAGGGTACGCCTAGCTAGCCGCCGATCGCGACCGCGACCGTGCCTTGCTCGGCCAGCGCGGCCTGGGCAGCCGCAAGCCGCGCCAGGGGGACGCGATAGGGGGAGCACGACACGTAGTCGAGCCCCAGCCCGTGGCAGAACGCGACCGACTTCGGCTCGCCGCCGTGCTCGCCGCAGATGCCGAGCTTGAGGTCCTCGCGCGCGCCGCGGCCGCGCTCGACCGCGATCTCCATCAGGTCGCCGACGCCGCCCTGGTCGATCGTCTCGAAGGGATCGCGGTCGAGAATCCCCGTCTCGAGGTAGTGCGAGAGGAACCGGCCCGCGTCGTCGCGTGAGAGACCGAGCGCCGTCTGGGTCAGGTCGTTGGTGCCGAAGGAGAAGAAGTCCGCGTGCTCGGCGATCTCGTCGGCGCGGATGCATGCGCGCGGCAGCTCGATCATCGTCCCGACGAGGTAGTCGAGCTCGCCCTCCTCGGCGGCGACGCGGACGGTCAGCTCCCGCAGCCGGCGCAGCTCCTCGCCGAAGCCGACGAGCGGAATCATGATCTCGACGAGCGGCGCGTCCCCGCCCCGCTCCCGCACGGCGATCGCCGCCCGCGCGATCGCGCGCACCTGCATCTCGTAGATCTCGGGGAAGAAGAGGCCGAGCCGGCAGGCGCGCCAGCCGAGCATCGGGTTCGACTCGTGCAGGGCGCGGATCCGTTCGCGCATGCGCTCGTCCTGCTCCTCCTCGAGCGCGGGCAGGAACTCGTGCAGCGGCCAGTCGA
Source organism: uncultured Gaiellaceae bacterium (assembly GCA_963732995.1). Classification (GTDB taxonomy): domain Bacteria; phylum Actinomycetota; class Thermoleophilia; order Gaiellales; family Gaiellaceae; genus Gaiellasilicea. Next base: position 8,072 of record CAVTBS010000011.1, on the reverse strand, counting down.
GCAGGCGGATCGTCACGGGGAGGCCGGCCATCGCCTCGAAGATCCCCTCGAAGTCGGCCTGCTGGATCGGGAGGAGGCGCTCGAGGGCGGAGCGGCGTCCCTCCTCGTCGCCGGCGAGGATCATCTCGCGCATCAGCTGCAGCCGCTCCGCCTCGGCGAACATGTGCTCGGTGCGGCAGAGGCCGATCCCCTCGGCGCCGAACTCGCGCGCCTTGGCGGCGTCCTCGGGCGTGTCGGCGTTCGTGCGCACCTTCAGCCGCCGGATCGAATCGGCCCACTCGAGGATCGCGGAGAAGTCGTCGTTGATCTGGGGCGGCACGAGCGGCACCGAGCCGACGATCACCTCGCCTGAGCCGCCGTCGATCGTGATCGTGTCGCCCTCCTTCAGCTCGTGGCCGGGCAGGCGCGCCGTCTTCGCGCGGACGTCGACGTGGAGCGCCTCGCAGCCCGTCACGCACGGCGTCCCCATCCCGCGCGCGACGACGGCGGCGTGCGAGGTCAGGCCGCCGTGTGCCGTGAGGATCCCGGCCGCCTGGACCATCCCGTGGAAGTCGTCAGGTGTCGTCTCCCAGCGGACGAGGATGACGCTCTCCCCCGCCTTCCCGCGCTCCTCGGCCGTGTCGGCGTCGAAGACGATCGCACCGGAGGCGGCGCCCGGCGAGGCATTGAGCCCCTTTGCGACAACAGCGACGTCGGCGCCCGGGTCGATCATCGGATGCAGGAGCTGGTCGAGCTGCGCAGGATCGATCCGCGCGACGGCCTCCTCCTTCGAGATCAGCCCCTCGCCGACCATCTCCACCGCCGCCCGCAGCGCGGCCGCCGCCGTCCGCTTGGCCGTACGGGTCTGGAGCAGGAAGAGCGTGCCCTCCTCGACCGTGAACTCGATGTCCTGCATGTCGCGGTAGTGCGTCTCGAGCCGCCCGATCGTCTCGAGCAGCTGCGCGTACGCCTCGGGCAGCAGCTCGTTCATCCGCTCGATCGGCTCGGGCGTCCGGATCCCGGCGACGACGTCCTCGCCCTGCGCGTTCTGGAGGAACTCGCCGTAGAGCACGCTCTCGCCCGTCGACGGGTCGCGCGTGAAACAGACGCCCGTGCCCGAGCCGTCGCCCTTGTTGCCGAAGACCATCTGCACGACGTTGACGGCGGTCCCGAGGTCGTCCGGGATCTCGTACGTGCGCCGGTAGACCTGCGCGCGCGGCGATTCCCACGAGTCGAAGACGGCGCGAACGGCCTTCTCGAGCTGCGCCCGCGCGTCCTGCGGGAACGGCGAGCCGGTCTCCTCGGCGTAGATCCGCTTGAAGGTGTCGATCAGCTCGGCCAGGTCGGCAGCGGTCAGCTCGACGTCCTGCTTCGCGCCGCGCGCCTTCTTCAGGTCGGTCAGCGGCTGCTCGAAGCGGTGCGCCTCGACCCCGTCGACGACCTCGCCGTACATCTGGATCAGCCGCCGGTAGGAGTCGTAGGCGAAGCGCTCGTTGCCGGTCGTCTTCGCGAGCCCGGCCACCGCGTCGTCGTTGAGGCCGAGGTTGAGGATCGTGTCCATCATCCCCGGCATCGAGACGGCCGCGCCCGAGCGGACGGAGACGAGAAGCGGGTCGTCGGGGTCGCCGAAGCGCTTGCCGGCCTTCCCCTCGAGCGACGCGATGTGCTTCGCGACCTCGTCCTCGAGCCCGTCCGGCAGCTCGCCCGCGGACGCCATGTAGGCGCGGCACGCATCGGTCGTGATCGTGAACCCGGTCGGGACGGGGACGCCGAGCGCGGTCATCTCCGCGAGCCCGATGCCCTTGCCGCCGAGCAGCTCGCGGCCGCCCGAGGTCTCCTCGTCGAAGTCGTAGACGTAGCGCATGACCGGCGGGAATCTACACTCGGGTGATGCGCGCGGACACCCAGACGCCGCAGACGCCCTCGCTCGGCGAGCCGCCGGCGCCGAACATGGCCTGGATCTCCGGCGGGACGTTCCTGATGGGCTCCGACCGGCACTACTCCGAGGAGGCGCCCGCCCACGAGGTCGCGGTCGACGGCTTCTGGATCGACCGCTTCACGGTCACGAACGCCGAGTTCGCCCGCTTCGTCCGGAAGACCGGCTACGTCACCGTCGCCGAGCAGGCACCCGATCCGGAGGCCTACCCCGGCGCAAAGCCGGAGCTGCTCGTGCCCGCCTCGACGGTCTTCCGGGCTCCGGCGCACCGGGTCGACCTCTCGAACCACTACAACTGGTGGACGTACGTGCCGGGCGCGAGCTGGCGCCACCCGCAGGGGCCGGGAACGTCGGTCGAGAAGAAGCCGGATCACCCGGTCGTGCACGTCGCCTGGGATGACGTCAGCGCCTACGCGACGTGGATCGGGAAGGAGCTCCCGACCGAGGCCGAGTGGGAGCGAGCGTGCCGCGGCGGCGTCGACGGGGCGTCCTTCGCCTGGGGCGAGGAGCTCTACCCGGACGGCCGCTTCATGGCCAACACGTGGCAGGGCGAGTTTCCGGTCGAGAATCTCGAGCAGGACGGCTACGTCGGGACGGCGCCGGTCGGCCGCTATCCGGCCAACGGCTTCGGGCTCCACGACATGATCGGCAACGTCTGGGAGTGGACGAGCGACTGGTACCAGGATCACGGCGATCAGGTCAGCGCGTGCTGCATGCCCGCGAACCCGCGCGGAGGTGCGCAGGAGACGAGCCACGATCCCCGTGACGAGTCGGCGATCCCGCGGCGCGTGATGAAGGGCGGCTCGCACCTGTGCGCGCCCAACTACTGCCAGCGCTACCGCCCGGCCGCGCGGATGGCGCATCCGGTCGACACCGGCACCTCGCATCTCGGGTTTCGCTGCATCGTCCGGGCGAGGTAGAAACCGAGCTATGGCCGGCCGGATCCTCGCGATGGGCGGCGGCGCCCTGCTCGACCGGAACTCGCGGATCGAGGACTTCATGCTCGGGCTCGCGCGCTCCGACCGGCCCCGGGTGTGCCTGCTACCGACGGCCGGCGGCGAGAAGCCGGAGTGGATCGTCCGCTTCTACGAGGAGTTCACGGCACGGGACTGCGAGCCGAGCCACCTGACGCTGTTCGGCATGCCCGACGATCCAGCCGCGCACGTCGCGAAGCAGGACGTGATCTACGTCGGCGGCGGCAACACGGCGAACATGCTCGCGATCTGGCGCGTCCACGGGATCGACCGCGCGCTCCGGCGAGGCCTGGGACCGCGGCGCCGTCGTCGGCGGTATGAGCGCAGGGGCGAACTGCTGGTTCGAGAACTCGGTCACCGACTCGTTCGGGCCGACGCTGCGCGCGCTCGGCGGTGGGCTCGGCTTCCTCACGGGGAGCTTCTGCCCGCACTACGACGGCGAGCCCGAGCGGCGGCCCACGTTCACGCGTCTCGTGCGCGACGGCGACCTCGCTCCCGGGTATGCGGCCGACGACGACGCCGCGTTCTTCTTCGAGGGGACCGAGCTCGTCGAGGTCGTCACCCAGCGCGAGGGCGCCCGCGGCTACCGCGTCGAGGTGGACGGCGAGGAGCCGCTCGACGCGAGGCTGCTGTGAGGCGCGTCGCGATCGTCGCGAGCGCCAGCGGCAACGGCAAGACGACCCTCGGCCGCGAGCTCGCGCTGCGGCTCGACGTGCCGTTCGTCGAGGTCGACGCCCTCGTCCACGGACCGAACTGGGCCGAGACGCCCGACGACGAGTTGTGCGCCCTCCTCCTCCCGGTGCTCGACGGGGACGGCTGGGTGGTCGACGGCACGTACCAGCGCAAGCTCGGCGACCTCGTGCTGAAGCGGGCGGACACCGTCGTCTGGCTCGACCTCCCGCTGCGTGTCTGGTTCCCCCGGCTGCTGCGGCGCACCGTGCGCCGGCTCCGAGGCCGCGAGGTGCTCTGGAACGACAACCGAGAATCGGTGCGAGGTGCGTTCTGGGGCCGTGAGTCGCTCTTCGGCTTCGCGCTGCGCATGCACTTCGAGCGGCGCCGGCGCTATCCAGTCGACCTCGCCGCCTTCCCCGTCGTCCGCCTCCGCAGCCCGCGCGCGGTCGAGCGCTGGCTCGAGGACTACAGCAGCTCGGCGATGAGCGCCGCTGCCCGGGCGGCGCCGTCCGTCTCGACCGGCCTGTAGTCGACCTCGCGGCCGATCTCCTCGGCGATCGCGGCCGCGATCTCGGCCGGCCCGTCGGTCTCGAAGTCCATTCGCCGTCCGGCGCCGTAGTTCTCCAGCCGGTGGTGGACGTGGAAGTTCTGCTCGAAGTGGTGGCGGAGCGGGAAGTAGAGGAACGGGCGTCCGTTCGCGGTCAGCTCCATCGAGGTCGTCAGGCCGCCCTGGACGACCGCGAGGTCGCAGGCGGCGAGGTGGCGGTAGAGCTCGTGCACGTAGGAGCGGATCTCGAGCCCCTCGTGCTGCGGCAGGCTCGCCGGGTCGATCCGCGGCCCGGCGACCACGACCATCCGCAGCTCCGGCACGTTGGCCCTGGCCTGAGGGAATGCCTCGATCACACGGCGGAGCAGGTGCCCGCCCACGCCCGATCCGCCGACGGTGACGATGCAGACCTGCTCGTGCGGCTTGTAGCCGAGCTCGGCCCGCAGCTTCTCCCGGTCGGCGACGGGCTTGAACCCCGTCACGTAGCCCGAGAAGTCGTAGTGCTGCTCCGTCCAGTCGCGGATTCCGGGCAGCTCGGCGCCGAACCGGTCCGGGACGACGTCGTCCGGGTTGCCGACGAACACCGCCCGGTCGCGGATCCGCGGGAAGCGGGCGATGTGCTCGATCATCTCGGCGTTGTAGTCGGTCGTCAGGAACGCCTCGTGCTCGCCGCCGTCCTCCATCGGCAGCCAGCCGACGAAGTCGGTCAGCCAGACGTACGCGGCCGACTTCAGCTCCGGGTTCTCGTGCAGGAAGTAGTCGACCTCCCACGCCTCGTCCCCGATCCAGAGGTCGTAGTTCTCCTCGCGCGCGACGTCGAGGAAGAGCATGAAGTTCGCGACCAGGATCTCGTCCATCCGCCGGATCGCCTGGAAGGCGTGCAGGTCGTGCTCGGCTGACTCACTCTCGATGTGCCCGGACTCGTTGGCGAGCAGCGCACTCGCGGGATGGATCCGCTCCCCCTCCGCCTCGAGGACCGCGGTCACCGGATGCTGGGCGAGCCAGTCGATCTCGAGGTCCGGGTGCAGTTTCCGCAGCTCCTGAGCGATCGCAACGTCCCGGCGGGCGTGCCCGAGCCCGATCGGCGACGAGACGTAGAGCGCCCGCCGTCGGCGGCTCAGCGCCCGCGTCCACGTCTTCACCTTCGGCTTCGGCGGGACGACCGACTCCCCGAACTCGCGCATGAGTCCGTTCACCTTGACCGGATGGCGCGCCTGCGGCAGGTGCCCGGCGCCCTCGAGCGTCACCAGCGTCCCGCCCGTCAGCTCGGCCACCGCGGCCGCCCGCTCGCGGGTCTGGCAGTTGTCGAGGTCGCCGTGGATCACGAGCACGGGGCAGCGGACACGGCTGCAGAGGTCCTGCGCCTCCGCCTCGGTCGACCACGGCGGCGGCGCCTCCTCGTCCGCGAGGACAAGCGACTCGGCTCCACCCTCGAGACCCCAGCGGACGCAGTCCTCGATCTGCTTCGTCGAATGCGGCTCCGGGATCTGCTGCGCGAAGAAGAACTCCAGGAAGCTCTGATAGTCGCGGCGCCAGTAGTGGACGTTGCACTTGGCCCAGCCCTCGTCCGTGTCGAGCGGCACGTCCGACGGGTACAGGCGGTAGTTCGGGTGCGACGGCGTCAGCCTCGGCACGAACGGTGCGATCGCGGCGACGCCGAGCACAGCGGCCGGATCGGTCGCGGCAAGCATCAGGGCCCAGCCGCCGCCGTCGCAGAGGCCGCCCACGAGCGCCTCCTGCGCGCCGCTCGCCTCCAGCACAGCCCGACCGTCGGCGACGTACTCCCACCAGGAGTAGGCCGCGGCGTCGCGCGGACGGTCGGACCGGCCGTTGCCCCGCGGGTCGAGAACGACCACGCGGAAGTGGCGCGAGAGGTACGGCACCTGTGCCTTCCAAACGCGCGAATGGGAGATCGGCGAGGGCGGGAAGAGCAGGAACGTCGTCGGCGCGTCGCCGTAGACCTCGTAGAAGATCCGCACGCCGTCACGCTCGACGAAACCCTCCTCGTCGGGGTAGCGGGCACGAGTCTGCTCGTTCGGACGGGTGAGAACGCTCATCTCGACCTCCCGGGAAGCGTGTCGACGAACTCGCGCAGGATCAGGTTGATCCGGACCGGGTCGCGCGCCTGCGGCAGGTGCCCGGAGCCCTCGAGAGTCACCAGCGTCCCGCCCGTCAGCTCGGCCACCGCGGCCGCCCGCTCGCGGGTCTGGCAATTGTCGAGGTCGCCGTGGATCACGAGCACGGGGCAGCGGACGCGACTGCAGAGGTCGCGCGCCTCTTCCGCGCTGCTCCAGGGCGGATCCGCCTGCCGACGCAGGATGAGCGTCTCGGCCGAGCCTTCGAGGCCGAACCCGACCGCGTCCTCGATCTGCTTCGTCGAGTGCGGCTCCGGGATCTGCTGCGAGAAGAAGAACTCGAGGAAGCCGCGGTAGTCGCGGCGCCAGTAGTGGACGTTGCACTTCGCCCACCCTTCGTCGGTGTCGAGGATCTCGTCGCCGGAGAAGAGCTCGTAGTTGCGATGGAGCGGCGTCAGCAGCGGAAGGTTCGGCGCGAAGGCCGCCACTCCGAGCACGTGCGCGGGATGGGTAGCGGCGAGCATGAGCGCCCAGCCGGCGCCGTCGCACAGGCCCGCAACAACCGCCTGATCCGTGCTCGTCGCCTCCAACACCGCGCGTCCGTCTTCCACGAGCTCCCACCACGCGTGCGCCGCGGCGTCGTCCGGCCGATCCGAGCGGCCGTTGCCGCGCGGGTCGAAAGTGACGACGCGGAAGTGCCGCGACAGGTACGGGATCTGCCCTCGCCAGAGTCGGGAATGCGAGATCGGCGAGGTGGGCATGAGCATCAACGTCGTCGGCGCGTTGCCGTAGACCTCGTAGAAGACCCGGACGCCGTCGCGCTCGACGTACCCCTCCTCGTCCGGGTACCGGGCGCGGGTCTGCTCGCGCGCTTCCGCGACGGCGATCACGGCAGCCGCTCCACGAACTCTTGAACGAGCAGATTGACCATCACCGGATCACGCGCCTGCGGAAAGTGTCCGGAGCCCTGGAGCGAGACGAGCTGCCCGCCCGTGGCCTCGGCGAGCGCCGCGCCCCGCGCGTGCGAGTGCAGCGCGTCCTCGTCGCCGTGCAGGACGAGCACCGGACAGCGAACGCGCCCGCAGAGCTCTCTGAAGTCGCCGCCGATCGGCAGGTCGATGCCCGCGTCGTGGTCCGCGAGCACTTCGGGGGTCGTCTCGAGCGCCCAGCCGATGGCGTCCTCGATCGGCTTCGTCGAGTGCGGCTCCGTGAAGCACTTCCCGACGAAGAACTCGAGAAAGTCCCGATAGTCCCGCAGCCAGTGGTGCATGTTGTACTTCGCCCATCCCTCGTCGGTATCGAGCCGATCGTCGAAGGGGTAGACGGTGCGCTCGGGCAGCGCTGGCGCCAGCGGGACGGCCGGCCCGATGAACGCCGCGGCCGCGACGCGCTCCGGATGCTCCGCGGCGAGCACGACGCCCCAGAGCGTCGCGCACGACACACCGACGACGACGGCGCGTTCCGTCGCGGTCGCGTCCATCACCGCGAGCGTGTCGGCCGCGAACTCGCGGATCGCGTATGCCTCGGCGCCGGACGGACGGTCGGAGCGGCCGTTGCCGCGACCGTCGAACGTGACGACGCGGCAGTGCCGGGCGAAGAACGGGATCTGCAGTTTCCAGTGGCGCGAGTGGATGAGCGCCCAGGTCGGCAGCAGCAGGATCGTCGGCTTGCCCGAGCCGTAGACCTCGTAGAACAGGCGCACGCCGTCGCGCTCGACGTACCCGGACTCGTCCGGGTACCGGGCGCGGGTCTGCTCGCGCGCTTCCGCGACGGCGATCACGGCAGCCGCTCCAGAAACTCGCGGGCGAGGCGATTGAACGCGACCGGGTCGCGTGCATGCGGGGCGTGACCGCCGCCGTCGACGAGAACGAAGTCGCCGCCCCCGTGCT
>CAVTBS010000010.1:0-282252 GCA_963732995.1 uncultured Gaiellaceae bacterium | reverse complement strand
AGAGTTGATGATCAGTAGAAGCGACAGGATCGATCTCAACGTCATCCAGGGCGGGCTCGTCGCCGGATCAGGCGGATATGAGGTTGCGCACGAGTCGCCGGGCCTCGAGCTCGGTGTCTACACACTCGTCGCCCCAGAGCCGGATCAACCAGCACCCGCACGCCGACGACGAGGTCTACGTCGGTGCTCGAGGGCCGCGGAACGCTCGAGATCGACGGGGCCAGTGTCCCACTCGGGAAGGGCACGCGGTCTTCGTCCCCGCGGGCGCCGACCATCGCTTCGTCGGCTACGAGAACCGTGCTCGTCATCTTCGCCCGACCTCACAACAGGTCGGCGGACTGATGATCACGCCCCCGCAGGAGACGCAAGGCGCTCCAATCGACAGTGAAAGTGTCGACGTCATCCTGCGCGACGGCAGCACCCTGCGCCTGCGCCCCCCGACGGCAGGCGACGTCGATGCTCTCGTCCGCTTCTTCGCCGAGCTCTCCGACCAGAGTCTCTATCGCCGATTTCACCGTCATCCGGCAGTCGACGCTCGGCTGGTCGCGTGACCTCGATCCCGACTGGGTCGAGCGTGGGGCGCTGATTGGCGCAGTAGCCACCGCTGACGGTGAGCGGGCCCTCGTCGCCTTCGGCCCTGGCGGCGTCTTCGCCGAGCTGATCGGCGACGTCGGCTTCCGGATCGCACCGGTGACCGATGTGGATGCTGAGGAGCTGGTCACGACCGGCAAGGCCGGGAAGCTTGTCCAGGGCTTTCGGGGCGCGCCGGCGGCCGACGTGGCCTCGCTTGTCGATCTCGTCTGCCGCTTGGCGCGGGTCGGCGAGGATCACCCTGCTGTTGCCGAGCTCGACCTGAACCCGGTGCTGGCGTTTCCTGACCGCTGCATCGCTGTCGACGCCCGCGTCCGTGTGCAGCGACCCGAGGGTCGGCCGCGCGTCAAGAGCTGGTAGCGGACCCGTGCCGGAAGACCCGCTCCGCTAGGAGTCTGCGTCCAGGAAGCCGTGCTCGAGCGCGTAGCGGACAAGTTCGGCGCGGGTGCTGATCCGCAGCTTCTGCATCACGTGCGCCCGATGGGTCTCGGCGGTGCGCACGGAGATGTAGAGCTTCTCGGAGATCTCCTGGTTGGTATGGCCGAGCGCCAGGAGCCGAAGCACGTCCCGCTCGCGGTCGGAGAGAGGGTCCTGTTCGTTGCGCTTCCGCTCCTCGGCGTCGGCGACGACCATGCGCGCGCCGAGGCTGGGGTGAACGTAATCGCGGCCGGCCGCCACCTCGCGCACGGCGGCGACGAGGTCGGTGTCGGCCGCCTCCTTGAGGATGTAGCCGGTCGCGCCGGCAGCGAACGCCTGGCGCACGTAGTTCGGATCGTCCTGCATCGACAGGATCAGGACTTTCGCCTCGGGAGCATCCTTGAGCACATCGGGAATGGCGTCGATTCCCGTCTTTCCCGGCATGACGACGTCCATCAAGATCACAGTGGGCTTCTGCGCCCGCGTCTCGAAGACAGCATGCTGCGCGTCACCGGCCTCACCGACGACCTCGATGTCGATCTCGGCCTCGAGCACCCTGCGCAGGCCACTGCGCACGACGGGATGGTCGTCGACGAGGAGGACTCGGATTCGGGCATCGCTCACGGCAGAGGCACCGCGGCGACGATCGACGTCCCGGAGCCGGGACTCGATTCAACGGTCAGCTTGCCGCCCAGGAGCGCCAGCCGTTCGCCCATCCCGAGCAGGCCGAGGCCCTCGCTGCCGTCGTCGCGGGTGAAGCCGCGGCCGTCGTCCTCGATCACCGCCGTCACGGAACTGGTGGTGCGGCCCAGGACGATGCTGATGGTGCTGGCCTGGGCATGCTTGACGGTGTTGGTCAGCGCCTCCTGGACGATGCGGTAAAGGGCGGTTTCAACGTCGGCCGGTAGCCGCTCGCGAATCCGTGACTCGAGCTCGACGCGCATGCCCGTCTGCTCGGAGAAGGTGTCCCGGAGGCGTTCGAGCGCCGGCACGAGTCCGAAGTCGTCGAGCGCTTTCGGCCGCAGTTCGACAGCCAGGCGTCGCACGTCGTGCAACGTGGCGAGCACCTGTTCGCGAACAGCCGCCAAAGCTTCGGCGTGCTCGGCGTCGCCCCTGGCCTCCTCGACTGCCTTGAGGCCGAGCAGCACCGACGTCAGCTCCTGCCCGGTCTGGTCGTGGAGCTCGCGGGCAAGCCGACGTCGTTCCAGCTCCTGCGCCTCGACGACGCGGCGGAGCGCGTCGCGCGCAACTCGCGCCGACAGGTCGACAGCGACCGCTGCGCGCGTCGCGAAGATCTCAGCGAGCCGGAGATCGTCGTCGCTGAAGCGGGGATCATCGCCCTCCTTGTCGTGGGCGACGATAACGCCAATCGGCCGCGACCCGACAAGCAGCGGGACGTAGAGGCCCGTGCGCGCGCCGATCGGGCTCGTCGCGACCTGGTCGACCTCGGGATCCTCCGCGAGCGCATCCACTCGTTCGGCTTGCCGACGCTCGAGAACGCCGCCGCTCTTCGAGCCAGCCCGCTCCAGGCGCAGGCCGAGAATCTCATCCGCGCCGGCACCTTCAGCCGCTTCGATCCTCAGCGTTCCTCCGGAAGCAGGCAACGCGATCGTCACGACTCGCGCGTTGATCAAGCCGCCTAGGCGCAGGCAAATCAGCTGCAAGAGGCGCGGCAGCTCGATCTCGCCCGCGAGCGCCGCACCAACCTCGTTCAGTGCCTCGAGCTGTGCAGACCAGTTCGTCGCAACCCGAAGCAGCCGTGCATTCTCGATCGCCACCGCCGCCTGGCTGGCCAACGTCTCGACCAGCTCTTGATCCTCGCCGCTGAACGGACCGTCGACCTTCTCGGTCAGATAGAGGTTGCCGAAGGCTCGCCCTCGAAGGAGGATCGGCACGCCGAGGAAGCCGCGCATTGGCGGATGGTTGGGCGGAAAGCCGACCGAGCGTGGATCGCCGGCGATCGACTCCAGCCTCAGCGCCTTCGCGTCCTTGATCAAGACCCCGAGGATGCCCCGACCGCGTGGTAACTCGCCGATCGCAGTGTGCAAATCGGGGCCGATACCGGTAGTCAGGAACCGCTCGAGTTCCGTTCCCGTCTCGTCGATCACGCCGAGTGCCGCGTAACGGGCGCCGGTCAGGTCGGCAGCCGTCTCGACCAGCTTCTGGAGCAGGTCGTCGAGCGAGAGTTCCGAGCTCAGCGCGATGCCGGCATCGACCAGTCCTCGTATGCGGTCAGGAGGGGATGAGTCGGGCACAGGAGGATTATCGGCAGTGACGCGCACAGAGATGGCTTGGCGGTGGATCAGAACCGCGCGGAGATACCGTTGCTAGCTCCGACGATGCAAACTGGGCCGCGGAGAGGCCGCCCCGGCCGGACGGGCCAGCTGGGAGTCAAACCGCGCGTTCCCGAACGTCGGAGTTGCCGCATCTCTGGCACACACGGTGCTCGAAGGACTCATCGTCTTTCTCCGAGATGCCTAGTCCGGGGAGTCCCTTCACGCCGACCTTCTCTCTCGTCTGTCGGTCGAACTCCCAAGCCTTGTCCGAGGTATCCCCCGCGATCTCGGACATGCTCCCCATCATCCCTGGTCGCCACGGCCCCCAATCGTGGCGACAGAAGCGCTGTCGAAGCGCGCGGATCATCGTCTAGTAAACAACTTGGAGGCTGGGCCGTACTACTCGCGGCGTAACCTGCTCGACACGACAGAGCTGGCCCTGCAAGTCGAATCCTGTTCGCCTAGGCTCCTACGTCTCGCGCGACCCTTGGGGCGCGTCGGGAGATTGCGTGCTTTCGGCCGGGGTCCTGGCCGCAGGGCCAGTAATGACACCCTAGCTCATCTGAGCCGGCCGGTTGAGATTTCAGCCACTTGCCGAGTGATGGGATGAGAGCGGCCGTGAGGCCAGTCGACGCGTTCTAGCCTGCTGGACGCCTCCGTCTCTGGAGGACGCTCAGATCGAAGATCGGAGCGCGTTCGCCGCAGCCTGCAAGCGGTCGCTGACCTCGGTTAGCTCTCGGGCCGCTAGGTCAATGCGCTCTTGCTGTATCTCCGTACGCTCATGCTGGATTTCAGCGCGCTCTTGCTGGCTGTCAGCGCGCTCGCTAACGGCCGCGAGTTGGCTCGCCATCTCCTCCACGGTCCGAGTGAGCTCCGCCAGCTGGCCGGCGACCGTCGCTATGTCCTCTCGGGCCGTCACGTCGAGGTCCGACCGCAGTCTATGCGAATCCGACCGTGGCCCAGGATCGCGATTAGACCGCAATCAGTCGTTGGCGCTAGCTGTTGAAGCGGCCGAGGTAATGCGCCTTGACAGGGCTTGTAGATAACGGTTAGTCTATAGCTAACTGTTAGGGAGTGTCTCATGCCAGGAGCCGTAAGCGTTTCGAGTCGGGAGTCGACGCAGGGCTACCAGCTGCGGGTGGTGCAAGAGGTCCTGCTCGCGCTGTTGGCCAAGGAGCCGTCGCACGGCTATCAGCTGCGAGCGCGGCTTCAGCTTGCCCTCGGACCGTTGGCAGAGGCGCTCAACGCAGGCCAGGTGTACGTGACGTTGACGCGCCTCGAACGGGCAGGCCTGGTGACCTCGGAGCGGGTCGGACAGACCGACCGTCCCAACCGCAAGGTCTATGAGCTCACCGCCGAGGGGCAGGCTCGGATCGCTGAGTGGCTCGCGGACACGAGCTGGCAGAAGCCCGCGCCGGCGGAGTTCCACCTGAAGCTCGTCGCCGCTTCCGCTGCCGGGCTCGCCGATCCGGTGCGGCTCGTGGACGGTCAGCGTCACGCTCTGCTGGCAGAGCTGGCTGCCGCGCAGCGCGCCGCGCTCGCGGAGCCGGACGAGTCCGTTGCCGGCCTTCTGCTCGAGGGTGTGGTGCTGAGGCTGCAGGCGGACCTGCGGTGGCTCGAGGCGTGCGCCCGCTACTGGACCGCAACGAAGGGACGATCATGAATGCGAGCGACGCACTCCTGCGCGCGGGGCCGGTCGTACGCGCACGCGGGCTGCGGATGGAGTACGGCCACGGCCCAGCGCGTGTGTGTGCTGTCGACGCGGTCGAGCTCGAGGTCAGCGCCGGCGAGACGCTAGCCGTAATGGGTCCGAGCGGTTGCGGCAAGTCGACGCTGCTGCACCTGCTGGGCGGCCTCGAGCATCCCTCGGCCGGAGAGGTGTGGCTGGCAGGGCGCCGGATCGACCAGCTGAGTGAAAAGGCACTGGCCCGGCTGCGTCGCACGGCGATCGGCTTTGTCTTCCAGGCCTTTCATCTGATGGAAGAGCTCACCGCCGTGGAGAATGTCGAGCTGCCCGCACTGATGGCCGGGCAGGCGGCGCGCTCGGCACGGCGGCGTGCCAACGAGCTGCTGGAGCAGGTCGGCCTCTCGGATCGGCGCGAGCATCTGCCCTCGACGCTCTCGGGCGGTCAGCGTCAGCGCGTCGCGATCGCCCGCGCGCTCAGCAACGAGCCGCTCCTCGTGCTCGCCGACGAGCCGACCGGCAACCTCGACAGCGCCGCCACCCTGGACGTGCTCCGTCTCCTCGACGACTTGCGCTCGGCCGGGCAGACAATGGTGATCGTCACCCACGACGCCCGCATCGCCGCCACGGCCGATCGGCTTATTTCCATGCGCGACGGAGCCCTCGTCGAGGAGACCAGGCTGACGCACGGCACAACCAGCCGGCTGGGTGAGCTCGCCGGTCTCGAGGGCTGACGACCGATGGGGCGCGTACTACTCGTCTGCCGCCTCGCCGCGCGAGATCTGCGCCGGCGACCCGCAGAAGCAGCGCTGCTACTGCTCGCGATCACGGCAGCCACCACGACGCTCACCCTCGGACTCATCCTGCAGGGGGTGATCAGCAAGCCGTACCAGAGCACGCGCGAGGCGACCGCCGGGCCAGACGTGATCGCCGGTGTCGTCCCACCGGTTGGCGGCCAGCGCCCCGACCTCGCCGGGCTCCGAGCGCTCGCCACCGCTCGCGGCGTCACCGGCCACAGCGGCCCGTACCCCGTCACCTGGACGAGGCTCGCGGCCAACGGCCAGACAGCGACGGCACAGGTACAAGGGCGCGACGCCGCACCGGCATCGATCGACCAACCCAGACTGACGCAGGGCAACTGGGTGCGTGACGGCGGCGCTGTCGTCGAGGCGGCCTTCGCCGAAGCGCTCGGCGTGGACGCCGGTGATGAGATCGCCCTCCAAGGCCGCTCATTCCAGGTCGTCGGCGTCGCCATCACGGCCGCAACCGCACCGTACCCGGAACTTTCCTGCCTCGGTTTCTGCCCCGGAGCCGCCGGACTCGTCTGGCTCACCCGCGCGGACGCCCGCAGCCTCGCCCCGCAGGCCCGATTCCTCTCCTACGTCTTGAACCTGAAGCTGGCCGACCCGGCCGCAGCCCCGGCGTTTGTTCAAACACATAATCCGCGCCGAGAGAACGCGCCGCCCGGCACACGTCGATCCGACTCGGAGCCGCCGCTGCTGCTGGCCTGGCAGGACATCCAGGATGCGAGCGCCAACCTGATCAGAAACCAGCGTAAGGCCCTGCTAACGGGCGGTTGGCTCCTCGTCCTGCTCGCCGTCGCCAGCGTCGCCGTCCTCGTCGGAGGACGCATGGCCGACCAGATCCGACGTGTCGGACTGCTCAAAGCGGTCGGCGGCACACCGACCTTCGTCGCCGTCGTGCTTCTCGCTGAGTACCTCGTCGTCGCCCTGATTGCGGCGGCGGTCGGCCTGACGCTCGGACGGCTGGCTGCTCCACTGCTCATCGACCCCAGTGCAGGCCTCCTCGGTCGTGCGGGTGCTCCGTCGCTCAGTCCTGCTACGGCCGGCCTCGTGACGGGCGTCGCTCTCGGCGTGGCGTTCGCCGCCACCTTCGTCCCCGCCGCCCGCGCCGCCCGCACCAGCACCGTTCTGGCACTCGCCGACTCCGCACGCACACCGAGGCGCACAACCTGGCTGATCACGATCTCCGCGAGACTGCCCGTCCCGCTGCTCCTCGGCCTGCGGCTGGCCGCCCGTCGGCCGCGCCGCGCCCTCCTTGCCATGCTCAGCATCGCGATCACGGTCAGCGGGATCGTCGCCGCGATCGCCGCGCACGCCGACCTCAACGACAGCGGGGCCTCCGCGCTCGACCCGGCTCGAGCCGATCGGCTGAACCAGGTGCTCCTCATCATCACGATCACGCTCGCCGCCCTTGCCGCTGTAAACGCGATCGTCATCACCTGGGCGACCGCGCTCGACGCCAGACACGCATCGGCGGTAGCGCGCGCACTCGGCGCGACCCCGCAGCAGGTGAGCACAGGACTCACAGCAGCACAACTGCTCCCCACACTCGCCGGCACCATCCTCGGCATACCCGGAGGCATCGCACTGTTCGCCGCCGTCGGCGACTCGACCACGCTCCCGCCGCTCTGGCAACTCCTAGCCGTCATACCGGCCACGATGCTCGCCGTCGCGGGCCTCACCGCCGTACCCGCCCACATCGGCGCCCGCCGCTCCGTCGCCCGAACCCTCCAATCCGAACACGCCTGAAGCTACGCCAGCACGGGGCCAGCATGGTGATGCCCGGAATCCGCGGCGGCTGACAGGACTTCCGGCACCAGCTACGCGCATAGGACTCCCGCAGTCCGAAGTGGGAGCTAGAGCTGAGGGACGGCTCTCGCATGGGCCAGTGTTCGGAAATGACGCCTGAGCGCAACGTGCGGGCCCAGCCCGCTTAGCCGCGCGGTCGGTACTGCGATGGGCCGGCCAGCACGACTAGGTATCCATCAGGATCACGCAGCCAGATCTCTCGCTGCTTGGCGTTGGGGTTCACATGCTCATCCCGCTCGACCGGCGCATCAGCTCCTCGTACCCGTTGCACCGCCGCATCGAAGTCAGAGACTTCGAACCAAAGCAGACCGCCGTTGCCGAGGGGAACGTCAGGCGATGCTAGAGGGCCGTGGTGGTCTTCGACGTCGATGTGGTGCAGCTGCAGGATGAGTTCCCCATTACTGACGAGTTGGTCATACTCCTCGCCTCCGTGGGCGCTCTCGGCGTCGAGGATCTGCGCGTAGAAACGGCTGGACGCCGGAACGTCGCGGACGACGATGAGTGGCTGCGGCCAGACCTTCATGGGCATTCGGGACAAATGTACGGCCAGACTGCGGCCTGAGCGAGCGTCCTCTCGCTTGATGCGGCAGCAGTTCCATCGCTTGGACCGCCTCAGCTGCCAGTCGTACCCGGAGCCTTCTGGCGATCAGCCGGGTAACCGCCCCCGCTCGCGAAGAACCATGTCCGAGCGGTGCAACCCCCCTACGGTCGCCCGCGAGGCACTCGCCCCGCGGCGTTTCAGCGCTGTCGGCGGGGTGTCTTGATTCGTTGGATGTCGGGCAGGCTGCAGACGCGGGTTCGATTCCCGCCGCCTCCACTGAGAGAAAGCCCTGCAAACAGGGCTTTCTCTTTAGCCAAAGCTAGTGGCAATAGCAACTTCAGGAGGGTAATAGTACGCGTGCGGACGTCCAGGCCGGCGATCGCGACTCCCGGCGCGGCTTCAAGCGCGTAGTCCGCAGAGGCCCATCTCGTCGTCACGGTTATCGTGTCGGCGATGCCGCGGCTGCCCGCCCTCGTCTCTCTGCTCGCGCTTGCGGCCGTGGCGGGTGTCGGCCTGGGCATGGCTGGAGCCGGCACCGGCAGAGCGCTGGCTGCGGCGACCGGCCAAACGCCGCAATCGGCCTTCACGGCCACGCTGGCCGCCGAGGTCACGACCGCCGAAATCGAGACGGCTCCGATTGAGACGGCTCCGATTGAGACGACTCCGATTGAGACAGCTCCGCCGGAAACCGAGCCGGCCCCCAGCGTGACCACCTTCGAGCCGGAGACAACCCCGGTCGAAACAGAGCAGCCCGGAGAGGAGCAGCCTGTCGAGCCAACAGCTTCGACGAGCGATACGCCCTGGGGCTGGATCATCTTCGGCGTCCTGCTCGCGACCGCGCTCGTGGGCACGATCTTGACCTGGCGACGTCGTCAAACTGGCTCGGCCGCCTGGTCGAAGCAGATGGCTGATCTGACACAGCGCTGCTTCGTCCTCGTGGATGACGTCCTCGCCCAAGGATCTGTCGTCACGGGCCATGTGCATGCGCTCGGCGCCCGAGCGCAGACGCTCGAGACCCGAGCACCCGACGATCGCTCGAGGAGTGCAGCCGGGCGCGTCCGGCAGCAGCTCGCGGAGCTTGCGGCCGTACTCGAGACCGACCGCGCGCTGCGGCTCGGGTCACCACCGCCGAGCGCGGAGCAGCTCACATACTCAACCGCTGTCATCGGCGAGCAGGTCAGGGGATTGCAATCCGTGCTGCGGCCGCCGGGCGGCACTCCGACCTGACCCGGGCCCATTCGAGGGAGCCGTACGAGGGGCGGAGTGGCAGCGCCGTGGGACTTGGAAACAGCGGTTCTCAGCGAAAGGGAGCCTTCTCTGCGACCGACGTCTCGCCGGAGGGAGGAGTGGACACAAAGTCGCGGTCTGGGAGGCAGCGACTGCGCTGAGCTAGAGCGATGTCCGTTTTCGCTCGCCTGCAGAACGGATCTGGAGCGGCGGTCGCTTGATGTGGACGGACAGGTAGCGGACGCCGCCGCGCCCGGCCGTGATCCTCCGCTGTTTGTTCTTCGGTCCCGTGAAGCTCAAGCGATCTGGGCGTCGATTGGCGCCGGAGGGACTGAGGCTCTCCACAAGCGGCTCAACGATGCTAGTCCTGGCACGACGTAGGGTGCTCCGGTTGGCAGTCGATTTCGCCGCTGAGTGCCTGTAACGAACTTCTCGCCGGTGGCCGCAAACCCGCATGGTTGGGCTTTCTAGGACGGGTCCACTCCAAGGAAGGGCCTGCAAATTGTCACTTTCGCATCTTCCGCGAATCGTGGCGACTTGTCGCGGCCGGCGCCTTGTCAGCGCCGGCCGCGATTCGGGTGCTAGGTGGTCACCTCGTGTGTTGCCGCCGGCGCCGGAGTGAGTACGCGCTCGATCCAGGTCTCAATCGCGGCCGCGACTTCTTCCCAGCCGTCGGCGGCCATCACGAGGTGCGGGCGCTCGAACTCGATGTAGTCGGTCTGAGCGGCTGACTTGCCGTACTTGTCGTATTGCTTGCGTGCCAGAGACGCCGGGACGGTGTTGTCCTTCGTCGCGCCGACGATCAGAAGCGGGGCGCGATCGTCGTTCTTGAAGTGCACCTCCGTCGGTGGGTGGAGGTGGAAGTTCGCGAAGCCGGCTTCGTAGAAGATCTGCCCGCTCTCGGGCACCGCGTACTTCTCGTACGCGGCCTTGGCCTCTTCGGGCGAGAAGGTGTTGACGAAGCCGTAGGTGAACTCCTCGAGGGTCAGCGGGACGAGACCGTGCCAGCGGGAGGGATGCGCCAGCGCGGGCGACGCGGCCTTCAGCGAGGAGAAGGGAAGAACGAGGATGCCCTTCGGTGGTGCCGGGCTCATCGCGACGCCAGCGCGGCCGAGCCCGCGGTCGAGCAGCAGTTCCACGATCAGTCCGCCGAAGGAATGGCCGATCAGCACCGGCGGCTCGTCGAGCGCGCGGATCTGCCGCTCGTAGTGGTCGACGATCTCGGTGAGACCCAGACCCTCGATCGCGTCCGCGTCCTCGCGGAGCCTTGCGACGTCACCGTCCTTCCGCGGCCACTCCGGGGCGGACACCGGATAGCCCCGATTGCCGAAGTACGTCGTGAAGTTCTCCCAGCTCCCGGACGAGAGCCAGGCTCCGTGAACGAACAGGACGGGCGTGATGTTTGCGGCTTCCACTGTGCCTCCTTGCGCGACCCCTGCGGCTTGAGTCACCCACGCTACTCCTCGCGACCGCGTGGCGAAGGCGGTTTCACCACCTCGAGAGAGTCCAGGCGGTGCCGAACGCCGATGCGCAGGGGCCCGCCCTCCTCACTCGTCGCGGGAACACCGGGGCTCCTCGACTAGAGCTGCGGGTACGCCGTACTCGACCCTGCGTGGCCCGCGGAACATTTGTAAAGCTCAGCCGTCAGATCGCCGGCTCAGCCCTGCGATCCCAGCTGCCACCCCATCCAACCGAGGAGGTCACGCGATGGGCAGCCGACTTCGGCGTTCCCTTGTTCTGATCAGCCTGCTGGCCCTCTTGCTCGGGGTCTCCGGCGCCGCGGCGCAGTCCGGCATCGCGGCCACGCCGGACGCAGCCACACCGGACACAAAGGTCGCCGGCATCGACGTCGACACGACGACGATCCCGGAGCTCCAGAAGCTGATGAACTCACACCGGCTGAGCTCGGTCGGGCTGACGAGCTTCTATCTCTGGCGCATCCGCCAGCTCAACCCGAAGCTCAACGCGGTGATCACCGTCAGCCCGACGGCGTTCTTCGACGCATTGAAGGCCGACCTGGCGCGGGTCTTCGGCGACCGCCGGCCACTGCTCGGGATTCCGATCATCGTCAAGGACAACGTCAACACCACCGGTATGCCGACGACGGCCGGCTCCTGGGCACTCGCCGGGAGCAAGCCCCGCGACGCCTTCATCGCGAAGAAGCTCAAGGCCGCCGGCGCGATCATCATCGGCAAGGCCAACCTGTCCGAGTGGGCGAACTTCCGGTCAGGGCCGTCGTCGAGCGGCTGGAGCGGCATCGGTGGCCAGACGAACATGCCCTACGTCCTCGATCGCAACCCGTGCGGCTCGAGCTCCGGTTCCGGCGTCGTCGCGGCTGCTGATCTCGCAGTCGCCACCGTCGGCACGGAGACGGACGGCTCGATCGTCTGCCCCTCCGGCGCCAACGGCGTCGTCGGGATCAAGCCGACACTCGGGTTGTGGAGCCGCGCAGGCGTCATCCCGATCAGCGCCGACCAGGACACGGCCGGTCCGATAGCCCGCAACGTGACCGACGCCGCGGTGCTGCTCGGCGCAGCGACCGGCGTCGACCCGGACGACGCGGCAACCGCCGCTCAGGCCGGCCACGCCGTCAACGACTACACCAAGTTCCTGGACGACGACGCGCTCGACGGCGCTCGCATCGGCGTCTGGCGTGACGGCACCTATAACCAGGAGGTGGTGGGCTCAGCCGTCGAGCCGATCCTCGAGGACGTGATCGACGCGCTCGAGGCCGAAGGCGCGACCGTGATCGACGGGACCGACATCGACCTGTCGGCGACCGCCGGCGAGTTCCCCGCGCTCCTGTGCGAGTTCAAGACGGACATCGCGACGTATCTCGACACCTATGTCCGCGGGACGAACCCGGTGACCCGTCAGCCGTATCCGCAGACCCTCGCGGAGCTGATCGAGTTCAACCAGGACCATCCCGAGCTCGAGGGCCCCTGGAACGATCTCGTCTTCGAGCTCGCCGAGGCGACCAACGGGCGGGACGCGGCTTGCGCCGCGATCCGTGCCGGCGTCACGCCACCGGTTCAGGACGCGATCGACGACCTCATGGAAGACGAGGACCTCGACGCGATCATTGCGCTGACGAACGGCCCGGCCTGGCCGACGAACTCGAACCCTGACGAGGGCGATCTCGACGGCCGCTTCGAAGAGTTCTTCGTGGGCTCGTCCGGGGCGGCTGCGGTGTCGGGCTACGCCGACATCACGGTGCCCGCCGGCTACATCGAGGGACTGCCCGTCGGGATCACCTTCATCGGCGGCCGCTGGGCCGAGCCGAAGCTGCTCGGTCTTGCGTACGACTACGAGCAGGCGACGGAGGTTCGTGTTCCGCCGCAGTTCATCCCGACGATCGGCGACGAGCTGTTCCCCGGCGTCCCAACCCCGCCGCAGCAGGTGCAGGCGCATCGGCAGCAGGCGACCGAGGGTCAGCCTCATTTCGTCGCCCGCCTCCGCTAGAGGCGCTGTCGCGGAGACGACGAAGCCCGGCCACTCGGCCGGGCTTCGTGCTGCTCCGCCCTCGCTCGGCTACGCCATTCGCTGCGCGTCGCGCCCGTAGGGACGAGCAGGCGCTGGGCGTCTGTTGACACGGCGTCGGCAGAGGCGTAGCGTCGCCGCCGTGACATAGCACCAAGCTATTCCCATAGCACGCCGCGGCGGAATCACTTGAGCCGCGAGGGGACTTCGATGCGCCGTTGCTCGGCGTCATGCGTGCTTCCACCTCTGACCAGGCTGCGTTGCTCACTGACCGACGCGGCTGGGGCCACAGGGCGATCCGCGCTCGATCGTGAGCGCCGCCAAGGCAACCAAGATCGGAGAGGAGAACGGGGAATGGGCACCACAGGAACAACGAAGATGAGGGCGGGCATCGTCATCGTTGCGCTGCTCGCACTCGCTGCCGTGCTGACGTTGGGGCCGGCCGCGACATCGTCAGCGGCGCCGGCAGCCTCGGCTGCAGCGCCGGCCGAGAACGCCGTCGTCTACTGGAGCGGCGTTGCCTCGAGCGTGATCGTGATCGGCCGGGCGCCCGCGAGCAGTGCGGTGCTCGGCGGGATGGTGCACGGCGCCATGTACGACGCGGTCGCCGCGATCGAGAAGGGCTTGAAGCCGTTCGCGACCGGCGTGACCGCTCCACCGGGTGCTTCGGCGGACGCAGCGGTTGCCCAGGCGGCACGGGATGTGCTCGCCGCTCGCTTGCCGGCTCAGCTGCCCGCCGTCCAGGCCGCCTACGACACGTTCATGGCGGCGATCCCGAACGGGCTCGCCAAGGACGGCGGCAAGGCTGTCGGCACCGCGGCCGCAGCCGGGATGTTGGCGATGCGGATCGGTGACCGCTACGACGACCCGAACGTCTATATCCAGAAGCCGCCGGGACCGGGCGTGTTCGAGCCGATCGCGGCGACGCCGCCGGTCGACCCGAAGCTCGCCTTCGTGCGGCCGTTCACCACCGATTCACCGTCCGACTACCGACCGGGGCCGCCGGTGTCGCTGACGAGCAAGCGCTACGCCGAGGACGTCGCTGAGCTGACCAAGTACGGCCGGCTGAACAGCAGCTTCCGGAGCACGCTCCAGACGGAGACGGTCATGTTCCACACCGAGCAGACCTACGCCCAGTTCAACCGCACCCTGCGTGAGTTGGCGCTCGACCGCGGCCTCAGCCTGCGCGAGTCGGCCCGGCTGCTCGGCTATGTGAACGTGGCGACCGCGGACACGATGATCGCCTGCTGGGAGGCCAAGTACCACTACAGCTTCTGGCGTCCTACGCACGCGATCCAGCGGGCCGACACGGACGGCAATCCGGACACGATCAAGGACGCCGGCTGGGTGCCGCACGTCGTCGGCAACCACCCGGAGTACCCGTCCGGCCATGCCTGCTTCACGGGAGCGGTGACCGAGTCGCTGCGGCAGTACTTCGGGACGAAGAAAGTCAAGCTCGTGATCACGAGCCTGGCTCCCGGAGCTGGCCCGACGCGGACGTTCAACACGCTCGACGAGCTCGTCAAGGACGTCGAAAACGCCCGCGTGTGGGGCGGCCTGCACTACCGCACGACGATGACGGACACCGCGAAGGACTTCCCGCGGATCGCCCGCGACGTCGGCAGGCGCCACTTCCTGCGCGGCGACGGAGGCGGGGGCATCCTCGGCGACGACTAGCGGCCGAAGTCGGGGGAAGCCGAGGAACGAAGGGCGGGCCGTGCAGAGCGGCCCGCCCTTGCTTTGCTCGTCACGTGAGCATCGGACTCGTGAACTGCAGATGCGTCCACGCAGCATCCCTCTCGATGCGGCGCGCGGACTTCTGGCGCGGCCGTAGCAGGCGCGTCGGGATGGTCCGACGCACCCGGGAATTTCGGTGACCCGGCGGAGTCTCTAGCCCCGACACCGCACACACCGAAGGAGCGGCCACCGTGCTCACCGCAGGCCGGTTGCTCTCGAGAGGGGGAACGATGACCGCAAGACGCAACAATCACCGGCGAGGCACGGCACTCCGGATGCTGGCCGGCGTCATGCTCGCCGCCGTCGTGCTTGCCGCGACCAGCGGGACGGCGAGCGCAGCCACCACCGCAACGTTCACCAACGGAACGCTCACCGTGTTCGGCGACGCTGCCGCCAACACGATCGCAATCAGCCGCAACGCAGCAGGGCTCATCCTCGTCAACGGCGGGGCGGTTCCCGTTGCGGGCGGCGCGCCGACGGTCGCCAACACCGCGCTGATCCGGGTCTTCGGCCTCGGTGACGACGATGTGATCAGCCTCAACGAGACGAACGGTGCGCTGCCACGGGCGAACCTGTCCGGCGGCGCCGGCAACGACGTCCTCACCGGCGGTGCCGGTGCCGACCAGCTGTTCGGCCAGGCCGGCCAGGACACGCTCCTCGGGAAGGGCGGGACCGACCTCCTGTTCGGCGGCGGCGAGACCGACACCCTCACGGGCGGCGACGCTGACGACCAGGCGTTCGGCCAGGGTGGCAGCGACCGGATGATCTGGAACCCGGGCGACGACACTGATCTGAACGAGGGCGGCGGCGGCGTCGACACCGTCGAGGTCAACGGCGGCGGCGGCGCCGAGCAGTTCGCCGCCACGGCAAACGGCACGCGCGTCCGGTTCGACCGCCTCAACCCCGCACCGTTCGCGATCGACATCGGCACCTCCGAGAACCTCGTCGTCAACGCCAACGGCGGCGACGACAGCTTCTCCGCGACGGGGAATCTCGCCGCCCTGATCAAGATCACGGCCGACGGGGGTGCGGGCAACGACACGCTCCTCGGGAGCAACGGTGTCGACCTCCTGCTCGGCGGCGATGGCAGCGACTTCGCCGACGGCCAGCAGGGGAACGACACCGCGCTGCTCGGAGCCGGTGACGACACGTTCCAGTGGGATCCCGGCGACGGCAGTGACACGGTCGAGGGCCAGGACGGCTCAGACACGATGCTCTTCAACGGCAGCAATGCGGCCGAGATCTTCGAGGCATCTGCCAACGGCGCCCGGGCGCGCTTCACTCGCAACGTCGCCAACATCGTGATGGATCTCAACGACGTCGAGAGCATCGACCTGAACACCCTCGGTGGCGCCGACACCGTCACCGTCAACGACTTGTCGGGAACAGACGTGGTCGAGCTGAACGGCGATCTCGCCGGCGCCATCGGTGGCACCGCCGGAGACGGCGAGCTCGACAACGTCATCGTCAACGGCACGAGCGGCGACGACGTTGTCGTCGTGACCCGCAGTGGAAGTCGAGTCTCGGTGCTCGGTCTCGCCGCCCGGGTGAACGTCGCCGACGCCGAGGCTGCCAACGACCGGCTGACGGTCAACGCGCTCGGAGGCGACGACATCGAAGATGCATCCGTCGTGCCGGCGGGTTCGATCCCGCTGACGCTGAGCGGCGGCGACGGGGACGATGTCCTCATCGGCGGCGACGGGAACGACACGCTGCTCGGCGGTCCCGGCGACGACGTCCTGCTCGGCGGGCCGGGCAACGATGTCATCGACGGCGGCGGCGGCGACGACGTCGTGATCGACTCGCTCGCCGCCAACAGCGTCACGTCGGCGACCCGCACGGGGACGAGCTGGCTGAAGGCTCACGCCCACATCGTCAACGGCAAGACCGTGATCGACGTCGGCGAGAAGAAGCGAACCCTTCCGCGAGCCGAGCTCTCCAAGCTCGTTCAGGACGCAGCTTCGCGCTGAGCCCCAGTTCCACGAGCGAAACGCCAGCGCCAGGGCCGGACATCCGGTTCTGGCGCTGGCTCGTTGGGGGACGGGCTGCCCGTCCCCCAACGCTTATGCTCGGACCGGCCGTCTGCCAACGACCGATGGAACGTACGCTCGACCCCGCCCAGCTCGGAGACCACCTCGACCGGCTCTACCGGGCCGCGTGGGCCCTTTCCGGCTCGCGGCCGGACGCGGAGGACCTCGTCCAGGAGACCTACGCGCGAGTCCTGTCCCGCCCGCGCCTGCTCCGGAACGAGGACGATCTCGGCTACCTCCTGCGCGCGCTCCGGAACACCTTCCTCACCCAGAAGCGCACCGAGGGGCGCCGGCTGCGTCCGGGCCCGCTGCCCGAGCAGCTCGACCTCGTCGCCGATCCGCAGGCACGCGAGCCGCAGGCCGCGCTCGAGGCACACGAGCTCTATGCCGCGATCGCTGCGCTTCCCGCCGACTACCGCGACGTCCTCGTCGCCGTCGACGTCACCGGCCTCTCGTACAAGGAGGCGGCGCGGGCGCTCCGGATCCCCGAAGGGACGGTGATGAGCCGTCTCTACCGCGCGCGCCAGCAGGTCGTGCGCGGCGTCGAGGGCGGCTCAGCCTGACGAGCGCGTCGCGACCTGGCCGACCAGGACCCTCTCGCCCGACGACGCCTGGTCGTTGTCGGCCCGCTCGCGGGTGACGGTGATCGTCGAGAACACCTTCGGTGACACGCCCGCCCATAGCGTGACGTTCTGGGGCTCGTTGAACGTCCCGATCGGCACGAGCACCCCGGCCCGGTTGCGGAGCCAGGCCGCGTAGAAGCGCCCGTCGTCGAGGCGGGGAAGCCCCGTGGCGTCGAGCTCGATCCGCCAGCCCGACGTCGTCTTGGTCAGGGTCGCCTCGCCGCTCGCGGCGGGAACCAGGCCGGTGGGGCCGAGCGCCGCCTGGAACCGCTCGGCCGTCGTGCCGGAGTCGAACACACTGAGCCCGATCGCGACGGCCGCCGCTGCGGCGGCCGCTGCGCCCGCCACGGCCAGAACGCGACGCGGCGCCGACCGGCGCGCCGGCCGTCCCGCCTCCACACGCGCCCGTAGGCCCGCCGGCGCCTCGACTTCGGCAGCAGCGCTGCGCACGAGCCCGACTGCGCGCTCCTGCTCGGCAAGCAACTCCGCGAGCTCCGGGGTCTCCGCGACCCGGGCTTCGAGCGCGACGCGGCGCTCCGGAGCCAACGACCCATCTGCGAGCGCCGCCAGCTCGGCGACCTCGCGATCGCCGGCGTCGTCCCGTTGACGGTGTCTTATCGACACGGCATGCGAACGGTATCGGGGAATGCGTGTCTTCGTCCCACAACTCGTTGGACTCCGCCCGTGCGAAGACATTCCCAACGGCGAATCCCATCGGTCCTCGCGCGCAGACTGTGGGCGCTCTTCACCCGCACCGGACGATGCCCTGCAGGCGACCGAGTGCGAGCCTCCGGGACGCCCGGTGGTCGAGCACCCATTCATCTACGAGATCAACACCTGGGTGTGGCTCGACGAGTTGAGTCAGCGCCATGGCACGCAGATCGACCTCGGCAGCGTGCCCGGGGCCGAGTGGGACGCGGTCGCGGACGCTCGGCTTCGACGTCGTCTGGCTGATGGGGGTCTGGGAGCGGAGCCCGGCCGGGATCGCGACCGCGCTTGCGAATCAGGGCCTCATGGAGAGCTTCCGGCGCGCTCTCCCCGACTTCCGGACCGAGGATGTCGTCGGCTCCCCGTACTGCATCCGCGGCTACGCGGTCGATCAACATCTGGGTGGGCCGTCGGGCCTTGCGGTCGCGCGGGCGGCGCTCGCGGAGCGCGGGGTCGGGTTGCTGCTCGACTTCGTGCCGAACCATGTCGCGCCCGACCATCCGTGGACGGAAGCGCATCCCGAGTACTTCGTGCGTGGGAGCGAGGACGACCTCGCACGCGACCCGGCCTCGTTCATCCGCTCCGGTGGCGGAGTGCTTGCGAACGGCCGGGACCCGTACTTCGCGGCCTGGCCCGACGTGGTGCAGCTGAACGCCTTCTCGCCCGACCTGCGCGGCGCCGTGATCGAGACGCTGCGCGCGATCGCCGGGCAGTGCGACGGCGTGCGCTGCGACATGGCGATGCTGATGATGAACGACACCTTCGAACGCACCTGGGGCGAGCGCGTCGGAGCCCGGCCGGAGGCCGACTACTGGCCGACCGTCATCCCCGCCGTGAAGAGCGTGCAGCCCGGGTTCGTGTTCATGGCCGAGGCGTACTGGGATCTCGAGTGGGCGCTGCAGGAGCAGGGCTTCGACTACTGCTACGACAAGCGGCTCTACGACCGCCTCGTGCACGACGGCGCCGAGGCCGTCCAGGGACACCTGAACGCCGACCTCGGGTATCAGCAGCGGCTGGTCCGCTTCGTCGAGAACCACGACGAGCCTCGCGCGGCGGCGACGTTCTCGGGTGAGCAGGCACGCGCGGCAGCGGTCGCGACGCTGAGCCAGACGGGCGCGCGGCTCGTCCACGAGGGGCAGCTCGAGGGTCGCAAGGTCCAGCTGCCGGTCTTCCTCGCGCGCCGGCCCGACGAGCAGACCGATCTGGACGTGCGGGCGTTCTACGACCGGCTGCTGAGCGCGCTCGGCGACGGCGTCTTCCGCGACGGCGAGTGGCAGCTCGGCGAGCGGCGCGGCTGGGACGGAAACGACACGTGGCGGAACCTGGCCGTGTGGGGCTGGCGCGGCGGCGACGTCCGCAAGCTCGTGGTCGTGAACCTCGGCGACGCGCCGGCATCCGGCCACGTTTCGCTGCCGTGGGACGACTTCCGAGGCCGGGCATGGGAGCTCGAAGACGCCGCGAACGATGAGAGCTACGAGCGGAGCGGCGACGACCTCCGCGACGGGCTCTACGTCGCGCTCGATCCCTGGTCGTGGCATCTCTTCGACCTGACCTCACTCGACGCTTCGGAGGACTGACATGCCGAATTCCAGCCGCCCGGCGACGGCCGAGCACGCTCGGCTCGCCGAGGCGACCGGCCGCGCCGAGGACGACCTCTTCTCCGCGAACCCGTGGTACGAGTGGGGCCCGTATCTGAGCGAGCGCGCCTGGGGCACCGTCCGCGAGGACTACTCCGAGGGCGGCGACGCCTGGGACTCGTTCCCGCACGATCACGCGCGCTCCCGCGCGTATCGCTGGAACGAGGACGGGATGGCCGGCATCTCCGACATCCGCCACGAGCTCTGCCTCGCGCTCGCGCTCTGGAACGGGAAGGACCCGATCCTGAAGGAGCGGATGTTCGGGCTCACCGGGCCGCAGGGGAACCACGGCGAGGACGTCAAGGAGTACTGGTGGTACCTCGAAGGCCTCCCGAGCCACGCCCTCCTGCACTGGCGCTACCACTATCCGCAGGCCGCGTTCCCCTACGCCGAGCTCGTCCAGCACGGCCGCGGCCTCCAGGATCCCGAGCTGGAGCTGCTCGACACCGGCGCGTTCGACGACGACCGCTACTGGTCGGTCGACGTCACCTACGCGAAGACGTCGCCGACGGAGATCCTCGCCCGCATCGTGGTCGAGAACCACGCGGCCGAGGAGGCGACGTTGGAGGTGCTGCCGACGCTGTGGTTCCGCAACACGTGGTCGTGGGGCGTCGACGCGGTGCGTCCGCGGATCGAGGGTGACGGCGCGGCTCTCGTGGTCGCCGACCACGAGCTCGCCGGCTACAGGCTCGAAGCAGCGCCCGGCCCCGACGGTGCGATGCCGGAAGCGCTCTTCTGCGAGAACGAGACGAACGCACCTCGCATCTTCGGATCGGACGCGACGACCCCGTATCCCAAGGACGGCATCAACGACCACGTCGTCTCCGGCGCGGCCACGGTCAACCCGGACGGGTTCGGCACCAAGGCGGCGCTCCGCTATCGCGTGACGGTGCCGGCCGGCGGCAAGGCCGAGCTGCGGCTGCGGCTCCACCGCCCGGACGACGCGAAGACGACTGCGGACGCCGACTGGGCCGGCGGCACGTTCGACGACGCCGTCGCCGCTCGGGAAGCGGACGCCGACGAGTTCTACGGCGCGCTCGCGCCGGCCGGGACAACGCCGGAGCAGATGCAGATCCTGCGCCAGTCGTGCGCCGGGCTCGTCTGGAGCAAGCAGATCTACCCGTACAACGTCCGTCGCTGGCTGGACGGGGACCCCGGTGAGCCGCCGCCGCCCGCGGCTCGTCGGCACGGCCGCAACAGCGGCTGGCGCCACCTCGACAGCTTCGACGTGCTCGCGATGCCGGATCCGTGGGAGTACCCGTGGTTCGCGGCGTGGGATCTCGGTTTCCACACGATCCCGTGGGCGCATCTCGACCCGGCGTTCGCGAAGTACCAGCTCCTCGTGCTGCTGCGAGAGTGGTTCCAGCATCCGAACGGCGCCCTGCCCGCGTACGAGTGGAACTTCGACGACGTCAATCCGCCGGTGCACGTGATGGCTGCACTCCGCGTCTACCACATCGACGGTGGCCGCGACCGCGAGTTCCTCGAGCGCATCTTCCAGAAGCTGCTGGTCAACTACACGTGGTGGCTGAACCGCGAGGACGCCGACGGGAACAACATCTTCAGCGGCGGCTTCCTCGGCCTCGACAACATCAGCCCGATCGATCGTTCCAACCTTCCGGAGGGCGTCCAGCTCGAGCAGGCCGACGGCACCGCGTGGATGGCCTACTACGCGCTCTCGATGCTCGTGATCGCGATCGAGCTGGCGCAGGAGAACGACGTCTACCTGGACATGGTGATCAAGTTCCTCGAGCAGTTCGTCCTGATCGCGCGCGCGCTCGAGCGGCAGGGTCTCTACGACACCGCCGACGGATTCTTCTACGACCGGCTCCATTACCCGTCCGGCGAGAGCGCACCGGTGAAGGTTCAGACCATCTCCGGGCTGATCCCGGTGCTGCCGGCCGTCGGCCTGCCCACCGAGGCAGTCGAGCTGGCGAGCAAGCTGGGCAAGCGGTTCGCCCGCCTCCGCGACAGCTGGACGGAGACCGGCGGCGGCGCGGTCGGCCGCGTGCGCGAGGTCGGCGACGAGCGAACGGCCCTCGTCTCAGTGGTCGACCCGGACGACCTCCGGCGGACGCTGGCCGAGTTCTTCGACGAGGCCGCGTTCCTCTCGCCGCACGGGCTCCGTGCGGTCTCGAAGCGCTACGAGGGCAACCCCTACACGCTGGAGGGCATTCCCGGCGCCACGATCGACTACGAGCCGGCCGAGTCGACCACGAGCATGTTCGGCGGCAACTCCAACTGGCGCGGCCCGATCTGGATGCCGCTCAACTACCTCGCGATCCGCCAGTTCGTGATCTACCAGCGCTTCTTCGGCGACGACTTCAAGCTGGAGTACCCCACCGGCTCCGGCGAGCACCGCACGTTCGGTGAGATCGCGCAGGACCTCGCGGACAGGATCGTCGCGATCTGGCTTCGCGGGCCGAACGGCCGCCGGCCGCTCTACGGCGAGGTCGAGAAGCTTCAGGCCGACCCCGCGTGGATGGAGAACCTGACGTTCAACGAGTACTTCCACGGCGACAACGGCGCGGGCCTCGGCGCGACGCACCAGACCGGGTGGACGGCGCTCGTCGCCGACCTGATCCTCGACCCGCCCGGGTCGGACGACCCGGGGCCGAAGAACTAGATCCGGCTGCCGAATGGGTTTCACCCCCGCGGGGTGATGCCGGACAGTGCGGCTCCCGAGAGGATTGGAGCGCGCACATAATCGAGTATTCACGCTTCGGCGACTCACGCCGCCGGGGCTTGTTCCAGACAAGGAGAGGTCATGGCAGTAGGCCCAGTTGACGTCTACATCATCGGTTTTCCAGGCAACAAGTTCACGGGGCAAATCGCGCCGGCGATCCTGGAGCTCGTCGAGAACGGCACCGTCCGAGTGCTCGATCTGCTCTTCATCATGAAGGACGAAGACGGCATCGTGACGACATTGCAGGCGGCGGACATCGACGAGGAGGGCGCGGGTTTCCTCTCGATCGACATCACGCAGCCGGGTGCGTTGGGAGAAGAAGATGCCGAGGAGGTCAGCGACGATCTCCCGGCCAACAGTGCGGCCCTCCTGATCGCGTTCGAGAACCTCTGGGTCGGCAAAGTGGTCGACGCCCTGCGCGCCGCGGACGCTGTGCTGATCGACTCGATCCGGATCCCGGTCGACGTCGTGGAAGCGTTCGAGGCAAGCTAACCCCGCCCCTTCGAGATCGAAAGGAACGACATGGGACTTGTACGCATGGCAGCTCGTACCGCAGTCGTCGCGGGCACGGCCACCGCTGTGTCCGGACGCGTGCAGCGTCGTCAGGCAGCGAGATACGACGAGCAGGACGCGCAGCAGTACGCGCAGGCGCCGCCGCCTGCCGCGGCACCGGAGGACGACGCGACCGCACAGCTCCAGAACCTGGCGCAGCTGCACGCGCAGGGCGTGCTCACCGATGAGGAGTTCGCGGCCGCCAAGGCCAAGGCTCTCGGAATCTGACGTCGCACTCACGAACCATGTGAGGCACGTCGACGCGTACTCGCGGCTGGCAGGGGTCTACGACGAGATAGTCGTCGACCCCTGCCACGGCGACTGGGCGTCGTTCCTCGACGAGCTCTGGAAGTCCGACTCACAGGGCGTCCGCTCCGTCCTCGATCTCTGCTGCGGCACCGGCCTCCTCGCAGCCGAGCTGGTCGCACGCGGCTACCGAGTCGTCGGCGTCGACGCGTCCGAGGCGATGCTGGCTCTTGCGCGCGAGCGTCTCGGCCCCGAGGTGGGATTGAGCCGGATGACGCTGCCCGACCTGGCGGTCGACGGTGTCTTCGACGCGGCGGTCTGCACCGCAGACGGGCTCAACTACCTCACTCCGGAAGCATTGCGGCTGACCATCGGCGCGGTGGCCGGCTGCCTTCGGCCCGCAGGTTGGCTCGTCTTCGACCTCCAGACCGACGCGATGATGAGCTTCACCATCGCCAACCCCACGGTGGCGGGTCGCTCGGCTGGGAACGACTTCGTGATCAGCAGCGTCGTGGATCCCGGCGCCCGCACGTGCGACACCACGATCGAGGTGACGCGGCCCCGTGACGGCGACCCCTTCAGCGAGCGGCACCGGCAGTACTTTCATGCGGACGCAGATGTCCGTCGCTCTCTCGAGGACGCGGGGTTCACGGTGACGGCGGTCGAGGAGGAGTACACGCACGCCTCAACCGACGCGTCGACCTTGCATGCGACGTGGACGGCGACGGCGCGCACCGATGCCGCACGAGAACGCCTGATCGGGATCAGCCTTCGCGGAACGACGCCGCGAAGTGCATGAACCGGTGGACGTCGCGGAAGGTGGTCGGCGGGCCGAGCGAGACCCGAACCGCTCCGCCGCTCTCGACGCCGAGCGCGCGGAGGTGGTCGCCCAGATCCGGCGACTCCGCTCGCCGGAGCAGTGCCTCGTGCGGGATCCCGAAGGCGTGCTCGGCGGCGCCGGGATTGCAGAAGCAGCCGGTGCGCAGGGAGATGCGGAGGCTTGCCGCCCGGTTGTCGACGGCCCTGATGTCCACGAGCCGTCCGTCCGCTCGCAGGAAGTTGAACGCGATCGTCGCGCCGCGCCGGTCTGTCGTCTGCGGCCCGTGGATCTGCACCACCGGAGCACCGTCCGCGTGCCGCAGCGCCGCCAGCTCGTCGAGCAGCCACGCGGTCAGGGAGCCGACGCGTGTGTGGATCGTGTCGATCCCGATTTCCTCGAGAAAGCGAAGCCCCGGCTCGACCGCCGGGAGCGCGAGATAGTTCACGGTGCCGTCCTCGAACGCGGCCTCGCCGTCGGCCGGCGTGTGCCAGTCGCCCTGGACGCTGACGGCGGAGATGGTGCCGCCGGCGAACCACGGCCGACGCAGCCGCGCCAGGGCGCGCTCGCGAACGAGCAGACAGCCGACGCCGGTCGGATAGCCGAGCAGCTTGTACAGCGAGACCGGGACGAAGTCCGGCTGCCACACGCCGAGGTCGAGCCGGTTCGACGGGACGAACGCCGCGCCGTCGACGAGCACGTCCCAGCCGGCGTCCTGCGCCGTGGCGATCCACTCGAGCGGATGCTGGACCCCCGAGAAGTTCGACTGTGCCGGGTAGGCGAACAGGTTGGCCCGTTCCGGGTCCGCCGCGTGCAGGCCAGCCCTGAGCGCGGCTTCGTCGACGCGCAGCGCCGGTGATGTGCTGGGGACGTAGGTCGTCGCGGCGCCCGACGAGCGGGCGAACTCGCGCAGGCCGTTCACCGAGTTGTGGTTGTCGGAGGTCAGGAGGAGGCGGCTGCCCGTGTCGAACGGGTACGCCTCGCCGACGAGCTTGAGGGCTCCGGTCGCGTTCGCCGTGAAGATGACCCTGTACTCCGCCGGTGCGTTGAAGTAGCGCAGCACCGCCGCTCGTGCCTGCTCGACCAGCTCGCTCGCCGCCGCCGAGGTCGGGTTGACGGAGTGCGGGTTGCCCAGCACGGTGCCACGGAGCAGGGCGAGGTGGTCGGAGAGCTGCGACTCGGCGAAGACGCCGCCGCCCGTGTAGTCGAGGTAGACCTGATCCTGAGCGTCCAGTCGGCCGTACTCCACAGCCCGAAGCGCGCTGAGACGTGCGGCGTCGAACTCGCCGTGGCGGCGCAGGAACTCGGCCAGGGCATGCGCCTCGTCCGCGGGCCCGTATGCCGTCGGTTCCGGCTCAGCTCGTGCGGTAGCTGTGGCGCTCCAACCCATGTTGCTACTACCTGACTCCGGGAGCGGGCCGATTCTTCCCGGTCAGGGGCGGATGTTCCGATTCGACCGGAACACGTTGTCGGGGTCGTACGTCTGCTTGATCGCGACGAGTCGGTCGAAGTTGGCGCCGTAGCTTGCCCGGACGCGCTCGTCGCCCTCGTCGGCGCTCTGGAAGTTGATGTACGTGCGTCCCGTCGAGAACGGGCGCAGCCGCTCCCACGTGTCCCGCACCCACTGCCGGAATCCGTCGGCGTTCGGCTCGCCGGGCTCCCACATCCCCTTGACGCCGAAGACGTACCTCGCCTCCCGGTTACCGACGGCGCCGTCGTCCTCGTCGTGCTCGTTGAGTGCGCCGTCCAGGTGGAGGACGCCGATGTCGCCACCCGGAATCGGGCAGGTCGCGTAGAGCTCGGGAAGCGCTGCGAGAAACTCGTCGCTCAGCTCGGTGAGGTACTCGGTCTTCCAGTAGTAGTGCATCCCCTTCGGCTCGGTCTCGTCGAGTTGGGACTGGAGGTGTGTGTACGGCTGCTCCGCGAGGAGGTCGAAGACCGGGTCGCTCAGGGAACGGATCGGAGCGAGCATCTCGTCGGCCCCGGTGAGGTCGCCGCTGTAGCAGACGGCCATGGCGCAGAGCTTCCGGCCGTGCCATGCCTCGGGCACGAAGGGCGCCGGCGGGCCGTGCAGGAACGCAAGCCAGACCGCGAGCTCGCGCGGGGCTTCGGCCGTGATCCGGCGGTACGTGCGAAGGATCTCGTCCGCACGCTCGAACGGCCAGGCGATCAGGCCTCCGAAGACCGTCGGGCCGACCTCGTGCAGCCGGAACGTGAAGCGCGTGACGACCCCGAAGTTGCCGCCGCCGCCCCTCAGCGCCCAGAAGAGATCGGTGTTCTCGGTCCGGCTGGCGGTGCGGATCTCGCCGTCCGCGGTGACGAGCTCGACCTCGAGAAGATTGTCCACTGACCAGCCGAAGCGCCGGGTCAGGTAGCCGAGCCCGCCGCCGAGCGTCAGTCCGGCAACGCCGACCTCGGAGACGAAGCCGAGGACAGTCGCCAACCCGTGTGCCTGCGTTGCCCGATCGACGTCCTGGAGCCGACAGCCCGGGCCAACGTGCGCGATCCGTTCCCGGCGGTCGACCGTGAGCTCGCGCATGCAGGACATGTCGAGTGTGAGGCCGTCCTCCGCGATTGCCGTGCCCGCGATGTTGTGGCCACCACCCTTGACGCTGACGAGCAGGCCGCGCTCCCGCGCGAACGCGACGGCAGCGGCGACGTCCTGAGCCGAGCTCGGCTGGACGACGAGCGCCGGCGTGGTCGCCGCCATCGCGTTCCAGATCTGCACCGCGTCCTCCCAGCCCTCCTCTCCGTCGTGCAGGAGCGCGCCGTCGAGCATTGCAGCCAGCTCGTCGCGTTCCTCCGGCGTGAGCGTTGCGTGCTTCCCGTCGCGTTTCGCGATCGCGAGTGTGCTCTCGTTCATGAATGGCCTCCAGGTTGGCTCTCGAGGCGGAATGTGCCTCGGCGGAGATCCGACCGCTTCCGCTGAACGACCCAGATTTCGTGTGTCCGAGACGTGGGTACTTCGACCCACGGACGCCCGTCAGATCAGCTCGTGCTCGTACGCGTACGCCGTCGCCGCGGCGCGCGAGGAAACACGCAGCTTCTTGAAGATGTTGCTCACATGCCGGTCGACGGTCCGGGTGCTGAGCACGAGCTCCGCCGCGATCGCCTTGTTACTTGCTCCCGCGGCGAGGAGCCGTAGCACCTGCAACTCGCGTTCCGTCAGCCCTCCGCGGTCGCTCGAGCCGGCGGAGCGTGTGATCACGTCGACTCTCGTGATGTCTTGCGCTGCGCCCAGCTGCTCAAAGGTGGCGCGCGCGGCTTTCAACTCCAGCGCAACGTTCTCGTCGTCTCCGAGCGCACGGCAGGCTTGTGCGAGGAGCACTCGGACGCGCGCGCCCTCGTACGGCGCCTCGAGCTCCTGCCAGAGCCGCGCCGCCCGCCTGAGCATCAGCACGGCGTTCCGGGTGTCGCCGCTGGCCAACGCGACTGCACCGCGCGCCTGCGCGGCTTGCGCGCCGAGCAGCTCGCTGCCGTACCGCGCCGCGAGCTCCTCCAGTTCGGTGCAGGCCTCGTGCGCGCGTGCGTCGTCGCCGGCGGCCAGCGCGATCTCGACCTGGGCGGGTAGGAGCCTCGCCCGCTCCACCCACTCGGTCGTTCCGGCGACGGTCTGAGCAATCGCGGTGTACGCGGCGTCCGTCCTCCCCTGCGCGAGGCGCAACAGCGAGAGCCCCGGCTGCGGCTCGCAACCGAGCTGGCTGGCGTCGTGGTAGGCCTCTCTCGGCCTCCGCCAGCCAGCCCTGGAGCCGGAGAAGCTCACCGCGCCGGTACGAAGCCTTGCCGGCGTCAGCACCGCTCGCTCGCCGGTCGAACCGCTCGCGTGCGAGCCGCGACTGCTCCAACGCGGCGCGCCACTCCCCGTGGAACTGCAAGAGCTCCGCCCGATGGATCAAGCAGACGCCCGTGAACGGCACGAGGCCGGGCTGGTGATCGCACCATCGGCTCATGGCTGCCGTCCACTCGGTGGCGCGACGCAGCTCGTGCACCTCGTGACAGCCGTCGATCACGCTGCAATAGACGAGCCCCGCGACGATCGGCGACAGCTCGTTCGCCGTCGCCTCGAGCATCGCCTCGTCCAGCTTTCCGAGGCCATCGCCGACCCGACCCAGCCTGATCAGGGAGCGACCTTGATCCATCAGTGCAAGGGCGAGGAGATCGGCGTCGCCGAAGCGCTCGGCGACCTCGGCCGCGGCAGTGGCGACGGTGAGTGCTCCAGCCCAGTCGCCGGCGGCCGTGTGTTGAAACTCGGTCGCAAGGATGAGGTATCCCCGCTCGACGCAGTCACCGTCTTCTCGATCGAGCAAACGCTGGACCCGACCGAGCCATCCCCGTGCGCGCGCAGCCTCGCGGCGCAGCAGCAGATGGACCATGAGCCAGAACGCGCAGCGCACCGCGCGCCGCGGCTCGCCCGCCTCCAGATATCCCCGGTGCGCGCGCTCCAGCGCATGCAGCTGCTCCTCGTCGCGGCCGACCATGTAGGCCGCCGTCGCCAGACGCTCGAGATCCTCCGGGTCGAGCCCTGTCGCGCGATCGGCGCCCACCAGCGACTCGTACGCCTCCACCCACGAGCGATCCGTGTGCAAGGTAGGGCCGCGTTCGACGTCATCGCGTCTCACGTCGACCATTGTTGCGCTCCGGAAGCCGTGCGGTCGGCTACGTGCGCCGGCGCACGAGCCAGCCGGCGAACGCACCGATCACCAGCCCGGCCTCAGGCGCCGGGCGGCCGCGGTCAATTCGGGTGTGCCGCACGAGGAGGCTCGCTGCCGCGAAGAGCGCCACCGGAACGGCGATCAGTGCCCAGCGAGCAGGGCTCGTCTCGCCACCGCCGAGTGAGAGCGAGACCGCGGGCAGCGCCAGCAGGCCAAGCCCGTACAGCGTCGTCACCGTGACCCGCTGGCCGCTCATGTCCCACGCGGCTGTCGCGGCCAGAGTGAATAGCTGAACGAGATCAGGAAGTCGACGACGAGCACCAGCGTCCAGAGCGCTGCGACGCCGAGCAGCGCCTCGGTTCGCTCGAGGTCGCCCACGAAGAGCACACCGAGCCCGAGGAGCGCGGTGCCCGCGCTCCAGGCGACGAGATGCCGCAGCCACTCGCGCCGCTGGCGCACCGCGTGCTGGCGACCCGTGCGTGGAGGCGGCACGGGCGCCGGCCCACCGGCGAAGCGGTGTGCGATCCGGACATCCGCCCAGTCGACGATCCGCGTGCCCCACGCCACCGAGACGCCGATGTAGACCGCTGCGAGCGCGTGCGGCAGGGCCGCCTTGCCGCCCTGTCGCAGGTCGTATGTCGTCGCAGCAAGCAGGGCAAGGTCGACCAGGGGTGTCGCAACGAGCAGGGCCATGCCCAGCCGCGGCCGCCGCAGCACGTACCGCGTCGCGAGGCCGGCGAGGAGGATCAGCCAGAAGGCGATCTCCGCTGCGACGATCAGTGCGATCACCATCGTCGACTCGCGCGGTAGATCGCGGTGACGACGGCGATGCCGACGACGAGGATCGTTGCCGTCAGGCCGGCGCGAAGCCACAACGGCGCGTCAGCGGGGAGGAGTTGCTCCTTGCCCAGATTCGCCGGTGCGAGGACTGCGACGTAGAGCCACCACGGGGCCCACTGGCTGGAGCGGCCGGCTCGAAGTTCGGAGTTCACGTGGGATCCTTTCCTAGTACGACTGTGCTAGGCAAGGTTCGCAGTGCCGCAACTCCGAACCGGTACGGCGTGCTTGCGTCCTGAAGTACGGTTAGTACGACCGTACTAGGAGGGAGCGTTGGCAAGGATCGACACGCACGCTCGCCGCCGCGAGCTCGGGGAAGCGCTCTGGCGCGTGGTCGTGCGAGAAGGAATCGAGGCGGCGTCGGTCCGCAAGGTCGCAGCCGAGGCCGGCGTCTCGGCAGGCTCGCTGCGACATGTCTTCCCGAGCCAATCGGAGCTTCTCGCCTTCGCGATGCAGCTGATCGTCGAAGACGTCGCGAGTCGTGTCGCAGCGGTCGGCGACTCGGGAGCGGTCCGGCAGACGGTCGAGCAGCGACTCCGCACTCTCCTCGCGCTCGATCCCGCGAGTCGCGCCGCCTTCGACGTCTGGCTGGCATTCGCCACGCGGGCGTGCGTCGACGAGAGCCTCAGGCCGCTGCGCCACGAGACGCACGCCAGAGTGCGCGGCCTGTGCCGCGAGTCCCTCGAGGCCCTACGCGAGGACGGGCAGACGCGGGCCGGGCTGGACGTCGACTACGAGTCCGAACGCCTCCACGCCCTCATCGACGGGATCGCCATGCATGCGACCGTGGATCCCGAGACGACGACAGCGGCGCGCCAGATCGCCCTCCTCAGCCGGCACCTGGACAGCCTGACCCAAGCGGCAGGCCCTCGCTCGGACTTGTAAGACTCCGCCGCGTGCCTGAGGACTACTTCGGCGAGAAGATCGCGGCGCGGTACGACGAGACGAGCGGCGACATGTTCGATCCGGCGGTCGTCGAGCCGGCGGTCGACTTCCTCGCCCGCCTCGCCGGAGGGGGAGCAGCGCTGGAGCTCGGCATCGGCACCGGCCGCATCGCGCTGCCGCTGGCGACGCGGGGCGTCCGCGTCCACGGGATCGACCTCTCCGAGGCAATGGTCGCGAGGATGCGGACGAAGCCCGGAGGCGAGGACATCCCGGTCACGATCGGCGACTTCGCGACGACGAAGGTCGACCGCAAGTTTCGGCTCGCCTACATCGTCTTCAACACGATCGTCAACCTGACGACGCAGGACGAGCAGGTCGCGTGCTTCGAGAACGCCGCCGCGCACCTCGCGCCCGGCGGCGTCTTCGTGATCGAGGTCGGCGTCCCCTCGCTCCGGCGGCTGCCCCCGGGTCAGACGGTCAACGTCTTCCACTTCGGCGAGGGCTATCACGGCATCGACGAGTTCGACGTCGCGAACCAGGGGCTCGTCTCTCACCATTTCAGCGACGTCGGCGGCACGTTCGAGGAGCGCGCGATTCCGTTCCGCTACGTCTGGCCGTCCGAGCTCGACCTGATGGCGCGCATCGCGGGTCTGCGCCTGCAGGAGCGCTGGGGCGGCTGGCTGCGTGAGCCGTTCACGAGCGAGAGCACCAGTCACGTCTCGGTCTGGGAGAAGCCGGCGGCGGCGTAGACGCCTCTTGACTGCCGGTCGGGTGGTGGCAGGATGTTCTCTGTTGCGCGTCGCCTGCGGCCGGCGAATCGAGCGAGGGAGGGCCGGCGCATGGCGCTGCAGTTCGTGAGTCGCGAGGAGTGGGGGGCGAAGCCGCCCCGGCAGGTGACGAAGCTCGACCCGTCCAACCTGACCGGGGTCGCGTTGCACTGGTTCGGCAAACCCAGCGCGGCGGCGTCGCACGAGGGGTGTGCCGCGCTCCTGCGCGGCGTCCAGGCCACGCACATGGCTCCCGGCGGCCTCGGCACCAAGGGCGGCGCCAACGACATCGGCTACAACCACGCCGTCTGCCCGCACGGGATCGCGCACACGCTTCGCGGCTTCGGCGTCCAGACGGGCGCCAACGGCAACACGCGGGCGAACAGCGAGTACGCCGCAGTCGTCTACATGGGTGGGGAGAAGGACGGCCGGCCCGTCACCAAGGAGGCCCAGCCGGTCATCGCCGAGATCATCCGGATGTGGCAGCAGAAGGGCGCCGGGCCGCTGGTGAAGCCGCACGGCTTCTTCACCGGCTCCACATGCCCCGGGCCCGACCTGCGGAAGTGGCTCGACCTCTCGCCCCACCCCTGGCAGCTCGAGGGACAGAGCATCCCGCTCGTCCCCGTCGAGGACGAGAGCCCGGACTGGCTGATGGACTTCGTCAACTGGCGCCTGGCCCTCAACGGGGACATGAAGAAGCGCCCGAAGGCGGTGCCGAAGCGCGTGCCGGAGAGCGCCTGGGAGGTCGCCGCCCAGGTCGACCGGATCGCGAACCTGATGGGGCCGCAAGAGGCGTTCCTCGACTGGGCCGAATGGCGTCGCTTCGGCGCCAAGAAGGCCGACCGGCCGCGCAGCGCGCCCGCAACGATCCCGAAGTCGTGGTGGGAGGCGCTCGAGCGGCTGGAGCTGATCTTCAAGGGCGTCAAGACGGCGAAGCCGAAGCGGCCACCGAAGCCGAAGGCGGCCCCGAAGCCCAAGCCCGCGGCCGGCGACGGCGTCGTGACGCCGCAGAGCACCCTGCTCGCGCCGCCGCGCGCGACGCCGAAGACACTCGAGCGCTACCTGCTCTCGCGCCAGCACGGCAGCTACAGCGACGCCGACGTCCGCGAGATCCTGCGTAAGTACGCGGCGGCCTGCAAGACGGCCGGGCTCGACCCGCTGCTCGTCGTCAGCCAGATGGTGCTGGAGACCGGGAACCTGATGTCCTTCTGGTCGCAGCCTCCGCGGCGCAATCCGGCCGGGATCGGCGTCACCGGCAAGCCGGGAGCCGGCATCTCCTTCTCGAACTGGGACAAGGCCTCACGCGCCCACGTCGGCCGGCTGCTGGCCTACGTGCTCCCGAAGGACGGCGGCACCGACGCTCAGAAGAAGCTGATCGACGAGGCCCTGAAGGTGCGGCCGCTACCCGACGACCGCCGCGGCCGGGCGCCGACGCTGAAGGGGCTCGCCGGCAGCTGGGCGACCGACCGGAAGTACGCGGACAAGATCACCGGGATCGCGAACGAGATCCGGCAGCGCGGTTAGGACGCGGCCGACCACGTCAGGACGCTGTCGAGGGGCTCTGGCACTCGCGTCAGGTCGAGCGCCTCGACAAGCGGCGCCGCGTAGCGGATCTTCCAGTTGTGGAGCCAGCCGTGCAGCTGCGCCTCGAGCGGCTTCGCACGCTGCGCCGGCTGCTTCCGGTACGTGGTGAACGCGCCGAGCTGCCCTCGCGCCTCGACCAGCTCGAGCATCCGCTCGGGGCCGAGCGCGCGGACGAGCTCTCCTTCGAGGTCTGGGTCGCAGGCGAAGAACCCGTCGACCGGCAGGCCGGCGCGCTCCAGCCCGCGCTGGACTGACCGCTCCTCCGCGACGTCGTACAGCCCGGCGATGCGGACGCCGCTCAGACCGCGGACGGCTCGCTCGACAGCCTGCGCGCCGCCGATCGCGACCACGGTCACGCCCTCGGCGGCGAGGTTGCGGCCCAGCCGGACAGCGAGCGTCTCGAGCGCGATCCGGTCGCTCACTCCCTCGACGAGGATGACCGACCGCTGCGTCATCGCGCGGCGATCGTCCGCAGCTCCGATTCGACGGCGGACCCGAGCTCTCCGGCCTCGTGGAGGAGGCCCTCGACGGCGGCCGCGAGCGCGCGGCGGAGCTCGTCAGGGTCGAGCGAGCGCGGGAACGCACCCTCGAAGTCCGCACAGCACCGCCTCCGGCAGCCGGTCGAAGCCGCGGCCGTCGTTCGTCGGCAGACCGCGCTTGCGGCATGCGAGCGCGAGCGCGGTGTCGCGGAGCGAGCTCAGCCAGTACTCGGCCAGCCAGAACAGGTCTCGCTCGAGCGAGAAGCGCGCACGCACCGCGTGGTGGACGGCGTAGCCGAACAGCTCGTCAGCGGCCGGCGGCTCCACCTGGGGCTGCTCGGGGGCCGACCCGAAGAGAAGGCGGAACGTCGGCGTTCGGGCGCCGAAGCTGGGATGCGGGGCGAAGGAGAGATCGAGCTGCAGGCAACCGGGGAGGAGGAAGACCCGGTACAGGGCGCCCCCACCGGTGACGTCGAAGAGGTGGACGGCGCCGAGCTCGGCCGTGAGCGTGCGGGTCCAGTCGGCGTGGACGTCCTCGACGGCGACCCCGTCCGCCACCGCGAACGTGAGGTCGAGGTCGGAGAACCGGTCGCCCGTCGCCGACCGCGAGCGAGCCGACGACGGCGCCGGCGACGACCCGCTCGTCGGCCTCCGCGAGCGCGAGCACGCGGTCGCGCACGCGCTCACGCTCCTCGACGCTGAAGAACCCCACCGTCGGCGCATTGTCGCCGATGGCGGCCGGCGTCAGGCTCGGACGCGGATCGTCAGCGCGCGCCGGCGGCCGTCCGCGTCGACCGACACCAGTCGGACGAGGTACGTGCGGCCCCGGATCAGCGCCGCGGCTCCGACGCGGGCCTTGAAGAGGTACGTCCCGGCACGCCCGACCCTGGCCGACGCGGCCGGCCGAGGCTTCGTCGTGCGCGCGCCGGCGAGCGTCGTTCCGGCAAGCAGCGTCAACGGGCGCGTCGAGCCGAGCGCTGTCATCCGCGCTTCGAGCCGCGCAGCACCGGCGACCGAGAAGCGGACCGACACCTCGGCGGCGCGCTTCGACCGATTGACCCGCGTCGGCGTGCCGATCGCGCGCAGCGTCGGGGCGACACGCGCCGGAGCCTCGACCGCCGTCGGTGTCGCCACGACGGTGACGACGCTCGCCGTGTCGTTCGCCGGCTGGACGTCGGCGGGCTGCGCCGACGACACCGCCGTCAGCGTCAGCGTCCCGGCCGCACGCACGACGGCGCCGATCCGCACGGTCGCGACGAGGTCGCCGGCGAGGAAGTCGAGCTCGCAGGCCAGCGTGACGGTGCCGGTGCAGCCGGCACCACGGTCCGACTGGCTCCCGGAGTACGCGACCTGGGGCGGCAGCTGAACCGCCAGAGAGACGCGCGAGGCCTGGCCGCCGAGGTTCCTCACCGTGACGACGTAGCTGATCGTCTGGCCGACAGCAGGCGCGGCGGGTGACGCGCTCGCCTGCACGACGAGGTCGGGTGCAGGCCCGGCCCCGCCGCCGGAGGACGACGGCGGAGCGGGCGGCGCCGAGCCGACGCTGACGGTCTGCGCCGCGGCGTTCTTGCCCGCGGTCGTCGCCGTGACCGTCAACGAGCCGTTCGCGCTGTCGCGGAGGTAGAAGCTGGTCGCACTCGATCCGGAGGAGATCGGTATCGCGAGCGTCGCGGTCCACGGCCCCTCCGGGCCTGGCGCGAGCTCCGCCGTCGGCGACGACGTCGTCAGCTCGAGGGCGACCGGCACGCCGGCGGTGTACGCGATCCCGGTGCTCGTCTGCAGCTCGACGGTCAGCGGCGCCGACACGGCGCCCGGGGCGACCGCCTGCTCGGGTGAGGTGAACGCCAGCCGGGACGGCTTCCAGGCGCCGAACGTGCG
This sequence comes from uncultured Gaiellaceae bacterium, assembly GCA_963732995.1. Taxonomy (GTDB): domain Bacteria; phylum Actinomycetota; class Thermoleophilia; order Gaiellales; family Gaiellaceae; genus Gaiellasilicea. The sequence continues at coordinate 247,306 of CAVTBS010000010.1, read as the reverse complement.
CCAGGCGATCGTCGCGGTCGCGCCGTCGAGATTTCCGGTGCACCAGCTCGCGCCGCAGGCCGCTTCGGGCGTGTCGCCCGAGTCCGCGATCGCAGCGGCGAGTCGTGTCAGCAGGGCATCGGTCTGGGCATTGAACTCTGCCGTCGGGGCGCCGGTGAGGTTCTTCGGAGACCAGGCATAGCCGAACCGGCCGTTGCCCGCCGAGCGCAGCGCGTAGGTCTGTGCCGCGACGTAGTCCTGCATCAACTCGGGCGAGACGTCCGTCCAGCCGAATGCGGCGTCGTAGCGCCAGGCTGCGTTCGCGAGCGGACTGTGCGCGCCGGCGAGAAACGCCCTCGCCGCGCCGGCCGACTCGGGAGCGACGCCGGCCAGCGACGCCTGGTGCTGGAGGTACTCGTTCAGCAGGTCACGCCGCACCTCCCGCGTCACGCCGGGCACGGCGTAGTGGCGCACGTCTCCGTAGACCTCCTGCGACCAGTCGGTGGCGAAGCGGGCGAGGTCGGTCCAGAAGCCGCTGTCCTCGTACCAGTCCTGAAGCCTCGCCTGGTAGAGGGAGAGGTCGGTCGTCGCCTGGCCGATCCCGGCGATGAACACCGTTCCGCGCACGGCGGGCAGCGTCCCGTCCCCGTCGTAGAGCCCGTTGAGGAATGCGCGCATGTTGGCGCGCGCGTTGCCGGTTCCCTGGCGCACCGCCGACGAGAGCTCGTTCAGCGCCCACGTGTCGCCGGCTGCCACGTCGTAGCCGGCCGAGGCCATGCGCCGCCGCGCCTCGACGCCGGCCTGGTACCAGGAGCCGCCGTTCGACGCGACCCACGACGTCCAGCCGGTGACGCTGATCTCGGCGAGGGCGTGGAACGACGGCCCGAGTGCACGGATGCGCCACGCCTGATCGGCCCGCAGCTGGGTCTTGTCCGCCGCCAGCGGCGGCACGGAGACGTAGTACTGCGCGCAGGGCGACGGCGTCGCCGCCAGCTTCGTCGTCAGGCGGAGCCAGTCCGTCGGCGAGTAGAAGACCGCGCGCAGCGGCCGGCACTCGGCCGTCCTCAGCGACTGCACACGCGGCCGCCGGACGAGCTCGCTCCACAACCGCTGGGTAGCGACGGGCGTCAGCGAGGGCACCGGCCGCACGGCCGAGTCGAGCGCAGCGGCCGAGCCGGCGGTCACCGCGCCGGCCACGACACAACCGCCGAGCACGAGCAGCCTTCGCATCATCGGAACCCCTCCCCGAGCGAACAACGGGCAGAGTAGCCGCACATGCCCGAGCTCGAAACCCCGCACGGTCTGGCGCGTGTCCACCTGCACCCGGTGGACGAGCCGCGCGCAGCGCTCGTGCTCGGGCACGGGGCCGGGGGAGGGGTGACCGCCCCCGACCTCGTGGCCGCGACCAGGGCGGCCAACGCCGCCGGTGTGACGGTCGCGCTCGTCGAGCAGCCCTACCGGGTCGCCGGCCGGCGCTCGCCGGCACCGGCCGGCCAGCTCGACACCGCCTGGACATCCGTCGTCACGCAACTCGGCGCAGGAGAGCTGAGCGGACTGCGTTTGCTCGCGGGCGGCCGCTCCTCGGGTGCGCGCGTCGCCTGCCGCACCGCTGCGGCGACCGGTGTCGTGGGCGTCATCTGCCTCGCGTTCCCCCTCAGGCCGCCCGGTCGCGCCTCGGCGCCGAGCCGGTTGCCGGAGCTCGACGCGGTCGCCGTGCCCGTGCTCGTCGTCCAGGGCGAGAGCGATCCCTTCGGGATCCCACCGCCCTCGGCGCAGCGCTCCGTCGTGCTCGTCCCGGGCAACCACAGCCTTCGTGCGGCGGCCGCGGTGGCGGATCCGGTGCAGAACTGGTTGTCGCACCTGCTCTGACTGTGCGAACATATGTTCGTGTCACGAGAGGCAGCGATCCTCCATGCCGACCTGGATGCGTTCTTCGCGTCGGTCGAACAGCGGGACGAACAGCGGCTGCGCGGCCGGCCCGTCCTCGTGGGCATGGGGGTCGTCCTCGCGGCGAGCTACGAGGCGAAGGCGTTCGGGATCCGAACCGCGATGAGCGAGCGCCAGGCGCGGAGGCTGTGCCCGCACGCAATCTCGGTCCGGCCGCGCTTCTCCGCCTACGTGGAGGCGAGCAAGGCCGTCTTCGAGGTGTTCGAGAACACGTCGCCGGTCGTCGAGGGGATCTCGATCGACGAGGCCTTCCTCGACGTGCGCGGGATGGAGCGCGCGTTCGGGACGCCGGTCGAGATCGCCGAGCGGCCTGCGGCGCGACGTCCTCGAGCGAGTCGGGCTTCCGATCACGGTCGGCGTCGCGAGGACGAAGTTCCTCGCCAAGGTCGCGAGCGCGGTCGCGAAGCCGGACGGTCTGCTCGTCGTTCCGCCCGACAAGGAGCTCGCGTTCCTCCATCCGCTCCCGGTCGAGCGGCTCTGGGGTGTCGGCCCCGTCACGGCGGCGAAGCTGCGCGCGCGGGGGATCGCGAAGGTGCGCCAGGTGGCGCTGCTGCCGGAGTCGGTGCTCGTCTCGATGCTCGGGCTCGCGTCGGGCCGTCATCTGCACGCGCTCGCGCACAACCTCGATCCCCGTCCGGTTCGGACGGGCCGGCGACGCGGCTCGATCGGCTCGCAGCGTGCGCTCGGGCTCCGGCACACGTCGCACGAGGAGCTCGACGCGTCGCTGATCGGCCTCGTCGACCGGGTCACGCGCCGGCTGCGAGCGGCGCGACGGGTCGGCCGAACGGTCGTGCTGCGGCTGCGCTTCGACGACTTCTCGCGGGCGACGCAGGTCGCACACGCTCGACCGGCCGACGGCGCAGACCCACACGATCCTGGCCACTGCGCGGGGCCTGCTGGCCGCGGCGAGGCCGATGATCGAACGGCGCGGGATCACGCTCGTCGGGGTCGCGGTCGCCAACCTCGAGGACGACCGGGCGGTGCAGCTGATGCTTCCGTTCGATCCCCGCAACGACGGCGCACTCGACATGGCGGTGGACGAGGTTCGCGACCGGTTCGGCTCGACGGCGCTGACGCGCGCGGTGCTGCTCGGCCGAGACCAAGGGCTGTCGATGCCCTTGTTGCCCGACTGAGGAAGGCATACCGTGTGGGACTGGAGGGGCGGATGACGGGTCGAATCGCAGTCGTGATCGCAGCCGTGGGAGCCACGCTCGCGGCGCCCGGGACCGCGGCCGCCGTCGACCACGTCACCCTCTTCGTCGCCCCGACGAAGCTCTCCCCGGACTGGAAGCTCTCGGCGGCGGTCGTCGGGGCGACGTCGCCCGGTGGGCGCGAGACGTTCGGCATCTCGCTCACGCGCACGTTCGGCGACGGACGCGGGGAGGAGGTGCACGGGCTGCGCGCTGCCCCGGCGGGCACGATCCGCTTCGACGGCCGCAGCGGGCGCTGGCGCGCGCGCCTCGGGACGGTCGCTGGCGCTCGACATGACCGTGACGGCGACCGGCCGCGCGCGGGACATCCCGCGAGTCGCAGGGCTGCCGCGGCGCGTTCGCGCGCGTGCCGGTGAGCCTGCGCGGGACCTTCGTGCTGCGCACCGGGACGTCGTTCTTCGGGACGATCCGCCGCCTCCGCTCTGAACGGCTCCGTGACGTTCAACCGCGGCGGGCCTGTGGACTGCACGCCGGCCGCGGTCGAGAGCTGCTCGCCTTCGACCGTGCTGACCGCCGTTCGCCAGGCGCCGGCCGGACCGGCCGCGACGCTGCTGGTCTCACCGGACGCCGGCGGCTGGATGACGCTGAGCTTCGCCGACCGCGGCGGCTCGCTGCCGGCGGGCACGACCTGGTATCACGTGATGCGGCTCGAGCGGCTCGGCTTCGATCCACTCTCCGGCGGCCCCCCGAGCCTGGACGTTCGCCTGCCCGGCCGCTCGCCGTCCAGGGCGACGGGAGGTTCACCGCAACCGAGACGTCGACCACCACGCGAGGTGGGTGCCGGAGCACCGGCGCGGAAGGGACGCTCACCGGCAGCTTCCGCACGCGCTTCGCCGGCTGGGGAGCGAAGACCGCCGTGTTCGGGGCGGCCGGATCCGCCCGCCACGTGCACGAGTCGGCCTGACCCTCGCCGGTACAGTGCTTCCGGTGACGGGAACGGACATCAGCGGCCGCAGACGCGCGATCTACGTTGCGCTGGCCCTGCTGTCGCTCTTCTCGGTCGCGCTGATCGCGGCCCGCTACGTCTACTCGGGCGAGCCGCTCTTCGGCTATCTGATCTGGAACCTCTTCCTCGCCTGGATCCCGTTCGGGCTCTCGATCGTGATCTACGACCGGCACCGCGCGGGGACGACGCCGCTGCGCCTGCTCCCGCTCGCCGCGCTCTGGCTCCTGTTCCTCCCGAACGCGCCGTACATCATCACCGACTTCAAGCACCTCGTTCCGAGCCCCGCGGCGCCGCTCTGGGTCGACATCGTCGTGATCGCGGCGCCGGCCTGGACGGGGATGCTGCTCGGCTTCCTGTCGCTCTACCTCGTCCAGTCGGTCATCCGCGACCTCGCGGGCGTCCGGGTGGCGTGGGCCGCCGCGGTCGCGGTGCTGGGGCTCGCGAGCTTCGGCATCTATCTCGGCCGCGTCCTTCGCTGGAACAGCTGGGACGTGCTCGCGAACCCCTACCTGCTCTCCGATCTCGATGGGATCGTCGCCGACCCCATCGCGATCGGAATGACGGTGCTCCTCGCCGGCTTCCTGACGCTGAGCTACCTCGTCCTGTACGCGTTCATGCGGCTCGACGCAGGCTCCTCTACCTCACCCTGACCACGTGATACGCCTGGTCGGTCGGCGTCGTCGTGCCGAAGCGCGCGTTGACGACGTAGAGCTTCCGGCCCGAGTTGTCGATCGTCGTCGGCACGTCGAGGTCGGAGTTCGTCAGTGAGCGCAGGAAGGTGGCGCTCGTCAGGTCGCGCGAGAGCCTGAAGACGGCGACCTTGTTGTCGCGGTTCTGGACGACGAACAGCTTCCGGCCCTTCAGGAGCAGGCCGTCGCCGTTCGTGAGGTCGTAGCCGCCCAGATCGATCTCGTTCGCGACGCCGGTGTCCGGGTCGATCGTCAGCAGCTTGCGGGCGAAGGTCTGCACCGCGATCAGCGTCTTGCCGTTCTTCGTCGCGACGATCCCGTTCAGGTTCAGCTGGCCGGCCACGTGCGTGTAGTCGCCGCCGAGTGGGATCGTGGTCACCGGACCCGCACCGACGATGCCGCCGACGCCGACCTTGTAGATCACAGGTCGCTGCGAGTCGGTGAAGTAGACGCCGTGCCTCGTGACGACCGCGTCGTTGATGAAGGTCGCGCCCGGGGTGGTCGCGAGCTGGAACTGCTGGAGCAGCTCGCCCGTCCGCGCGTTGTAGACGAACGCGTTGCCGAAGCGCGCGCCCGAGACCCAGAGCCGGTCGCCTTCGAGCTCGAGCCCGGTGGCGGCGCGGGACGCCCGGCGCACCCTCGACCAGGATCCGCCCGGATCCTGTGCGCAGGTCGCCGACGTAGACGGCTCCGCTGGCGACGGAGCCGACGTAGAACGTCGTCCCGCCGATCTCGATCCCCTCGGGTGCGAATGCGTTCGGAAGCGCGATCTTGCTCGGGAACGCCGCCTGCGCGAGCGCGACGGACGCTGCGAGCAGGAACAGGGCGCTGAGAAGCAGGGTGATGCGGCGCATCGAGATTCCCCCTTGTGGTTGTTACCTCTCCTTTCGCGATACCCGCCGCGCTCGGATTCACGCACCGGGGCGGATGCCCGCGAGCAACTGCTCCATCCGCGCGATCTCGATCGCCTGGTCGGAATCGACGTGGCGCGCGAACGCGTCGGCGGCCGACTCGACGCCGCCGTCGTCCGTGTAGAGGCGGTCGACCATCGTCAACGCCCCGTTGTGATGCTGGATCATCAGGCGGAGAAAGAGCCGGTCGAATGCGGTCCCGCTCGCGGCGGCGAGCCGTTGCTGTTGTGGCTTGGTGAGCATCCCGGGCATCGCCGCCACTCCCGTGCCATGCGCATGGCCGTGCGGGCGGTGCAGCATCGGCGTCTCCTCGCCCCTCGTCTCCAGCCACTCGCGCATCTGCGCGATCTCGGCCTCCTGCGAGGCGGAGATCCTCCGCGCCAGCAGCTCGATCGACGCGCGCGTGCTGCGCTTGGGCACGAGGTCCGTCATCCAGAGCGCCTGTGCGTGGTGGTGGATCATCCCCTGCATGAAGCGGACGTCGGCCTCGTTGTAGGTCGTCGGCTCCAGCTCCGCCAGCTCCTCGGGCGTCAGCGTCTCGGCCGGCTCGCCGGGTGCACCCGGCTGGACGATGTTCGGAGCCGTCTCCCCGCTCGTGACGGTTCCCTCCGCGGCGGGCTCGGAGCCGCTGCTGCAGCCCGCGAGCACGATCGCTGCGGCGAGCGCTGCCAGCAACTCCGGTTTGACCTTGGCCACACCGTGATATTAGTGTTGGTAAACCCGCAGGCCGCCCAACCAGGGAGAGACATGAGAGTGCCCGCCGCACACTTTCCCCGTCCACGTCGACGTCGCGCGCAGTTCGCAGTGCTCGGAGCGCTGCTCGCCGCGACCGTCCTGACCTCACTTGCCGCAGCGCAAGGAATCACCGACCAGCGCCCCGGGCTGAGTCCCGGTTTCGACAACGCCGGTGTCGCCGCGAGCGGCCTCGAGCTGCTTGCGAACCGGATGAAGCCGGCCGGATTCTTCAATCCCGCCAACCCGGGCGACTTCGGCTTCGTCAACTCCGACCTCGCCTTCCAGGGCGACCACGCCTTCGTGGGCAACTTCAACGGCTTCCAGATCTACGACATCTCGGATCCCGCGAACCCGCAGATCCGGACCGCGGTCGTCTGCCCCGGCGGACAGGGCGAGGTGTCGGTCTACGGGAACCTGCTCTTCATGTCCGCTGAGGAGACGCGGGCGCGCACAGACTGCGGAGCCCCTTCGGCGCCGGCCGGTAGCCCGCTGCGCTTCCGCGGCGTGCGGATCTTCGACATCTCGAACCTGGACGCTCCCGTCCAGGTCGCGGCCGTCCAGACCTGCCGTGGCTCGCACACGCACACGCTCCTGAAGAGCCCGCACGACGCCGCGAACATCTACGTCTACGTCAACGGCACGGGCGGCGTTCGCCCGAGCACGGAGCTGGCGGGCTGCAAGGCGCTGCCGGCCGGGACGACCGTGGCGACGCCGCACTTCGATCAGGAGCTCTCGCAGTTCCGGATCGAGGTGATCAGGGTCCCGCTCACGGCGCCGCAGAACGCGGCGGTGGTCGGCGGGCCGCGCCTGTTCGCCAACGAGGCCACAGGGCAGATCAACGGCCTCCAGAACGAGCCCCCGACGCCGCTGCACCCGTCCGGGACCGCGTGGTCGCCGTCGCCGACGACGGACTCCTGCCATGACATCACCACGTATCCGGAGCTCGACATCGCGGCCGGCGCGTGCGAGGGCAACGGGATCCTGCTCGACATCAGCGATCCGGCGAACCCGAAGCGGACCGCGGTCGCGCAGGACAACAACTTCGCCTACTGGCATGGCGCCACGTTCTCGAACGACGGCACCAAGGTGATCTTCACCGACGAGTGGGGCGGAGGCACGGCTCCGCGCTGCCGCAGCACCGACGCACCCAGCTGGGGCGCCAACGCGATCTACGACATCGTCGGCGGCCAGCTCGTGTTCCGGAGCTACTACAAGCTGCCGGTCGCGCAGACGAACCAGGAGAACTGCGTCTCGCACTTGCCGTCGCTGATCCCGGTTCCCGGCCGCGACATCATCACGCAGGCCTGGTACCAGGGTGGCGTCTCGGTGATCGACTTCACCAACTCCGCGAGTCCGCGGGAGATCGCCTACTACGACCGCGGGCCGATCAGCGGCACGACGCTCGTGCTCGGCGGCCTGTGGTCGACCTACTACTACAACGGCGGCATCTACGGGTCGGAGATCGCCCGCGGCTTCGACAGCTGGAAGCTGACGCCGACCGATCTGCTCTCCGCGAACGAGATCGCGGCGGCAGGGGAGGTTCAGCTCGACCGGCTGACCCCGCAGCACCAGCCGCGGCTCGTGAACGAGCCCAGCTTCGCCGTCGTCCGCTCGTACCGCGACCAGATCGACCGGTCCGGCAACGGCAGTCAGCGGACGCTCAACCAGATCGACAGGGCGATCGACCGGGCCGAGCGGCTCGAGGCCCTCGGTCAGCATGCGGCCGCGGCGGCAGAGCTGAACGCGCTCGCGGATCAGCTTCGGGGAAGCCTGTACGCCGATCTTCGCGCCGCGCTCCGCGCGCTCGCGGACGAGCTGGCTTAGCAATCGCAGCGGGAGGAGGCGCCGGCCGGCGCCTCCTCCCGGCGCACGTCGCGCACCCATTTCGCCGGTTTTCCCGTTTGCAGCGGAGAAAATCGACGAAAGGAACGTTTCGTGAAGATCAAACTGCTGGGATTGGGGGCAGGGATCGGAGCGGCGTTCGTCGTGGCGGTGCCGGCTCTGGCTGCACCGCCCGCGAACACTGCTGCGCCGACGATCACGGGCACGGCGCGCGTCGGCGAGACACTGACCGCGCAGAACGGAACCTGGAGCAACAGTCCGACGGCGTTCCAGTACCAGTGGCAACGCTGCAATGTGAGCGGCGCCGCGTGCACGAACATCGCCGGCGCAGTCCAGCGGACGTATCTGCTCACGGCCGCCGACGCGGGCCGGACGATGCGCGTGCGCGTCACCGGCGTCAACGCCGACGGGGCGGTGAACGCCCGTTCCGCGCCGACGGAGACGGTGACGCCGAGCGCGGCCCCGCGGAACACGGTGCGCCCGGAGATCACGGGCGAGCCCGAGGTCGGCCAGGAGTTGACCGCGGAGGACGGCACGTGGACGAACGCGCCGACGTCCTTCGCATACCAGTGGCAGCGTTGCGACGTCGACGCCGTCTCCTGCATCGTCGTCGCCGGAGCGACCGGCAAGACCTACGGTGTGCGAGCGTCCGACGTGGGCTTCCGGCTGCGGGTGGAGGTGACGGCGAGGAACGCCAACGGCGCCGGCTCTGCCGTCTCGAGCCCGTCCGGGATCGCGGTCCCGTCCGTGCCCGTCACGAATGCGCGGCCGACGCTCAAGCTCGTCTCTGTCCGCTTCCTGGGCGCGCGCCTCTACGCCCGCTTCCGGATCTGCGACGACTCACCGCGGAACCTGACGATCCTCGCGACCGACTCGCGGCCGGGGAAGGCGACGCAGACGCGGCGGTTCACGACCCGGATCGCCCCGGATCCGTGCGGCGTCTACACCCGAAACTGGGTCCCCGCCGTCCGCTTCCGCGGCAAGGGCCGCTACACGGTCACGATCTCGGTGCGCGACACGTCCGGCCGGACGAGCCCACTCGTCCGGAAAAGCTTCAACCGGACCTAGCGCGCAGCTCGTCCAGCGTCCGCATCTGGACGTCGACCCGCTCGTCGCCGCTGAGCTCGACGGCGACGAGCGGGTCGGCGTCGTCCCGAAGCACGGCGAACGTGGCAGCGGCGTAGCCGGGGCCGCCACCGCCGTGGCCGATCAGCAGTCCGCCGGGCCAGCCCGGATCCGTCATCACGCCGAGCCCGTAGCTCGGTCGGACGAAGCCCGGGGCGTCGAAGCCGATCTCGACGGCCTCGGTCAGCACGGCGAGATCGCAGAGCTCCCCAGCGGCAAGTGCGGTCCAGAAGCGGTGCTGGTCGGTGCTCGTCGAGGCGAGCGAGCGGTGGCCGACCCAGCGCGGGTGGTAGCGGCCGCGGACATCCTGGATCCCGTCTCCCACCTGTGTGCTCCAGCCGGGGACGAGCCCCTCGAGGTCGCCGAGCTCGAGGGCGAGCGACGTCTCTGTCAGCCCGAGCGGCCCGAGCAGCTCGCGCTCGAGCGCGCGGCGAAGCCGCCCGGCGCAACGCCGTCGACGATCCGGCGCACGAGCAGGTAGCCCGTGTTCGAGTACGCCCAGCCGCCGCCGGGCTCGAAGTCGGGTCCCGCCGCGAGCGCGCGGGCGAGCAGCTCCTCGTCGCTCCACGGCTCCGACGGCGTGCTGCGCACCGCCTCGCCGTACGCCGGCAGCCGGCCATAGTCCGGGATCCCGCTCGTGTGGTTCAGGAGCTGCCGCAGCGAGGCGCGAGGCAGGCGCGGATCGTCGATCCAGGTCGCCACCGGCGCATCCAGGTCGAGGTCGAGCCGGAGGCAGAGGACGCCGAGGTACGTCTTCGTGACGCTGTAGACGAGGTGGCGGCCGCGCTCGTCCACATCGCGATCGTATGCGAGGATCGGAGGCGTGATGCGGCCCTGGCGTCGTCGAAAGGAGGTGCCGTCGGCGCCTGTCGTCCTCCCGTCCCTCGACCGGCTCGCGGGCTTGATCGAGCGCGTCGTCGAGCTCGTCGACGAGGTCTCAGGCGGGCCGAACGACGTGCCGCAGCCTGCGCCCGACCCTCAGCCGGCGCGGGCGCCGGAACCCGTCGCAGCGGTACCCGAAGCGGCGGACGGGCATGGCTGGCTCGCCTTCGTCGCGTCGCCGGACGGGTACACGCTCGTCCCGCAGGCGGGAGCCGCGCCAAGCCCCGGCGACGTCGTCGAACTCGACGGGATCGCCTTTCGAGCGCTCCGGCAGGCGGCTTCGCCGCTCCCCGCCGACGACCGGCGCTGCGTCGTCGTCGAGAGGGAGGAACCGCCCGAGCCGGATCGAAGCTTCGCCGAGTGAAAGAGGAGAGCCACATCGACGAGATGCGGGCCGCCGTCCGAGGCGACCGCGAGCGAGCCGAGCAATCCAGGCAGCGCTCGACCGAGAACGTGCTCGGGCTGGTCGGCTCGCCGGCCGACGAGGCCGACGCGGAGAGCCCGCCGGAGCCCCGGCGCGGCCTGCTCAGCCGCTTGCTCGGCCGGTAGCGCTACCGTTGCCGTGTGAGGCGGCGCGAGCGGGAGCGGGTGCTGCGGCAGGGAGTCGTCCTGCCCGAGACGCCGCGCGACCGGCGGAATCTGGAGGGCCTCGAAGCCGATCTTCGCGACAGCCCGCTGCGCGGCCGAGAGCTGCAGCTGCGGCTGCGCAACTTCCGGCCGGACGCCGGCAGCTACCTCGCCTCGCTCGGCGGCCCGCTGCCGTACATGGCCCGACTGCGCGAGATCGACGCGCTCACGATCGAGCACGAGCAGCGGCTGGCGGGGGCGTACGCGGCGGTGGGGGAGGACGCAGCCGCGTGGGACTCGGTCGTCCGCCGCTGGGACTTCGGTGAGGTGAACGAGCTGATCGAGCGGCACAACAGCTGGTACCCGGTCGAGTCGCGGCTGCCGATGGACCCGCTGACGGGGGACTACGCGCTCGTCAACGGGCGGAGCTACCGTCGCCGGCCACTCGACGCGTCGTGGGTGCTCGAACGGTTCCCGTCGCCACCAGGGTGAGCAGGCAGAGCGCGGCCGCGATGATGTAGGGGACCGCGTCTCCGGCCGCTTCGGCGACCGCTCCTGCGAGCGCCGGCCCGGTCATGTTCCCGAACGCCCAGGCCGTGTTCATGATCCCGAACCCGATCGCCTGCGACAGCCCGGCCGCCTCGGTCCGGTCCGAGACGAGCGCCATCCCGGGGGTGTAGAAGGCGCCGAAGGTGATCGCGGCCAGGATCGCGAGGAGGGCGACGGGGTAGGGGTCACGGGCGGCCGCGAATGCGAGGGCGACCACGACGGAGGCTGCGAGCGCGATCCGGATCGGCAGCAGCCGGCCTCGCCGGTCGGAGAAGCGTCCGAGCACGGGATTGGCGACGGTCTCGAAGAGCCCGGCCGCGAGGAAGACAGCGCCGATCGCGAACGGTGTGAAGCCGCCATCGTCGAGCTGGAGCGGGACGAGCACGATGAGCGTCCCGAACAGCCAGGCGGGCAGCGTGTTCAGCCAGAGCCCGCCGAGGAAGCGCCGATCGGCGAACGCGCGCGAGACGGCGCCCGGTGCCTGCTGCTCGGGCTCGGCGCCGGGCCTCGTCACTGCCCAGCCGGCGAGGACGGCGGCGATCGAGCCGACGACGGCGAAGGATGTACCGATCCCGACCGTTTCGGCCACGGCGCCGAACATCGGCCCGAGGATGGCCCCGAAGACGGCGGCGCCGAACGCGGTCCCGATCAGCTCGCCGCGTCGCTCGCGCGGCGTTGCGACGGTGAGCCAGGCGAGCGCGCCGGCCCAGGTGGTGGTGCTCGAGGCTCCCTGGACGAAGCGGGCGAGCCCGAGCGCCCACGGGCCCTCGGCGGCGGCGAAGGCGAAACTGGAGGCGGCGAGCAGGAAAAGGCCGGTGACGACGGCCGTCTTCGGCCCCCAACGGAGGGCGGCGAGCCCGCCGGGGATCCCGCCGAGGAGCGCACCGGCGCCGAAGGCGGCGACGAGCAGCCCCGCGCCCGTCTTCGAGAGCCCGAACTCGTCCGCGTAGCCGGGAATCAGCGGCGCGAGCGCCCCGAACAGCATCGCGTCCACGAACACCACGACGGAGACGAGAACGAGAAGCCGGCGCATCGTCCGACGTTACCGTCAGGGCCAGGAGCCACAGCGCCTGTCATAGAGCCCAGGCCGCGAAGCGGCCTCTTCAGGGGTCTTGGCGCGACGAGGGGGCCGCTCTCGCGGCCCCCTCGTCCGAATGCGCCCAAAAATAAATTCAGCGAGCCGGTGGCGCTTTCGTCCGCTCCTCCGACTGACGTTTCGGCTTCCGCCTACTCGTCCTCCGGTGGAGCCTCGACCTACTCGCGCTCCGTGCTCGCTGCAAGGGGGAATCTAGGGGGTCTCCAGGTGGTGGTCAAGAGGTGGAGACACGGAGTCGTCGCAAATTGCGACTTTTTCTTCGTGCGGCAACGAAGTTGCCATCGGCGCTTTAGCCAATGGTGAGCGAACCGGGAGCGAAGCGACCCTTCAGGGGTCTTGGCGCGAATCGGGTGCCGCGCAAAGCGGCTCCCGATTCATGACCGCGCCACAAATAAATTCAGCGAGCCGGGTGCGCTTTCGTCCCCCGATCCGACGAACTTTCGGCTTCCGCCTACGGCCTACCGGATCGGACTCGACCTACTCGCGTCCCGTGCTCGCTGCAAGGGGGAAGCTACGGGCTCCGCCGGCGACCGTCAAGAGCGCCGGAAGACCCTCTGGCCGCAAATTGCGACTTTTTTGTTAAACAACGGCTTGTTTTGCGCATCGATTCAGACGCTCTAGTAGGCGCTGCAGAGGATGACCGGGGCCGGTGGGACGAAAGAGGCGGGCCGCGCGGAACCGAAAATCTATGCTGCCCTCCCACGGCCCACAAGAGATGCGGTCGTACGAACTTCACGCAAAGAGCGATAAAAGGAGCGGGATGGAGGCGTTGGCGGGTCGGCATGTCGTCGTCACGGGCGGCGGGCGCGGGATCGGCAGGGCGATCGCGGAGCGGCTCGCAGCCGAGGGAGCATCCCTTTCGTTGTTGGCGCCGAACCTCGACGAGCTCGAGCAGGTCGCGGCCCAGGTCGGCGGCGATGCGCACTTCTGCGACATCCGCGACCGCGCCGGCGTGGATGCGGCGTTCGCGACCGCCGCCTCGGCCCGCGGCCCCATCCACGCGCTCGTCGCGAACAGCGGCGTCGGCGGCCCCAATGTCGACGGCGCCGACGACCGCTTCGAGGAGATCGTCCAGACGAATCTCTTCGGCGGCTACTGGTGCGTCCGTGCGGCCGTCAGGCATCTCGCCGACGGGCCGGAGGCGCGGCACGTCGTCGTGATCGCCTCGATCCTCGCCCGGATCGCCGTGCCCGGGTACACCGCGTACAGCGCCTCCAAGGCGGGCCTGCTCGGGCTGGTCCGCTCGTTCTCCGCCGAGCTCGCGCCGGCCGACGTGCAGGTGAACGCGATCTGCCCCGGCTGGGTGGAGACGGACATGGCGTGGCAGGGCATCGACGCGATCGTCGAGGCAACCGGGATGACGCGCGAGGAAGCCGTCGCCGAGGCGATGAAGGCCGTCCCGCTCGGACGGATGGGCAAGCCCGAGGACATCGCCGGCACGGTGGCGTGGCTCCTGTCGCCCGACGCCCGCGGCGTCACAGGCCAGGCAATCGACCAGAACGGCGGCGGCTGGACCGGCTGACGCGCGCCTGGCCGGGCGGCTCCCGGCCGGCGGAGCCGGCCTCCGCCGCCCTCGCGTGCCTGAGCGCACGCGGCTCTCCGGATCTGGCCAACCGGCCTATCCCCTCCGGCCGCGCACGCTCAGGCACGCGCCAGGAACACGTCAGCAGGGGAAGCGGGGGGTCGGCAGGTGCGTTCTCTCTAGCGTGATCGCGCGCGTCCACTACGCCTGGGTCGTCGCGGGGGTCGGCTTTCTCGCGCTCGTGCTGGCGTCCGGCTTCCGCTCGACGACCGGCGTGCTGCTGATCCCGCTCCACGACGAGTTCGGCTGGAGCCACGAGACGATCGGCCTCGCCGTCTCGCTGAACCTGCTCTGCTTCGGGCTCGGCGCCCCGTTCGCGGCGGCGCTGATCGAGCGCTTCGGCGTCAGGCGCGTGGTCGGGATCGCCCTGGCCACGATCGCCGTCTCGGCGCTGCTGACCGTCGGGATGACCGAGGCGTGGCAGCTATTCCTGCTCTGGGGCGTCGTCAACGGCTTCGCGACCGGCGCCGTCTCGGTCCCGCTGGCCGCGATCATCGCCAACCGCTGGTTCGTGGCGCGGCGCGGGCTCGTGACGGGTCTGATGACGGCCAGCTACGCCTCCGGGCAGCTCGTGTTCCTGCCTGCGCTCGCGTGGCTGGCAGGCTTCGACTGGCGCTACGCCGCGGTCGCGGTCTCGGCAGTGGCGTTCCTCGTCGTGCTGCCGGCCGTCGTCTTCTTCATGCGCGACCGGCCGGAGGACGCAGGCGTGCGCCCGTTCGGCGCCGACGAGAGCTGGCAGCCGCCGCCGATCTCGACCGCTCCCGCTTTCGGCGCCGCGATCGACGCGCTCGGCGCGGCGATGCGGTCGCGGGCGTTCTGGCTCCTCGCCGGCACGTTCTTCGTCTGCGGGGCGACGACGAACGGGCTGATCTCGACGCACCTGATCCCGGCGGCGCACGACCACGGGATCACGCAGGTCACGGCCGCGGGCCTGCTGGCGCTGATCGGACTCTTCGACGTGATCGGGACCACCGCGTCCGGCTGGCTCACCGACCGCTACGACCCGCGCAAGCTGCTCGTCGCCTACTACGCGCTCCGCGGGCTCTCGCTGCTCGCGCTGCCGCTCGCCTTCGACACCGCCAACGCCGCCATGCTCGCCTTCGTCGTCGTCTACGGGCTCGACTGGGTCGCGACCGTGCCGCCGACGTCCGCGCTCGCGAACAACCACTTCGGTGCGCAGTCGGGCGTCGTCTTCGCCTGGATCTTCACCGCCCACCAGCTCGGCGCCGCGACCGCCGCCTGGGGCGCCGGGCTGATCAGGACGGAGACGGGCGAGTACACGACCGCGTTTCTCGCCGCGGGCGGGCTCGCACTCGTCGCCGCGGTGGCCGTGCCGCTGATCAGGCGGACGGGAAGGGACGCCGGCGCGCCCCTTCCCGTCCCGATGTCCTAGACCGTTGGCTCCGGCCGCATTCCGGTCGAGTCCTCGAGCCGCTGCTCCAGCGCTTCGAGTTCCTCGACCGAGCCCATCCGGACCGGGCCCTTGAACCACTTGTGGGCCGAGAGGACGTACCAGCCGCCGAACAGCAGCACCGCGCCGCCGACGAGGATCGGGGCGTAGTTGACCGCCTCCCACGTCCAACCCTCCGTGCCCGGGATGCTGGCCTTGTAGGGCGGCAGCAGGAAGAGGATCGAGATGCAGGCGACCCAGATGATCGCGAGCGGGTCGATCCACTTGTAGTGGTTGCCGAGGCTCCAGGCGCCGGGCTCGAACTTGTCACCGAGCCGGTAGCGGAGGATCACCGGCAGGATGAACGCGATGTAGAGGCCGATCACCGCGATCCCCGTCCCGACGAGGTAGCCGACGAGGTAGTTCCAGATCGCCGGGATCATCACCGCCGCCGAGAGCACGGCGATCGCGATCACGGCCATGTGCGGCACGCGGTTCTTCGAGACGCGCCGCCAGAGCCGGTGGCCCGGCACGGCGCCGTCGCGCGAGAACGCGAACAGCATCCGTGAGGCGGACGTCAGCGAGGCGGTGACGCAGAAGAACTGGGCGACCACGCAGATGAAGAGCAGCGCCTCGGCCCAGTTCTGGCCCATCGACTCCGACCAGACCCACGGGACGAGGAAGCCGATGTTCTCGATCGCGCCCTCGGTGCTCGGGACCGCCAGCGTCACCGCGACGAGCAGGATGAAGCCGAAGATGACCGAGACGACGACCGACATGTACATCCCGACCGCAGCCATCCGCGAGGCCTGCTGCGTCTCCTCGGCCATGTGCGCCGAGGCGTCGAAGCCGGTGATCGTGTACTGGGCCATCAGCAGGCCGGTGGCGAACACGTACCAGAACAGCGGGTTCGAGAAGTTCATGTTGGCCTCGCCGAAGCCGGACGCGTTCACCGTCTCGCCGAACACGTACCCGAGCGACTGGTGGTTGTCCGGGACGAGCAGCAGCACGAGGACGATGAAGAGCACGCCCGCGATGTGCCAGTACGCCGAGATCGTGTTCAGCAACGCGGTGAAGCTCACCTTGAGCAGGTTCACCGCGAGCGCGAGCGCCAGGAAGATCGCGTAGAGGAGGTAGATGTACTCCTTCGTGTTCGGGTACTCGAACCAGAAGTTCAGGAGCGCCGTCCCGAACGTCGCGAGCCCGTAGCCGATCGCCGCGGTGACGGCGATCTGCCCGATCAGGTTGAACCAGCCCGTGAACCAGCCCCAGGCGGGGCTGCCGAGCTTCGAGGCCCAGTAGTAGAGCCCGCCGGCGGTGGGGAAGGCCGAGGCGATCTCCGCCATCGCGAGCGACACGACGATGCTCATCCCGCCGACGAGGAGCCAGCCCCAGCTGACTGCGACCGGGCCGCCCTGGCCGAACGCGATGTAGTACGAGGTCAGGCACCCCGCGAGGATCGAGATGATCGTGAACGAGATCGCGAAGTTCTGAAAGCCGCCCATCGCGCGGAAGAGCTCCTGCGCATAGCCGAGCTTGTGCAGTTCCCTCTCGTCAGCGTCGGTGTGGTGGCTGCCCGCAGGTGGTGCCGTGTCCATCAGCCCTCCCAGCATTCGGTGTCGTGTCAGCGCGTATTACGCGCGGCTGGCACAAGCGTTGTCAACGTGCCGGACGACACGAGCGTTAGGATCGCCTCCGTGCTTGGCTTCGAGGAGCTGCGGGCCGACGTGGAGTCGGGCGCGATCGACACGGTCGTCGTGGCGTTCACCGACATGCAGGGGCGGCTGATGGGCAAGCGGCTCCACGGCGAGTTCTTCGCCGAGGAGATCGGCGCCGGCCACGCAGTCGAGGGCTGCAACTACCTGCTCGCGCTGGAGATGGAGATGGATCCGGTGCCGGGGTACGCGCTCGCCAGCTGGGAGCGCGGCTACGGGGACTTCGTGCTCCGGCCGGACCTCGCGACGCTGCGCAGGATCCCGTGGCTCGAGGCGACCGCGCTCGTGCTCTGCGACGTCCACTGGCACGACGGCTCGCCCGTTGCGCCGTCGCCCCGCCAGGTGCTGCGGGCGCAGGTCGAGCGGGCCGAGGCGCTCGGGTTCACGCCGATGATCGGCTCCGAGCTCGAGTTCTTCCTGCTCAAGGAGACCTACGAGGAGGCGCACGCACAGGGCTACGAGGCCCTGACGCCCTCGGTCCCGTACATCCTCGACTACCACATCCTCGCCTCCACCTACGACGAGGGCTTCATCCGCCAGATCCGGAACGGGATGCAGGCGGCGGGGATGAAGGTCGAGACCTCGAAGGGCGAGGCCTGGCCGGGGCAGCACGAGATCAACTTCCGCTACGCCGACGCGCTGACGATGGCCGACAACCACGTCGTCTACAAGAACGGGGCGAAGGAGCTCGCGCACCTGAACGGCTGCTCGATCACCTTCATGGCCAAGCCGGACCACGGCTGGATCGGCTCCTCCTGCCACATCCACTCCTCGCTCTGGCGCGGCGACCGGAGCGCGTTCGCGGGCGAGAGCCCGACCTTCAAGCGCTGGCTTGCCGGGCAGATCGCGAACCTGAAGGAGCTCGCGATCTTCCTCGCCCCGAACGTGAACTCGTACAAGCGCTACGCGGCCGGGTCGTGGGCGCCGACGACGCTCGCGTGGGGCCACGACAACCGCACCTGCGGCTTCCGGATCGTCGGGCACGGGCCGGCCCTGCGGACGGAGACGCGGATCCCCGGCGCGGACGCGAATCCCTACCTCGCCTTCGCGGCGATCATCGCGGCCGGGCTCGACGGGATCGACCGCAAGCTGAGGCTGCCGAAGCCGCTCGAGGGCAACGCGTACGAGTCGGGCGCCGACCGGTTCCCGCACACGCTGCGCGAGGCGATCGCGGCGCTCGAGGACGGCTCGATGGCCCGAGGCGCCTTCGGCGACGAGGTCGTCGACCACTACCTGAACTACGCCCGCACCGAGCAGGAGCTCTTCGACAAGGTGGTCACGTCGTACGAGCGGCAGAGGTTCTTCGAGCGTGGCTAAGCCGCTGATCGGGATCACCGCCTACGCCGAGCCGAGCGTGCGCTGGGGAGTCTGGGACGTGCCCGCCGCGGTGATCCCGCTGGCGTACGTGCAGATGATCGAGGCCGCCGGCGGGCGGGTGCTGCTCGTGCCGCCGAGCGAGGACGGGATCGACGAGACGCTCGACGCGCTCGACGGGGTCATCTTCTCCGGCGGCTCCGACATCGATCCCTCCGCGTACGGCCACGAGCCGCATCCGGAGACGAACGGGCTCCGCCCGGAGCGCGACCGCGGCGAGCTGGCGCTGCTGCAGGCGGCGCTCGAGCGCGACATGCCCGTCCTCGCCGTCTGCCGTGGCTCGCAGGTGTTGAACGTCGCGCGCGGCGGCGACCTCGTCCAGCATCTCCCCGAGGTGGTCGGGGACGAGAAGCACAAGCACACGCCCGGCGTCTTCGCCGATCACGAGGTGGACGTGAAGGAGGGGACGAAGCTCGGCTCGCTCCTCGGCGAGCGCGCGCCAGTCAAGTCGCATCATCACCAGGGCTTCGGCAAGGTCGGCGACGGCCTCGTCGAGTCCGCGTGGGCGGATGACGGCACGCTCGAGGCGCTCGAGGATCCCGGCAAGCGCTTTGCGGTCGGGGTGCTCTGGCACCCGGAGGAGGGCGAGGACCAGGCGCTCTTCCGGGCGCTCGTCGACGAGGCGCGGGCCTACCGGGAGGCGAAGGGCTAGCCGGAGACGGGCGGCGAGAGCGGCGGCGCAGCGGGCGCCGCGACCGTCCGCAGGCGCGGCAGCGGGGCGACGTCGAGAAGCGGCAGTGGTGGTACAGCCGCGACGACCGGCGGAGGCACCTCTGCGAGCGGCTGCGGTGCGGGGCGCTGGGCCGCCGCGGCCGCACGGGCGGTGAGGGCCGTCAGCAGCTGGCCCATCCGGGCGTCGTTCTGGGAGATCCGCTCTTCGAGCTGGAGCTGCAGCCGGGCCTGCTCGGCCATGCGCTGGTAGAGCTTGCCGCGCGGGTCGCCGACGACGTAGCCGATCAGCACGCCGATGACGAGGCCGCCGAGCAGGGTCGCGAAGCCGTAGCTCGACGGGATCGGCCACGCGGCGCGGAGTGGGCTGAGCGGGATCGAGCCGACGAGAACACCGGCGAAGGCGCCGATCGTGACGCTGGCGCGGTTGACCGAGCGCGCCTTTGCCTGGTAGTGCGCGATCAGCTCCTCGACGGCTTCCTGGGCCGCTGCCTTCTCCGCTGCCACGTCCTCCTCATCGGCGGTCCGAGCACCGCGCTTGAGAAGGAGATGGTCAAATAGCGCGATGCTGACCGTCCTCAACCCGGCGACCGAGGAGCCGCTCGCCGAGCTCGAGCAGGCGGGGGTCGAGGAGACCGATGCGGCGGTCGAGCGGGCGAAGGCGGCCTTCCCCGCGTGGCGAGCCGTGGCGCCGGCCGACCGGGCCCGGCTGCTCCGACGCCTGGCCTCGCTCGTCGAGGAGCACGGCGAGGAGCTCGCGCAGATCGAGTCGCGCAACGTGGGCAAGCCGATCGCGGGCGCGCGGGGCGAGGTCGGGATGGTCGCGCAGGTCTTCCACTTCTACGCCGGCGCGGTCGACAAGCACTACGGCGAGACGATCCCCGTCGCGGGCGGCGAGGCGTTCACGTTCCGTGAGCCGCTCGGCGTCGTCGGCCTGATCGTGCCCTGGAACTTCCCCGTCAACATCGCGTCCTGGAAGCTCGGGCCGGCGCTCGCCACCGGCAACACGGTCGTGCTGAAGCCGGCCGAGCTGACGCCACTCTCGGCGCTGCGCCTCGCTGAGCTCGCGCTCGAGGCCGGGATCCCGGAAGGGGTGCTCAACGTCGTCGTCGGCAAGGGCTCGGTGGTCGGCGTCCGCCTCGTCGAGCATCCGGACGTGGCGAAGATCGGCTTCACCGGCTCGACGGAGGTCGGGCAGCAGGTGATGAGCGGCGCCGCGGGCACGATCAAGCGCGTCACCCTCGAGCTCGGCGGCAAGTCGGGCAACGTCGTCTTCGCGGACGCCGATCTGGAGCGGGCCGCCGCGTCCGCCCCGTACGCCGTCTTCGACAACGCGGGCCAGGACTGCTGCGCACGCTCGCGGATCCTCGTCGAGCGGAGCGCCTACGACCGCTTCGCCGAGCTGCTGATCGAGGCCACCAGGGCGCTGAAGGTGGGCGATCCCGGCGACGACGCGACCGAGATGGGCCCGCTGATCTCGGCCGCGCACCGTGAGACGGTGGCAGGCTTCGTCGACGGCGAGCCGCTCTACCGCGGCGAGACGCCGGCGGGGAAGGGCTTCTGGTACCCGCCCACGATCGTCGAGGCGTCGAACGACGACCGGATCGCGCGGGAGGAGGTCTTCGGGCCGGTTGCCGCGCTGATCCCGTTCGAGGGCGAGGCGGAGGCGGTGCGGTTGGCGAACGACACGCCGTACGGGCTCTCGGGCTCGATCTGGACGCGCGACGGCGCGCGGGCGCTGCGCGTCGCGCGGGCGATCGACACCGGAGTGCTCAGCATCAACTCGAACTCGTCCGTCCGCGTGACGACGCCGTTCGGGGGCTTCAAGCAGTCGGGGTTCGGCCGCGAGCTCGGAATGCACGCGCTCGAGGGCTACTCCGAGGTCAAGACGGTGTTCTTCTCGACGGAGGGCTGAGGTGGCGGGACGACTGGACGGCAAGGTGTGCGTGATCACAGGCGCCGGCGGCGGGATGGGCCGCGAGGCAGCGCTCCTCTTCACCGAGGAGGGGGCGAAGGTCTGCGCGGCCGACATGAACCTCGCCGCGGCGGAGGAGACGGCCGGCCTCTGCGCGGGCGAGGCGTTCGCGTTCCAGGCGAATGTGGCCGAGGAGGCGGAGGTCGAGGCGATGATGGCCGCGACCGCCGAGCGCTTCGGCGGGATCGACGTCCTCTACAACAACGCCGGGATCTCGCCCGACGACGACGCGTCCGTGCTCGACACCTCCGTCGAGGCCTGGGACCGCGTTCAGGCGGTGAACACGCGCGGCGTCTTCCTCTGCTGCAAGCACGGGATCCCGCACCTGCTCGAGCGCGGCGGCGGCTCGGTGATCAACGTCGCCTCGTTCGTCGCGATCCTCGGCGCCGCGACCTCGCAGATCTCCTACTCGGCGTCCAAGGGCGCGGTGCTGTCGATGTCGCGCGAGCTCGGCGTCCAGTTCGCCCGCCAGGGCGTGCGCGTGAACGCGCTCTGCCCCGGCCCGGTCGAGACGCCGTTGCTGCTGAACATCTTCGGAGACAACCCGGAGGCGCTCGAACGGCGGCGGATTCACTGGCCGACCGGCCGTCTGGCGAAGCCGCGCGAGATCGTCAACGCCGCGCTCTTTCTCGCGAGCGACGAGTCCTCGTACGTGAACGGGGCGACGTTCCTCGTCGACGGCGGCCTCACCGCCGCCTACGTCACGCCCGAGTAGGTCTCACCCGCCGTCTGCGTGACGCCGGAGCGAAGCGACACTTCAGGGGTCTTCGCGCATCCGGAATCTGCACTCGCAGATTTCGGATGCTGCGGGCAAGTTCAGACGCCGACGACTTGCACGAGCCAGCGGCGGTCGCGTTCGCGGTCGAGCTCGAGGAAGAGCACGCGCTGCCAGGTGCCGAGGCAGAGCTCGCCGTCGGAGACCGGAATCGACTCGCCGGCGGGGCCGAGCAGCATCGACATGCAGTGCGAGTGGCCGTTGCCGAAGTCCATGTCCTCGGGGCTGACGTTCTCGGTGCGTCGGTCCCAGTCGTCGTGCGCGTAGTAGTTGTCGCTCGGGACGAGCCGCTTCAGCAGCAGCGCGAAGTCCTCGAGGAAGCCGCTCTCGAACTCGTTCACCCGCACCGAGCAGGTGGTGTGCGGCGAGTACACCGAGCAGATCCCGTTCCGGATCCCGCTCGCCGAGACAGCCTCCTGTACTTCCTCGGTGATGTCCTTGATCGAGAGCCCACCTGCGGTCCGGAGCTCGGTCACCTGCTGGTAGGCCTTCACGCCGAACATTGTGACAGCCGCAGGACCGCGGTCGTCTGGAGAACCGGTGCGGGCGTTACTCTCGGTGCTGCCGCTCGGGCCCGTAGCTCAGCGGTCAGAGCAGCGGACTCATAATCCGTCGCGCCCTGGTTCGAATCCAGGCGGGCCCAAATCAAGTTGATCTCGGCGTCGGCTCGTCGCCGGAGATGAAGTTCGTTGTCCCGTCGCGGGCCGCACGCGACGGGTGTTCGCCCTCGGTCTAAGGGCCGCCTCCGGGAGTGGGGGCGGCCCTGTTTGTCGCGGCTTCCAGCGTTGCTCGTGTGCGCGTGACTAGCGCGCGACGCATCCTCGCGGAGCTGCTGGCGCGTTCGGATCAGTGACTGCGAAGTTCACGCGATCAGTTCTCGTTGGATTAGCGGGCTTCAGGCGCAGCCTCGCCGACGATCTCGCCGGCGACGAATAGGCGACCACTCACGTAGCCTCCCCGCCATGAGCGGACGACACGAAGCCATCAGGATCGTGACCGACCGAGGCGGCAACGTCAGGCTTCCGTGGGCCAGCCGCGACGTTCTGCTCGAGCAACTGCGGAGGACCGAAGGCACCGAAGGGATCACCAAGGCGTTCGAGGATGTCGGCGCCTCTCGACCCGTAACGCTGACGATCGAGCAGAAAGCCTTGCTGTTCCGTGTGCTCGAGGACTGGTCCCTGGCGAGCAGCTATGACCGGATGGCCGCTGGCCTCTTCGGGCTCCGCAACGCGCTCAGCGACGACCTCCACGCCGCCGGCGAACAGGAAGCTGCGACCTAGCGTCGCCTCGGGCCTACCAAAGACGCCAGCTTGGGCGGCGGCGACCGATCGCCGGTTTCCTGCAGCAAGCGGTCGGGCATAACCCGAGTGTTCGAGGGACACGCGGGTCGAGGACCGGGATGCCGCGACGATATTGGGGTCTGATCGTCATCCCGGACCCGCGTCTTCGGACGAGCCCGCACGGAGCGGCCTCCGGACGGGCACGAGGGTTTGAGCGCCACTGGGGTCGCGCTCAGCCCTCGCTGGCACTGAGTAGACAGCGGCGTTACAGACCGTGCATGATCCGAGCCGTGAGATCAGCCAGTCCCTCACGCAATCCTGTCGTCGCCGCGGTCGCCGCCGTGTGGAACTACCTTCCCACGCTCGCTCTCGGGATCGTAGGCGCGGTCGTCGTGCTCTACCTGCTCGGGCTCGTCGACTGGTTCGGCCTCGGCTGACGCTGCCTTCCGGTCCGATCGCTCGCGCGGCCACCTCTCGACGTCCCGCCTCGATCGCCTAGTACGCCGCGCCGCCCCGCTGTCCGGCATCATCGGGTGTTCCTGACAGCCACGGAGGTGCGACATGGAACGCTCGAAGTTGCTCCGGCTCGGCGGCTACGCCGCAGGCGCGATCCTGATCGTATTCGGGGTCGCGACGATCGCGATCGGGATCGCCGGCAAGAACACGGTCGAGGACGAGCTGTCGCAGGAGAAGATCGTCGGCTCGCCGGACATGAGCCCGGAGGGGATCGCGCCCGGGATCGAGGAGGCGAATCTGACGGTGGACGCGCCCGACTGCGACGTCGCGGAGGAACCGATCACGACCGGATCCGAGGCTCGCTGCTTCGCGCAGTACATGCGGATCCACGCGCTCGAGTCCTCCGCCGGGCTCACCTACGCCGAGATGGGACGGTTCGTCTCCGCCTCCGATCCAACCGACCCGGCGGGCACGAACGATGAGGCAGCTGCGGCGAAGGATGAGAGCGGAAAGCCGGTCTCGAACGCTGCCCGCAATACCTGGGTGACCGAGACCGCTCTCTCGACCGCGCTGAACATGTCCTACATGGCGACGGGAGTCGCGATCTTCAGCATCGTCGTCGGAGTTGCTCTGATCCTTGCCGGGCTCGGCTTCTTCATTCTGGCCTTCGCGGTTTTCGGGAAGGCGGGCGCCGAAGCGAAGCCAACGTAAAGCAGTCTATTTGCGGGAGTGCTCGAATCCAGGCGGGCCGACCTGCTCGGTCGTCGTCGCCTCGGGGACGCGGCGCTTACGACTCCTGGTCGTGATCCAGAGCCCGGCCACGAAGACGACGACCGCCGTCACCCCGGCCGCCAGCACGAAGTCGAGCGAGCCGGCAACAACGCTCATGCCGTCACCTGCGTCGCGATAGGTCGTCGGTTCAACAGCGCCTTTCGTCTTGAGGTCGATCGAGGCGAACTCAGACGAAAAGTAGGGCCCGAGGCCCTCGCCGGATAGGACCCGATCGGGTCAGTTCAGGCCGGCCTCTGCACAGCGCTCGCGTTCCCTCCGGGGGTGGTGTCAGTATCCCCGCGACGAACCTGGCGCGCCGGCCGACGGTCGTGACGTGGCCCGGAAGGTAAAGGAGGGAAGTCGGATGGACTCACCAGCGCTCGGTCTGCGCCTCGGAGCGGAGGTGCTCGGCACGTTCCTGTTCTTCTTTCTCGGCTTCAACGCGGTCGCCGTCTCGGTCGACATCGGCGCCGGTGCGATCAGAGGCCTCGGGATCGCCTTTGCGTTCGGCCTCGGGCCTCGCGATGGCGATCGCGGCGCTCGGACACATCTCCGGCGGCCACTTCAACCCCGCTGTCTCCCTCGGCCTCGCCGCGGCGCGGAAGTTCCCGCCCAAGGAGATCCTCCCGTACTGGATCGCGCAGCTCGATCGGCGGCTTCATCGCGGTGCTCGCGGTCGCGATCGTGTACTCCGGGCCTGCGGTCGACGCGCTCGACACTGCACCCGGGACGGCATCTCGAACGGCGGCGCGCTCCTGCTCGAGCTGATCGCGACCGCCCTCTTCGTGATCGTGATCTGCACCGTCGCGACGGACGACCGCGCGCCCTGGAAGGGCGTGATGGCGCCGATGCTGATCGGGCTCTTCATCTTCACCGCGGCCGTTGCGGTCGGGCCGGCGTCTGGTGGCTCGTTCAACCCGGCGAGATCGTTCGACCCCGCGCTCTTCAACGGCAACTTCGACGACCTCTGGATCTATCTCGTCGGGCCGCTCGCCGGGGGCGTGATCGGAGGGACGATCTGGCTGCTGTTCGGCCCGACTCGCCAGGACGAGCCGGAAGCGATCCGGGCGACCGGCGGCCTTCCGCAGGCGGGCGACGGCTAGCGCAAGGGCCGGCGGGGCGCCGCTTCACCGTCAACCGCAGCGGTGAACCACCCGTTGGGTGATTGGTCAAGCGGTACCCCGTCGTCCATGGTGTCTCCAGACGGCAACTGAGCTTCACGGGCCTCCTGCGGTGGGCCCGAGAGGTTTCTCACGAGAACGAGCGGGGCTCTGCGGCGGGCCCCGCGTTCTCATTCCGCCTGTGGCACCTGTGGCACCTGTGGCAACTGCGGCGCTCGAGGGAGGATGGAATGTCGAACGGTACGTTCGTGCTGGCCCTGGCCGCCGGCGCCGGGTTCCTGGCTCTGTGGCTGCACCTGCGGTTTCCCTCGCTCGCGCCCGAGCGGCTCGGGCAGACGGTTCTCCACGCGGCGAGCGCCTTCGTGCTCCTGCAGCTGATGCCGTCCCTCGGGGGGTCCGAGATGGCGCTCACGGTCATCTTCGTGCTCGTGCTGCCTGCGCTCGTCTACGCGCTGCTCTGCTCGATCTGGATGATCCGGCAGGCGCAGGTCGCGCTCGGCCTGACGCGGTAGCTAGGCGGCCAGCAGCCGGTCGCCGACCTGGAGGCCGCGGCGCTCGCACTCGCCGGCGGCGAGCTCGACGACGGCCTTCGCCCCGCGACGGCCGGCCGTCTTCCACGGCGGCAGCGACGGCTCGATCCCGACCACGACCCGGTCGCGGTCGAGAAAGACGACGTCGATCGGGAAGCGCATGAAGAAGGTGTGAACCGAGCCTGCCGGCCGGAGGAGGATTCCCTCGCCGGCGGGAAGGGCGGCGCGGCCGAGCAGGCCCCGCATCCGCGTGAGTGGGCGCGTCGCCACGAGCAGCTGCTCGCAGACGACGCGCCCGTCCTCACGGGTCAAGCGGACGGTGCTAGTAGCCAACGTGGATGTGGTCTCCATGGTCGCGGAGCGGGAAGGACGGCCCGCCCAGGCCGAGCAGCGAGATCACCTGGCGCGGCTGCAACTCGGCCGGCAGCAGCAGGACGGAGCGAACCGCGTCCTCGGTGATGCCTCCAGGCTGCTGGTGGCCGGCGATCGTCGTGCCGCCGACGGCTGCGACGTCCACCGCGTGACCGTACATGTGCGCCGAGACGACGCCGGGACGCGCGAACATCCGGTGGCCCGAGAAGAGGCTGGACACCGTCAGCGAGTCGTGGCGCTCGGCCAGGTAGCCGAGCAGGACCACGATGCGGACGTCGATCCGGCCCGCCTCGAGATCCTCGCGTCCGCCGGGGTAGAGGAGGACGCCCTCGGTCTCGAGCAGCTTCGTCGAGAGCCGCTTCTTCGCCTTCTCGAGCCCGGTCACGAGCGCCTGCAGCCCGACCGAGTGGTAGAGGTCGGCGAGTGCGTCGGCCTGGTCGGCGAAGCCGGTGTTGCCGGAGAGCGCGAGTGCACCCCGCCAGGTCTGGCGGCCGGCGAGCCGCTCGGCCACGCGGTCGAGCTCCGGCTGGGTCGCCGGTGCCGAGCTGCGATCGCCCTGGGCGCGGAGGACACCGAGGACGGCCGCCCAGTCGGCGCCGTGGCGCTTCGACGTCGCCTTGAGCCGCTTCGCGAACGACGGCGTCAGACGGGCCGAGGCCGGCGTCGGGTCGGGCAGCGCCCGGTTCAGCCAGATCGTCGGCTCGCCGTGCTCCGACTCGATCTCCGGGGCGGGCGCGGGAACGGCGACGACGCGCTTGACGGCCGCCTTCTTGCGCGGCTTCGCGGCCGGCTTCGAAGCCGGAGCCTTGGCCGAGCGGGCGGCGGGCGCCTGCGCGGTGCTCGCGCGGGGTGGTGCGGCAGCCCTGGTCGTCGGTGCAGCTGCTGCGGACTCGGCTGCCGGCTCGGCGGCGCGCGGCCTCACTGGTGGACGGAGCGGGAGCCGCTGCCGGGGCGGCGGCCTCCGGGGCGCACGGCCTCGGGGGCCGCGGCTTCCGGAGCAGCCGCTGCCGGTGCGCTCGACTCGGGTGCCGGCTCGGCGGTGGTGGCGGGGTCGGGCGCGGGTGCGGCCGCAGGATCCGCGGCGGCATCCGGCGCGGGTGCCTCGGGCGTCGTCGCGGCGAGCTCGGCTTCGAGCGCGGCGGCGTCCTCGTCGGCCAGACGCACCATCTGGTCGCCGGCGCCCGCCGTGAAGGCGGCTCCGGCGAAGAACAGGGTCGTGAAGGCCGCGGCGACCGCGTAGCGCGGCGCCTTGCGGCGCGGGGCGACCGGCGTGCCCTGCGGCACGTCGACCGGCGGGGCGGTCTGGTCGGCGGTCTCGTACTCCCAGTCGTCACCCCGCCGGCGCA
This sequence comes from uncultured Gaiellaceae bacterium, assembly GCA_963732995.1. Lineage (GTDB taxonomy): Bacteria > Actinomycetota > Thermoleophilia > Gaiellales > Gaiellaceae > Gaiellasilicea. The sequence goes on along the minus strand of CAVTBS010000010.1, from coordinate 219,471 downwards.
GCACCGTCGCGAGTACGACCGCGACGAGGCTGAAGGGAACGAGCAATTTCAACAGATGGCGGTTCCGTCCTGGCATCGGCCCAGCTCCTCCGTGATCCGGGCGCCGGGTCCGTTGCATCGTCCGGCGCCATGAGTTTCGACCGCGCCGCCGACGGTTCCAATGCTGCTCTTATCGGCGCCTGCTTTAGCGCCGCTCACTCGAACGAGGGAAGTTCGAAAGAACGTGCCAAAAGTCCCCCGAGCGGGGGCTTCTCAGATCTCGAGCCCGACGCGATGCTCGGAACGCGGAATTACCGCCGCAATCGGTCGAGGGGTCGCCGAATGAGAGGGAGTTCTCATGCAGCAACCGTTTCGCCGAGGTGTTCCGCAGCCGGAGTCGCCATTCGAGTTTTCTCGGGCGTCCGGCCACCACCAGCTCTCGCAGGCTCGAAGGAGGTGAAACTCAATGCTGAAGCTTTTCATCGCCATCCAGAACACGCTCGCCGCAGGGCGTGACGAGGAGGGGCAGACGATGGCCGAGTACGGCGTCGTTCTCGCCGTGATCACGATCGGAATCGTGGTCGCGCTGACCGCACTCGCCGGCGGGATCAACGGGGCGCTCTCTTCGGTGACCTCGAAGCTGTAGCGACTCTCACCCAGATGGGGGAACTTCGAGCACCTGTGCAAGAAGTCCCCCAGATGGGGCTTCTTAGGTCTCGAACGCTGGGCGATGTTTCGGCCAGCGGAGTGAAAAAAGACAGGCGAAGCGGCTCGCCGATGAGAGAAAGGTTTCTCACGTGCACGGACTGCTTCGCCGAAATGATCCGCAGACAAGCACCGCCTTCCGGGCAGCCACATATGTCCGGCCGTCCAACCGCTCTCTCTGCTCGAAGGAGGTGAATTAAGTGCTGAAGCTTTTCATCGCCGTTCAGAACAGGCTCGCGATCGCACGCGAGGAGCACGGCCAGACGATGGCTGAGTACGGCGTCGTCCTCGCCGTGATCACCATTGGCATCGTGGTCGCCCTGACGGCTCTCGCCGGCGGGATCAACGGGGCCCTCACGAAGGTCACCGGAAAACTGTAGCTCTAACGAAAGGAAGTGACATGACGGGCGACGAGATCGAATTCCAGGGGCAACGAGGCCAGACGATGGCCGAGTACGTCGTTGTCCTCGGAGTGATCACCCTCGCAATCGTCACGTCCTTCGCCGCCATGTCCGGAGCAGTCGAGAGTGCGTTCCAACGGACGCTCGACCTGCTCACCTGAATCACCTGAACCACAGGTGGGTGCCCCGGTCAGCCGGGGCGCCCACCACCCACACACCACGCCGAAAGAGCAGAACTCACATGACCCGCCGTCGCAGCATCAGAGAACAGAAGGGCCAGACCATGGTCGAGTTCGCCTTGATCATGCCCGTGCTCTTTCTCGTCCTCTTCGGGATCATCCAGTTCGGCGCTCTCTACAACGACTACATCACGCTCACCGATGCTGCCCGCGTCGGCGCCCGCAAGGCAGCCGTCAGCCGGCAGACCGGCGATCCCGTCGGGCTCGCGACCACGGCGACCAAGAACGCCGCGTCCGACCTCGAGCTCGCGAAGCTGGGCGTGTCGGTGACCGCGAACGCCTGGGCCGCCGGAGCCGACGTGACCGTCGAGGCGACCTATCCCTACGAGGTCAACATCATGGGGATGGTCGTCGCCAGCGGAACTTTGAAGAGCTCCACCACCGAACGAATCGAGTAATCACACCCGTAAAAGAACGTGCGAAAGCTGCATCAAGACAGCGACACGACAAAGGAAGAAGACGCTCATGACGTACCGACTGAGAAACATCTCTATCGCGATCGCGTTGGCGCTCGTCGCTGCCTTGCTGACGAGCTTCTACGTGTCGAACTACCAGCGCAACGTCCGCGCGGACGAGACCAATGTGGCCATCTGGGTCGCGGCGCGTGACATCCCCGCCGGCACGCAGGGCGCAGCCGCCGTGCAGAAGGGGTTCCTGACCAAGACCGAGATCGTCCGGCGCAGCGTCGTTCCCGGCGCGATCTCCGACCCGAAGCAGCTCGCGGGCCTCGTCGCAACGGACAAGGTTCTCGCGGGCGAGCAGGTGACGAGCCGGCGCTTCGTGGCTCCTTCCGAGCGGGGCATCCACGCCCAGCTGAAGGGAGTCCAGCGCGCCATCTCCGTCCCGGGGGACAAGGATCAGCTGCTCGTCGGGACGCTCGAGAACGGTGACCGCGTCGATCTCGTGGCCACGTTCAACGTGCCCGAGTCCGGCCAGATCTCGTTCACGAGAGTCGTCCTCCGCGACGTCGAGGTCCTCCGCGCGCCGACCAGCAACGCGGCCGCGGCCGAGAAGCTCGCCTCGACCGACGGTGCCCACTCGGTGATGCTCAAGGTCACCGACACGCAGGTGCAGAAGCTCCACTGGGTCTACGCAAGCGCCAAGGAGTGGCACCTCGAGCTGCGGCCGGCGACCGACGCCGCCGACAGCCCCGAGAACGTGGAGAGCTGGTACTCGATCCTCCGCGAAGGCGTCCGCCAGCGTCAGCTCGACGACGCCGGCCTGAACACGATCGACGAGACCGGGGGAGGTAACTGATGAGCAACGAGAGCATCCGCATCTACGTCACCGGCTCGTGCGACGGGCTCGACGGCCTGCGCGAGGCGCTGGCCTCCCACCCCGAGCTCGACTTCGTCGGCTGGAGCGACCACGTCGCCGAGGCCGCGCCCGCGCTCGCCGGCGGGCACCTCCAGGTCATCGTCCACGCGACCCGTTCGGCCTCCTTCCCGGCCGGCGAGGTGGCTGCGATCCGCGAGCACACCCGCGCGCCGATCGTGATCCTCGCCTCGGGCGAGTCCTCGGCCCTGCTCGAGGAGGCGCTCGACGCGGAAGGCGTCGCCGACGTCCTGCTGCTCCCGCAGCTGACGGACAACGTCGTCTTCGCGCTCCGCAAGGCCGGTCACGCCGGCCGCAGGCTCCAGGCCGAGGGCGGCACGTCCCGCCACGGCAAGATCATCACCGTGTTCTCGCCGAAGGGCGGGACGGGCAAGACCGTCATGGCCACGAACCTCGCGGTGTCGTTCGCGAAGCACGAGGGCCGGCGCACGCTCCTGCTCGACCTCGACCTGCAGTTCGGCGACGCCGCGATCATGCTCGGGCTCGAGCCGGCGAAGACGATCTACGACCTCGTCGTCGCACCGGGCGAGCTGGACTCGGAGAAGCTCGCGGGCTACATCACGAAGCACACGTGCGGGCTCGACGTCCTGCCGGCGCCGCTGCGCCCCGAGGACGCCGAGCTCGTGACCGAGTCGAAGCTGGCCCGGCTGCTCGAGGTGGCGCGGGAGTCGTACGACCTGATCGTCGTCGACACCTCCCCGTTCTTCCACGGGCCGATGCTGGCGACGCTCGATCGCACCGACGAGCTGATGATGGTCTGTGGGCTCGACGTGCCGACGCTGAAGAACGTGCGCCTGTCACTGCAGACGCTCGAGCTCCTCTCGTTTCCTGCCTCCCGGATTCGCTTCGTCCTCAACCGCGCCAACTCGAAGGTCGGGATGAAGAAGAAGGAGGTCGAGGGGGCGCTCAACATCACGATCGGCTTCGAGGTCCCGTCGGACCGGGCCGTGCCCCTCGGCGTCAACCGCGGCACTCCGCCCGCGATCGCCGACACGGGGTCCGACTTCGCCAAGGCGATTCGTCACGTCGCCAAGTCGCTGCTCGTCCAGGAGCAGCCGAAGAAGAAGCGCGGGTTCGCGCTGGCGAGGGCGTAGGCCATGGGTCTCCACGACAGACTCTCGAAGCAGAACGGGAACGGGGCCGCGAACGCGATCGCCGAGCGTCCGGTCGCGCTCGCCGGCCCCGTTGCTAGCCCCGCGGCGCAGAACGAGACCAACACTGCGCCGCCGCGTGCGGGCGATCCGTACGCGGAGCTGAAGAGCGGCATCCACCATGCCGTGATCGCGAAGCTCGGACCGGAGCTCTTCAAGCGGGAGACCGCCGAGGATCTGACCGAGCGCGTCCTCCACGCGGTCACCGAGCAGCTCGCGCTCGACCGGACGCCGCTGACGCGCGACGAGCGTCGGCGGATCGTCCGCGAGATCACCGACGACGTGCTCGGCTACGGACCGCTGGAGCCGTTCCTCCGCGACGACTCGGTCACGGAGGTCATGGTCAACGCTCACGACCTGATCTTCGTCGAGCGCGAAGGGCGTCTCGAGCGCGCGGACGCGTCGTTCGTCGACAACGCCCACCTGCTCCGGATCATCGACAAGATCGTCTCGCAGGTCGGCCGCCGCGTCGACGAGTCGTCGCCGATGGTGGACGCGCGCCTGCCGGACGGCAGCCGTGTCAACGCGATCATCCCGCCGCTCTCGCTCAAGGGCCCGACGCTGACGATCCGGAAGTTCTCGCGCGACCCCTACACGATGGACGACCTGATCAACTTCAACTCGCTGACGCCGCAGGCCGCGCAGTTCCTGGCCGCCTGCGTCAAGGGGAAGCTGAACGTGCTCATCTCCGGCGGCACCGGCTCGGGCAAGACGACGATGCTGAACGCGATGTCGTCGTTCGTCCCGGACGACGAGCGCATCGTCACGATCGAGGACGCGGCCGAGCTCCAGCTCCAGCAGGAGCACGTGATCACGCTCGAGTCGCGGCCGCCGAACATCGAGGGCCAGGGCGAGATCCGCATCCGCGAGCTCGTCCGGAACTCGCTCCGCATGCGCCCCGACCGGATCATCGTCGGCGAGGTCCGCGGCGCCGAGACGGTCGACATGCTCCAGGCGATGAACACGGGCCACGAGGGCTCGCTGACCACGATCCACGCGAACTCGCCCCGCGACGCGCTCTCCCGGCTCGAGACGCTGGTCCTCACGGCCGGCGTCGACCTGCCGCTCCGCGCGATCCGGGAGCAGACGTCGAGCGCGTTCGACGTGCTCGTGCAGATCTCCCGCCTCGTCGACGGCTCGCGCCGGGTCACGCACATCACCGAGGTGCTCCGGATGGAGTCCGACGTGATCACGCTGCAGGACCTGTTCACCGCGAAGGCGCCGGACGAGGACAGCGCCGCGGTCACGCGCACGTCGCGGCTGCTGATGCCGCTCGCGTGCACCGGGCTGAAGCCGCACTTCCTCGAGAAGATGGCGGCGAACGGGGTGCTGCTCCCGCCGACGTTCTTCCGGGCCGACGTGCCCGGTGGACGCCCGACCTTCTCCGCCGCCCCGTACGGGGGCACGCCGTGAGGCGGCTGCTGCTCGCAGCCCTCGCGGCCGCGCTGCTTCCCGCTGCCGCGTCCGCGGCACCGCCGCCCAGCATCACCGCCGTCGACACGTCGGGCTATCCGACCGTGCGCGCGACGATCGTGACGCCGACGTCGACGAACCGCGCCCCCGCGGTCCGCGAGAACGGGCGGCCGGTGATCGGCTTCGAGGCCACCAACCTCGGCCGCGAGAAGAGCGTCGTGCTCGTGGTCGACCGGTCGCAGTCGATGATGGGCCAGGCGATCAAGGACGCATCGGCCGCTGCCCGCGAGTTCGTGCGGACCAAGCCGGCCCGCGATCGGATCGCCGTCGTCGCGGTCGGCAAGCGGGCGATCCAGCTGACCGACTTCTCGACCTCCACCGCGGAGGCCGACGCGGCGCTCCGCAACATCCGGGTCGACGAGGTTCGTGGAACCGCGCTCTACGACTCCGTGCTCCTCTCGGTCCAGGCGCTGACCGCCGACCGCAGCGGCGCCCGCGTGCTCGTGCTGCTGACCGACGGGCAGGAGGTCTCGAGCGACTCCACCCTCGACGTGGTGATCGCGGCCGCGCGCGAGGCGAAGGTGACGGTCTACCCGATCGCGATCGAGAGCCCGAGCTTCCGGCCCGCGCCGCTCGAGCGTCTGGCCGAGGAGACCGGCGGCCGCTACCAGGGCGCCAGCGGGACGGCTGCGCTGCAGGCGATCTACGCCTCGCTCTCGCAGGAGCTCCGCCGCACCTGGCAGGTCTCCTACGTCACGACGGCCCGCCCCGGCGAGAAGCTCGTGGTGGCCGCAGCTGGCGCCCGTGCCGAGGCGATCGTGCCCGGCGCGCGCGACCGCGGTGGTGACACTTCGGTCCCCGGTCCCGTGCTCAAGGCAGGCCCGGTCTTCGTCGTCACGTTCGTCGGCATCTGCGCCCTGCTCGCAGTCGTCTTCCTGCTGCGCGCACCGCTCGGCACCGGCCTGAAGCGGCGCATCGAGCCCCACCTCGGCGAGGGCGACCGCAAGCGCGCCCGCGGCCCCGCGGAGGAGCGCTTCGCCACCGCCTCGACGGTGATGCGGGCGACCGAGGCGGCCTTCGGGCATCTGCAGGTGTGGCACCGGCTGCACCGGCTGCTCGAGCGTGCCGACCTGCCGCTGCGGACGGTCGAGCTGATCTACATCTGCGCCGGCAGCGCCCTCGGCTTCGGGGTGCTCGCGACCATGTTCGGCACCGGCTTCTTCCTGACCCTGCTGCTGATGGTCGCCGGCGGCGCAGTGCCGGTCATGTACGTCTCCTTCAAGGCGAAGCGCCGCCTGACCTCGCTCGAGGACCAGCTGCCCGACCTGCTGATCACGCTGGCGGCCTCGCTGAAGGCCGGCCACAGCTTCCGCCAGGGGATCCAGGCGGTCGTCGACGAGGGCCAGCCGCCCGCGAGCAAGGAGTTCAAGCGCGTCCTGACCGAGACCAGGCTCGGCCGGCCGATGGACGCCGCGCTCGGGGACATGGCCGAGCGCGTCGGGTCGAAGAACCTCTCGTTCGTCGTCACGGCCGTGACGATCCAGCGCCAGGTCGGCGGCAGCCTCGCCGGCATCTTCGACATGGTCGCCGAGGCGGTGCGCCAGCGGCAGCAGTTCGCGCGCAAGATCCGCTCGCTGACCGCGATGGGCCGCGCGTCCGCCTACGTGCTCGTCGGCGTCCCGTTCTTCATGCTCGCCGCGATCTCGCTCGTGAACCCGGAGTACATGGAGCCGCTCTTCCACACCTCCACCGGCCACAAGCTGATGCTCATGGGAGTGCTGATGATGGGCTTCGGCAGCCTCCTCCTTCGTCGAATCGTTTCCTTCAGGGGCTGATCACATGCTGCTGCTCGCACTCGCCGTCCTCATGCTCGCCGCCGCTGCGTACTTCGCCGGCGAGGTCGTCACCGCACCGTCCCGGGAGCGCCAGCGCGCGGTCCGGCGCGCGGCGGAGTACGGCCGGATCCGCTCCGCGATCGTCGGTCTCGAGCGGCTGCGCTTCCACGAGCGCGTGATCATGCCGACGGCGGGCTCGCTCGCCGGGATCGTCCTGCGCATGAACCCCCGCCTGACGATGGAGGCGATCGGGGCGCGGCTGATGGCGGCCGGCATGGGCCGCACGCTGACGCCGACGATGTTCCTCGCCGCCAAGGGCGCAGGCGCGCTCGGCTTCGGCTTCTTCGGCCTGCTGATCGGCGGCATGGTCGGCGGCGCCAGCATCGGCTTCATGTTCGCGCTCCTCTTCGGCGTCGGCGGCTTCATCGCCCCGGGGTTCATCGTCGGGATCCGGATCCGCAAGCGGCGCGACGAGATCCGCGCGCAGCTTCCGGACGCACTCGACCTGCTCGCGGTCTCGGTCGAGGCGGGCCTCGGCTTCGACGGCGCCGTCGACAAGCTGACCGAGCACATGGAGGGCGCCCTCGCCGAGGAGTTCTCGCTGACGCTGGGCGAGATCCGGATCGGCGAGTCGCGCCAGGACGCGCTCAAGAAGCTCGCCGAGCGCTCAGGGTCGCCCGAGGTCGCGTCGTTCAGCCGCGCGATCATCCAGGCCGACCAGCTCGGCATCTCGCTGGGCCGGATCCTGCGCGTGCAGGCCGCCGACTCGCGGCTCAAGCGCCAGGCGGCCGCCGAGGAGCGGGCGATGAAGTCGCCGATCAAGATGCTCTTCCCGACCGTGCTCTTCATCTTCCCGGCGATGTTCCTGGTCATCCTCGGGCCGGCGTTCATCAACCTGGCCAAGCTCTTCTGATGGCGACGCGCGAGCACCACGAGACCGAGGGTGGCTTCGGCACCGGTCTTCGCGGCAAGCTCGAGCGGCGCCGCGATGGGGAGGAGGCCGCGCCGCCGGTCGAGCCCGACAGCCCGCCGCCGGCAGCGGTCGCTGCGCCCCCGCCTGAGGAGCCGCCGGCACAGGCGCCGGCCGTCGCGCTGCCCGACTTCGGCGAGCTGGAGGCGATCCGCGGCGATCTCGCCCAGGCGCTGGCGCGCGAGCAGGACCTGCGCGACGAGATCTCGGAGCTGCAGGAGCAGTTCAGGCACGGCAAGACCGACTCGCAGAGCCTCTCGCTCCGCTCGGAGGAGATCGACGGCCGCGCTGCCAAGCTCGCCGCGATGCAGGCGGCGCTCGAGGAGCGCGAGCAGGAGTTCTCCAGGCGCGCGGAGGCGGCCACCGCCGAGCAGCAGCGGCTCGCCGAGCTCAAGTCCGAGCTCGCGGCCGCGGAGACGCGCACCAGCGAGCGCGAGAAGCAGATCTCGATCAAGCTGCGCGAGCTCGACGCGGGCGAGCGGGAGCGCACGTCCTCGGTCGCCGACCTCGCCAAGCAGGAAGCGGCGATCGCCCAGCGCGAGCGCAGCCTCGAACGCGCCCTGGCGGAGCTCGAAGGCCGCACGGCCGACGCGGAGGGACGTGTCGAGGCGCGGGAGTCCGTCCTGGTGCAGCGCGAGTCGAGCCTGCGCGAGCAGGAGGGTGAGGTCGGGAACCGCGATCGGGAGATCGCCGAGCGGGAGCGCGAGCTGATCAAGGCGCGCGCGATCGTCACCGCCCGCGAGGAGGCGCACGAGGCCCGCGAGGCCGAGCTGAAGGCGAAGGCGGACCGGATCGCCGCGGATCTCGAGAAGCTCGCCGACGAGCGCTCCGGGACCGGCGAGGTCGTCGCCGCGATGAGCGCGAAGCGCGCCGAGGTGTCGGCGAAGGAGTCCGAGCTCGCAGCCCGCGAGGCGGAGTTGAACCGGCGCGAGTCGCAGCTCAGGCGCGACGAGGCCGACGAGCAGACCGCCGCGCATCTCGAGTCCGAGTCACGCCGGCTCGACGACCTGCGCCGCGAGCTCGCCGCCCGCGAGGCAGAGGTCACGAGCTCCGAGACGCTGCTGGAGTCGAACCGCGCGCGGGTCGAGCGGCGCGAGAAGCGGCTCGGCCAGACGGAGGAGTCGATCTCCGACCGGATGCGCGAGCTCGACGACCGCGAGGCCGAGATCGAGGAGCGCTGGGCGCGGCTCGAGGCCGACTCCGAGCTCCGCGAGATCAAGCTCGAGCAGCGCGAGAAGACGGTCGGCGAGCTGGAGCTCCGGCTCGGCAAGCGCGAGTCCGACCTCGCCCGCTACGTCGGCCAGCTGCAGACGCAGATGGACCAGCGCGAGTCCGACTGGTGGGAGAAACAGCTCGGAAACCCGGTGTCGGCGAACGGCTGAGCCAGCCCTCGGGAGAGGAGGGAGCGAAGCGACCCTTCAGGGGTTTTCGCGCGGACACGGGCTTTGCCCGTGTCCCTGCGCAGCGAGAGTTGGCGAGGGGCCTGCGCGGAGCGCAGACCCCTCTCCCGAACGCTCCTTTCTGGGCCAGACGTCGCAGCCACCGAGGCGGCCACTCCGTCTGGAGGGGGAGAGGAGTCGCGTTCGGTACGCATAGCTATCGCACATTCGAGCGTGGGATGCGACACGGCTACACTCTTCGGCATGAGCGAAACCGGGACGATGCGGGTCAAGAGCGGGCTTGCCGAGATGCTCAAGGGCGGCGTGATCATGGACGTCGTCGACGCCGAGCAGGCGAAGATCGCCGAGGACTCGGGAGCCGTCGCGGTGATGGCGCTCGAGCGCGTCCCGGCCGACATCCGGCGCGACGGCGGCGTCGCCCGCATGTCCGATCCGGCCATGATCACGGAGATCCAGGAGGCGGTCACGATCCCGGTGATGGCCAAGTGCCGCATCGGCCACTTCGTCGAGGCGCAGATCCTGCAGTCGCTCGAGATCGACTACATCGACGAGTCGGAGGTGCTGACTCCGGCCGACATCGCGCACCACGTCGACAAGTGGGCGTTCGAGATCCCGTTCGTCTGCGGCGCCACCAACCTCGGCGAGGCGCTGCGGCGGATCGCGGAGGGCGCGGCGATGATCCGCACCAAGGGCGAGGCCGGCACCGGCGACGTCGTCAACGCCGTCACGCACATGCGCGCGGTCTTCGGCGGCATCCGCCGGCTCGGCGCGCTGCGCGAGGAGGAGCTCTACGCCGAGGCGAAGGAGCTGCGCGCCCCGTACGAGCTCGTCCGCTGGGTTGCGGAGAACGGCAAGCTGCCGGTCGTGACGTTCACCGCGGGCGGCATCGCGACCCCCGCCGACGCCGCGCTCTGCATGCAGCTCGGCGCGGACGGCGTCTTCGTCGGCTCCGGCATCTTCAAGTCGGGCGATCCCGCGCTGCGGGCGAAGGCGATCGTCGAGGCGACCACGCACTTCCGCGACGCCGACATCCTCGCGCGCGTGTCCGCGGGCCTGGGCGAGCCGATGGTCGGGATCTCGACCGCGACGCTCGAGCCGTCAGAGCTGCTCGAGACCCGCGGCTGGTAGCCCCGCTCGGCCCGGGCCGTCAGCCGGTCCCGGTCGTCTCGCCGTCGTAGTAGTCGACGTTGCTCGAGCGGCGGACGATCACGTTGTCGATCCGCTCCTTCGACGTCCAGACACCGAGCTTGTCGCTGTCCGGATAGACGGTCACCGCCGGATGCCGGACGGTCGAGAACATGAGGACTCGAACGGTTTCGTCCGTGCCGTTGCGGACGGCATGCGCGCCCTCGGGCCCTGACGGAAAGCAGACGGCGTCCCACGGCTCGAGCACGTCGCTGCCCTCCGGGTGGCGCAGCGTCGGCCGGCCGGCCAGGACGAGCAGCCATTCCTCTTCGCCGTTCTCATAGTGGTACGGGCAGATCGCCTGACCGGGCGGCAGCTCGTAGACGCTCGCACCCGTTTCGGCGGCGCCGACGAGCGGCCCTAGCCGGAACATGCCCGTGCGGAAGCCGTCCGGGTCGGTCTCGTCCCAGGCAAGTTCCGGGTCGGCGATGTTGACGCGGCGCACCGCCTGACCGTAGCAACGCGCCGAAGCAGGCCTCCGGCAGCCCGTCTCTAGAATCCCATCGATGGGAACGCATCCGAAAATCGGCGTCCTCGCAGTCCAGGGCAACTTCCGCGAGCACGCGGCGATGCTGCGCGCGCTCGGGGCCGACGCCGTCGAGGTACGGCTGCCGGAGCAGCTGGACGGGCTCGACGGGCTCATCATCCCCGGCGGCGAGTCGACGGCGATCATGCGCCTGATCAGGCTCTACGGGCTCGAGGAGGCGATTCGCTCGTTCGCCGGCGCGGTCTTCGGGACGTGCGCCGGGATGATCCTGCTCGACCGCGCCCATCTCGGCCTGGTCGACGTCGACGTCGAGCGCAACGGCTACGGCCGGCAGCTCGCGAGCTTCGAGGCCGACCTCGACCTCGGCGGGGGCGAGCCGCTCCGCGGCGTCTTCATCCGCGCGCCGCGCGTGACGGAGGCGGGGCCGGATGTCGAGGTGCTCGCACGCCACGACGGCGTGCCGGTGCTGCTGCGCCAGGGACGCTTCCTCGTGGCGTCCTTCCATCCGGAGCTGACGGCCGACACGCGCGTGCACGAACGGTTTCTCGAGCTGGTGAAGGAGGAGACGAGTGTCCGGGCATAGCAAGTGGTCGACGATCAAGCACAAGAAGGGCGCCGCCGACGCGAAGCGCGGGCAAGCTCTTCACGAAGCTCTCGAAGGCGATCATCGTCGCGGCCAAGGAGGGCGGCCCCGACCCCGCCGGCAACCTCTCGCTCCAGAACGCGATCGAGAAGGCGAAGTCGTACTCGATGCCCAAGGACACGATCGAGCGCGCGATCGCCCGCGGCGCCGGCACCGACGCCGACGCGGCTGCCTACGAGACGATCGTCTACGAGGGCTACGGCCCAGACGGCGTCGCCGTGCTCGTCGAGGCGCTGACCGACAACCGCAACCGGACCGCCTCGGACGTCAGGCACACGTTCTCCAAGCACGGCGGCAACCTCGGCACGACCGGCGCCGTCGCGTGGCTCTTCGAGCGGCGCGGCGTCGTCCTCGTCGATGCGAACGGAACGGACGAGGACGAGTTGACGCTCGCGGCCGCCGAGGGCGGCGCCGACGACGTCGAGCGCGACGGGGACGTCCTCCAGGTCGTGTCGGCTCCCGAGGTGCTCACGGCCGTCCGCGAGGCGATCGAGGCAGCCGGGATCGAGGTGCAGTCGGCGGAGCTGATCATGATCCCGAAGACGACCGTGGCCGTCGCCGAGGAGGCCGCGGCGAAGAAGCTGATCCGGCTGATCGAGGCGCTCGAGGACAACGACGACGTCCAGGAGGTCTCGGCGAACTTCGACATCCCCGAGCAGGTCCTCGAGCTCGTCTCCTCGTAGCCCGGCACGGCAACGAATCACTCGTTCTAGGCGCGGAATCACCCATTGGAGGGGGAGCGCTCCAACGCCTTCCCGACGATGCTGCTAACAGGGTTTCAGTGTCATCGAGGCGTTGTGCGGCCACGCCGTCTCAGGGAGGTTCCAGACGTGGTGTCGCAGAAGCTGGCAGCAAGCCCCAGGATTCGGCCGCAGCAGGAGCGCGGCCAGGTCATCGTGCTCGTCGTCGTCATGCTCGTGGTGATGCTGGGCTTCGCCGCCCTCGTGATCGACGTCGGCTACGCGTACTACGCCCACCGCCAGCTGCAGGCGTCCGCCGACGCCGCCGCACTCGCAGGCGCGCAGGAGCTCCCGAACCAGATGAACGCGGAGAACGTCGCGAAGCAGTACAGCTCGTCCGTCGGCAGCAAGAACGAGCACGACGACATTCCCGACGTGACGACGACGGTGACGACGAAGTGCATCAACTCGATCCCCGGCTGCGACCCGGTCAACGCGGTCGTCGTGCTGGAGAAGGCGCCGACGAAGACCTTCTTCGCGGGCCTGCTCGGGATCGACTCCTTCAAGATCACCGCCCGCTCGACGGCGTGCTCGCCGTGCGGGATCAAGCCGCTCGACATCATGATGGTGCTCGACCGCACCGGCTCGATGTGCCAGACCTCGTCCGGCGCCGACGACCCCGCGTGCAGCGACCTGAACAATGCGCGCGAGGGCATGAAGACCTTCCTCACGTTCCTCGAGCCGACGACGCAGTGGGTCGGGCTGACCGTGCTGCCGCCGGCGACGGGAACGGGGTCGACCGCCCGTTGTGCGACCCCGAACGAATCGAACTACAACTCGACCTCGGCGGCGTACAACGTCGTCGGGCTCTCGAACGACTACTCGCAGGACCGGGTCCTGAAGACGAGCTCGACGCTCGTCTCGACGATCAACTGCCAGAAGGGCGCAGGCCGGACCGCGTACGCGAACGCGCTCGAGGCGGCCCAGAAGGAGCTGGAGACGAAGGGCCGGCCCGACGTCAAGAACGTGATCATCTTCCTCTCGGACGGTGCGGCCAACATCGGGCCCACCTACTACTCGACGAGCTCGCCGTACCGGACGCGGCCCTGCCGCCAGGGCGTCACCTCCGCGGCGACGATCAAGGCCAAGGGGACGCTGATCTACTCGATCGGCTACGACCTGAACGCGCTCAACGGCGGCGCCAACAAGTGCACGTCGTACACGGGCGCCGACGAGTCGCCGGCGATCACCGCCTACTCGGCGATCCAGCAGATCGCATCTTCGCCGGCCGCGTTCTTCAACAAGCCTTCCGCCGGGCAGCTGAAGACGATCTTCACCGACATCGCCGCCGACCTGCAGCGCGGCACCTCGGCCCTGATCGACGAGAGCGTGGAGTAGCCCGGAGCAGCTTCGGGGCAGGGGGAAGGAACGTCCGACCCCCTGCCTAACCTCTGCTCGTGAAGGTTCTCGGCATCGATCCAGGGACGGCTGCTTGCGGGTACGGGATCGTCCAAGAAAGCGGAGGCCGTATCAGGGCACTCGACCACGGGTGGTGGGAAACGTCCGCCCGGGAGCGCCCAGAGCTGCGCCTCAAGACGATCTTCGATCGGGTGCAGGCGCTCATTGCGGAGCACGAGCCAGCCGCCGTCGCAGTGGAAGAGTCGTTCGTCGGAGCAGATGCCCGCATCGCGCTCTCCGTCGGTCAGGCGCGCGGGGCGGTGCTCGTCGCCGCCGCGGCGGCCGGCGTCGAGTGCGTTGAGTATCCGCCGGCCCGGGTGAAGCAGGCGGTCTGCGGCTACGGTCGCGCGGAGAAGGCGCAGGTGCAGCGCATGGTCCGCGCGATCCTCGCGATGGACTCGAATCCGACCCCCAGCCACGCAGCCGACGCGCTTGCCGTCGCGATCTGCCACGCGCTCGCGCCGCCGCTCCTCCGGATCGCCGGATGATCTCGAGACTGCGCGGACAGCTGGTCGGACGCACGCCGGACGGGTTCGTGCTCGACGTCAACGGCGTCGGCTACCTGCTCGCCGCGACGCCGGGCGCCGTCCGGGCGGCCGAGAGCGGGAGCGAGGCGATCGTCGAGACCTACCTGCACGTGCGCGAAGACGCGCTGCAGCTCTACGGCTTCGCCGACGCGTCCGAGCGGCAGCTCTTCCTCCACCTGCTCACCGTGGCCGGGATCGGCCCGAAGGTCGCGCTCGCGATCGTCTCCGGCGCCCCGGCGGCGGACCTGCGCCGCGCGATCGTGCTCCAGGACGCCGCCCGCTTCCAGGCGGTGCCGGGTGTGGGCAAGAAGACCGCCGAGCGGATCGTGCTCGAGCTGAAGGAGAAGCTCGGCGCCGAGGATCCCGTCCCGATCTCGGCCGCCGCCGGCACCTCGGTGCACACGACCGCCCGCGACGCGCTCGTCGAACTCGGCTACTCCGTGCTCGAGGCCGAGCAGGCGCTGGCGGCCGTGGATCCCGAGCTGCCCGCGGAGGAGCGCGTCCGGCTGGCGCTGAGGCAGGCGGCATGAGCACGGTCGCCGCGGAAGTCCTCGGCCCGGAGGAGGAGGAGCTCGAGCGCACGCTCCGGCCGCGCAAGCTCGACGAGTTCGTCGGCCAGGAAGGGGTCAAGGAGCAGCTCGCGATCGCGCTCGCGGCCGCGAAGGCGCGTGGCGAAGCGCTCGACCACGTCCTCCTCGTCGGCCCTCCCGGGCTCGGCAAGACGACGCTCGCGCAGATCATCCGCGAGGAGCTCGGCGTCGGGATCCGCACGGTCGCCGGCCCCGCCCTCGAGCGGAAGGGTGACATGGCCGCGATCCTCACCGGCCTCGAGTTGAAGGACGTCCTTTTCGTCGACGAGATCCACCGGATCAACCGCTCGATCGAGGAGATCCTCTATCCGGCGCTCGAGGACTTCCGGCTCGACATCATCGTCGGCCAGGGCCCGGCGGCGCGGACGCTGACCCTCGACCTGCCGCAGTTCACGCTCGTCGGCGCGACGACCCGGACGGGCTTGCTGACGACGCCGCTGCGCGACCGCTTCGGGATGACCTTCCGGCTCGGCTACTACGACGCGGGACAGCTGAGCGCGATCGTGAGCCGCTCCGCCGGGATCCTCGGTGTCGCGATCGAGGAGGAGGCGTGCGCCGAGATCGCGAGCCGGTCGCGGGGGACGCCGCGGATCGCGAACCGGATCCTCCGGCGCGTGCGCGACGTGGCCGAGGTCCGCCACGAGGGCGCGGTCACGAACGCCGTCGCGCGCGAGGCACTCGACCTGATGGAGATCGACGAGGAGGGGCTGGAGGGCACCGACCGCGAGCTGCTGCACGCGATCGCGTTCAAGTTCGAAGGCGGCCCCGTCGGCCTCTCGACGCTCGCGGTCACGCTCGGCGAGGAGACCGACACGATCGAGGACGTCTACGAGCCGTACCTGCTCCAGCTCGGCTTCCTCCAGCGGACACCGCGCGGCCGCGTGATCACCAAGCTCGGTCGCGTGCATATTTCTGCCCCGCAAGAGCGGGATCTGCAGGAGCAGATCCCGCTCGCGGACAACCCCTGAAGTGTCGCTTCGCTCCGGCGACTAACGATCGTGGGTGAGCCGCCGCTAGATTCGGAGGCGTGAGCCATCCGGAGCTGAAAGCGGAGCAGGCGTACGTCGACCACGCCTACGCGTGCCTCGAGCGGATGCGCGAGATCGTCCTTCGCGCCGGCGACGCGGCCGACGGCGAGGTGGCGCAGGCGGCGCTCGACGCGTGGGCGGCGAAGCGGCTCGCGACCTTCGAGGACGCCGAGCGCGGCCTCATGTTCGGCCGGCTCGACTTCGAGGCGGTCGAGCGTGCGCTCTACGTCGGCCGCCGCTGGGTGCACGACGACGAGGGCGAGCAGATCGTCGTCAACTGGCAGGCGCCCGCTGCGCGGCCGTTCTACACGGCGACGCCGCAGGATCCGCAGCGCGTCACGCTGCGCCGCCGCTTCCGTGCGCAGGGCCGCAGGCTGATCGACATCGCCGACGAGGCACTCGACGGCTCGACGCTCGACGGTGCCAGCGTCGGCGACTTCCTGCTGGAGGAGCTCGAGCGCAGCCGTGACACGCACATGCGCGACATCGTCGCCACGATCCAGGCCGACCAGTACCGCCTGATCACCCGCGAGCCCGAGCGGCCGCTCGTGATCCAGGGCGGGCCCGGCACCGGCAAGACGGCCGTCGGCCTCCACCGCGCCTCGTGGCTGATCTACACCGAGCGGGAGAAGAACGCGCGCAGCCGCGTGCTCGTCGTCGGTCCCAACCGCACGTTCATGGAGTACGTCTCGCACGTCCTGCCCGCACTCGGCGAGGGGAGCGTCGAGCAGCTCGCCGTCTCCGAGCTCGTCGCCGGCGTCGAGCCGACTCTCCGCGACTCGCCGCAGACGGCGTGGCTGAAGGCGGACACCCGCATGGCCGAGGTGATCGCCCGCGCCGCCGAGCTGCGCCTGGCCGCCGAGCCCGAGGAGGTGATCCTGAAGCTCGAGGGCGAGTACATCCGCGTCCGCGTGCGCGACCAGGAGCGGTTGCTCGCCGAGATCCGTGAGACGCACGGCACGACGGCCGCGGCCCGCGAGCGCTTTCGGATGGGGATCGTGCGCAGCTTCTACTCCGAGTACTCGCGGATCCTCCAGGGCGGCGCGATCCGCGACGGCGAGCAGGTCGAGAAGGCGTTGAAGGCAAACGGCTACCTGAACCGTGTGCTCGAGCACGCCTGGCCGGCGGTGACGCCCGAGAAGCTCGTGCGCTCGCTCTTCACCACGCCGGCGTTCCTGGCCGAGGCTGCGGAGGGGACCCTGGACGAGGACGAACGGAAGCTGCTTCGCCGCCGCGGGACGGGCTGGAGCGAGTGGGACGTGCCGCTGCTCGACGAGGCGCACGCGCTCGTCGGCGAGCCGGCGCGCACCTACGACCACGTGATCGTCGACGAGGCGCAGGACCTCTCGCCGATGCAGCTGCGGATGATCGCGCGACGCGCCCGCGATGGTGCGCTGACGATCCTCGGCGACGTCGCCCAGGGGACCGGGCCGGTCACCTACGCGAGCTGGAACGACGTGCTCCCGCATCTCCCTCGGGGTGACGACGCTGAGGTCGAGGAGCTCCGCCACGCCTACCGGGTGCCGCGCGAGATCATGGAGCTCGCGCTGCCGCTGCTCGACACGATCGCGCCCGAGCTCGAGCGGCCGCTTGCCTATCGCGCCGGAGCCGCCGAGCCGCTGATCCGGCAGGTCGACGAGGGCTCGCTCCTGCGTGAGGCGTACCGCGAGGCGGGGCGGCTGGCGGCCGAGGACGGCCTCGTCGCGCTGATCGTCCCCGACGAGCTCGTCGAGCCGGCACTCGCGCACGAGAGCGCGTTCGACAGCATCCCGCTCCTGACCCCGCGCGAGGCGAAGGGTCTCGAGTTCGACCACGTGATCGTCGTCGAGCCGGCCCTCGTCGCCGCCCACGATCGAGGTCTGCGGGAGCTGTACGTCGCGCTGACGCGGCCGACGACGACGCTCGTCGTCCTGCACGCACGCCCGCTCCCGTCCGAGCTCGGTCTCTAGAGTCCACGTCGTGCCCGAGCTCTGGACACCCGGGATGGCCGGGCCGCTGGAGGATCTCGTCGCGCGGATCCACCGGCGAATCGGAGCGTTCGCGTCCGAGCACGGGCTCGAGCAGGCGATGGTGGAGGTCGAGCTCGCCGACGGTGCGCTGCTGCGGCTGGAGTCGCTCTCCGCCGAGCCCGGCTACGGCTTCCTGACGCTCGTTCCCCACGCGGCCGACGGCGAGCCGCAGGAGCTGATCGTCCCGATCGGCGCGATCCGTCAGTTCACGCTGAGTCGGGCAGAGCCCGCGAGCCCGATCGGATTCTCGCTCCCCAGCGAATGACCGGCGCCGCGAGCGCCAGCGCGACGATGTCGAACCAGACGTAGCCGGCCGCGACGCCGCTCGGAGGGTTCCCCTGCGGCACGCCGGTGCCCGGGATCGTGACGGCCCACTCCCACGTGCCGATCGCGGTTCCGTACAGCTCGAGCCAGGCGACGACGAGGAAGACGCCCGCGTAGATCTCGGGTGCGCGCCCACGGACCAGGTAGACCGCGAGGAGCGCGGCGCCGATCGCGCCGCCGACGTCGGCGCGCGGCAGGACGGTCAGGCCCGCGATCCCCCAGGCGATCACGGCGACGAGCGCGAAGCGGACGAACGCGTCCTTTCGCGGCGCGGCCCAGACCGCCAGCGACACGCCCGCGAGATAGACGAGGCCGTGACACGGCGGCACGAACGAGGGCAGGTTCTCGAGCCGGTAGGTGTAGACGCCCCAGATGATCGAGCCGACGACCTCCGCGCACGTCGCGACGACGACGACGACGAGCGCCTGCGCGCGCATGAGCGGTGCGACGCCGCGGAGCGCCAGCGCGAGCGCGATCCACGCGGCGAGCCCGAGCAGCAGCTGCCCACCCGCGTCGACCTGCGTGTCGACGGCGAGCAGGACGCCGATGAACGCGACGATCGCGAGGGCTCGAGTCAACGCCTGAACTGAAGCTCGTGCCAGGAGGGAACGGGCGCGAGCTCGAGCAGGGCGCGGCCGCCACGGGGCTCGGCATAGCCGAAATCGCCGCTGTCCTCGTCCCAGGCGACCTCGAGCAGGCCTTCCTTGACGCGGTGGTCGAGCCACGCCCCGCGGAAGACCAGCTTGCGCAGCCAGTAGACGAGCGACTCGTCCCCGAGGAGGCCGACACGCTCCCAGTGGCGGACGAGGTAGCGCCCGAGCTGGCTGCGCGGGTCGGCGATCCGCCCGTCGGCGGCGAGCTCGACGAGGTCGGCCGTCTCCTCCTCGTCGAGGTCGTTCGAGCCGATCAGCCCGAGCCTGACGGCGGCAGCGGTGATCCGCTCCTCGAAGTCCTCGGCGTTGAAGCCGAAGCGGTAGCCGAGGAACTCGACGACGTACTCGTCGCCGGAGGCGTAGTTCGGCTCTCCCATCTCCGGCGAAGGGTACCCTCGTGCCGTGGACAGACGGCTCGTGGTTCCGATGATCTTCGTCGTGCTGGCCGTCTGGCTGATCGGCACCTGGGTGACGAAGTTCAGCCTCTCGGAGATGGCCGTCTTCACCCCCGTCGCGATCCTCGCCCTCGGCGCCTTCGCCGGCGTGATCCTGCTCTGGGTCAAGATCGTCCGCGAGTCGCTCGTCCGCCGGCGCGACCGCACCGAGCCCTGACGCGCCCGTTCGGGCCATGTCCGGGGTCAGACCCCGTCGTGGCCTGAACCGCCGTGTCCGCTCCGTCGCAGAAAACGGCGCGGTGCAGGGACTTCGCCCTGAACGGCCAGCGGCTCTTTGGGACATGACGGGGTCTGACCCCGGACATGACCGCTTCGGCCCGGGTCGGCGGATGCCGTCCGACCGCGTCCGTACCGTCGTCAACCCATGCGCGACGGCTCCTGGACGATCTCTCCCTGCGACTACGCCGACGTGAAGGCGCTCGCCGAAGCGCTCGAGGTGGGGGAGATCACCGCCTCGATCCTCGTCCGGCGCGGCTACACGGACCTCGAGGAGGCGCGCCGGTTCGTGCACGGCGAGATCGAGCCGCACGACCCGTTCCTGCTCGGCGACATGGCCGAGGCGGTCGAGAAGATCCGGGCCGCGATCGCCGCCGGGAAGCGGATCTGCGTCCACGGCGACTACGACGTCGACGGGATCTGCGCCACCTCGCTCGCCGTCCTGACGCTGCGCGAGCTCGGCGCCGACGTCGAATGGCACCTGCCGAGCCGGTTCGAGGAGGGCTACGGCGTCTCGGGCGACACGATCTCGCGGCTCGCCGACGAGGGCTGCGCGCTGCTGCTCACGGTCGACTGTGGGATCACCGCCGTCGAGGAGGTCGCGGCCGCGAAAGCACGCGGGCTCGACGTGATCGTCACCGACCACCACCGTCCCGGCGCAACGCTGCCGGACTGCCCGATCGTCGCGACTCGCCCCTCCGACTACCCGTTCCCGGAGCTGTGCGGCACGGGCGTGGTCTGCAAGCTCGCGCAGGCGCTCGGGGTCGACGTGACGCCGCACCTCGACCTCGTCGCGCTGGCGACGATCGCCGACGTCGTCCCGCTCGTGGACGAGAACCGCTCGCTCGCGATCGCCGGCCTGCGCGCGCTCGCGCGGACGCGCCGTCCCGGCCTCCAGGCGCTGATGCGGAACGCCCAGGTCGACCCGGCTGCCGTCGACGCCGGCGCAGTCGGCTTCCGGCTCGCACCGCGGATCAACGCCGCCGGCCGGCTCGGCCGTCCCGACGCGGCCCTGGAGCTCCTTCTCACCACCGACGTCGAGCAGGCGAAGCGGCTCGCCGACGAGCTCGAGACGCTCAACCGCGACCGCCAGGCCGTCGAGGACCGGATCCTGCGCGCCGCCGTCGCAGAGGTCGAGTCGTGGCCCGAGGCGAAGCGCCGCCGCCGCGGCTACGTGATCTGGGGCGAGGACTGGCACGAAGGCGTGATCGGGATCGTCGCCTCGCGCCTCGTCGAGCGCTTCAACCGGCCCGTCGTCCTGATCGCCGGCGCCGACGGCAACTGGAAGGGCTCCGGCCGCTCACTGCCCGCCTTCGACCTCCACGGCGCCCTCGGCGCGTGCGCCCAGCATCTGCAGCGCTACGGCGGCCACCGTGCCGCCGCAGGGCTCTCGATCGACCCGTCCAGCCTGGACGCGTTCGCCGCCGCCTTCGCGGCGCACGCGGACGCGGTCCTCGAGGACGACGATCTCGCCCCGGTGACGCGGATCGACGCGATCGTGCCGGGCTCGGCGCTCACGCTCGGCCTCGCCTCGGAGCTCGATCGCCTGGCGCCGTTCGGGCTCGGCAACCCGGACGTGACGTTGCTCGTCCCCGCCTGCGAGGCGATGCAGCCGGGCGTCGTCGGCGACGGGAAGCATCTCCGCTTCCGAATCCGCCAGAGCGGGCGGGATGCCGGCTCGGCGATCGCCTTCGGGCTCGGGCCGCAGCTCGACCGCTTCGGCACGCCCGGCCGCCACGACATCGCCTGCAGGCTGAAGGAGAACCGCTGGAACGGCACGGTCGCGCCGCAGCTCGTCGTGCGCCGGCTCTTCGACACCCCGGCCGGCTACGAGGAGCTGCGCGAGCACCTCGGGACGCTCTGGAAGGCCGGCGAGGACGCCTGGACGAGCGAGGCGCGCGAGATCTTCGCGGAGCTCGAGCTCGGCGAGGGCGCGAAGCGCCAGCTCTACGAGTCGGGGGCATTCAGGGCGCTCCTCCTCGCAGAGCCCGCCTACGCCGAAGCCGCCTAGCGCCCAGGGCACAGAGGACGAAAGCTCGATCCAGCGGGCGGCGAGTCTACGCTCGGGCTGAGCCCAGCGAGACCCGGCTGCGGCGCGGGACGCGGACGCGGCGCTCGCCGGCCGCGTCGTCGAGGGCGACGAGGAGGCGGGCGACGCGGACGGCCTTGCGGTCGCGGCGGCGGCGTGAGAAAGGCATGGGAAGCATGCGTTCTCTGTCCTAACGGCTACTCCTGCGGGGGAGATTCGCCCGCAGGGGGTCGGAGTACACTGGCTTCATGGCTGTCATCGACGCCGATCGTCACCATCAGGACCTCGTCGATGAGTTGATCGCGGCCGTCGAGGCCTACAACCCGGGCGTCGACAAGGAGCTGCTCGCGCGCGCGTTCCACTTCGCCGCGGCGGCGCACGAGGGGCAGACGCGCAGCTCGGGAGAGCCGTTCGTCCACCATCCGTGGGCGGTCGCGAAGATCTGCGCCGAGCTCCATCTCGACGAGCAGTCGCTCGCCGCGGCGCTCCTCCACGACGTCGTCGAGGACACCGGCAGCGACCTCGAGGACGTCCGCAGCGACTTCGGCGACGAGATCGCGCAGCTGGTCGAGGGCGTCACCAAGCTGACCCGGACGACCTTCCAGACGCGCGAGCAGTCGGACGCGGAGAACTACCGGAAGATGATCGTCGCGATGGCGCAGGACGTCCGCGTCATCCTGATCAAGCTCGCCGACCGCCTGCACAACATGCGCACGATCGAGTACCAGGGCAAGCAGGCGCAGGTGCGCAAGGCGAAGGAGACCCTCGAGGTCTACGCGCCGCTCGCGCACCGCCTCGGCATCCATGCGATCAAGTGGGAGCTGGAGGACCGTTCGTTCGAGATCCTGCACCCGCGCAAGTACGCCGAGATCAAGCAGATGGTCGCCGAGCGCCGGGCCGACCGCGAGGCGGCCGTGGCGAAGGCGGGCGAGGTGCTCGGCACCGAGCTGGCGAAGGTCGACATCCCCGCCGAGATCGCCGGCCGCGCGAAGCACTTCTACTCGATCTACGACAAGATGGCCAAGAAGGGCCGCGAGTTCAACGAGATCTACGACCTGACCGCGATGCGCGTGACCGTCGAGCGCGCGGGCGACGAGGGGACACGCGACTGCTACGGCGCGCTCGGCCTGATCCACTCGCTCTGGAAGCCGATGCCGGGGCGGTTCAAGGACTTCATCGCAATGCCGAAGTTCAACCGCTACCGGTCGCTGCACACGACCGTGATCGGGCCGGAGGGGACACCGCTCGAGATCCAGGTGCGCACGCGCGAGATGCACGAGGAGGCCGAGTACGGGATCGCCGCGCACTGGCTCTACAAGCGCGGCAAGGGCAAGCAGGACGACGACTGGCTCGCGTGGGTGAAGTCGCTGCTCGACTGGCAGCAGGACGAGGCCGACCCGCGCGAGTTCATGAAGACGTTCCGTACCGATCTCTTCGACGACGAGGTCTACGTCTTCACGCCGAAGGGCGAGGTGAAGACGCTGCCGCAGGGCGCGACCCCGATCGACTTCGCCTACGCCGTCCACACCGACGTCGGCCACAAGACGGTCGGCGCGAAGATCAACGGCCGCATCGTCCCGCTCCACTACCGGCTCAAGAACGGCGACTTCGTCGAGATCCTGACCTCGAAGTCGGGTCGCGGTCCCTCACGCGACTGGATGAGCCTCGCCGCCTCCTCGCGGGCGCGCAACAAGATTCGGCAGTGGTTCCAGCGCGAGACGCGCGGCGAGACCGAGGCGAAGGGCCGCGAGCTGCTCGACAACGCGCTCAAGGGCCAGAACCTGCCGTACCGCAAGCTCCAGGGCTCCGCCGTGCTCGCGCAGGTGATCCGCGAGACCGGTTTCCGCAAGGCAGAGGACTTCTACATCGCGCTCGGCGCC
Source organism: uncultured Gaiellaceae bacterium (assembly GCA_963732995.1). GTDB lineage: Bacteria > Actinomycetota > Thermoleophilia > Gaiellales > Gaiellaceae > Gaiellasilicea. The sequence continues at coordinate 195,879 of CAVTBS010000010.1, read as the reverse complement.
GGGAAGCTCCAGTCCGGCCAGATCGTCAACAAGGTCCTGAACCGGCTGAAGACCGACGAGGTCGCCGAGGAGGCGCTCGTCCCGCTGAAACCGCCGAAGGCGCGCTCGACCGTCGCCGGGGACAGCCTCGGGATCAAGGTGCAGGGGATCGAGGACGTGCTCGTCCGGCTGGCCAAGTGCTGCACCCCGGTGCCGGGCGATCCGATCCTCGGCTACATCTCGCTCGGCCGCGGGATCACGATCCACCGCGAGGACTGCCCGAACGCGAAGGCGCTGATGCGGAACCCGGAGCGGTTCACGCCCGTCGAGTGGGAGGGGACGGCGACGACGTCCAGCTTCCGCGTCCAGATCGCGGTCGACTCGTTCGATCGCGCGCGCCTGCTCGAGGACGTCGCCCGCAGCTTCGCCGAGCACGGCGCCAACATCGTCTCGTACGGCGGCGTCGTCGAGGACGGAATGGCGCGCAACTGGTACACGGCCGAGGTCGGCGACGTCAAGGAGCTGCGTGCGCTCCTGAACGTCCTCCGCAACCTCGACGGCGTCTTCGACGCCTACCGCAAGACGACGTCGAGCTGATCTAGGCGGCGCGGGGCGGCTCGAAGCGCGGGCCGCCGAGGCCGGGCGCGCCGAGCCCGAGACCTCCCCGGCCCCTGAGGGCCGGGAAGGAGCCGTCCACGATCTCACCCGCGCGCTGCCGCAGCCCGGCGACGATCGAATCGCGCTGAGCCTTGGTGATCCGGCCGGCGGCGACGGCCGCGTCGAGCCGCTTGGTCGTGGCGGCGACGATCGCCGACACGAGCCCGTCCACGGTCTTTCCCTCGGCCTCCGCCACCTCGGCGAGCGTCTCGCCGCCGCGCATGCGGTCGCGCAGCTCGTCCTCGTCGATGCCGAGGAACGCTGCGGCGGCGTCGAGATCGCGGAAGCCGCGATGGCCGACGCCGCGGGGCCGGAGGCCCGGGCCGGAGAAGAGCGGGAAGTCGCCCTGCTCGATCCGGCTCTTCATCGCCTCGCCCTGCGCCTCGGTCAGGCGGCCCGACCGGACCGCGTCGTCGATCCGGTTCTCGAGCGCCTGCTTCAGCGCGTCATTCAGCTTCGCCGGGTCGAGGCCGAGCTGCTTCGCGGCCTCGTCGATGACAGCCTTGCTCTCCTCGGCCGGCGACAGCTTCGTCGCCGCGACGGCGCCGCCGGCACCGACGACGGCCAGAGCCGCCCCGGCGCCGACCGCAAGCTTCGTGCGCTTCCTCGTCATGCCCGCTCCTCTCGTTCGCGTCTCGTGGATCAGGCGCTCGGCCGCGTGCCGAGCGTGACCTCGATCGTCTTGGTCCGACCGTCGCGCTCGACCGTCAGCTCGACGGAGTCACCAGGGTTCTTCTCGTCCACCAGCCGGCGGAGCTCGTCGGCCGAGTCGACGGTCTCGCCGTCGAGCTTCGTGACGACGTCGCCGTTCTCGAGCCCGGCCTCGGCGGCGGGCGTGCCCGACTTCACCTCGGCGAGGGTCGCTCCCTCGGCTCCGGAGTCGTCTGCGATCGCGACGCCGAGGTAGGCGTGCTCGACCGAGCCGTCGGAGATGAGCGCATCGGCGATCTTGCCGACCGTGTTCGAGGGAACCGCGAAGCCGACGCCGTCGTTGCCGCCGGACTCGCTCTCGATCTGCGAGTTGACGCCGATGACCTTGCCGTCCATGTCGAGCAGCGGGCCGCCCGAGTTGCCGTGGTTGATCGCGGCGTCGGTCTGGATCGCGTTGTCGATCGAGAAGCTGTTCGGGGACGTGATCTGCCGGTGCAGCGCGCTGACGATCCCGGTCGTGACTGTCTGCTCGAGGCCGAAGGGGCTGCCGATCGCGATCACGCCGTCGCCGACCTCGACGTCGGACGAGTCCGCGAGCACCAGCGGCTTCAGCTCCGACGCGGGCGCGTCGACGTCGATCACCGCGATGTCGGTCGAGGGATCGCCGCCGACGACCTTGGCGGAGTACGTCTTGCCGTTCGCGAACTTGACCGAGACCGTCTGGGCGCCGTCGACGACGTGCTGGTTCGTGATCACGTGGCCCTGGGTGTCGTAGACGAAGCCGGAGCCCTGCGCCTGCTGCGTGCCGCCGTCGCCGCCGAACTGGTTCGCCTCGCCGGCCGAGGAGACCGTGATCTCGACCACGGCTGCCGCGCTGGCCTTGTAGATCTCGCCGACAGTCCGGTTGTCGGAGCTCGCCGCCGGGGTTGCGCCCGCGACCGCGACCGGATCGGCCGTCAGCGTGGAGTTGTCGTCGAGCGCGACGGAGACGGCAGCGACGGCGCCTGCCCCGAGCAGGGCGGCGCCAGTAGCCGCTGTGGCGACTGCGATGCGTGGGTTCGTGAAGAGCTTCATGGTCTGTCGATCCTTTCGAGGGGAGAAGTCGTGTCAGTCAGGAGACCAGCGGTGCCTAAGCCGAACCTGAGACCCGCTTAAGAAATGACTAAGAATCCCGCACCGCCCCGGCCGGAGAGGGAAGCCGGCCGGGGCTGGGGAGAGCCGTGCGCTCAGGCGTCGCCCGCGTCGGGCGCGGCGCTGGGCGCCGCTCCCGGCGGCGGGCCGCCCGGGTGCCCGCGGAAGCCGAAGCTGAACTCGCCCGCGACGACGTCCTCCATGCGCGACTCGAGGTCGGCGAGGATCGACGTGCGCTGCGCGGCCGTCAGGCGGCCGGCCTCGACCTTCTCGTCGAGATCGGCCTTCGCCGCCGCGACGAGCGCGTCCACGAGCCCGGCGGCCGTCTTGCCGTTCGCGGTCGCGACCTCGGCCAGCGTGTCGCCGTCCTCGAGGCTCGACCGGAGCCCGGCCTCGGTGACGCCGAGGTACGTCGCCGCCGCGGCGAAGTCGACGAAGCCGTGGTGACCGCCGCGGTGGCCCGCTCCATGACCGACCCCGACGAGCGGAACCTCGCCCGCCTCGATCCGCTCCTTCAGCTCGGCCGCCTGCGCTTCGGTGAGCGTGCCGGCCTCGACGGCCGCGTCGACGCGGTTCTCGAGCGCCTGCTTCAGCGCGGCGTCGAGCTCGTCGGCGCTGACGCCGAGCTGTTTCGCCGCGTCCGCGACGATCGCGTCGCTCTCCTCGGTTGGGGACAGCTGCGTTGCGGCGACGGCCGCGCCGCCGCCGAGGACGGCTGCGAGTGCTGCCGTTCCGCCGGCGATCTTGAGCTTGAGTGCCTTCATCGGGCTGCTCCTTTCGGGTGCGTTGCGTTGACACACCCAGAGTCCCGCGGCGGCCTAAGACCGCCTTGAAGACGGCCGAAGAAGTTCCTAAGAGTTGGCGGCCAGCGTGACCGGCGCCGCGAGGCGCCCGTCGCGAACGGCAAGGCGGCGCTGCGCGCGGCCGGCCAGGCCGGCGTCGTGTGTCGCGACGATGACGGTCGTGCCCCGCTCGGCGGCGAGCCCGGCGAGGATCTCGACGATCTCGTTGCCGGTGGTCGTGTCGAGGTTGCCCGTCGGCTCGTCGGCGAGGATCACGTGCGGCTCGACGGACAGCGCCCGCGCGATCGCCACTCGCTGCTGCTCGCCGCCCGAGAGGTGCCCGGGGAGGTGGGTGGCGCGATTGGAGAGGCCGACCTCGGCGAGCAATGCTTCAGCGCGCTGGCGCAGGGCGACCTTGGAGGCGCCCGTGGGAGCGAGCTTCGCCTGGACGTTCTCGAGCGCCGTCAGCGTCGGGATCAGGTTGAACTGCTGGAAGACGAAGCCGAAGGAGCGGAGCCGCAGCTCGGCCAGGTCGGAGTCGGGCAGCTGGGCCAGGTCGCGCTCCTCGAAGAAGACCCGGCCGCTCGAGGGCCGGTCCAGAGCGCCGAGGAGCTGGAGCAGCGTCGTCTTGCCGGAGCCGCTCGGCCCTTCGAGCGCGACGAACTCGCCTGCCTCGATCGTCAGGTTCACGTCCTGGAGCGCGTTGACGACGAGCGGGCCGCGCGTGAACGCCTTGCCGACCCCGGTCAGCTCGTACTGGCTCATTCGACCGTCCTCAACGCGTCGGCGGGGCGAAGCCGGGCGGCGCGGAGTGCGCCAGCCGCGCCGGCGAGCAGGCCGCCGAGGACGGCCAGGAGGAAGCCGCCGAGCACGATCGAGAGCGCCGACCGGCGCCGAGAGCGAGACCGCGTCCGACGTCGTGCGCGCCGCCTGCTCGATCCCGAAGATGCTGCCGCCGCCGGTGGTCGAGCTGGCGGTCGAGCGTCGGCCCGAACGCCCCGACGCCGAGCGCGACGGCGACGCCGATGACGACGCCGAGAATGCCGCCGAGCACGCCCTGGGTCAGCGACTCGGCCGCGACCTGCCGGACGACCTTGCCCTGCGTCCAGCCGAGCGCCTTCAGCGTGCCGAGCTCGCGCACCCGCTTGCCGACGGATGAGAGCGCGAGCAGCGCCGCGAGGAGGAAGGCGGCGACGGCGGCGACGATCGAGAGCGCGAGGCCGAGACTGCGTGAGAGGTTCGCCGCGTCGACGAGCGAGCCGCTGATCGTGCCGGCGATCTGCTTCGCGCTGGCCACCTCGGCCTGCGCGTACGCGTCCTCGATCCGCTGCTCGACGGCCGCCACGGACGAGCTGTCGTCGGCGCGCACGAGCACGAGATTGACGAGGTCCTTCTGGCCCGAGAGCTTCTGCAGCTGCGCGAGCGGCAGGTAGACGTCGACGCCCTGGCCGCCGAGCGGCGGGTTGACGAGGCCGACGACGGTGAACGAGGTGCCGTTCAGGTTCAGCTTCGAGCCGACCTTCAGCGTCTTCCGGCCGGCGTACGTGGCCGAGACGAGTGCCTCGCGGCCGCCCTTCAGGTACCGGCCCGCGCTGACCTGGGCGGCGGTGACGAGGCCCATGCTCGGATCGCCCAGCTCGACGCCGCCGATCGTGTACGACTCGCTCTTGATGTCGGTCTGCGGCGGGTCGAGCACCTGCTGCAGGGTCTCGCGCGGCGTCGTGATCGTGGCGCGGAACCTGCGCATCCGCTCGGGGAGGCAGCTTGCGAAGGCCCCTGGGCCGACCGCGCCCCGCCGGGCGGCGCCTGCTCGTCGCCGAGACCGCCGCCGGGGCCGGGCCCGCCGCCGGCGCCACCGCGCGCCTCCGGGAGCGTGACGCCGAGCTTGGCGAGGCAGGTGCGGATCTCCTCCTGCTCGGCGGCCGTCGGCGGTGTGATCGCCCGGTTGACGTCGATCCGGTCGCCGCCCGTCTGGATCTGGGCGACGATCTTCGGCACCTTGCCCTCCTGGTGCACGGCCTGGAGCGTCAGGCCGGCCGACACGGCCGCCACGCCCTCGAGCGCGGCGATCTCCTTCGCCTGCGCCTCGGTGAAGGTCAGCTGCGTCCCCGGCAGGAAGAAGTCGTGGACGAAGTGCGTTCCCGGCTTGCCGAGCTTGGAGAGGTCGGTGATCACGGCCTGGTTCGCCTCGACGACGTCCCGGCTGTCGCCGCCGCCGAACGGCCCGCCGCCCATGTCCTCCTGCGCCGTCCGGGTCACGGTCAGGTCGGTGCCGATTCCGGCGAGCGGGTCGAGCGTCGCGCTCTGCGCCTCGTCGAGCCCTTTCGAGAGGCTCGAGATCGCAATCACGAGGCCGACGCCGACGGCGAGCCCGAGCAGCGTCAGGATCGTTCGGCCGCGGCGGCGCACGAGCTCGGCGCGGAGATACCGGAGGTAGAACACGGACGCATCGAAACACCGTCCCCTAAGAGCGAGTTAAGACTTGGAGTCGAGCGAGAGGCGCATCACCGTGCCGCCGCCGTCGGCCCGCTCGGCCGTGATCGTGCCGCCGTGCGCCTCGGCGACCTGGCGCACGATCGCGAGCCCGAGGCCCGAGCCGGGCAGCGGCCGCGCCGACGGTGCGCGGTAGAAGCGGTCGAAGACGAACGGAAGGTCGTCGGCGTCGATGCCGGGGCCGTGGTCGCGGACGACGACGTCGCCGTCGCGCACGGTCACCTCGATCTCGCCGCCCGGCGGGCTCCACTTCGCCGCGTTGTCGAGCAGGTTCGAGATCGCCCGCTCGATCGTGGAGGGGACGCCGCGGATCATCGTCTCCTCGAGCTCGGGTCGGAACGTGACGCCGGGGCGGTTCCGCCGCGTCCGGTCGATCGCGGCCGCGGTGACGAGGTCGAGCCGCACGTCCTCCGGGTCGGCCGGCACCTCGTCGCCGCGCGCCAGCTCGACGAGCTCGGCGATCAGCGCCGTCATCTCCGTCAGCTGCTCGGTGACGTCGCGAAGCAGCTGCTCCCGCTCGCCCGGCGGCAGCGCCTCGTCCCGCGCCAGCACCTCGATGTTCGTGCGCAGGCTCGTCAGCGGCGTCCGCAGCTCGTGCGACGCGTCGGAGACGAGCCGGCGCTGCGCCCGCGCGGAGTCCTCGAGCGCGGCGAGCATCGTGTTGAAGGTCGCCGCGAGCCGCGAGAGCTCGTCGGTCCCGGAGGCGTCGATCCGGCGCGAGAGGTCACGGGTCTCCGAGACCTCCTCCGCGGTCCGCGTCAGCCGCTGCACGGGCGCGAGCAGCGCCTTGGAGACGACAAGACCCAGCCCGGCCGCGAGCGCGACTCCGGTCCCGGCGATCAGCAGGAGCAGCGTCTTGATCCGGTCGAGGGCCGCGTCGACCTCGTCGAGCGGCCTCGCGATCTGCAGCGCGAGCCCGGGATTGTCGACGGGCAGCGTGTAGACGCGGAGGTGCGTTCCCGCGACGTCGGCGTCGGAGAAGAACGGGCGGCGGTCGCCGGCCGCCGTCTGGCGGGCCTGTTCGCTGACCGGCAGGTTGACCGTCGCCTCGGGGGAGCGGATCGCCTCTCCGTCGGCGGTGACGAGCTGCGTGATCCCTGCGGCGCCGCCGAAGCGGTCGGGCGGCAGCTCGAGTTGCGGCTCGCCGGTCACCGGATCGGTGACGACGCGCAGCCTGACGCTCGAGACACGCTCGCGCAGGGCATCGTCGACCTGGCCGCGCAACTCGTTCCGCACGAACATGTACGTGATCGCGGAGGTGGCGGCGACGGCGACGGCGACGGCGACGGCGACCGCCAGAGTCAGTCGCGCGCGGTAGCTCACTGTTCCCGCTCTGGTGCCGGCAAAGCCGACACCTCCGCTCCTGGCGGCTCCGTCAAGCCTACGCCGCTTCCCGCAGCGCGTAGCCGACGCCGCGGATCGTCTGGATCAGGCGCGGCTTGCCGCCCTGCTCCGTCTTGCGGCGGAGATAGCCGATGTAGACGTCGAGCGAGTTGGAGCCGAAGCCGAAGTCGTAGCCCCAGACCCGTTCGAAGATGATCGAGCGCGTCAGCACCTGGCGCGGGTTGAGCAGGAACAGCTCGAGCAGCGAGAACTCCGTCCGCGTCAGCTCGATCGGGTCGCCGCCGCGGCGCACCTCGCGCGTCGCGGGGTCGAGCTCGACGTCGGCGAAGCGGAGCAGGTCGCCGTCCTCGGCCGGTGCGGCGCGGCGGAGCAGCGCCCGCAGCCGCGCGAGCAGCTCCTCGAGCGCGAACGGCTTGACGACGTAGTCGTCGGCGCCGGCGTCGAGGCCGGCGACTCGGTCGGCGACCTCGTCGCGCGCGGTGAGCATCAGCACCGGCAGGCTGCTGCCCTGCGCGCGGAGCCGGCGGCAGGCCTCGAGCCCGTCGAGCCGGGGCATCGACACGTCGAGCACGACGGCGTCGGCAGCGCTCCCGCTCTCGCCCAGCCGGTCGAGTGCTTCCTGCCCGTCGCCCGCGAGGTCGACCTCGTAGCCCTCGAGCTGCAGCGCGCGGCGCAGGGAGTCCCGCACGGCGGGCTCGTCGTCGACGACCAGGATCTTCATGGGAGACATTGTGCGCACGGACATGAACGGCGGCTAAGAGAGCCGGTTTCGCACGTTCACTCGATCGAGGGATCATCCCTCGATCGAGTGGGGTACCTCGTTCAAGGGATGGACGTGCGGGCGAAAGCGAGTACAACGAGAGAGGGAGAGGGGTTGCGGGCGAACTGCGGCGCCCGTCCGAAGCGGCCACAGCTTCGGCGGGCGCGCCGCCCGAGGATGTCCTTCGCGGGCTGCGGGATGGGGGCTAGGGCGTCCACCCCTCTTCCATCGATGCGTCATGCCTCCAGGTCGTCGCCCTCGAACGCCGCGATCAGGCTGCGGTAGTCGCCCGGGATCTCGCTCGGCCGCCGCTCGGCGAGATCGATCAGGACGAGCGTCTGCGTCGCGGTCACCATCAGCTCGTCGTCCTCCATCCGGTACGCGGCGCACTCGTAGGTCGTGCTGGTGCGGCCGATCCGCGCCACCCGGACGAAGATCTCGAGCAGGTCGTCGAAGCGGGCGGGAGCGAGGTACTCGACAGTCGAGGCGCGCATCACGAACTCGCGCCCCTCGAGCGCGACCTGGCCGAGATGCCGGTGGTACTCGGTTCGAGCGTGGTCGAAGTACGGCAGATACCGGCCGTAGTAGACGACACCCTGCGCGTCGGTGTCCGAGAACCAGACGCGTGCGATCGCCGAGTACTTGAACGGTGGCTTCCGGTTGGTGACCCGGCCGAGCTCCACCACCTCGGTCACGAGCGGATCAGCTCGAGCACCTCGTCGCGCTTCCGCTCCATCTGCTCCTGGGAGAACGCCTCCAGGTTCAGGCGCAGCAGCGGTTCCGTGTTCGAGGGGCGGACGTTGAAGTGCCAGTCGTCGTAGTCGACCGAGATCCCGTCGAGATGGGTGATCGTGCCGTCGCTGTAGCGCTCCTCCAACTCCTGCAGCTTCAGCGCCGTATCGGCGACGGGCGTATTGATCTCGCCGGTGAGGAAGAAGCGCTCGCGGTACGGCGCGAGCAGCTCCGAGAGCTTGCGGCCACGCCCCGAGATCAGCTCGAGCAGGAGCAGGAACGGCACGACGCCGGAGTCGGCCTGCGTGAAGTCGCGGAAGTAGTAGTGCGCCGAGACCTCGCCGCCGAAGACTGCGCCCTCCTGCCGCATTCGGTGCTTGATGTAGGCGTGCCCGACCCGGTTGATCAGCGCGGTGCCGCCGGCGCGCTCGATCGTCTGCGGCACGGCGCGGCTCGCGCGGACGTCGTAGATCACCTTGCCGCCGCTCTCCTTGGCCAGGATCGACTCGGCGAGCAGCGCGGTGACGAAGTCGCCGGGGACGAACTCGCCGGTGTCGTCGACGAAGAAGCAGCGGTCGGCGTCACCGTCGTAGGCGACCCCGAGGTCGGCCTGCTCCTCGAGCGTCTTCGCGACGATGAACTCCCGGTTCTCCGGCAGCAGCGGGTTCGGCTCGTGGTTCGGGAAGCTCCCGTCCGGCTCGAAGTAGCACGTGACCGCGTCGATCGGGAGCCGCTCGAGCACCGGCGGGAGCATCGCGCCCGCCATCCCGTTCGCGGCGTCGATCACCACCTTCAGCGGCCGGATCGAGGCGACGTCCACGAACGACAGCACCTTGTCGACGAAGGCGTCCCAGATGTCGTAGCTCTCGGCGCTGCGCTCGACGGGGAGCTTGTGTCTATCAGACACAAGCTCGAGCGCCCGGTCGCGGACGTCGAGCAGCCCCGACTCGCCGCCGACCGGCAGCGCGCCGCTGCGGACGATCTTCATCCCCGTGTACTGCTTCGGGTTGTGCGAGGCGGTGACGCAGACGCCACCGTCGAGACCGAGGTCGCCGACGGCGAAGTAGACCATCTCCGTCCCGACCATCCCGAGGTCGAGCACCTCGCTGCCGCCGGCGAGGGCGCCCTCGATCAGCGCCGAGGCCATCGACGGGGAGGAGAGCCGCATGTCGCGGCCGACCGCGATCCGTTTCGGCTCGAACTGCTCGACGTAGGCGCGGCCGATCGCGTAGGCGCCGTCCTCGTCGAGCTCGTCCTGGTAGACGCCGCGAACGTCGTACGCCTTGAACGCCTTGGGATCGAGCACGGGCTGACGCTAACGCAACGCTCGTGACCAAGACCCTCGTAACTACAATTACACGGTGGAACGCAAGCTCGCGACCGTCGTCTTCGTCGATCTCGTCGGCTCGACCGAGCTCGTCGCCGCACGCGACCCGGAGATCGTGCGCCGGCGCGTCAACTCCTTCTTCGAGCACGTCTCGCACTGCATCACGACGCACGGCGGCATCGTCGAAAAGTTCGCCGGGGACGCGGTCATGGCGGCATTCGGGATCCCGCAGGCGCACGAGGACGACGCCGAGCGCGCCGTCCGCGCCGCCTCGGCGATCCTCGACTCGGTCCACGAGCTCGGCCTCGAGGCGCGGATCGGCGTCGAGGCGGGCGAGGTCGTCGCCGACGAGTCGGACTCGACGTTCGCAACCGGCGAGGCCGTCAACGTCGCCGCGCGGCTCCAGCAGGCCGCGCAGCCCGGCCAGATCGTGATCGGCCCCTTCGCGCGGCGCCTCACGGTCGCCATCGCCGAGACCGAGGAGATCGGCCCGGTCGAGCTGAAGGGCTTCGACGCGCCGCTGCTCGCCTGGCGGCTGCTCGAGCTCCGCGACAGCGACGGCCGGGTGCCGTCGGTCGCCGCGCCGTTCGTCGGGCGCGACTTCGAGCTCGAGCTGCTCGAGAACACGCTCGGGCGCGTGATGCGCGACAAGCGTGCCCACCTCTTCACGATCTACGGCGAGCCGGGCGTCGGGAAGAGCCGGCTGGCCCGCGAGTTCCTCGAGGGCGTCGAGGAAGCGAGCATCCTGATCGGCCGCTCGCTTCCCTACGGTGAGGGCGTCACCTACTGGCCGCTCGCCGAGATGGTCAAGGTCGCCGCCGGGATCGCGGACGACGATCCCGTCCAGGAAGCCGTCTCGAAGCTGCGCGCCAACTGCGGCGACGACGCCGTCGCCGACCTGCTCGCGCTCGCTGTCGGCGTGCTCGAGGGGATCGAGACCGAGCGCAGCCAGCAGGAGATCGCCTGGGCGGCGCGCGAATGGGCGGCCGAGCTCGCCGACGCGAGGCCGCTGATCCTCGTCTTCGAGGACGTCCACTGGGCCGAGGAGCCGCTGCTGGAGCTGATCGAGCATCTCGCCCAGCGCGTCAAGGACGCGCCGCTGATGATCCTCTGCCTGGCGCGGCCGGAGCTGCTCGACATCAGGCCGAGCTGGGGCGGCGGCCGCCTTCGCGCCGCGGCGACCGAGCTGGAGCCGCTCGCCCCGGCCGAGAGCGAGGAGCTGCTCGACGCACTACTCGCCGACCGCGAGCTCTCGGTCTCCGAACGGAAGGCGCTGCTCGAGAAGACCGAGGGAAACCCGCTCTTCGTCGAGGAGACGACGCGGATGCTGCTCGAGGGCGGCACCTCGTCGAAGCGGATCCCGGACACGCTCCAGGCGATGATCGCCGCCCGCATCGACCGGCTGCCGCGGAACGAGAAGCGGCTGCTGCAGCGCGCAGCGATGATCGGCCGGATCTTCTGGCAGGGCGCGGTGACGCGCCTGCTGCCCGAGATCGAGGATCTCGAGCCTGTGCTCGACGACCTGCTCCAGCGCGACTTCATCACCCGCGAGAGCCGCTCGACGATCACCGGCGAGCGCGCCTACCGGTTCAAGCACGTCCTGATCCGCGACGTCGCGTACGCCGGTCTCGCCAAGGGCTCCCGTGCCGAGCTGCACGAGCAGGTCGCCGACTGGCTGCACGAGGTCGCCGGCGAGGAGCTCGTCGAGATCCGGGCCTACCACCTCGATCACGCCGCGACGCTCCTCGAGGAGCTCGACGGCGCGAGCCCGCCGGAGCTCTCGGCCCGTGCCGCGGCGGCGCTCGAAAAGGCTGGACGCCGCGCACTCGCACGCGAGGCCAATCAGTCGGCACGCCGGCTGCTCGTCCGCTCGGTCGAGCTCGAGCCGACGCTGCAGCGTCGCTTCCTCGCCGCGCGGGCGGCACGCCGCCTCGCCGACCTGCCGGCCCAGGCGGTCGAGATGGAGCGCGTCTTCGCCGACGCGACCGACGCCGGCGACATCCGCCTGCAGGGACTCGCGCTCACGGCGCTGGCCGAGAATGCCTTGCTGCGCGACGCCGACCTTCCACGCGGCCGCGAGCTCGTCGAGCAGGCGCTCGTGCTCCTCGACGACGCGAAGCCGGAGGATCGGATCGAGGCCCTGGCCACCCGCGCGCGGATCGGCTGGTGGCTCGGCGATCTCGACGACGACGAGCGCTGGAACACGAAGGCGCTCGAGGTCGCACGCGAGATCGGCCGCAAGGACCTCGAGGCGAGTGCGTGCGACGAGCTCGCAAGCTCGGCGATCGCGCGTCTCGACCTCGATCGCGCGACGCGCCTCAACGCGGAGGCGCGCGAGCTCGCCGACGAGAGCGGCAACATCACGGTCATCGGCTGGACGCTGGTCTCGCAGGCGCGGATCGACTCGCTGCGCGGCCGGCTCGACGAGGCTGCAGCCGGGCTCGTGCAGGCGGAGGAGCTCTTCTCCGAGTCGGGTGACCAGTGGGCGCTCGCCCGGGTGAACAACCACTTCGGCTGGGTCGAGCGGCGCCGGGGCGACCTGCCTGCCGCCGAGCGCCGGTTCCGCGACGCGATCCGGATTCTCAAGCCGCTCGAGGACCGCGGCACGCTCTGCGAGAGCCAGCGCGGTCTGGCGCAGGTGCTCGTCTCGCTGAAGAAGATCGACGAGGCGGAGCGCTACGCCCTCGAGGCGCGCGAGACCGTCGGCCCCCACGACACGATCTCCCGGGCCACGACCCGGATGGCGCTCGGGATCGTCCGGGCCGCCCAGGGCCTCGACGAGGAGGCCGAGGCGCTGCTGCGCGAGGCGGTCGCCGTCGTCGACGGGAAGCCGCTGCGGCTGATCCGGCGAGAGCTCGTCACCGCGCTCGCCCGCTTCCTGCGCGAGCGAGACCGGATCGACGAGGCCGAGGAGTACGAGGCCGAGCTGGCCGACTACGAGGCGGCGCTCGCCCCCGCGTAGAGCACGGCCTTGATCGCCTGGGACGACTCCTCGTCCGGCGACTCCGAGATCACCGTCGCCGGCCGGTCGAAGCGGCCCAGGGCGTCGCGCAGCGGCTCGGCGCGAAGCGTGCCCTCGCCGTAGGGCAGGTGCTTCGTCTCGTTCCGGTTCGCGTAGGCGATGTCGGAGAAGTGGATGTGGAAGGGCTCGCCGTCGCCGAGCACGTGGTCGGCGCTCTCGAGCACGGCGGCGAAGCCGTCGACGTCGGTGAAGGCGCCGTCCGTGGTCGCGTGCATGTGCGCGAAGTCGATCACCGGCCGCACCCAGTCGAGGCGCGAGGCGATCTCGACGACGTGGTCGATCGAGCCCAGCTCGCTGACCCGGCCCATCACCTCGACTCCGAACGGGACGGCGCGATCCTTCGATTCGAGCTTCTCGCGCAGCGTCTGGAGTGAGGCGACGACGTCGTCGATCGTCTGCTCGGGCGTGCGGCCGAGCCAGAAGCCGGGGTGGATGACGATCACTTCGGCCCCCGCGGCGGCGGCGATCCCGGCCGTGCGGTCGAGCGCGCCGAGCGCCATCTTCGACTTCTTCTCGTCCGGGTGGCCCGGGAACGCGAAGAGGGGCGCATGCACCGACAGCGCGATCTCCTGCTCGCGTGCCAGCTCACCCAGCCGCTCGGCCCACGGGTAGTCGAGCCAGAAGCCGCTCTCGAGATCGAGCTCGCAGGCGGAGTAGCCGCGCTCGACGAGCAGCTCGACCGCGAGGTCGGGCGACTCCCGCGAGGGGCAGCGCGCTGGGCCGACGCGAATCGCTCCCACGGACGTGACCGTAACCGACAGGGGTGTCAGACTCGTCTCTGACACCGTGTCAGAGTCGTCTCTGGCACCGGACATGCCATTTTCGGGCGGTGGCGGGAATGTCGTCCGACCGGGGTCCTACCCTTTTCCACATGGCGAAGGCACCGACCCGCATCGACCTGCTCGAGCTCGACATCGACCTCCGGCTCGCCGACCTCTGGCGCGAGGCGGCGGAGGTCTCCGAGTGGAACCTCGAGGTGATGGCCGCGTTCATGCGCGCCGCCTACGGCAAGGGCTATTGCGACGCGCTGACCGAGGACGACCCCGGCTCGCTCTGCCACGATCACGGCTACCGGATCCCCGCCCGGCGCGAGACCGCGCCCCGTTCCGTCTAGCCGAGCTACGATCCAGGCGTGGCACGGAAGCGCAATCCGGCGCGACTCGTCATCGCGCTCTCGGTCGCGGCGGTGCTCGCGGTCTTCCTGCTCTACACGTCGATCGCGGGTGGCGGCTCGCCGTCGCTCGCTCCGAGCGAGCTGGGGGCACAGAACGGTGTCGTGTCGCTCGCCGGCCGCGTCCAGCCCGGCTACAGGGGCGATGCCTACGGCAGCGGCCTCCGCTTCCGGCTCCGCGACATCGAGGGCGGCTCGAAGAAGACCGTGACGGTCGTCTACACCGGCACGGTCTCGGACCAGTTCCGCGCCGGCCGGGAGGTCTCGGTCAAGGGCGAGCTGCGTAACGGCACTTTCGTCGCGGTGAAGGACTCGCTCATCACGAAGTGCCCGTCGAAGTACACCGCCAAAGACTCCACGTAAATGCCTGAGCTCGGCCGCGCCGCGCTCGTTGCCACGCTCGGACTCGCCGTCTACGCGGTCGTCGCCGGCGCGTACGCCGCGTGGAAGGGACGGCGCCGGCTCGCAGTCTCGGCCCAGAACGCGCTCATCGCCGCCTTCGGGACGAGCCTCGTCGCCTCTCTCGTCCTCGCCGCGGCGCTGCTCCGGAACGACTTCTCGTTCGTCTACGCCGCGCAGCACACGAGCCGCGAGTTGCCGACGGGCTACACGATCTCTGCGTTCTGGGGCGGCCAGGAAGGCTCGCTTCTCCTCTGGCTGCTGATCCTCACCGGCTACTCGACCGCAGTGCTGCTCGTGAACAGGCGCCGGGCGCGGGATCTGATCGCCTGGGTGACGCCTGTACTCGGCGGCGTCACGGTCTTCTTCGCGTTTCTGGTCGTCGTAATCGCGACGCCGTTCGCGACGCAGGCGGCTCCGCCGGACGGGAACGGGCTCAATCCGAGCCTCCAGAACCCGTACATGATGGCCCACCCGCCGCTGCTCTACCTCGGCTTCGTCGGCCTCACCGTCCCGTTCGCGTTCGCGACCGGCGCGCTGCTCGCGCGACGCACCGACGAGCGTTGGATCGTGGCCACCCGCCGCTGGACGCTGGTCGCCTGGACGGCGCTCGGCGTCGGTCAGCTGCTCGGCTCGCACTGGGCCTACGAGGAGGTCGGCTGGGGCGGCTACTACGCCTGGGACCCGGTCGAGAACGCGGCGCTGATGCCGTGGCTCGCCGCGACCGCGTTCCTGCACTCCGTGATGATCCAGGAGAAGCGCGGCATGCTCCGCGTCTGGAACCACCTGCTGGTGCTGATGGCGTTCTCGCTCTCGCTCTTCGGCACCTTCCTGACCCGCTCCGGGATCGTCAGCTCGATCCACTCGTTCACGCAGAGCTCGATCGGGCCGTGGTTCCTCTTCTTCATCTGCATCGTCGTCTTCGGCTCGCTGGCACTGATCTTCTCGCGGCTCTCGCTGCTGCGGTCGAAGACGCGGCTCGAGTCGCTCGTCTCCCGGGAGGCGACGTTCCTCTACAACAACCTGCTCCTCGTCGCGCTGACGCTGACGATCCTGTGGGGGGTCGCCTATCCGATCCTGCACGAGGCGGTCGTCGGCGAGTCGCGGATCGTCGGCCCCGGCTACTACAACTTCTTCCTCCGCGTCTTCGGGCTGCCGCTGCTCCTGTTGATGGGAATCGGGCCGCTCGTCGCGTGGCGCCGGGCGTCGCTGCGCAGCCTCGGGCTGACGTTCGCCTGGCCGGCGGGCGTCGCGCTGGTCGTGGGCCTCGTCCTGCTCGCACTCGGCGCCGGCTCGTCGGTCCCGGGTCTGATCGCGTACACCTTCTCGGCCTTCGTGCTCGCGTCGATCGCGCTCGAGTTCATCCGCGGCACCCGGGCGAGACGGGCGCTCTCCGGTGGATCCTGGCCGGGCGCCTTCTCGGCCCTGATCGGCCGCAACCGGCGCCGCTACGGCGGCTACGTCGTCCACGCCGCGATCGTCCTGCTCGCGATCGGGATCGCCGGCTCGAGCGCGTACGACAGCGTCGGCGAGCGCCGGCTCGCGCGGGGCGAGACGCTCACGGTCGCGAACTACCGGCTCACGTACCGCGGGCTCGAGGAGCGGGAGGCGGCGAACGCGACCGAGATCCGCGCCGTCCTCGCCGTCGACCGGGGCGGCGACTCACTCGGCACGGTCGAGGCGGGCAAGAACGCCTACACGGCGGAACGGCAGGTCTCGAACGAGGTCGGGATCCGCAGCGACCTCGTCACCGGCGAGGACCTGTTCGTGATCGCGGGCCAGATCTACCCGAACGGCGACGTCCACATCCGGGTGTTCGTGAAGCCGCTCGTCAACCTGATCTGGCTCGCCGGGCTCGTGTTCGTGCTCGGCGCGCTGATCACGCTGTGGCCGGATGCCCGCGAGCAGCGGCGGCTCGCACTGCGCTACCAGGGCGGCGAGGCGCCGGCGAGACCGTGAGCGTCGCCCTCCTGCTCGGGGCGCTCCTCGCCGCTGCCTGCGTCGTCGTCGTCGCGCTGCCCTACCTGCGGGAGCCTCGCGCCGAGCGGGACGTGCTCGAGGAGCCGACCGAGCTCGACCGGCGCCGGCTGGAGCTGTCCGAGACACGCGACCGTGCGCTCGCGGCCCTGAAGGAGCTCGAGCTCGACCATCGCACCGGCAAGGTGTCGGACGAGGACTACCGCGCATCCGTCGGCCCGCTGCGGCGCGAGGCCGCCGAGGCGCTGCGGGCGCTCGAGCCGAGGACCGATGCTCGTCCACGTGTGGGGGTCGAACGTCCGGGGTAGACCCTGGGCATGGATCCGATCGAGACGCCGGAGCCGTATCCGCCGCCCGACGAGGCCGACCCGCCGGAGCCGGCCGTGATCCCGGAGCCGTATCCGCCGCCGGACGAGGGCGATCCGCCCGAGCCCGCAGTCGTGCCGGAAATACCCTCTGAGCAGTAGGTTTTTGCAGAATCGAGGCTACACTGGCGCCGGCCGTGCCCGAAAGGGACGGCCGATCCCCCGACGAAACTACTCCTCGGATGCGTCTACGCCTCAGCATCGGCCTGCTTCTGGCCGGCCTTCTGCTCGTCGCTGCCCCGGCCGCATCGGGCCAGGAGAGCGCCTCCTCCCGCAAGCAGATCGTCGACGGCCGGATCAGCGCCCTCGAGCGCAAGATCGACGCCGCGCGCGAGCGGGAAGGCGTGCTCAGTGCCGAGATCGAGATCGTCACGGACAAGATCGACGCGCTCCAGAGTGACGTCGACGCCGCGTCGTCCCGCCTCGGCCAGCTCGAGACGGTGCTGGCGCTCCACCAGCGCAAGCTCGACCGTCTGAACCAGCTCTACGAGCTCCAGACGCGCAAGCTGATCTTCCTCCAGCACCAGCACGCGGAGGCCGTAGCGCGGTTGAGCAAGCGGCTCGTCGAGATCTACACGTCCGAGCGCACCTCCTCGATCTCGATCGTGCTCGGCTCCGGCAGCTTCTCGGACATGCTCGACCAGCTCGAGTTCCTGAACACGATCGGGCGGCAGGATCGCAAGGTCGCGCAGGAGGTCGAGGCGGCCAAGCTGCAGATGCAGGCGACCCGTAACTCGACCCGGAAGACGCGGCGCCAGGTGGCGGAGACGACCCGGGCGGTGGCCGCGCGCACCTCCGAGCAGCGCGCCGTCCGCGACCGCCTCGCCTGGAGCCAGCGCGAGCTCGCCACGGCCCGCCGCGACAAGCGCGAGACGCTCTCGACCGTCCGCGAGAACAAGGAAGAGGCGATCGGCCACATGCGCGACCTGCAGGCCGAGAGCGCCGCGCTCGGCGCGAAGATCAGGTCCGCCCAGAGCTCGTCGGTCATCCCCGCGCCGACCGGGGCCGCCTCGGCCGCGGGGTACATCTGGCCGGTGCACGGCGTGCTGACGAGCAACTACGGCTGGCGCTGGGGTCGGATGCACGAGGGCATCGACATCGCCGTCTCGAACGGGACGCCGGTCGTGGCCGCGGCGGCCGGGACGGTGATCGTCGCCGGCTGGATGGGCGGCTACGGCAACCTCGTCGTCGTCGACCACGGCGGCGGCGTCTCGACCGCGTACGGGCACAACACGAGCGTCGCCGTGGGCGTCGGCCAGCAGGTCGTGCAGGGCCAGCTGATCGCCTACTCCGGGAACACCGGCCACTCGACCGGCCCGCACGTGCACTTCGAGGTGCGCATCAACGGCGGCGCCGTCGACCCGCTGGGCTACCTCTAGCTAGGCGGCCGCGCGGCGCGGGGGCCGGTAGCTGTCGCCCGTGAGGTGGGCGGGCAGCTCCTCGACCGTGACGAGATGCAGATCCGGCAGCGAGCGCCAGCGCTCGTCGAGCCCGAGGCCGTAGCCGGCGAAGAGCTCGTCGGGGACGGTGAAGCCGACGTAGTCGAGCGGGACGTCGTCGACGAGCCGGCGGTAGGGCCGGTCGAGCAGGGTCACCGCCGAGAGGCTCGCCGGCTCGCGCAGTGCCAGCGTCCGAGAGAGGAAGTTCAGCGTCAGGCCGGTGTCGACCACGTCCTCGACGATGATCACGTGGCGGTCGACGACGGCCGTGTCGAGGTCCTTGAGCAGCTTGACCGCGCCGGAGCGCCCGCTCGCGTAGGCGGCCAGCTCGAGGAAGTCGATCCCGTGTGGTACCGGCAGCGCCCGCGAGAGATCGGTGAGAAACACCGCGCTCGACTTGAGTGGCGCCACGAGCAGCGGCTCGCGGTCGGCGTATGCCGCGGCCAGCTCGGCCGCGAGCTCCGCCACGCGCCGCATGATCTCGAAGCGCGAGAGGTAGACCGCCCCGATCGGGTGGCCGTCGGCCGCGAGGCGGCCGGCTAGGACGCTAGCTTGAGCCGTAATCGCTGGGCCAGGCGCTCGATGTCGCGCCGGTAGAAGAGCTTGACCTTGACGTCCGGGTACTGCCGCCGGAGCTCCCGCAGCTTCCGGTTCTTGCGGGTCACGAGTGCCTGCCGCATCACCGTCACCTCGACGTAGAGCTCCTGCTCGGGCAGGTAGAAGTCGGGGGTGAACGCGCTCGTGACGCGGCCGTCGGTGTCGCGCTCGAGCACGAAGGTGGTCGGCTCGTACTCCCACGGAACGCCGTAGTAGTCGAGCATCTTCGCGCACTCGAGTTCGACCTCGTTGACGAAGCGTGGCGGGTCGGAACCGGCGAACGCGCGAAACGCGGGCTGCTGCGCTGGCACGAACCTCAAGGTAGCGCGGGGCTCGGACAGCGCCCGATCGATCCTCCTATGCTTCGGTCATGTCCGACGCCGTCGAGGGGACGTTCACGATCGCGCACCTGTCCGACCTCCACTGCGGCGGCCAGTACTTCGTCCCCGGCCTGCTCGAGCGCGCGATCGCCGAGATCAACGACCTGAAGCCGGACATCGTCGTCTGCTCGGGCGACCTGACGACGTTCGGCTTCAAGCACGAGTACGAGGAGGCGCGCCGCTACCTGGACAAGGTCGAGTGCGAGGCGATGGTCGTGATCCCCGGCAACCACGACTCGCGCAACGTCGGCTACGTCCACTTCGAGGAGCTCTTCGGCGACCGGAACTCGGTGCTGCGCGTCGGGCCTGCGACCGTCGTCGCGGTCGACTCGACCGAGCCCGACCTCGACCACGGCCAGATCGGCCGCGGCCGCTATCGCTGGATCGAGGAGCAGTTCGCGCAGGGCGAACCGGGTTTCCTCCGCATCTTCGTCTGCCACCACCACCTCCTGCCGGTCCCGGGCACGGGCCGGGAGCGGAACGTGATCTACGACGCGGGCGACACGATCGAGTGCCTGCAGCGCGCCGGCGTCCACCTCGTCCTCTCCGGCCACAAGCACGTCCCCTACGCCTGGAAGCTCGAGAACCTCTTCGTCGTCAACACGGGCACGGTCTCGTCGCTGCGCCTGCGGGGGAACACGAAGCCCTGTTACAACGTCGTCGAGGTCTCCGGGAGCCACGTCGCCGTCTGGCGCAAGCATCCCTTCCACGGCCAGGAGCGGATCATCCAGTTCTCGCTCGAGACCTTCGAGTACGAGAAGTACACGGGCCGGATCGAGGACGAGGTCACCACCCGGTCGTGATGAGGGCGATCGCCTTGATCGACGGCGAGCACTATGCGCCGGTCGTGCGCGCTGCGCTCGAGGAGCTGCCGTACGACTTCGTCGCCGCCCACGTGGTCGGCGGCACCGAGAAGCTGCGCGACGACGCCGACTACGGCGTCGGCGTCGAGGCCGACCTCGGCGCCGCGCTCTCGCGCCACAGGCCCGAGCTCGTCGTCGACCTCTCGGACGAGCCCGTGCTCGGCCCGCGCGAGCGCTTCCGCCTCGCCAGCCGCGTGCTCGCCGCCGGCCTGCCGTACGTCGGCGCCGACTTTCGCTTCGACCCGCCGGTCTTCGAGCCGTTCCCGCTTCCGTCGATCGGCATCGTCGGGACCGGCAAGCGCGTGGGGAAGACCGCGGTCACGGCGCACGCGGCCCGGCTCTACGCCCGCGAGCGCCGAGTGGTCGTCGTCGCGATGGGCCGCGGCGGGCCACCTGAGCCGGAGGTGGCGACGGTCGCGCCCGATGTCGCCTCGCTGCTCGAGCTCTCGCGGAGCGGGCGTCACGCCGCCTCCGACTACCTCGAGACGGCGGCGCTCGTGGGAGTCGAGACCGTCGGCTGCCGGCGCTGCGGCGGCGGCCTTGCGGGCTCGGTCTCGGTCTCGAACGTGCACGAGGGCGCACGGCTCGCGGCCGAGCTCGAGCCCGAGCTCGTCCTCTTCGACGGCAGCGGCGCGGCGATCCCGCCCGTCGAGACCGGCCGGCGGATCCTCGTCGTCAACGGCGCGACCGATCCGGACGTGGCGACCGGCTACCTGAACGAGTACCGGCACCTCGTCTCCGACCTCGTCGTCCTGACCATGGCCGAGGAGGGAACCGGCTGGGAGGAGCTGCACGGCCGCGCGCTCGCGCTGGCGCCGACCGTGATCCCGACGAGGCTCCGGCCGCGGCCCATGGAGGACGTTCGCGGCCGCAAGGTGGCGTTCTTCTCGACCGCGCCGGCCGTGGCGCACCCGCTCTTCGCGGCGCATCTCGCCGACGAGCACGGCGCCGACGTCGTTCATGTCTCCGGCGCTCTCGCCGACCGCGCGACGCTCCGCACCGAGCTCGCGAGCGTCGAGGCCGAGGTCTTCCTGATCGAGCTGAAGGCCGCGGCGATCGACGTCGTCGCGGAGGCGGCAAGCGAGCGAGGGGTGGACGTCGTCCTCGCGGGCAGCGACGTGTTCGCAATCGACGGTCAGGATCTCGACGCCGAGCTGCTCCGGCTCGCCGGGGAGGTCGTCGGGTGAGTGAACGGCGTAAGGGCGAGCGGAACTTCCTCGGCAGCGAGGAGTCGCCGTACTCGAAGGGCCTGATGGCGCGGGCGCTGACCGCGATCGGCCTCCGGGAGGACGAGGCCTACGAGCTCGCGCGGCGGACGGAGAGCGACCTCGCGGAGCGGGGTGAGGTCTCCGTCGACCTCGACCGCCTGCGTGAGCTCGCGAGCGACTACCTCGGCGCGGAGCGCGGCCCGCGCGCGATCCGGCAGCTCCGGCGCTTCCGCGACCTGCAGGAGCTCGACCTGCCCGTGATCCTCCTCGTCGGCGGCGGCACCGGCACCGGCAAGTCGACCGTCGCGACCGAGGTCGCCTACCGGCTCGGGATCACGCGCGTCACCTCGACCGACTTCGTCCGCCAGACGATGCGGGCGTTCTTCGCCAAGGAGTTCATGCCGTCGATCCACTACTCGAGTTTCGAGGCCGGCCTCGGGCTCTCGAAGGCGGAGGAGGAGGAGTCGGGCGACGCGGCGCTGCTCGGCTTCCTCGACCAGACGCGCAACGTGCTCACCGGCGTCGAGGCCGCGCTGCAGCGGGCGCTCGACGAGGGCTGGTCGATGGTGCTGGAAGGCGTCCACCTCGTGCCCGGGATGATCACGACCGAGCTGCGCGGGGCCCTGGTCGTCCAGTGCGTGCTCGCGATCAACGACGAGGAGCTCCACAAGACGCACTTCTGGATCCGCGACGCAACCTCCGACGGTGTCCGGCCGGTCGACCGCTACATCGCCGGGATGCCCGAGATTCGGATGATCCAGGAGTACGTGCTCGAGCGCGCGTACCGGAACGACGTCCCCGTGATCGAGAACGAGAAGCAGGCCGATGCGATCAGCGCCGTGATGAACCTCGTCCTCGAGCAGGCCGAGCGCGCGGCGCGTGGGGTTCCGGGATGATCGCGGCATGAGCGAGACGCCTGTCAGCACCTGCCCCTGCGCCCTTTTTGCGCGTGCCACCGAGTGGGCCGCGCTCGCCGGCGCGCGCTGGCTCGGCCGCGACGACCAGGATGCAGCCGAGGAGGCCGCGGAGGTGGCGATGCTCGCCGGGCTGACCGAGCTGCCGATCAGCGGCACCGTCGTGATCGGCCGGGACGACGGCGACGTGCTGACGATGGGCTCCGACGTGGGCGCCGGCGGCGAGGCGTTCGACCTCGCGGTCGACCCGCTCGAGGGCCGCGGCGTCGTCGCGCGCGGCGGCACCGGCGCGATGTCGATGCTCGCCGTCGGCCCGCCCGACTCGCTCCTGCGGCTGCCCGACATGTACATGCGCCGGATGGCTGTCGGCCCGCGCGCGCGTGACCGGATCGACCTGACGCGACCGGTGGCCGAGAACGTCGCCGCCGTCGCCCAGGCATTCGGGCGCAACGCGAACGACATCACCGCGCTCGTGCTCGACCGGCCCCGCCATCACGACCTGATCGAGGAGATCCGCACCGCCGGCGCCCGGATCAAGCTGATCCAGGACGGTGACGTGACCGCGTCGATCTCCGCCGCGATCCGCGGCACGAACGACCACCTCGCGGTCGGGATCGGCGGGACCCGCCAGGCCGTGCTCTCGGCCGCCGCGCTGCGCTGCCTCGGCGGAGAGCTCCAGGCGCAGCTCTGGCCGACCACCCGCGCCGAGATCGAGGCGGCGACCGAGTACGGGATCGGCGACGTCAACCGCGTCTTCACCTCGGAGGACCTCGCGCCCGGAGACGTGATCGTCGTCGCCACCGGCGTCTCCAACGGCGACCTCCTCCGCGGCGTCCGGTTCCTCACCGACAGCGCCCGCACGCACTCGCTCGTGATGTGCATGCGCTGCAACTGGGTGCGCTTCTCCGAGAGCATCCACTTCTTCGCCCGCGACCGGAAAGAGGAAGTCCGCCTCCTCGGATAGCCTGTGCCTGTGGTCGACCGCGAACAGATCGTCAACGCGCTGCACACCGTCGAGGACCCGGAGCTCGGGATGGACATCGTCGAGCTCGGGCTCTTCTACGACGTCGAGATCGACGGCCCCAAGGTGAAGGTGATCCACACGCTCACGTCGATGGGGTGCCCCGCCGGGCCGATGATCCAGGAGGACATCCACAACGCGGCCGCCTCGGTCGACGGTGTCGACGAGGTCGAGGTGGAGCTGACGTTCGACCCGCCGTGGACGCCGGACAAGATGTCCGACGACGCCAAGTTCATCCTCGGCTTCGGCTAGTCGCTACTCAGGGATCGTCAGCACGATCTTGCCGAGCTGTTCGCCGGCTTCGAGGCGCTCGTGGGCGGCCCGGGTCTCGGCGAGCGGGAATGTCGAGTCGACGTGCACGCGGACGCGGCCGGAGCGCACCAGCCCGTAGGCGCCGAGGAAGTCGTCGCGCGTGCCCATCGTCGAGCCGTAGATCGTCAGCTGCTTCCACCAGAACCGGTGGAGCTGCGCCGGCGGGTTCGGACCGCTTGTCGCGCCGCACACCGTCACGCGGCCGCCGGGCTTGACCGCCGCCAGCGAGTCCTTCCACGTCGCCTCCCCGACCGTCTCGACGACGAGGTCGATCCCGCCGATCTCCTTCGCGGCTGCGACCGCGTCGGCGTGGGGGACGGCGAGGTCGGCACCCCACTCACGCGCCTGCTCCAGCTTTGCCTCGGAGCCCGAGGTGACGAGCGTCTTCGCCCCGATCGCGCGGGCGATCTCGAAGGCCGCGGTCGCGACGCCGCCGCCGATGCCCCAGATCAGGACCCACTCGCCCGCCTGGAGCTTCGAGCGCGTCACGAGCATCCGGAACGCGGTCTCGTAGACGAGCGGGAAGGCGGCGGCGACCTCGAACGAGACGCTGTCGGCGAGGGGGAACACGTTGGTCTCGGGCACGGCGATCAGCTCCGCGTGGGTGCCGTCGGTGTGCTCGCCGATGACGGTGATCGTGCTCCCGTGCTCGAGACCGGGGTTGATGACGACGCGCTCGCCGGTGTCGACGCGGATCCCGGCGCCGTCCGCGCCGAGGATGCGCGGCTTCGGCACCGACGGCAGTCCCTTGCGCACCCAGAGGTCGAGATGGTTCAGCGAGGCGGCCCGCAGCGACACGAGCACCTCGCCCGGCCCCGCAACCGGGTCGGGAACCTCCTCGTAGCGGAGCACCTCGGGGCCGCCGTCCTCGTGGATTCGCACCGCATACACGGGCACAATCCTGTCATGACGCCTGTCATGACGGCCGGCGAGCTGACCCGGCTCGGCGAGGAGCTCGGCCTCGACGCGATCGGCGCCGCACCGGCCGGCCACTACGAGGCGACGGAGCGGCACATCCGGGAGCGCAAGGAGCGCGGGCTCTTCGCGACGATGGGGTTCACGACGCGGCGGCCGGAGGTGTCCTGCCACCCGGAGGAGCTGCTGCCCGGCGCCGCCACCGTGATCTCGGCCGCGCTCTGCTACTACGCCGACGCCGAGGACGCCGCGCCGGGGGAGGGGCGGCTCGCCCGCTACACGTGGTCGGACCGCTATGCCGACCTGCGCGAGAAGCTCGACGCGCTCGGCCGGCGGCTCGGCGGCGCCTACCGCGTCCTCGTCGACGAGAACGACCACGTCGACCGCGAAGGCGCCGTCCGGGCGGGGGTCGCCTTCTACGGCAAGAACACGCTTGCGATCACGCGCCGCCACGGCTCGTGGGTCGTGCTCGGGACGCTCGTCACCGACCGGGTCGTCGCTGCGTCCGAGCGGCTCGAGGCGGGGTGCGGCTCCTGCACGCTCTGCATCGACGCCTGCCCGACCGACGCGCTCGACGAGCCGGGCACGCTCGACTCCACGCGGTGCCTCTCCTACTGGACACAGGCGCCGGCGGCGGTTCCGGAGGCCTACCGCGCCGCGCTCGGCTCCTATGTCTACGGCTGCGACATCTGCCAGGACGTCTGCCCGTGGAACCGGGGCGTCGAAAAGCGGCGAGCCGGGCTGGCTGCGCCTGCCGATGCCGAGCCGTCCGTGTCGCTGCTCGACTGGCTCGAGGCCGACGGCGACGAGCTGGTCGCGCGCTACGACCGGCTCTACGTGCCCCGAAACGACCCCCGCTGGCTGCGCCGGAACGCGCTCGTGGCGGCGGGGAATGTCGGCGGCGACGCCGAACGAGAGGCCGTGGCGAGCTACGCGGCCGGCGACGACGACCTCCTGCGCGAGCACGCCGACTGGGCGCTGGCGCGGATCACCGCCCGGAGCCGGTCGTGAAGCTGATCCGCAGCCTCTCGTTCGTCCGCGTCGGGCTCGTGCCGCTCGTGCTGATCAAGATCCTGCTCGACCGCGACGACTTCCCCACGGAGGCCTACGAGCAGGCCGCCTGGGTGCTGCTCGGCGTCGTCGCCGTGGCGGCGCTCGTCCTGCTCGTGCTCGCGTTTCGCTGGCGCAGCCGGTTGCGCTACCTCGCCGGCCTGAACGTGCTCACGGACCTCGCCCTGACCACGGCGCTGATGTTCGTCTTCGCGTGGGAGCCGGGGCAGCCGCTTCGGCTTCTGCCGTTCCTCGTCCTCGTCGAGGCCGCTCTCTTCTTCCGCCTCCAGGGCGGGGTGATGGTCGCGGCGGCGATGCTGCCGATCTTCCTCGGGCTCGAGGTCTGGCGGCAGAACCAGTTCGACGTCCCGATCCGCTACGACGTGCTGGTCCTCAGGGTCGTCATCGGGGTGGCGCTCGCCGCCGTCGTCGGCCGGCTGGTGGACATGGAGCGCGGCCAGGCCCACGACGCCGAGGAGCGGGCGGCCGAGGCCGAACGGCTCCGCGACGAGCTCGGGCGGCGCGTCGACCTGCTCGAGACGACGAACCGAGCCGCCCGCGCGCTCGGCTCCTCGCTCGACCTCGACCGCGCATTCGCCGCATTCGTCAGCGAGCTGCGGATCCTGCTGCCGTTCGACCGCGCCGCGATCATCCTCGCGGAGGGCGGCGGAGCGCGTGTGATGGCGACGGCCGGTCTCGGCGCCGACGACTACTTCGACCCCGGCACCGCGATCGGCGTCTCCGGCTCGATCCTCGAGGACGTGATCGAGGCGGGCCGCACGATCTACCGTGAGGACATCGCCGACGGGCGATATCCGGACGAGGCCGGCCTGCTGGCGCTGGGCGTCCGCTCGCGCGTCCTGGCGCCGCTGCAGCTCGGCACGCGCTCGATCGGGGCGCTGTCGCTCTCGCGCAGCGAGCCGTCCTCGTTCCGGCAGGAGGAGCTGGGCCTGATGACGCTGCTCGGCCGGCTCGTCGCGACTGCGGTGCAGAACCTGCGCACGTACGAGGCGGAGCGCACGACCGTCGAGGAGCTGCGGCGGCTGTCCGCGCTGCGCGCCGACTTCGTCTCGCTCGTCTCGCACGAGCTGCGCAGCCCGATGGCCGCCGTGATCGGCTCCGCGCGGACGCTCCAGGCGCGCTGGCGCGAGCTGCGCCCCGAGCAGCGCGAGGCGTTCCTGGCCGTGATCGCGGACGAGACGACGCGGCTCTCCGCGCTGGTCGGGGACGTGCTCGACACCTCGCGGATCGAAGCCGGCACCTTCGGCTACCAGTTCGACGACGTCGATCTCGGCGAGGTCCTGCGCGACTCGGTCGCCGCTGCGGAGATCGGCCAGGACGAGGTGCGGCTCTCGGCCGAGCTGCCGACGGCGCTGCCCGTCGTCCGCGGCGACCCGGAACGGCTGCGCCAGCTCGTCGACAACCTGATCTCGAACGCGATCAAGTACTCCGACTCCGGCGGCGAGGTGGGGGTGGACGTGGCCACCGACGACGGCCAGCTCGTCGTCCGCGTCCGTGACACGGGGCCTGGGATCCGGCCCGAGCACCACGTTCAGATCTTCGAGAAGTTCGGCCGTGCCGGCGGGTCGGCCAAGCCCGGCACGGGTCTCGGGCTCTTCCTCTCCCGCTCGTTCGCCGAGGCGCACGGCGGCTCGCTCGACGTCGAGTCGACGCCCGGCGAGGGCTCCGTCTTCATCCTCCGGCTGCCGGTGGGCTAGGAGGGGAGCTTGACGCGGGTGAGCCGGAGCTCCTTGACGAGCCGGGCGGCGCGCTTCGCGATCGCGGGCCGGACGTCGGCCGGCTCGAGCACGACGGCGTCGCCCCGGTCGGCGAGGATCTCGCTGATCAGCCAGTCTCGCGTGCCGACACGCAGGGTCGCGAGCGCCGACCCGTCGGTCAGCCGCGTCGCGCCGCGCTCGACGCGATAGCGCGCGACCGGCTTTGCGTAGCGGACGCGCACCTGGTGGGCGTCCTCGAGGAAGTGGGGGTCGAAGCCGTCGCGCGGCTCGAAGCGGTCTTTCGTCAGCCGCGCCGACCGCATCCGGTCGAGCCGGAAGGAACGCTCGCCGTCGGAGGAGCGGTCCCAGGTGTGGATGATCCAGTTCGGGAGCACGCGCTCGAACGTGTACGGCTCGACGAGCCGCTCGGAGGGCGTCTCGTCCCCCTCCTTCATGTAGTCGATCGAGACGACGCGCCGCTCTGCGATCCCACGCGAGAGCGTCGCGACGAGCTCCTCCTCGTCCAGCTCGGAACGTGTCTCGGGCGTCTGGTGGTCCTCGAACTGCCCGAACGTCTCCTCGAGCTTCTTGCGCACGCGGTCGAGCGGCGTGTGCACCTGGGCGGCGATCGTCGGGCCGACGATGTCGAGCGCCAGCCGGATCGCCCGTGCCTCGAGCGGCGTCAGGCGGGGCGCGAGCCGGAAGACGTCGCCGTACAGCTCCTTGTCGACCCGCACCGTGTCGCCCTCGAGCTCGGCGTAGACCGTGTAGCAACCGCCGCCGAAGTTGACGAGGTTGAGCAGGGAGAGGTGGTCCTGGAGCTCCTCGCGCGGAATGTGGAAGCGCGCGGCCAGGTCGTCCGCATCCAGCTTTGCATCGCGCCCTTCTCCGCAGGCGGCGAGCAGGTATGCGAGCAGCGCCTGCAGGACGCCGAACCGCTCCGGCGCGACGGCGGGCGCGGGCCGCTCGGCGCCGTCCGGCAAGACCGCGACCGTCTTCTCGCGCGCCAGCTTCGGCGGCTCCGCCTCGTGCGCCGCGCGGACGCGCTGCAGCCCGTCGAGGCAGGCCGCGCGCAGCTCTTCC
Source organism: uncultured Gaiellaceae bacterium (assembly GCA_963732995.1). Taxonomy (GTDB): domain Bacteria; phylum Actinomycetota; class Thermoleophilia; order Gaiellales; family Gaiellaceae; genus Gaiellasilicea. The sequence goes on along the minus strand of CAVTBS010000010.1, from coordinate 167,589 downwards.
GGCTCGAGCGGGACGGCGCGGCCGTTCTGGCGCAGCACCCAGCCCGCGAGCGGCTCGATCGCGGAGTAGGCGGTCTCGAAGACCCCATCCACGAGCGCACCTGCCTCGTGCAGGGTCCGGTGCACCCACCAGGCCGTGTCGCCGTTGACCTCGATCCGTGCCGTCCCCAGGACCGGCCCGTGCTGCCAGTCCTCGCCGACGCGGTAGGCGTCGATGTCGAAATCAGCGGGGAGCCGGAAGTCGCGCTCGCGGCGGGTGGCGAAGCGGATGTCGCTGCGGACGCGGGAGACGCGGAAGGTGCGGATGTCGCCCGCGTCGAGGTCGTGGCCGACGACGTACCAGGTGCCGCGGTCGCGTCGGAGCGCGTAGGGGTTGAGCGTCCGCTCGCGCGTCTGGTCGCGGCGGGGCGACCAGTAGCTGAACTTGATCGTCCGCTGCTTCGAGATCGCCGACTCGAGCTTCGAGAGCCGGCCCGCCATCTCGGGTGAGTAGTCGGGATCGCGCACCTGCACGCTGGCCGCGGTCTCCGTCGGCGCGTCGTCGAAGCCGGGGCGGCCGAGGGCGAGGTTCTGGAGCGCCAGCCGCAGCGGCTCGGCGTACGCGAACGTCCCCTCGAGCATGTAGAGCGCGGTCTGGAGCGCCGCCAGCTCGTCGTCGTCGAGCTCGAGCTCGTCCAGGAAGTAGTTCTCCGAGCGCAGCGTGTACAGCTCCTCGCCCGTGAACTCGTCCCGCTGCGAGTGGAGCGGGACGCCGAGCGCGATCAGCTCCGCGCGGTCGGAGTAGAACCGGCGGGCGAACGCCTCGTCGGACATCTCCGAGTACCCCTCGACGTTCCCCTTCACGTCGCGGGCGGTCAGCGGCCGCCGTTCGGCCATCAGGAAGGCGACGAGCGAGAGTTGCCGGATCAGCTTGTCGGTGTCGTGCGACATCGGCCGCCCGACTCTATCGGGTGCGGGAAATGCCTAGGCCGCCGCGAGCGAGCGCTCGAGGTGCTGGTGCGACGGGCAGTAGTCGCGCTCGGGGAGCGGTGTCCGCTGGCACGGCTTGCCCTTCCGCGTGGTCGCCCGGCAGCGTGCGACGCCGCCGTCGAGAGCACCGGCTTCGAGCTGCTCCTCGATGAAGCCGACCGCCGCGGCGATGCCTTCCTTGACCGCCCAGGCGACCTGCGCCTGCGCCGTGATCGGGAAGAAGCGCCGGATGTCCTGGAAAAGCGCCCGGTCGGGCTTGGCGAAGTAGTGCGGGTCGGCCGCGAGCCGCTCCATCGTCTGCTCGCACTGCTCGAGCACGGCGCGCCTGGACTCGAGTTGGACAGAGGCGTCTGCGTAGGGATCGATCAGATCCTTGATCGAGCGATAGATCGCTCGCGAATACTGATACATACAAGCCTGCAGCTGCGCGAGTTGGGCTTCCATCTGTGCGGTCATCGCTCCCTGTTCTGTCCCGCAGTCAGGCCGAAAACGAGCTTCCGGCGGAGTGGTCGACACCGAGTATACGGACTCTTCGGCGCTGTTACAAAGTCGCTTACATTAGTTGTCATTCCGGGCTCTGCGCGAGCCCGTCGCGGGTCGGTTGCGTGGGCGTCTGCCCGCTCCCCGTGCTCCTTACACCTGCCCGCTCACGGAACGATCTCACGTTGATAGGCGGAAGGGAAGACCGTGCGGGCGCGCTGCAGCGCGGACGAGGCCTCGGCCTCGCTGTCGTACACGCCCTGGAAGACGACGTAGTAGCCGGGGTGGAGGCTCGCGTAGCGCGACGAGTCGAGCACGCCGACGCGCCGCAGGCCGCCGTCGCGCGCCTTCTGCGCCTGCGCAGCGGCGGCGGCGCGGCCGTTCTGCTGGGGCAGCGAGAGTAGGACGATCGTCCAGCCGCGCTCGTCGCGAGGCCACGTGATCACGGCCGGGTTCACCGGCGGCGGCGGTGGCGCGGTCGTGGTCGGCGCCGTCGTCGCCGGTGTGGTCGTCTCGGTCGGCGCGGTCGTCGGCTCCGGCGCGGTCAGCGTCGGGGTGCCGCCGGTGACGGTCAGGCTGCCGCCGGTTGCGGTCGGGATCGCGCTCGCCTCTTCGCCGTCGCCGGAGATCGCGATCGCGGCGCCGGTGCCGAGCACGGCGATCACGAGCCCGAGCAGCGCCGGCACGACCCACGCTCCCCAGTCCCGCCGGTCGGCCGTTGCCGGCCCGGCTCCAGGCTGTGGAAGCCGGCTGCCGCAGTCGAGGCAGTACTCCTGGCCGGGCTGGGCCTGCGCACCGCAGCGCGGGCAGCGCGACTGGCCCGCGGCGCTCATCGGGCGTCCGCCGCCTCCGCGACGGGACGCCCGCAGGTGGCGCAGAAGCGCGTTCCCCAGAGGAGCGGCGCACCGCACTCGCAGCGCGCGGTCTTCGGCACCCCCGGTGCGCGGCGCGTTGCACCGAGCAGCACGTCGAGCTCGTGGATGCGGGCCTCGAGCCCGATCAGCTCAGCGCAGCGCTCGAGCAGCAGGTCCTCGCGGAAGCGGTCGCGGCGGTACATCTCGAGCGAGAGCCCGCCGAGGTCGCGCAGCTTCTGCTCGCGGAGCCGCAGGAGCGCGCGGCGCTCGCGGCGCAGCTCGCTCGCGGGCGGCGCGGGACGGCGGCGCGGGCGCGCCTCGTCTCGGCGCAGGAGTCGTCGCACGGACGGAAAGCCCACCACGGCGCCGAGTGTACTGACTGCCTCGGAGAGCCAATTTCGGCTCGGCAACCGTTTCTTGGGGACGCGAAGCGTCCCCCTTCAGGGGTCTTCGCGCGACGGGTATCCGCTTCCGCGGATGCCCGTCCTGCGCGCCGCTAGGGCAGATCGATCACGACGAGCCTGTCCTCCGTGAGCTCGCGAACTGCGTATGCCGGCCCTTCGCGTGTGTTGCCCGAGTCCTTGACCCCGCCGTAGGGCATCTGGTCGGCCCGGAAGGTCGGCGCCTCGTTGACCGTGACCCCGCCGAACTCGAGTCGCTGCGCCGCGGCGAGTGCGGTCCTGACGTTGCCCGTGAAGATGCCGGCCTGGAGGCCGTAGCGCGTCCCGTTCGCGAGCTCGATCGCCTCGTCGAGCGTGTCGTACGCGGCGATCGTGCAGACCGGGCCGAAGACCTCCTCGCACGAGACTTTCAGCTCGGGCGCGGCGTTCGCGATCACCGTCGGCCGGACGAGCTCTCCGTCGAGCTCCCCGCCCGTGAGGATCTTCGCGCCGGCCGCTCGCGCCTCCTCGATCCACTCGAGCACGCGGTCGCGCGAGCCCGCGTCGATCAGCGGGCCGACGTCGGTCGCCTCGTCGAGTGGGTCGCCGACGACGAGCGCCTCGACCTTCGGGACGAAGCGCGAGACGAGCTCGTCGTACGCGTCGCGCTGGACGTAGATCCGCTGCACCGAGATGCAGCTCTGGCCCGCGAACGAGAACGCGTTCGCGGCCAGCCGCGTCGCGACGTCCTCGAGATCGGAGTCGGCCTCGACGATCACGGGCGTCGCGTTCCCGAGCTCGAGCTTCACCCGCTTGCGCGGCGCCCGCTCGGCCAGCTTCCAGCCGACGTCGCCCGAGCCGGTGAACGTGATCGCGCGCACGCGCTCGTCCTCGACGAGCACGTCGCCGATCTCGGAGGCCGGCCCGACGAGGACGTTGAGCCAACCGGGCGGCAGATCCGCTTCGGTCATCAGCTCGGCGAGCAGGAGCGCCGAGAACGGCGTCTGCGACGCGGGCTTGAGCACGACCGCGCAGCCCGCTGCGAGCGCCGGTGCGATCTTGTGCGCGACGAGGTTGAGCGGGAAGTTGAAGGGCGAAATCGCGCCGACGACGCCGATCGGCTGCCGCAGCGTGAAGGCGAGCTTGCCCGCCCCGGCCTGCGACGCGTCCATCGGCACCATCTCGCCGGCAAGCTTGCGCGCCTCGACCGCGGCGAACGTGAAGGTCGACATGGCACGGGACGCCTCGACGCGAGCCGCCTTGAGCGGCTTGCCCGCCTCGGTCGCGATCGTCTGCGCGACCTCCTCGTGCCGGCGGCCGAGCTGGCCGGCGACGCGCACGAGGATCTCGGCGCGCTTGTGCGCCGGCAGCGGCTCCCGCATTGCGGCCTCGGCCGCGTCGACCGCGCGCTTCGCCTCCGCCGCACCCGCCTTCGCGACCCGGCCGACGACCTCGCCGGAGTACGGGGAGCGCACGTCGAGCCAATCCCCGGTCTCGACCCACTTGCCGGCGATCAGGAGCTTCTTCTCGAGCGCCGTCGTGGCCACGCCCTGAGTCTATGCTCCGTCTCATGGCCACAGACGCGTTGATCGTCGACGCCGTTCGCAGCCCGATCGGGCGCCGGAACGGCTCGCTCGCGGGTACGCGCGGCGACGAGCTCGCAGCCCAGGTCCTGAACGGCCTCGTCGCGCGCCACGACCTCGATCCGGCGGAGGTCGAGGACATCCAGATGGGCTGCGTCACCCAGATCGGCGAGCAGGGCTGGAACATCGGCCGGATGGCGCCGATGGTCGCCGGCTGGCCCGAGACGGTGTGTGGGACGACCGTCGACCGCCAGTGCGGCTCCTCGATGCAGACGAACTTCAACGCGGCGGCCGCGATCTGGGCCGGCCAGCTCGACGTCGTCGTCTCCGCGGGGGTGGAGATGATGTCGCGCGTCCCGATGGGCTCGAACGGCGGCGACCTCTCGGACAAGCTGCACGAGCGCTGGCAGATCGTGCCGCAGGGGATCTCCGCCGAGGCGCTCGCGTCCGAGTGGAGCCTCTCGCGCGAGTCGCTCGATGCCTTCTCGCTCGAGTCGCACCGGCGCGCGATCGCGGCGATCGACGACGGCCGCTTCGAGAACGAGATCGTCCCGGTCGAGGTGGGAGCGGCCGGCGCGGCCGTCCTCTTCGCCGTCGACGAGGCACCGCGGCGCGACACCTCGGCCGAGAAGCTGGCCTCGCTCCAGCCGGCGTTCCTGCCCGACGGCGTCGTCACCGCGGGGAACTCGAGCCAGATCGTGGACGGGGCAGCCGCCGTGCTCGTCACCAGCGAGGCGGCCGCGTCGAGACTCGGGCTCGAGCCGCGCGCCCGCTTCGTCTCCTTCGGCCTCTCCGGCGTCGACCCCTACCGGATGCTGCACGGCAACCCCGAGGCGTGCCGGAAGGCGCTGGCGAAGGCGGGCCTGACCTGGGACGACATCGCCGTGATCGAGGTCAACGAGGCGTTCGCGTCGGTCGTGCTCCAGTTCGCGCACGACGCGGGGCTCGACGACCGTTTCGACGACATCAACCCGAACGGCGGCGGGATCTCGCTCGGCCATCCGCTCGGCGCGACCGGCGCGCGGGTGACCGCGACGCTGCTCAACGAGCTCGAGCGCCGAGAGGCGCGTTACGGGATCGCCTGCATGTGCATCGGCTTCGGCCAGGCGATCGCCGCCGTCGTCGAGCGCGTCTGAGCGGGCGCTGGCTCCTCGTCCGCGGCCGGGGCGAGCAGCCGCTGCCGGCGACCGGCTTCACGCTGGAGCGTCACTCCTCGAGTCGTCGGCCGACCGTGGCGAAGGGCGATCTCGCGATCTGTTACGCCAGCGTCTGGCAGGCGGTCTTCGCGGTCGTGGAGGTGACGTCGGATCCGGAGGAGGATCCGGAGCGCGACCGCTGGCGCTGGTCGTTCGGCATCCACCCGCTGCTCGCGCTGGACGACCTCGACCGGTCGGTTGCGGTCGAGGAGGTCGGCATCTTCCCGAGCTCGATCTGGCGCCACTCGTACATCAGGCTGGACGAGGCGCGGTTCGAGGCCGCGCGCGAAGCGATCGCTAGGCGGGCGTAGGCGTCAGCGTCTCCGCCAAGTCGGCGCAGACCTCGGCCGCGACCTCGACGAACGCGCGCGCGGCGGGTGACCGATGGCGGTCGCGATGCCAGACGAGTGCGATTCGCCGCGGCGGGATCTCCGGGTCGAGCTCGAGCACGCTGATGCGCTCGTCGTTGCGGTCGGTCGCGAGCAGCGGCACGAGCGCGACCCCGAAGCCCGCTCCGACGAGGCCCTGGACGGTGCCGTTGTCGTCCGAGCGGAAGGCGACCTCGACCGCGACGCCGCGCTGCGAGAGCTCTCCTTCGGCCAGCGTCGTGCTGCGGCACGCCCGGTTGCCGATCAGCGTCAGGTCGCCGACGTCGGCGAGGCTCGCGCGCCCGAGTTCGGCCAGCTCGTGCTCGGCGGGGACGAGCAGGACGTAGGGGTCGGCGAGCAGCTCGACGGCGTCGAAGGGGCCGTCGAGCAGCGGCGGCATCGCGAACGCCAGGTCGAGCTCGCCGCGCTCGACGAGTCGGACGAGCTCCTCGTCGGACGCCGATTCGGTCAGCTCGACCTCGACCTGCGGCCAGGCGACCGCGAAGCGGCGCATCACCGCCGGCAGCACACGCGCGCCGACGCTCTGGAACGTGCCGACGCGCAGTCGGCCGCCGTGGCCCTGTGCGAGCGCGGCCATGTCCGCCTGGGCCGCGTGCAGCCGGGCCACGATCGCCTCGGCGTGGCGGAGCAGCAGCCGGCCCGCCTCGGTCAGCGAGACGGCTCGCGGCCCGCCCGGCCGCTCGAGCAGCCGCTCGCCGACGAGCCGTTCGAGGGTCTGGATCTGCTGGCTGATGGCGGACTGCGTGTAGCCGAGCGACGCGGCAGCGCGGCCGAACGTCCCTTCGCGCGCGACCGCTTCGAGGGCGGCGAGATGCCGGAGCTCGACGCCGAGCCATCTATCAGATTCCATGATCGATATGAAGCATAACGCGACTTGTCCTAATGGAGCAAGTCGGCCGACACTCGTGCGTATGAGCATCATCGTCATCCTCTTCATCGTGCTGGTCGGCCCGCTGGCGCTGTTCTACGGCGTCGACTCGCGCCTCGACGACCGCCGCTAGCCGGCGCAGGTAGCATCGCGCGCCGTGGCGGAGGTGCGCAAAGTCGGCGTGGTCGGGCTCGGCGCCATGGGCGCCGGGATCGCGCAGCTCTGCGTCGAGGCGGGCATCGACACCGTCGGCCGTGAGGTGTCGGCCGAGCTGGGGTCGCAGGCGCGCGACCGGATCGGCCACTTCCTGACCCGCAAGGTCGAGAAGGGCCAGCTCGAGCAACGCCGCGCGCGACGAGGCCGTCGACAGGCTCGCGCTCACGACCGAGCTCGAGGACTTCGCCGACTGCGACGTCGTGATCGAGGCGATCGTCGAGGAGCTGGAGCCGAAGCGGGAGCTCTTCGCGGAGCTGGAGCGGATCTGCCGGCCGGACGCCGTGCTCGCGACGAACACCTCGGCGCTCTCGGTGACCGAGATCGCGGCGGCGACGAGCACGCCCGGACGCGTCGTCGGGATGCACTTCTTCAACCCGGCGCCGCTGATGCCGCTCGTCGAGATCGTCCGCGCGGAGCTGACCGAGGACGAGCCGTTCGAGACCGCGTTCGCCCTCGGCGAGCGAATCGGGAAGACGCCGATCCGCTGCTACGACACGCCCGGCTTCGTCGTCAACCGCGTTCTGATCCCGCTCCTGAACGACTGCATCCGCGTGCTCGACGAGGCGCGCGTCACACCCGAGGACCTGGACACGGGGATGAAGAACGGAGCCGGCTGGCCGATGGGGCCGTGCGCCCTCGTCGACCTCGTCGGGATCGACGTCCACGTGCACGCCTCCGAGGCGCTCTACGAGAAGACGCGCGAGCAGCGGATGGCGCCGCCGGCGCGGCTCGTCGCGATGCGGAATGCCGGCCTGCTCGGACGGAAGTCCGGCCGCGGCTTCTACAGCTACTGACGTTCCATCGGCACGTTCAGGCGCTTGGCGACCGTCGGCACGAGCGTGCCCTGGACGAGCACCGAGAAGAGCACGACGACGAAGACGATCCCGTAGATCTCGCTGCCGTCGTCGACGTTCGCCGATCACCGCCAGCGCGGCCAGCAGGATCGGCACGGCGCCCTTCAGCCCGCTCCACATCACGAACAGCCGCTCGCCGCGGTCGAGCCGCACGGGAAGCAGGAGCGAGCCGACCACGAGCGGGCGGATCAGGAACGCGAGCAGAGCCGCCAGGACGAGCCCTTCGAACCACGCGTCGCTGTCGAAGAGCTCGGTGAGGTCGATCGTGAGGCCGAGCGCGACGAACATCGCGATCTCGGCGAGGCTGCCGAGCGAGGAGAGGAAGCCGTCGATCTCGCTGCGGTGCGGCAGCAGCCGGTCGCCGATCAGGATCCCGGCGACGAACACGGCCAGGAAGCCCGATCCGTGGACGAGCGTGGCCGCGCCGTAGACCACGCCGGCGGCGGCGAGCATGCGCAGCGGGTAGAGCGCGGGTGACGGCAGCGGGACGCGGCGCATCAGCGGCAGCAGCAGCGCCGCGCCCGCGACGCCGACGGCGATCCCGCCCGCCATCTCGATCGCGAACTCCTCGACGACGGTCCAGAAGCTGCCGTCGTCACTCGTCGCCAGCTCGATCATCCCGATCATCAGCGCGATCCCGACCGGGTCGTTCGCCCCCGACTCGCCCTTGAGGATCGTCCCGGTCCGCCCGCGGATCTCCCGGCCGCCGAGAACCGAGAACGTCACCGCGGGGTCGGTGGGCGCGAGCGCGGCGCCGATCAGGCCGCTCGAGATCCACGAGAAGTCGAAGAGCGTGTGCGCGGCCAGGGCGATCAGCGCGGCGGAGGCGAACGTGCCGAGCACGCCGAGGGACAGGATCGGGACGGCGGCGCTGCGGAAGCGGCGCCAGCCGATGTCGAGGCCGCCGTCGAAGAGGATCACGATCAGCGCCACGACCCCGATCCGCTCGACGGTCACGAACGAGACCTCGTCGCCGAGCTGCGGGAACAGGTCGGAGACGAGCGCCGCCGCGACCAGGAAGAGCGCAGCGCTCGGGATCGCGAGCCGGGCGGTGATCGACTGCCCGAACAGTGCGAGCGAGAACCCGAGCGAGACGATCAGAACGATGACGCCGAAGTCTGGGATCTCCGTCATCGGGTAAATCTAGGGCCATGTGGCATCGGGTCGGGTGCTTACACTTTCCTTACATGACCCTGACCGGCTCTACACGCCGCGTACGGATACTGCGATCCATGCGGAAGCGATCCCTCTGCCTTGCCCTGCTCGCACTGGTCCTGCCGGTCGGCGCGCTCGCGGTGACGGAAGCCGGCGACGGCACGCTCTCCGTCGAGGACGGCCGCGGCAAGGTGACGCTGCAGGCCCGCGGCGGCGTCTTCGGGCGGCTCGACCGCGGCACGGTCACGGTCTACGACACGACGCCGGCAGACGCGAACTTCCCCGTCGTGACCGGAGCCGACCAGCCGGAAGGCGTTCCTCGCCGACGGCGGCGTCCGCTACCGCGGCGCCGGCATCCGCTTCCGCATCATCGGCGGCGGCTTCAAGCTTGTGATTCAGGGTCGCGGCCTCGACCTCTCCGTGGTCGGCAAGGGCACCGGCTTCATCGAGGGGGAGACGGTCGAGCCCGGCGTCTACTCGCTCGACGGCGCCGACTGCCGCAAGAGCCGCGCCAGCTGCGACGACCTGCCCAGGCCCGGGATCCGCTTCCGGCTCGGCGCCGAGAAGGCCGGGAACTCCACGTCCCGGTCCGGCTCGAACTGATGGCGACGGGCGCGCAGACGGTCCTGATCGTCGAGGACGAGGCCTCGATCGCATCCTTCGTCTCGCTCTACCTCAAGAACGCGGGCTACGACGTGCGCGCCGTCACCACCGGCAACGCCGCGCTCGCGCAGGTCGCGGCCGAGCTGCCGGCGCTGATCATCCTCGACCTGATGCTGCCCGACCTCGACGGGATCGAGATCTGCCGGCGCATCCGCAAGACCTCGGACGTGCCGATCCTGATGCTGACCGCCCGCGACGAGGACGTCGACAAGATCATCGGGCTCGAGGTCGGCGCCGACGACTACCTGACGAAGCCGTTCAACCCGCGCGAGCTGGTCGCGCGCGTCAAGAGCGTCCTCCGCCGCGCGGCGCCCGAGCGCCGCCGCGACGTCGAGGAGGAGCTGCGCCACGGCGACCTCTCGATCAACGCCGGCCGCCGCGAGGTGAAGGTCGGCGAGGAGGAGATCCAGCTGGCGCCGAAGGAGTTCGACCTGCTCTGGGAGCTGCTCGACCACAAGGGTCTCGTGCTCACGCGCGACCAGCTGCTCGAGCGGGTCTGGGGCTACACCTTCGCCGGCGACACGCGCACCGTCGACGTGCACGTGCGGCAGCTGCGCCGCAAGCTCGGCGAGGCGTCGCCGATCGTGACCGTCTGGGGTGTCGGCTACAAGGTCGGCCCCGACCGGACGCCCGCGCCCGCGGCCTAGGTCTCCCCGTGTTCAGCTCCCTGCGCTTCCGCCTGCCGGCGCTCTTCCTGGCGGCGATCGCGCTCTCCGGGCTCGTCACGAGCCTGATCGCGATCCGGCTGTTCCAGGACTACACGCGCGAGCAGACGCTGACCGAGCTGCGCCAGGAGGCACGGGGGCTGGCGGCGCTCTATGCCGAGTCCGCCGTCCGGGCGACCGACGAGGAGAAGGCTGCGCCGGGGTTCGCGGCCGAGAAGCTCGAGGCCGCGACCGGCGACAACCTCTACTACGTCGGCGTCTCGATCTTCCCCGGCGAGGACGTCGGGCTCACCCGGGTCTCGCTCGCCGACGTCGGCGCCGATCTCAGCCGCGACCGGGTCGTCACCTTCGAGTTCAGGCCGCCGGGACAGGACCTCACGTTCCTCGCCGCCGCGCACCCGCTCCGGCCGGGCGGCGACACGGGACCGATCTTCGGCTACCTGATCGTCGCGAAGGAGAAGAGCCTCCTCCGCGATGCCTGGGTGACCCTGCTCTCCCGTCTCGCGATCGCCTTCCTCGTCGCGCTCGTCGTCGTCGGTGCGCTCGCGTCCTATCTCTCGCGGCGGATCACCGGCCCGGTGCTCGCCCTCTCCGACGCGGCCGACGAGGTCTCGAAGGGCCGCTACGACGTCGAGGTGCCGCACGTTCCCGGCGGCGGCGAGATCGGCCACCTCGCCGACCGCTTCCGCGAGATGACCGCACGGCTCGCCGAGGCAGAGGAGCTCGAGCGCAACTTCCTGATGTCCGTCTCGCACGAGCTGCGGACGCCGCTGACGGCGATCCGCGGCCATGTCGCGGCGCTCCGCGAGGGCGTCGTCACCGATCCGGAGACGATCGACGCCTCGCTCGAGACCGTCGCGGAGGAAGCGGAGCGGCTCGGCCGCCTCGTCGGCGACGTGCTCGATCTGGCGAAGCTCGACGCGCACCGCTTCACCGTGCTGACCGAGGAGGTCGACATGGGCCGGCTGCTCGAGCGGGCGTTCTCGACGTTCACGGAGGAGGCGCGGCAGCGCGGGATCGACTACACGACCGAGGCCGAGGATGCGCCGGTGATCGTCTCGGACGGCGACCGCGTGCTCCAGATCATCTCGAACCTGCTCTCGAACGCCTTCCGCTGGACGCCTGACGGCGGGCGGATCGACCTCGCGCTCCAGACCTCGAACGGGGTGGTCACCGTCGACGTCGCCGACTCGGGCCCGGGCATCGGGATCGACGCGCGCGAGCGGATCTTCCGCCCGTTCTGGTCGACCGACGGGCGCGGGACCGGGCTCGGGCTGCCGATCGCACGTGAGCTGGCCGTCGCGCTCGGAGGCCGGATCGAGCTCGAGTCCGAGCTGGGGAAGGGCAGCCGTTTCCGGCTCGTCCTCCCGAACCGCGGCTTCTAGCGCCTAGGCCGCTTCGCGGTGCGCGACGGGCGCGACGGCGTGCTCGACCCGCTCGAGCCGGTCGCTGACGCCCTTCCAGCCCGACGCGACGAGGTCGACCAGGAGCGCGAGATCGTCGATGCGGGCGTGGCGCTCCGCAAGGACGTCGCCTTCCAGCCGCTCGAGCCGGCGGATGACCTGGTTGAGCAGTCCGCGGATCTCGGCGAGGCTGCGTCCGACCGGCGCCACCTCGGCGCGAAGGCCGTCGTGGACTGCCGCCGTGACCTTCTCGGGCAGCGTCGCCTCGAGCTCGGCGGCCGCCGTGGCGAGCGCCTCGACCTGGATCCGCGTGCGCTCGAGCGCCGCTTCGAGCTCGGCCGGCGAGACCCGTCCCGAGGCCGCTTCTGCGATCCGGGCCTTGGCGCGCTCGAGTGTCTTCTCGTCCACGGGCAGGAGGCTACGCTGGCCGTCGGATGGACAGCTCGGAGCTCGATTACGACCTGCCCTCGGAGCTGATCGCCCAGCACCCGGCCGCGCGCCGCGACGCCTCCCGGCTGCTCGTCTACGACCGTTCGACCGCAGCCGTGCGGCACCGGACGTTCGCCGATCTGCCCGAGGAGCTGTCCGGTGAGCTGGCCGTCGTCAACGACACGAAGGTCGTGCCGGCGCGGATCCGGATCGAGCGGCCGAAGGGCGAGGTGCTGCTGCTGGAGCACGAGGGGGGAGGTGAGTGGCTCGCGCTCGCGCGGCCGACGCGGAGGCTGAAGGCGGGCGACCGGCACGGCGCGATCGAGCTGCTCGAACATCTCGGCGAGGGCCGCTGGCGCGTGCGGCTCGACGGCGACCCCGACGGAGAGGCACCGCTGCCGCCCTACATCACCGAGCCGCTCGCCGATCCCGGCCGCTATCAAACCGTCTACGCGGACGAGGCCGGATCCGCTGCCGCCCCGACGGCCGGCCTGCACTTCACGCCGGAGCTCCTCGGCGGGCTCGACGTCGAGCGGGTGACGCTGCACGTCGGCCTCGACACGTTCAGGCCGCTCACCGCGGCGACGCTCGAGGGGCACGAGCTGCACGGCGAGCGGTACTCGGTCCGGCCTGAGGCATGGCGGCGGATCGAGGCCGCCGACCGCGTGCTCGCGGTGGGGACGACCACGGTGCGGGTGCTCGAGACGGTTGCACGTGACAACGTGTTGCAAGGCCGGACGTCGCTCTTCGTCACGCCGGGGTTCGCGTTTCGCCGCGTCGACGCGCTCCTGACCAACTTCCACCTCCCGCGCTCGACCCTGCTCGCGCTCGTGATGGCGTTCGCCGGAATCGAGGAGACGCGCCGGCTCTACCGGCTCGCGATCGAGGAGCGCTACCGCTTCTACTCCTTCGGCGACGCGATGCTCGTGCTCTGACGGTTGTATCGTCCAGGCGTGGGCGCCGTTGCGTACGACGACGGGAGCCGGACCGACGATCGTCCCCCGTGGGGAACGACGATCTGGGCCGTCCTGCGTGGGTACATCCTCGCGCTCGTCTGCCTGGGCGTCCCGCTGACGGTGCTCTGGTACGCGGGCGTGCCGCTGCTTCCGTCCGCCGGCGGCGGAGCCGGGTCCGTGGCCCGTGAATGGACCGTGGAGCCTGGCGGCAGACGTCTCCGTCTTCCTGGTCGTCGTCCTGGTCACCACGGTCGTGATCCGTGCATCCGCGATCGACAAGCTCGGGCGCCACGTGTCTCCGGTGGTCGTCTTCGCGGCGGTCGCGCTGACCGGGTACGCGCCGTTCCTGCACTACCGCAAGATCGAGTCGGGACTGGTGGCGCTCCTGCTGACCGCTGCGGCGGTGCGCTACCTCGGCCTCGACCGGGGCCATTCGCACCGGGTCGGCCACGCCGGCGCCGTGCTGTTCACCGTCGTGGTGGCGGCCGGCACGCTGACAGCCGCCGCCTTCGCGCTCACGCACCCGCTCGGCCTGTCCGTGGCCGGTAGCGGATTCACCGATCCAGAGCACCGCTTCCTGTCTGCCAACCTCCGCAACGGCGGTCGGGCAGATCTGCGCATCCTGAGCGTCGATGCGCCCGTGTCCCTGGTGCGCGGGATCCCGTGGGAGAGCGCGAAGCTCGTAGGCTCGGTTGTTCCAGGCCGCGACGAGATCACGATCAGCTTCGCCGAGCGGGCGTGCCCGTTCGAAGCCGTTGTCCGCTACGAGCTCGCCGGACGTCACTTCGCACAGCGGCTCGTCCTCGATCACTGCTGATCCTTCGCCTACCCTCGCCGGCGTGAGCCACTTCGACGTCACTGCCACCGACGGCGCGGCGCGCGCCGGCCTCCTTCGCACGGCGCACGGCGAGATCGCGACGCCCGCGTTCATGCCCGTCGGGACGAAGGGGACGGTCAAGAGCCTCGACCCGGACGAGCTGCGCGCGCTCGGTTCGCAGATCATCCTCGGCAACACGTATCACCTCCACTTTCGCCCCGGCGACGAGCTGATCGCGGCGCTCGGCGGCCTGCACGCGTTCTCGGGCTGGGACGGGCCGATCCTGACCGACTCGGGTGGCTTCCAGGTCTTCTCGCTCCGCGACACGCTGCTCGAGGTCGACGACGACGGCGTCACCTTCCGCTCGGTCTACGACGGCGCGCCCGCCCGCTTCTCGCCCGAGATCGCGGCGCGGATCCAGCGCAACCTCGGCTCCGACATCGCGATGGCCTTCGACATCTGCCCGCCGGCGGGCGTCCCGCAGGCCGAGCTCGAGGCGGCCGTCCGGCTGACGACGCACTGGGCGGCCCGCCAGCGCGCGGAGGAACGCGCACCGGGCCAGCTCGTCTTCGGGATCACGCAGGGCGGAGCGGACGCTGAGCTGCGCCGCCGCTCGATCGAGGAGATCTCCGCGCTCGGCTTCGACGGCCATGCGCTCGGCGGGCTGGCGGTGGGGGAGAGCCGCGAGGAGATGTTCGAGGCGACGGGCTGGGCGGCACCGCTGCTGCCGGCGGGGCAGCCGCGTTACTTCATGGGCATCGGCGACGCCGAGGGCATCCTGCGCGTGATCGGCGCCGGGATCGACATGTTCGACTGCGTCCTCCCGACCCGGACGGCGCGCACCGGCTCGGCGCTGACGAGAACGGGTCGGCTCAACCTCCGGAACGCCCGCTTTGCGAGCGACCCGCGGCCGCTCGAGGACGGCTGCGCCTGCCCGGCCTGCGCGCGCTTCTCACGCGCGTACATCCGCCACCTCGTCAACCAGGAGGAGATCCTGGGCCTCCGGCTGCTGAGCCTGCATAATCTGCACTTCGTACTCGAACTGACCGCGGGCGCGCGGGCGGCGATCGAACGCGGTGAGCTCGAGGCCTATACGGCTCAGGCGCTCACCCGGCTCGCCGGTGGGCCCCAGGAGGATCCTTGGAACCAAGTGGGTTGATCATTCTCGTCGCGCTGTTCGTGCTCCTCTGGCTGTTCGTGATCAAGCCACAGCGCCGGCGTGCCGAAGAACAGAGGAAGCTGCACGAGAACGTCGCCGTCGGCGACGAGATCGTCACGATGGGTGGCCTCCTCGGACACGTCCGCGGCATCGACGAGACCGACGACACACTCGAGGTGGAGATCGCGCGCGGGACGACCGTCAAGGTCGTCAGGCGGGGCGTTGCAGCGGTGATCGACCCCGAAAAATCTCACGAAGAATTCATACGCAATGAGCAAGAACGCAGCTAACCTGCTGACCGCGTGAATCGCCGACCCCACCTCACACTTGTCGCTCTCATCGCGGCCGCGCTCGTCGGCGTGGCCCTGCTGGCCGTTCCCGCCTCGCCGTTGAACGACACGCCGACGCTCGGGCTCGACCTCCAGGGCGGCCTCGAGGTGACCCTGCAGGCGGTGCCGCCGGCCAACCGGCCGCTCCAGGAATCCGACCTCGACCGCTCGGTGGAGATCCTCCGCGAGCGCGTCGACCGGCTCGGCGTGGCGGAGCCCGAGATCCGCAAACAGGGCGACGACCAGATCGTGATCGACCTTCCCGGCGTCAAGGATCCGGATCGCGTGATCGGGATCCTCGGCCAGACGGCGCAGCTCGAGCTCTTCGACCTCGAGCCCAGTCTGGCCCCACCGTCGAGCTCCGGCGGCTTCGCAGCTCCGAAGGAGTCGCTGTACGAGCTCCTGGCCGGGCAGCAGGCGCTCGTGGACGAGAAAACGGAGACCGACTGGTACCTGTTCGACGACAAGAAGAAGCTGGTTGCAGGCCCCGTCGGCGACCGTGACTCGCTCCTGGACAGCGAGGTGGTCGAAGAGGCGGGCAAGCGCGGCGAGCTGCCGGAGGGCTGGCGCCTGTTCGGCGTGCCGCCGGCGACCGTCGTCGTCACCTGTGGCGTCGGCGAGGTCGTCTGCCCCGGCGTCGGCGTCGAGAACCCGCAGGAGAACTTCTACTACCTCTTCCGCTATGACCCGGACAACGCGGATCCGGGCAAGGTCGTCCCCGAGATGACCGGCGCCGACCTGAAGCTCGACGGCACCAGGCAGGACTTCGACACCACCACCGGCGAGGCGATCGTGACCATGCAGTTCACGGATGCCGGCGCCGAGAAGTTCGGCGAGATCACGAACCGCGAGGCCGACCGCGGCCGGGCGCGCTACAACATCACCGGCGGCCAGCCGCAGGACTCGTTCCAGCACTTCGCGATCGTGCTCGACCGCCAGATCAAGTCGTGGCCGTCGATCGACTTCGAGCAGTACCCGAACGGGATCGGCGGCTCGAACGGCGCCCAGATCACCGGGATCGGCAGCATCGAGGAGGCGCAGGACCTCGCGCTCGTGCTCCAGAGCGGCGCCCTTCCCGTCACGTTCAAGACGCTCGAGACCACGGCGATCTCGGCCACGCTCGGTAAGGACTCGCTCGCCGAGGCGTGGAAGGCCGCGATCGCGGGCCTGCTCGTCGTCGCGCTCTTCCTGCTCGTCTTCTACCGCGTCCTCGGTGTCGTCGCCGTGATCGGCCTCGGCATCTACGCCGCCCTCCTGTATGCCGCGATCCTCGTCTTCAACGTCACCCTCACGCTGCCGGGCTTCGCCGGAATGATCCTGACACTGGGGGTGGCGGCCGACGCCAACATCGTCATCTTCGAACGCGTGAAGGAGGAGTACCGCGCCGGGAAATCCGTGCGCGCGGCGATCTCCGCCGGCTACGGCAAGGGCTTCGCGACGATCATCGACGCCAACGTCGTCACCGCGATCACGGCGATGGTGCTCTTCCTCGTCGCGACCGCAGGCGTGAAGGGCTTCGCCCTGATGCTGCTGATCGGAACCGTGATCTCGCTGCTCACCGCAGTCGCGGCGACGCGCGCGATCCTGGGCCTGCTCGCCGGCTTCAACTGGTTCGACAACCCGAAGCTGATGGGCGCCCAGGGTGAGCCCCCGAAGTGGATCAGGCGCGACTTCGTCGGCCTGCGCCGGTGGTGGTTCGGGATCTCCACCGTCGTGGTCGTGATCTCCCTGCTCGCGATCGGGATCAAGGGCCTGAACCTCGGGATCGACTTCGAGGGCGGGACGAAGATCACGGCGACCGTGCCGGAGGCGGTGGCGATCGACGACGTCCGCACCGAGGCCGCGGATCTCGGCCTCGGCGGGGCACAGATCGTCGGGCGCGGCGAGTCGGTCGACGACAAGTACTCGGGCTTCCAGATCCAGACGGAGGAGCTCTCGGCCGAGGAGTCGAGGAACCTGACCCAGCGGCTCTCGCGCACCTTCGACGCCGATTCGAGCGTCCAGACCGTCTCCGCGAGCTTCGGCCGCCAGATCGCCGAGGGGGCGATCCTCGCGATCATCGTCTCGCTGCTCCTGATCACGATCTACATCTCTTTCCGCTTCCAGGCGAAGTTCGCCGCACCGGTGATGGTCTCGCTCCTCCACGACGTCCTGATCACCGTCGGGATCTACGCGCTGCTCGGCCGGGAGGTGACGACCGCGACGGTCGCCGCGGTCCTGACCGTCCTCGGGTACTCGATCTACGACACGATCATCATCTTCGACCGCATCCGCGAGAACATCCCGCTGATGAAGCGGGCGTCGTTCCGGACGCTGGCGAACGTGTCGCTGTGGGAGACGATCCCGCGCTCGCTCGCGACCACCTTCATCACCCTGCTGCCGATCGCGACGCTGTATCTCTTCGGCGGCGAGACGCTGAAGGACTTCGCGTTCGCGCTGCTCGTCGGGATCGGCGCCGGCGCCTACTCCTCGATCTTCATCGCCGCGCCGCTGCTCTCGTGGCTCAAGGAGCGCGAGCCGGAGTACGCGCGCCGCAAGGACGAGGCGTTCGACCCGGGCTCGGTGGGCGGCCTGCTCAAGGAAGCCGAGGATCTCGCCGCAGCCCGGCCGACGCCGGACCTGATCCCGGATGCGTTCCAGCACCCCGCCGGCGAGACCGCCGCGGAAGGCGCGGTCGCCGAGGCCGAGCCGGAGACGGCCGGCGCTTCGACGAAGCGAGACCGGCGCCGCCAGCGCCGCAGCGCCCGCCCTCATGGCCGGGCCAGATAACAGCGGCGTCTTCGCGCTCCGTCAGCTCATCGACGAGCTGGCTGCGCAGCTGCGCTTCGGCGTCGACAAGCTGACCGACCTGCCGCAGGAGACCGGCGAGCGGGTCGCGCGCGAGCTCGGCCTCGTCCGCCGCGAGGAGCTCGAGTCCGTCGAGCTTCGGCTGGCCCAGCTCGAGCATCGGCTCAAGCTGCTCGAGCAGCAGCCCTAGACGCGGCGGCGCCAGCGCGCGAAGACGTCCTCGAGATCGGCGCGCATCGTCCGCGGGATCAGGACGAACAGCCGGTCGCCGGCCCGGACGACGGTACTGCCGCGGGGCGGGATCGTCTCCTCGCCGCGGTTGATCACCGCGATCAGCGCTGAGCGCGGCAGTCCCAGCTCGCGGACCGCAGAGCCGTTGACCGCGTGGTCGCCCGCGACCGCGAAGTCGACGAGCTCGAGCTTGCTCAACGGCCCCACCTCGAGTGGTGCCTCGTGCAGCGGCGGTGCGGGCGCCAACAATCCGAGCCGGCCTGCGACCCGCTCCAGGGTCGTCCCCTGAACGACCGCCGAGACGACCACGACGAAGAAGACGGCGTTGAAGATCGTGTCCTTTTCGGGCACGTCGGAGGAGAGGACGAACGTCGCGAGCACGATCGGAACGGCGCCGCGTAGTCCCGCCCAGCCGAGCAGGAGCCGCTCGCGATTCGTGAAGTCGTTGAACGCCGTCGACGCCCAGACCGAGGCGGGGCGGGCGATGAGCATCAGGAACAGCGCGAGCGCGAGCCCCGGCACAGCAACGTCCGGCAGGTCGGACGGGAAGACGAGCAGCCCGAGGACGATGAAGAGCGCGACCTGCGCCGCGAAGGCGAGTCCCTCGTGGAACGAGACGAGGTGTCGCCGGTAGCGGGACGGCGTGCTTCCGACTGCGAGGCCGACCAGGTAGACCGAGAGGAAGCCGCTACCGCCGATCACGTCTGCGAGCCCGAACGCGATTGCCGCCGCTGCGAGCGATGCCACCGGCGCGAAGGCGCCGATCGAGTGGGGAATACGGGCGAACACCCACGCTGCAAGCACGCCGAGTGCGACGCCCACAACGAGGCCGAGGCCGAGCTGCTGGACGACGAGCAGGAGCAGGTCGTCGATCCCGTATTGGCCGGGGCGCTCGATCCAGGCGATCAGGCCGAGCGTGAGTGCAATCGCCATCGGGTCGTTCCCGCCCGACTCTGCCTCGAGCGTCCGCGCGAGCCGGCGCCGGATGTGCGTGAGGCGGAGCGTCGCGAAGACCGCCGCGGCGTCTGTCGAGGAGACAACGGCGCCGAGCAGCACCGACTCGAGCCAGGAGAGGTCGAAGAGCACGTACGCGACGGCGCCTGTCAGCACGGCGCTGACGACGACGCCGATCGTGCTCAGCAGGGCCGCCGGCACCGCGACCTCGCGCAGCCGGCGCCACGAGGTCTGCAGTCCGCCCTCGTAGAGGATCAGCGCCAGGCCGACGATGCCGACCTCGCGGGCGAGCTCGGCGTCGTCGAAGTCGATCCCGCCGGGCCCGTCGGAGCCGAGCAGCATCCCGAGCGCGAGGAACGCGGACAGCACCGGCAGCCCGGTCCGGGCGGCACCGAGCGCAGCGACGATACTGCCGGCGAGGATCCCGCCGACGACCAGGAGCAGGAGGCCCTCGTCCACGTTCCTATCTTTCCCGGTGGGAGTCCCTTGCGCGGCGTGGAACACTTCCGGGATGGCGACGCGACCGCGCACCCGCAAGATCGGCCGGCTCTCGGAGATCGCACAGGTCGCGGTCCGACACGGGTTCGGTTACTTCTTCGAGCGGCACAAGCTGACCGACCTGCTCCCGTGGGGCACCCGCGTCGAGCCCGCCCTGTCCGCCGCCGGCTCCGAGCGCGGACGCCATCTCCGGGAGATGCTCGACGAGCTCGGGCCGACGTTCGTCAAGTTCGGCCAGCTGCTCTCGACCCGCCCCGACGTCGTCCCGCCGGACATCGTCGCCGAGCTGCGCGGCCTCCAGGACGACGTGACGCCGTTCTCGTTCGAGCAGGTGCGCGGGGTCGTCGAGGACGAGCTCGGGTTGACGATCGAGCAGGCGTTCGTCAGCTTCGGCGAGACGCCGATCGCGGCCGCGTCGATCGGGCAGGTGCACCGGGCGACGCTCCCGAACGGCGACGAGGTCGTGGTCAAGGTGCAGCGGCCGAACGCGCCGCGGCAGATCGAGAACGACCTGGCGCTGCTCTATCAGGCGGCGCGGCTGATCCGGGAGCGGGTGCGCGCACTCGACTTCATCGACGTCAACGAACTCGTCGACGAGTTCGCCCGCTTCATCCGCCAGGAGCTCGACTACAAGCTGGAGGCGCGCAACGCCGAGACGTTCCGGCGCAACTTCGAGAGCTCCGACACCGTGGTCGTGCCCAGGGTCTACTGGGACTACTCCGGCGTCCGGATGCTGACGCTCGAGTACCTCGAAGGCGTGCAGCTCGCCGATCTCGAGTTCGAGGAGACCGCCGTGGCCGCGCGCAGGGAGCTGGCCTACCGCGTCACCGACACCTGGATGGCGATGATCTTCAGGCACGGCTTCTTCCACGCCGACCCGCACCCGGCCAACGTGCTCGTGCTCGACGGCGGCCGGATCGGGCTCGTCGACTTCGGGCTCGTCGGCAAGCTCACGGACGAGGACATGGCGCGGCTGACGCGGCTCTTCATCGACGCGGCGACCGAGAACGTCGACGTGCTCCCGCGCCGGCTCGCCGAGCTCGGCGTCCGCTATCCGAAGGACCGCGAGGACGAGTTCGCGGCCGAGCTGCGCGAGCTCTACTACCGCTACTACGGCGCCAGCCTGGCGGACATCGATCCGATCCAGGTGATCCGCGAGGGCTTCGCGCTGATCTACTCGATGAACCTGCACCTGCCGACGCGGTTCGTGCTTCTGGACAAGGCGATCGCGACCCTCGGCGGGGTCGGCGTCGAGCTCTATCCCGCGTTCAATGTCTTCGAGGTCGCGCGTCCGTATGCACGCGAGCTGATGGTCGACCGCTTCTCGCCCAAGCGGCTCGCCTCGCGGGCGCAGAAGCGGGGCCGGGAGCTGTACGAGATCGCCAACGAGCTGCCGTACCAGGTGCACGACGTGCTCCAGGAGGTGCGGGACGGCCAGATCGAGGTCGGCTTCGTGCACAAGGGGCTGGACGAGTTCATGCACAAGCTCGACGTCATCTTCAACCGGCTCGTGGTCGCGCTCGTCGTCGCCGGCGGCCTGCTCGGCTCGTCGCTGATCGGGATCCTCGCCACCGACGGCCCGCAGATCGTCGGGATCCACTTCCTCTCGGTGATCGGGTTCGTCGTGTCGGGGGTGCTCGGCGCCTGGCTGCTGATCGGCGTCCTGCGCTCCGGCCGGATCTAGGAGGTTCTAGGGCCGGATCGACTCGACGGCGCCGCTGACGGTCAGCCCCGGCTGCGGTCCGCCCGCGACGACGTAGACGCGGCCTCCCGCCGCGACGACACCGAGGCCGTGTCGCGGCGTCGGGAGGTCGGCGAGCCGCTGCCACCGCTTCGAGCGCAACTCGTAGGCGTAGACCGACGCGATCGTCCCCTGCGGGCGCTCGCCCCCGATCGAGACGATCCGGCCCGCGGCGTAGGCCGCGCCGGTGCCGCCGCGCGCCTGCGGGATCTGGGCCAGCCGCGTCCACTTGCGGGTGCGCGGGTCGTAGCTCTCGAAGCGGGCGGTGTTCGTGTCGATTCCGGCGCTGCGGCCGCCGAGCGCGTAGACGCGCGTCCCCGCCGCCGCCGCCGCGAGGTGCTCGCGCGGCGACGGGCCGGGCAGCCTCGTCCAGCGCCGCGTCTTCAGGTCCAGCGCGAACGCGACCTGGGCGAGCCCGCGACGGCCGTCGACGCCGCCGACGACGTAGAGCTTGCCGCCGGCGATCGCCGCTGCGGCGGCCGCACGGGCATCCGGCAGTTGCGGCAGGCGCCGCCACGTCTCGTCCTGCCCGAGCACGAAGACCGTCCGGAGCGGATTGCGGTCGCCGCCGTAGCCGCCGACGACGTAGACGCTGCCGTTCGCGCTCGCCGCCGCGGCGTGATCGACGGCGACCGGGAGATCCGGGAGCCGCCGCCAGGTGTTCCGGGCGAGCGAATAGGCATCGGTGCGGGCCGAGTTGCCCCCGTTCGCCGTGAAGCCGCCGACGGCGACGATCTCGCCGCGGGCGAGCCCGGCGGCCACCTCGGTCCGGGGCTCCGGCAGCTGCGCGTGCGACTGCCAGGGGGCTGGAGCGGCCGCCGCGAGCGGCACCGTCAGCAGGAGCCAGGTGGGGAGCGATCGTCGCAGAATCGTTGGAAAGGACATCTTTCGGGCTCCGGAGACCGTCGCTAGCCTCGAAGCATGACAGCTGCGCTGTTGCTCGCAGAGCCGGAGCCCGCGATCCGCAGCTACCTGGAACGCCAGCTCCAGAGCGACGGGTTCCACGTCCTCCATGCAGCGTTCGGCGGCGAGGCGCTCGCGCTCGCCGAGCGCACCCGCCCGGACCTCGTCCTCTGCGGCGAGCTCGAGCTCTGTGCCCGCCTCCGTGAGGGCGAGCCGGGGCGGACCTGGAACCGCGACGTGCCCGTGATCGTGCTCGGGCCGCCCGAGGGCGACGCGGTCGACCGGGTGCGGGCGTTCCAGCGCGGCGCCGACGACTACCTGAGCCGGCCCGTGGTCTACGACGAGCTGGTGGCGCGGATCAGGGCGGTGCTTCGGCGAACGGCGCCGGCGCCACAACCGCGGATCGTCGTCGGCGAGCTGACCGTCGACCTCCCGGCCCGCGTCGTCACGGTCCGCGGCGACGCCGTCCACCTGGCGGGCAAGGAGTTCGAGCTGCTCGCGGCGCTCGCCGCCGAGCCGCACCGCGTCTTCACGAAGGACGAGCTGCTCCGCGACGTCTGGGGCTACAGGTCGTTCACCCGCACGCGGACGCTCGACTCGCATGTCTCGCGGCTGCGCTCGAAGCTCGAGCGCGAGCCGGGCGACCATTTCGTCGTCAACGTCTGGGGGGTGGGCTACAAGCTCGTCGACTGACTACGCGGCCGGATCGCGCATCCAGAACTCGACGAAGTCGAAGCAGCGGCCGTCCTCGTCCAGGCGGACGAAGAAGACGTTGTGGTAGACGCGAGCGCCCTCGCCCTTGTCCGCATAGGTCGTGAGACAGCGCGCCACGCCGACGTCGCCGTCGACGGCGACGCGCTCGCAGGCGAGCTCCCACGAGCCGGGCTCGTCGGGTTCCTCGAGCCACCCTCGGACGATCGCCTCACGGCCGCGAGCGATGTCGTCGCCCTTGTCGTACGGATGCCAGCGGTAGATCGCGTCGTCCGTGAAAAGGGCGCCGATCCGCTCGGGGTCGTTGCTCCGCCACGCGTCCCGGTAGCGCTCGAGCCAGCCGTCGAATGCAGCGGCGTCCGTCATCGGCCGAAGCCTAGAGCAGCGCGCCTTCGAGCCGCAGCAGCCGCTCCTTGACGTCCAGGCCGCCGGCGTAGCCGGTCAGGTTCCCGTTCGCGCCGACGACGCGATGGCATGGGAGCACGATCGGGATCGGGTTGCGGTTCATCACCGTCCCGACCGCACGCGCCGCCCGCGGCGCGCCGACCTTCGCGGCGAGGGTGCCGTAGGTCGTCGTCTGGCCGTAGGGGACGCGGGCGAGCTCGTCGAGCACTTGCTGTGCGAACGGCGCGGCGCCGCGGAGGTCGACGTCGAGCTCGAACGAGCTCCGGTCGCCCGCGAAGTACTCGTCGAGCTGGCGGTGCGCGGCGGCGACGCTCGATGCCGACCGAAGTACGCGCGGCCCGTAGGTCTGCGCGAGCCGGTCGAGGTGCAGCTCGGGCTCGGCGTCGAAGTAGATGCGGGTGAGGCCGCGGCCGGTTGCGGCGACGAGCAGCGGCCCGATCGGCGAGTCGACGACGTCGAAGCCGACGTCGAGCAGCCCTTCGGCCGTTGCGGCGTCGCGGAAGCGGCGGTCGAGGTCGGGCGAGACGGTCATGTGATCCTCCCGGAGCGAAGTCTGCGAACGCCGGAGGAGGCGGCCTGGCGGGCGGCCTCGGGCGTGGAGTCGAGTGCGAGCGCGATGTCGTCGTAGGCGAGGTCGTAGGCGTAGCGGAGGACAACTGCAGCGCGCTCGGTCGGCGGCAGGCCGCCCGCGAGATGCTCGATCTGCGCGTACGCGGGACGGCCGTCCTCGACCGGCAGCTCCGGCAGCTCGTGCGTCACGGGCTTCGCCCGCCTGCCGTTGTCGATCACGAGCCGCGCCGCGATCGTCAGCACCCAGGCGCGCAGGTGCTCGCCGTGCTCGAGCCGGTCGTAGGCGCGCAGCGCACGCAGAAAGGTCTCCTGAAACGCGTCCTCGGCCGCCTGCCCACCGAGCCGGCGGCGCAGGAATCCGAGCACCACCTCGCGCTGCTCGGTGTAGAAGCTCTCGAACGGAGGGACGGCGACCATCGTTTCCATCATCCCCTGAAACGCAGCGACTCCCGCATCTGTGAGAGTGCGCATCATGAAGCTGGCGGTCGTCGGGCACGTCGAGTGGATCGAGTTCCTCCGCGTCGAGGCCGTCCCGACGCCGGGCGAGATCGTCGGTGCGACGGAGTCCTGGGCGGAGCCCGCCGGCGGCGGCGGCGTCGCCGCCGTCGAGCTCGCGAGGCTGGCCGGCAGCTCGTCCCTCTACTGCCTGCTCGGCGGCGACGATCTCGGCTCGCAGAGCCGGGTCAGGCTGGAGGCGGCCGGAGTCCGCGTTCACTCACCGCAATCCGACGGTCCGCAGCGGCGCGGGTTCTGTTACGTCGACGAGACGGGGGAGCGCACGATCACCGTGCTCGGCGACAAGCCGCGGCCCGCCGGCGGCGAGGGCACGCTGCCCTGGGAGAGTCTCGACGACGTCGACGGGGTCTACTTCACCGCGGGCGACGCCGCCGCGGTTCGGCAGGCTCGGCGGGCGCGCGTGCTCGTCGCGACCGCGCGCGAGCTGCCGATCCTTCATGCCGCCGGAGTCGAGCTCGACGCGCTCGTGGCGAGCGGCGAGGACGACGCCGAGCGCTACCAGGCGGGCGATCTCGATCCACCGCCGCGACTGGTGGTCTCGACCGCTGGCGCGCTCGGCGGCTGGGCGCAGCCGGGTGGCCCCTACAAGCCGGCCGTCGCGCCCGGGCCGTACGAGGACGCCTACGGCGCCGGTGACTGCTTCGCCGCCGGGCTCACATTCGCGCTCGCGCAGGGGCTGGAGGTCCCGGACGCGCTCGCCTTCGCCTCCGAGCGGGGCGCGCTCGCGCTGACCCGCCGCGGCGCGGGTCTCACCGGCTGACCGGCTCGAGCCGCACGTCGGCGTCGACCTCGAGGAACCGGCACAGCCGCCGCGCCTCGGCTGCGATCGCCGCGACGGCCCGCTTCGGCAGGGGAACGTGGCGCACCGCCACTCCATCCGGCTGCGCTCGCCAGACACCACGGACGGCGCCGTCGTGGAGCACCGCACCCCAGCCGATCGACCAGACCGGGCCGAGCAGCGCGCGATCGGCGGCGGCGACGAACCTGCTGCGGTCGTCGTGCGAGAGCAGGACGTTGTCGTACTCGGGCAGGAAGCGGACGGGTGCCGGCGTGCCGGGGTCGGGCCGCGGTGCGTCGGCGAGGTCGAAGAGCTCGCGGCCGCGCTCGTCCCGGAAGCAGACGAGCTGCGGGCGCAGCCGCTCGATCACGTCGCGCAGCCCGGTCAGGCGGCACCACGTGGTCACGTCTGCCGCCGACGCGGGGCCGAACGCGGCGAGGTAGCGGAGCACGACGTCATCGATCGACGGCGCGGCGGCGAGGGGCGAGCCGAGCCACGACTCTGCGGTCGCGATCGTCACCTGGGCGCTGCGGCCCCACAGCCCGCGTGGCGGCACCTGGACGAGCGCGAGCAGGCAGCGGCACGCGTACGCCAGCGCAGCCGGATCGAGCTCGGGGAAGCGCTTCGCGAGTGCCGCGCGTAGCTCGGGCCCCGTCCGCGGCTCCGCCAGCTGCGAGCGCGCGAACTCGAGCACCGGTGCCAGCTCGACGCCGTCGAGCAGCGGCGCGTGTTGCGGGTGACGGCGCAGCTCGGCGGCCAGGACGGGTTGCATCAGCGGCCGCAGCAGCAGGCAGTCGGACGCCGTGACGAGGTGGAGCGTCGTCCGCATGACGTTGATCCGGACGACCCTCCGCTCGGCGAGCAGCGTCGAGAGCGACTCCGGGCGGAAGCCGTCGAGTCGGGACCAGAGTCCCGTGTACGGGTTGTGCGGCACCTGCGCCTGCAGCCCGACCAGATGCCGGACGGCGTCGAGCGGCTGCAGGTCGGCGCGCTCGAGCAGGAGCTGCCGCGCGAGTGTCGCCCGGTTCAGCGCCTGCGGGCCGAGGACCTGCTCCATCCCGGCTAGGCGGACTGCGGGATCTCGGTGACGAGCTGGCGCGCAAGCCGGTCGAGCATCGCCCGAACCTCGTCGTGCTCCTCCGGCGACCACCCCTCGAGCAGCTCGACCAGACCCTCGCGGCGTGCCTCGACGACGCGCGCGAAGACGCGCGCGCCTCTCTCGCCGAGACGTCCGTCCCCGACCAGCTCGCGCTGCTCGAGGCCGTGATACGCCGCCGCGAGCGGCGGCTTGCTCAGATCGACTTTCGTGCCCTCGCCGAGGCGGACGAGGAGCCAGAGCTCGCCCGCGCCGAGGTCGACCTCGGCCCGCTCGGCGAGCCGCTCGTAGACCCGCCACCTGTTCTCGCGCAGCGCGAGCGTGGTCACGATGCGCTCCAGCTCCGGCAGCGACTCTGCCTCGCGCGGCATCGCAAAGCTCTCGACGACGCCTTCGGCCGCGACGCTCTTGCGCAGCGGCACGTCCCGGAGCAGCCAGGTCAGCGCGAACGCGATCACCGACACGACTGCCGCGGCGAGGAACACCGGCTGCATCGCGTCGACGAAGGCCTCGAGGTACACGGAATGCACAGCCGGCGGCAGCTGACCGATGATCTCGGGGCTGGCGGCCGCCGGAGCCTGGACGCCCGGCGGCAGCGCCGCCTCCAGGTTCGAGGCGAGCCGGTTCGCGAAGATGGCGCCGAAGATCGAGACGCCGATCGAGCCGCCCACCTGGCGGAAGAGCGTCGAGCCGGAGGTCGCGACCCCGAGCAGCTCGTACGGGACGGCGTTCTGGGCGGCCAGGACGAGGACCTGCATCGTCAGCCCGAGGCCGAAGCCGAGGATGAGCATGTAGATCGCCGTCTGCCAGACCGGCATCGAGACGTCGACGCCCGCGAGCAGGTACATCGCGAGCGTCATCAGCGCCGTCCCGACGATCGGAAACGGCCGGTAGCGGCCGAGGCGGCTGATCAGCTGCCCGCTCCCGATCGACGTGACCAGCAGCCCCGCCATCATCGGCGTCAGCAGGAGACCGGACGACGTCGGGCTGTGCTCCTTGACGACCTGCAGGTAGAGCGGCAGGTACGTGACCGCACCGAAGAGGGCGAAGCCGACGATGAAGCCGATCGCGCTCGTGACCGAGAACGTCCGGTTCCGGAAGAGCGTCAGCGGCAGGATCGGCTCGGCCGCCGTGCGCTCGACCAGCACGAAGGCGACCAGGAGGACGACTCCGAGGGTCAGGAGCAGGATGCTCTGAGCCGAGTCCCAGGCCCACGTCGTCCCGCCGAGGCTCGTGAACAGCACCACCGCCGAGAGGCCGCCGGCGAGCAGTGCCGCGCCGACGTAGTCGATCCGGTGGCGCACGTACCTCGGCTGGGCGTGGAACGCGGCCGCGATCACGGCCAGCGCGACCCCGCCGAGGGGCAGGTTGATGTAGAAGATCCACCGCCACGAGAGGTGATCGACGAAGAAGCCGCCGAGCAGCGGGCCGATCACCGTCGAGACGCCGAAGACCGCGCCGAAGAACCCCTGGTACTTGCCGCGGTCGCGGGGCGGGATGATGTCTCCGACCACGGCCATCGAGGTCACGATCAGGCCGCCGCCGCCGATCCCCTGGATCGCGCGGAAGGCGATCAGCTCGCCCATGTTCTGGGCGAGGCCGCAGAGCGCGGAGCCGACGAGGAAGATCACGATCGCCGTCTGGAGGACGATCTTCCGGCCGTAGAGGTCTCCGAGCTTCCCGTACAGGGGGCCGACCACCGTCGAGGCGAGCAGGTAGGCCGTGACGACCCACGAGAGATGCTCGATCCCGCCGAGCTCGCCCACGATCGTCGGCAACGCCGTCGCGACGATCGTCTGGTCGAGCGACGCCAGCAGGAGCACCAGCATCAGCGCGCCGAAGATCAGGCGGACGCGCGGGGCGGTTTCCTCGGGCGCCGCCGGGCTCACCCCGCGCAGCCTAGCTCGGGCACGTCATTGCCCGCAGGGGTGGACAAGTGGGGGATTGTGGATTACAGTGGGGCGAAGTGGGTAAGAAAGGTCGCGCGCACTCATGTTCTTCGGCGAATACGAGCACACCATCGACGACAAGAACCGGCTCACGCTTCCGGCTCGCTTCCGGGATGCGCTGGCCGGCGGCGTCGTGCTCACACGCGGTCTCGACGAGTGCCTCGACGTCTTCGCCAGGCCGGCCTGGGACGCGCTCGTCGAGGCCCGCCTCGCGCCGCTCGACCCGTTCTCCAAGGAGGCGAGAGAGCTGAAGCGGTTCTTCTTCGCCGCGGCCTCCGATGCCGAGCTCGACAAGCAGGGACGCGTGCTCGTGCCGCCCGCGCTGATCCGCCACGGCCGGCTCGGACGCGAGGTCGTCGTCGCCGGCGTGCACGACCACCTCGAGATCTGGGATCGCAGCGCCTGGAACGTCAACGTCACCAAGGTGGAAGGGAGCGCAGACGATGTTGCCGAACGTCTTGCACAGAAGCGCGTCTGATCACGTCCCCGTGCTCGCGGAGGAAGTGCGCGAGCTTCTGGCCGTCCAGCCGGGCGAGACCGTCGTCGACGCCACCTTCGGCGCCGGCGGCCACTCGCGCCTGCTCGCCGGCGACCTGCACGGCGAGGGCAAGCTGATCGCGATCGACCGCGACCCGTCGGCGCGCACCTACTTCGACCGCCTCAAGGCGAGCAGCGGCGGCGTCCAGACCCGTTTCCTCCGCGGCGACTTCTCCCTCATCCTCGACCAGTTGTCCGCCAACGACGTGCAGGCGGATGCAATCCTGCTCGACCTCGGTGTCTCGTCGATGCAGCTCGACCGGCCGGAGCGCGGCTTCAGCTACGCCGCCGACGCGCCGCTCGACATGCGCATGGACACCGCGGCCGAGCTCTCGGCGCGCGAGCTCGTGAACGAGGCCGACGAGCGCGAGCTCGCGTTGATCTTCAAGCGCTTCGGCGAGGAGCGCTACGCCCGTCAGATCGCCCGCGCGATCGTCCGGCGCCGCGACGAGCGGCCGTTCGAGCGGACGACCGACCTCGCGGACACGATCAAGCAGGCGATCCCGACGCCGGCCCGCTTCGGCGACGGCCACCCGGCGCGCCGCGTCTTCCAGGCGCTCCGGATCGCCGTCAACGACGAGCTCGGAGCCCTCGAGGCCGCTCTCCCGGCGGCGATGCGGATGCTCAGGCCGGGCGGTCGCATCGCCGTCATCAGCTTCCACTCGCTCGAGGACCGGATCGTCAAGCAGTTCATCCGCGAGCAGGCACGCGGCTGCACCTGCCCGCCCGACTTCCCGATCTGCGCCTGCGGCAACGAGCCGCTGCTGCGCGACCTGACCCGGCGGCCGCTGCGGCCGGGCGCGCGCGAGCTCGAGGCGAACCCGCGCGCCGCGTCAGCCAAGCTGCGCGCCGCCGCGAAGGTGGGGGACTGATGGCGAGCTGGGCCGGCACCGCCCGGGTCGAGTCGCCGCCCGTCCCGCGGGCGCGGCCGAGGCCGAAGGTCCGCGCCACGCCGAAGCGGAGCGCGAGGACTCGCCCGTTCGGCGGCGTAGTTTGGATCGTCGTGCTCGCCGTCCTGCTCGCCGGTGTGGTCGCCGTCAACGTTGCCGTGCTGCAGCTGAATGTCCGCCTCGACGAGCTCGGCCGCGAGCGGATCGAGCTGCAGGGCGAGACGAAGCGGCTCAGCTCGCAGCTGTCGAGCGCCTCGGCGAACGCGCGGATCGAGTCGCAGGCCCGGGCCCGGCTCGGGCTCGAGCGCGCCGACCCGGCGCTGACCTACCACGTCCAACTGGCGCCGCCCGGCCGGTGATCGCGCGGCAGTCAAACCGCCGTATCCGCCTCCTGCTCGGCCTCTTCGTCCTCGTCTTCGCAGGGACGCTGGCCCGCGCAGTCTGGATCCAGGGCGTGCAGGCATCGCGGTTCGAGGGGATGGCCGCCCGCCAGCACGAGGGGACGACGGTGATCCCCGCCGGGCGGGGGACGATCTTCGACCGCACGGGGGAGCCGCTCGCGATCGGCGAGCAGGCGACCACGGTCTACGCGGACCCGCGTGAGGTGAAGGAGCCGCGGCGCGTCGCACTCGCCGCCGCGAAGGCGCTCGGGGTCGACGCCGAGAAGCTGTATCCGCTCCTCGCCGACCACTCCAGTCACTTCGTCTACGTCAAGCGCAAGGCCGACCCGGCGAAGGCGGCCGCGCTCGAGAAGCTGAGCCTGCCCGGGCTCGGCTTCTACGCCGAGGAGCTGCGCTACTACCCGCAACGCGGCGTCGCAGCGCACGTCCTCGGCTACGCGGGGATCGACAACAAGGGACTCGAGGGGCTCGAACGCTCCCTCGACCGGGCCCTGATCGGCAAGCCGGGCAGCCAGACCACGGTGCGCGACCCGAGCGGCCGCGTGATCGACGTGATCGCGACGAAGCCGGAGCGCGCCGGCGATGACGTCTTCCTGACGATCGACCACCGGATCCAGGCGAACGCCGAGAGCGTGCTCCGCGAGACCGTGCAGAAGTGGGGCGCCAAGGGCGGCAGCGCCGTCGTGCTCGACCCGCGCAGCGGCCGCGTGCTCGCGATGGCCGTCGCGCCCGGCTTCGACGCGAACAGGTTCGGCTCGACCCCGGCGGCGAAGCGGCGCAACCGGGTCGTCACCGACGTCTACGAGCCCGGCTCGACGTTCAAGGTCGTCACCGTCGCCGCCGCGCTCTCCGAGAAGATCGTCACCCCGACGACGGCGTTCACCCTCCCGAGCTCGATCCGCGTCGCCGACCGGATCATCCACGAGCACGAGCCGCGCCCGACGCAGCGGATGACGGTCGCGCAGATCCTCTCCCAGTCGTCGAACGTCGGCACGATCACGCTCGCCCAGATGCTCAGCCGGTCGCGGGTCGAGAGCTGGATCGAGCGCTTCGGCTTCGGCAAGGCCACAGGCGTCGACGCGCCGGGGGAGGCGCAAGGGCTTCTGCCCGGCTACTGGTCGGGCTCCACGATCGGCAACGTCCCGATCGGCCAGGGCATCGGCGTCACCCCGATCCAGATGGCGGCCGCCTACGGCGCGATCGCGAACGAGGGCGTCTACCGCACGCCGTACCTGGTCGAGCGCGTCGGGAAGGAGTCGCACGCGCGCTCGAAGGGGAGGCGGATCTTCTCGAAGACCGTGTCCGCGCAGATGATGGCGATGCTCCGTGACGTCGTCTCGGCCGAGGGAGGCACCGGTGCCGCAGCCGCCGTCCCCGGCTACACGGTCGCCGGCAAGACCGGCACCGCCGC
The DNA here is from genome assembly GCA_963732995.1 of uncultured Gaiellaceae bacterium. GTDB lineage: Bacteria > Actinomycetota > Thermoleophilia > Gaiellales > Gaiellaceae > Gaiellasilicea. The sequence continues at coordinate 135,847 of CAVTBS010000010.1, read as the reverse complement.
CAAGCCCGTCCCCGGCGGCTACTCGACCTCCAAGTACGTCGCGTCGTTCGTCGGCGTCGTGCCTGCGAAGGATCCCCGGCTCGTGGTGCTCGTCTCGGTCGACGAGCCGGTCGGCGCGATCTGGGGCGGTGTCGTCGCCGCGCCCGCCTTCGCGGACATCGCCCGCTCCAGCCTCGTCGAGCTCGAGGTCGCACCGGACGCAGCGCCGGATCAGGCAGCCACTCGGTAGCGTTCTGCCGCATGCAGCTCGAGCGCCTCGTCGCCGCGCTCGCACCTGAGGCGGTTCTCGGCAGCCCCGACCCCGTCGAGGTGCGGGACCTCGCCTACGACGCCCGTACCGTTACGCCCGGCGCCGCCTTCTTCGCCGTTCCGGGCGAGCGTGCGGACGGCCACGACTTCGCCGCAGAGGCGGTTCTGAACGGCGCGTCCGTGCTCGTCGTCGAGCGCGCAGTCGAGCCTGCGGTGCCGCAGCTCGTCGTCCCGTCGAGCCGTGCGGCGATGGCGACCGCGGCGGACATCTTCTTCGGCGAGCCGACCCGGGAGCTCGAAGTGGCCGGCGTCACCGGCACGAGCGGGAAGACGACGACGGCGTTCCTCCTCCACTCGGTGCTGGGGGCGGCGGGCCGCCGGCCCGGGCTGCTCGGCACCGTCGAGAGCCGCGTCGGCGGCGAGACGCGGCCGGTCGTGCGGACGACGCCGGAGGCGATCGACCTGCAGCGGACGTTTCGGGAGATGCTCGACGCCGGCGACCGCAGCGTCGCGCTCGAGGCGTCCTCGCACGCGTCGGTGCTGCACCGGCTCGACCGCGTCCGCTTCGACGCGCTCGTCTTCACCAATCTCAGCCAGGACCACCTCGACTTCCACGCCTCGATGGAGGACTACTTCGCGGCGAAGCGGAAGCTCTTCGTCGGCGCCGCGCCGCCGCCCGCCGCGGTCAACATCGGCGACGCGTGGGGCCGGCAGCTTGCCGAGGAGCTCGCCGACGTCAACCGAGCTCCGCTCGTCACGTTCGGCTTCGCGGACGACGCCGAGGTCCGGCCGGAGCAGCTCGACCTCGGGCCGTCCGGTGCGAGCTTCACGGCCGCGGGTATCGAGGTGCGCTCGAGCCTGCGAGGCCGCTTCAACGTCGAAAACGTCCTCGGCGTGATCGCGGCCGCGACGCTGCTCGACGTCGACGAGGACGAGATCGCCGCCGGGATCGCCGCACTCGCCGGCGTTCCAGGAAGGTTCGAGGCGGTCGATGCTGGGCAACCCTTCACGGTCGTCGTCGACTACGCCCACAAGCCGGACGCGCTCGACAACGTGCTCCGGACGGCGCGGGAGCTGACCGACGGCCGCGTCGTGCTCGTCTTCGGCGCCGGCGGCGACCGCGACCGCCAGAAGCGGCCGCTGATGGGGAAGGTGGCGCGAGACCTCGCCGACGTCGTCATCGTCACGTCCGACAACCCGCGCAGCGAGGATCCGCTCGCGATCATCCAGGACGTGCTCCAGGGTGCCGGCACCAACGTCGAGATCGACCCCGACCGGCGCTCGGCGATCGGCCGCGCCGTCGCGGTGGCGGAGCCGGGGGACGTCGTCGTGATCGCGGGCAAGGGGCACGAGCAGGGCCAGGAGGTCGCCGGCGAGAAGCTGCCGTTCGACGACCGCGTGGTCGCGCGCGAGGCGTTGCAGGCGTGATCCCGCTCGCGATCGACGAACTGCGAGCGTTCGAGCTCGGCGAGCTGAGCGGCTCCGGCGAGATCAAGGGGCTCGCGATCGACTCGCGCCGCGTCGAGCCCGGCGATCTCTTCGTTGCGATCCGGGGCGGGCGCGAGTTCGTCGACGAGGCGCGGGCACGCGGCGCGTCGACGCTGATTCCGCACCACGAGTTCGACGCCATGGCGATCATCGGGCAGGCGCTGCGGGGCCGGAGCCGCGCCCGCTTCGTCGGCGTCACCGGCTCGACGGGCAAGACCTCGACGAAGGACATCCTGGCGGCGCTGTGCTCCGTGGCCGCGCCGACGGTGTGGACGGAGGGGAGCTACAACGCGGAGCTCGGGGTGCCGCTGACGCTCGGCCGGCTCGAGCCGGAGACCGAGATCTGCATCGTCGAGATGGGCATGCGCGGCTTCGGCCAGATCGCCCAGCTCTGCGACATCGTCCGGCCCCACGTCGGCGTGATCACCGCCGTCGGCCCGGTTCACCTCGAGCTCGTCGGTTCGGTCGACGGCGTCGCGCGCTCGAAGGCGGAGCTCGTCGAGGCGTTGCCGCCCGACGGGATTGCGATCGTCCCGGTCTCGGCCGACCTCGAGCCGCATCTCCGCACCGACGTCGAGATCCTCCGCGTGCCTCCGGTCGACGTGGAGCTGCGCGAGGACGGTGCCCACGTCGCGTTCGGGCCGCGCCGGATCCGCTTTCCGCTCACCTCGCGCCACCAGGCGCAGAACGCGCTCACGGCGCTGACGGCGTACGAGGCGATGGATCTGCCGCTCGACCTGCTCGACGAGGGCGCGTCCCGCGTGCAGCTCTCGAAGTGGCGCGGCGAGGAGCTGGCGCTGCCCGGCGGCGGCTTCGTCGTCAACGACGCCTACAACGCGAACCCGACCTCGATGGAGGCGGCGCTGCGGCACCTCGCCGAGCGGGGAGCCGGTCGGCGGCGCCTGGCGATCCTCGGCGGGATGGCGGAGCTCGGCGAGCACGCAGACCGCCATCACCGCGAGATCGCCGAGCTCGCCGCCGAGCTCGAAATCGAGGTGCTCGCGATCGGCGATCTCGCCCATGCGTACGGCGCGGAGGCGTGGGAGCCCGACGCGGCGGGGGCGCTCGCCGCTGCCCGGGAGCGCGTCCGGCCCGGCGACGCGGTCCTCGTCAAGGCGTCGCGTTCGGTTGCCCTCGAAGGCATCGCCACGGCCCTGGCGAACGACACGCCGTAATGGTCCGCGTCTTCATCGCCGGGCTGATCGCGATGGTCGTCTCCGTCGTGATCGGCCCGAAGTTCATCGAGTTCCTGCGCCGGAACGAGCTCGGGCAGCCGATCCGCGAAGAGGGGCCGGCGGGACACGTCGTCAAGCAGGGGACGCCGGTGATGGGCGGCCTCCTGATCCTGCTCTGCGCTGTGATCCCGTTCCTGGCCCTCTCGACGTTCACCCTGCCTGCGCTGACCGTTCTCTTCCTGACGGTCTCGTGCGCAGCGGTCGGCTTTCTCGACGACTTCATCAAGGTGCGCCATCGCCGCTCGCTCGGGCTCCAGGGCCGGTGGAAGCTGATCCTGCTCGCCGCGATCACGGTCGTGGTCGGGTTCGCCGTCCACGCGCAGAGCCAGCTCGACACCTCGATCTACCTCCCGATCGTGAACGTCGACGTCCCGCTCTCGTACGCCTACTACCCGTTCCTGTTCCTCGTCATCGCCGGCGCGGCGAACGGCGCCAACCTGACGGACGGCCTCGACGGTCTCGCCGCCGGGGTCGGGATCATCGCGCTGCTCACCTTCCTCTCGATCAACGTGATCGGCTACATCCGCTCCGGCGTGCCGACCGAGCGCTCCGACTTCCTACTCGATCTCGCGATCCTGGCCGCGGCGCTGATCGGGGGTGCGATCGGGTTCCTCTGGTACAACGCCTTCCCCGCCGAGCTCTTCATGGGGGACACCGGCTCGATGGCCTTCGGCGGCGCCCTCGCCGGCTTCGCGATCGTCACCGGCACCGAGGCGCTGCTGCTGCTGATCGCCGGCATCTACGTCGTCGAGGCGCTCTCCGTGATCATCCAGACGGTCAGCTTCAAGTACTGGGGCCGCCGTGTCTTCCTGATCGCGCCGATCCACCACCACTTCGAGATGAAGGCGTGGTCGGAGACGAAGATCATGGTCCGCTTCTGGATCGTCGCGGCCATCCTCTCCGCGTGCGGCTTCGTCCTCTACTACCGCTACTACCTCCAGTTCCGGCTGTAGTGGCTGGGACGGCGACAGTTCTCGCGTCCCTGACGCGCGATCTGCGGCGCGAGACGTCGTCCTCAGTCGCGTCCATACCTTCAGGTATGAACGCTCCCTGCGTCCTTGCCTCGCTTGCATCTCGCACGCCATGAACGCGGAACCGCCACCGTCCCAGCCACGGCGCGCGCTCGTCCTGGGCCTGGCGCGCTCGGGGCGGGCGGCGCAGGCGGCGCTCGAGGCGAGTGGGACGGAGGTCGTCGCCGCCGACCGGACGCTCGGCAACGACGAGGATCTCTCCCTGCTCGACGGGATCGACGTGCTCGTCAAGAGCCCGGGGGTGCCTGGGGAGGCGCTGCTCGTCGCCGCGGCGCGCGGGCGCAGGATCCCGGTCTGGAGCGAGATCGAGCTGGCCTCGCGGCTGCTGCCGAACCCGATCCTCGGCGTCACCGGCACGAACGGGAAGACGACGACGACCGAGCTGCTCGGCGCGATGCTCGGCGCCCGCACGGCCGGCAACGTCGGCACGGCGCTCAGCGAGCTCGTCGGCAACGTCCCGGCGGACGACTGGATCGTCTGCGAGCTCTCGAGCTTCCAGCTCGAGGACGTCGACCGGTTCCGGCCGAAGATCGCGGTCCTGCTCAACCTCGAGCCGGACCACCTCGACCGGCACGGCGGCTTCGAGGCCTACCGGGACGCAAAGCTGCGGATCTTCGAGAACCAGGGTGGGGACGACGTCGCGGTTGTCCCGCGCGGGTTCGGCCCGGTCCCCGGCGGCGCGCGCCGGATCGAGTTCGCGGCCGACGACGCGCTGCCCGCGGAGCCGTTGATCCCCGGGGCGCACAACCGTGAGAACGCCGCCGCCGCCACGGCTGCGGCGCGCGCCGCCGGGCTCGACGACGGGACGATCGCGACGGCGCTGCGCACGTTCCCAGGGGTCGAGCACCGGCTCGAGCTCGTGGCCGAGGTCGGCGGCGTCCGCTACGTGAACGACTCGAAGGCGACCAACACGGCCGCCGCCCGGCGCGCCCTCACCGCCTACGACGCGCGGCTGCACCTGATCCTCGGCGGCCGCGCGAAGGGGGAGAGCTGGGAGGAGATGGCGCAGGCGATCGCCGCGGCGAACGTCGTCACGGCGTATCTGATCGGCGAGGCGGCCGAGCCGCTCGCAGTCGACCTCGGCGACGCGAAGGTCCCCTTTCTGATCGCGGCGACGCTCGAGCGAGCGCTCGCCGAGGCGTCGAGCGCGGCCGGCCCGGGCGAGGTGGTGCTGCTCTCACCCGCGTGCGCGAGCTACGACCAGTTCCGCGACTACGAGCACCGCGGAGAGGAATTCAGGAGGCTGGTACAGAACCTCGAAGGGTGAAGGCTCCTCGCGGCCAGCTCGAGCAGCGCCTGCTCGTCCTCGTGACGCTTGCTCTCGTCGCGTTCGGCCTCGTGATGGTCTTCAGCGCCACCTCCGCCGCGGCGGCGCTCGGGAACGGCGATCCGGTCACGTTCCTCAAGCGCCAGGGCGTCTACGCGCTGCTCGGGATCGGGCTGCTCGTCGCTGCGTCCCGATTCGACCATCGGCGCTTGCGAGCGCTCGCGCCGCCTCTCCTCCTGACAGCGCTCGGCCTCTGCCTCGCCGTGCTCGTGGTCGCACCCGAGATCAACGGCGCGAAACGCTGGCTCACGGCCGGCCCGATCACCTTCCAGCCCTCGGAGCTCGCCAAGCTGGCGCTGCTCGTCTGGGTCGCCGCCTATCTCGCCCGCAAGGGCGCGCCGCGGACGCTCGGCGAGCTCTGGAAGCCCGTCGGCATGGTCACCTGTCTCTTCGCCGCCCTGATCGTGATCGAGCCCGACCTGGGCACGACGATCGCGCTGCTGCTGATGGTCGGCGGGATGCTCGTCGTCGCCGGCGTCCCGGGCCGGGTGCTCGGCGCCGCCGCCGCGATCGCGACGATCGGAGGGCTCGCCGCGATCTGGATCGAGCCGTATCGGCGCGCGCGCGTCTTCAGCTTCCTCGACCCCTGGTCGGACCCGGAGGACACAGGCTTCCAGACGGTGCAGGCGCTGATCGGGATCGGCTCGGGCGGGCTCACGGGCAAGGGGCTCGGCGAGGGCGTGCAGAAGATCAACTACCTCCCCGAGCAGCAGACGGACATGATCCTCGCGGTGATCGGCGAGGAGCTCGGCCTGATCGGGACCGCAGCCGTGATCGGCGCGTTCGCCGCGTTCGCGTTCGCGGGCTTCACCGTCGCGCTCCGGTGCCGCGATCCCTTCGGAAAGCTCGTCGCGGCCGGGATCACGTCACTCGTCTGCGGCCAGGCGGCCGTCAACCTCGCCGCCGTGCTCGGGATCGCGCCACTGACGGGAATCCCGCTGCCGTTCGTCTCCTACGGCGGGTCGAGCCTCGTCGTACTGCTCGCGTCCGTCGGGATCCTCCTTAACATCGCTGGCGATGAGCGTGCACCACAGCGAGCTGCGAGCACTGATCGCGGCCGGCGGCACGGCGGGGCACGTCCTGCCGTCGCTCGCGGTCGCGGCGGCGCTGCGCGACCGCGGCGTCAGCGTGACGTTCGCAGGGTCGCCGGATCGGGTCGAGGCTAGGCTCGTTCCGGAGGCCGGGTACGAGCTCGACACCTTCGAGATCTCCGGCTTCCCCAGACGCCCGTCCGTGGAGCTGCTGCGCTCGCTGCTGCGCGCCGGCCGCGCCCCGCGTGCCTGCGCGGCGATCCTGAAGCGGCGTCGCCCGCATGTCGTCCTCGGCGGCGGCGGCTACGTGGCCGGGCCGATGGTCTATGCCGCCTGGCGGCAGAAGCTCCCCGCCGCTCTGACCGAGGCCGACGCCCATCTCGGGCTTGCGAACAGGCTGGCGGCGCCGTTCGCGCGGCGCGTCTTCCTCGCGTACGGCATCTCGGGGCGGGACGGGTCGAAGTACCGCGTCACGGGCCGGCCTGTCCCCGCCGACCATCGCGGTGTCTCGAAGGCCGAGGGCCGCGGCAGCTTCGGGCTGCCGGCGGACGAGCCGGTGATCGCCTTCTTCGGGGCGCTCGCCGGCGCGCGGAGCCTCAACGACTTCGCCGTCGAGACCTACGGCGATGCGGGACCGGCGGTGCTCCACATCTCGGGCGAGCGCGACTACGAGCGACTTCGAGGGCGGGTGCGGCGAGCCGACTACGTGCTCGTGCCGTCGACCGCAGAGTTCGGTGCCGCGCTGGCCGCGCCCGACCTCGCGATCTCGCGCGCCGGCGGCACCGTCTGGGAGCTCGCGGCGTCGGGCACGCCTGCGATCCTCGTTCCGTATCCGCACGCGACGGCCGACCACCAGACCCTCAACGCGCGCCATTTCGAGCTGGGCGGCGGCGCCGTCGTCGTCCCCGAGCCCGAGCTCGATCGCGTGCCCGCACTGGTGGAGGAACTGCTGGCCGACGGCGCGCGGCTCGCGGCGATGAGCGCGGCGATGCGGTCGATGGCGAGGCCCGACGCTGCGGACGAGATCGCGGAGGAGCTGATCGCCCTTGCTGCCGCTGGCAGGTAGGCGGCTCTGGTTCGTCGGCATCGGCGGCGCCGGCCTCTCCTCCTACGCCTTCCTCGCTCGTGCCTGGGGCGCCGAGGTCGGCGGCTGGGACCGGGTGAGGACGCCGTACCTCGCGGCGCTCGACGGCGTCACGGTCGAGATCGCCGACGAGCCGGTTGTCCCGGACGGCTGGGAGGTCGTCGTCTCGAGCGCGTATCCCGCGGTCCCGGGCACGCGGCGCGCCGAGTTCCTCGCCGAGCTCGTCTCCCTGCGCCGGTCGATCGTCGTCGCAGGTGCGCACGGGAAGACGACGACGACCGGGATGATCGCGTTCGTGCTCTCCGAGCTCGGCCTCGATCCGGCCTGGCTCGTCGGCGGCGAGATCGCACAGCTCGGCGGCAACGCGGGCGCGGGGGAGGGATGGCTGGTCGTCGAGGGCGACGAGTCCGACCGGACGGTCGAGCAGCTGCGCCCCGAGATCGGTGTCGTCACGAACGTCGAGCTCGATCACCACTCGACGTTCGCCTCGGCAGCAGAGGTCGAGGCGATGTTCGACAGTTGGCTCGCCGCCGTGCCGCAGGTCGTTCGCGGTTGGGAGCTCGAGCCCGTCGACTTCGAGCTTGCGCTGCCCGGCGAGCACAACCGGCGCAACGCCGCGACGGCGCTTGCGGCACTCGAGCTCGCCGGGGTCGACCGTGCCGACGCCGAGGCCGCCCTCGCTCGCTTCCGCGGCGCGGGCCGGCGCTTCGAGCTCGTCGGAGAGGCCGGCGGCGTCACGGTGGTCGACGACTACGCCCATCATCCGTCCGAGATCGAGGCGACCGTCGCCGCTGCCCGCGAGCGAACCGCGGGACGCGTGCTCGTCCTCTTCCAGCCGCACCTCTACTCCCGCACCCGTCACCTCGCGCGCGAGCTCGGCGCGGCACTCTCGACTGCGGACGGAGCCTGCGTGACCGAGATCTACAGAGCGCGCGAGCAGCCGGTCGACGGCGTCGGCGGCAAGCTGGTCGTCGATGCGCTCCAACCCGGGGTGCGCGCAGGCTGGGCGCCCTCGGTCGAGGACGGCGCGACGCTCGTTGCGGGCTGGGCGCGGCCCGGTGACCTCGTGCTGACCGTGGGCGCCGGCGACGTCGAGCGCGCGGGCGCGCTCGTGCTGGAGGCGCTGCGTTGAAGCTCGAGGAAGGCGTTCCGCTCGCGAAGCTGACGACGATCGGCACCGGCGGGCTCGCGACCGCGTTCGCCCGCCCGACGACGCTCGACGAGCTCGGACAGGCGCTCGCCTGGGCCGCGGAGCGGGACCTCACCGTCGCGACCGTGGGGCTCGGCTCGAACCTGCTTGCCGCCGACGAGGGCGTCGATGCGCTCGTGCTCAGACTGGCCGGTGAGCTGGCGGCGGTGCAGGCCGACGGCGAGCTGCTGGTCGCGGGCGGCGGTGCCACGAACGCCGTCTGCCTTCATCACGCGCGCAGCGCCGGTCTCGGCGGCTTCGAGTTCGCGTGTGCGATCCCGGGCACCGCCGGCGGCGGCGTCTGGATGAACGCCGGCGCGTACGGCAGTGACTGGTCGCAGATCCTCGTCCGTGCCCGTGTCGTCTCGGCCGAGGGAGACGCCTGGCTGACTCCGGACGAGCTCGGGCTCTCGTACCGGCACTCGGAGCTTCGTCACGGGCAGGTCGTCGCAGAGGTGGAGTACCGGCTCGCGCCGCGGCGACCGGAGGAGATCAAGGCGCTGGTCGCGGATCTGATCGCGCAGCGGAAGGCGACCCAGCCGACGAACAAGCGGACGTTCGGCAGCGTCTTCAAGAACCCCGGCCACGAGCTCGGCGCGGGCCGGATGCTCGAGGCGTGCGGCCTGAAAGGGCACGCGATCGGCGGTGCGGTGATCTCGCCCATGCACGCGAACTTCATCGAGAACGCCGGTGGCGCGACCACCGCGGACGCGCTCGCGTTGATGGCCGAGGCCCGCCGGCGTGCGCGTGAGCAGTTCGGCGTCGAGCTCGAGCACGAGGTCGAGCTGCTCGGGTCGATCTCGGTCACGTAGGAAGCGCCTCGCACACGGCGAAACCCGCCCCGTGGCCGGAGGGAGAGGATCTCGGAGCCGCTCGCGTCCGCGAGCGCGCGCGGCAAGCGCTGTTGCTTCACTTCCGCGCGGCGCCTCGGGCGATCGCCCCGAGCTGTCCCGGTTCGTCCCCTCCGGCCGCTCCTTGCTCGTCGGGCTGCTGATTCTGCTGACGGGCGTCGGCCTCTACGCCGCGGCGCGCACGACGTCGGCCTTCGCGGTCGACCGGATCGCCGTCCAGGGCGCCTCGCCCGAGGTGGCCGCCGACATCCGGAAGGCGCTCGCGCCGGCGCTCGGCGAGAGTCTGCTCGGCCTCGACCTCACCGAGCTGACGACCCGCGCCGAAGCCGTGCCGACCGTCGCGTCCGCGTCGTTCGACCGCGGCTTCCCCCACACGCTCGAGATTGCCGTCGTCCCCGAGGTGCCCGTCGCGGTGCTCCGCCAGGGGTCGTCCTCCTGGCTCGCCGCGGCCGGCGGCCGTGTCGTCGCGCCGCTCGACAAGGGCGCACGCCCGGGGCTGCCGCGGGTGTGGCTGAAGCGGGCGGTCGACGTCCGCGTGGGCGAGACGCTGCGTGGCCTGCAGCGGGTCGCCGTCGCGACCGTCGCACCGCTCGTCGACGACCCGCTGCCGTCCGCCGTCAACTCCGTCGTCGCCGGGCCGGACGGCGTCACCCTGACGCTGCGCTCGGGGATCGAGCTCCGACTCGGCGACCCGACCGACGTCGCCGTCAAGCTCGCGGTCGCGCGCCAGGTCCTGCGCGAGCACGGCGAGCTGAGCGGCTACCTCGACGTCAGCGTCCCGGAGCGGCCGGTCGCAGGCGAAAGCCTCAACTCTCAGGTCGAGGTCGAGAGTACGACCTCGACCACGCCTTGAGCTTCCGATTGACACGACCGACAAGGAGACGTACCCTGGACGCGGAAAGAAACGCCAGCACCCCGATGCTCAACTCGAGCTTCAGGTCGAGAGAGATCGAGACACCCCCGTCATGAGAGACTCCTCAGGCAACTACCTCGCAGTGATCAAGGTCGTCGGCGTCGGCGGCGGCGGCACGAACGCGGTCAACCGCATGGTCGACGCGGGTCTCGGCGGGGTCGAGTTCATCGCCGTCAACACCGACGCGCAGGCGCTGCTGATGGCGGACGCCGACGTGAAGATCCACATCGGCTCCCAGGCCACGCGCGGCCTCGGCGCCGGCGCCGACCCCGCCGTGGGCCAGGCCGCCGCGCAGGAGAGCCGCGACGAGCTGAAGGAGGCGCTCAAGGGCGCCGACATGATCTTCGTCACCGCGGGCGAGGGCGGCGGCACCGGCACCGGCGCCGCGCCGATCGTCGCCGAGCTCGGCCGCGAGCTGGAAGCGCTCACGGTCGGCGTCGTCACGAAGCCGTTCGCGTTCGAGGGACGCCGCCGCGCCGACCAGGCCGAGATCGGGATCCAGAACCTCCGCGACCGCGTCGACACGCTGATCGTGATCGAGAACGACCGCCTGCTCCAGGTGGTCGAGAAGAAGACACCCGTGACCGAGGCGTTCCGGATCGCCGACGACATCCTTCGCCAGGGCGTCCAGGGGATCACCGACCTGATCACCGTGCCCGGCATCGTCAACCTCGACTTCGCCGACGTGCGCACGATCATGCGCGACGCCGGCTCGGCGCTGATGGGCATCGGGACGGCATCCGGCGAGAACCGCGCCGCCGAGGCCGCGCGCACGGCCGTCTCGTCGCCGCTGCTCGAGCAGTCCGTCGACGGCGCGACCGGGATCCTGCTCAACGTCACCGGCGGCACCGAGCTGGGGCTGTTCGAGGTCAACGAGGCGGCCGAGGTCGTGACCGGCGCCGCCGACCAGAACGCGAACGTCATCTTCGGCGCCGTGATCGACGACACGCTCGCCGACGAGGTGCGGGTGACCGTGATCGCGACCGGCTTCGGCGCCCAGCGGCGCCGGCGGCGGGTCGAAGCGGCCCAGCCCGCGGCCGCGATGAGCGGCAGCGACCACGAGCCGCTCGAGCGCTCCGACGTGGATCTCGAGATCCCGTCCTTCCTGCGCGACGACTGACCCTCGGTCCGCCGATGTTTAGGTTTGCGGCCGTGTGGAATCTTGCCGTCATGCCCTCTTGGCCGACTGCCCGGTCGGTCTAGGAGACCCGGTTCGAGGCCCCGGTTCGCCGGGGCCTCGTGCTTTCTCCAATGGTTAGAGTCAGCGCGGTGCAGACGCTCCTCCGCACGCCGCTCCACGACCGCCACGTCGCCGCCGGGGCCAGGATGGTTCCCTTCGCCGGCTGGGAGATGCCCGTTCAGTACGACGGCGTCATCCCCGAGCACAAGGCGGTGCGGACCGACGCCGGTGTCTTCGACGTCTCGCACATGGGCCAGTTCCACGTCGAGGGGCCGACGGCGCACGAACTGCTCCAGTCGCTGCTCTCGAACGACCTCGACAAGATCGGCGACGGCGAGGCGCAGTACACACTGCTGACGAACGAGCGAGGCGGGATCGTCGACGACCTGATCGCCTACCGGATCGACGCGGCGCACTATCTCGTCGTGGTCAACGCCGGCAACCGCGACGCGGCGTACGCGTGGATGAAGGAGCGCGAGATCCGCGGCTCCGAGGTCCGCGACGCCTCCGAGGAGTACGCCCTCCTCGCGGTCCAGGGCCCACGCTCGTTGGAGCGCCTCGGCCTGCCGGACGGGAAGCCGTTCACGCACGCGATGGGCGAGATCGACGGCGTCGAGGTGATGGTCAACCGCACCGGCTACACGGGCGAGCAGGGTGTCGAGCTGATGTGCCCGGCCGAGGACGCCGAGGCCCTCTGGGACGCGATCGTCGGCCGTGGCGTCACGCCCGCCGGGCTCGGCGCGCGCGACACCCTCCGGCTCGAGGTGTGCTACCCGCTGCACGGCAACGACATCACGCAGGACACCGACGCGATCTCCGCCGGCCTCGGCTGGACGTGCGCGCTCGCGAAGGAGTTCAGCGGCGCCGCCCAGCTGCGCAGGATCAAGGAGGAGGGCCCGGCCCGGAAGCTCGTCGCCTTCGTGATGGAGGAGAAGGCCGTGCCGCGGCACGGGATGCCGATCGCAGGTGACGGCGAGGTCACGTCGGGCACGCATTCGCCGATGCTCGACAAGGGAATCGGCATGGGCTATGTGCCCGCGGCCTCTGCGACTCCCGGCACAGCCCTCCAGATCGACGTCCGCGGCAAGGAGCGCCGCGCGACCGTCGTCCCGAAACCGATCTACAAGCGAGAGGACTGAGCGATGGCAGCAGCCGAGGACTATCCCGACGGGCTCAAGTACCACGCCGAGCATGACTGGGCAAGGATCGAGGGCGATGAGGCGACCCTCGGCGTGACCTGGTTCGCGCAGGATGCGCTCGGCGAGCTCGTCCACTTCGAGGCGCCGGCAGACGGCGGCTCGACGAAGAAGGACGCGTCCTACGGCGAGGTCGAGTCGGTCAAGGCCGTCTCGGACGTGATCGCGCCGCTCTCCGGTGAGATCCTCGAGGTGAACCAGAAGGTCGTCGACGCCCCCGAGACCGTGAACGAGGACCCGTACGGCGACGGCTGGCTCGTCCGCATCCGCCTCTCCGATCCCGCCGAGGTCGACAGCCTGCTCGACGTCGAGGCCTACAAGCAGCACCTGGCCGAGCAGTGAGTCAGCTCTCGACGACCGATTCAGACCGCGAGGAGATGCTGGCGGCGATCGGCGTCTCGTCGGTCGAGGAGCTCTTTCGCGACATCCCGTCCGGGGTTCGCTTCCAGCGTGAGCTCGACCTCGAGCCGGCGCTCTCGGAGCCGGAGCTCGTGCGTCACATGGAGGAGCTCGCCGCGAAGAACATCGACACGACGAAGGAAGTCTCGTTCCTCGGCATGGGGATCTACGACCACTACGTCCCCGCCGTCGTGGACGCCGTGCTCCAGCGGGGCGAGTTCCTGACCGCGTACACGCCGTACCAGCCGGAGATGAGCCAGGGCGTCCTGCAGGCGATCTTCGAGTACCAGACCGCGATCTGCGAGCTGACCGCGATGGACGTCTCGAACGCATCCGGCTACGACGGGACGACCGTGGCGGCCGACGCCTGCCTCGTCGCCAAGCACGCGACCGGCCGCGACAGGATCGTGCTGACCGAGACGCTGAACCCACAGGTTCGTCAGGTCGTGAAGACCTACGCGGTCGGCTTCGGCCTCGAGGTCGTCGAGGTGCCGCATGAGGACGGGGCCACCGACCCGGCGGCTGTGCGTGCGGCGGCCGAGAACGCTGCGGCGGTGATCTTCCAGCAGCCGAACGTGTTCGGGATCCTCGAGAACGCGCCCGAGCTGGCGGCGGCTGCGAAGGACGCGGGTGCGCTTGCGATCGCGCACGTCGATCCCGTCTCGCTCGGCGTCCTCGAGGCGCCCGGCAACTACGGCGCCGACCTCGCGATCGGGGAGGGCCAGAGCGCCGGCAACTACCAGTCGTACGCGGGGCCGCACTACGGCTTCCTCGCCTCGAAGGCCGAGTACACGCGGCGGCTGCCCGGCCGGATCATCGGCGAGACGACCGACCTGAACGGCGACCGCGGCTATGTGCTGACGCTGCAGACCCGCGAGCAGCACATCCGCCGTGAGAAGGCCACGTCGAACATCACGACCAACCAGACGCTGCTCGCGCTCGCCGGCCTCGTGCATCTCTCCTGGCTCGGCCCGCAGGGGCTGCGAGAGGTCGGAGAGACGTGCATGAGCCTCGGCGCGTACGCGAAGGAGCGGCTCGGCCTTCCGCTCGCGTTCCCGGAGCGGTCGACGTTCAAGGAGTTCGCCGTCCGGCTGAAGCGGCCGGCGCGTGACGTCATCAGCGAGGCCCGCGCCCACGGCGTTCATCCCGGCTACGCGATCGGCCGCGACTACGAGGGGATGGACGACGTGCTCCTGGTCGCGGTCACCGAGAAGCGGACTCCGTCCGACATCGACCGTCTCGCGCAGGTCCTGCACGGGGTTCGGGCCTGATGGAGCTGATCTACGAGAAGTCGAAGCCGGGCCGGCGCGCCTCGACGGTGCCGCGCTACGACCTGCCCGCGGCCGAGGCCCCGGAGCACCTGCGCCGGGCCGAGCCGCCGCGGCTTCCCGAGCTGGCCGAGCCGGAGCTCGTACGCCACTTCACCGAGCTCTCGACGCGCAACTTCGGGATCGACACGGGCTTCTATCCGCTCGGGAGCTGCACGATGAAGCACAACCCGCGCGTGAACGAGCGCCTCGCGATGCTGCCCGGCTTCAAGGATCTGCATCCGCACCAGGAGGAGGACGGTGCGCAGGGCGCGCTCGAGCTGATGTGGCGCTTGCAGGAGATCCTGCAGGAGGTCGCCGGGCTCGACGCCTGCTCGCTCCAGCCTGCGGCGGGATCGCAGGGCGAGTTGACCGGGCTGATGCTGATGCGCGCCTACTTCGAGGACATCGGCGAGGGCGAGCAGCGCGACACGATCATCACCGCCGACACCGCCCACGGCACCAACCCGGCGAGTGTGACGATGGCGGGCTACAAGCTCGAGAAGGTCGCGACCGACGCGCGGGGCAACCTCGCCGTCGACGACCTGCGCGCGAAGGTGAACGAGCGAACGGCCGGGCTGATGCTGACGAACCCGTCCACGCTCGGCCTGTTCGACGAGAACATCGAGGAGGTGGCGAAGGTCTTTCACGACGCCGGCTCGCTCCTCTACTACGACGGCGCGAACCTGAACGCCGTCTGCGGGATCTCCAGGCCGGGCGACATGGGCTTCGACATCGTCCACATCAACCTGCACAAGACGTTCTCGCAGCCGCACGGCGGCGGTGGTCCCGGCGGCGGCCCGATTGTCGTCCGCGAGAAACTCGAGCCGTTCCTGCCCGTGCCGGCGGTCGTCAAGGACGGCGACGCGTTCCGGCTCGACCATGACCGGCCGAAGTCGATCGGCAAGGTGCGCGGCTTCACCGGCCCGTTCGGCGTCTTCGTCCGCTCCTACGCCTACATCCGCGCCTACGGCCCCGGCCTGCGCGAGATGTCGGAGACGGCCGTGCTGAACGCCAACTACCTGCTCGCGAAGCTGCGCGACGCCTACGACCTGCCCTACGACCGCCTCGCGATGCACGAGTTCGTGCTCAGCGCCCGCACACTGAAGCGGGAGCATGGGATCACCGCGCTCGACGTCGCCAAGCGGCTGATGGACTACGGCTACCACCCGCCGACGATCTACTTCCCGCTCGTCGTCCCGGAGGCGCTGATGATCGAGCCCACGGAGACGGAGCCGAAGGAGCGCCTGGACGCCTTCGTCGAGGCGATGCTGGCGATCGCGGGCGAGGCGGCGGAGACACCGGAGTTGCTGAAGGAGGCGCCGACCTCGCGGCCGGTGCGACGGCTCGACGAGGTGAAGGCGGCGAAGCGCGCTGTCGTCAAGTACGGCTTCGACGAGCATCCTGATCTCTCGGCGGAGCCGGGAGAGGTCAGGCAGCTCGAGGCGCAGAAGGGCGCCTGACAGTGGATCGCGCCGACCTGGAGCGACGCGTCGACGAGCTCGACGAGCAGTACTCGGGCACAGCGTTCGCGGATGCGATCAAGGCGCTCGCCGGCGATCTGAACGGCGACGAGCAGGAACTCTTGAAGGAGATCATCCTCGAGCGCGCCGCGAACTTCGACCAGGCGGTGATGGAGCGCGTCGATGCGCGGGGCTGGTTCCGGCGCCAGTGGGACAAGGCCGCCGGATCAGGCGGCGACGGTGACCCCCGGGGCGCGGAGAAGCCCTAGCCGGTCGAAAGTCCGCGCGACCGCCTGTGCAACCGGCTCGAAGTCGGCATCGGGCCAGACGAAGGCGTCGTTCGCCTCGACCAGGCGGGCGAGCACGGCCTCGAGCGCCGGGTCGTGCGTGACCGTCAGGACGGTCTGCGCGTAGCTGCGCGCCCAGAGCTCCCGCGCCGAGTCGAAGTAGCGGCGCCGCGAGCGGCCGGCGCCCGCCGGCAGACGTGTCGGCAGCTCGGAGACGGTCCCGCGCCAGGCCGCGAACGCCTCGTGCCCGCCCGACGCCCACGTCGGCCCGAGCTCGTGGCCGAGCTGGTGGTCGACGAAGTGCCCGAGCTCGTGCAGGAAGCTGAGCGCAACCCGATCGTGCCGCCGCGACACGCGTAGATCGACGGGATCGCCGTGGCGGAGCCGGTAGCAGCCGCTCTGGCTCGTCGTCGACGTCGCCCGGACCGGGACCGGCTCGAGATCGGAACGAAGGACGTGGACGGCGCCGGCGGCGGCGAGCGCGCGCGCGAGCTCCGGATAAAGAGGGCTTCGGCGGGGCAGCCGGAGGAGATCGGACAGCGGGCGCAGCCGCGCCTCTCCAGTCCGAGCGACCGCAGGCGGATGCCGCCGGGTCTGTCTGCGGCGTCGGCGCATCCGGCTCAATCTACGGACGAGCCCGGACGCGGCCGATAAGAGCCGAATGCGCGTCGTCTTCGTCCTGATGATCCCGCTGCTGCTCCTGTCGGCCTGGCAGTACACCCGCCGGGAGGAGAACGAGAACCGGCTCGCCCTCGTCGCGAGCGCCGTCGCAATGCGCGACGTCGACGTCAGCTGCCCGGGCTTCTGGGCCCGCCTCGTCGAGATCACGCCGAATGCCGGCTGGGTCAGCTTCGACGAGCATGGCAGGCCGTCCGACGAGACCAGCCTGTCGGCGTCGACCTGCGGCAGCCTCGAGCGGGTCTGGCGGGGCAAGCAGCGCTCGTTCGCGTGCTTGCTCACGGGCGGCTGCGACCGGAAGACACTCGACGCCGTCAGCGGGATCGTCACGCTCGCGCACGAGTCCTGGCATCTGCGCGGGATCCTCGACGAGGCGCGGACGCAGTGCTACGCGGTTCAGACGACAGAGGAGGTCGCGCTGCGGCTCGGGCTCAGTGCACAGGACGCGCGGGCGATCGCCTTGCGTGTCGCCGCGGACGACGCCCGGGCCGTCAACGACGAGTACCACTCGTCCCATTGCATGCCCGGCGGCTTGTACGACCTGCGCCCGGAGACGCTCGCCTGGCCCAGCCGCTAGCTCGCTACGGCTTCAGCTGCTGCACGAAGACGCATGGACGCTCGTCGCCCGGAAGCGGTGAGCTGCGCCGGCCTGCGACGACGAACATGCCCTCCTCGACGTCCGGCAACTCGAGCGGCGTGCTCTGCGCCGGGGGAGGGCCTTCGCGCGAGATCAGCTCGTAGCGCTCGTCGAGATGGACGAAGACGAGGTGGCTCGCGGGCGCTGCCGGTTCCGGCTCCCGGAGCTCCGCCGCCTCGCGCAGCTGCTCGTTCAGCTCCTCGAGCTGACGCAGGCTGCTGCCGTGTCGCTCGGCCAGCTCTGCGAGCTCTCGTTCGCGATGCTCGGCCAGCTCGGAAAGCTCACGCACGCGCTCCGCCTGCTCGTGGAGATCGCGCCCACGGCTCTCGGCCAGCTCGGTCAGCTCGGTCAGCTCGCGTCCGCGACTCTCGGCCAGCTCGGTGAGCCGGCGTTCGCGTTCCGTCAGCTCGTCGAGCTCGCGCTCGAGGCGTTCGGCTCGCTCGGTGAGCTCGCGCGCGCGCTCGGCCCCCGCGGCCAGTTCGTGCTCGTGGTGCTGGGCGAGCTCGTGGTCGCGGCCTGACTGTTCTGCGAGGGCGTGCTGCCGGCTCTCGAGCTGCTCTCTGAGCTCCCGCTCGCGGTCGGCCGACTCGGCGATTTCGCGTTCGCGGTGCTCGATCCGTTCGGTGAGCTCGCGCTCCCGCTCGGCCCGCGCGGCGAGTTCGTGCTCGTGGTGCTGGGTGAGCTGGGCGAGCTCATGGTCGCGGCCTGACTGTTCTGCGAGGGCGTGTTCCCGGTTCTCGAGCTGCTCTCTGAGCTCCCGCTCACGTTCGGAGCGCTCGGCAAGTTCGCGCTGGTGGCTCTCGGCGAGCTCGTGGTCGCGCCCTGCCTGTTCTGCGAGGGCGTGTTCCCGGTTCTCGAGCTGTTCTCTGAGCTCGCGCTCGCGATCGGCGCGCTCGGCAAGTTCGCGCTGGTGGCTCTCGGCGAGCTCGTGGTCGCGCCCTGCCTGTTCCGCGAGGTCGCGCTCCCGGTTCTCGAGCTGCTCTCTGAGCTGCTGCTCGCGCTCGGCTGACTCTGCGAGCTCGCGTTCGCGGCTCTCGACCCGTTCGGTGAGCTCGCGCTCGCGCGCGGCGCTGTCGGCCAGTTCGCGATCGTGGTTCTGGGCGAGCTCGGCGAGCTGCTGGTCGCGCCCTGCCTGCTCTGCGAGCTCGCGCTCCCGGTGCTCGGCCAGCTCTCTCAGCTCCCGCTCGCGCTCGGCCGACTCGGCGAGCTCGCGCTCGTGCGTCTCGACCTGCTCCGCGAGCGCGCGCTCACGCTCGGCGCGCTCGGCTAGTTCCCGTCCGTTGGACTCGGCCAGCTCTTCGAGCTCGCGCGTGTGCTCGACCGACTCTGCGAGTTCGCGCTCCCGGCTCTCGGCCACTTCTCTGAGCTCCCGCTCGCGCGCGGCTGACTCGGTGAGCTCGCGCTCGTGGCTCTGGGTGAGCTCGGCGAGCTCCGCGTCGCGCCCTGACTGTTCTGCGAGGTCCCGCTCGCGCGTCTGAAGCTGTTCTCTGAGCTGCAGCTCGCGCTCGGCCGACTCTGCGAGCTCTGCCAGCGCGCGGTCGCGGCTTTCCGCCAGCTCTCCAAATTCACGTTCGCGGCCCTCGGTCAGCTCGGTGAGCTCGCGCTCACGCTCAGCCACCGCCTCCTCCGCTGCGGCGAGCTTCGCCCACTGCTCCTCGAGCTGGGCGAGGAGCGCCGCTTCGGCGTTGTCCGGTGCCGGCTCGGGCGCCGGGGCCAGCTCGAAGATCTCCGCCGCCGCCTCCGGCTCGGAGTCCAGGTCGAGCTCGGTATCGGCGTCCGGTACGAGCTGCACGACGCGTTTCCGGTCGCTCTCGTGCCGGCGCTGGATCTCGGAGCGAAGGCCGGTGCCGAAGCCCTTCTCGGTCGTCAGCTCGATGCCGTACTGCGCCGCGAGGGCGCTTGCGAGCTCCGGCCCGGAGACGAACCCGAGCTTGACGATCGTCTCGCCCAGCCGCTGGCCTGTCGTCTGCTGCTCGGCCAGCGCGCGCTCGAGCTCCTCGCCCGTGAGCAGGCCCTGCTCGACGAGCAGTCGCCCGAGTGGCCGCCAGGTGATGTGGGCCGCTTCCACCTCTCTTCTATCGGCACCGCCGCGGCCGAGAACAAGCAGCGAGCCCGAAATGCCCCGAAAGGGGTAGGTCCGGTCGATTCAGCGGGTTGCGGCCAGCTGTCCGCAGGCCGCAGCGATGTCGCGGCCACGCGTCAGCCGCACGGTGGACGGCAGGCGAGCACGGTCGAGAACGCCCTTGAATGCGGCGATCGCATCCCGCGAGGAGCCGTCGTACATCCCGGTCGGGTTGTACGGGATCAGGTTCACCTTGAAGACCTTCGGATCGAGCAGCGCGACCAGCTCCTGCGCACGCTCTGGCGAGTCGTTGACGCCGGCGAGCATCACGTACTCGACGAATACCTTCCGGCGCCGGAGCGCGACGTAGCGGTGGCACTCGGCGAGCACGCTCGGGAGCGGGTAGCGATCGTTCACCGGCATGATCTCGGAGCGCAGCCTCGGGTCGGCGGCGTGGATCGAGAGCGCGAGCCGGATCGGCAGCTCGACCTCGTCGACGAAGCGCGTCAGTCCGGGCAGCCAGCCGACGGTCGAGATCGTCGTCCGCCGGTGCGTGACGCCGATCTCGGGGAGCCGGAGCGCAGCGGCGACCACCTCGTCGTAGTTGAGGAACGGCTCACCCATGCCCATGAAGACGAGGTGGTTCAGCGGCTCGATTCGCCGGAAGTGGAGCACCTGGTCGAGGATCTCGGACGCGCGCAGGTTGCGGCCGAAGCGCATCGCGCCGGTCGCGCAGAAGGTGCAGGTGAGCGGGCAGCCCGACTGGGACGAGACGCAGACGGAGCGCCGCCCGTCCCGGTAGCGCATCAGCACCGCCTCGACCGGATGGCCGTCCGCAGTGCGGAAGAGCGCCTTCACCGTTCCGT
Source organism: uncultured Gaiellaceae bacterium (assembly GCA_963732995.1). Taxonomy (GTDB): domain Bacteria; phylum Actinomycetota; class Thermoleophilia; order Gaiellales; family Gaiellaceae; genus Gaiellasilicea. Next base: position 115,374 of record CAVTBS010000010.1, on the reverse strand, counting down.
CGGCGGAGTGGGCCTCGTCCTCGACCGTCAGCGTCGAGAACGGGACCGCCTCGGCGAGCTCGTCGCGGAGCCCGCGGGGCAGGTTCGTCATCGCCTCGTAACCGGCGGCGCCTCGCGCCGTCCACTCCCACACCTGCCGCGCGCGGAAGGCGGGCTGACCCCGGTCGGCAAGGGCCTGCTCGAGGAGCTCGAGGTTCACACGGGCAGGGTAGCCCCGTGCTCCCGGAGGAGCCCTGCGAGCTCCTCGTTCCCGTTCGCCTCCGCGGTCTGCAGCGGCCGGTGGTCCCCGGAGTCGCCGGCGTTCGGATCGGCGCCCGCTTCGAGCAGGATTCGTGCCGCCTCCACCTGCCCGGCGAACACCGCTGTCCCGAGCGGTCGCACGCGTGCGAACGACGCCTCCGCGAGGCGCTCGAGCGGGGCGCCGCGCTCGACGAGCAGCCGGACGGCATCGGTGCTGCCGGAGAAGCACGCGAGATGGAGCGGCGTGAAGCCGTCGTCGGAGAGCGCTTCGACGAGTGCCGGATCGGCGTCCAGCAGCTCACGCAGCCGGTCGACCCGCCCGAGCGCCGCGGCATCGAACACGTCCAGCTCGGCACCGGCCGCGGCCGCCTCGGCGGCCTCGCGGTCGCCGCTGTAGAGCGCCTCGCGGACCGGCGAGGTCTGCGGCCGGTTCCAGCCCAGCTCGTCGGCCTGCTCGCGGTAGACGGGGAGAAGCTCGTCGAAGCGCTGCTGCCAGGCGGCGAGCTCGATCGCTCCGGCGAGCGCGTCGAGGTGGGCATGCCAGCCGGCCGCGTAGCCCATGCCGGCGGTGCGGCCGAGCCGGCGGTGGTCGAGCACGAGCAGCGTGCCGAACTCCTGCGGCCGGAGCTCGAACCGGACGACCGACTCGTCCTCGCCGTCGAAGCGCCACTCGTACTCGACGACGCGCGGCTCGTCCCAGGTGAGGATGCGGCCCTCGGTCCGGCCCTCGTCGAATGCGAGCCGGACGTGCCCGCCCGCGCCCGGGTCGACCTCCGCCTGCGCGAGCCACCGCCCGAGCCGGGCCGGGTCGGTGATCGCCGACCAGAGCTCTGCCGGAGTGAAGTCGTAGAGACGCTCGAAGCGGACGGCGCAGCGCTCGTCGTCGTTCCGCAGAGTGCCGGGGTCGGCGGTCAGCTCGGTCACGGATGTTCCTTTCGGGAGCGCCGGAGCTCGGTCTCGAGAGCATCGAGCCGCTGCGCCCAGAAGGCGCGGTAGCGGCCGAGCCAGTCGTCGAGCTCGGCGAGTGGGGTGGGGTCGAGCGAGTAGACGCGCCGCTGCGCGTCAGGGCGCGAGCGCACGAGCCCGTGCTCGCGCAGCACGCGCAGATGCCGGGAGACGGCGGGCTGACTGATCGGGAAGTGCGCGTTCAGCTGGGCGACGTCGTGCTCGGACTCCGCCAGCAGCTCGACGATGCGGCGGCGAGTCGGGTCGGCGAGCGCTGCGAGGGCGTCCATCCTCTCTGTATATAGCAGATCAGTTATGGAGGGTCGAGCGCTAGGCTGCACGCGTGATCGACCTCCGTTCCGACACGGCGACCCGGCCGACGCCGGGAATGCGAGCCGCGATCGCCGCGGCCGCTGTGGGCGACGAGCAGAAGCGCGAGGACCCGACCGTCAACGAGCTCGAGGAGCGTGCGGCGCGCCTGCTCGGCCAGGACGAGGCGATCTTCCTGCCGACCGCGACGATGGCGAACCAGATCGCGATCAGGCTGCACACCGAGCTCGGCGACGAGCTGCTCGGCGAGGAGAACTGCCACGTCTTCATCTCCGAGCTCGGCGGACCGGCGGTCCACTCCGGCGTCGTCACCCGCGGGCTTCCCGGCGTCGCCGGCCGCTACAGCGCCGACCAGGTCCGCACGGCCCATCGCGCCCCCGCGATCCACTCGCCGCGGACGCGCCTGCTCTGGGTCGAGAACACCCACAACGCGAGCGGCGGGCGGATCTGGCCGCTGGAGGAGATCGACGAGCTGCACGCCCTCGCGCTCGAGCTCGACCTCCGCTTTCATCTCGACGGCGCCCGGCTGCTGAACGCGTCCGTCGCGCTCGGCGTCGAGGCGGCCGAGATCGGATCGCGGTTCGACACCGTCACGCTCTGCCTCTCGAAGGGGCTCGGCTGCCCGCTCGGCGCGATCCTTGCCGGCGACTCCGAGGTGATGGGCAACGCGCGTCGGCTGAAGCACCTCTTCGGCGGCGCGATGCGCCAGGCCGGGATCGTCGCGGCGGCCGGTGTCTACGCGCTCGACAACCACGTCGACCGCCTGGCCGACGACCACGCGCGGGCGAAGCGGCTTGCGCGCGGCCTCGCCGAGGCCGGGCTTGCGGTCGACCCCGACCGCGTCGAGACCAACTTCGTCCAGGTCGACGTCGCACCGCTCTCGACAGCAGGAGGCGATCGCGCGGCTGGCCGAGCAGGGGGTCGGGCTCTCGGGAACCATCCACCCGACCGTGCTGCGCGCCGTCACGCACCTCGACGTCTCGGACGAGGAGATCGACGTCGCGCTCGATGCGATCCCGCGGGCACTGGGAGCGCGTGTCAACGCCTGACCTGCTCCGCGAGGACCTCGAGGGCAAGCTCGCGGCGGCCCAGGCGCAGGAGCGGATGCCTTCGGTCAGCGCGGCCGTCTTCCGCGACGGTGACGTGCTCTGGGAGCGAGCGCTCGGCTACGCGGACGTCGAGGCGAAGCGCGAGGCGACGCCGGAGACCCAGTACCGGATCGGCTCGATCACGAAGACCTTCACCGCGGTCGGGATCCTTCAGCTGCGCGACGCCGGCGCGCTCTCGCTCGACGATCCGCTGACGGCCCACCTCCCGGAGAGCGCGCACGGCCCCACGATCGGCCGCATGCTCACGCACTCATCGGGACTCCAGCGCGAGCCACCCGGGGAGATCTGGGAGACGATGAAGGCGCCGTCACGGGAGGAGCTGCTCGCCGGCACGGCCGATGCCGAGCAGGTGCTCGACCCGGGCTCCTGGTGGCACTACTCGAACCTCGCGTTCGCGCTGCTCGGCGAAGTGGTCGCCCGGGCGCACGGCGGGACCTGGGAGGAGGCTCTGGCGGAGCGGATCCTCACGCCGCTGGAGCTGTCGCGAACGACGCCCGACGAGTCGGAGCCGGCGGCGCGCGGCTACTTCGTGGAGCCCTACTCGGACGCCGTCCGGCTCGAGCCCGAGCTCGACCTCGGCGGCGCCGGCGCGCTCGGCAAGCTCTGGTCGACGACCGGTGACCTCGCCCGCTGGGGCGCCTTCCTCGCCTCCGGTGACGACCGGGTGCTCGGCGCGTCGACGCTGGAGGAGATGTCACATGTCCGTGCGATGGTCGACCACGCCGGCTGGACGTCCGCGTGGGGGACGGGGCTCGAGCTCTACCGGCGCGGCGAGCATCTCTTCGTCGGGCACGGCGGCGCGATGCCGGGGCACCTCGCGGGGCTCGTCGTCGACCGGAAGACGAAGATCGGCGCGGCCGTGCTGACGAACACCGGCGCCGGCGCGGCGCCCGGGAAGCTCGCGCTCGACCTCGCGACCGCGGCGATCAGCGCGCTGCCGGCGGCGACAGATCCGTGGGAGGCGGGCGAGCCGGCGCCGGCGGCGATCGAGCCGCTGCTCGGCCCGTGGTGGACCGAGGGCCACGAGATCGTGCTCTCGTGGCGCAAGGGCCGGCTCGAGGCGAAGCTCGTCGGCGGCGTGCCCGGCCGCGACACCTCGTATCTCGAGCCCGACGGCGAGGATCGCTTCCGCAGCGTCGAGGGCCGCGAGCGCGGCGAGCTGCTGCGCGTCGTCCGCGACTCGGAGGGCGAGATCGAGAAGCTCTACTTCGCGACGTACCCGCTGCGGCGCGAGCCGTCGACCTTCTAGCCCTCGGGCCGGTCGCCAGCGGCGTAGAACGCAGTCGCCACCCCGGCGTAGACGACGATCAGGACGATGCCCTTCCAGCGGGCCGAACGCCCGTCGGCGAGCAGGATCGCCGTCACTGCCACGGACACCGCGAGGGCGGCGATCTCGACCTTCCGCATCGAGAGCGCGAGCGGCTCGATCAACAGGGCGAGCAGCGTCACGGCCGGGATCAGGAAGACAGCGACCTGCGCGCTCGATGCGAGCGCGATCTCGGCCGCGAGCTTGATCTTGCCGCGCGCAGCGACGACGACGGCGCCGCCGTGCTCGGCCGCGTTGCCGACGATCGCGATCACGACGGCGGCGAGGAAGAACTCGCTCAGTCCCGACTCCTCCGCGAACTTGTCGATCGACCCGACGAGGATCTCGGCGACGAGAGCGGTGACGACGGTCGCGACCCCGAGCACGAGGAGTGCGAACCGGAGCGACCAGCCCTGTGATCTCGGCGTCGCTTGCGATGTGCAAGGCCGCGTGACGCCGGAGCGAGTACCAGGTCAGGATCAGGTAGGCGACGAGCAGGACGATGGCGACGGGGATCGAGAGCTTCACGATCTCGTCTCGCTCGGGATCTCCCTCCCAGCCGGGGATCGACGGGATCAGGAGCAGCACCGTGGTCAGCGCAACGAGCCCGATGCGCGAGGAAGCTCGAAGGCCGGTCGATCTCGCCGCGGCCGCCGAACAGCAGCGAGAAGCCGAGCACGAGCAGCAGGTTGCCGACCACCGAGCCGGTGAGCGACCCGCGCACGACCTCGAACTCCATCGCGCTGACGGCGAAGAGCGCGATGATCAGCTCCGGCGCGTTGCCGAAGGTGGCGTTGAGAAAGCCGCCGATTCCCGGGCCCGTGTGCTCGGCGGCGTGCTCGGTCGCTTCGCCGATCAGCCACGCGAGCGGGATCAGGGCAGCGGCGGCGAGAACGAAGTCGACCGTCTCGGTCGGATGGAAGAGGTAGTGGATGAGAACCACGATCGGCGCCAGTGCGACCGAGCAGAAGAGGATGCGCCGGACCATGAACCGGCGATCCTAACGACGGATGGACACTGGCTGGACGGTTCCGCGCGCCCGCGGCGTGCCTGAAAACCGGCCACTTGTCAAGTCTTGCGGGACGTGAAAACCGTGACCACAATCCGTCCATGGACGAGGCTGCGCAGGCCCCCGTCGAGCTCCCTCTCCGACCTCAGGACGAGGTCGAGTGCCGACGGTGCGAGGTCCACTGCGACAAGGTCGTCTACCCCGGAGCATGCATCGAGCGGTCGTGCCCGTTCGTCTACGCGTACGAGGCGTGGGGGCACACCTACGTCGGCTGCATGCAGCGCGTGTACGGCGTCGAGATCGACCTCGACCTGCTGCGCGCCGCCGAGGCGCGCCGAGAGGGCTTCGGCGGGATCCGCGCCACCGGCGCGCCGCTGCCGATGTGCAAGGTCGAGGTGTCGCCGTGCTACGAGAGCCGGGGTGACCAGCTCGGCTGCCGCAATCCCGAGTTCTACGAGCTCCCGCGCGAGCGCCCGAGCTTCCGCGTGATCGCGCAGATCAACCCGAGCGCGTAACCCTCAACCCTGCGCGGGCGCAAGCGGCTCTCGGCGTTCTCGGTGCGTCGCGTCTCCCCGCGTCGTCGACCTCCCGATCGCGCTCGACGCGCTCGAGCTCGCGCGGGCGAAAGAGAAGCTTGTGTCTGACAGGCACAAGCCGCCTCCGTCGGGCGCTACCGCTTCGTCCAGCGGGCGTGCAGGTCGCGCAGCTTCTGCACCTCGGCGGCATCGGGGCCGTGGTCGTCCGGGCCCGGGGTCTCCATCACGACCGGGAGCTTCTGGACAGCTCGCGGGGCGAGGAAGGCGCCGATGCGCTCGCCGAGCTCGCCCTCGAGCACGTTCGCGTGGCGGTCGCGGTTGGAGCCGAGCGGCGCCGCCGCGTCGTTGACGTGCAGCGCCCGCAGCCGGTCGAGCCCGATCCGCGTCCGCACCTCCTTCAGGGTCGCCGCCACCGCCTTCGGCTCGCCGACGTCGACGCCGGAGACGTAGAGGTGGCAGGAGTCGAGGCAGATCGCCGAGCCGCTCGTGGCCGTCGAGCGCGTCCACGATCGCGGCCAGCTCGTCGATCGAGCGGCCGATCGTGCCGCCGGCGCCGGCCGAGTTCTCGAGCAGGAGCCACGTCGTGTCGGAGCAGTGGTCGAGCACCTCTCGCAGCGCCGGGACGCAGCGCTCGAGCCCGGCCTCGAAGCCGGTGCCGAGGTGCGAGCCGACGTGGAAGACGACGCCGTCCGCCTCGATCGCGCAGGCGGTGTCGACCGTCGCGCGCATCGTCTCGAGGCTCTTCCCGTAGACGACGTCGTCGGCGGTCGCCAGGTTGCAGAGGTAGAGCGCGTGCACGAGCACGGCGCCGATCCCCGCCTCGGCTCGGCGCTCGCGGAACCGGGCCAGGTCCTCCTCAGCATGCTCGGGGAACCGCCACATGCGCGGGCTCTGCGCGAACAGCTGCACCGCGTCGGCCCCGATCTCGATCGCCCGGTCGAGCGCGCCCTTGATCCCTCCTGCACAGTGGGCGCCGAAGAGCACGACGCTAGGCTAACCGCGTCGTGTCAGTCCGCGTCCGCATGGCTCCGAGCCCGACCGGCTTCCTCCACATCGGCGGCGTCCGGACCTTTCTCTTCAACTGGCTCTTCGCGCGCGGGCAGGGCGGCGAGTGCCTGCTCCGGATCGAGAACACCGACACGAGCCGCGAGGTGGCCGAGTCGGTCGAGCAGATCCAGAGCTCGCTGCGCTGGCTCGGGATCGACTGGGACGGCGACGTCACCTTCCAGCTCGACCGGCTCGAGCGCTGCGCGCGAGGAGGCGCGCCGGCTCGTCGACGAGGGGAAGGCCTACGAGGACGAGGGCGCGATCCGCTTCCGGATGCCCGACGAGGGCACGACCGGCTGGGACGACGCCGTCAAGGGCCGGATCGACTTCCCGAACGAGCAGCTGGAGGATCTCGTGCTCGTCCGCTCCGACGGGCGGCCGACCTACAACTTCGCCTCGCCGGTCGAGGACTGGCTGGACGGGATCACGCACGTGATCCGCGGCGACGACCACGTTTCGAACACGCCGAAGCAGATCCAGATCCTGCAGGCGCTCGGCTCCGAGATCCCCGTCTACGCGCACGTGCCGAACGTCTTCGGCGAGGACGGCAAGAAGCTCTCGAAGCGGCACGGCGCCGTCTCGGTGGACGAGTTCCGGCAGTCGGGCTACATCGCGTCGGCGCTGATGAACTTCCTGGCGCTGCTCGGCTGGGCGCCCGACGGCGAGACGACGATCATGTCGGCGCAGCGAGCTGATCGAGCGCTTCTCGCTCGAGCGGGTCGGCGCCAGCCCGGCGACGTTCGACTACGCCAAGCTCGACTGGATGAACGGCGTCTACCTCCGCGACCTCTCACCTGCCGACTACGCGGCCACGCTGACTGCGTTCCTCCGCGAGCAGGGCTACGAGTGGCCGTCCGAGCGGATCGACGCCGCGGCGCCGCTCGTGCAGGAGAAGATCGCGAAGCTGGGCGAGTTCCCCGAGTTCGCCGGTTTCCTCTTCCACGACGTCGAGCCGGATCCGTCCCTGCTCGACCGCGATGTCCTGACGGCGACCGCCGCCGCGCTCGAGAAGCTCGAGCCGTGGCGTGCCGATGCGCTCGAGCCTGCGCTCAAGCAGGTCACGGAGAGCCTGGGGCTGAAGCCGCGGCAGGCGTTCCAGCCGATCCGCGTCGCGGTGACCGGCTCGAAGATCTCGCCCGGGGCTCTACGAGAGCCTGGAGCTGCTCGGCCGCGACGCGTCGCTCGCGCGGCTCAGGGCCGGGGCGGCGGCAGCGGCTTGATCGGCGCGAGCGGGTCGAGCGCGCGCTGAAACTGGATCCACGCCTGGCGGCGGTAGCTCGCGCTCGGCTTCGGCAGGAGCTTCGGGTCGATCGCGCCCGACACGGCGGTCTTGTCGTCCTCGGAGTGGCTCTGACTTCCCATTTGTAATCGGTAAACGAATCTCGGCCCTGGCGCGGTACGCATCCGGGTACAGTGCGCGGCCTGATGAGCGCTCAAGGGGGGCCGGACGTCAAGGACGTGCTCGTGGTCGACGACGAGCAGTCGCTGCGCCTGCTCTGCCGGGTCAACCTGGAATTGGACGGGCACACGGTCCGCGAGGCGGCCACCGTCGCCGACGCACGCCGTGAGCTCGAGCGCGCGACGCCCGACGTGATCCTGCTCGACGTGCACGTCGGCGCCGACGACGGTCTCGAGCTGCTCGACGAGATCGCCGCCCAGGATCTGCGCACCCGTGTGGTGCTGCTCTCGGGCACGAGCGAGGTCGGTCCCGAGCTGCGGGCGCGAGTCGACTCGGTGCTCGGGAAGCCGTTCGATCTGACGCGGCTCGCGGCCGCCGTCGCCGGCACGCTCGTCCGGTAGGCTCGGCGCACGTGAGCGTGACGGGGGTCAGGACGCCGGCCGAGTACGAGGAGCGCCTGGCGCGCTACCTCTACGAGCGCTCCGAGGAGGGCCGCGCCGTCCGTGTCGGCGAGAAGGAGACCTCCGAGCAGGCGGCGATCGTCGAGCGCTACAGCGACCTCTTCTCCCACGGGCAGCTCGAGGTCCTGCGGGAGGCCGAGAACGCCGCGTCGGGCGACGAGCGGGAGCTGCTCTACCGGCTCGGCAAGACCTGCGAGGCCGGGATCGTGGCCGCCGAGCTGGCGGCGCGCGAGGACGAGCTCGAGAACAGGATCCTCGCCGCGCGGGTCGACTGGAACGGGGAGGAGCTGCCGCTGCGCACGGCGCAGGCGAAGCTCGCCGTCCTGCCCGAGTACGGCGACCGCGACGGGCTCGGCTCGCTCGCGAACGCCGTGAGTGCACGCTTCAACGACGACCGCCGCGACCTCCTCGGCGCCGGCGAGGCGCTCGAGGCGGAGCTCTCCGGCGAGCCGGACGCGATCGCGCGCAACGGCGAGGAGAAGGGGATCTCGCTGCCCGAACTCGAGCGCGCGCTCGACGCCGCTGCGCAGGCGTCCGCGGGCGTCTACGACCGGATGCGGCAGCGGTGGTTCGAGAAGCTGCTCGGCCCGGACCGCGAGGACATTCCGACCTCGAACCACACGAGCTACCTGCGGCGGCTCTCACCGCTGGAGCAGACGTACACGAAGGAGCGCGCGGTCCCGGTGTGCATGGCGACGCTGAACGCGATCGGCCTGAACATGGACGAGATGCCGGGGATCCGGCTCGACCTCGACGACCGCCCCCAGAAGTCGCCGCGCGCCTGCGTGATCGCGTCCGATCCGCCGAACGTCGTCCACCTGATCACCCGCGCGCAGGGCGGGCTCCACGACTACCAGGCCTTCCTCCACGAGGCGGGGCACGCGCTCCACTACGCGAGCGTCGCTCCCGGCCTGCCGTACACGTTCCGCAAGCTCTCGCGCGATCACGCGCTGACCGAGATCTACTCGTACATCGTCGAGGCGATCTCCCGCGAGCCCGGCTGGCACGCCGAGCACTTCGGGCTCGACGACGCGCAGGCCGCCGAGAACGCCGAGGCGACCGTCTTCCTCGAGGCGCTCCTCTTCCGCCGCTACGCCGCGAAGCTCGCCTTCGAGCTCGACTTCTGGGGTCGCTACGCCGAGGACGGCGGCACGCCTGCGGGCTACTCGGAGCGTTTGACCGAGGCGACCGGGATCCGCTACCCGGCCGAGAACTACCTCTCCGACATGGACTCGGGCTTCTACTCGGCCGACTACCTCCGGGCCTGGATTCGCTCGGCGCAGCTTCGCCGCCACCTCGTCTCGGAGGTCGGTGAGGACTGGTGGCGGCGTCCCGAGACCGGGGAGCGGCTGCTCGAGCTCTGGCGTGAGGGAACGCGTCCGACGAGCGAGGAGATCGCGGCGCGGATCGGCTACGAGCCGTTCGACACGGCGCCGCTGCTGTCCGAGCTCGGCGCTTGACATATCCGTTGAAACGCGCATAAGTTACACCTGAATCAGGTCTCAGGTTTAGCTCACATTCCTCACGGAGGTCAGGGAGATGCAGGCAAGGCATTGGCGTGGCGTCGCGGTTCTCGCGGCGGTGACGGCGCTCCTCGCGGCGTTCGCAGGCGGAGCGCAGGCGCGCACCGACGCGGGTGACGGAGCCAGCGCGGCAGCGGCCTACAAGGTCGGGATCGTCTACTCGCGCACGGGCCTCCTGGCCGCGTACGGCGCCGAGTACATCCAGGGACTGCGGTACGGGCTCGCGTACGCGACCAAGGGCACGATGAAGGTCAACGGCCGTCCGATCGAGCTGACGATCGTCGACGACGGCACCGATCCGACCAAGGCGGTCGCAGCCGGCCGCGACCTGATCGGCAAGGGCTACAAGATCCTCGCCGGCAGCGTCTCGTCGGGTGTGGCGCTGCAGATGGCGCCGCTCGCCGCGCAGAACCAGGTGCTCTTCATCTCCGGCCCGGCCGCGTCGGACGCGGTCACCGGGATCAACAAATACACGTTCCGCTCGGGCCGCCAGACCTACCAGGACGTCAAGACCGCGGCGACCTTCCTGAAGGGGATCGGCAAGAAGGTGACGGTCTTCGCGCAGGACTCCGCGTTCGGCGCCGGCAACTACGTGGCCGTCAACTCGATCGTCGGCTCCCAGGGCCACACCGTCGGCCGGATGCTCGTGCCGCTCTCGGCGCAGGACTTCACGCCGTTCGCGCAGCAGGTCAAGCAGGCGAACCCGGATCTGCTCTTCGTCGCCTGGGCCGGCACGACCGCGCCGGCGATGTGGCGTGCGCTCGAGCAGCAGGGGGCGTTCGGCGTCTCGAACAAGATCACGACCGGCCTCGCCGAGCGGGCGACGTGGTCGACGTTCGGTGACGTCGCCGCGAAGATCGACTTCCTCTCGCACTACGTCCACACGGCGCCGAAGAACAAGGTCAACGACTTCCTCGTCACCTCGATGCGGAAGCGCGGCCAGGTGCCCGACCTGTTCACGCCGGACGGCTTCGTCGCCGGCCAGATGATCGTGCAGGCGCTGACGGGCGCGAAGGGCGACAACGTCGACAAGATGATCGCCGCGCTCGAGGGCTGGAGCTTCATCGGCCCGAAGGGCCAGCAGACGGTCCGCAAGTCCGACCACGCCATGATCCAGCCGATGTTCCAGGTGAAGCTGGTGAAGCAGGCGAACGGCAAGTGGACACCGAAGGTGATCTCCCGCATCAAGGGGCAGTTCGTCGCCCCGCCGGAGCCGCGCTAGCGGCGACTCCCTGACCTCCGGGGATCGTGGGAACTCCCTCCGCACCGATCCTCGCCACGCGCAACCTCGGGCTCGACATCGGCGGCGCCAGAATCGTCGCCGATGTCTCGCTCGAGGTCCGCGCGGGCGAGCTCGTGGGCATCATCGGGCCGAACGGCGCCGGCAAGACGACGCTCTTCAACCTGCTCTCGGGGCTCGTCCGCCCGACCGCGGGGAGCGTCGAACTGCACGGCCGTGACGTCACCGGCGAGCCCCCGCACCGGCGCGCCCGCGCGGGCCTCGGCCGGACCTTTCAGGTCTCGAGCGTCTTCCCGCTCCTGACCGTGCACGAGAACGTCCGGCTCGCCGCCGAGGCAGAGCTCGGCGGCTCGCTCCGGATCTGGCGCCGGGCGTCATCGGTGCGCGAGGCGCTCGAGCGCGCCAACGACGCTCTCGTCCGCGTCGGGCTCGGCGCCCGGATGCTCTGGCCGGCCGGCCTGCTCTCGCACGGGGACAAGCGCAAGCTCGAGCTGGCGATGCTGCTGGCCAGTAGGCCGGATGTGATCCTCCTCGACGAGCCGATGGCCGGCGTCTCGGCCGAGGACGTGGACGAGCTCGTCGAGCTGATCCGCTCGGTGCACCGCGAGGAGGGCAAGACGGTGCTGATCGTCGAGCACCGGATGGAGGTCGTGATCGGCCTGGCGGAGCGGATCGCCGTCATGCACCACGGCTCGCTGCTCGCCTTCGACGAGCCCGCGGCCGTGATGGCGAACGAGACGGTCCAGACCGCGTATCTCGGGGAGCCGCTGTGAACGCGCCGGCGCCGCTGATCCGGGTCGAGAACCTGCACGTGCACCTGGGCGAGTCGCACGTGCTGCAGAACGTCAGCTTCGACGTCCCCGAGGGCGGCGTCACCGCGCTGCTCGGGCGGAACGGCGTCGGCAAGACGACGACGCTGCGGGCGATGATGGGGCTCGTCCCGCGCCGCGGGACGGTGGACGTCGCCGGCGAGGACACGACGAGGCTGCCGACGCACGCGATCGTGCGGCGCGGCGTCGGCTACGTGCCCGAGGACCGCGACGTCTTCGCCGGCCTCTCCGTCGACGAGAACCTGCGCCTCGCCGAGCGCGGCGGCAAGCCGCGCTACGAGCTCGTCTACGAGCTCTTCCCGGAGCTGAAGGTGCGCGGCGCGCAGAAGGCGGGCACCCTCTCGGGTGGCCAGCAGCAGATGGTCGCGATCGCGCGGGCGCTCCTGAACGACAATCCCGTGCTGCTGGTCGACGAGCCGACGAAAGGGCTGGCGCCGCTGCTCGTGACCGAGGTCGCGGCCGCGCTCGAGCGGGCGGCCGAGCTGACGACGGTGCTGCTCGTCGAGCAGAACCTCGCCGTTGTCGCCCGCGTCGCGCAGCAGGTCGTCGTGCTCGACATGGGCACGGTCGTGCACACCGGACCTGCCGCCGAGCTGCTCGGCGATCCCGACAAGGTGCGCGCACTGCTCGGCGTGCACGGCGGCTCACATTGAGCACGTTCGTCCTGTTGACGATCACAGGCCTCGGTCTCGGGGCGATGTACTTCCTGATCGCGTCCGGGCTCTCGCTGATCTACGGGCTGATGGGCGTGCTCAACTTCGCCCACGGGGCGCTGCTCACCGTCGGCGCCTATGCCACGTGGTGGACCTCGACGAAGGTCGACGGCTCAGCCGGGACGAAGCTGCTCGTCGGCGCGGTCGCGGGGCTCGCGGTCGGCGCCGTGCTCGCCGCCCTGATCGAGCTCGTCCTGATCCGGCCGCTCTACCGCCGCCCGGTCGAGCAGGTTCTCGTCACCGTCGGCCTCGCCTTCGTCCTCAACGCGCTCGTGGAGGCGATCTGGGGCTTCGACGCGCGGCCGTTCCCGGTCCCGCCCTGGCTGATCGACACCACCTCCGTGCTCGGCGCCTCGATCCCGAACGACCGCTTCGTCGAGATCGCGACGGCCGCGCTCGTCCTCGTCGGCCTGAACGCGTTCCTGCGCTACACCCGCTACGGGCTGATCATCCGCGCCGGCGTCGAGAACCGCGCGATGGTGACGGCCCTCGGGATCGACGTGCGCAAGGCATTCACGCTCGTCTTCGCGATCGGCGGCGTCCTGGCGGCGCTCGCGGGCGTGCTCTCGGGCGTCTACTACGGCGTCGTCGACCCGAGCCGCGGCACCTCGCTCCTGATCTTCGCCTTCATCGTCGTCGTGATCGGCGGCTTCGGCTCGATCGGCGGCACCGCCGTCGCGGCCGTCGCGGTCGGCCTGCTCCAGCAGTACGCGAACTACTACGCGTCGAGCGGCCTGGGCGACCTCGCGGTCGTGCTCCTGCTCGCGATCGTGCTGCTGCTGAAGCCGGAGGGGCTCGCCCCGAAGGTGGCGCATTGACGCGCGCGCGCCCCTTCCTGGTCCCGCTCGTGCTGTTCGCCGTCTTCGCGATCGTGCCGCTGCTCTCGCTCGACATCCCGGTGCTCTTCGGCGGGCCGCTCGACAGCCCGGGCACGCTCGGGCTGCTCGCGCTCTGCCTCGTCTTCGCGGGCGTCGCGCTCACCTACGACCTGCTCTTCGGCTACACCGGCCTGCTCTCGTTCGGGCATGCCCTCTACTTCGCGCTCGGCGTCTACCTGACCACGATCGCGCTGACGGAGTGGAACTGGGGGTTCGCACAGACGCTGCTCGTCGTGGTCGGCGCCGGGATCGTCGTCCCGCTCGTGCTCGGCGCGATCAGCCTCCGGGTCGGCGGGATCGCGTTCGCGATGGTGACGCTCGCGTTCGCGCAGGCCGGCCAGGTGCTCGTCCAGAAGAACCCGGACGGGCTCACCGGCGGCGAGGAGGGGCTCGGGCTCAACTACGAGGCGATCCCGGACTTCTTCGTCGGCGTCCTGAACACGAAGCACCTCTACTGGCTCGCGCTCGGCTACGCGGCGGCCGTCTTCCTGATCGTGCGCTGGGCCGTGAACAGCTCCCCGGGCCATGTCCTCCAGGCGATCCGCGAGAACGAGCGCCGGGTCGAGGTGATCGGGCTGCAGCCGTTCCGGTTCAAGCTGCTCGCGTTCGTGCTCGCGTCCTTCCTCGCCACGGTCGGCGGGGTCGTCTGGCTGCTCGTCCTCGGCACCGGCGCGTCGCCGCAGGTGACGACCGCCAGCTTCACGCTGACGCTGCTGGTGATGGTCGTGATCGGCGGTGCCGGGACGCGCTACGGGGCTCTGCTCGGCGGCTTCCTCTACACCCTGGCCGACCAGCGCCTGGGGACGTTCGCCGGCTCGTCGCGGGTCGACGACCTGCCGACGGTGCTCTCGACGCCGCTCTCCGAGCCGCTGTTCATCCTCGGGACGCTCTTCATCCTGCTCGTCTTCTTCGTCCCCGGCGGTCTGGCGAGCCTCGGGCCGCGCGTGAAGCGGACGCAGCAGCTGCCGCCGGTCGAGGGGGTGTCGTGAAGCTCGCCTGGGAACGGCACGGAGAGGGAGCGCCGCTGCTCCTGATCCACGGGCTCGGATATGCCCGCTGGGGCTGGGAGCCGGTCGTCGAGCCGCTGGCGCGGTCGTTCGACGTGATCCTCTTCGACAACCGCGGGATCGGCGAGAGCGACGCGCCGCCCGGGCCGTACACCACCGCCGAGCTGGCCGCCGATGCGCTCCAGGTGCTCGACGAGGCCGGCGTCGAGCGGGCGCACGTGCTCGGGACGAGCCTCGGCGGGATGGTCGCGCAGGAGCTCGCGCTTGCGGCACCCGAGCGCGTCGACAGGCTCGTGCTCGTCTCGACGACGCCTGGCGGCGCCGAGTCGTTCCCGATGCCGGAGCAGACCGTGAAGCTGATGACGAGCGGCGCGACGCTGCGGCAGTTCGTCGAGAACGCGCTGGCGCCCGGCGCCGACCAGGAGCTGGTCGAGCGGATCCTGCGTCATCGCGAGCGGACGGCGCAGCCGCTCGCCGCCTGGGGCGCACAGGCGGCCGCCGGCGCCGCCTTCGACGCGCTCGACCGCATCGAGGCGATCGCAGCACCGACGCTCGTCCTCCACGGGACGGAAGATGCCGTCGTGGACTCCCGAAACACAGACCTGCTCGCAGTGCGGATCCCCGACGTCCGGGTCGAGCTCATCCCCGGCGGCGGCCACATCTTCTTCTGGGAACAGCCCGACGGCTTCGTCTCCGTCGTCACGGAGTTCCTCACGTGAGCGGCGAGCTGACGCTGGGGCGCTGGATCGGCGATCGCGCGCGGACGACCCCGGCGCGGGTCGCGATCGACTGTCTCGGCGTCGAGACGACGTACGCCGACCTTGACGAGCGCTCCGACCGGCTCGCAGCCGGCCTGCTCGAGGCTGGCCTGTCGCCGGGCGACCGGGTCGCGACGCTGACCGCGGCGAGCGCCGAGCACGTCGTCGTCTTCTTCGCCTGCGCCAAGGCGGGCCTGATCCTGATGCCCCTGAACACGCGGCTCGCCGCGCCCGAGCTCCGCTACCAGCTGGAGGACGCCGAGCCGGCCGTCCTCCTCGGCTCGGACGACTACGCCGAACTGGCTCGCTCTCTCCACTCGCGCCCGGCCGCGCTCGAAGACTTCGTTGCTGACAGCAACAATCTCCCTTCGGGCCCGGAGGACAGCGACGGGCTGCTGCTCGTCTACACCTCCGGCACGACCGGGAAGCCGAAGGGTGCGCTGCTGACGCACGCCAACTGCTTCTGGACGAACCTCTCCTTCGACCGCGTTGCCGGTCTCGACGCGGAGGACACGGTCCTGCAGGTGCTGCCCCAGTTCCACGTCGGCGGCTGGAACGTGCAGCCGCTGCTCGCGTGGTGGAAGGGCGCCACGGTCGTGCTCGAGCCGGCCTTCGACCCGGCGCGCGCACTCCGGCTGATCGCGGAGAAGCGCGTCACGACGATGATGGGCGTCCCGGCGACGTACCTCTTCATGGCGCAGGAGCCCGGCTTCGCGAAGGCCGACCTCTGGACGCTGCGGCGCGCGGTCGTCGGCGGCGCGCCGATGCCCGAGGCGCTGCTCGAGACGTGGCACCAGCGCGGGGTGGAGATCGTCCAGGGCTACGGGCTGACCGAGGCGGCGCCGAACGTGCTCTGCCTGCCGCCCGAGGACGCCGCGCGCAAGCGGGGCTTCGCGGGCAAGCCGTACCCGCACGTCGACGTCGCGCTCCGCGATCCCGAGACGGACCGGCTCCTCGAGGGCGCCGGCGAGGGCGAGCTCCTCGTCCAGGGGCCGAACGTCTTCGCCGGCTACTGGCGGAACGCCGAGGCGACGCAAGCGGCGTTCGCGGACGGCTGGCTCGTCACCGGCGACGTCGCCGCGCGCGACGAGGACGGCTACTACCGGATCGTCGGCAGGACGAAGGACATGGTCATCTCGGGCGGCGAGAACGTCTATCCGGCCGAGATCGAGAACGTGCTCCACGAGCATCCGGCCGTGAAGGAGGCGGCAGTCGTCGGCGTGCCGGACGAGCGCTGGGGCGAGGCGTGCCTCGCGTTCGTCGTGCAGGACGCCGACACGAGCGAGGAGGAGCTGCTCGAGCACTGCCGGGGCCGGCTCGCGCGCTACAAGGTGCCGAAGGAGATCCGCTTCGCCGAGTCGCTGCCGCGGAACGCCCTCGACAAGGTCGTCAAGTCCGAGCTGCTGGAGCCGGCCCCGAAGGAGTCAGCACGGTGAAGCAGCTGACCGCACGGGGCGAGCGCACCCGCCAGAAGCTGCTCGAGTCGGCCGAGCGGATCTTCGCCGAGGTCGGCTACCACGACGCCTCGATCGTCAAGATCACCGAGGCGGCCGGCGTCGGCCAGGGCACCTTCTACCTCTACTTCCCGAGCAAGAAGGAGATCTTCGACGAGGTCGTCCTCGACCTGAACCTGCGCGTCCGCCACGCGATGACCGAGGCGTCCGAGAAGGGCGTCACGCGCTCGGAACGGGAGCTGCTCGGCTTCGGCGCCTTCTTCCGCTTCACCGCCGAGCACCCGGCGCTCTACCGGATCATCCGCCAGGCGGAGTTCGTCTCCCCCGAGACGCTCGTCACCCACTACGACCGCCTGATGCGGCCCTACGCGGCCGGGCTCGAGCAGGCGATGGAGACGGGCGAGGTGGCGAAGGGCGACGCCGAGGTGCTCGCGTGGAGCCTGATGGGGATCGGCGAGCTCGTCGGCATGCGCTGGATCCTCTGGAACGGGGAGCAGGAGATGTCCGAGCAGATCTTCGACGAGCTCGCGCGGATCATCGTGCGGGCGCTCGGGGCGAAGGACATCGATCCGTGATCGGGCTCGCGGCCACCGCCGCGTACCTGCCCGAGGCCTGGATGAGCGCCGCCGAGATCGCGGCCGCGAGCGGGATCCCGGAGCAGGTGATCGTGGAGAAGTTCGGCCTGCGCGGCAAGCACATCGCAGCCGCGGACGAGCACGTCAGCGACATGTCCGTCGAGGCGGCGGCGCGCCTGCTCGGCCAGCACGACGTCGACCCGGCCGAGATCGACGTCGTCCTCTACTACGGCTCGCTCTGGAAGGACTACCCGGTCTGGCAGGCGGCGCCCTGGATCGCGCACCGGCTCGGCTGCGTCAACGCCTACGCGCTCGAGTACGCGAACGTCTCCTGCGGCACCCCGGTCGCGCTCCGGCTCGCACGCAACTTCCTGCGCGCGGAGCCCGACCTGCGCAACGTCCTGATCGTCGCCGCGTGCCGGGAGTCGCACCTGCTGGACTACGGCAACCAGCGCTCGCGCTTCATGTTCAACTTCGGCGACGGGGCGGTGGCCGGGCTGCTGACCCGCGACGGCGGCCACGAGCTGCTCGGCTGCCACGCGCTCACCGACGGATCCTTCTCGCTCCAGGTCAAGGTGCCGGCCGGAGGGTCGGTCGAGCCCGCGTCGGCCGAGAGCGTCGCCGGCCGGCGGCACTTCCTCGACGTCGCCGACCCGGCGGAGATGAAGGGCGGGCTGGACGAGGTCAGCCTGCCGAACTTCGTCGCCGCCGCCGAGGGCGCGATCGAGCGTTCGGATGCGACGCTCGCCGACGTGTCATACGTTTGCGGGATCCACATGAAGCGCTCGATGCACGATGCGATCGTCGGCGCGCTCGGGAGCCCCCGGGCGGCCTACCTCGACGACACCGGCCACATGAGCGGCGTCGACTCGCTGCTCGCCCTCGACCGCGCCGCACGCGCCGGCGAGGTCTCCGACGGCGACCTCGTCCTCCTGCTGGCTGCGGGAACCGGCTACACCTGGGCGGCCTCGGTGATCAAGTGGTGATCGAGGATCTGATCGGCCAGGAGCTCGTGTCGGAGTGGCGCACGATCGAGCAGGAACGGATCGACCAGTTCGCGCGCGCGACGGACGACCCGCAGTGGATCCACATCGACCCCGAAGCTGCTGCGGCAGGGCCGTTCGGGACGACGATCGCGCACGGCTTCCTGACCCTCTCGCTCGTCGTGCCCATGTTCGCTGAGGCGCTGCCTCCGCTCGAGGGCTATGGAATGACGCTCAACTACGGCCTCAACCGCGTCCGCTTCACGTCACCCGTGCCGTCCGGGTCGCGGATCCGCGGCCGCTTCCGGCTCGAGGACGTCGAGGAGGTCGCGTTCGGCAAGCAGGGGCGCGTGGCGGTGACGATCGAGCTCGAGGGACAGGAGAAGCCGGCTTGCGTGGCGGAGACGCTGTTCCGGTTCCTCAATCCAGCGTGAGCCGCTCCCCGGCTCTCAGCACGCGGTAGGGCTGCCCGAGCCGGTCGCATTGGGCGGCGAACGCATCCGGCGTCGCGGTGTTGAACTCGAACATGTCGTAGTGGCAGGGCACGGCGAGCGCGGCCTCGACCAGCTGTGCGAGCCGCGCGGCCTCGGGCCCGTCGAGGTTGCCGAGCTTGCCGTTGATCGGGAGGAGGGCGACGTCGACGCCGCGGACACCGGGGTCGACCCAGCTCGTGTCGCCGGAGTGGTAGAGCCGCCGGTCACCCGCTTCGATCACGTAGCCGAGGCAGTGGTCGCCGGGGTGCACGGCCGGGACCGCCGCGACGCGGAAGCCGCAGACCTCGATGGTCTCGCCCTCCGAGATCGCCGTCACCTCACCGCCACTGCGCTCGCGCGCGAGCTGGACGATGCCGCTGGGCGCGACGAGTGGCGCCCCGATCGCACGCAGCGTCTCGCCGTCGAGATGGTCGGTGTGGCCGTGCGTCGAGAGGACGACGTCGGCGAACGCGAGCTGCTCCGGCGCGACAACGTGCGGGTGCATCCGGACGTGCGGCGTCTCGGTGCCCTCGTACTTCGCGGTCAGCGAGTCGGAGAGGTAGGGGTCGACGAGCAGGTGCCGGCCCTCGTGGCCGACGAGGAAGCCGCTCTGCCCGAGCCACCAGACGTGGGTGCCGGCGGTGGACGGCTCGATCACAGCTCGTCGCGGACGATCCGCACGCCTGCGACGAGGTTCGCGAGCTTCTGCCTCGCCGCCCAGCGCGCGGTCTGGCTGAGCCCGCAGTCGGTCGAGAAGGCGAGGCGCTCCGGCGCCGCGAACGCAGTGAACGCGCGCACGCGGTCGGCGACGTCCTCCGGCGTCTCGACGTAATAGCTCTTGACGTCGATCACGCCCACGGCGACGTCCTTCACCTCCGCGATCGTGGCCACGAGCTCCGCCTCCGCCAGCTCGCGGCTCGCCATCTCGAGATGGATCTCGTCGACGTCGACCCCGAGGAAGGCGGGGAAGAGCGGGCGGTAGCTCCGCGGCGCGACGGCGCGGCCCTTGTAGTTGCCGAAGCAGAGGTGGGTCGAGAGCCGCGCTCGGCCCGCGACCGGCGCGACCGTGCGGTTGAAGAGCTCGACGAGCCGCTCCGGATCCTCGCGATGCGCGTAACAGCTCATCGACGGCTCGTCGATCGCGATCTCCTCGCAGCCCGCCGCGGCGAGCGCTGTGAGCTCGGCCTGGACGATCGGCAGCAGCGCTTCCGCGGTCTCCCAGCGGTCGCCCTCGAGCCGGCCGGCGAGGGTGTACGGCCCCGGCACCGCCACCTTCAGGGTCGGCCCGGGCGGCGCCACCCGGCGCAGGCGCTCGTACTCCTCGACGGTGCCGAGGCCGCGCGGCGCAGCCAGCTCGCCCACGATCCGGTGCTTCGCGCGCTGGTCGTGTGCGGGCGGGCCGAGGCGGCGCGGTGCCTCGCCCTGCTCGATCCCGGCGATGAAGCCGTAGAAGCCGAGGTTGAAGTCGAGCCGCGTCTGCTCGCCGTCCGAGATCGCGTCGAGCCCGGCGGCGACCTGATCGTGGACGGCGGCGATCACCGCGTCCTCCTGCAGCTCGGCGACGTCGTCGGGGCCGAAGTCGCCCAGATGCTCGGCGGCATGCTCGAGCCAGCCGGGGAACGGATAGCTGCCGATCACCGTCGTGCGCAGCGGAGTCATTGCCGTATCCTCGCACCATGCCCGCGATCGACACCCTGGAATACCGCGACGTCGCGAAGACGATCGACCACTCGCTGCTCAGGCCCGAGCTCGACCTCGGGACGGTGCGCGAAGGCGTCGAGCTCGCCGTTCGCTACGACGTCGCCTCGGCCACGGTCCGCCCGGCCGACGTCGCGCTCGCCGCGGAGCTCGTCGCCGGCTCCGACGTGCTCGTCTCCACCGTCGTCGGCTTCCCGCACGGCAGCCACACGACGGCGACGAAGGCCGCGGAGACCGAGGAGCTGATCGCCGCCGGCGCCGACGAGATCGACATGGTCCTGAACATCGGCCGGCTGATCTCGGGCGAGGACGACTACGTCGAGCGCGACATCCGCGCGGTCGTGGAAGCCGCCCAGGGCCGGCTCGTCAAGGTGATCTTCGAGAACGCCTACCTCGACGACGCCCAGAAGATCCGCGCCTGCGCGCTGACCGCGGCGGCGGGAGCCGGCTTCGTCAAGACCTCGACCGGGTTCGCCCCGTCCGGGGCGACGATCGACGACCTGAAGCTGATGCGCGAGCACAGCCCCGCTCACGTGCAGGTCAAGGCGGCCGGCGGCGTGCGCACGCTCGACGCGCTGTTCGAGGTGATGGACGTCGGCGTGACCAGGATCGGCGCGACCGCGACCGAGACGATCCTCGAGGACTTCAAGGCGCGGAAGTCGTCGCTAGCCACGGCCGGCGCCGCGTAGCGCCGCACCGATCGCGCCCGCCTTCACGCCAAGCTCGCCCGGGACGATCTCGACCGGGACGGAGACGAAGACACGCCGCGCGACCTCCTGGCGGAGCGGCTGCAGCAGCCGCTCGCCCGTCGAGCCGACGCCGCCGCCGACCACGACGCGGTCCGGCGCGAGCAGGGCGATCGCGTTCGCGACGCCGATCCCGAGCAGCTGACCGGCCCGGCGCAGCCGGCGCGCGCCGAGCGCCTCGCGGACGAACGCCTCGAGACACCCTCGGTTGCCGCAGGTGCAGAGCGGCCCTTTCTCGCCGATCGTCACGTGGCCGATCTCGCCGGCGCGTCCGGCTCGGCCCTCGTGGAAGCGGCCGCCGACGGTGATCCCGCCGCCGACGCCGGTGCCGACCGCGACGAAGACGGCCGTGTCGCAGCCGCGCGCTGCGCCGAGCTCCGACTCCGCCAGTGCGAACGCGCGCGCGTCGTTGATCAACGCCGTCGGGGCGCCGAGCGCGTCGCCGATCCGGGCGACCAGCGGAACCTGCTCCCATTCACCGGGGAGGTTGGGGAGGAAGGTGGCGACGCCGCGGTCGGCGTCGTAGAGACCCGGCACGCCGAGCCCGACGGTGTCGACCGCGCCCGCCTTCGCCTGCACCGAGATCAGGCGCGAGACGACCGCGTCGGGGCCTTCGTCCGCGCGCGTCACCTGCTTCCCCTCGGCGACGATCTCGTCGCCTTCGAGCACCACCCACTTGACGTACGTCGCGCCGAGGTCGAGCCCGAGATGCCTCACCGGACCGACCAGCCGCCGTCGACGGTGAGGACGGCGCCGGTGACGAACGGCGCCGTCGCGAGATAGAGCGCCGCCCCGGCGACGTCCTCCGGCCGGCCGAAGTCGCCCGTGAGCGGATGCAGCTCTGGCAGCCGCGCGACGATCACCGGATCCGACTGGGCCCGCGCGCTCATCGGCGTCGCGATCAGGCCCGGGGCGATCGCATTGACGCGGATCCCTTCGCGCCCGTAGTGGTAGGCCATCGCGCGCGTGAGCGTGACGATCCCGCCCTTGCTCACCTGGTAGGCGTGCGTGGTGAAGTCGTCGTCGCCCGCCATCAAGCCCATCACCGACGCGAGGTTGACGATCGCGCCGCCGCCGGCTTCGCGCAGCAGCGGGATCGCGTGCTTCGAGCAGAGAAAGACGCTCGTCAGGTTGGTCGCGAGCACCGCGTCCCAGGCCTCGATCGTGCACTCGTCCACCGGCCCGTCGCCGAGCGAGCGCCCGCTGATCCCGGCGCCGTTGAAGAGGAGATCGAGTCGGTCGAGGGCGGCGAAGAACGCAGCGACCTCGTCCGGACGGCTGAGATCCGCCTGCTCGCGGTCGAGTCCGATCACCTCGGCGCCCGCGTCGGCGAACGCCTCGGCCACTGCCCCGCCGATCCCGCCGGCCGAGCCGGTGACGACGGCGACCTTCTGACGGAGACCCCCCTGCACGGCGCACCGATCCTCTCACGCGGGTTAGATTCGGCGAGGGATGAGCGGGATCGGGGCAGCCGTGGTCGGCACGGGATTCATCGGCGTCGTCCACGTCGAGGCGCTGCGGCGGCTCGGCGTCGAGGTCACCGGCGTCGTCGGCTCGTCGCCCGGCCGGGCGCGTCAGAAGCCGGGCCTGCCGGAGCCCTACGAGAGCTTCGAGGCCATGCTGGACGACGATCGCGTCCGCGTCGCCCACCTGACCACGCCGAACCATCTCCATTACCCGCAGGTGAAGGCCGTGCTCGCCGCGGGCAAGCACGTCGTCTGCGAGAAGCCCCTCGCGCTCACCTCGCAGGAGTCCGGCGAGCTGCTCCGGCTCGCCGAGGAGAGCGGGCTCGTCCACTGCACGAACTACAACATCCGCTTCTACGCCCTCTGCCGGGACGCCCGCGCGCGCGTCCGCCGCGGCGACCTCGGTGCGGTGCACGGCGTCCACGGCGTCTACGTCCAGGACTGGCTGTTGAAGCCGACCGACTGGAACTGGCGGCTCGACCCGGGGCAGGGCGGCGCGCTGCGCGCTGTCGCCGACATCGGCACCCACTGGCTCGACCTGACCAGCTTCGTCGCCGGGAAGCGGATCGCGTCCGTCTTCGCCGACCTGCACACGGTGCACACGACGCGGCGCGTCCCGACCGGGCCGGTGGAGACGTTCGCCGGCGACCGGGACGACGTCGAGCGCGTAGACAGGACGATCGAGTCCGAGGACATGGCGCACGTCCTGCTCCGCTACGAGGACGGCTCGCGCGGCAATGTCACGATCTCGCAGCTCGCAGCCGGCCGCAAGAACTGCCTCACCTTCGAACTCGACGGCGCCGAGGGCTCGCTCGCCTGGTCGTCGGAGCGGCCGGAGGAGCTCTGGCTCGGCCACCGCGACCGCCCGAACGAGCTCTTCCTGCGCGACCCCGGCCAGCTCGATCCGACTGCGGCCGCGTTCACCGACTACCCCGGCGGTCACGCCGAGGGCTTCCCGGACACCTTCAAGCAGCTCTACAGGGCGGTCTACGCCGCCGTCGAGGAGGGACGCATGCCAGCAGAGCCCGACTTCCCGACCTTCGCCGACGGGCACGAGGAGATCCTCCTCGGCGAGGCGATCGCCCGCTCGGCGTCCGAGCAGCGCTGGATCGAGGTGGAGCGGTGAAGCTCGGCTTCCTCACCGCCGCGCTGCCCGAGCTCACGCTCGATCAGGTCGCCGCCTGGGCGGCGGGTGAGGGCTTCGAGTCGCTCGAGGTCGCCTGCTGGCCGGGGGGCGGGGGAGAGAAGCGGCGCTACGCGGGCGTCACCCACATCGACGTCGACGCCTTCGACCCGGGTGAGGTGCGCGACATCCTCGACCGGCACGGGCTCGAGATCTCCTCGCTCGCCTACTACCCGAACAACCTCCACCCGGACGACACGCACCGCGAGGAGGTCAACCGCCACCTGCTCAAGGTCGTCGATGCCGCCGCCGCGCTCGGCGTCGAGGTCGTCGGCACCTTCGTGGGGAACGACAAGGACCGGCCCCTGACGGAGAACCTCGAGCGCTTCCGCCGGATCTGGCCCGACCTCGTCCGCCATGCGAGCGGCAAGGGCGTGAAGATCGCGATCGAGAACTGCCCGATGATCTTCAGCGAGGACGAGTGGCCGGGCGGCAACAACCTCGCCTGGTCGCCGGCGGTCTGGGAGCAGATGTTCGAGGCGATCCCGGACGAGGGCTTCGGGCTCAACCTCGATCCGTCCCACCTCGTCTGGTTGATGATCGACTACGAGCGCGCCGTCTACGACTTCGCCGACCGGATCCTCCACGTCCACGCGAAGGACCTCGAAGTGCGGCGCGACGGCCTCTACCGGCACGGCACCCTCTCGGCCGGGATGGGCTGGCAGGTGCCGCGGCTGCCGGGGCTCGGAGAGGTCGACTGGCCGCGCTTCGTCGCCGCGCTCTACGCCGTCGGCTACGACCGCTGGATCTCGATCGAGCACGAGGACCGGCGCTTCGAGGGCGACGAGGAGCTCGTCAAGCGCGGCTTCCTGCTCGCACGGAACACGCTGCGGCCGCTGATCGCCTGACGCTCAGCCGCCGCTGATCGCGGCGATCACGTCGACCCGCGACTGCGCCTCGAGCGCTGTATCGAGCGTCGCGCGTTTCCGGTCGACGTACACGTGAATGTGCCGGCGCAGCTCCGGCCCCGGTTCGCACAGCCGGTCGCGAAAACCGGGCCAGCGCTCGTCGAGGTGATCGAGCGCAGCGTCGACGGTGGCGGCGTCGATCTCGAGCCGCCGCGGGAGGTCGGCGAAGAGCGGCTGCAGCGTGGAAGGCAGATAGAGCTCGGCCATGGCTACTCGACGATCGCGACCTCGACCGATGCGATGCCCGGCAGGTAGCTCGCGATCTCGTGCCAGGCGCGTCCCTCGTCGGCGCTCGCGAACAGCTGGCCCGTGCTGGTGCCGAAGTACACGCCCGGCGTCTCGTGCGTGTCGATCGCCATGCCCTCGCGCAGGACGCCGACGTGCGCGCCGTGCTGCGGCAGTCCGTCAGCGAGGCGCTGCCAGGTCGCGCCCGCGTCGCCTGTGCGCCAGACGGCTGCGCTCCCTTCGGGCATGCAGCGGCCATGACCGGGGTCGAGCGGGATCACGTAGAACGTGTCGCGGTCGTGCGGATGCGCGCCCGCCGCGAAGCCGAACTCGGTCGGCAGGCCGTCCGAGATCTCCGTCCAGGTCAGACCCGCATCGTCGCTCCGATGCATGCCGACGTGGTTCTGCTGGTACAGCCGGTCGTTGTCGGTCGGCGACATCACGAGCTTGTGGACGCAGTAGCCGACCTCGGGGTTCTCGAGCGGCCAGTCGGCGCGCAAGCCGCGATTGCGCGGTGTCCACGACGTCCCGTCGTCCGTCGTCTCGAAGATCCCGATGCCCTGGACGATCGCCCAGTAGCGGGTCGGATCCTCGGGGTGAGGAAGGATCGCGGGGACGCCGAGGTGGCCCGGCGGCTGGTTGGCGGGATCGTTCCACGAGTCGCTGCCGGGCTGGCCGTCGAGCGTGCTCAGGACCTTCCAGGTCTGGCCACCGTCACCGCTTTCGAAGATGCCCGGCATCTCCGCGCCCGCGAACAGCCGCCCGTGAGCGGATGTGAGGCCCGAGACCTTCGACAGCTTGAGCCCGTCGCTGCCGTATTCGAGGCCGTCGCTCGACTGCGTCCACGTCTCGCCGAGGTCGAGGCTGCGCCAGATGCTCGCGCCGTGCCATTCGCTCGCCCCGGCCGCGTAGATCGCGCCGCTGTCTGCGTCGTGGATCGCGTGGTAGATCGGCCACCCTTCGCAGAACGGGCCACGCAGCTCCCACTCGAGGCGCCGTTCGTCACTCTCGACGATGAAGCAGCCCTTGCGAGTCCCGACCAGTACGAGCGTTTTCGACATCGACTCACCTCCGGTAGCGACGGATGACGCAGATCTGTCCATGTAGACGGCGCTGCGGTCAGGAAACTCATCGGTACGACGAACGGCGAGCGTCCGGATCGACAGCCGCTACGAGACGACGTCGACGAACTCGCCGGTCTCCTCGTCCTTGAGGATCAGCTTCAAGCGGCCGTCGGGCATCGTCTCCTCCTTGATCACCGTCTTGCCGTCGTGCTCGCGGCGCGCGCGGGCGATCCGGGGCGTGCCGCTCCCGCGCCAGTCGTCGAGCTGCACCGCCTCCCACTGCCGGGTCTCGGCCGAGCGGTAGCACGCGTCGATGATCGCGTTGACCACGTAGCCGTCGTAGAAGGTCTCGCGCGGCGCCCGGCCGGCGTCGATCGCGTCGAACATGTCCGTGAACATGTCGACGTAGCCGAGCTCCGCCACCTCGTCGCCGACCGGGAAGAGCCAGCCGCTCGCGCTCTCGGCCTTCTCGGCGACGTAGCCCTCGCCGGCCCCGGAGGTGAAGACCTCGAAGCCGGTGCGGAGGAAATGGTTCGTCCAGATCGTCCCCTCGGTGCCCGCGACCTCGTCCCGGAGATCCATGCCGCCGCGGAACGTCCAGCTGACCTCGAACTGGCCCATCGCGCCGCTCTCGAACCGGATCAGCGCGATCGCGTTGTCCTCGGCCTCGATCGGGTGGACGAGCGTGTCGGTCCAGCACATCACCTCGACGGGCCGGTTCTCCTTGCCCATGTACGAGCGGATGATCTCGATGCAGTGGCAGCCGAGGTCGACGATCGGCCCGCCGCCCGCCTGCGCCGCGTCCCAGAACCAGGCGCTGTGCGGGCCGGGGTGCGTCTCCCGCGAGCGCGCCCAGAGCACGTCGCCGATCTGGCCGGCCTGGACGGCGGCGACGGCCTTCAGCGTCTTCGGCGTGTAGACGAGATCCTCGAGGTAGCCGCCGAAGACGCCGGCGCCCTCGACCGTGTCGAGCATCCGCTTGGCCTCCTCGGCGGTGCGGGCGAGAGGCTTCGTGCAGAGGACGGCCTTCCCGTGCTGCGCGCAGAGTCCGACCGCCTCCTCGTGCAGCTGGTTCGGCAGCCCGATCACGACCGTGTCCGTCTCGGGATGCGCGATCGCCTCTTCGAGGTCGGTCGTCCAGGTGGGGACGTCGTTGTCGGAGCAGAACGCCTTCGCGCGCTCCTCCGAGCGCGAGTAGACGACCTGGACGCGGTCGCGGTTGCGCTGTCCGTGCAGCGTTCTCGTGTAGAAGAGACCGATGAGACCCGTGCCGAGCATGCTCACCCTGTGGCCGACCACCGTGCTGCTTCCTCCCCGTTCGACGACGACGTGAGCACGGAGCCTACGCGGTACTTCGAAGCCGCCAAAGCGCTGCTGGAGCGGCTCGAGAGCCAGAGCGCGGCGGTCGACGACGTCGCCCGGCTGTGCGCGGACGCGATCGCCGGCGGCGGGCTCGTCCACCTCTTCGGCACCGGCCACTCGCGGATCCCGGTCGAGGAGATGTTCCCGCGCTACGGCTCCTACCCGGGCTTCAACCCGATCGTCGAGCTCTCGATGACCTTCCACACCCAGGTCGTCGGCGCGAACGGCCAGCGGCAGGCGATGTTCATCGAGCGGGTGGAGGGCCTCGCGGAGACGATCCTCGCCAACTTCGAGCTCGGGCCGCCCGACGTGATGATCGTCTTCAGCGCCGGCGGCGGCACCGCCGTCCCGATCGAGATCGCCCAGGGCGCGAAGGCGCGCGGGCTGACCGTCGTCGCGGTGACATCCGTCGCTCAGGCGGATGCGGGGGAGGGGCCCCGCCTGCGCGACCACGCCGACATCGTCCTCGACCTCTGCACGCCGGTCGGGGACGCGCTCGTCGAGCTCGACGGCCTGGAGACCCCGGTCGGTCCTGGGTCGACGGTCGCGGCAGCCGTGCTCGTGAACGCGGTCAAGGTGCGCACCGCTGAGCTGCTGCTCGAGCGGGACGCGCTGCCGCCCGTCCTCACGAGCCCGGCGCTCGTCGGCGCCGAGGAGTCGCAGCGGCTCTTCGACGCGGCGTACGCCGAGCACGCGCGCCGCGCGGCCCGGGCGCTACGCGGATCTGGCGGGGGTGCCGGCGGCGAGCCAGCCGGGTAGGAACTCGCGGGCGAAGAGCTCGTTCGCGGCCATCGTGGCGGCGCCGATCACGCCCGCACGGTCGTCGAGCGCCGAGCGCCGGACGACGAGGTCGCGCGTCGCCAGCGGCAGCGAGCGCCGGTAGATCGCCTGCCGGATCGTCGCGAGCAGGAGGTCGCCGGCTCCGGCAACGCCGCCGCCGATCACGATCAGGGAGGGGTTGAAGAAGTTGACGATGCCCGTGAGCATCTGGCCGATCAGCCGGCCGGCCTCGGTGATCAGCTCGACGCTGACCGGGTCGCCGTGCTTCGACGCTGCCGCGACGTCGGCCGCGTCGAGATAGCCCTTCTCGTCGAGCAGCGCCCGCAGGATCGCGCTCCGGCCCTCGCGCGCCGCCGCCTCCGCGTCGCGCGCGAGTGCAGCGCCGCCCGCGAGTGCCTCCAGGCACCCGCTCATCCCGCAGCGGCAGGTCACCTCGCGGCCGGCCTGGACGTGGATGTGGCCGACGTCGCCGGCCGAGCCCTTCGCGCCGCGGTGGATCCGGCCGTCGACGACGATTCCGGCGCCGATCCCGGTGCCGATCTTGACGAAGACGAAGTCGTCGACGCCGCGGCCGCAGCCTGCGGTGAGCTCGCCGAGCGCCATCACGTTGACGTCGTTGTCGACCCAGACGGGCACGCCGCGCGCGGCGAAGCGCTCGCGGACGGAGTAGCCGTCCCAGCCCGGCATGATCGGCGGCGAGACGGGGCTGCCCGACTCGAACTCGACCGGGCCGGGGATCCCGATCCCGATCCCCCAGAGCGGCCGGTCGATCCCGGCCTCGGCGACGCACTCCTCGAAGAGCTCGTCGACGTCTGCGAGCACGGCCTCCGGCCCGGCGGCGATGTCGGACGGCCGCTGGCGGTGGATGACGATCCGGCCGGCGAGGTCGGCGAGCGCGACGTCGGTGCTCGTCGCGCCGAGATCGGCGACGAGCAGGTACCCCGCGTCGGAGCGGAAGCGGAGCAGCCGCGGCGCGCGGCCGCCCGTGGAGACGCCGACGCGGTCCTCGGCGAGAAGGCCGTAGTTGCGGAGCGCGTCGACGCGCTGCGTCAGGACCGAGCGCCCGAGGCCCGTCGCCTGCGCCAGCTCGGCGCGCGACGACTCGCCGTGGGCGCGGACATGGTCGAGCACTGCGACGAGGTCGTTGGGCTCGGGACCGTTGTGCGGCGGCGTGGCCACTTCGGCTCCGAGTGTAAGCACATCTGTTCCGATCGACAAGACTTCTCTTGAATTTCGACAAAAGAGGCTGTAGGGTCGCCGCGATGACACGACCAACTGCCGCTTTGGTGCGTCTCAAGGGTCGTAGACTCGATCCGGAGGCTCCAGGAGAGGGAGGAAATCGCATGAAGCAAGGCAGGATTCGTGGCCGCCTCGGCGTGCCGTTCGTTGCACTCGTGATCGTGGCGATCGTCGCCGTGATGGGCATCGTCGGCACGGCCAGCGCCAAGCCGGCCGGCGGGCAGCAGTGGGTGCTCGGCGTCAGCAACACGCTCGTCGGCAACGGCTGGCGCGAGGAGATGATCTGCGCGGTCAAGGCGCAGGCGCTCGCGAGCGGCAAGGTCTCGAAGGTGATCGTCGCCAACCGCAACGGCGGTCCGGCGGAGCAGATCGCCGACATCCGCAACCTGATCTCGGCCGGCGCGAACGCGATCATCATCAACCCGTCGAGCGCCAGCGCGCTCAACGCGGTCGTCGCCCAGGCGGCGGCGCGCGGGGTGAAGATCGTGTCCGTCGACCAGCGGATCACGGCACCGCAGGCCTACAACGTGACGAACGACCAGGTCGCGTACGGCCGCCTCGGCGCCGAGTGGCTGTTCAAGAAGCTCGGCGGGAAGGGCAACGTCGTCGAGATGCGCGGCATCGCCGGCGTCCCGGCCGACACCGACCGGCACCGCGGCTTCCAGCAGGCGCTGAAGAAGTACCCGGGGATCAAGGTCGTCAAGCAGACGTTCACCCAGTGGTCGTTCGCACCGGGTGGCAAGCAGATGCTCGACATCCTCAACTCCGGCGTGCAGGTCGACGGCGTCTGGACGTCCGGGATCGACTACACGATCGTGAACGCGTTCAAGACGGCCGGCAAGCCGTACGTGCCGGTGGTCGGCGCGGACAACAACGAGTTCCTCAAGCAGCTGATCAACCTGAACCCGAAGTTCCAGGGCTCGGCTGTGACGAACCCGGCGACGATCGGCGGCGTTGGTGCCGCAGTCGCGATCAAGGTCCTCGGAGGCGGCACCGTCAAGAAGTGGATCGAAGCTGACCCCCGACGTCTGGGACATGAAGAACGACGCCGAAGACGATCAAGTCGTACTACTCGCCGAAGCGGCCGCCGACGTACAGCTCGCAGCTGTTCATCAAGCCGTGGACGACGTACACCGCGGCCCAGCTCGTGGGCTGCAAGGGGCCGTAGCCTCCTGATCGACGAGGGAGGAAGCGCCGGCCGGCGCTTCCTCCCTCACCCAACCCCATGAGCCTCCTCTCCGCACGCGAGGTGTCGAAGCGCTACGGGCCCGTGGTGGCGCTCCGCTCGGCAACGCTCGAGGTCGAGCCGGGGGAGGTGCACGCGCTGCTCGGCGCGAACGGCGCCGGCAAGAGCACGCTCGTCAAGATCCTCACCGGCGTGATCCGGCCGGACGGCGGCACGATCCGCTTCGACGGCAAGGACATTCGCGTCTCCTCGCCCGCGCACGCCGCCCGCATCGGGCTCGCGCCCGTCTTCCAGGACCCGGCGCTCGTGCCCGACCTGACGATCTCGCAGAACCTCCGCCTGACCGGCACCTCCGAGGAGGCGGTGCGGCGCCAGCTGCGCGAGCTCGACCTCGACGTCGACCTCGACGAGCAGGCGGTCGACGTGCCGCTGCCGCTCCTGCGGATGCTCGACCTCGCCCGCGCGCTCGCGCGCGACCCGCAGCTACTGATCCTGGACGAGATCACCGCCGCGCTTCCCTCCGACCTCGCCGAGCGCGTCTTCGACGTCATGCACGCGCAGAAGGAGCGCGGCCGCTCGGCGCTCTTCATCACCCACCGCCTCCGCGAGGTGATCGCCCACTGCGACCGCGCGACCGTCCTCCGCGACGGCGGCGACGTCGGCACGCTCGTGCCGCAGGAGGGCGGCGAGGAGAAGATCGTCGAGTTCATGCTCGGCGAGGAGGTCGCGCGGGCCGCAGGTGCCGCCGAGGCGACGCCGCAGCGCGAGCGGATCGAGCTCGCCGCCGACGGGCCGACGGCGCTCGAGGTGCGGGGGCTCCAGGTCGGCGACACGCTCACCGACGTCTCGTTCGCGCTCCGGCCGGGCGAGATCCTCGGGATCGCGGCGCTCGAGGCGCAGGGCCAGGACGAGCTCTTCGAGGTGCTCTCGGGCCAGCGCAAGCAGACGGACGGCGAGATCGTGGTCGCCGGCGAGCCGCTGCGCGCGCGCCACCCCTACGACGCGATCCGGGCCGGCGTCGTGCTCGTCCCGGCCGACCGGCTGCAGGCACTGCTGCCGCAGCGCTCGATCGCCGAGAACATCGCGGCTCCGCGTTTCAACAGCCCGCGCCGCTGGGGCCCGGTCGGGATGCGAGAAGAGCGGCGGCGGGTGCAGGGCGCGATCGACGCGCTCTCGATCGACACCCGCGCCCAGCGCCAGGTTCGCCGGCTCTCGGGCGGCAACCAGCAGAAGGTGACGATCGCGCGCTGGCTCGCGAACGGCTTCCAGACCCTGCTCTGCTTCGACCCGACCCGCGGGATCGACGTCGGCACGAAGCGACAGATCTACGCCCTCCTGCGGCAGCTCGCCGCCGACGGCGCCGCCATCCTCCTGTTCACGAGCGAGCTGGCCGAGATCCCGCTCGTCTGCGACCGCGCGGTCTGCCTCTACGGCGGCAAGGTGACCGCCGAGCTCGACGCGGCCGGCGCCGACGAGGCGACGCTGCTGCGGGCGATGCACGGGCTCGAAGGCGAGGAGGCGGCGTGAGCGCGGTCGCGGCCGAGCCGCGGCGCAGCGGGATCCACTGGGGCCGCCTCGCGCGGCGCCACGCCTGGACCGTCGGCGTCTACGTCCTGCTCGTCGGGCTGATCCTCTACTGGAAGACGATCCCGGCCGACTGGGGCACCTTCGACGTCCAGTCGCTCGCGATCGACGCGCTCCCGTTCGCGTTCGCGGCGATGGCGCAGGCGGTCGTGATCATCTCCGGCGGGATCGACCTCTCGATCGGCTCGCTGATGAGCCTCGTCAACGTCCTCGCGGCGAAGTACATGTTCGACGCGACGACCGGGCTGGCCGTCAGCTTCCGCGAGGCGATCGTGATCTCGTTCGTCCTCATCCTCGGCGCCGCGCTCGCCGGCGCGCTGACCGGCCTGATCATCACCGTGACGAAGGTCGCGGACATCATCGTCACGCTCGCGATGCTGTTCGTCTGGGGCGGCGCCGCGCTCGCCGTGATGCAGATCCCCGGCGGCGGCGCGCCGCTCGAGTTCTCGAAGCTCGCGATCGGCTACACGCTGACGCCGTGGCTGCCGTCCGGGCTCGTCATCCTCGCCGCGGTCGTCGCTGATCGTCTGGCTGCCGATCCGCTGGCGCAAGCCCGGGCTCTCGCTCTACGCGATCGGCTCGAGCCGGAACGCGTCGTTCCTGGCCGGGATCTCGGTCGCGCGGACGCGGATCGGCGCCTACGCGCTCGGCTCGGCCTTCGCGGGCATGGGCGGGCTGGCGCTGACGGCCACGTCCGGGATCGGCGACGCCCTCTCCGGCCAGTACTACACGCTGAACAGCGTCGCGGCCGTCGTGCTCGGCGGCGTCGCGCTCGTCGGCGGCGTCGGCGGCCTGATCGGCCCGATCGCGGCCGCGTTCGTGCTCACGCTCGTCAAGTCGATCATGATCCTCAAGGGCGTCGACCAGAACTGGGCGCAGGTGATCCAGGGGACGCTGATCGTCCTCGTCGTCATGATCGGCGGCCTCGCGCTCCGCCAGCGGGGGAAGAACCTGTGAGCTCGGCCCCGCAGGCCGCCGAGCCGCTCGACCCGCTTCGACCTGCGGCGGCTCTTCGCCGACAACCCGGTCGTCGTGCTGACGCTCGTCTTCGTCGGCCTCTTCGTCGCCACCGACATCGTCAACCGCGTCCAGTCGAGCGAGGCGTTCCTGACGCCGAAGCAGGTGTCGACGACCTTCCTCTACGCGGCGATCCTCGGGCTGATGGCCGCCGGCCAGACGCTCGTGATGCTGACCGGCGGCGTCGACCTCTCGGTCGCGACGACCGCCACGACCGGCGCGTTCATGATCTCCAGCTTCGCCACCGACGGCGCCGCGAAGGCGATCGCCGTCGCCCTCCTGGCGGGTCTCGGGATCGGGATCGTCAACGGGATCGGCGTCGCGATCTTCCGCGTCAACCCGCTGATCATGACGCTGGGGGTGAGCACGATCACGCTCGGCGCGCTCACGATCTACAGCCAGACACGCTTCCTCGCGCCGGCGCCGGAGCTCGTCACGAAGCTCGGCTCCGAGCGTTTCTTCACCTACATCCCGTACGGCCTGCTCGTCTGGGTGCCGATCTCGGCGCTGATCATCCTCGGCCTGCGCTACAGCGGCTTCGGCCGGCTGATCTACGCGGTCGGCGACAACGCGGTCGCCTGCCGGCTCGCCGGGTGTCCGGACGTGGCAGGTGCTGCTCGCGGTCTACGCGCTCTGCGGCATGCTCAGCGCGGTCGCCGGGATCCTCCTCGTCGGCTTCAACGACGCGGCCGACCTCGGGATCGCGACGCCCTTCCTGCTTCCGTCGGTGGCCGCGGTCGTGATCGGCGGCACCTCGATCTTCGGCGGCGTCGGCGGCTATGCGGGGACGATCCTCGGGGCGCTGATCCTGACCGTGCTCGACTCGCTGCTGACGATCCTGAACGCCTCCCAGGCGGTTCGCCAGATCCTCTACGGGCTGATCATCCTCGCGCTCGCCGCGATCTACGCCCGCGCCGCCTCGGCCGACTGACCAACGGCCGCGCAGGACTAACGTCCGCTGTCGCATCCCGATACCGCTCGTTAGGATCGGCGCCGCGTAGGAGGGAACGACCATGCGGCAAGCGATCGAGATCGTCGGGGTGCTGAACCTCGTGCTCTTCGCCGCGATAGCGGGCGTCTGCGTGCGCCAGTGGCTGCGCGACCGGTCGCGGACGTCGATGTGGGCCGCTCTCGCGTTCGTCAGCCTCGCCGCCGTCGCCGGCTCGGGCTACGTGCTGCCGGACGAGCCGGGCTCGACGGCCGAGAAGGTGGCGCTCCGGGTCGCGATCGTGCTCCTGGTGCTCTTCCCGTACCTCGCTCTACCGCTTCGCCTCGGCGTTCGAGCCGGAGCAGCGGCCGCTGGCGCGCTTCGTCGACTCGCTCACGCTGCATCCTCGTGGTCGCGACGATCGCGCTGCCGTACCTGCCGGCCGGAGGGCGACTCGTGGCCGTGGTGGTTCGTGCGTCTACGTGCTCGCCTTCCTCGTCCACTGGTCGGTGCTGCTGCAGCTCGTCGCGATCCGGCTCTGGCGCGCGGGCAGGTCGGAGGCGACCGTCGCCCGGCGGCGGATGCAGATGCTCGCGCTCGCGTCGACCGCGCTGGCCGCGACGCTGCTCGTGAGCGTCGCAGCGGGCGACGACCACTCGTGGTTCGCGCTCACCGTCGGCGCTCCTGGGGTCGGTCAGCGCCGTCGGCTTCCTGCTCGGCTTCGCGCCGCCGGCGGTGCTGCGCCTGCTCTGGCGCCGGCCCGAGCAGGCGCGCATGCAGCTCGCGGTCGGCGAGCTGATGGGCGCGACGACGGAGCAGGACGCGGCGGCGCGGGTGCTGCCGCCGATGGCCGAGATGGTCGGTGCGCGCGGGATCGTGCTCGAGGGCCTCGACGGGACGGTGGTCGCCGAGCACCGGACCGGGGAGGACGACCCGAACGGCGACGTCAGGCGCTTCGACTTCCCGTTCGGCACGATCGTCGTCCGGACGAGCGCGTTCGCACCGTTCTTCGGCGACGAGGAGCGCAAGCTCCTCTACGCGCTGGGCTCGCTGACGAGCCTGGCGCTCGACCGCTCGCGCCTGTTCGCGCAGGAGCGGCAGCGCCCGGGAGGCGCTCGAGCGGGCCGACGAGCTGAAGAGCGAGTTCGTCGCGCTCGCCGCGCACGAGCTGCGCTCGCCGGTCGGCGCGATCTACGGGATCTCGGAGACGATCGCCGAGCGCGGCCGCGAGCTCGCGCCCGAGCAGCTCGAGGAGCTGCAGACGCTCGCTGACGATGCAGATCCGTCGCCTGCGCGAGCTCGTCGAGCAGCTGCTCGACCTCTCCCGGCTCGACGCCGAGGCGGTCACGATCAACCCGCAGCGCGTCCGCGTCCGCGAGCGGCTCGAGCGGATCGTCCACGCGGTCGCGCCGCTCGACGCCTCCAGGATCGGGATCGAGGCCGACGCCGCGCTCGAGGCGGACGTCGATGTCGACGCGCTCGAGCGGATCGTCTCCAACCTGCTCGTGAACGCCTGCCGCTACGGCGAGCCGCCCGTCGTCGTGCGCGCGACCGACAGCCGGCGGCGTGCTCCACGTGACCGTCGAGGACAGCGGCCCGGGCGTCCCGGACGAGTTCGTGTCGCAGCTCTTCGACCGCTTCGCCCGCGACGCAGCGACGCGCCACGACCGTGACCGGCACGGGCCTCGGGCTCGCGATCGCCCGCTCGTACGCGCGTGCGCACAGCGGCGAGGTCAGCTACCGGCCGGCGGCGCCTCGCGGGGCGGCCTTCGAGCTGACGCTGCCCGTCCCGTCGCCCGCGTAGCGGAAGAGGAAAACGGGCGCGCCCAGCAGGAGCTGCGGCACTCCCACAAGTGCGATCGTTGACCACGAGCACCTCCGGGGGACCGGGGGGACGCTCGGGCGGCTCGGTCGCAGGGCGCGCCCACACATAAGTGTGCCCCGAATCGGGGAGGGCGGAGTCCCCCTTTCGGGGGTTGCCCTACCCGGCAGGGTTTGCCCATAACGCACGACCGGGTCTACACTGGCTCGATGCGACAGTCCTGGGGCGACTTTCTGAAAGGCGCCGGCGCCACGTCGCACGGCGTGCAGGTCTACGGTGAGGCCGCCGATCTCGCAGAGTCCGTCGCCGCCTACCTGGCCGCCGGGTTCCAGCGCGACCAGCCGGGAGTGCTCGTCGCCACGCCGGAGCACCTGGCGCTGTTCGCCGAGCGGCTCGAAGCCGCCGGCTGGCCGCTCGACGAGGCCGGACGCGCCGGCCTGCTCGTGGTCGCGGACGCCGAGGAGACGCTCGCGTCGATCATCGGCCCGGAAGGACCGGACCGGACGCAGTTCGAGCACGTCGTCGGAGGATTGCTCGACCGGTCCAGCGTGGGCGCGGCCGATCGCCCGGCCCGCGTCTTCGGCGAGATGGTCGACCTGCTCTGCCGCCGCGGCCGTGCGGACGCCGCGGACACGCTCGAGCAGCTCTGGAACGGTGTTCGCCCACGAGCGCCGGTTCTCGCTGCTCTGCGGCTATCGGCTCGACGTCTTCGACCCGCAGGCGCAGACCGAGACGCTGCCGCACATCTGCCGCGAGCACTCGCACGTCCTGCCGGCCCGGAACTATCCGCGCTTCGCCCGGGCGGTCGACAACGCCTTGCGCGAGGTGCTCGGCCCGAACCAGGCGGCGACCGTGTACGTCCTCGTCTCCCGCGAGCCGGGCCACGATCAGATCCCGCTCGCGCAGTCGATCCTGATGTGGGTGAGCGAGAACCTCCCGAAGCAGTCGAGCCAGATCCTCGCTTCCGCGCGAACGCACTACGTCCGACCGGCTGCCTGATCTACCCCATTTCGAGGCATGGCGCGGGCGGTCGCGCGCGCCTACGGTCGGAGAGAGACCCGGCGTCTCCCGGCGGCCATGCGCATCCAGCTCAGCGACCCACACCTTCTCCCGAGCCTGCTCGAGTTCCTCCGCGCGCGGTTTCACGTCGTCGCCGAGCAGGTTGCGTTCGACGAGGTCGAGGTGTCGCTGCTCGGATCGAAGAGCACGGCCGAGCGCCGGCTCGAGCTCGACCTGCTTCTGCAGGCCTGGCGGGCAGCGCACGCGCACGCCGTGGCGCACGTGCTCGACTGAAGCGCGTCAGTCGACCGTGTAGGTCTTCGTCGACGAGCACTTGAACCGCCCGCCGGCCTGAAGCGCCTTCCACAGCACCGGCGCGTCGGTCATCGTCCGCGTCACGGTCCGTCGCGCCACGCGGCCCGGGCCGAGCTGCACGATGCTCGGCTTCTGAGCCTTGACGTAGCGGCCGTGCACCTGCCAGCCGGCGACGATGCGGACGGAGGCGGGGCGGCCGCTGCGGGCGTTCGTGACCGTGAACGCCGTCCGCAGGACGATCTCGTCGTCGGGACGAAGCGTGTAGGAGCACTTCTCCTGCACGTTCAGACGGGTCTCGCCCGCCGACGCGCCGGCCGCTGCCAGGCCGAGGCACGCACAGAGGACGACCACGAGGGCCGAGGTCCAACGCCGCATGCGCGGCAGGGTAGCCGAGCTTTCGGACAATCGCATCCGGCCGCGAGGCCGGCGACTAGGACGCCGGCAGCCAGCCGTCGCGGTGCCGCGTGGGCTCCCGCTTGGTGAGGTGCGCGTACGCCTCGCGCGGCTCACTCGTCTCGGTCTCGACGCCGACGCCGTGTCGACTCGCAACCTCGTCGAGGGTGTAGCCGCCCCAGTCGGGCTTGTCGGCGTGGGCGCGGGTGCCGACCGCGATCACGGCGCACGGCCCGTCACCGGCGCCGATGATCGTGTGCTTCGTGTTCGGCGGGCAGTGGACGAAATCCCAGGCCCGGAGCGGCCGCTCCTCGCCCTCGACGATCAGGAGCGCCTCACCCGAGAGCACGAGGAAGTCCTCCTGGTCGGCCTCCCAGTGGTACATCGCCATCGCGTCGCCCGGCTGCATGACCTGGACGTTGAAGCCGAGCTGGGGGAAGTCCTGTTCGCCCTCGAAGTCGCAGAACGCGGACCGGCCGTCGGTGTGGTACCAGCGCGAGTCGCGCGCGTTCAGGACGAACCAGCCCTCGCCGGTCGCGACCAGCCCGTGCTCGGTCTCCTTCGAGGTGCGCCTCGGGAACCACGAGCCGGAGCTTAGCCTCGCGTCTGCCCTCGACGCTACGAGCGACGGTCGAGGGCGGCCTCGATTCGCTCGAGCCGCTGCGTGAGGTCCGTTTCGATCCGCTCGAGCCGCGCCTCGATCTGCCGGAGCTCCTCCGCGGCCGGGGTCTGCGCGCCCGTGCGCGACTGCTCCAGGCGCGACCGCGACACGAACGTGCTCGTGACTGCTGCGGTGATGATCGTCAGGAAGCCGATCCCGAACAGCATCACGAGCGCGGCCACGATCTGTCCGGTGGCGGTCGTCGGAACGTTGTCGCCGTACCCGACCGTGGTCGTCGTCTGGATCGCCCACCAGAGCCCCGATCCGATCGTCGGGTAGTTCTCGCGGTCGAGGACGGTCATCACGAGCCCGGCGCCGAGCGTGATCGCGATCGACGCGCTGGCGATCAGGACGGCGGCCCCGCGCGGAGTCGTGGCGCGGGCGACGGCTGCGTCGAGTCGTCGCTCGAGCCTCGTCTCGCTGCCGGGCTCGGGTGGCTTGACGGTCATCGGCTCTCGGTGTCGTGGGGTAGCGCGGGATCCCTCAAAGGGCGTCGTCGCGTGGCTGCGTCAGCGCTTGCGCTTCTTGCGCCCGCTCGCGCCGGGCCGGCCGGATCCGGCCGACGCCTGCACTGCGCCGGCCTTGCGCCGAGCTGCGCGGTTCGGGGCCTCCGGTAGCTCGACCTGCTGGCCGGCCGCCTCCATGTAGGCGCGGCGTTCCCCGGGGGTGAGAACGGCCAGAGCGCGTTGCGCCGCCTCGGGTGTCGTCGGGGTGCCGAAGCGTTGGAGCTTGCGGACGGCGCTTGCGAGCTCCGGGTTCTCCCGCTCGAGCGCGGCGTTCGACATCCGCAGGAAGAAGCGCTTGAGGAGCGGCACCTTCGAGAGAAAGGCGATCAACGGCAGCAGATAGCGCCCGCCGGCGATCCGCCCCAACAGCAGGGTCAGGGCCATCAGCACCAGCAACACGCCCAGCACGATGATCGGAGTCCAGATCAGCCAGTTCACGGCCGCCGATGGTATCCGCCACAGCGGCTGTGCCTCGGAACCTCCCGACAGCTGGCTGCGCCCTTACTGAGAGTACCCCTCGGTCACCTCCCCCTTGTGGGCGGCAAATGCAGCCAGAACCTCCTCCTTCTCACGCTCGGGCACCTTGACGAAGTCGAGCGTTCGCCCAAGTTCCGCCGCGACTTCATCGAACTCGGCGGGTGAGATCTTCAGTTCGCGGTGGGCTTCTTCCAGGCCAAGGGTGGTACTGCCCGGTTGTGTGGCTGCATACTGCTGCGGTCCGCCGGCGACCTCGCAGACCCAGAGGGTCCGCATGAACTTGAGGCCCGGCAGTCTTCCGAGGTTGTTCGTGTGCCACTCCCGGAGAGCAGGGTTCTCCGATGTCTGGCCGACGATCGGGTTCTTCACGATCGCATCGCTGAAGTGGTCAACCACGGCTGCGATGGCGAATGCGCCACCGAGCCGTTCGTACAGACTCGACTCCGACATGGTTCGCTCCTTGAGCAGTTCCCTGAAAGCGCCGACCGCTTTCAGCGGTGGTCGCTTCCACTTGTGTCGGAGATCACGCCGGTCTTACGTCGGATCGCGCGGCTTCAACGACGAAGATGCCACCACCGTGACGCAACGCTAGAAAGGAAGGCCCATACGGGATTCGAACCCGTGCCGCCGCCGTGAGAGGGCGGTGTCCTAGGCCACTAGACGAATGGGCCGTGGCGCTGCGGCAGTGTAGCTGAACCCGGAACGAGGCTTTACCAAGGCTTTGCCTTCGCTTGCCCGGCCGTTGGCAGGCCCCCGGGCATCCTCATCTCGTGAGCGAAACGAGGAGGAATCGACGATGACGAAGCTCTTGATCGGCCTGCTCGGCGCCGGCGTGATCGCGACCGGTGGCTACGCGGCGGCGACGAGTGTCGACGCTGATCCGGCCCGCACGGTGTCGCTGCCGGGTGCGACAAGCACCGGCGAGACGACCACGGCTGGAACGACGACGGTGGACACGACCACTGCCGCCACGACCACGAACGAGCTCGAGGACATCTCGGGCCCGTGCGACGAGGCGGAGCACGCGAAACGACCCGCGGTGCACCGGCGTG
This sequence comes from uncultured Gaiellaceae bacterium, assembly GCA_963732995.1. Classification (GTDB taxonomy): domain Bacteria; phylum Actinomycetota; class Thermoleophilia; order Gaiellales; family Gaiellaceae; genus Gaiellasilicea. The sequence continues at coordinate 74,947 of CAVTBS010000010.1, read as the reverse complement.
ACTACGCCCGCCCAGGCACCGGCGACGACCACGACGACGGTCGGCGAGGACATCTCCGGGCCGTGCGACGAGGCCGAGCACGCGAACGACCCGCGCTGCACCGGCGGGACGACGACGGACGACCGTGGCGGCGATGACCACGGCGGCAACGACGACGACGCCGATGACGACCGCTCCGGCCACGGCGGCGGAGGCAACGACGACGACGGCGAGGACCGCTCCGGCTCGAACAGCGGCCAGGGCTAGCCCACCACCAACAACCATCCGAGGAGAAACGAGATGAAGCTCATCCTGCTCAGCCTGGCCGCCACGCTCGTGGCGGCCGTGTCCCTCGCGGCGGTCGCCAAGAGCGCCACCACCGCGCAGACCGTCCGCGTCACCGAGGTCGACTACTCGATCCGGCTCTCAGCGAAGCCGAAGCCGGGTGCGGTCAAGTTCGTCGTTCGGAATGCCGGCGACGACGGTCACGACTTCTGGCTCAAGGGCGGCGGCAAGACCTGGAAGACGCGCGTGCTGGGTGAGGGGCGCAGCGTCAGCCTCACGGCAACGCTGAAGAAGGGCGTCCGCTACTCGTTCTGGTGCGGTGTCTCAGACCACCGCGAAGAGGGCATGAGCGGCAGCTTCGTCGTCCGGTAGGGGTCGACGAACGTGCGGGGCGCCCTTCCCCTGGGGCGCCCCGTGTCCCATTTCACATTTGAAGGGCATATTTCCACCATGGCCCACGCGAAGAGGACGATTCTGCTGGTCGAGGACGAGGAGTCGATCACGACTCCTCTCGCCGACGCGCTCGCGCGCGACGGCTTCCACACCGAGATCGCCCACACCGTCGCCGACGGGCTCGCGAAAGGGAGAAGCGTCCGCCCCGACCTCGTCCTGCTCGACATCGGGCTCCCGGACGGCTCCGGGCTCGACGTCTGCCGGGAGCTGCGTGCGTCCTCGAGTGTCCCGATCATCATCCTCTCGGCGCGCGGCGAGGAAGCGGACCGCGTCGTCGGGCTCGAGCTCGGCGCCGACGACTATGTCGTCAAGCCGTTCAGCGCGCGAGAGGTGATCGCACGGATCCGCGCGGTGCTGCGCCGGTCGAGCACGCCGGCCGGGGCGGGTGACGGCCCGATCCAGATCGGCGGCGTCCGGCTCGACCCGGCGAAGCGCACGACGACGCTGCACGACGTCCCGGTCGAGCTGGCGCGCAAGGAATTCGACCTGCTGTCGCTCTTGATGCGGGAGGCCGGTGCCGTCGTCACCCGCGAGCGGTTGATCGACGAGGTCTGGGACGTGAACTGGTTCGGGTCGACGAAGACGCTCGACGTCCACATCAGCACGCTCCGGAAGAAGCTCGAGCCCGGCTTGATCCACACCGCGCGTGGCGTCGGATTCCGCTTCGCGTCGCCCGAGGAGGTCGCATGAGCCTGCGGCTGAAGCTGCTCGCGGCGTTCGCGTACGTGCTCGTGCTCGTCCTGATCGCGCTCGAGATCCCGCTCGTGCTCAGCCTCTCGAGCCGCGTCGACAGCGAGGTCCGCTCACAGGCCGCCGCGCAGGCGCAGGTCGTCGCGGCCGCCGCCTCGGCGCGGATCGGCGACCGGGAGCAGCTCGAGCGGGTCGTCGAGCAGGCGGGGCGGGACCTCGGCGCGCGCGTGATCGTGGTCGGGCCGCGCGGCGCGCTGCTCGCCGACTCCGCGGGCACCGGCCTCGACGACGAGTCGTACGCGAGCCGTCCCGAGATCGCGGCCGCGCTCGCCGGCACGTCGAAGCAGGGAACGCGGCACAGCGAGACGCTCGGCGAGGAGCTCCTCTTCACCGCCGTGCCGGTCCTCGACGACGGCCGCACTGTCGGTGCCGTCCGGGTGACGCAGAGCAACGAGGCGGTCGCCGAACGCGTTCGGCGGAACGTGCTCGTCGTCGTCGGCGTCGGCCTGGCGGCGCTCGTGCTCGGGCTCGGGCTGGCGTGGGTGCTCGCAGGCTCGCTCGCGCGGCCGCTGCGCGCGCTCGCGGGCACGGCGCGCCGGGTCGAGGACGGCGAGCTCGACGCCCGCGCCGAGGTGACGGGCGCCCGCGAGCAGCAGGAGGTCGCGATCGCCTTCAACGAGATGACCGACCGCCTCGGCCAGGTGCTCGAGGCGCAGCGCGAGTTCGTCGGCAACGCCTCGCATCAGCTGCGCACGCCGCTGACCGGACTGCGCCTGAGGCTCGAGGCGGCCGGCCTGAAGAGCGACGACCCGGCCGTGCAGCACGAGCTCGAGCTTGCGGAGGCCGAGGTCGAGCGCCTGACGCGCCTGCTCAACTCCCTGCTCACGCTCGCGCGCGACGGCGACCGGCCCGTGCTGCGGGCGCCGGTATCGCTCCGCAGCGCCTCGGAGTCCGCGTACGAGCGTTGGCTGCCCCGCGCCGAGGCGAGCGGCCATGAGCTCACCCTCGACGGCAACGGCGACGCGTTCGTGCGCGCCGCCGACGAGGACGTCGCGATCACGCTCGACAACCTGATCGAGAACGCGCTCGTCTACACGCCTGCCGGGACGACCGTGACCGTGACGTGGGACGCGAACGGCAGGCTGGCCGTGCTCGACGAGGGACCGGGCGTGCCGCCGGGTGAGGAGCGGCGGGTCTTCGAGCGGTTCCGGCGCGGCCGCACCGACCGGCCCGGAACCGGGCTCGGGCTCGCGATCGTCGAGGCGCTGGCGCGCCGGTGGGGAGGCTCGGCGTCGATCAGCACGCGAGACGACGGCACCGGCGCCCGCGCCGAGGTCGTCCTGCCGCTGGCGGTGACGACGCTGATGCGCACGGTCCTGCTCGGCCTGCTCGGGCTCGTGCTCGCGGTCACGGTCGGCCTCGGCGTCCATCTGGTCACCCGGAGCACGATCTCGCTCCCGGTCGTCCAGCTCGAGCCCGCCCCGGCGCTCGCGCCTGCAGCCGCCACGACGACCGTGACGACGACGACCGGCGAGAAGACGACCGAGCGCACGGAGACCGGGGACGAGACCGAGTCGGTGGCGCCGGCCGCGCCGGCTCCGGCGACGTCCAGTCAGGAAGTCGAGACCGAGGACGACGGCTCGGGCCGCGGGCGCGGCAGAGGCCGCTCGGGCGGCGACGGTGAGGACAACAGCGGCAAGGGCGGCGGCGACGACGACTGAGCGGCCGCCGCTCGGCGCGCAAGGAAGAAACGGCGGTGCTCGGCCGTCTCGTATGCAGACGACGGAAAGGAGCACCCGATGCATCCGACGCTCATGCACGAGATCGCGCGCTACCGCCAGGCCGACATGCTGCTCGAGGCCGAGCGCGCGCGGCTGGCCCACGAGGCCAGCACAGAGGGGGGAGGGAACCGGCGCCGCTGGTGGCTGCGCCGGCGCGAGCGCACGGCCTTCAAGCCGGCGTTCGAGCGGTAGCGGCGGCCGCTACCGGGCAGCCGATGCCGCGACGGCGCGCCGTGCAGCGTCCGTCGCGGCTTCGGCCAGCCGCTGCGCGTGCAGGACACGCTCGTCCCCCGGCCGGGAGACGAGATTGGCCGCGACCAGGCCGGCGGCGGAGCGCGCCGCCGCCTCCGCGAGAATCGCCGCCGCAGCCGCGTCCTCGGCACCGCCGCGGCACGCGTGCTGGGCGGCCTCGCAGCCGAGGAGCGCGACGTCGAAGGCGCACTCGGCGATCGAGAGCGGCAGCTCGGCGGCGGTGTCGAGCGCCTTGCCCATCGCCGCATCGCGGCTGCCGTCCTCCGAGGCGCCCTCGATCAGCGCGAGCGCCTCGAGGTACGCCTCCTCGTTGGCCTCGGCCAGCCGTTCGACCCGGGAGCGCAGCGCCTGGGCCTGCGCCGAGACACCCTTGCCCTCCTCCCATTCGTCCGAGCGGCGCGCCGCCGACGCGATCAGCCCGGCCGCCATCGCGATCACGACTCCCGAGACGGCGCCCGCCCCGGGAGCGGGCGAAGGCCCTGCTATCTCGTCGAGCATGACGCGCAGGTCGCGGTCGTAGAGCGCCACTAGGACTTGAGCTTTACTGATCGAGCTCGGGCAGGCAAGCCCGGACGGCGTCGAGCAGCTCGTCCGTCGGCTCGTAGCCCGCCGCCGCGAGCGCCGTTTCGAGGTCGGCGACGAGCCGGACCCGGAACTCGGAGTCGACGCGGGCGCGTTCGACGATCTCGTCGAGGCCGCGTCGCGCGGCCGGCAGTTCCTGCGCAGCCTGAACCCACCCGGCGGGAGCCGGGGGCAGCGAGCTCAGGAGCTCGCCCAGGCGCTCTTCGTCGTATCCGGATGTGGCGCTCACGATCCTCCAGACGGGTCGGGACCGGGTTTTCTTCCCTCGAGCTGCGCACGGAGCTTGCCGAGGCAGCGGGAGATCCTGCTCGCGATCGTACCGGCGGGCAGCTCGAGCGCCTCGCCGATCGACGCGATAGCTCTCGTCGCGGGCGAAGAAGCGGTCGAGGATCTCGCGGCAGTCGCCGGACAGCGCCTCGAGGCCTTCGTGCACGTCGAGCGCCTCGTCGAGCTGCTCCAGCATCGCGTCGGCACCCTCGGCGGCCGGCTCCTCCGCCGGCTGCTCGCGCGCCGCGCTCCGCAGCCTGTCGACACAGGCGTTCCGGGTCAGCTGCGCCAGCCAGGGACGGATCGCCGCGTCGTCGCGCAGTGAGCCCAGCCGCTCGAAGGCGCGCGCGAAGACGTCCTGGAAGACGTCCTCGGCGTCGTGCTCCGCGAGCCGGTAGGCGCGGACCGCGATCGCGTAGACGTAGCGCGAGAAGCGCTCCACGAGCTCGTTCCAGGCGGCTCCGTCACCGGCCCGGCACCGCCCGACGAGCTGTGCGTCGGTGAGCTCCGTCGTCATGGCCGCACCCGCCATTCAAGCGCGATTCGGCACGAAAGGGAAGAAAGCTTCCTAGTCCTCCGTCTAGCTGGCTCAGGCAGGGGTCGAAAGAGGAGGAGCAAGATGTCGTATCGCAGAAGGCACCGGTGGTTCCGCCGGATGGCGCTCGGGCTGGCGTTCGCATCGGTGTTGTTCGCCGGTCGTGTCTCCGTCGCCGCGGCGAAGTTCGACGAAGGCACGAGCAGCTCCCGCTACATCACTGCCGGCGGCTGGTCGGGCGAGGTGGACCCGGAGTCGGGCATCCCGCTGTCGGCAGGGATCCCGCACGGCGACGAGCAGTTCGTCGACGCACAGGCCGTTCAGGTGATCCCGTACCTCTCGCACGGGCTCCTGACGGAGGCTGACGTTCAGATGGCCGCTGCGGAGGCCGATCCACGACCCGTATCCGTCTACGAGCCCGGCTCCGCCCGCCGGCGACGTGATCGCATTCGAGAACGCGATCGCAGCGCAGACGCTGGCGGCCGCGGAGTCGATCCACGACCCGTACGTCTCGCCGGGAGTGCTGGGCGAGGCAGTGAAGACGCGCGTGGCGGACACGAGGTTCATCCCGGGCGTGACCGACTTCCCGACCGCGTCGCAGCTCGCACCGGACAATCGCGTCGAGCGTGCCCTCGAGCAGGGCCCGCTGGTGATCCCGTACCTGAGTCAGGGGATGACCTCCGACGACGTCGTCGGAGTCCGGCCGGACGACAGGGCCGACCGGTTCGCACACTCGAACGTCCAGACGCCGGTCGAAGTCTCGGCAAGCGGCTCGACGTTCGAATGGAACGACGCACTGACGGTGGGGATCGGCGGTGTCGTGCTCGCCCTCGGCCTCGGACTCGCGTTCGGCTATCTGCGCCGGCCGCGGCTCGCAGGCCTCTAGATCGCCTGGGCAGCGACGCGAAGCGGGCTCTTCGGGGCCCGCTTTCGCGTGGACCTACTGCCTGCTCGTCGCGAGCGTCGAGGCGCTGCTCGAAGAGCGCCCGCAGCTCCTCGCCCGTCGTCAGCACCTCTTCGTACCGCGGCCGGCGCGGCGGCAGCTTCACGATCCGGACGTCGTTGTCGCGCATCCCGTGGCAGCGCGCGTACGCAGCGGCCTCGTCGAGGGGTGTGAGCCCGGAGCGGCGGCGGAGGCGCATGAGCGAGGGATACTAACGTGGCCGAAAACGGCGGCGGGGCCTCCGCAAAGACCCCGCCGTCTGCTTGGGTGGGCGTGTCTCGAGGGGAGAGACTCCGCCCGGTTCCCGCGTCCTGCCACGGGAAGTCCGCAAAAGTTCTTTGCGACGTTGGAGCGAGTATATCGCGAGCAAACAGGGATGCAAGCCGGAAACACAAAACCCCGCCTGAGCGGGGCTTTCTCGACGAGCTGCGGGACTAGGATTCGAACCTAGACTACTCGGTCCAGAGCCGAGCGTCCTACCATTAGACGATCCCGCACCGGGATGCCGACAATTCTAGCGCGCTTACGTTTCGAGCCGGTAGACCGGGACCAGGCGCTTCTCGGCATCGGTGTCGATGTGTGCGATCACCTCGACGTAGGGCTCGAGGCCGGAGCCGCGGAGCTTCGCCTTCAGGAGCCCGTCGACCTGGAAGAGGCCGGACGAGTTGTTCATCACGATCTCGATCATCACCGGCCGCGCCTCGCCGTCCTTGATCGAGACGTCGTCGATCGCAGCGGCCGAGAGCGAGTGCATCGAGACGCGGCCCTTCTCGAACGGGATCCGCGAGCGGCCCTCGGCCATGTCGAGCGCGTCCGCGACCCGCAGGATGCCGGCCTCGAGCGCGAGCGGCTGCCCGTCCGCGCGATGGCTCGTGATCGCCTGCAGCACCTCCGAGACGATCACCGTCAGCTCGGGCTCCTCGTAGATCCCGTCGAGCAGCTCGCGCATCTTCGGCTCCGAGAGGAAGAGCGAGAAGTCCTCGTGGCCGTGCCGGTGCACCGACATCCCGACGCAGTGGAAGAGCGCCGCGAGCGCGACGATCACCTCGGCGTCGTCCTGCTCGAGCCCGAAGTCGCGCACGGCCGACGGCTCGACGCCGTGCTTCGTCAGCTGGCGGAGCAGCTTCAGCGCGATGTTGGCCACGATCTGGATGTGCACCCAGGAGTGGTCGTTGATCTCCATCCGGACGACGGCATTCACGTTCGAGACGTGCCACCACGCCTTCACCTGCTTGTCGTCGTTGACCCGCTCGACCAGCCTGCGGAGCTTGCGGTTGCCGCGCACCGGCAGGTTGACGCGCATCTTGTCGACCGCCTGCGCCGGCGTGAGCCGCGTCTCGCGGATCGCCTCCTCGGAGACCGGCTCCTCGATCCGCTCCTCGGTCTCCTTGTCGAGGTCGGTCACGTTCGCACCACGACGCTGCGCGCGAACTTGTCGTGCAGCGCCTGGTTCTTCGGGTCGCGGAGCGGCCAGAGGTGGTCGACGATCGTCGGAATCGTGAAGAGCGCCCGCAGTGCCGCCGTCGAGACCCAGCGCCGGAACGCCCGCAGGTAGCCGATCGGCGCGCGGCTGTCGACGTCGACGACCTTGATCCCGACCACCATCTTCCCGAAGGTCTGGCTGCGCGAGCCCACCATCCAGGTGTAGTAGATCGCCTCGGGGATCAGGAAGAGCACGATCACGAGCAGCGTCTCGCCGTTCTCGACCCGGCGGCGCAGCTCGTCCGCCTTCATGCCCGCGGCGAAGAGCGCGATCGCGATTGCGAGCCCGAGCACGACGACGTCGACGAGGAGCGCCACCATCCGCCGGCTCCAGCTCGCGAGCTCGCGCTCGGCCTCGCCGCTCGGGGGGACGTCCATGGCCACAATCTACGCCAGCCCGCTCGCGGTCGCGCGCCGTCGCCCGGAGTAGTCCGGGCCTAGACCGCCTCCGCCCAGTCCCCGTACAGGCTCGTGTAGAGGCCGCTGTGCGCGATCAGCTCGTCGTGCGTCCCCTGCTCGACGACGCGACCGTGCTCGAGCACGACGATCAGGTCGGCGTCGCGGATCGTGGAGAGTCGGTGCGCGATCACGAATGCGGTGCGGCCCGCGAGGAGTGTGCGCAACGCCCGCTCGATCTGACGCTCGGTGCCGATGTCGACCGACGAGGTCGCCTCGTCGAGGATCAGGATGCGCGGGTCGGCCAGCAGCGCCCGCGCGAACGCGACGAGCTGGCGCTGGCCGAGCGACAGGCGCGTGCCGCGCTCGCCCAGCTGGGTGGCGTAGCCGTCCTCCAGCTCGCGGATGAAGCGGTCGGCGCCGACGGCGACGGCGGCCGCCTCGATCTCCTCCGGCCCCGCGTCGGGGCGCGCGAAGGCGATGTTCTCGGCGACGCTGCCGCCGAAGAGGAAGCCCTCCTGCGGGACGATCCCGAGCTGACGCCGGAGCGAGCGCTGCGCTCACCGCGCGCAGGTCGGTCCCGTCGATCGTGATCCGTCCCTCCGTCGGGTCGTAGAAGCGTGCGATCAGCTTGGCGATCGTCGACTTGCCGGCGCCGGTGTGGCCGACGAGCGCCACGGTCGTCCCGGCCGGGACGTCGAGCTCGAGCCCGTGCAGGACCTCGGGGAACTCGGGGCCGTAGCCGAAGCGGACGTTCTCGAAGTGGAGCCTGCCTTCGATCCGGCCGAGCTCGGCGGCGTCCGCCGGGTCGACGACCTGCGGCTCCTCGTCGAGCACGCCGATGATCTTGTCCAGCGCAGCGATCGCGGAGAGGAAGGTGTTGTAGAGCTGCGAGAGCTGCTGGATCGGGTCGAAGAAGTTGGAGAGGTAGAGCGCGAAGGCGAAGAGCGTGCCCGCTGTCATCTCGTCGTGGTAGACGAGCCAGCCGCCGTAGCCGAAGACGATCGCGGTCGCCGCGGACGCGAGCAGGTCGACCGCGGGGAAGTAGATCGCGTTCAGGACGGTCGTCTCGTAGTTCGCGGCGCGGTAGCGGTCGTTGACGCCGTGGAAGGCCTTCTCCTGGACCGGCTCGCGCGTGAAGGACTGGACGACGCGCATGCCGGCGATGTCCTCGGCGAGCGTCGCCGTGACGAGGCCGAGCCGCTCGCGGACGCGCCGGTAGGCGCGGTTCGACCGGCTCCGGAACCAGGCGGTGACGAGCGCCATCGGAATCAGCACCGCGAGCATGGCGAGCGCGAGCCGCCAGTCGAGCAGGAAGAGCACGACGGCCGTGCCGACGAGCAGCAGCGTGTTCTGGATCAGGCTCGTGACGCCGTCCGTGACGAGCTGGTCGAGCGCCTCGACGTCGTTCGTGATCCGGCTGATGATCACGCCGGCGCGGTTGCGCTCGTAGATAGCCGAGCGAGAGCCGCTCCAGGTGCGCGAAGAGCTTGTTGCGGAGATCGGCGAGCACGCGTTCGCCGACCCAGCCGGTCAGGTACGTGTTCGCGGACGAGAGCAGGAGCGCGGCGACCGCCGCGGCGAGGAACAGAGTGATGATCCAGGTCAAGCGCGTGAGGTCGCGTTCCTGGATCCCCTGGTCGATCGCCAGCTTCGCGAGATACGGCGGCGCGAGCGCGACGAGCGTGTACGCGAGCAGGGTCACGAGCGAGAGCACCGTCCGGCCGCGGTAGGGGAGTGCAAGCCGGACGAGCAGCCCGATCCGGCGGCGGCTCCGGCGCCACGACCAGTCGCGGACGTCGGCGCCGCGCTCCTCGGAGAGATGCGAGCCGGCCTGCCAGACCTTCATGCGGTCTCCTTCAGCAGGCCCTGGAGCAGGCCGTGCTCGTGGATCTCCCGGTAGACGGGGCTGGTCGAGAGCAACTCGGCCTGCGTCCCACGGGCGGCGATCCGGCCCTGCTCGAGCACGACGATCTCGTCGGCGAGCGCGATCGTCGAGAGTCGGTGGGCGATGATGATCGTCGTCCGGCCGCGCATCGCCTCGGCGAGGCCGTCGCGGATCCGCGCCTCGGTGGTCGCGTCGACGGACGCGGTCGCGTCGTCGAGGATGAGGATGCGCGGGTCGATCACGAGCGCACGGGCGATCGCGAGCCGCTGGCGCTGGCCGCCGGAGAGCGTGATCCCGCGCTCGCCGATGACGGTGTCGTAGCCGTGCGGCAGCGCGAGCACGAACTCGTGCGCCTGCGCCGCGCGTGCGGCGCGCTCGACCCGCTCCTCGGTCGCGTCGAGGACGCCGAACGCGATGTTCTCGCGCACGCTCGCCGAGAAGAGGAACGGATCCTGCGAGATCACCCCGATCTCACGGCGGAGCGAGCGCCGCGTGACGTCGCGGATGTCGACGCCGTCCACGAGTACGCGGCCCTCGGTCGCGTCGTAGAAGCGCGGCACGAGCGCGGCGAGCGTCGTCTTCCCGGAGCCCGTGTGGCCGATCAGCGCCACCGTCCTTCCGGGCGCGAGCGCGAGGTCGATCTCCTCGAGCACGGGCCGGTCGACGGCGTAGCCGAACGTCACCCGCTCGAAGCGGATCTCACCCGGCCCGGGCGGGAGCTCGCCGGCGCCGGGGCGGTCGTCGACGCCCTCGGGCTCGTCCATCACCTCGAAGATCCGCTCGCCCGACGCCGTCGCCCGTTGCGCCTGCCCGACCCACATCCCGAGGCTTCGGAGCGGCACGATCAGCATCGCGAGCAGGAGGTTGAAGACGAAGAACTCCGAGAGGCCGAGCGACCCGTTCACGACCATCCGGCCGGCCGCGAGCAGGACGGCGCCCTGCGCCAGCAGCGGCAGGAAGGAGAGCAGCGGCACGTAGAGCGCGCGCTGCCGGAAGGCGCGAACCGTCTGCTCGAAGACCGCGCCGGAGGCGCGCTCGAACTGCGCCTGGCGGCGGTCCTCCTGCGCGAACGCCTTGACGACGTGGACGCCGACGATCGACTCCTCGGTCACGGTCGCGACGTCGCCGAGCTTCTGCTGCACCTCGCGCAGAACCGGGTGCGAGACGTGGCTGTAGCGGTAGGCGACGGCGATCGACCACCGGCGTGATCGCGAGCGCGATCAGCGCCAGCTGCCACTCGACCACGAAGAGCACGGCCATCACCGAGACGACGGTGAGCGCGTGCTGGAAGAAGAAGATCAGGCCGAAGCCGAGGAAGAAGCGCACCGACTGCAGGTCGATCGTCGCCCGCGACATCAGCTGGCCCGTCTGGTGGCGGTCGTAGAAGCCGAACGAGAGGCGCAGCAGGTGCGCGTAGAGCCCCTCGCGCATGTCCTTCTCGATCCCGAGCGCCTGGCGGCCGGAGATGATCCGGCGGCCGAGCATCAGCGCCGCCTTGATCACGCCGACGACGGAGATCGCGACGACGAGCCAGGCGAGCACCGTCGTGCCCCGGCCCGCCTCGATCCCGTCGATCGCCTCGCCGACGAGCAGGACGATCGCGATCGCGGCCGCCTGGGAGAGGACGGCGAGGATCGTCGAGACGAGCAGCGACCACTTGTACGGCCGCAGGAAGCCGAGCAGGCGGATGAAGGTGCGGCGGTAGGGGACGGCGCTCACGGCCGCAGGCTACCGGCGGTACTTGCCACCACCCGGGCCGCGGGCGGAGACTGACCGAGATGGATGCTCCCCAGATTCGGTACGCGCGCAGCGGCGACGCCGCGATCGCCTATGCGGTCACTGGATCAGGCCCGGTCGACCTCGTCTTCATCCCGGGCGGCTTCCAGCACCTCCAGCTGTGGTGGGAGAACGAACCACGGGTGGACCTTGGACGTCGCCTCTCCGAGGTCGCTCGCCTGGTGCAGTTCGACAAGCGTGGCACGGGCCTCTCCGATCGCGGCCGCGGCGACAGCCTCGAGGTGCGCATGGACGACATCCGGGCGGTGATGGACGCAGCAGGCTCGGCGCGCGCGGTCATCTTCGCGGTCCACGACGCTGCTCCACTCGCGTTCCTGTACGCGGCGACGTTCCCCGAGCGCGTCGCCGGCCTCGTGCTCTGGCAGCCCTCGAGCGCGTTCGTGCGCGTGCCGGATCAACCCTGGCTGCCGACGCGACCGGAGTACGAGTCGTGGTTCGAGGAACAGGTGAGGCGCTGGGGCGAGGACGACTACTGGGACGTTCATGTCGGCACGCTTGCTCCTTCGCTTACCACGAGGGAGGAGCGACTCGTCTTCGCGCGTGTACTGCGACTCAGCGTCACGCCCGGGGACGCGCGGACGTTCGCGCGGACGAACATGGAGATCGACGTCCGGCACGTGCTGCCGACGATCACAGCGCCGACGATCATGCTCGTCCGGGAGTCATGGGGAACCGGGACCGTAGGCTCGCAGTACCACGTCGAACGGATCCCGAACGCGCGGCTCCGTGTGATCGCCGGCATCGACCGGATTCCCGCGGTCGGCGACCGTGGTGCGGTCGTCTCAGCGGTGGCTGCGTTCCTCGAAGAGGTGGAGGAGACAGTTCCCGCTGAGCCCGAGCGTGTGCTCGCCACCGTCTTGTTCACGGACATCGTCGGCTCGACCGAGCGGGCCGCCAACCTCGGAGACGCGGCCTGGAACTCGTTGCTCCGCAGCCACCACGGGCTCGTTCGACGGGAGCTCGCGCGTTACCGCGGGCGGGAGATGGACACGGCCGGTGACGGCTTCTTCGCCACCTTCGACGGGCCGGCTCGCGCGATCCGATGCGCCTGTGCGGTCCGCGATGCCGTGCGCGAGCTGGGACTCGAGATCCGAGCCGGCCTGCACGCCGGCGAATGCGAGCTCCTCGACGGCAAGGCCGCCGGGATCGCCGTCTCGATCGGAGCCAGGGTCGCCGGCCGGGCCGAGGGAGGAGAGGTGCTCGTGTCGAGCACGGTGCGGGACCTCGTCGCCGGCTCGGGCATCGGGTTCGACGAGCGGGGCCTGGCGAGCCTGAAGGGCATCCCGGGCGAGCGGCAGCTCTATGGCGTCTCCTCGACGTAGAGCCTTCCGAGCTCGCGCTTCACGTGGACGAGGGCCTTGCCGAGCCGCGCGCGGTTGGCGGGCTCGTTGAGCCAGCCGCTCGCGCCGGAGGGGTGCGGCAGCGGGATCACGATCGCGTCACCGCGGGTGAAGCTCTTGCCGATCGCGTCCGTGAGCGCGGGCAGTCCGAGCATTCGCTTCAGCGCCAGCCCGCCGACGGTGACGATCAGCTCCGGGCGCAGCAGCTCGAGCTCCCAGTCGCGCCAGAACTCACACAGATCCTGCTCGCGCGGCGTGGGAGTGCGGTCGCCCCGCCCGGAAGCAGGCCTGCCGGGGTAGCAGCGCGTCACCGACGCGCAGTAGAAGCGCTCGTAGAGCTCGTCGCCCTCGAGCCGCAGCCACCGCCGCAGCGTCTGGCCGGCCCGGCCCCGCCAGGGCAGCCGTTCTTCGCCCTCGACGATCCCGGGCGCCTGGCCGAAGAGCAGCGCGCGCTGCCCGTGCAGGGGCGCGCGGACGGGCCACGACTCGATCTGGAAGCCCGCCTCGAGACAGGCGCGGCAGCGCGCGTTGTCGCGCTGGAGCGAGCGGATCGACCGGTACGCGCTCCTGCGGACGGTCACCCGGCCGCGGGCGAGCCGATCCGGAGCCGGTTGCCGTCGGGGTCGGTCAGCTCGACTTCCCGCATCCCGTAGTAGGCGAGCTCCGCGACGGCGCCGAACTCCGCCGCGACGGCGTCCACGTCGTCGACGTAGACGTAGAGCAGCCCGTCGGGATGCGCATCGCCCATGTGCTCGGAGAGGAAGATCTGTCCGGCGCCGTTGGAGATCGCGATGAAGAGCGGCAGGTGCGGCGCTGCGTGCGTCCGCCAGTCGACCGAGAACCCGAGGCGGGCGTACCACTCGAGGCTGGCCTCGGCGTCGGCGACCCGGAGGAAGGGGACGACTTTCGTCACAGCGCGGATCGTACGGCCACGAACCAGCATCCCGCGAAGAGCGTCTCGCCGCCGCCGAGCTCGGCGACCAGCTCGCGGGGCTCGAAGTAGCGCTTGAACACCTGCCAGCGCGAGCCGTCCTCGAGGATCCGCTCCTGCTGCTCGGCCGGCTGAACCTCGTCGCGGAGCGCCGAGTCGACGATGACGAGCTCGGCCGCGACACGGCGCGCCTCGGCGAGGAAGCGACCTCGCTCCGGGTCCTCGAGGTGGCCGTAGAAGTGGCCCGTGAAGACGCGCTCGAAGCTGCCGTCCTGGAACGGCAGTCTGAGCGCGTCGGACTGGACGAACCCGGCGTCGGGCACCCGCGCACTCGCGAGCTCGAGCATCGCTGCGCTCTGATCGAGGCCGGTGACCTCGCCGGGCAAATGCTGCGTCAGGAAGCCGGTGCCGCACGCAACGTCGAGAGTCCGGGCCGAATGCAGGGCTGCGATCGCTGCGATCAGCGCGTCCCTCTCCTCGTCCCAGCCTGGCCGGTCGCGCTGGGCGAAGAGCCCGGTGCCGAGCCACCAGTGGTCGTACTCCTGCGCTCTCGCCTCGTAATACGCCTTCACGCTCCTAGAGTACGAACGTGCTCGAGGGGGTGCCGAACTTCTCCGAAGGACGCGACGACGCCGTGATCGAGGCGCTCCGCACCTCGCTCTCCGCCCCGGCGCGACTGCTCGACGTGCATGTCGACGCCGACCATCACCGTTCCGTCTTCACGCTCGTCGGCGAGCAGGAGGAGCTCGTGGAGACGCTGCTGACCGGGATCGCATGCGCGCGCGAGCGGATCGACCTCCGGCGCCACGAAGGTGCGCACCCTCGGATCGGGGCCGCGGACGTCGTCCCGATCGTTCCGATCAAGCGCGGGGACATGGAGCGTGCCAAGCACGCGGCGGGGGAGCTCGCGCGCCGGGTCGGTGCCGAGCTCGGCTTGCCCGTCTTCCTCTACGGCGAGCTCGCTCCGGGCCGTGGGCCGGCGTTCTACCGGCGCGGCGGGCCGGAGGCGCTCCAGCAGCGGATCGACGCCGGCGAGCTGGCTCCCGACTTCGGGCCGCAGCGCCTGGACGAGCGGGCGGGTGGTGTGATCGTGGGCGCGCGGCGACCGCTGATCGCCTTCAACGTGAACCTGCGCGGCGAGCTGGAGGCAGCGAAGGCGGTCGCTGCCGTCGTCCGCGAGACCGGCGGCGGCTTTCCCGGCGTTCGTGCGTTGGGACTCGACCTTCCACGTGCCGGCGTCGTCCAGGTCTCGATGAACGTCGAGGACTGGGAGGCGGCGGCACTGCACGAGATCGTCGCTCGGATCGAGGCCGAGGCGGCGGCGCACGGGGCGGAGGTCGTCGGCTCCGAGCTCGTCGGGCTGATGCCGGCCGGCGCCGCGGCAGCGGCCGCCGGGGCGATGCTCCGCATCGACGGATTCGACGAGTCGCACGTGCTGGAGTTGCGCCTCGGTCCGTGAGAAGGTTTCGAGACCCCGAGGCTCGCGGTAGGTGAGTCTCGACAACGACCAAGGGGTACAGATGAGAAAGTTCCTGCCGCTCACCGTGGCCGCCGCGATCGCGGCCTGGTTCTTCGCCCGGCATCCGCACGGACGGGTGCTCACCGGCAAGCTCCACGGGAAGGTCTCGCGGCTCTTCCCGAAGCAGTACGACGACGCGACGCTGAAGGACAAGGTCGAGAGCGAGCTGTTCCGTGACGAGCACGAGGTCAAGGGCGCGATCAACATCAACGCGCAGGAGGGAGTCGTGCAGCTTCGGGGCCAGCTGCCGTCGCAGGATCTGATCGACGCGCTCGTCGATCGCACGCAGAAGATCCAGGGCGTCCGCGAGGTCGAGAACCTGCTGCACACGCCGGGGACCGAAGCACCCATGCACCACTGACGCGGGTCTAGACTCGCCGCGTGGTCGCAAGTCACGCGCTGACCGGGAACGACCTCCGGCTCGAAGACGTCTGGGAGGTAGCCGTCGACCGCGCGCCCGTCGGTCTCGCCGACGAGGCGCGCGGCCAGATGGAGGCGGCGCGTGCGCTCGTGGAGCAGGCGGCCGAGAACACGTACGGCGTCAACACCGGCTTCGGCCGGTTCGTCTCCGAGTCGATCCCGGACGACCAGGTCGAGGAGCTCCAGCTCCGGCTGCTGCGCAGTCACGCGTGCGGCGTCGGCGACCCCTACCCGGACGAGGTCGTGCGGGCCGCGATGCTTCTGCGTGCGAACGCGCTGGCGAAGGGGTACTCGGGAGCGCGGATCGAGACGGTCGAGCTGCTGATCGACTGCCTCAACCGCGGCGTGCTCCCGCGCGTGCCGAGCCGTGGGTCGGTGGGCGCGAGCGGCGACCTCGCCCCGCTCGCCCATCTGGCGCTGCCGCTCGTGGGCGAGGGGCAGGCGTGGTTCGAGGGCTCGCTCGTCCCCGGCGGCGAGGCGCTCGCGGCCGCTGGGCTCGAGCCGGTACGCCTGGGGGCGAAGGAAGGGCTGTCGCTGATCAACGGCACCCAGTTCATGGCTGCGATGGCCGCGCTCGCGCTCGTCCGTGCCTGGCGGCTGGCGCGGACGGCCGATCTCGCGTGCGCGCTCTCGCTCGAGTCGCTGCAGGGCTCGCGCACGAGCTTCCACCCTGCGATCCACGCGGCGAGACCGCTCCCCGGGCAGGTCGACTCGGCCGCGAATCTCCACCGGCTGTTGGCGGAGTCGGCGATCATCGAGTCGCACCGGTGGTGCGATCGCGTCCAGGACGCGTACTCGCTGCGCTGCGCGCCGCAGGTGCACGGAGCGAGCCGCGACCTGCTGACGCACGTCCAGTCGACCGTCGCCGTGGAGCTGAACGCGGCGACCGACAACCCGCTCGTCCTCGTCGGCGAGGGCATCGTCGTCTCGAACGGGAACTTCCACGGCCAGCCGCTGGCGTTCGGCCTCGACGCGCTCGCGATGGCGGTCTCCGAGCTGGCGAGCATCTCCGAGCGCCGCGTCGAGCGGCTCGTCAATCCCTCGCTCTCGGAGGGGCTGCCGCCGTTCCTGACCCTCGAGGGCGGGCTCAACAGCGGCTTCATGATCCCGCAGTACGTCGCCGCTGCGCTGGTCTCCGAGAGCAAGTCGCTCTGCCACCCGTCGAGCGTCGACTCGATCCCGACGAGCGCCGGGCAGGAGGATCACGTCTCGATGGGGAACGCCGCCGGGCTGAAGGCGCTGCAGGTGCTCGCGAACAGCGAACGTGTGCTCGCGATCGAGCTGCTGGCCGGGTCGCAGGCGATCGAATTCCTCGCCCCGCTCGAGCCAGGCCCGGGCGTGCGGGCCGCCCACGACGCGGTGCGCGAGCTGTCCGAGCGCGTGCGCGACGACCGCTCGCTCTCCGAGGACATCGAGCGCGTCGCCCTCGCGATCGCGGACGGCTCGATCCTGGCCGCCGCGGAGACGGCGGTGGGAGAGCTCCGGTGAGCGTCTCGTCGCTCGACGCGCAGGTCGAGTCGCTCGTCGGCGATCTCTCCTCGATCCGCGCCCCGCGCGGCACGCAGCTGCACGCGCGCTCGTGGCAGACGGAGGCGCCGCTGCGGATGCTGCTGAACAACCTCGACCCGGAGGTGGCGGAGCGTCCGGAGGAGCTCGTCGTCTACGGCGGCTCCGGCCGCGCCGCCCGCTCGCACGACGCGTTGAGGGCGATCGTGCGCACGCTGCTGCGGCTGCGGGACGACGAGACGCTGCTCGTCCAGAGCGGCAAACCCGTCGGCGTCTTCCGCACCCACGAGGGTGCGCCGCGCGTGCTGATCGCGAACTCGCTGCTCGTGCCGCGGTGGGCGAACTGGGACGAGTTCCGGCGGCTCGAGGCCGAGGGGCTGACGATGTTCGGCCAGATGACGGCGGGAAGCTGGATCTACATCGGCACCCAGGGGATCCTCCAGGGCACCTACCAGACGTTCGCAGCGGCCGGGGAGAAGCACTTCGGCTCGGCCGACCTGTCCGGACGGACGATTCTCACGGCAGGCCTCGGCGGAATGGGCGGCGCCCAACCGCTGGCCGCGACGATGGCCGGTGCGGCGATCCTCTGCATCGAGGTCGATCCCTCGCGGATCCAGCGCCGGCTCGAGACGCGCTATCTCGACGAGGTCGCCGACTCGCTCGACGACGGTGTCGCGCGGGTCCGTGCTGCGGCGAGGGACGGGCGTGCGCTCTCGGTCGCCGTGCTCGGCAATGCCGCCGAGATCGTGCCCGAACTGTCGAAGAAGCGTGAATCTTTCGACCTCGTCACCGACCAGACGGCGGCCCACGATCCGCTGACCGGCTACGTGCCCATTGGGCTGTCGGTCGACGAAGCCGCTTCGTTGCGCGCTTCCGACCCGCACGAGTACCTGCGGCGCGCGCGCGAGTCGATCGCGGCGCACGTCGAGGGCATGCTCGAGTTCGTCCGCGCGGGCAGCTATGTCTTCGACTATGGAAACAACCTGCGAGGGGAGGCCGATGAAGCCGGCGTAGCGGAGGCCTTCTCATACCCGGGCTTCGTCCCGGCCTACATCCGGCCGCTCTTCTGCGAGGGCATCGGCCCGTTCCGCTGGGCCGTCCTCTCCGGCGACCCGGCCGACATCGCGACAATCGACGAGGAGTTCCGGCGGCTCTTCCCCGACGACGCGCTGCTCCAGCGCTGGCTCGAGCTCGCTCCCGAGCGTGTCGCCTTCCAGGGACTGCCGGCGCGAATCTGCTGGCTCGGCTACGGCGACCGAGCCAAGGCGGGCCTCGCGATCAACGAGCTCGTCCGGACGGGCGCGGTGTCGGCGCCGGTCGTGATCGGTCGCGACCACCTCGACTCCGGCTCGGTCGCGTCCCCGTACCGCGAGACCGAGGCGATGCGCGACGGCTCGGACGCGATCGCGGACTGGCCGATCCTGAACGCGCTCCTGAACACGGCAGCGGGAGCAACGTGGGTCAGCGTCCACCACGGCGGCGGGGTCGGGATCGGCAACTCGATCCACGCCGGCATGGTCGTCCTCGCCGACGGCAGCGCCGACGCTGCGGAGCGGCTCGAGCGCGTGCTCACGACCGATCCGGGCACGGGCGTGATGCGCCACGCCGACGCCGGCTACGACGAGGCGCTCGACGCAGCGCGCGAGCGCGGCCTCGACCTGCCGAGCGTCTGACGTGCCGAAGCTGCTGATCCGCGACCTGCTCCAGGTCGTGAGCCCCGCAGGCCGTGCTGCACCGCTGCGAGGACGTGCCTTGTCCGAGCTCGACGTGGTCGAGAACGGCTACGTGCTCTGCGACGGCGCCACGATCGAGGCGGTCGGTCCGATGAGCGAGCTCGGGCTGGTGGACAGCGAGATCGAGGACGTCGACGGCTCCGGGCTCTGCGCCATCCCCGGCCTCGTCGACTGCCACACGCATCCCGCCTTCGGGGGCGACCGCGTCGAGGAGTTCGCGCTTCGCGCCGCCGGCGCGGGCTACGAGGAGCTGCACGCGGCGGGCGGCGGGATCCTCTCGACCGTCCGCGCGACCCGGGCGGCGGGAGAGAACGGGCTGACGCGCGCGGTCGAGCGTCACCGCGGCTGGATGCTCCGTTCCGGCACGACGACGTTCGAGGGGAAGTCCGGCTACGGCCTCGACCGCGAGACCGAGCTCGCATCGCTGCGGGCGGTTCGCAGCGCCGGGGGCGTCCCGACCTTCCTCGGCGCGCACTCGACGCCGCCGGAGTTCGACGACGCCGACGGGTATCTCGACTTCGTTCTCGACGAGGTCCTTCCGGACGCCGCGGCGCTCGCCGAGGCGGCCGACGTCTTCCTCGAGCGCGGCGCCTTCGACTCGGCGCAGGCACGTCGCTACCTGGAGGCCTGCCGCGACCACGGCCTCGCCCTCCGCCTCCACGGCGACCAGTTCACGGAGTCGGGCGCGATCCCGCTCGCGATCGAGCTCGGAGCGCGCTCGGTCGACCACCTGGAGGCGACCGGCCCGGACGGGGTCGCCGCACTCGCCGCAAGTGACGTCACCGGCGTGCTGCTCCCCGCGAGCGCCCTCTTCCTCGGCCGGCCGATGCCGCCGGGCCGTGCGCTCGTCGACGCGGGGGCAGCGGTCTCGCTCGCGACCGACTTCAATCCCGGCAGCGCCTTCTGCGAGAGCCTGCCGGTCGTGATCTCGCTCGCCGCCACCCAGCTCAAGCTGAGTCCGGCCGAAGCGCTCGCAGCCTGCACGGTCAACGCGGCCCACGTCCTCGGCAGGGCGGATCGCATCGGACGCCTCGCCCCCGGTTATGCCGCCGACCTCGCCCTTCTCGACGCTCCCGACTGGCGCTACGTCGCCTACCACCTCGCCGGCGACGTGGTCGCGACCGTGATCAAGGACGGTGCGGTCACGACTCCGCGCGCGGCATACTGACCCCATGGCGACCAAGAAGCAGCAGCGCCGGCGGCAGAAGCTGAAGCGGCACGACTACGAAGAGGTCTACGTCGACGACGAAGGCAACGTGCTGCCGCCCGAGGAGGCGGAGGAGCTCGCGGTCGCCACGTCGTCCCGCAAGGCCGAGCGCGCCCCGAAGAACAGCCCTGCCCAGCGCGGCCGGAGGGTGCTCGAGCCCCCGTCCTGGCGCAAGACGGTCAAGCGCGGCCTCCTCTTCTTCCCGCTGATGCTGATCACGGTGATGTTGCTCGGCAAAGATCTGTCACTTGCCCAGCAGATCTTCCAGACCATCGTGCTGATGGGCTTCTTCCTGCCCTTCAGCTACTTCATGGACTCGATGATGTGGCGCTCCCACCAGCGTCGCATCGCCCGCTCGGGCGACGCCAAGAAGCCCTAGGCCACGGACCCGCGGTAGTGCCCTTCGCCGGGCCACGGCGCGAGCAGGAGCAGGATCCGTGCGCCCTCCTCGCTCGCGAGCGAGTGCCGCTCGTCCGGGTCGAAGCGGAAGAGCATCCCCGGCGTCGCGTCGATCGACTCGCCGCCGCCCGCGATCCGCACCTTCCCGTCGAGCACGGTCACCCAGGCGTTCTCCTTCACCTGGTGGTCGCCCATGACCTGACCGGGGTTGAGCACGATCACGACCGCGCGTGCCTCGTTGCCGGAGTGGATCACCATCGGGTCGCGCGTTCCCGACGGTGCCTCGATCTCCATCAGGTCCCAGCTCTGCACAGGGCCAAGGATAGACTCATCCGCCCATGGGGCTCGCCGTCGACCAGCTCTCGCTCGGCCCGATCGGGACGAATTGCTACCTCGTCCGGGCGGCGCCGGATGCGACGGACGCCGTCGTGATCGACCCCGGTGACGAGGCACCCGCGATCCGGCAAGCGCTCGAGTCACACGGAGCGAATTGCGCCGCGATTCTGCTCACGCACAGCCACTTCGACCATTTCGGCGCGCTCGCTGAGCTGGCGGAGGCGACCGGAGCGCCGGTCTGGCTGCCCGAGGGCGAGCTCGACGTCTTCCGCAGCCCAGACGCCTTCTTTCCCGGCTTCCCGACACGGGCATTCACCGCCGACGCGACGCTCCTGTCCGGCGGCGAGACGATCGAGGCGGCGGGGGTCTCCTTCCAGGTGCTCCACGTCCCGGGCCACTCGCCTGGACACCTCTCCTACTACGCGGACGGCGCGCTCTTCTCGGGCGACGTCCTCTTCTCGGGGTCGGTCGGCCGCGTCGACCTGCCGTTCGGCGACTGGGAGACGCTGCTCGAGTCGATCCGCACACTCGCCGACGCCTATCCGCCCGAGACGATCGTGCTCTCGGGCCACGGGCCGGCGACGACGCTCGGCGACGAGCTCGCACGCAATCCGTTCCTCGCCGAGCTGCGCGCGTGACGAAGCTCGAGCGCCCGCGCGGCACACACGACATCCTCCCCTCCGAGCAGCCGCTCTGGCGGCGCGTCACCGGCGAGATGGAGCGGCTGACCGCGCTCTACGGCTACCGGCCGATCCAGACGCCCGTGTTCGAGGACACCGATCTGTTCCTGCGCACGTCCGGGCAGGGATCCGACGTCGTTCAGAAGGAGATGTACACGTTCGCCGACCGCTCGGACCGGTCGCTGACCCTGCGGCCCGAGGGAACGGCGCCGATCTGCCGGGCGTACGTCGAGCACGGCCTGCATCGGGAGCCGCAGCCGCAGAAGCTCTACACGATCGCGCCGATGTACCGCTACGGCGCCCCCGGCCGCGGTCGCTACCGCGAGCACTGGCAGCTCTCCGTCGAGGCGATCGGGACCGACGATCCCGCGATCGACGCCGAGATCATCCAGCTCTACGACACGCTCCTGCGCCGGCTCGGGATCGCGAGCTACCGGCTCGAGCTGAACTCGATCGGCTGCCGCGACTGCCGGCCCGCCTACGTCGAGCGGCTGACCGCCTGGCTCGAGGAGCACGCGCGACGAGCTGCGACGAGGAGGCCAGGCAGAAGCTGCGGACGAGCCCGTTGCGTGTCTTCGACGTCAAGAACGAGCGGACACGCGGGCGGTCCTGAAGGACGCTCCCAAGATCGGCGACTCGCTCTGCGACGCCTGCAGGGCGCACTTCGCAGCTGTCCGGGCAGACCTCGACGCGACCGGCGTCGCCTACGAGCTCGTTCCGACGCTCGTCCGCGGGCTCGACTACTACTCGCGCACGACCTGGGAGTTCATCGGCCCGATGGACAACGAGAACTCGACCATCTCCGGCGGCGGCCGCTACGACTACCTCGTCGAGGAGATCGGCGGGCCGCCCACGCCGGGCGTCGGCTTCGGAGCCGGGATCGAGCGGCTGCTGATCGCGATCGAGGACGAGGGCGTCGCCGACGCGGAGGCGCCTGCCGTCGACGTGTTCATCGCGGTCGAGCCCGACGCCGCGCGCGAGCTCGTGCCACCACTGCTGCAGGGCCTGCGCGACAGCGGGGTCGCGGCCGACACGGACTACGCCGGCCGCTCGCTCAAGGGTCAGCTGACCCAGGCCGGGCGTTCCGGTGCGACGACGACCGTGATCCTCCGGGCCGCGGACGCGCTGATCCGGCGCCAGGGCGAGCAGGACGAACCGGTCGCACACGCGGACGTTCTCGGCAGACTGTCGTAGTGACCACCTGGCGCACCCATATGGCCGGCGAGCCCACGAAGGAGCTCGTCGGCGAGAAGCTGATCCTCTCGGGGTGGGCTGCGCGGCGCCGCGACCACGGCGGGCTGATCTTCGTCGACCTCCGCGACCGCACCGGGATCACACAGCTCGTGATCAACCCGGAGCTGGCGCCGGAGGCGGCCGAGCTCGCGCATCAGATCCGGAACGAGTTCGTCCTCCGCGCCGAGGGCCCGCTCGTGGCCCGGAGCCCCGAGACCGTGAACCCGAACATGCCGACCGGCGAGGTCGAGCTCCAGGTCGAGACGCTCGAGATCGTCAGCCGCTCGACGCCGCTGCCGTTCCAGCTCGACGAGGAGAACGTCGACGAGACGCTGCGCCTGCGCCATCGCTGGCTCGACCTCCGCCGCGAGAAGCTGCAGCGCAACATCACCCTGCGCGCGCAGATGGTCGGGATCATCCGCCGCGAGATGGAGGCGGCCGGCTTCCTCGACATCCAGACGCCGATCCTCTTCAAGCCGACGCCCGAGGGCGCCCGCGACTTCGTCGTCCCCGCCCGCCTGCAGCCGGGCCGCTTCTACGCGCTGCCGCAGAGCCCGCAGATCCTGAAGCAGCTGACGATGGTCGCCGGCTTCGACCGCTACTACCAGATCGCGATCTGCTTCCGGGACGAGGATCTCCGTGCCGACCGCGTCCAGGAGATCACGCAGCTCGACGTCGAGATGAGCTTCCCCGACCAGGAGTTCCTCTACGGGACGATGGAGCAGATGTACGCGCGGATCTGGCGCGAGTGCCTCGGGATCGAGATCGAGACGCCGTTCCCGCGGATGACCTTCGCCGAGGCCGACCGGCGCTTCGGCAGCGACAAGCCCGACACCCGCTTCGCGCTCGAGATCGAGGACGCGACCGAGGTCACCCGCGACTCGGAGTTCGGCGTCTTCAAGGGCGCCGATGCCGTCCGCTTCCTCCGCGTCCCGCAGGCGTACTCGCGCGGCGACCTCGCCAAGCTCGAGGAGCTCGCGAAGGAGTGGGGGGCGAAAGGGCTCGCGTATCTCGTCTTCGACGAGGAGGGGGAGGTGCGCTCGCCGATCGCGAAGTTCCTCTCCGAGGCCGAGCTGGCGGCCTTCCGCAGCGATCCGGGCTCGACCGTCCTCTTCGCGGCCGACACCTGGCCGGCGACCTCACGCGTTCTCGGCGCCCTGCGCAGCCACCTCGGCCGTGAGCTGGGCCTCATCGACGAGGACGCGTTCACGTTCCTCTGGGTCTACGACTTCCCGATGTTCGAGCGCGACGAGGACGAGGGCCGCTGGACGGCGGTGCACCACCCGTTCACGCGGCCGACGGACGGCTGGAAGGCGGGCTTCGGCGACGACCCCGAGCACGCACTGGCGCACGCGTACGACCTGATCGTCAACGGCAACGAGCTCGGCGGCGGCAGCTTCAGGATCCACGAGCCCGAGATCCAATCGCGCGTGTTCGAGCTGCTCGGGATGACCGAGGCCGAGCAGCGGTCGAAGTTCGGCTTCCTGCTCGACGCGCTCGCAATGGGCGCCCCGCCGATGGGCGGGATCGCGCTCGGGATCGACCGCATGACGATGGTGCTCGCAGGCGAGCCGAACCTGCGCGATGTGATCGCGTTCCCGAAGAACCAGGCGGGCGTCGATCCGATGAGCGGCGCGCCGTCCGAGGTGACGCAGGAACAGCTCGACGAGCTCGGAATACAGCTCGTCGAAGAACCCGGTTGAGGATTTTCGTTCGACAGCCGATGAACACGGCATACTTCCGGCGAGCCGCGCCGCGGCTGTCCAGTGACCCAGAAAGCGTGAAGAGCCATGTCGTCAGGTGAGTCAGAGCGTTCGTCCGCGGGGCTGACCGCGCTTCCGAGCGTCGATCAGCTTCAGCGCGCCGGCGACGGGTACGACGAGCAGAGCGTCCGGGAGGCATTCGACGCCTTCCGCCGGCACACCGCTCAGCTCCAGGCGCAGCTGCGCGTCCTCCAGGCCGCGCGCAAGACCGCCAACGTCGAGCCGAGCGGCCACGCAGTGCGCATGGACTCGCTGCACCTGATCCGCGCCGCTGCCGAGTTCGCCGACACGCTCGAGCGCGACGCGCAGGCGGCGTCGGCGACGCAGCTCCAGCGAACCGAGGAGGAGGTGCGTGCAAAGCAGCGCGAGCTGCAGGAGCGCGAGGCCGAGATCGAGCGCTATCGCACCGAGTCGGAGCGGCAGCGGGCGGAGATCCTCGCCGCCGCGAAGGCGGAGTCGCGCGACCTCCTGACGAAGTCGAAGGCGGAGGCCACTCGCGAGCAGCGCGAGGCCGAGACGCGCGGGAACCGGCTCCTCGAGCAGTCGCGGCATCAGGCCACCGAGCTGACCAACTCCGCCCGGGCCGAGGTCGAGCAGACGCTCGAGTGGGCGCGTGCCCAGGCGACCGCGGTCATGGCCCGGGCCCAGAAGGGCGCCGAGCAGCTGTTGGCGGCGGCCGGGCTGGGCGAGCCTGCGATCGCCCAGGTCGTCCAGTCGATCATGGAGGCGAACGACAGCGAGATCGCGCGGAGCGGGGCGACGGCGCCGCCGCGGGCCGCACAGGCACCCGCTCCTGCCGATGAGCCGAAGGCGGCCGAGCCGGAGCCCGACGTGGACGACGAGCCGCCCGCTCCCCCCGTGACGCCGACCGCCGACGCCGACGAGGCGGAGGACGAACCGGCCGAGGACGGGGACCCCGAGCCCGAGAAGTAGGCGGCCGCCGTGTTCGGTCGCATGTGGCCACGCTTCGCGCTCGAAGCGTTCTTTCTGATCGCAGTCGCGCTCGTCGCCGGGCTGCTGAACCTCTCGGTCGCGGGGGTGGTGATCGTGATGGCGGCCGCCTACCTGCTGACCGTCGTGCTCGAGCTCGTCTCCTGGCGCGCGCGGCGCTCGCGCCGCTCGCCCACGGCGACGGCGGAAGTTGTGGATGAGGACGTGGCCGTGCTCGAGCCCTCGAGCGGGATCGTCACAGTCCGTGCGGGCGACCGGCCGCCGCGGCCCGAAGAGGACGAGATGTGGCTCGACCAGCTCGCAGCGCCGGAGCCCGAGCCGGAGCCCGAGGCGCTGCCGACCGCCGAGCCGCAGCCGGCCGAGCCGCAGCCCGAACCCGAGTCCGAGCCGGAACCAGAGCCGGAGCCGGAAGCTGAGCTCGAGCCGGAACCCGAACCAGAGCCCGAGCCGGAACCAGAGCCCGAGCCGGAACCCGAGCCCGAGCCAGAGCCCGAACCCGAGCCCGAACCGGAGCCCGAACCGGAGCCTGAGCCTGAACCGGAGCCCGAACCGGAACCCGCACCCGTTGCCGTACAGCTGGCGGCGGTTCCGGAGCCGGAGCCGAGCCCGAACCCGAGCCGGAGCCCGTCCATGAGCCTGAGCCGACTCCGGTCGCGACGCTCCCCCTGCCGGCGCAGGCGCAGGAGTGGAATCTCTGGGAGCTCGAGCGCCTGACACGCGAGCGTGGCGGCGACGACCCGGTTCGCGACGTCGAGTGGGGTTACCTCGTCGTCTACCTGCGCGAGTTCGCCCGACCCGACGGCACCCTGCCGACCGAGTTCGACGACCTCGTCCGTGAGTCGTTCGGCGAGCTGATCGCCGCCCGCGCCCGGTGACGCTCGGCGTCATCCAACGGTCGGTGGCGCTCGCCGCTGTCGCGCTGCTGGCGGCGGTCGCGGCCCTGGCGCTGAGCCGGGAGACGGACGGGAACGACGGCGCGCCCGGTGACGCGCAGCCGGTCACCGTCGCCGAGACGGGCTGGTACACCGCGCTCGCCGGCTCGCGGGGGGCGCCGCGCGACGCCGAGCGCACGACCTGCCGCCGCGTGCTCACCGCCCGCTCGCTCGGTGTCTCGCATCCCGTCCTTCCGTGCGGGGTCAAGGTCTACATCGCCTACGGCGGCACCGAGCTCCTCACCGAGGTGATCGACGGCAGGTTGAAGCGGCAGGGCCGCCAGTTCGAGCTGACCGAGGCGCTGGCGCAGCGGCTCGGCATCGACGGCACTCAGCAGATCCGCTGGCGCTTCGCGAGGAGCTAGCGCGAGGCGCGATAGACTGTCCGTGCTCGACCCTGTACGTGGCCTTGCGCGTAAACGTGAACCAACGCTCACGTGAAGGGAGCCTGGGTCCGGTCTAGACCTCACCCGTCGATGTCCGGCACGGCACCCACCTGCTAAGGCAGGTTCGCATCGGCGTAAGGAAGCATCGGCAGGGTCAGGGCGCTATTTCCTCCCGCTAGGCTGGACCGATGCTTGAGGTGCTCGGAGACTCCGCGCGCGGCGAGGAGCTCGCATTCGTGCGGCTCGGGGTCGACGGTGACCGGATCGTCGAGGCCGACGCGCCCGGGCTCGACCGGCCGCTCGCCGGGCTGACGCTGCTCGAGGCGGCGGCGGTCCCGGGGGAGACGCTCGCCGCCGATGCGCTCGCGAACGCGCTCGCGCAGGTCTTCCGCGCCGAACCCGACCCCGCCCGGATCGCGGTCGCGATGAGCGGTGGCGTCGACAGCGCGGTTGCGCTGCTGCGCGCCGGGCCGAAGGCGATCGGGGTGACGCTGCGGCTCTGGCTCGATCCGGCCGGACCCGACTCCGAGCGCGCTTGCTGCTCGCCCGAGGCGGTGATCGCCGCGCGGGAGACCTGTCACGCGCTCGGGCTGCCGCACGTGACGCTCGACCTGCGCGAGGAGTTCCGGCGCGCCGTCGTCGATCCCTTCGTGGCCTCCTACGCCCGCGGCGAGACGCCGAACCCGTGCGGCCGCTGCAACGGCGAGTTCCGCTTCGGCGAGCTGCTCGACTTCGCCCAGCGCGCCGGCGCGGCCACGCTCTGGACCGGCCACTACGCCCGCATCGTCGAGCGCGGAGGCCGGCGGCTGCTCGCCCGCGCCGCCGACCCGGAGAAGGACCAGTCGTACATGCTTGCGCCTCTCGACCCGGCCTTGCTCGAGCGGATCGAGTTCCCGCTCGGGGAGCAGACCAAGACGGAGACGCGCAGCGAGGCAGGCGCAGCCGGTCTCGAGGTCGCCGAGCGCCGCGAGAGCCAGGAGGCCTGCTTCCTGGCCGGCGACGACTACCGCACGTTCCTGGAGCGGCAGGGGCTCGAGCCCGCCGACGGGGCGATCGTGGACGAGGACGGCGTCGAGCTTGGACGGCACGACGGGGTCTGGCGCTACACGCCGGGGCAGCGTCGCGGGATCGGGGTCGCCGCCGCCGAGCCGCTCTTCGCATTGAGGTCGAACCCGGCTACGAACACGCTCGTCGTCGGACCGCGCGGCTCGCTCGCCACGTCCGTCGTCGAGGCTCGTGGAACCCTCTACGCAGCGGTTCGGCACGTCGAGGCGAAGCTCCGGTACCGCTCGCCCGCGTTGCCCGCCCTCGTCACGCCGACGCCCGACGGGTTCGCGCTCGAGCTGGCGCAGCCGGCGTACGGGGTCGCCCCCGGACAGATCGCCGTGCTCTACGACGAGGACGCTGTCGTCGGTTGCGGCGTGGTGTCCACGGCGGCGCGCGACTAGGATGCTCGGCGTGCAGCTTCTAGCCGCCACCGCGGGCGACATTGCAAGTTACGCCCTCGCCGTCTTCCTGCTCGCCGTCGGCCTCGCCCTCGCATACATGTTCGTGCGCCTGGGCGGAACCTTCGCACGGCTTTCTTCGTTGATCAGTGGAACGGAAGGCGAATTGCTGCCCGTGATCCACAAGGTCGGGGAGAGCGTCGACAAGGTGAACGGGCAACTGGACAAGGTGGACCAGGTGACGGACAGCGCAGTGGACATGGCGGACAGCGCGGACACGGCGGTACGCGCCGTGAGCATCGCGATCACGCGGCCGGTGCAGAAGATCTCCGGCCTCGTCGCCGGGCTCTCGCACGGCGTGTCGACGCTGAAGGCCCGCCGGGATGTCGGCGAGGCCGTCCAGAGCGCAAAGGAAGCAGCCGCACGTCGGGAGCGCGACCTCGAAGAGGAGCTTCGCGCTGCCGATCGTGGCCCGACTTGATGGAGACGCGGGTGCAGGACACCGTCGCGATCACGATTCCACGAGAGCCCGACTTCTCGATCGTCGCCGAGCTCGTCATCGGCGGGATCGCGGCCCGGCACGACGTGACTCTGGAGACCCTGGACGACCTGCAGCTGGCGCTCTCGTCGCTCCTCGAGCACGACGATGCGGACGACGGTGACGTCAGCGTCCTGCTCCGGGTCAGCGACGACGCGATCGACGTCTCGGTCGGGCCTGTCGGCGACCGGACCGTGACCGAGCTCGAGGCTTCCGGCGACACGCTCGGCCTCCGCAGGCTGCTCGACACGACCGTCGACGGGGCGACCCTGAGCGAACGCGGCGACGGTACGTGGGTCGAGCTGCGGAAGGAGTTCGCGCTCGAGGAGCCGCGCTCGTGACGCGCGCATCCGACAAGGCGCTGCTCCGCCGCTACCACGAACAGGGCGACCTCGCCGCGCGCGAGCAGCTGATCGAGCAGTACCTCTCGCTCGTCCGCTCGCTCGCCCGCCGCTACGCCTACCGCGGCGAGCAGCTCGACGATCTCGTCCAGATCGGCTGCATCGGCCTGATCAAGGCGATCGACCGCTTCGACATCGATCGCGGCGTCGAGCTGACCACCTACGCCACCCCGAACATCATCGGCGAGATCAAGCGCCACTTCCGGGACAAGGGCTGGGCCGTTCGCGTGCCGCGCGGGCTCCAGGAGCTGAACGTCCAGCTGTCGAAGATCGTCGAGGACCAGACCGTGCAGCTCGGCCGCTCGCCGACGATTCCCGAGCTGGCGAAGGCCGCCGGGGTGGAGGAGGAGCTCGTGCTCGAGGCGCTCGAGTCCGGCCGTGCGTACACCTCGCTCTCGCTCTCGGCGAGCGGCTCCGACGAGGACGGCGAGCTCGACCCGCTCGAGTCGCTCGGCACCGAGGAGCACCAGTACGCGGTGTCCGAGGATCGCGCCGTGCTCGCGCCGGGGTTCCGCGTGCTCGACGAGCGCGAGCGGCGGATCCTCCACCTCCGCTTCTTCGACGGGCTGACCCAGAGTCAGATCGCGCAGCACGTGGGGATCTCGCAGATGCACGTCTCCCGCCTGATCCGCCGCGCGCTGGAGAAGATCCGCGACGAGATCGCCACGGACGAGCAGCTCGAGGCGCTGGCGGCGCCGAAGCGTCGCGCTAGCTGACCGTCCCTACAATCCCAGCGTGCATACGTCCGCGGAGCTGCGCGAGGGCTTCCTCGCCTTCATGGAGGAGAAGGGCCACACGCGCCTGCCGTCGTGGCCGCTCGTGCCGCGTGCGGACGACCACTCGACGCTCCTGACGACGGCGGGCATGCAGCCGCAGATGCCGTTCTTCCTCGGCCGCGAAGCGCCGCCGGCGCTGCTGACGGCCACCTCGCAGAAGTGCTTCCGCACGCCGGACATCGACGAGGTCGGCACGGACGGTCATCACCTGACCTTCTTCGAGATGCTGGGCAACTTCTCGTTCGGCCAGTACTTCAAGGCCGGCGCGGTCGAGTTCGCCCGCGAGTTCATCCAGGAGCGGCTCCAGCTCGACTGGGACCGGATCTGGGTGACCATCCATGCCGGCGACCCGGTCTTCGCGCTCGGCCCGGACGAGGTCGCGATTCGCGAGTGGGAGGCGGTCGGGATGCCGTCGGAGCGGATCGTCGCGCTCCCGAGCTCGGAGAACTTCTGGTCGGTCGGCGGCCCGGGGCCGTGCGGCCCCGACTCGGAGATCTACTGGGACTGGGGCGCCGAGCACGGCTGCGGCGACCCGACGTGCGCGCCCGCCTGTCCGCGCTGCGACCGCTTCCTCGAGTTCTGGAACCTCGTCTTCATGGAGTACGAGCAGCATCCGGACGGGACGCTGACGCCGCTGCCGAAGCAGAACATCGACACCGGGATGGGGCTCGAGCGGCTCTCCGCGATCGTCCAGGACGTCCCGAACCGCTCCGTCTACGAGACCGACGGCTACCAGGCGATCATGGCCTGGGTCGCGGCCGAGAGCGGGGTCGAGTTCGGGGACTCCGACGCGGCGACGAAGGCGCACCGCGTCCTCGCCGACCACGGTCGCGGCATGACGCTTCCTCGTCGGCGACGGCGTCACGCCGTCGAACGAGGGCCGCGGCTACGTCCTGCGCCGGATCATTCGCCGCGCCGTCCAGCAGGCGCGCACGATCGGGCTGGACGAGCTCTGGGGGATCAGCGACGTCGTCGTCGAGCAGATGGGCGAGTGGTTCCCGGAGCTGCCCGACAACCGTGAGCGGATCCGCGACGTGCTCCGCGCCGAGGAGGAGCGCTTCACCGAGACGCTCGCGCGCGGGATGAAGCTGTTCGAGGAGCTCGCCGCCGGCGGCGCAATCACCGGCAAGGACGCCTTCGACCTCACCGCGACGTACGGCTTCCCCTTCGAGCTGACGCACGGAGCTGGCGCTGGAGCGCGGGATCCCGGTCGACGAGGACGGCTACCGCGAGCGGATGGCCGAGCACCGCGAGGTGTCGCGCGGCGGCGGCTCGCGCGCGGCGACCGTGCTGCCGGGTGCGCCGGCGGAGTTCGTCGGCTACGAGCAGACCGAGGTGCTGACCGCGATCGTCGCGCTCAACGACCTCGGAGACGGCACCTTCGAGGCGAAGCTCGAGCGTTCGCCGTTCTACCCGGCCGGCGGCGGCCAGGTCTCCGACCAGGGCTGGATCGAGCACGACGAGACGGGTGCGCGCGCGGAGCTGCGCGAGGCGGTCCGGCTCGGCGACGACCAGACGCTCGTCTTCGAGGGCGAGGGCTTCGCCGTCGGCGACCGCGTCAAGGCGGTCGTGCCGTGGGCCGTGCGCTTCCCGACGATGGCCAACCACACCGCGACGCACCTCCTGCACGAGTCGCTCCGGCGGGTGCTCGGCGAGCACGTCCAGCAGGCGGGCTCCGCCGTGCGTCCCGACAAGCTGCGCTTCGACTTCACCCACGAGCAGGCGCTGAGTGCCGACGAGCGGGCGCGCGTGGAGGAGCTCGTCAACGAGCAGGTCTTCGCCGGCCGGCCGGTGCGCACCTTCGAGACGCCGATCGACGAGGCGCGGCGGCTCGGTGCGCAGATGCTCTTCGGCGAGAAGTACGGCGAGATCGTCCGCGTCGTCGAGATCGACGGCTTCTCGCGCGAGCTCTGCGGCGGCACGCACGTCCGCTCGACCGCGGAGATCGGCCCGTTCGTGATCCTCTCCGAGGGCTCCGTCGGCTCCGGCGCCCGCCGGATCGAAGCGGTCACCTCCGGCGCTGCGTTCTCGCTCCTGCACGAGCGTGCGCGCGAGGGCGACGAGCTGCGCGGCGAGCTGGCGAAGGCGCGGAAGGAGGCGAAGCAGGGCGGCGTCCCGGCGGACGCGGCCGACTTCACCGTGACGCGCGAGACTGCCGCCGGCGACGTCACCGTGCTCGTGGTCGACGTCAAGAGCGGCGACCCGCTCGACGTATCGGACAAGCTGAAGCAGCAGCACGCGCCGGCGGCCGTGATCGTCGGGGTGCGCGACAACGGCGCCGCGCAGCTCCTGATCAACCTCGACAAGTCGCTCGAAGGCCGGGGCGTCAACGCCGGTGACGTGATCCGCGAGGCGGCCGCGCTGATCGGCGGCAAGGGCGGCGGGCGTCCGACGATGGCTCGCGCGGGCGGGAAGGACGCGGCGGGGCTCGACAACGCCGTTGCGCTCGCCGAGCAGACGATTCTCGAGGCGCTCGCCTGAAGGTGATCGCCCTGGACTACGGCTCGGCGCGAACCGGCGTCGCCGTATCCGACGCCACCGGGACGCTCGCGCGCCCGGTCGGCGTCGTCGAGCGCGCGGCCACGCCGGAGGGCCTGCGCGAGCTTGCGGCCATCGTCGCGGCCGAAGAAGCAGAACGTGTGGTCGTCGGGCTGCCGCTGACGCTGCGCGGAGCGGCCGGCGCGCAGGCGCAGGAGACCGCGGCGTTCGTCGAGTCGCTCGAGGCGCTGCTCGACGTGCCGGTGGAGTCCTTCGACGAGCGCTTCACGACGGCGCTCGCGGCGTCCGGCCCGTCGTCGAATGCGCCGGAGGACGCGCGCGCGGCGGCGCACCTGCTCGAGAGCTGGCTGGCATGGACGAGTCGAGAGGGGTGATGCCCCCCAAGGCGGGACGGCCCGAGAACCGGCCGCCGAAGGGGCAGATCGCGCGGCGGCGTGCCATCGCGGCGCTGCTGCTGTGCGCCTTCATCGGGCTCGCGCTCTGGCTCGGGGTCAGCGCGTTCGGCGACAGCGACACCGAAGGAGCCGCCGCCGGCGACGACGGTCGCCGCGCCCAAGCCCACGATCCTCCGCATCGTCTTTCCGGAGGGCTTCACCCGCAAGCAGATGGTCGTGCGGGTCGCAGAAGTGCGCCAGATCGCCAAGCGCAAGCGGAACGTGACGCCGAAGCTCTCCGGCGACACGTACGCGACGGCGTCGAGAGCGGCGACCGTGCCGCCGACCTTCCGCAAGGATGCGAAGGGGAGGATCGAGGGCTTCCTCTTTCCCGGCGACCTACGAGTTCACCCCGAGGACGACGAGCGCGCAGCTGGTCGACGACCAGATCGAGCACTTCGAGACGAACTGGGCCAAGGTCGACCTCGCCGCGGCGAAGAAGAAGAACCTGACGCCGTACGACGTCCTGATCATCGCCTCGATGGTCGAGAAGGAGACGATCGCGCCCGACGAGCGGCCGAAGGTCGCGGCCGTGATCTACAACCGGCTCAAGGCGGGGATGCCGCTCGGGATCGACGCCACGATCCGCTACGGGCTCGACGTCCCGGGCACCGAGTCGCTGCGCGTCTCGCAGCTCGAGAGCGACAACCCGTACAACACGCGCAACCGCACCGGGCTGCCGCCGACGCCGATCGCGAACCCCGGCCTCGCGTCGATGCAGGCGGCCGCGCACCCGGCGAAGGTGGACTACCTCTACTTCGTGCGCAAGCCGGACAAGGATCCATCACTTCTTCACGGCGAGCGAGTCGGAGTTCTTCGCCAAGGCCTGCGAGTACGGCTTCGGCTGCGGCTGACGCGTGATCGCCGGACCACGACAGCTCTCGTCGGGCCTGCTCCGCGACCCGAAGGTCGGACTCGCTCTCGCCGCGGATGCAGAACGCGGCCTTCGCGGCGCTCGCGCTCGACTACGCGTACGTCCCGCTCGGCGTCGCGCCGGAGCGGCTCGAGCCGGCCGTGCGCGGGCTCGTCGCGCTCGGGTTCGCCGGGGCGAACGTGACGACGCCGCACAAGCGGGCCGTCGTCGGCGCTCTGCGACGAGGTCGAGGGAGGCGTCGGGTCCGTCAACACGCTCGTGATCCGCGACGGGCGCGTGCTCGGGAGCAGCACCGACACGGCCGCGCTCGGCGACCGCCGGCCGGCGACGGCCGCGGTGGTCGGCGCCGGCGGCGCTGCGGCCGCCTGGATCGCCGAGCTGGAGGCGCGCGGGGCGCACGTCGAGGTCTTCGCGCGCAAGAGGCGAGTGGCCGCCGCGCACCGACGACGCCGAGCTCGTCGTCCAGGCGACGCCGGTGAAGGACGAGCTGCTCTTCGAGCCGCGCGCGGGTCAGACGGTGATCGACCTGGCCTACCGCGCCGAGGGCGGCGAGACGGCTCACGCGGCCGCCGCCCGCGCCGCCGGCTGCCGAGCTCGTCGACGGCCTCGACGTGCTCGTCGCGCAGGGCGCGGCGTCGTTCGAGCTCTGGACCGGGCTGCCCAGCGCCGGTTGACGTCATGCGCGCCGCAGTACGCTCTGCCGCGTGACGCTCGCACCTCACGACCGCGGGCGAGTCGCACGGCCCGGCGCTCGTGGCGATCCTGACCGGCCTTCCCGCCGGGCTGCATGCTCGACCGCGCCGCGATCGACGCCGACCTCCACCGCCGCCAGCAGGGCTACGGCCGCAGCCCGCGACAGCAGCTCGAGCAGGACGTGGTCGAGGTGCTCGCCGGCCTCCGGCACGGGCGCACGCTCGGGACGCCGCTCGCGCTCGTCGTCCGCAACCGCGACCACAAGAACTGGGAGTGGGGGATGAACCCGTGGCCGCCCGAGGGCGAGCCGTCGGGGAAGGGCACGAAGCCGGTGACGCTGCCGCGCCCCGGTCACGCCGACCTCGCCGGCGTGCTCAAGTACGACCACGACGGACGTTCGCGACGCGCTCGAGCGCGCCAGCGCGCGGCATACGGCGGTCTACGTCGCGGCCGGCGCCGTCGCCAAGGCGCTCCTGCGCGAGCTCGGGATCGAGGTCGCCGGCTCGGTGCTCGAGATCGGCGGCGAGCGCGAGAACTGGGAGGCGGCGATCGACGCAGCCCGCGCCGACCGGGACACGCTCGGCGGGATCGTCGAGATCCGGGCGACGGGCGTCTTCCCGGGCCTCGGCTCGTACGCCTCGCGCGAGGACCGGCTCGACGCCCGGCTCGCCGCGGCGCTGATGGGCATCCAGGCCGTGAAGGGCGTCGAGGTCGGAGACGGCTTCGCGCTCGCCGCGCGAGCGCGGCTCGGCGGCCCACGACGAGATCGAGCCCGGCCTGAAGCGACGCTCGAACCGGGCCGGCGGGATCGAGGCCGGGATCTCGAACGGCGAGGAGATCGTCGTCCGTGCAGCGATGAAGCCGCTGCCGACGCTGATGCGGCCGCTCGACTCCGTCGATCTCGCCACCGGCGAGCCGGCGCAGGCGCTCGTCGAGCGCAGCGACGTCGCCGCCGTCGAGGCGCTCGCCGTCGTCGCCGAGGCCGCCGTCGCCTGGGAGCTCGCCCGTGCGGCGCGGGAGAAGCTCGGCGGCGACGCGCTCGGCGACATGCTCGCGGCGCACGCGGCCTACCTGGAGCGGATACGCACGCGCTAGACCGTCACGTCGCGCTGATCGGCTTCATGGGCGCCGGCAAGTCGACGCTTGGTGCGGCCCTCGCCGAGAAGCTGGGCCGTCCCTTCGTCGACGTCGACGCCGAGATCGAGCTCGAGGAGCCGATCGCGCGGATCTTCGAGACCGGCGGCGAACCGGCGTTCCGGCTCGTCGAGTCGAAGCATGCGCTCGGCGGCGCTCGGGTCGGATACGCCGGCCGTGATCGCGCTCGGCGGCGGCGCGGTCGGGACCGACGAGATTCGAGAAGCGCTGCGGCAGCATGCGCTCGCGATCCACGTCGAGGTCGGCGCCGACGAGGCCTGGCGCCGCGTCGCGGGCAGCGACCGACCGCTGGCCCAGGACGAGACTGCGTTCCGGACGCTCTACGAGGAGCGGCGCCCGCTGTACGACCGTGCGGCCGACGCGTCGGCGACCGACCTCGACGGGGCCGCCCTGGCGGCCGGCGGCGTGCACGTCGAGCTCGGCGCGCTCGAGCAGCTGAGCGAGCTCATCCCGGGCGACGGGCAGATCGAGATCGTCAGCGACGCCCGCGTCGCCGGCATCTACGGCATGGACGCCCAGCTCGCGCTCGGCGCGCGGGCGAGAGCAGTACACGAGCTCGCCCCCGGCGAGCAGGCGAAGACGGTCGAGTCGCTCGAGGCGCTCTGGCACTCGCTCCGGCTGGAGCGGAACGGCACGCTCGTCGCGCTCGGGGGCGGTTGCACCACCGACGTCGCCGGCTTCGCCGCCGCGAGCTACTTCCGCGGCATCGACTGGGTCGCCGTGCCGACGACGCTCGTCGGCCAGGTCGACGCGGCCATCGGGGGCAAGACCGCGATCGACCTCCCCGGCGCGAAGAACATCGTCGGCGCCTTCCACTGGCCGGTCCGGACGGTGATCGATCCCGCCACGCTCGAGACCCTCCCGGAGGCCGAGCTGGCGAACGGCCGCGCGGAGCTCGTGAAGACAGGGCTGCTGCTCGGCGAGCCGATCTGGGAGCTGCCGCTCGACCAGCAGGTTCGGCGCGCGGCGGCGTTCAAGACCGCCCTCTGCCTGCGCGACCCGCACGATCGCGGCGAGCGCGCGCAGCTCAACCTCGGCCACACCTTCGCCCATGCGCTCGAAGCGGCGGCCGGCTTCGAGCTTCCGCACGGTCGCGCGGTCGCGCTCGGGCTGCTGGCCGCGCTTCGCCTCTCCGGGCTCGACACGAAGCCGGTCGAGGAGACGCTTCACCCCGAGCGGGTCAAGGTCGATCGTGAGGCGGCGTGGGCCGCTCTCGGACGCGACAAGAAGAACGTCGGCGGTGCGCCCCGGCTCGTCCTCCTCGACGAGCCGGGCAAGCCGCGGGTCGGAGTCGAGGTTCCGCCGGCGGAGGTTCGTGCCGCACTCGACCAGCTCATCGTCGGCTGAGCGGGCTAGTGGGCCGCGAAGCGGCCCCTTCAGGGATCTTGCGCGCAGAGCCTGCGCGGCTAGAGCGGTAGAGTCGCGCCGATGCGCGTTGCCGTCCTCAACGGAGTCAACCTCGACGCCCTCGACAAGCGCGATCCGGCCATCTACGGCGGGCTCGGGCTCGCCGAGCTGGAGAGCCAGATCTACGCGTGGTCGAAGGTGCTCGAGTGCACGACCCGCTGCCGCCAGACGAATCACGAGGGGCAGTTCGTCGACTGGTGCCACGACGCCCTCGACTGGGCGGGCGGGGTGATCGTCAACCCCGGCGCGTGGTCGCACTACAGCTACGCGATCCGGGACGCGATCGAGCTCTTCAAGGTGCCGGTGATCGAGGTGCATCTCTCGAACATCGAGGAGCGTGAGGAGTGGCGGCGACACTCGGTGATCGGCGACCTCGCGGCGAAACGGATCCTCGGCAAGGGCCCCGAGGGCTACAAGGAGGCACTCGAATGGCTGGCGCAGCAATGAGCAGGATCGAGCGCCTCGCGGCGCTGCTCGACGAGCCGCTGCTCGTCACGAACGGGGTCAACGTCCGCTATCTGACCGGCCTCCAGAGCTCGAACGCCGCCGTGCTGGTCGAGCCGGACGGCGAGGCGACGCTCTACACCGACTTCCGCTACGCGCAGAAGGCGCGCACGCTCGAGGGCGTCACGTTCGAGCAGACGGCGCGCGCCGTGATCGGCGACCTCGCGACCCGGCTCGCCGGCCGGACGATCTGGATCGAGGCGCACGTCGTCACCGTCGCAGCGAACGACCAGCTGCGCGAAGGCGGCGTCGAGACCGTCGCGCAGACCGGGCTCGTCGAGGGCCTGCGCGCGATCAAGGAGCCGGAGGAGATCGCTGCGATGCGCGAGGCGGCCGGGATCTCCGACCGGGTCTACGCCGCACTCGCCGAGGAGCAGTTCACGGGCCGCACCGAGCGGGAGCTGGCATGGCGCGTGCGCGAGCTCTTCCACGAGTTCGGCGCCTCGGAGCTCGCGTTCGACACGATCGTCGCCGCGGCCGAGAACGGCGCCAGCCCGCACGCGGACGTCCGCGACGTGGAGATCCCGGCGAACACGCTCGTCACGATCGACGCCGGCTGCCGCGTCGACGGCTACGCGTCCGACTGCACGCGCACCTTTGCGACCGGCGACCTCCCCGACGAGCTCGGCCGAGCCTACGAGGTCTGTCTGGAGGCGGAGCTCGCCGGTCTCGCCGCGTACGGTCCCGGCGTCAGCGGCCGCGACGCCGACGCAGCCGCCCGCGACCTGATCGCGGCTGCGGGCTGGGGGGAGCAGTTCGGTCACGGCCTCGGCCACGGGATCGGCCTCGACGTCCACGAGCTCCCGGCGGCGCGCGCCGAGTCGACCGACACCTTCGAGTCCGGGAACGTGATCAGCTGCGAGCCGGGCATCTACATCCCCGACCTCGGAGGCGTCCGGATCGAGGACATGGTGCTCGTCACCGACGAAGGCAGCGAGCGGCTCACGCACGCGGGCAAAGAGCTGACGACCGTCAGGTAATCTCCGCCGCCGTGGCAGACGTCGTCAGCACCAACGAGTTCAAGAACGGGATGCACATCGAGCTGGAAGGCTCGGTCTGGCGCATCGTCGAGTTCCAGCACGTGAAGCCGGGCAAGGGCGGCGCGTTCGTGCGGACGAAGGTGAAGAGCATCGACTCGGGCTCCGTCGTCGACAAGACCTTCCGCGCGGGCGAGAAGTTCCCGCGCGTCTTCACCGAGGTCAAGAACATGCAGTACCTCTACGACTCCGGCGACGAGGTCGTGTTCATGGACGAGAGCACCTACGAGCAGATGTCGCTGCCGCACTCCTCGCTCGAGGCCGAGCTGCCCTACATGCAGCCCTCGACGCCGGTGCAGCTCCTCTTCGTCGGCGGCAAGCCCTCCGGCGTCCAGCTGCCGTCCTCGCTCGAGCTCGCGGTCACCGACACCGAGCCGGGCGTGAAGGGCGACACGGTCTCGAACGTGACCAAGCCGGCGACGCTCGAGACGGGCGCCGTCGTCGCGGTGCCGCTCTTCGTCAACCCGGGCGACCGGATCAAGGTCGACCCCCGCGAAGGCCGCTACATCTCTCGCGCCTGACGCTCCGGCCGGGCGGCTCCCGCCGGGCGGAGCCCGGCTCCGCCGCCCTCTCGCCGCTCGCGGCGCTCCAGCCGCCGGCCCGTGCTGAAGCACTGTTCCGCCGGCCTACGCACCGCGAGCGACGAGCCGGAACGCCAGGCGACCGTGACCGTCGTCGAGGAGAGCTTGTGTTTCTGAAACACAAGGTCTCCCGGTTCGGCACTCGGTAGTCTCCGCACGTGCCGCGGCTCGTTGACACGACTATTCGCCTGCTCTCGCAGGAGCCGCTCGCCGGGCGGGTGCCGACGGGCGAGCTGCTGCGGATCGCGGAGGCGCTCGACGCGGCCGGGTTCGCGCTGCTCGAGATCTCCGGCGGCGGGGTCTTCGACACCGCCGTCCGGCGCGGCGTCGAGAGCCCGTGGGAGCGGATCCGGGCGCTGAAGGCGCGGACGACGACACCGCTCGGGCTGGCGCTGCGCGGCCGCTTCCTCGTCGGCTCGCGGCCCGTCGGCGCCGACTTCGTGCGCCGTTTCGTCGCCTCCGCGGCCGACAACGGCATCGACGTCTTCCGCCTCCACGACCCGCTCAACGACGTCTCGAACCTCCGTGAGCCCGGCGACGCGATCGTCGCCGCCGGCAAGGAGTTCCACGCGGGACTCGTCTACAGCCCGGGCGACGAGGGCGCGATCGACAAGCTCGTCGAGCAGGCGAAAGAGCTGCCGGAGATCAAGGCGACGCGCGCGCTCGTGCACGACCCCAGTGGCGGTCTCGAGCCGCATCAGGCCGGCGAGCTTGTCGCCCGCGTCAAGGAGGCGTCGGGGCTTCCGGTCGGCTTCTACTGCCAGGGCGCCGGCGGCACCGCGCTCGCGGACTCGCTCGAGGCGGCCCGTGCGGGGGCGGACCTGATCGCGTGCACCGTCTATCCGCTGGCGCTCTCGCTCCACCGCGTCGCCGGTGAGTCGATGGCGTCGGCGCTGGCGGGAATGGGCATGGACACGGGCGTCGACGTCGCGCGGCTCTGGGAGGCCTCCGACCTCGTCGACGAGCACATCGGCGACGAGATCGTGACGCCGCATGCGCCGCGGATCGCGGTGCGGGCGGCCGAGTACGACCTGCCGACGGGGCTCGTCGCCGCGCTCGACGCGCACCTGCGTGCGCACGCCGCCGACGACCGCCTGCTCGAGACCCTCGACGAGCTGCAGCAGATCCGGCGCGAGACCGGCTGGCCGCCGCTGGCAGCTCCGATCGGCCAGATCCTCGCCTCACAGGCGTTGATCCACGTGCTCTCCGCGCGCCGCTACGGGACGGTCGTGGACGAGTTCCGCTCGCTCGTCCAGGGCGGCTTCGGGAGCCCTCCCGGCTCCGTCGACGCCACCGTGGCGCGCGCCGTCGCGCTGATCACCGACGGGATGGCGCCGCTCGAGAACGACCCGCCGACCGCGGAGGACGTGCGGCTCGAGGCCGAGGGCCTCGCCGCCAGCGAGGAAGAGCTCGTGTTGATCGCCCTCTTCGGCGAGGAGGCCGAGGAGCTGCTGCGGACGATCAGGGCGCGGCACAGCCGTGACGACCGCGGCGAGACGACGCTCGAGGAGACCCGCGAGCAGCGAATCCGCGAGCTCGTGAAGATCGTCCAGGAGAGCGGCGTCGCCGAGGTCGAGATCGAGGACGAGGGGATGCGCGTCTCCGTCCGGCGGGCCGACGAGCGCGGCGTGCCCCAGCAGGCGGCCCCCCTGGCCGAGGACGAGCCCGGCGAGCTGCCCGTGCTCCCGGCCGCGGAGGCCGGCTCGATCCGCGTCGAGTCGCCGATGGTCGGGGTCTTCTACCGCCAGTCCGAGCCGGGGACGCCCCCGTTCGTGGACGTCGGTGACGTCGTCATGGCCGGGCAGACGCTCTGCCTGCTCGAGGCCATGAAGCTCTTCAACGAGCTCAAGGCGGACACCGCCGGCCGCGTCGCGGCGATTCACGTCGAGAACGGCAAGCCGGTCGAGTTCGGGCAGCTCCTGTTCGAGCTCGAGCCGATCGCGGCGCCGCCGACCCTCTGATGTTCTCCCGAGTCCTCGTAGCGAACCGCGGCGAGATCGCCGTCAGGATCATCCGCGCTGTCCACGAGCTCGGCGCCGAGGCCGTCGCGGTCTACTCGACCGCCGACAGGGACTCGCTCCACGTCCGTCTGGCCGACCGCTCTGTCTGCATCGGCCCGCCCTCGGCCGCGGAGAGCTACCTGCGCGTCGCCAACGTGATCGCCGCGGCGGAGACGACGGGCTGCGAGGCGATCCACCCCGGCTACGGCTTTCTCTCCGAGAACCCGGCGTTCGTGAGGGCGTGCGAGGACGCCGACCTCGTCTTCGTCGGCCCCGGCGCCGACGTGATGGAGCGGATGGGCGACAAGGCGCGCGCGAAGGCGGAGATGAAGGCGGCCGGCGTCCCGCTCGTGCCCGGGACGGAGGGCGGCGCGACGCTCGCGGAAGTGCGCGCAGCGGCGGAGGAGCTCGGCTTCCCGGTGCTCTTGAAGGCGACGTCGGGTGGCGGCGGCAAGGGGATGCGCCTCGTTCACGAGCCCGATGCGCTCGAGGCGGCGTACTCGACCGCCCGTGCCGAGGCCGAGGCCGCGTTCTCGGACGGCTCGCTCTACCTCGAGAAGGCGCTCGTCCCGGCCCGGCACGTCGAGATCCAGGTGCTCTGCGACAAGGACGGCGGCGTGCTGACGCTGGGCGAGCGCGAGTGCTCGATCCAGCGGCGCCACCAGAAGCTGATCGAGGAGTCGCCGTCGCCGGCGCTCGACGCCGACACGCGGGAGGAGATGGAGGCCGCGGCCGAGCGGGCGTGCCGGACGATCGGGTACGAGAACGCGGGCACGTTCGAGTTCCTCCTCGGCGCCGACGGCACCTTCCACTTCATCGAGCTGAACGCCCGCCTCCAGGTCGAGCACCCGGTCAGCGAGCTCGTCACCGGCGTCGACGTCGTCCGCGAGCAGCTCCGTGTGGCGGCAGGAGAGCCGCTCTCGCTCACCGGCCGGGCGCCGCGCCGCGGGCACGCGCTCGAGATCCGGCTCAACGCGGAAGATCCCTCCCGCGACTTCGCGCCCGCACCCGGGACGATCACGCGCTTCCGGCCGCCGCTCGGGCCGGGCGTCCGGATCGACACCCACCTCGAGGAAGGCTCGGCGATCTCGCCCTACTACGACTCGCTGATCGCCAAGCTGATCGTCTGGGCCGAGGATCGGCCCGCGGCGATCGCGCGCGGGATTCGCGCGCTCGAGGAGACCGGCCTCGACGGTGTTCCGACCACGCGCGGGCTCGCGCTCGACATCCTCCGCTCGGCCGAGTTCGCCGGCGGCGAGTATTCGACGAGCTTCCTGACGGAGATGGAGGGGCGCCTGCCGGCGCTCACGGCCGGATGAGCCGGGACGGACACGTCACGAAGAGCGCCCACGGCGAGATCCGGATCGCGGGCGACGCGCTCGCCGGACTCGTCGTCGCCGCCGTCGAGCGCGTCGACGGCGCGCGGGTGCGCCGCCCGCGCCGCGGTCTCGACATCGCCGTCACGGAGGGGTCGGTGCGCGTCGAGCTCGAGCTCGCCGCCCGCTACGGCGCCGTGCTGCCCGAGCTCGCGAAGGCCGTGCAAGCAGGCGTGACCGAGGCCCTGAGGAGCTCGACCGGCCTCACCGTCGAGCGGGTCGACCTCGCGATCGAGGAGCTCGACCAGTGAGCACCGGCCGCCGGCAGGCGCGGAGGACCGCTCTGTTCCTGCTCTACCAGTGGGATCTCACCGGCCAGCCGCTGACCGCTCTCTACGAGGGCGAGCCGGACGCGTTCGCGCTCGATCTCGCGGAGGCGGTGTCCGACCGGGCGGAGGAGCTCGACCGCCGGATCACGGCGTCCGCGGACGGCTGGACCGCCGACCGGCTGGGTACGCTCGAGCGAAATATCCTGAGGATCGGGATCTACGAGCTCGAGGAGGAGAGCGTGCCGCGAGAGGTGGCGATGAACGAGGCTGTCGTGCTGGCGAAGCGGTATGCGTCCGAGGACGCAGCGCGGCTCGTGAACGGGATTCTGGCCCGCGTGGCCAGGGAGGAGGTGGCATGAGCTGCGACCGGATCGGCGGATGAGGCACTCGGCCGCGCCGAGGAGCTGCTCGAGCGGCTGAAGGCGACCCGCGACGAGCTCGAGCGCCTGGCCGCACAGGAGGACGCCGAGTCCGCGGTCGAGGTGCTGACCGAGCTCGCCGACCTCGCGAAGGAGGTCGAGGCCGAGCTGGCCAAGGCGCGGGCGCGGGCGGATGCTCCGGCCCCCTGACGAGCTGCGCGCGCTGGTCGAGGGGTACCTCGGCGAGCTCGCGTTCACACCGGAGCTGGGCGGGCTCGAGGAGGCCCTGCGGTATCCGGTCGAGGCGGGCGGCAAGCGCGTCCGGCCCGTGCTCGCACTCGCCGTCGGGGAGTCGGCGGGCGCGGTGGCCGAGCACGTCCTGCCGGCGGCGGCGGCGGTCGAGCTCGTGCACACGTTCTCGCTCGTCCACGACGATCTGCCCGCGCTCGACGACGACGACGAGCGGCGCGGCCGCCCCGCGGCACACGTCGCGTTCGGTGAGGCAACGGCGCTGCTCGCAGGCGACGCTCTCCTCGCCGAGGCGTTCCGGCTTGCGCTCTCCTACCCGACGCCGATGATCGGCCGCGAGCTCGCACAGGCGACGCTCGGGATGATCGGCGGCCAGTACCGCGACGTCACCGGCGACACTGCCGACCTCGCGGCGCTGCACCGCCTGAAGACCGGTGCGCTGCTCTCCGCCTCGGTCGGCGTGGCGCTCTGGGTCGCCGAGGTCCCGGAGGGCGAGCAGCCGGCCTGGCGGGCGTTCGGCGACGAGCTCGGACTGCTGTTCCAGATCGTGGACGACCTGCTGGACGGCGACGGCTACGTCGACGTGTACGGCGTCGAGGAGGCTCGCCGCCTCGCCGACGACGCGGCCGGGCGCGCCCAGACTCGGCTCGACGAGATCGACGCCGACACGACCGTGCTCGCCGAGATCGTGTCCGGCCTGGCCGCGCGCACCGCGTAACGGTTCGCTCGGATATCGCTCGGCTACTTGGCCGCGGCGCGGAGGACGCGGAGCGCGTTCAGCGTCAGCAGCTCGCTCGGGCCGGAGCCCCAGTCGACAGCCTCGACGTTGCTGCCCTTGGAGCCGGGCGCTTTCCACCAGCGGCCGCCGGACTGCCAGCGGCCGTCCGGACGGCGGCGCTCGTCGAGCAGGTCGAGGGCGTCGGCCGCGCGCGGGTCCTGTACAAGCCCCATCCGCGCGAGCACGACGAGCGCCTGGAAGAAGTCGTAGTGCCAGAACGGCGGCGAGTGGATGGTGACGAACGACTCCTTGATCGGCTCGCCGGTCGCCAGCGTGCGGAAGAGCCGATGCTCGAGGAAGAGCTCGGCCGTGCGCCGGGCTGCATCCTTCGCCGCCGTCTCCCCGGTGGCGGCCCAGTACTCGTGGAGACCCCACATCGGCGGCAGCGACTCGTTGAACGAGGAGCGGTAGCCCGTCGCCTTCTTGT
The DNA here is from genome assembly GCA_963732995.1 of uncultured Gaiellaceae bacterium. Classification (GTDB taxonomy): domain Bacteria; phylum Actinomycetota; class Thermoleophilia; order Gaiellales; family Gaiellaceae; genus Gaiellasilicea. The sequence continues at coordinate 30,479 of CAVTBS010000010.1, read as the reverse complement.
CGCAGTTCCAGCCGCCGTCCGGCCACTGCCACTCGACGAGCGACTCCGCGAGCAGCCGGACGCGCGGGTCGTCCGCAAGCCCGAGCCGGCAGCAGACCGCCAGAGCGTTCCCCTCCTGGGAGCCGCACCTCCGGACGAGGCCGTCGATCGTCTGGATCCGGCTCTCGGTGGCCCTTTCCGGTCAGCCACGCGAGCACCGTCTCCGCGGCGGCGACGCAGCGCGGCTCGCCGGCCGGGACGCCGAGCTCGACGAGCGAGACGAGCCGCCAGTGGGCGCCGCCCCATTTGCCGTAGACGTTGACGCCGAAGCCGCCGTCGGGCTGCTGCCCCGCGAGGAGCGCCGCGCACCTTCGGCCCTTCGAGAACGCGGGCGGCCTCGGGCGGATCCGCCTCCCCGAGCAGGTCGCGCTTCGCCTGGAAGACGATCCCGGGCTCGTCCGAGTCCAGCAGCCAGTCCAGTGCCGAGGCGGTGACCGTCACGTCAGCTCCCTCGCGAGCAGGTCGAGCAGCAGGCCGTCGCGCCAGACGCCGTCGGGATCGCGCCAGTACTCGCGCATGACGCCGACGCGCTTGAAGCCGACCTTCTCGTAGCAGCGGATCGCGCGCTCGTTGTGCGCGGCCGGGTCGATCGTCAGCCGGCGGTGGCCACGATCGCGGATCAGATGGCCCGCCATCGTCCGGACGGCGTCCGTGCCGAGACCGCGGCCGTGGTAGGGCGCGCCGAGGAAGAGGTCGATCGACGCGTGGCGGAACTCCTCGTCGTCCTCCTCGAAGTACTGGATCATCCCGGCGATCTCGCCCTCGAAGACGATCGCGAAGACGACCGCGCCGTCGTCCTCGCCGCGCGCTTTCTCGAGGACGTGCTCGTGGGTGAGCCCGCGCCACCAGCGCGAGACCTCCGGATCGGCGCCGAGCTCGACGATCCTGGGCACGTCCGCCTCCGCCAGAGGCCGCAGCGCGACACGCTCTCCGCGCAACTCCATGACAGTCCTGTAGCACACTCGGCCACTACCCTGGACGCGATGAAGAAGCGGCTCGACGTCCTGCTCGTCGAACGGGGTCTCGCGGAGAGCCGCGCGCAGGCGCAGGCGCTCGTGCTGGCGGGGCTCGTCCCGGGGTACGACAAGCCGGGCCACCAGGTGCCGGAGGAGGCAGAGCTCGAGGTGAAGGCGCGGCCGCGGTTCGTCTCGCGCGGCGGCGAGAAGCTCGCGAACGCCCTCGGACAGCTCGAGCGTCGAGCTCGACCGGCGCGACGCGATCGACGTCGGCGCGTCGACGGGCGGCTTCACCGACTACCTGCTCCAGCACGGGGTCGCGCGGGTGATCGCGGTCGACGTCGGCTACGGCCAGCTGCACCCGAAGCTGCGCGAGGACCCGCGGGTCACCGTCCTGGAGCGGACGAATGCACGCGAGCTCACCGAGCTCCCCTTCCGCCCCGACCTGCTCGTCGCCGACGTCTCGTTCATCAGCGTCAGGATCGCGCTGCCGCCCGTGCTGCGGCTGCTCGCGCCCGGCTGGGACGCGGTCGTCCTGGTCAAGCCCCAGTTCGAGGCGGGGAAGGACGAGGTCGGCCGCGGCGGCGTCGTCAGGGACGCCGAGCTCCACCGCCGCGTCCTCCGCGAGGTCGTCGAGGCCGCCCTCGGGTGGGGTGGGACGACGGTCGGCGTCGTAGACTCCGGACTGCCCGGGCCGAAGGGCAACCGCGAGTTCTTCGTCCACCTGATCAACCGCCCCGATCCCGTGCTCCTCGATGACATCGACCAGCGCATCGACCGTGCCGTCACAGCAGCCTAGAGCCGTCAAGCGCGCGGCCGTGATGACGCACGGCAAGCCGCAGGCGATCGGCTCGGCGCTGGCGCGGCTCGCCAACGTCGCCCGCGAGGCCGGAGTCGAGCTGCAGCTGGCCGCGGACGAGTCGGAGAAGCACGGGCTCGAGCCTGCCGGAGCCGACGCAGCGGACGTCGACATCGCGGTCGTCCTCGGCGGCGACGGGACGATGCTGCGCGCACTCGCGCGCTATCTCGGCACCGGCGTGCCGGTGATCGGCGTCAACTTCGGGCGGGTCGGCTTCCTCGCCTCGATCAAGCGCAGCGAGCTCGAGAGCGGGCTGGCGCGTGTCTTCGCCGGCGAGTACCGCGTCGAGGACGTGCCGACGCTCGACGTCGAGGTGGGCGACGAGCGCCGCGTCGCCGTCAACGACCTCGTGATCGCGAGCGCCGTCGTCGGCCGGATGATCCAGCTCGAGTGGGCGGTCGGCGGCGAGGGTCTCGGCCGGCTGGCCTGCGACGGCGTCGTCTGCGCGACTCCCTCCGGCTCGACGGGCTACAACTTCTCGAACGGCGGCCCGGTTCTCGTCTGGGGGCTCGACGCGATGGCGATCACGTTCGTGGCGCCGCACTCGCTCAACGCCCGCCCGCTCGTCGTCCCGCGCGACGACGAGCTGATCGTCTGGAACCGGACGCCGGACGTGCCCGCGACCGCGCTCGTCGACGGCCACCGCGTCGGCGACCTCGCTCCCGGCGGCCGCGCCGTCGCCCGCCTCGGCGAGCAGCGCTCGCGTCTCGCGACGCTGCCCGAGGTGACGTTCTTCAGCCGCTACAGCCGGACCTTTGCTTCGTAGCCTGCGGATCGAGAACCTCGTGCTCGTCCGGGAGGCCGAGTTGGCTCCCGACGTCGGGCTGACGGCGATCACGGGCGAGACGGGCGCCGGCAAGACGATCCTCACCCAGGCGGTCGGCCTGCTGCTCGGCGCGAAGGGAGATGCCGGGATCGTCGGCGCCGCGGGAACCGAGGCGTACGTCGAGGCCGAGCTCGACGTCCCGGACGGCTTCTTCGACGACGAGGAGCTGGCCGGTCTCGCCGAGCTGGCGCCCGAGGACGAGCCCGGCCTCGTGCTCGCGCGGCGCGTCTTCGCCGACGGCCGGACGCGAGCGTATGCGTGGGGCCGCGCCGTCGCGCGCGAGGATCTGGCGGCTGCCGCCGAGCGGCTGATCGCGATGTCGGGCCAGTTCGAGCAGCGCCGGCTCGGCCGGCCCTCGTACCAGCTCGACGTCCTCGACGGCTTCGTCGGCGACGAGCAGCTGCGCCGCCGCCGCGAGGCACGGCTTGCGTGGCGCGAGCTCGCGGCCGCCCGCAAGCGGCACGACGAGCTGACGCGCGGCGCCGCGGCCGAGGAGGCGCGCCTCCGCGAGCTGACCGCGCTCGCCGAGGCGACCGAGGGGTTCGAGCCCGGCGGCGAGCAGTCGCTGCGCGACGAGCGCGAGCGGCTGCGGCACGTGACCGAGCTCGCAGAGGGAGCGGCCCGCGCCGCGGAGGCGCTCTCGCCGGACGAGGGCGAGGGTGCGACCGGGCTCACGGCCGCCGCCGAGCGCTCGCTGGCCCCGCTCGAGCGGCTCGCGCCGGAGCTCGCCCGGGCCGGTGAGGAGCTGCGCGACCTCGAGCTCCGCCTCGGCGAGGTCGGCTCCGACCTCCGCGCCTTCCTCGCCTCGCTCGAGGCCGAGCCGGACCGCCTCGAGCACGTCGAAGGCGAGCTCGAGCGGATCTCCGACGCACGCCGGCGCTTCGGTGCAGCCGACTACGACGACCTGCTCGCGCGCGCCGACGCGGCCCGCGAGGAGCTGGCCGCGCTCGACAGCGGCCTCGATCCGGCGGCCGCTGCCGCGGAGGCGCTCGCTGCCGCCGAGACGCGGGCGAACGGCCTGGCCGCCGAGCTGCGCGCCGCCCGGGAAGCGGCGGCGGCCGCGTTCGCCGACGCGGTCGCGGAGGAGCTGCGCGGCGTCGGCATGGGCGAGGGCGAGTTCCGCGTCGAGCTGCGAGAACGCGATCCGGGCCCGACGGGCGCCGACGAGGTCGTCTTCCTGATCCGCCCGAACGCCGGCCTGCCGTTCGGCCCGGTCGCCGAGACGGCGTCCGGCGGCGAGCTCTCCCGGGTCGCGCTCGCGATCGCCGCCGTCGGCGGCGGCGAGACGATGGTCTTCGACGAGATCGACGCCGGCGTCGGCGGCGAGACCGCGCATGCGGTCGCCGCGACCCTGAAGCGGCTCGCCGAGCGCGCCCAGGTGCTGACGATCACGCACCTGCCGCAGATCGCGAGCGTCGCCGACACGCACTACCGGGTCGAGAAAGTCCCCGGCGATCCGACGCACACCCGGATCGAGCCGCTCGACGACGCCCAGCGCCGCGACGAGCTGGAGCGGATGCTGGGCGGGAAAGAGTTCATCTCGACGCTGCGATGAGCCTGATCGAGCACACCGGCACGGCACGCCTCGGCAAGCGGACGAAGGAGCTCGTCCGCCGGCTGCACCCGGACGACATCGCCGTGATCGACCACACCGACCTCGACCGCGTCTCCGCCGAGGAGCTCGTCGAGTCGGGCGTCCGCGTCGTCGTCAACGTCGCCCCGTCCCAGTCGGGCCGCTACCCGAACCCCGGCCCGCTGCAGCTCGTCCGCGGCGGCGTCCGGCTGATCGACGTCGACGACGCCGACCTCTTCGAGGAGCTCTCCGACGGCGAGCGGCTGACCGTGCGCGGCGCCAGCCTCTTCCGGAACGGCACCTGCCTCGCGACCGGTCGCGCGCTCGAGGAGCACGAGCTGGCCGGCGCGCTGCTCGAGCAGCAGGGCCGCGTCACCGAGGCGCTGCAGGAGTTCGCGGACAACACGCTCCGCTACCTCCGCGACGAGGGCAAGCTCCTGACCGAGGGGATCGACTTCCCGGCGCTCGAGACCAGCTTCCGCGACCGTCACGCCCTCGTCGTCGCGCGTGGGCCTGGGCACAAGCGCGACCTGAAGATCGTCCGCGGGTACGTGCGCGACTTCCGGCCGGTGCTCGTCGCGGTCGACGGCGGCGCCGACGCGCTCGTGGAGGAGGGCTGGAAGCCGGACGTGATCGTCGGCGACATGGACTCCGTCACCGACGAGACGCTGCGCTGCGGCGCCGAGATCCTCGTCCACGCCTACCGCGAGGGCAACGCGCCCGGCGAGGCGCGGCTGCAGCGGCTCGGCGTCCCGTTCCACACCGTCGCCGCACCCGGGATCTCCGAGGACATCGCGCTCCTGCTCGCGCACGACAAGGGCGCGGAGCTGATCGTCGCCGTCGGCACCCACTTCAACCTGGTCGAATTCCTGGAGCGCAGCCGGGCCGGGATGTCGTCGACGTTCGTGACCCGGCTGAAGGTGGGGGAGATCCTGATCGACGCCAAGGGCGTCTCCCGCCTCGTCAGCCGCCGGATCGGGGTCTGGCCGCTGGCGCTCTTCGGCGTCGCCGCGCTGGCGGCGCTCCTCGTCGCGATCCTGGCCTCTCCGGCGCTGAGAAACGTCTTCGGCCTCTAACCTGGGCCCGTGTTCGATCTGCGCTACCACGTCGCCTCGCTCGCGGCCGTCTTCCTGATGCTCGTCGTCGGGATCCTGATCGGCGTCGGCATCTCCGGCCGTGGCTTCGTCGACGACGCCGAGCGGAACCGCTTCAACCAGAAGATCGCCGGGCTGGAGGAGGATGTCGCCGCCGCCAACGCGAGCGCGGAGGACTTCGAGCGGCGCCAGGAGGCGGCCGAGAACTTCGTCGAGAGCGCCTATCCGGCGCTGGCGGCGGGGCGGCTGGACGGCAAGAACATCGCGATCCTCACTCTCGGATCCGTCGACCCGACCGTCAGCGCGGTCGAGCGCGAGGTCGAGGAGGACGCCGACGGCCGGGTCTCGCGGATGCGGGCGCTCGAGCTGCCGCTGCGGCTGGAAGCGGTCGAGGCGGCGCTGAGCGCGAACCCCGAGCTCGGCGGCTACGTCGGCGACGAGCAGCTCGGGAACCTCGGCCGAGACCTCGGGCGCGAGCTCGCGGCGGGCGGCGAGACCCCGCTCTGGGACGCGCTCGAGCCGGAGCTCGTCGAGGTTCGCGAGGGAGACCTCGCCGACCCGGTCGACGGCGTGGTCGTCATGCGCACCGCCGAGCCGCAGGCGGCCGAGACCTCGCGCTTCCTCGCCGGCCTCTACCAGGGGCTCGGCAGCGCCGGCGTCCCGGTCGTCGGCGTCGAGCCGACGCGCGTCGAGCAGAGCGCGATCCCGGTCTTCCAGCGCTACCGCCTGTCGACCATCGACGGCGTCGACACGCCGGTCGGCGCTCTCGCGATGCTGCTCACGCTGGCCGACCCCGCCGCGGCCGGGAACTACGGCGTCCGCGACACCGCCGACCGGATCCTGCCGCCGATCGAGCCCCTGCCGCCCTCGAGTGAGTGACCGCCTCACGATCCTCGTCGCCGCGCGCGACGAGGCCGCGCGGATCGGGACGACGATCGAGGAGCTGCGCCGGCAGTTCCCGGACGCGGAGGTGATCGTCGCCGACGACGGCTCCCGCGATGCGACCGCGGCCGTCGCCGAGGCGGCAGGCGCACGCGTCGTCCGGCTGCCGCACCGGGGCAAGGGCCAGGCGCTGACGCTCGGCGAGCGGGCGGCGGGTGAGGGCGACCTCCTGCTGTGCGACGCCGACCTCCGCGGCGAGCTCGTCCACCTGCTCGACGGTGACGCCGACGTCACTGTCGCATCGTTCACTCGCAGGCAGGGCGGGGGGTTCGGGATCGCGAAGGAGACGGCGAGGCGGCTGATCCGGCTCACGTCGGGCTACGCGGCGCGCGAGCCGCTCTCGGGACAGCGCCGGCTGACGCAGGCGGCGCGCGACACGGTCTTCCCGCTCGCGGCCGGCTTCGGCTGCGAGACGGCGATGACCGCGGACGCGGCGCGCGCCGGGCTGACCGTCGCCGAAGTCCCGGTCGAGCTCGCGCACCGAGCCACCGGCCGCGACCTGCGCGGCTTCCTCCACCGCGGCCGTCAGCTCCGCGACATCCTGCTCGCGTTCGGCCCGCAGGGCCGGAACCACCGCGGCCTGCGGCTCCCGCTCGCCGGCTGGGTCGTCGCCGTCGGGCACCCGAGCCTGCTGCCGGTCGCCGCGATCGGCGTCGCCGACGACCTCTGGAGCGGGGAGGAGCGCGGTTTCCGCGCGCACCTGCGGGCCGGCTCGACGACGGGGGTGCTCAAGCTCGTCGGCATCCCCGCGTTCGCGCTCTGGCGGACGCGCTCCGTCTCCGGCGCGATCCTCGTCGGCCTCTCGGCCAACCTCCTGAACCAGCTCGACACGAAGCCCGGGCGGGCGCTGAAGGCGTATCTCGCCGCGTCGATTCCGCTGCGGGCGCCGAAGGCGATGGCCGTCCTGCTCGCGCCCTACGATCTTCGAGAGATGGTGATGCTCGGAGACTCCGGCTCGAACGCGCTCGGCGCCCTGCTAGGTTTCGAGTCCGTGGGCAGGTTCACGGAGAGGCAGCGCTGGAGCGCGATCGCGGCGCTCGCGGGCCTCACGCTCCTCGGCGAGCGGCGGTCGCTCGGCGGGCTGATCGAGCGGACACCGGTGTTTCGCGCGGTCGACCGCTGGGGCAGGCAACCCTCATGAGCGCGAACGAGACCGGGCAGACCAAGTACATCTTCGTCACCGGAGGCGTTGTCTCCGCGCTCGGGAAGGGCATCGTCGCGGCCTCGCTGGGGCGGCTGCTGAAGGCCCGCGGCCTCCGCGTCCAGGCGCAGAAGTTCGACCCGTACCTGAACGTCGACCCCGGCACGATGAGCCCGTTCCAGCACGGCGAGGTCTTCGTCACCGAGGACGGCGCCGAGACCGATCTCGACATCGGCCACTACGAGCGCTTCGTCGACGAGAACATGTCCCGGAACGCCAGCCACAGCGCCGGCTCGATCTGGGACGCCGTCCTGCGGAAGGAGCGCAAGGGCGAGTTCCTCGGCGCCACGGTGCAGGTGATCCCGCACATCACGAACGAGATCAAGGCACGGATCAAGCGGGCCGCGAAGGCATCTCCGGTCGACGTGGTCATCTCCGAGATCGGCGGCACGGTCGGCGACATCGAGTCGCTCCCGTTCCTCGAGGCGATCCGCCAGTTCCGGCGCGAGGTCGGCCAGGAGAACGTGCTCTACCTCCACTGCACGCTCGTCCCGTTCATCGAGGCGGCGGGGGAGATGAAGACGAAGCCGACGCAGCACTCCGTCAACGAGCTGCGCCGGATCGGTATCCACCCGGACGTGATCGTCTGCCGCTCGCACGAGGAGCTGTCACAGGAGATCAAGGACAAGATCGCGCTCTTCGCCGACGTCGACATCCGCTCGGTGATCGCGTGCCCGGACGTCTCCGACGTGTATCTGGTTCCCGCCGTGCTGCAGGAGCAGGGGCTCGACGAGCTGGTCGTCCAGCGGCTCGGGATCGACGCGCCGCCGGCCGTGCTCGGCGAGTGGCAGGACCTGATCGACCGGATCGGCGAGCCGCGCGAGGAAGTCACGATCGCCCTCGTCGGCAAGTACGTGAAGCTCCACGACGCGTACCTCTCGGTGCACGAGGCGCTCAAGCACGCCGGCGTCCACCAGGGCGCGCGCGTGCGTGTCCAGTGGGTCGACGCCGAGAACATGTCCTACGAGGAGGCCGCCGAGCTGCTCGAGCAGGTCGACGGCGTGCTCGTCCCGGGAGGCTTCGGCTCGCGCGGCTGGGAGGGAAAGATCCTCGCGTGCCAGGTCGCGCGCGAGCGTGGAATCCCGTATCTCGGCATCTGCCTCGGCATGCACGTCGCCGTCTCCGAGTTCGCGCGGCACGTCGCGGGCCTCGAGGGCGCCAACTCGACCGAGATGGACCCCGAGACGCCGTACCCGGTGATCGACCTGCTCCCGGAGCAGAAGGAGATCGAGGATCTCGGTGGCACGATGCGGCTCGGCGCGCAGGCGGTCGAGCTGGCCGAGGGCACGCGCACCCGGGACGTCTACGACGAGGCCGTCGTGCACGAGCGGCACCGCCACCGCTACGAGGTCAACAACCAGTATCGCGACCAGCTGATCGCGGCCGGGCTCGTCGTCTCGGGGACGTTCCAGGAGGGACGCCTCGTCGAGACCGTCGAGCTGCCCGATCATCCCTGGTTCGTCGCGAGCCAGTTCCACCCGGAGTTCAAGTCGCGGCCGACGCGGCCGGCACCGCTCTTCCGCGAGTTCGTCGGCGCCGCGCTCGACCGGGCGCGCTCGCGCACCGATGTGCCGCTGCGTGCGACCGCGGCCGGCTAGCTAGTCGTCGACGGGCCAGCAGACGCCGATGTAGAGCGGCATCCCGCCCACGGTCGTCGTCCCGGCGCGGAAGACCATCGGCAGGTCACGGCCGTCCTTGTGCCGCAGCGTCGTCGTCCCGGACCGGGTGCCCGTCCGCTGCAGCACCTCGAAGTCCGACGCAGCGCCGTCGTTGACGGCGACATCCAGGACCCGCAGCAGCAGGAGTTCCTCGCGCTCGTAGCCGAGCAGCTCGCACGCGTACGCGTTGACGGCGAGGTACTTGCCGTCGTCGTCGGCGACGAAGACGGCGACGGGGCCGAGGTCCAGCGCTTCGCCGACGAGGCTCTTCTGGACGAGGTCGTGCGCGACGGCGGCGGACACGCATTAAATTATAGAAGGTTCGAGCAGGTTCGGACAGCCCGATCTCGGGGATCTAGGATCGCTCCAGTGACCGCCGTCCTCGATCTCTTCACGGAGCTCTGTGCGCTGCCGAGCCCACCAGGTGAGGAGCGTGCGGTCGCCGACCGCGTCATCGGCGAGCTGACCGCACTCGGGCTCGAGGTCTCGGAGGACGAGGCCGGCGCGGCGATCGGCTCCACGATCGGAAACCTGCTCTGCCGGCTTCCCGGGCGCGCCGAGAGCGGCACGCCGATCTTCTTCTGCGCACACCTCGACACCGTGCCGCCACAGGGGAGGCTCGAGCCGGTCGTCGGCGAGGACGGGATCGTCCGGAACGCCGGCGGCACGATCCTGGGCGCCGACAACAAGTCGGCGGTCGTGTCGATGATCGACGCCGCGCGCCGGATCGTCGAGGAAGACCGGCCGCACGCGGGCGTCGAGCTGCTCTTCACGCCGAAGGAGGAGGTCGGGCTGATCGGCGCCGGCGCCTTCGACATCTCCAGGCTCGAGGCCGAGCTCGGCTTCGTCTACGACCAGGCGGCGCCGATCGGCGACGTGATCATGGGCGCGCCGTTCCAGCGCTCGATGCTCGTCCGCTTCCACGGCCGCCCCGCTCACTCGGGAATGGTCCCCGAGGAGGGGCGCTCCGCGATCGCGGCGGCCTCCCGGGCGATCGCCGACCTGCGGCTCGGCCGCATCGACGAGGAGACGACCGCGAACGTCGGCCTGATCAGCGGCGGCAGCGCCCGCAACATCGTGCCCGGAGTGGTGCGAGCTGGAGGCGGAGGCGCGCTCCCACGACGCCCGCAAGCTCGCCGACCTGGTCCAGGAGATGCTCGACACGTTCGCATTCGCGGCCAGCACGGCCGAGTGCACCCTCGAGACCGAGGTCAGCGACACCTATCAGGGGTACCGCTTCAAGGACTCCGATCCGGTCGTCCAGCTGGCCGCGACCGCGCTCGAGCGCTGCGGGTACGAGTTCGTCCCGACCCTCACCGGCGGCGGCGCCGACGCGAACGTGTTCAACGCGAAGGGGCTGCCGTGCCTCAACCTCGCGAACGGGATGATGGAGATCCACACCGCCGACGAGCACATCGCCGCCGACGACCTCGCCGCGATGGTCGAGGTGACCCTGGCGCTGGTCGATGCCGCTCGGGCTTAGACGCGGGACCGTCTCCGCCGTCTCCGAGGCGCTGCCGGAGCTCGTCCGGCTCGAGGTCGACGGGATCCCGTGCGTCGCCTACCCGCGGCTGACCGGCGAGGTCGAAGTGGGGGACGACGTCGTCGTCAACGAGCAGGCACGGCTGCTCGAGCTCGGCTCGGGCGGCTTCGACGTCCTCTACGCGAACCTGACCCGGGGCCTCGGCCTCGCCCCGGAGCCCGGCGCGCACGTGATGGCGCTGCCGTACACGCCCGGCCAGGTAACAGTCTGTTGCAAGGAGGAGTCGGACGCGCTCGCGGACTCGCTCGACGGGATGCCGGTCGTCCTCTGCACGGTGCACAGCCAGGTCGCTCCGGTCTGCGCCGGGCTGGCGGGCGCGAGCGTCGCCTACGTCCAGGTCGCGGGAGGCGCGCTGCCGGTGTCGCTCTCGGACATCGTGCGCGAATTGAAGGCGCGCGGGCTGATCGGGCTCGCAGGCGCCGTGGCGCCGTGCCTGGACGGCGACGCCCAGTTCGTCACCGCCGCCGCCGCGCTGGCGTGGGCGAAGGCGCAGGGCTTCGAGGCGGTCGTCTGCGCGGTCGGCCCCGGGATCGTCGGGACCGGAACGCGGCTCGGGCACGGAGCGCTGACCCTCGCCGACGCCGCCAACGCCGCGGCCGCGCTCGGCGGTCGTCCCGTCCTCGCGGTGCGCACGTCCGAGGCGGACGCGCGCGACCGTCACCGCGGCGTCTCGCATCACGCGCAGGCGGTGCTCGACCTGGCGCTGGCGGACATCGTCGTCGCCGAGAACGGGGGAGACGGTTGGGAGGACGCCTGTGCCGGGCTGCCGCTCTCCCACATGGGCCGCGGCCCCGCCGAGGACCCTGCGTTCTTCCGCGCCGCGTACGCCGCGGGGCGGGCGGCACGAGACCTGGTGGGCTGATGGAGGAGCGGCAACTCGGCCCCGTCGTCGGCCTCGGCACCTGGAACACGTTCCGCGACGACGCTGCGCTCGCGGGTGGCGTCGTCGGCGCCGCCCTCCACGCGGGCAGCCGCTGCTTCGACACCTCGCCGATGTACTCGTCGGAGCGGGCGCTCGGTGCCGCGCTCGAGGGCCGCCGCGCCGACGCGACGGTCCTGACCAAGATCTGGACGCCGTCCGCCGAGGAGGCACGCGGTCAGCTCGAGGACCAGCTCGCGTGGTTCGGCAGCGTCGAGGTCGAGCAGATTCACAACCTCGTTGCCTGGGAGCACCACCTGCCCTGGCTCGAGTCGGAGCGCGAGGCGGGGCGCATCGGGAGGCTCGGGGTGACGCACTACTCGGCGTCGGCGTTCGGCGAGCTCGCGCGGGCGCTCCGCACCGGCCGCTTCCAGACCCTCCAGATCCCGTTCAACCCGCGCGAGCGCACGGCCGAGCGGGAGCTGCTCCCGCTCGCCGCCGAGCTCGGCGTGGCGGTGATCGTGATGGAGCCGCTCGGATCCGGCTCGCTCCTCCAGCGCCCACCGAAGCCCGAGCAGCTGGTGCCGCTGCGCGGGCTCGGCATCGAGACGTGGCCGCAAGCGCTGCTGAAGTGGGCGCTCTCCGACCCGCGCGTCGACCTGGTGATCCCCGCGACGTCGAAGCCGGAGCGCACGGCGGAGAACGCGGTCGCCGGTGAGCCGCCCTGGCTCGGCCCGGACGAGCGCGCCCTCGTCGAGCGACTCGCGGGCGCGTAGCGGTATCGTCTCGGCCGATGCGCGTCGGTGTCGCCAAGGAGATCAAGCCGCAGGAGTACCGGGTCGCGCTCACCCCGGCCGGCGCGCGCGAGCTCGTCCAGCACGGGCACGAGGTCGTCGTCGAGACGGGCGCCGGCGCCGGCAGCCAGTTCCCCGACGAGCAGTACGTCGCCAACGGCGCGCGGATCGGGTCGGTCGCCGAGGTCTGGGAGGGCGCCGAGCTCCTGCTCAAGGTGAAGGAGCCGATCGCCGCCGAGTACCCGCGTCTCCGCGAGGGACTCGTCCTCTTCACGTACCTGCACATCGCGGCCGACGAGCCGCTGACGCGAGCCCTCGTCGAGAGCGGCATCACCGCCGTCGCCTACGAGACGGTCGAGACCGAGGATCGGCGGCTGCCGCTGCTGGCGCCGATGAGCGAGGTCGCGGGCCGGCTTGCCGCCCAGGCCGGCGCGCACTACCTCGAGCGGCCGAAGGGCGGCCGCGGGCTCCTGCTCGGCGGCGTCGCCGGCGTCGCGCCGGGCAAGGTCGTCGTGATCGGCGGCGGCATCGTCGGCTACAACGCGGCCGTGATCGCGCTCGGGCTGGGCGCCCAGGTGACGATCCTCGAGCGCTCGGTCGACCGGATGCGCCACCTCGAGGAGACGCTGCACGGCCGCGTGAGCCTCGTGATGTCGTCGACGCTGCAGATCGAGGAGTCGGTGCAGGACGCGGACGTCGTCATCGGCGCCGTCCTGATCCCCGGCGCGCTCGCACCGAAGCTGCTGACCCGGGAGATGGTGCGCGGGATGAAGCTCGGGAGCGTCTTCTGCGACGTGGCGATCGACCAGGGCGGCTGCGCCGAGACCGTCACACGCCACGACGCACGACGACCCCGTCTACGACGTCGACGGCGTCATCCACTACTGCGTCGCGAACATGCCCGGCGCCGTCCCGATCACCTCGACGAAGGCGCTGACGAACGTGACGCTGCCCTACGTGGAAGCGATCGCCGACCAGGGGCTCGCCGCCGCGGTGGCGCGCGACCACTCGCTCGCCGGCGGGGTCAACGTCGTCGACGGCAAGCTCACGTACGAGGCGGTCGCCGAGGCGCACGGCCTCGAGTACACGCCGCTCGAAGACGTTCTCGCCGCGCCGGCCGTCTAGCTGCGGTCGGGGATCTGCTGGACGGCCCAGCTGTTGCCGTCGGGATCGCTGAAGAAGACGAACGAGCCCCAGTCGAACACCTGCACCTCGCTGACCTCGACGCCGCGCTCGACGAGCTCCGCCCGGGCCGCGTGGATGTCCGCCACGACGAGCTGCAAGCCCTCCTGCGAGCCGGGCGCCATCTCCCCGAGCCCGGTTCCCATCGCGATCGAGCACGCCGAGCCCGGCGGCGTCAGCTGCACGAACCGCAGCTCGTCGCTGACCTGGTAGTCGTGGTCGGCGTTGAAGCCGACCTGTTCCGTGTAGAAGCGCTTGGCGCGATCGACGTCCGAGACGGGCACCTGCACCAGCTCGAGCCGCCAGTCCATGGGCCTAGCCGGACGCCTGCTGCTTCTGCTGGCGCGCCTCGAGCTGCTTCTGCGCCTTCGAAGGGCTGAGCTTGACGACGATCCACGTCACGCCCGCCGCGAGCGAGACGATCGCGACGATGTAGACGAGGAGGCCGAGCAGACCGAGGACAGTGTCCATGCGCGCCGTACAATAGCCACGTGCCGCGGGCCTGCGTAATCGTGCTCGACGCCGTCGGCGCGGGAGAGTTGCCCGATGCGGCCTCGTTCGGCGATGAGGGGTCGAACACGCTCGGCAACGTGGCCCGCGCCGTCGGAGGCCTCGACCTGCCCGCGCTGGAGGCGCTCGGCCTCGGCAACGTGATGGAGCTGGAGGGCTGCCCGCCGCAGCCGGGCGCTCCCGCAGTCGCCGGCCGGCTGCTCGAGCGCTCGAAGGGGAAGGACACGACGACGGGGCACTGGGAGTTGATGGGCGTCGTCACGCCGACCGCGATGCCGACCTATCCGCACGGCTTCCCGCACGACGTGATCGACCCGTTCATGCACAAGAGCGGCCGCGGCGTCCTCGGCAACAAGGCCGCGTCGGGCACGGACATCATCCAGGAGCTCGGCGAGGAGCATCAGAAGACGGGCAAGTGGATCGTCTACACCTCGGCGGACTCCGTCTTCCAGATCGCAGCGCACGAGGAGACGATCCCGCTCGAGGAGCTGTACGAGGGCTGCCGGATCGCCCGCGAGATCCTGACCGGCAAGCACGCCGTCGGCCGGGTGATCGCACGGCCGTTCGCCGGCGCGCCCGGGAGCTACGAGCGGACGCCGAACCGGCACGACTTCTCGCTCGAGCCGCGGCGGCCGAACTACCTCTCGCTGATCCGCGACGCCGGCAACCAGGTGCACGCGGTCGGGAAGATCAGCGACATCTACGCCGGCTGCGACATCGACGAGTCCTTCCCGACGAAGTCGAACGTGGACGGGATCAACAAGACGGTCGAGCTGCTGCAGTCGATCGACGGCGGCTTCGTCTTCACGAATCTCGTCGAGACCGACATGCTCTGGGGGCACCGCAACGACCCGGTCAACTTCCACCGCTGCCTCCAGGACTTCGACCGCCGGCTGGAGGACATCCTCGAGGCGCTGCGGCCAGGCGACCTGCTGATCATCACCTCCGACCACGGCTGCGACCCGACGACGCCGTCGACGGACCACTCGCGCGAGCACGCCCTGCTGCTCGCCTACGCGGCGGGCCGGAACGCGAAGGGCGCCGTGCACGAGGGCGAGTTCGGCGACGTCGGCGCGACCGTGAACGCGTGGCTCGGCGGCAAGGCGCCCGGCCGCGGGATCCCGGGAACGCCGATCCTGACGCCGTGAAGCTCGACAACCCGCTCGTCGTCCAGTGGGAATACGCGAGCGAGGAGCGGCTCGCGAAACGGAACGCGACCTATCGCGAGCTGCTCGAGGGTGTCAACCCCGAAGAGGCCGTGGCGGACGCGGTGCGAGAGTCCAGACCCGAGCGCTTCCTCGACGTCGGGTGCGGGATGGGCGAGCTGGCCGAGCTCGTGCAGCGAGAGCTCGGGGCCGAGGTGGTCGCAGTCGACATCTCGCCGCGGATGGTCGAGCTCACGCGCGCGCGCGGCGTCGACGCGCGCGAGGCGGACGTCCAGGCGCTGCCGTTCGAGGACGGCTCGTTCGACTGTGTCGCCGCGAACTGGGTCCTCTACCACGTGCCGAACCTGGATGTCGGCGTGCGCGAGCTCGCGCGGGTGCTCAAGCCCGGTGGCCGGCTCGTCGCGGCGACGCTCGGCGACGGGAACATGCAGGAGCTGTGGGATCTGCTCGGAGGCGAGGCCACGGCCGGGCTGTCGTTCGCCTGCGGCAACGGTCACGCCGCGCTGCAGCCCCATTTCGTTCAGATCGAACGGCGCGAGGCGGACGGGACCGTCGTGTTCCCGGATCAGGAGTCCATGCGTCGCGTTCGTGGCGGCGACGACGACGCGCTCGCACCTCGCGTCCCAGGTCCCCGAGCTCGTCGAGCCGTTCCACACGCGCTCGAAGCACTGCGTCTTCGTCGCGGAGAAGGCCGCGTGATCCACCCCGCGGAGCTGATCGAGCGGAAGCGGAACGGGGAGGAGCTTTCCGCCGGCGAGCTCTCGGAGCTGATCCTCGGCTACGCGCGCGGCGAGATCCCTGACTATCAGCTGGCTGCGTTCTGCATGGCCGTCTACTTCCGTGGCATGACGGCCGCGGAGACGTACGCCCTTACCGACGCGATGATCAGGAGCGGGCGCACGCTCGACCTCGGCGCCGCGCTCGGCCGCAAGGTCGTGGACAAGCACTCGACCGGCGGCGTAGGGGACAAGACGACGATCGCGGTCGGCCCGATCGTGGCGGCATGCGGCGTCCCGGTCGGGAAGATGAGCGGCCGGGGGCTGGGGCACACCGGCGGCACGCTCGACAAGCTCGAGGCGATCCCCGGCTTCAGCGTCGACCTCTCCGTCGACGACTTCGTCGCTCAGGTTCAAGAGGTCGGCCTCGCGATCGTCGGCCAGACCGACGACCTCGTCCCCGCCGACAAGAAGCTCTACGGCCTGCGCGACGTCACCGGGACGGTCGACATCCTGCCGCTGATCGCCTCGTCGATCATGTCGAAGAAGATCGCCGGCGGCGCGGACGCGATCGTCCTCGACGTCAAGGTCGGCGACGGCGCGTTCATGAAGACGATCGACGACGCGCGGGCGCTGGCGCAGACGATGCTCGAGCTCGGCGAGCACGCCGGACGCGAGGTCGTCTGCCTGCTCACCGACATGGACCAGCCGCTCGGCGCCGCCGTCGGCAACGCGCTCGAGATCGCCGAGGCGCGCGACACCGTCCGCGGCGAGGGGCCGCCCGACTTCACCGAGCTCGTGCTCGACGCCTGCGCCCGGCTGCTGGCCCTCTCCGACCTCGGGATCGACGAGGCGGAGGGAAGGCGTCGCGCCGAGGCAGCGGTCGCCGACGGCTCCGCGCTCGCGGTCTACGAGCGCTGGATCGGCGCGCAGGGCGGCGACCCGGACCCCGACGCCCTGCCTCGCGCGCCCGTCGTGCTCGAGGTGCGCGCGCCGCAGGACGGCTCCGTCGTCCGCCTCGGCGCGATCGCCGTCGGGGTGGCGGCGCTCCACCTCGGCGCCGGACGGCGGACGAAGGAGGACTCGATCGACCACGCGGTCGGCGTCGTCTGCCGCGCCAAGCGCGGCGCGAGCGTCGCCGCGGGCGACGTGCTCGCCGAGGTGCACGCCCGCGACGAGGCGAGCGGAGGCGCCGCCGTCGATGCCGTTCTGGCCGCGTACGAGCTGGGCGACGAGCCGCCGCGCGAGCATCCGATCCTGCTCGACGTCGTCGCGTGATCCTCCGGCAAGAGCGCGACGCGGACGAGCGCGAGCTCGCCGCACTGATCGACGCCGCGTTCGAGGACACCGAGACCTCGGACTTCACGGCGCTGCTCCGTGCCTCGCCGGGCTACGTCCCGGAGCTGACTTTCGTCGCCGAGGACGACGACGGCGAGCTCGTCGGCTTCACGATGCTGAGCTACGTCACCGCCGGCGGACGCGACGTCCTGATCCTGACCCCGATGGCAGTCCGGCCCGACCGGCAGCGCTCCGGTGTCGGGAAGGAGGTCGTCCGGGCTGCGCTCGCGGCCGCCGACGCGCGCGGGGAGCCGGTCGTGCTCGTCGAGGGCGTGCCCTCCTACTACCCGCAGTTCGGCTTCCGCTCCGCGAGCGAGCTCGGCTTCGAGCGGCCCGACCCGCGGATCCCCGAGGCCGCCTGGATGGCGCTGCCCGCTCGCCGCCTACGACCCGCTCTGTCGCGGCCCGGTCGTCTACCCGGACTTCTTCCCGCCGCCTCCGAATGCCTGAGCTCCCCGAGGTGGAGAGCGTCCGGCGAGCGATCGCGCCCGCGCTGGAGGGTCGTCGACTCGAGCACGTCGAGATCGACGACGTCCGGCTGACGAGGCCCGAGGATCCGCTCGAGATCGCCGCCGAGCTCACCGGGGAGCGGGTCGAGCACGTCGACCGGCGCGGCAAGTACCTGATCGTCCGCTTCGCCTCCGGACGGGCGCTCCTGATCCATCTGCGGATGACGGGCAGCCTGCTGCGCGAGCCGGGGGAGGCGTCCCACGTGCGGGCGACGCTCCGCCTCGACGACGGCTCGACGGTGGCCTACCGCGACGTCCGCCGCTTCGGCACGTGGCTCCTCCTCGAACCGGGTGAGCTCGACCCCTATCTCGGCGCCCGGCTCGGCGAGGAGCCGCTCGTCGCCGCCTTCACCGCCAAGGGGCTCGGCGAGCGGCTGGAGGGGAGGCGGGCGCCGCTGAAGGCGGCCCTGCTCGACCAGCGGACGCTCGCGGGGCTCGGGAACATCTACGTCGACGAGGCGCTCTGGTACGCGAAGCTGAACCCGCTGCGGCCCGCGAAGTCGCTCGACCGCGACGAACTGCGCCGGCTGCACCGGGCGATCCGGAAGGCGCTCGAGCTCGGGATCGCCCGCCAGGGCTCGACGCTCTCCGACTACCGGCTCCCGGACGGCTCCACCGGCACGATGCAACGCGAGTTCAGAGCCTACGGCCGCACGGACGAGCCCTGCGACCGCTGCGGCACGCCGCTGGTGAAGACGCGGGTCGCCGGGCGCGGCACGTGGTACTGCCCGCGCTGTCAGACGCTCTGACGGAGCCTCCGCTCACGGCACCCGAAAACGCCGAGAGGCCCGGTCTCCGCCGGGCCTCTCTGGCTGCGTCGTAGGAGTGGGGGCTCCTAGCCTTTTCCGCCTTTGCCCTTTTCGTCGCCCTTGCCCGGCTTGTCGCCGCGCTCGGCGCTGCCGTCCTGCTTCTTCTCGGCCTTCGCCTGCTCGGCCTTCGCCTTCGCGGCCTTGGCCTTCGCAGCCTTCACCTTGGCGGCCTTGGCAGCCTTCGCCTTCTTGGCCTTGGCGGCCTTCGCGGCCGCGCTCGAGCAGGAGCCGAGCGTGTCGCCGTGGCGCTGGTGGGCGGGCCAGGCGCTCTTCGCAGATGCTGATCGTCTTCTTGCCCTTGTGGCAGATCGTCACCTTCTTGCCGTACGCGCCTCTGGGCGGAGCTGATCGCGCTCTGCGCGTAGCCGACGCCCCCAGAGCGGCGAGCGCGACGAGCAGGCAGACCACCATGGCGGCGGCGGCTGCAACGCGTGAGCGTCTTCTTCGTGGTTGTCACTGGGCTCCCTTCGTCAAGCGTACGAGTAGTTCCTCCCTCTGATCGGGAGGATGCGTCCCCGCCGCGAGACCTGCGCCGGGAGTCGTTAAGGTTTTGTTCGGACGTCGCGGACCTCGGGGCTGAGCGGATTGAGCGCTTCGGCCCGATCGAGCGCCCGCGTCGCGCTCTCACCCTCGCTCGCGAGCGCCAGGTCGAACCAGATGCTCCAGCTCGCGCGGTTCCGCTCGAGTGCCTCGGTGAGGCTGCGGCGCGCCGCGGCCAACTCGCCGAGCTCGAGCTCGGCCTCGCCCCGAAGCTGCCAAGCCTCCTCCGACCACGGTGCCCAGCGGGCCGCCCGCTTGGCCTCCTCGAGACCGAGGGTCGGGTCCCCCGCCTCCGTGGCGGCGATGCTCGCGGCGGCGGCGCCGTTGCCCGCGTGCGCGACGAGCGCAACGGCCGCGATCGGCGCCAGCAGGACGAGCGTCGCCGCACGCCGTCGGCCCGTCAGCCACGGTGATTCGTCCGGCCGTTCCGATCGCGAGCAGGAGGCGGCGCAGAAGATCGCCGGGATCGTCACGACCGGCATCTCCCAGTCCCAGTCGACGCCGGCGTGGACGAGGTAGGCGCCGAACGCGCCGCGGCGGCCGGCGCGTAGGCGATACCGCCGCGCTGCCGGCAGCGCCGCCAGCGGCAGCGCGAGAGTCGCGACAAGGAGGACGAGGCCGACCGGGCCGAGCTCGGCGAGCGTCTCGAGGTAGAGGTTGTGCGCGTCGCGCGCGTGGAAGGCGACGGACCGTCCCGAAACCACTGGGTCTCGAAGCTTCCGCCGCCGCGCACCGAGCACGGGCTCGTCCTCCACCATCGCCCAGGCGACGCGCCAGTACTCGTCCCGGCCGTTCCCCGAGGTACTCAGCAGTCGCCGTTGCAGATCGGCCTCCCCGGCGGGCCGCTCGCCGAACGCGTCGGCTGCACGGTGGGCCACATCAACCGGACCGCCGGCGGAGACGACGGCACCCGCGGCCGAGAGGACGACGACGGCCGCAACCGCGGCGACGAAGAGGCGTTCCGGCGCGCTCGGGAAGCCGTACGCGGCGCTCGGCGAGGTGCAGCGCCACCGCGGCGCCTGCAGCGAGGATCGCCAGGGCGCGAGAATCTGACGCGACCTCGCGGCCCTCGCGCTGCGCGGTCGAGAGCGAGTCGCCGGCGGCAGTGAGCGCGTGGTAGCGCGACGCCAGGAGCACGCCGAGGGCAGCCGGGGCGCCGAGCACGAGCCCGGAGGCGAGCAGCCGCGTCCGGCGCGGGTCGACGGCGACCTGGAGGGCCATACCGAGGACGAGCGCCGCCAGCGCGCCGCGGCTGAACGTGAAGTAGAGGGTCGGGAGGAGCACGACGAACGACACCGCCGCGAGCGCCCGCGCACGGCGAGCCTCCCATGCGCGGCGAACCCGGCAGCGAGCAGGATCCCCATTGCCGTCAGCAGCCCGAGCGTGTTCCAGTAGCCGACGGGCTCGGCGAGCTGGTAGCCGCTCGACGGGTCGTACGCGCCGCCGACGCGACCCGGGTAGAGCCGCGTCGCGAGCGCGTAGAGGGAGACGGCGACCGTCCCGGTGACGACGCCGCCGAGGAGTGCCGGGATCGCGTTGCGGAACGAGAGGAGGCAGACGGCGGCCGTGGCGGCGGCAAGGTAGAGGAGCCCGCGCTCGGCCTCGAGCACGGGAGCCGTCGCGCCTGGGGACCAGGCGGCGGACAGCGCCGCCCAGATTGCGAGGCCACCGAGACCGGCGACGAACGCGAGCTCGCGGCTCCCGGGGCGCGGCAGGTCGGCGACGAGGACGGCGGTCGCGGCAACGAGGACGAACGCGAGCATCGCCAGACCCCAATCGCCGGGGAAGTAGCCACCGTCGAGCGCGCCCAGGCCGATCACGGTGGCGAAGGCGGTCAGGAAAGGCGCCCAGGAGGCCGCCGCGCGCAAGGAGAGGTCGTCGATCGTGCCGGGGACTCTAGGCGGCGAGCCGGGCGTCGAGCTGACCCGACTTGTCGAGGCGCCAGAGCTCGGTGTAGCCGCCGATCGGCGTCTCGTCGATCAGGATCTGTGGCACCGTCCAGCCACCGGTCAGCTCCTGGAGGTTGCGGCGGAAGGCGGGATCGTCGTCGAGCGTGATCTCCTCGTAGGCGAGGCCCTTGCCGTCGAGGAGCGCCTTGGCGCGGACGCAGTAGCCGCACCAGCGCGTCGTGTAGATCACGATCCTGCTCATCGGTCGTACAACGGTTGCGAGCGCCGGATCGTTCCCGTCGGCACCTCTCTCTAGACTCGGAGGGTGGCCCGGACGTACAGAACCGAAGCCGTCGTGCTCCGCTCCTTCCGGCTCGGCGAGGCCGACCGCGTGCTGCACGTCTACACGGCCGACCGCGGCCGTGTCGGGGCCGTCGCGAAGGGCGTCCGGCGCACGAAATCGCGCTTCGGCGGCCGGCTCGAGCCGCTCTCGCACGTCGAGTTGATGCTCCACCAGGGCTCGGGTGAGCTGCAGACGGTCACCGGCGCCGACCTGCGCTCGTCGCACCACGAGGCGCGCGAGGACTCCTATCGCCTCGCGGTCGGTCTGATCGGCGCCGAGGCGATGCTGAAGCTCTTCACCGAGCAGGAGGCGAACGAGCGGGCCTTCACGGCCCTGACGCGGTTCCTCGACCGGCTCGACGCGATCCCGTCGCGCGCACCGGCACGGCCCGCCCTCGACCCGCTCGTGCTCTCCTTCCAGCTGAAGCTGCTCTGGCTCTCCGGCTACATGCCGCATCTCGACGGCTGCGTCGAGTGCGGGGCGACGGACGGCCTCGTCGGCTACGCGCCGGCCGCGGGCGGCGCCGTCTGCAGCGACTGCGGCACTGGTTTGAGCGGTACAGCTTCGTTTGCGCTTTCGCCAGAGGGGCTCCGCGGGATCGCGACGCTCGTCGCGACGCCGATGGCCGACGCCGCCGAAGCGGGGCTGACCGACCGCGGCGCGCGGGAGGCGCTGGCGCTCGTGACCGCGAGCTACGAGCACCACGGCGGCTTCCGGCTGCGAACGCTCTCGGCGTGAAGAAGCCGCTGAGAGACGGGTACGAGCTCGACGACGACTCGGAGCGGATCGACCGCGACGTCGTCCACCGGTTCATCTCCGAGGTGTCGTACTGGGGCTTCCGGCGCGAACGCGCGGTGATGGACGGGCTGATCGAGCGCGCCGCGCGGAACGTCGGCCTGTACGCGCCCGACGGCTCGCAGGTGGGCTACTCGCGCACCGTCGACGCCGCCGACGCATGGCTCGTCTACCTCGCCGACGTCTTCGTGGTGTCCGAGCACCGCGGCAACGGACTCGGCACCGAGCTGATCCGCTTCACCGTCGAGGAAGGCCCGTACGCGAACCGCCGCTGGGTGCTGCACACCGCCGACGCGCACGGCCTCTACGAGAAGTTCGGGTTCGAACCGGGCGAGCGGCTGCTCGAGCGGAAAGCGCCCTAGCTCAGGGCTGGACGATCCAGCGGGTGATGCGGCCCTCGTCCGTGTCGAGCTGGATGCTGCCGTCCGGGAGGCGGCGCTGGACGTCGACCTCCATCCGGCCGCGGAACGTCCAGCCGACGCGGTCGCGGGGGATCGACCAGGTGCAGAGGAGCACGGACGGGATCGCGTGCCGCTCGGGCACGCGGCTCACCCTGGCCGGGACGTCGCGACCGAGGACGGTGCCGTGGCAGCGCGCGTCCAGGGAGACGAGACCGCGGCGCGCGGCCGTCGGGACGACGAAGACGTAGCCGACGAACGGCCGGCCGGCGTGAGGATCGTCCCGCGAGGCGACGACCAGCGTCAGCGGCGAGGACGGTGCCGACGGGGTCGCGGCTGCGCCAGTCGCGGCGACGAGGACGAGGACGACGGCAAGAGCGCACAGCAGGCGCGGCATCTCGCCGCATTCGCGCACGCGGAGCGGAAACCTGCTCCTAGGCGGACTTCGGCGTCGTCCAGTCGCGCTGGAGCGCGTCGCCGAGCCACGCCCGGACGCCGTCGAGCGGGAGCCGCTCCTGTGCGAGCGAGTCGCGGTCGCGCACCGTGACCGTGCCGTCCTCGAGCGTCTGCTCGTCGATCGTCAGCCCGTACGGCGTGCCGATCTCGTCCTGGCGGCGGTAACGGCGGCCGATCGCGCCGTTGTCGTCGTACTCGACGCTGTAGTGGCGCCGCAGCTCCTCGTAGAGGCCGCGCGCCTTCTCGACCATCGCGCTGTCCTTGCCGATCAGCGGCAGGATCGCTGCCTTCACAGGCGCCAGCTGCGGGTGGAGGCGAAGCACCGTCCGCTCGCGCTCGCCGACGACCTCCTCGTCGTAGGCGTCGATCATGAACGTGAGCATCGAGCGGTTGACGCCGAGCGCGGGCTCGATCACGAACGGCACGAAGCGCTCGCCGCTGCCCGCGTCGACCCATTCGAGCTTCGTCCCCGACGCATCCGTGTGCTGGGTCAGGTCGAAGGCGCCGCGGTTCGCGATCCCCTCGAGCTCCGACCAGCCGATCGGGAACAGGTACTCGATGTCGCTCGTGGCGCTCGAGTAGTGCGAGAGCTCGTCCGCGTCGTGCGGGCGGACGCGGAGATGGCTCTCGCGGACGCCGTAGCGGAGATGCCACTGCAGCCGCTGCGTCGACCCAGTAGCGGTACCACTCGTCCGCCTCGGCCGGCGGGACGAAGAACTCCATCTCCATCTGCTCGAACTCGAGCGTGCGGAAGATGAAATTCCCGGGCGTGATCTCGTTCCGGAACGACTTGCCGACCTGGGCGATCCCGAAGGGCGGCTTCCGGCGCGCGATCTGGGCGACGTTCTTGAAGTTGATGAAGATCCCCTGCGCCGTCTCGGGCCGGAGGTAGACGTCGACGCCGGTCTCCTCGACCGCGCCGACGCGCGTCCGGAACATCAGGTTGAACTGGCGCGGCTCGGTCAGGTCGCAGTCCGGCGTCTCACCGGGGCGCTTCGACGGCCGCTTGCCGCAGCGGATCTCCTCGTGCTCCGGATCGGCCAGGTGATCGGCGCGGAAGCGCTGCTTGCAGGTGCGGCAGTCGACGAGCGGGTCGCTGAAGCCGCCGACGTGTCCGGACGCCTTCCAGACGTCGGGGTGGAGGATGATCGAGGAGTCGAGCGCGACGATGTCGTCCCGCTCTCGCACCATCGCCTCCAGCCAGCGCGCCTTGACGTTGTCCTTCAGCAGGACGCCGTAGTGGCCGTAGTCGTAGGAGCTGCCGAGCCCGCCGTAGATCTCGGACGAGGGGAAGACGAAGCCGCGCCGCTTCGACAAACTGACGATCTTGTCCATCGTGACTGCATCGGTGCTCATGAGTCCGCAGAGGCTACCGGGATGACGCCCGCGGTCGTGGCAGCCGAGCGGGCGGGGATCCCCTTCACGCTGCACGAGTACGAGCACGAGGCAGGCGCCGCCTACGGGCTCGAGGCGGCGGCGAAGACCGGTGTCGATCCGGCCCGCATCTTCAAGACGCTCGTCGTCAGCCAGGACGGCGCCCTCTCCGTTGCGATCGTCCCGGTCGCCGCGCAGCTCGATCTGCGGGCGCTGGGCAAGCGGGCGGCGCTCGCCGATCGCGCGGCCGCCGAGCGCGCCACCGGCTACGTGCTGGGAGGGATCAGCCCGCTCGGCCAGCGGAAGCGGCTGCCGACGCTGCTCGACGAGTCGGCGCTCGCGTTCGGGACGATCTACGTCAGCGCCGGGCGTCGTGGGCTCGAGCTCGAGCTCGCGCCGGACGACCTCGTCCGGCTCACCGGTGCGCGGGTGGCGGCTGTAGCCTCCGGCGGATGAATCCAGCGCGCGAGGTCGTCGAGCTCCACATCGTCTCGGACTCGACCGGCGAGACCGCGGCGCGCCTCGTCGCGGCGCTCGAGGCGCAGTTCCCCGAGCAGCCGTTCGAGGAGATCCGCCACCCGCAGATCCAGACGCTCGACGACCTCCAGCTCGCGGTCAGCCGCGCCAAGGGCCGGCCGGCGGTGATGGTCTACACGCTCGTCGCGCGCGAGATGCGGGAGGCGATGCGCACGCTCTGCCGCAGCGCGCGCCTGCACTACTGCGACCTGCTCGGCCACCCGATCGAGTCGATCGCGAAGGTCTCCGGGATGGCGGCGCGGATGACCCCCGGCGCGCGGCCGCC
Organism: uncultured Gaiellaceae bacterium; assembly: GCA_963732995.1. Classification (GTDB taxonomy): domain Bacteria; phylum Actinomycetota; class Thermoleophilia; order Gaiellales; family Gaiellaceae; genus Gaiellasilicea. Next base: position 5,308 of record CAVTBS010000010.1, on the reverse strand, counting down.
GCTCAACTCCGCCTACTTCAAGCGGATGGAGGCGATCGAGTTCGCGGTCAAGTTCGACGACGGGATCGGCAACGGCCTGCGCGAGGCCGACGTCGTCCTCGTCGGCGTCTCGCGCACGTCGAAGACGCCGCTCTCGATCTACCTCGGCTACCTGGGCCAGAAGGCCGCGAACGTCCCGATCGTGAAGGGGATCAAGCCGCCGCCCGAGCTGTTCGAGATCGACCCGATCACGATCGTCGGCCTGACGATCGACGCCGAGCGGCTCGCCGAGATCCGCGCCGCCCGGGTGCGCGGGATGGGCGGCGAGAACCGCCGCTACGCCGAGATGCTCGAGATCTACGACGAGCTCGAGGAGGCGGCGGCGCTGCACCGGCGGCTCGGCTGTCCGGTGATCGACGTCACCGGGCTCTCGATCGAGGAGACGGCCCATCGCGTCGTCCGCATCGTCGACCGGCGCCGGCAGGAGGCGCATGCGCTGAGAAGCCGCCCGTGCCGCTGTGGCGGTGGGGGCTGTGGTGGACGATCCTCGGCGCCGCCGTCTTCGTCTTCTACGTCCTGCTGACGCCGATCTGGCTGGGATTGCGTGTCGCCGCGTGGGCGGCCGAGTGGGGGTCGCGCAGGCGACGGGCTTGACAAACGTTCCCTCTCTTTGGTCAACTGGCTTAGTCAGATGTCTAAGTCAGGAGGGGAACGATGACGTCATTCGCAGAGCCCACGTTCTCGACGAGGCACGGCCATGAGGCGCCTTGGACTCGCACTCGGTCTCGCCGCGGCGACGGCGGCGGCGTTCGCGATCGCGCTCGAGTCGCAGTCGGCGGCGGGCAGCTCGTCCCCGCGCAGGGCTGAGCACAACCATGCCGCCAACGCGAAGCAGGAGCGGTATCTCTACGTCACCACGCTCGCGAAGAGCGCCGGCGACCCCGACTTCATCGCCGTGATCGGCGCAGACCCGCGCTATGCCGACTTCGGTCGGATCGTGAACCGCGTCGACATGCCGAAGGCCGGCGACGAGCTCCATCACTTCGGCTACTCGCCCGACCAGAAACGCCTGATCGTCCCGGGCCTGTTCTCGAACCGCGTTCACGTCTTCGACGTGAAGAAAGGCGGGAAGAACCTGCGGCTGCGCGCGCTGAACGAGGATCTCGTCGCCGACAGCGGCTACGTCGTCCCTCACGGCGTCATGGCGATGCACGGGAAGGTCATCGCCCCGATGATCGGAGCCGCAACCGACTCGACGACGCCGGGCGGCCTCGTCGAGCTCGACGACAAGACCGGCGAGTTCGTGCGCTACTTCGGCCCGGGGCCGGCGCGCGGGCCGGGACTGGCGCCGAAGTACATGTACGACTTCGCGATGCTGCACGAAGCGAACCGGGGGATCAGCACTGCGTTCGGACCGCCGGCGCTGTGCGGCGGAGGCATCGACCCGACGTGCCTCGGCGACGAGGTCGCCGTGTGGGACCTCAAGCGGGAGAAAGTGATCCAGACTGCCGACCTGGGCGCGAACAACGGCGCGCTCATGGTCCGCTTCGTCCACGTCGCGCGGTGTCCGTCGCGCGTTCATCAACATGCCCGGGACGAGCTCCGTCTGGCTCGCCGACGACGACGACCACAACGGCGTCTTCGACTTCCAGCAGGTGCTCGGGCCGGACGACGGCCTGCTGATCCCGGCCGACCTCCTGCTCTCCTACGACGGCCGCTACATGTACGTGACGAACTGGTTCGGGAACACGGTGCAGCAGTTCGACATCAGCGACCCGTTCGAGCCGAAGCTCAACTCGACCGTCTCCCTGCCTCACCCGAACATGCTCCGGCTGAGCAGGGACAACCAGCGGCTCTACGTCACGAACTCCCTGCTCACGACCTGGGACGACGACACGCGCTTCGGCCCGGCCCGTAACGACAAGTACGGGCTCTGGCGCCTCGACGTCGACCGCAAGACCGGGAAGCTGAAGTCGGTCACGCCCGACGGCAGCGCCTGGGTCAGCTTCGAGAACGTCCGCAAGAAGACGACGACGGGGGCGGCCGGGCCTCACATGATGCTCTTCGACCCCAGCGTCAAGCTCGGGCCGGGGGAGCACTGACGAAGCGCCTGTCCACGACCCTTAGGAGGCCGAGACGCCATGCAGCACGAACACGACACACCTGCGTCGTTCCACCGCTCCCCGCAGGACGCGATGACGGCGCCGAAGGAGGAGTTCCTCTACCTCGCCTGCCTGCACGAGGGCACGGGCGTCGACCGGCCGGACTTCCTCGCCGTCGTCGACGCGGAGGAAGGCCGGATCGTTCACGAGCTGCCGATGCCGAACGTCGGCGACGAGCTGCACCATTTCGGCTGGAATCGCTGCTCGTCCGCCTGCCACGGCCCCGACCGCTCGCACCTGGTCGTGCCCGGCTTCCGCTCGTCGCGGTTTCACATCGTCAACGTCGCAGACGACCCGCGCCGGCCGTGGATCGAGAAGGTGATCGAGCCGGAGGAGGTGATCGCTGCGACCGGCTACACGCGGCCGCACACCGTGCACTGCATGCCCGGCGACAACATCGTCGTCGCCATGCTCGGTGACGCCGACGGCAACGGTTCAGGCGGCTTCGCCGTCCTCGACGCGAAGACGTTCGAGGTGAAGGGCCGCTGGGAGAACGGCGGCGCGCGGCCGCCGCTCAACTACGACTTCTGGTACCAGCCGCGCAAGAACATCCTCGTCTCGTCGGAGTTCGGCGAGCCGAACGCCTACGAGCCGGGCTTCGACCTCGCCGACGTCGGCGCCGGCAGATACGGGCAGCGGATCCACTTCTGGGATCTCGAACGGCGGACGCTGGAGCAGACGGTCGACCTCGGCGAGAAGGGGCTCGTGCCGCTCGAGATCCGCTGGCAGCACGACCCCGACTCCGAGCAGGGCTTCGTCGGCGCGGCGCTCTCCAGCGTCATGTTCCGCTTCCATCGCGAGAACGGCTCGTGGGCGGCCGATCCGGTGATCGAGGTCGAGAGCGTCGAGCTGGCGGGATGGCCGTTCCCCGTTCCGGGGCTGATCACCGACCTCGTGCTCTCGATGGACGACCGGTTCCTCTACTTCGCGAACTGGTTGCACGGCGACATCCGCCAGTACGACGTCTCCGACCCCGCGCGGCCGAAGCTGACGGGGCAGCTCTGGCTCGGCGGCGTGTTGGGGAAGCCGAGCGACGGGCCGCGGCAGCTGAGCGGCGGCCCGAACATGCTCCAGCTCTCGTACGACGGCCGCCGCATGTACGTGTCCAACTCGCTCTACTCGACCTGGGACAACCAGTTCTATCCGGAGCTGCAGTCCTGGCTCCTCCGGATCGACTGCGATCCGAACGGGGGCATGCAGGTCGACCCCGACTTCTTCGTCGACTTCTCCGACCGCCCGGACGGTCCGGCGCGCGCGCACGAGGTGCGCCTCCAGGGCGGGGACTGCACGACGGAGATCTTCCAGTGATCGTCGCCCATCATCTGGTCGAGGGTTTGGCGCCGGCGATCGCGGCGGCGGCGACGACCGGCCCGCTCCTCCTGGTGGCGGTGCGCGCGCGCCTTGGCGGGACGGGCCGACGCCGGCGCTCGATTCGGACCGCGCCGACGCGCGAGAATGAGCCGGACGTGAGCGAGCCGGCACCGAAGTCCACAGCCCGCTCCGCCGCCGAGGACGCCCTCCTCGATGCGGCGGAGCGGCTGCTCGTCGAGATCGGCTACGCCCGGATCACAACGCGGCGGCTCGCCGAGGAGGCGGGCGTCAACCATGGCCTCGTCCACTACTACTTCGGCTCGAACGAGGGCCTGCTCGTGCGGGCGCTCGAGCGGTTCACCGAGCGGCTGATCGAGCGGCAGCGCGAGCTCTACGCCGCCGACATGCCCTTCGTGGAGAAGTGGCGCACGGCGATGCGCTATCCTCGTGGCCGAGGACCGCACCTACGAGAAGGTCTGGCTCGAGCTCCAGGCGATGGCCTGGAACGACGCCGGGTTGCGGGAGCGGCTCGTCCGCGTCAACGGCGAATGGCGGGCCGTGCTCACGGACGCGTTTCGGGAGCCGCACCGGGAGCTCGGGATCGACATGCCGCTCGAGGCGCTCGTCTCGCTCGTGATCACGTTCAACGTCGGGATCATCGTGGAGCGCCTGGGCGGGATCGACACCGGCCACGCCGAGCTCCTGGCCTGGATCGACGGATGGCTGTCGCGGTGACCTCGACCGTCGACACCGACCGCGCCGCGATCGTCGCCACGGCGCTCGACTACTTCGAGGGCTGGTTCGACGGCGACGCCGTGCGGATGGAGCGCGCGCTGCACCCGGAGCTCGCGAAGCGGGGACCATCGTTGCGCACGGTCACGAAGGACGAGATGGTCACGTGGACGGTCGAGGGTGAAGGGAAAACCGAGGATCCCGGCCCCGACCGGCGCATCGACGTGACCGTCGTCGACGTCCACGAGGACATCGCCAGCGCCGTCGTCGACTCGGATGTGTACCGCGAGTACCTCCATCTCGTCCGGACGGACGACGGCTGGAAGATCGTCAACGCGCTATGGCGATCGAGCTAGCACCGGCCCGCGAGCAGACGCGGGCGCGCCATCCGGACGAGTCCGGGTACGTCGAGCGCGACGGCGTCCGCGTCTTCTTCGAGGTCTACGGGGACGGGCCGCGGAGCGTCCTCCTGCTGCCGACCTGGTCGATCATCCACTCGCGGCAGTGGAAGGGGCAGATCCCGTACCTGGCGCGCCACTTCCGCGTCGTCACGTTCGACGGGCGCGGCAACGGCCGCTCCGACCGGCCGTCGGAGCCGGCTGCGTACGACGAGCGCGAGTTCGCCGCGGACGCGCTGGCCGTCCTGGACGCGACGGCGACCGCGCGCGCGGCGATCGTGGGTTACTCGCTCGGGGCGCAACGCGGGCTGATCCTCGCGACGGAACATCCCGAGCGCGTCGAGGGCGCGATCTTCATCGGCCCGTCGTATCCGGGAGGGGGCAAGCCGCTCGACGAGCGAGCCCGGTTCACGTGGGAGGACGAGCTCGACACTGACGAGGGCTGGGCGAAGTACAACAAGCACTTCTGGCTGCGCGACTACCGCGGCTTCGTCGAGTTCTTCTTCTCGAGCATCTTCCGCGAGCCGCACTCGACGAAGCAGATCGAGGACTGCGTCGGTTGGGCGCTCGAGACGACCCCGGAGATGCTGGTGGCGGCCCAGTACGCGCAGACCCTCGAGCCCCAGGAGGCGCGGGCGCTCGCCGAGCGGCTGCACTGTCCGCTGCTCGTCGTCCACGGGAGATCGGATCAGATCGCCCACTACAGCCGCGGCGAGGCGCTTGCCG
>CAVTBS010000009.1:0-241342 GCA_963732995.1 uncultured Gaiellaceae bacterium | reverse complement strand
ACTGCGACTCCCCGAACTCGAAGTCGCCGAACTCGACCGCCAGCGTGCCGGTGTAGTCCTCGATCGGCGAGATGTCCGAGATCGTCTCGCGCAGGCCCTCGTTCTTGAACCACTCGAACGAGGCCTTCTGGATGTCGATCAGGTTGGGGAGGTCGAGGACGTGCTTCAGGCGTGAAAAACTTTTGCGCGCGCGGGGCGCGACAGCAGTGCTGCTCAAGTGGTAACAGCCTCCCTTATAGCTACGTGCGAATTCTTCAGTGGGCAGGGCGGAACGGCGATCGGCGGCGCAACCCAGAAGGGTAGCGAACGCAGGCCCCTCTCCGCAAGCTTGAGCCGCGGCGGGAGCCGAATGTCCACCCAGGATAGCAAACGGGCGGAGAAATAGCCGAGGGCGCCAGCTGGCGCCCTCGGCGGTGACCCCTACTTGCAACGCACAAAGTGCGCGGAGGGATACTTACTTCAGCTCGACCCCGGCGCCTGCCTCTTCCAGCTGCGCCTTGATCGAGTCGGCCTCCTCCTGGTTGACGCCCTCCTTGACGGTGCCGGGGGCGCCGTCGACGAGGTCCTTCGCCTCCTTGAGACCGAGGCCGGTGACGGCGCGGACGACCTTGATCACCTGGATCTTCTTGTCGCCGGCCGCCGTGATCACCACGTCGAACGAGGTCTTCTCCTCGGCCGCCGCAGCACCGTCGCCGCCGCCGCCGCAGCGCCGGGTGCCGCGACCGCCATCGGAGCGGCGGCGGTGACGCCCCACTCCTCCTCGATCGCGTTCTTCAGCTCGACCAGCTCGAGCACGGTCATCTTGCCGAGCGTCTCGAGCACCTTCGCGGTATCCGTTGCCATTACTCCTGCTCCTCCTCGTCCGCAGCCTCTGGCTGCGGAGCCATGTTCTGGTCGGTGTCAGTGGTCTCTTCGGTTGTCTCGGGCTCGGCGGCCGCTTCGGCCTCGGGCTCTGCCTCGGCAGCCGGCTCCTCGGCGGGTGCCTCCTCGGCAGCCGGCTGCGGCCTCGGCGGCCGGTGCGGCCTCGGCGGCCGGAGCCGCATCGGCCTCCGACGTGTCGCCCTGCTCCTTGAGCTGCTCGATCCGGGCGTCGATCAGCCCGGCGAGGTCGCGCAGCGGTGCCGACACGAGCGCGACGATCGTGGTCAGCGGGGACACGATCGCCCCCACGAGCTGTGCGCGCAGCACGTCGGCCGGCGGCAGCTTGGCGAGGCTCTCGACCTCGTCCGCCGACATCGCGACGCCCTCGAGCACGCCCCCGCGGATCGCGAGGATCTTCGTGCTCGTCGCCGCCTCGCGCAGCGCCTTCGCCACCGCGACGGGATCGCCGTCGGACTCGACGAACGCGATCGCCGACGGGCCCTCGAGCAGCGCCAGCAGCGCGTCGGCCCCCGCGGCTTCGGCCGCGCGGCGGGTGAGCGTGTTCTTGACGACCGAGAAGCGGGCGCCGTGCTCGATCAGCTTCGAGCGCAATCCGTCGATCTCGGCGTTGGTGAGGCCGCGGTAGTCGGCGACGATCAGCGTCTCCGAGGTCCGCAGCCGCTCGGTCAGCTCTGCGACGACTCGTTCCTTCTCACTCTTCTGCATCTCTCACCTCCTTGAAACGGTCGAGCCCGCACGGAGGCGGGCTCGGAAAGGGAGAAACGCACCTTCTGAGCGCCACCTCGGGAGGACCTCTGCCGCGAACGGCTGCCTCCTTTCTTCGGCGACGGGCTGTGGACGGAAAACCTAGGCCGGAACGGCCTCCTTCTGAGAGTCGAGCTCCTCGAGGATGCCGCGGACGCGGGCCGGGTCGACGCGGACGCCGGGGCCCATGGTCGTCGTGATCGTGATCTGCTCGATGTAGCGGCCCTTCGCCGACGCGGGCTTCGCGCGGACGATCTCCTCGATCAGCGTCGCGTAGTTCTCGAGCAGGCTCTTCGTGTCGAAGCTCTTCTTCCCGATCGAGACGTGGACGTTCGCGCCGCGGTCGGTCCGGTACTCGAGCTTGCCGCCCTTGGCGTCGGTGACCGCCTTGGCGATGTCGAACGTGACCGTGCCGGTCTTCGGGTTCGGCATCAGGCCGCGCGGCCCGAGCACCCGGCCGAGCTTGCCGACGTTGCCCATCTGGTCGGGCGTCGCGATCGCGACGTCGAAGTCGGTGAAGCCGCCCTCGATCTTCGCGGCGAGGTCGGCGGCGCCGACGACGTCGGCTCCGGCCTCCTCGGCCTCGCGGGCCTTGTCGCCCTCGGCGAAGACGGCGACGCGGACGGTCTTGCCGGTCCCGTGCGGGAGCATCAGCGTCCCGCGGAGCTGCTGGTCGGCGTGACGGACGTTCAGGCCCAGGCGGAAGTGCGCCTCGACCGTCTCGTCGAACTTCGCGTCCGGGAGTTCCTTCAGCAGCGTGACGGCCTCGGCCGGTGAATAGAGGTTCTCGCGCTCGATCTTCGCGCGCGCCTCCGTGTAGCGCTTGCCGTGCGCGCTCATCGCTGCACCTCCACACCCATGCTTCGGGCCGTGCCGGCGATCACGAGCATCGCCTGGTCGAGGTCGCGGGCGTTCAGGTCCTGCAGCTTGATCTCGGCGATCGAGCGCAGTTGCGCCTGCGTGATCTTCCCGACCTTGTTCCGGTTCGGCTCGGACGAGCCCTTCTCGAGCCCGAGCGCCTCCTTGATCAGCACGGCCGCCGGCGGCGTCTTCGTGATGAACGTGAAGGAGCGGTCCTCGAAGACCGTGATCTCGACCGGGGTGATCCGGCCGTTCTCCTGCGACGTCTGGGCGTTGAACGCCTTGCAGAACTCCATGATGTTGACCCCGTGCTGGCCCAGGGCAGGGCCGACCGGCGGCGCAGGGTTCGCCTGCCCGCCCGGGATCTGCAGCTTGATCAGTGTCAGAACTTTCTTCGCCATACCTTCCTCAGTCCAGCTTCTTGACCTGGTCGAACCCGAGCTCCACCGGCACCTGGCGCTCGAAGATGTCGACGAGCACCTTCAGCTTCTGCTGGTCGGCGTTGACGTCGACGATCTCGCCGTCGAAGTCCGACAGCGGGCCGGAGGTTACCTTGACCGACTCGCCGAGCGTGAACTCGACCTGGGAGCGGAGCGCCGCGCCCGTGGCTGCGGCACCCGTGTGCAGGATCCGGTCGACCTCGCCCTGGGCGAGCGGCACGGGCTTCGCGCCGGCGCCGACGAAGCCGGTGACACCGGGCGTGTTCTTCACGACCGTCCAGGCCTCGTCGTTCAGGTCCATGTTCACGAGCACGTAGCCGGGCAGGACCCGCTTCTCGATCTGCACCTTCTGCCCGTCCTTGGTCTCGATCACCTGCTCGGTCGGGACGACGACGCGCCGGAAGCGCGGCGCCTGGTTCATCGAGACGATCCGGTGCTCGAGGTTGGCCTTCACCTTGTTCTCGTGCCCGGAATAGGTGTTGATCACGTACCAGAGAAACATGGCTCCTACTCTCCCAGGAGAACGGTGCGGACGAAGGGCTTGAAGACCTGGTCGGCGGCGTAGAGGTACGTGCCGACGATGACGCAGGCGATGATCACGACGATCGTCCCCTGGACGACCTGGGCCCGGTTCGGCCACTCGACCTTCTTGCAGCTCGGCCCAGGACTCCTTGACGAAGCGGCCGCGCTCGCGCTCGCGCCGGCCCGTCTGGGTCGACGTCGGCTGCATGCCGGGGCGCACCTGCGCCTGGCTCCGGGCGGCCCGGGCCGGCGCGGGCTTGGCCGCGCCCGCGCTCTTCCGCTCGTCGCGGCGCTGCCGACGGGTCTCGCGGGCCACTAGCGGGTCTCCCGGTGGACCGTGTGCTGGCCGCACCAGCGGCAGTACTTCTTGAACTCGACGCGGTCCGGCGTGTTCCGCTTCGACTTGTTCGTCTGGTAGTTCCGCCGCTTGCACTCGGTGCAGGCGAGCGTGATCGCGACTCGTACTCCGGCTGCCATCTAGATCGTGTTCTCTCGGTTTCGGTTGGAAAAAGACTGTTGAGGAGTAGCGGCGGCAGGACTCGAACCTGCGACACGCGGATTATGATTCCGCTGCTCTAACCAACTGAGCTACGCCGCCGCGCGGACGGGAAGAGTAGCACGCCTGCGGCCTCGACCGGCCTCGTCCGACCCGCCTCCTACGATCGCAAACCGTGATCCGGATCAATCCGAAAAGCGGCGGCTGGCTCGAGGTCGTCTGCGGCCCGATGTTCAGCGGCAAGAGCGAGGAGATGATCCGCCGGCTGCGCCGCGCGGAGATCGCCGGGCAGCGGGTCGTCATCTTCAAGCCGCGCATCGACGACCGCTACGACGCAACGGACGTCGTCAGCCACGCGGGCATCCGGATGCGCGCGGTGCCCGTCGGCTCGGTCGCCGAGCTCGTCGGCCACGCCCGCGGCTTCGAGGTCGTTGGGATCGACGAGGCGCAGTTCTTCGAGCAGGAGATCGTCGGCGCGGCGCTGGCGCTCGCCGACGGCGGTGCTCGCGTGATCGCCGCCGGGCTCGACCAGGACTTCCGCCGGCTGCCGTTCGGCCCGATGCCCGCGCTGCTCGCGCACGCCGAGTTCGCGGACAAGCTCCAGGCCGTCTGCCACCGCTGCGGCGGCGGCGCGACGACGACGCAGCGGCTCGTCGACGGCAGGCCTGCGCCCTACTCGGGCGCGACGATCGTCGTCGGCGCGAACGAGCAGTACGAGGCGCGCTGCCGCGACTGCCACGAGGCCGGCACGGCAGAAGCCGGCACAGCTCTCGTGACAGTCGCAGCGTAGGCGCAGCTCCTAGGTCACCTTGTTGGCCTTGAGGAAGGCCTTCGCAACCGAGGCGGCCGACTTCTTGTCGAGCGCGACGGCCTTGTTCATGGCGATCATCGCCCGCAGCGTCAGCAGCGAGTTGACCTTGTTCAGCGTGCTCGTCAGGTTCGAGCCGTACTCGCTGACGAGCTTCTTCGAGAGCACGGGCGCGACCTGCTGGAAGCCGAACATGTTCCGGGGCTCCGACAGGACGACGTACTTCGACGAGATCAGCTGCGGGTCGGTCGTGAAGATGCCGGCAGCCTCGACCTTCCCCTGGCTCAGCAGCGTGTAGGAGCTGATCCCGGCGAGCGGCGTGAACTCGACGTTCTTGACGCCGTAGCGGCTCCCGAGCTGCGGCAGCCACCGCGTCTCGAACTCGGGGAACGCGGCCAGCGTCAGGTCGGGCACCTTGCGCAGGTCGCCCACCGTCTTCAGGCCGTATTTGGACGCCGTCGTCCGCAGCACCGCGATCCCGTCGCGGTCCTGGAACGGCGTCGCCCGCAAGAGGGTCTGACCCCGTTTCTCGTACAACTGCTTCGCCTTCCGGTAGGTACCGAGGGCCGACTTCGGCAGCGTCTTCTGCTTGAACGTCACCGCGAGCATGATCCCCGTGTACTCCGGATACAGCGTCACGCGGCCGCTCTTCAGCGACGCGTCGATCAGCTCCGTCGAGCCGATGTTCTCCTTGTACTGCACCTTCAATCCCTTCGCCTCCAGGGCCTGCTTGTAGAGCTGGCCGAGGACGTACTGCTCGGGGAAGTTCTTCGTCCCGATGATGATCGGCGTGGCCTGGTGCTTGTCGAGCGCGGCCGGCGCCGCGGCGGCTCCCCCGAGGACGAGCGCGACCCCGAGGGCGACCGCGAAGGCCGCCTTGGCGGCCCGGCGATTGTGCTTCCTGATCACTCCACCCACCTCCTGTCGTGGTTCACCCGGTTAGACGACCGGGCGTACATCCGGTTCGAACGCTGGGAGATCATCTTTCAGTCCAGCCGGGGTGAGCCGACGCTGCACGACCCCGAGCCCCGCGTCGGCGGCGAGCGCGAGCAGCGAGACGCAGATCGCAGCGGCAACGAGTCCTTCGCCGCCGTACGCCGCCTGGTTCACCAGGATCTCGCCGAGGCCGCTGCCGCCGGCGATCGCGGCGATGGTCGCGGTCGCGACGACGAAGACGGCCGCCGTGCGGATGCCGACGAAGAGCAGCGGCAGCGCGAGCGGCAGCTCGACGCGCCGCAGCACCTGGAACGGCGTCATCCCCATCCCGCGCGCGGCTTCGACCGCGTCGCGGTCGACCTCGTCGATCGCGACGTACGCGTTGGTCAGGATCGGCGGCACGGCGAGCACGACCAGCGCGATCATCACGGTCGTGAAGCCGATCCCGAGGAAGATGAAGCCGACCGCGATCACGACGAGCGTCGGCAGCGCCCGGCCGATGTTGGCGACGTTCACCGCCACGAACGAGCCGCGATGACGATGCCCGAGCGCGACCCCGAGCGGCACCGCGATCACGATCGCGACGAGGAGCGCCGCTCCCGAGAGGACGAGGTGCTCCAGCGTCTTCTCGAGCAGCAGGTCGCGCTCGTCGACGATGAATTGCAGGCTGTCGCCGAAGACGTCGAGGGCGGCGACGATCACGTCACCCTCCTGGCCGAGGCCCACGGCGTCACCGCTCGCTGCGCGAGCACGAGCAGTCCGTCGGCGAGGATCGCGAGCCCGACGGCGAGCGCGCCCGCGGCGATGATCTCCGTCCGGAAGTCGAGCCGCAGCGCACCGAGGATCGGGCCGCCGAGGCCCTGCGAGACGACGAAGGCGGCGACGGTCGCGAGCGCGATCGTCGAGACGACGGCAATCCGGAGGCCGGCCACGATCGCCGGGAGGGCGAGCGGCAGCTCGACCCGCCAGAGCGTCTGGTTCTGGGTCAGCCCCATCCCGCGCGCCGCCTCGAGCACCTCGGGCGGAGTCGAGCGCAGGCCGGCGAGGTTGTTGCGAAAGAGGATCAGGAGCGTGTAGCCGACGAGGGCGATCTCGACGGTCGTGACCGTGAGCCCGGTGACCGGCACGAGCAGCTGGAAGAGCGCAAGGCTCGGGATCGTGTAGATCACCGCCGAGAAGAACGCGACCGGCCGCTCGACGTGGCGGAAACGGTGGGCCAGGAGCGCAGCGACGAGCGAGAGCGCGAAGCCGATCCCGACCGCGATCACGGTCAGCTTGATGTGGTCGATCAGCGCGGGCTGGAGGACCGGATCCCAGTTCTCCCGGACCCAGTCGGTGCAGAAGAGCCGGTTCTCCGCGACGCAGTCGCTCGCCTCGCCGAAGTCCGGGATGACGGGTTGGGCGGCCATCAGCCGAGCAGCTCCGTCAGCCGGTCGAGCGTGAGCATCTTCCTCGTCCCGTCGCCGGTCTCGACCATGACCGCGCGAGCGCCGTCGTTCAGCATCGCCGAGAGCGCGTCCCGCAGCGTCGTCTCGCCGTCGAGCAGCGGCCCGACGGCGCCGTTCGCGGGCTCGAGCTCGACCTCGTCGAGCGTCGTCAGCGACAGCCGCTTGAGACCGCGGTCGGCGCCGACGAACCGGGCGACGAAGTCGTCGGCCGGACGCGCGAGCAGCTCCTCGGGCGTGTCGTACTGGGCGAGGACGCCGCCCTCGCGCAGGATCGCGATCCGATCGCCGACGAGGATCGCCTCGTCGATGTCGTGGGTGACGAAGATGATCGTCTTGCGCAGCTCCTCCTGGATCCGGAGCAGCTCGTTCTGGAGCCGCGTGCGCGTGATCGGGTCGAGCGCGCCGAACGGCTCGTCCATCAGCATCAGCGGTGGATCGGCGGCGAGCGCGCGGGCGAGCCCGACGCGCTGGCGCTCGCCGCCCGAGAGCTGCGAGGCGTAGCGGGAGCGGTAGTCGCGGGCGGGGAGGTCGACGAGGTCGAGCAGCTCGTCGGTGCGCGCCTGCGTCTCGCGCTTCGACCAGCCGAGCAGCCGCGGCACCGTCGCGATGTTCTCGGCGACGGTCATGTGCGGGAAGAGGCCGACCTGCTGGATCACGTAGCCGATCCCGCGCCGGAGCTCGGTCTCGTCCAGCGTCTTGACGCTGCGGCCGTCCACCCGGACGTCGCCCGAGGTCAGCTCGACCAGGCGGTTGACGAGCTTCATCGCGGTCGTCTTGCCGCCGCCCGACGGCCCCACGAGGCAGCAGACCTCGCCGGAGGGGATCGTCATCGAAAGGTCGTCGACCGCCGGTGCCGCACGGCCGGGGTACCGCTTTGTCGCATGGTCGAAGACGATCTCGACCGCCTGACGCGCAGCCCTCACCGATCGAACCCTAGTCGCTGGTAGGTTCGCCGGGCGTGGCCGACGTCGCCTACATCCCCGGCGAGGTCGGGCACGAGCGGCGACCGGCGATCGGCTACGCGATGATGATCGCCGCCGCGCTCCTCTTCGCCGTCAACGGCACCGTTTCGAAGGTGGTGCTGCAGTCCGGGATCTCGTCGCTCGAGCTGACCCAGGTGCGCGCGACCGGCGCGTTCGTGGGCTTCGCGCTCGTGCTCGCGCTCACGCGGCGGCACAGCCTGCGCCTGACGCGGCGGGAGCTGCCCTACCTGATCGTGTTCGGGATCGCGGGAGTGGCGCTCGTCCAGTGGCTCTACTTCGTCTCGATCGGGCGGCTGCCGATCGGGATCGCGCTGTTGATCGAGTACATCGCTCCGGTGCTGATCGCACTGTGGGCGTGGGCGGTCTTCAAGGAGGCGATCCGGCGGCGGATCTGGGCCGCGCTCGTGCTCGCGGTCGTCGGGCTCGCGGTGGTCGTCGAGGTGTGGAGCGGGCTCACGCTCGACGGGGTCGGCGTGGCGGCGGCGCTCGCGGCCGCCGTCGCGTACGCCATCTACGTGCTGATGGCCGAGCACGCGGTCCGGTGGCGCGATCCGGCGTCGCTGACCGCGTACGGCTTCCTCTTCGCCGGGCTCTTCTGGGCGACGGTGCAGCCGCTCTGGCGCTTCCCCGCCGGACGGCTCGACGACAGCGTCTCGCTCCTCGGCAACCTCGAGCGCTTCTCGCTCCCGGTCTGGCTGCTGCTGCTCTACGTCGTCTTCGCCGGGACGATGATCACCTTCCTGCTCGTCGCCGCCGCGCTGCGCCACATCTCGGCGACGCGGGTCGGGATCGTCGCGATGCTCGAGCCGGTGGCGGCGAGCATCGTCGCGTTCCTCTGGCTCGGCGAGTCCTTCGGAACGGCGCAGCTGGTGGGCGGCGCCGTCGTCCTGACCGCGATCCTGCTCGCCCAGACGGCCCGCTAGTGGCAGGAGGCTCTTTTCCGGGTATCCCCCAAAAGGGTGACGCAGCTATCCGGCCGATTCGGCATGCTGCCGCCTTGCTGCAGGTTTCGACCCGCATTTGCGCAGCAATTGGGCTGTTTTTCCTTTTCTGCGCAGCCAACGCCGCCCCCACAGCACTCGCCGGTTCCGAGACGGCGGGCTCGCTGAACCAGCGTGAGCGCTCCCTGCTCGGCGTCGTCAACGAGGTCCGCGGCGAGCACGGCCTGCGCGCCCTGAGCGTCGACCCCGCTCTCGCACGGGCGGCACGGTCGTACTCGGTGACGATGATCCGCACCGACGTCTTCACGCACGGCGCGATGTTCGAGCGGCTCGTGCGCTCCGGCGCCCGCGGCCCGTCCTTCGGCGAGAACCTCGCGTGGGGCGTCGGGCCCTACGCGTCGGCGCGACGCATCGTCGGCGGCTGGATGGCCAGCCCGGGTCACCGCGCGAACCTGCTCCGACCCGGCTGGACGAGGATCGGGCTGGGCGCCGTCCGGGGCAGCTTCCTCGGCTACAGCGGCGCCACCGTCGTCACCGCCGACTTCGCCGGCCGCTAGCGCGCTGGCGCCTAGGTCTCGGCCATCAGGCCGCGGAGCTCGGTCAGCTTCTCGCGGCGCATCGCGTCGCGCTCGCCGCGCTCGAGCCGGTCGAGCAGGGCCCGGACCAGCGGCGCGAGCTCGACGGGGTTGAACGGCTTCGTGATGTAGTCGACGCCGCCGATGTCGAGACCCCTGGCGCGGTCTCGGAACTCCGCCCGCGCGGTCAGGAAGATGATCGGGATCTCGGCCGTGCGCTCGTCCTCGAGCAGCGCCTCGGCGACCCCCCAGCCGTCGAGCCCCGGCATCATCACGTCGAGGAGGATCACGTCCGGGCTGCCCGTCCGCGCGGCGTCGAGCCCGGACGGGCCGTCCTGCGCCTCCAGCACCGGCATCCCCTCCGCCTCGAGATTGACGCGGCAGAGCAGCCGGATCGGCGCCTCGTCGTCGATCACGAGCACTGTGGTCACCTGCTTCGCCCCATACCCAGCCGTGTCATGTCTCACTCTCCGCCGCGCGTAGCTCGAGCACGAAGGTCGATCCGCGTCCCTCGCTCGAGTCGACGCTGATCTTGCCACCCATGGCGGTCACCAGGCCCTCGGCGAGGAAGAGGCCGAGACCCGCGGCGCCGGCGCCGACCACACCTGCCGCGGCGGCGTCGCCGCGGTAGAACTTGCGGAAGATCCGCTCCTGCTCCGCGTGCGGGATCCCCACGCCCTCGTCCTCGACGCTGACCTCGACGGCGTCCTCGCGGCGGCGGGCGGCCACCGTGACCGTGCCGCCGGCCGGCGAGTAGCGCACGGCGTTGTCGAGCAGGTGCGCCAGCACCTGCCGGAGCTTGTCGCCGTCCGCCTCGGCGGCGAGCGGCTCGTCGGTGAGGGCGACGACGAAGCGGTGTCCGTTCTGCCCGTCCGCTCCCTCCGCCGTACGCACCGCCTCGCTGACGACGGCGCCGACGTCGGTCTGCGCCAGCTGCACCGCCATCGCGCCCGTGTCGAGCTGTGCGACCGACAGCAGCCGGTCGACGATCGACGTCAGCCGCTCCGACTCGGAGGCGATGTAGCGCAGGAACGTCGCCCGCTCCTCGTCGCCGAAGAGCACGTCCTGGCGCAGGAGCGTCTCGGCGAAGCCGTAGATCGACGTCAGCGGCGTGCGCAGCTCGTGGGAGACCGTCGAGACGAAGTCGGACTTCATCTGCTCGACGCTGCGCTCGGACGAGATGTCCCGGAAGGCGTAGATGCGACCGGCGACGGCCCCTGCCGGGTCGGTCATCACCGCCTCGCTGAGCGAAAGCCAGACTTCCTCGCCGCCGCGGCGGATCGGGAGCAGCCGGCTGCCGCCCGTCGAGCCGGCCGCAGCGTCGAGCGCGCGGCCGAGCGCCTCCGTCGGCGTCTGGCCGAGCGCCTCCGCCTGCGAGACGCCGGTGACGCGCTCGGCGGCCGGGTTCCAGAGCACGACCTTCCCGTCCCGGTCGACGGCCACGATCCCGTCGGCGACGTTGGCGAGGATCGCCTCGCCGCGCTGCTGCTCGTGGCTGACGGCCTGGTACAGCTCGGCGTTGACCCGGGCGGCGGCGGCCGTCGAGGCGAGCGCATGCAGCGCCTCCGCCTCCTCTTCCCGCCACTCGCGCGGCCGCTTCGAGTAGACGGCGAGGATCCCGTGCGCCGACTCCTCCGGCCCGATCATCGGCACGCCGAGGTAGCCCGCGTAGCCGGCGGCGAGCATCGCGTCCGCCTCGCCCACCCTCGGGTCGGCGCCGACGTCGGTGACTGCCCGTGTCGCGCGCGTCTGGACGATGTCCCCCACGAGCCAAGCGGTCGACGGCGCACGCGTGCCGAGCGCGTCGGGCGCGCCCGGCCCGGCCGCCGCTCGCACGATCACCTCGTCGCCGTCGAGCACCCGCACCGACGCGCCGTCGGCGCCCAGCAGCTCGCCCGCGTACCGGACGGCCTGGTCGAGGACGTTGTCGGGGTCGAGCTCGCCGGCGAGGCCCCGCCCGGCGAGCGCCAGCCGTTGCGCGAGCTGCCGCGACCGCCGCTCGCGCTCGTACAGGTCGCTGCGCTCGAGCGCGCCGTGGGCGGCGGCCGCCACCTGCGCGGCCAGCTCGAGCTGGTCGTCGTCGAAGGACCGCTCGCCCTCGAAGAAGACGAGCACGAGCCCTGCTCCCTCACCGCCCGGCTGCCGGAGCGGGACGGCCAGGAGCGAGCCACGGCCGGCGACAGCGGCTGCGGCGCCGAGCCCCTCCCCGAAGCGGTCGTCGTCGCGCAGGCGCCGTGAGGCGAGGACCTTGCCGCGGCGCGCGCAGGCGAGCAGGGCCGATCCGCACTCGGCGAGGTGGGCCGCCAGCCCGCCGGACAGCTCGTAGCCGCCGGCCAGCTCGAGGTCTGCCCCGGCCGACCGCAGCACCGCTGCCGAGTCGCCGCCGAGCGCCTCGGCTGCCGCCTGCGCGACGGCGTCCAGCGTCTCCTGCTCCGAGAGCGGCTCGCTGAGGACGGCGGCGATCCGGTAGAAGCCGCGCTCGATCTGGGCCTGGCGCGTGCTCTCCGCGTAGGCCTCGGCGTTCCGGAGCGCGATCGAGGCCAGGCTCGCGAACGCCTCGATCAGGCGCAGGTCGGACTCCTCGAAGCGGCCGGGCTCGTTCGAGCAGACGCCGAGGACGCCGCGGATCTCGCCGAACGAGAAGATCGGCGCGTCCATCACCTCCGCGAACGCGGCGTAGCTGCCCGCGGGCGCGGGCTCCTCGGTCTCCGCGAAGTCGCGCCGCAGCACGGGCTTCCCGGTCGTGATCGCCTCGCCGATCGTGCCCGCAACGGGGATCGTGCGGCCGACCTCGGTCTCCGGCAGCCCGAGCACGGCACGGCACTCGAGCTCGGAACCGCCGGGCAGCAGCGTCCAGCAGTCGGCGGCGTCCGCGTGCACGAGCGCCCGCAACTCCTCGACGAGCCGCTCGATCACGGTGTCGAAGCGGAGGTCGCTGGTGAGCGCCTCGCCGGCCTTCAGCAGCGCCTTCTGCTCGGCCAGCCGGCGATCGCTCTCGCGAAGCAGCCGGGAGGCGTCGAGAGCGACGGCGGCCTCGCGGGCGACGGCTTCGGCGAGCGCGATCTCGGTCGAGCGCCACTCGCCGGGGGCCGGGCGCTGGACGACGAGCACGCCGAGCGGCCGGTCCTGCGCGACGATCGGCGCCGCGAGGACGGCGCCGGCACCCTCCGCGGCGGGCTCGGTGGCGACGGCGACGGTGCGCCGCTCCCGCGCGCAGCGATCGACGGCCGGAAGCGCCTTCCCGTTCTCCCCGTTCTCGCCGAGCTGGACGAAGCAGCGGGCTGCAAGCGCGGTCCCGACCTCCTCGAGCACCGCCGGGAGCACCTCGTCGACATCGCGGCGCGAGCGAAGCTCGCGCGAGATGTGCGAGATCAGCCGCTCGCGCTCGAGCGCGTCGGCGAGGGCGATCGTCGTCCGCGAACGCTCGAGCGCGAGCCCCGCCTCGTCGACCAGCGCCTGCATCCGGGCGAGCTCCTCTTCGTCGAAGAGGCGCGGTCGCCGGACCGCGCCGAAGACGACGCCGATCACCTCGTCGCCCGCGCGAACCGGGACGAAGACGCAGCTCCTGACCCTGGCGATCGCGTTCAGACGTTGGTTGACGACCGGCGAGTGCTCGGCGTCGTAGACCGTGAACGCCGTTCCCTCGCGTGCCGCGGCGTTGATGCCGGACGGCTCACGGTCGAGTGCGATCCGCTGCCCGACCAGCGCCGGGTTGTCCTCCCCGCGCTCGCGGGCGGCGACGAGCACCGCGAACCGGCCCTCGTCCTCGAGCAGCGCCATGTTCGCGAGGTCGAGGTCGAACACCTGCGAGAACTCGTCCAGGAGCAGCGTCGCGACCTCGGTCGGGCCGGGAGCGTCGAGCAGCCGCTGCGAAAGGCCGCTGCCGCTCGAATCGCGGTCGTGGAGCGATCCGGACTCGCTCGTCCCTGCCCGGTCGCGCCGGCCGACTCGTAGGAACACGACTCCGATCGCGACGCCGACGGCCAGAGAGAGTGCCGCAATGATGAGGATCGGCACCGCATCGACGAGCACCGCCTGAGTCTCCGCGTCCACCGGCCTGCCTGATCATAGAGACGAAAATGCCGCTTTGAAAGATGGGCCGTCCGGCCTATTGGCACTCACCCGACCGGGGAATAGCGTGGCTGCACTGGGCGATGCGAACCGCGTACGTGCGGGGAGCATTGGGAGCGGCCCTGTCGCGACGACCCCCCCGACGCGGCAGGGCTGTATCCCGCGTGGGAGCTACGATCGCCCGAGATGGTCGAACGCGTCCTTCTTGCTTCGCCCCGCGGCTACTGCGCCGGGGTCGAGCGCGCCGTCGAGACGGTCGAGCTGGCGCTCGACCACTACGGCCCTCCGGTCTACGTGCGCAAGCAGATCGTCCACAACATCCACGTCGTCCGCGATCTCGAGGCGCGGGGCGCGATCTTCGTCGACTCGGAGACGGAGGCGCCGGAGGGCGCGACGATCGTCTACTCGGCGCACGGCGTCGCGCCGGCGGTGAACGCCGCCTCCGCGGAGCGCGGGCACAACGTGATCGACGCGACCTGCCCGCTCGTGACGAAGGTGCACGTGCAGGCACGCCGCTACGCCGCCGACGGCTACACGGTCATCCTGATCGGCCACGCCGGCCACGAGGAAGTGGTGGGCACGATGGGCGAGGCGCCCGACGCGACCGTGCTCGTCCAGGACGTCGCCGAGGCCGAGGCGCTCGACCTGCCGGCCGACGCGCGGCTCGCCTACATCACGCAGACCACGCTCTCGGTCGACGAGACCTCGGAGATCATCGGCGTCCTCCGCCGGCGCTTCCCCGCGATCCACGCGCCCAAGAAGGAGGACATCTGCTACGCGACCTCCAACCGGCAGTGGGCGGTGAAGGAGATGCTGACCGAGGTCGACCTGCTGCTCGTGATCGGGTCGCGCAACTCGTCGAACTCGAACCGCCTCGTCGACGTCGCCCGCGCCGGCGGCGTCGCCTCGTACCTGATCGACGACGACACGGAGATCGACGAGGCGTGGCTCGACGGCGTGCGCACCGTCGGCGTCACGTCCGGAGCCTCCGCCCCGGAGAAGCTCGTCAACCGCGTCTGCGACTGGTTCCGCGCGCGCGGCGTCGAGCGGATCGAGGCGTTCCGGATGGTCGACGAAGACGTCACGTTCAGACTGCCGGTCGAGCTTCGCCGCGAGCTCGCGCTCGCCGAGTCGCAGCGCTAGCGGCTCAGTCGGTCCGGCGGCGGCCGCCGGTGTGCGTGACCTTCTCGATCTGCGGCTCCTCGACGCCGTCCGTCTCCAGCGAGACCGCGAGCACCTCGGCCTTGATCCACTCCGCGTGCCGCTCGACGAGATCGGAGTCGGACGTCGGGAGGGTGACCGCGATCCGGTCGGTCAGCTCGAGCCCCTGCTGCTTGCGCATCGAGTTGAGCGTGTGGACGAGGTCGTAGACCCGGCCCTCGAGCTCGAGCTCCGCATCGAGGCCGGTGTCGAGGGCGACGGTCACCCCTTCCTCCGAGACGACCGCCCAGCCCTGCTTGCCGGAGCGCTCGACGAGCACCTCGTCGGCCGCCAGCTCGTGTCCCAGGACCCGGAAGCCGCCTCCGGCGAGCTCCTCGAACTCCCCGGCCGCGAGCGCGGCCCGGACGGCGCCGAGCTCCTTCCCGAGCTTCGGGCCGAGCGCCGGCAGGTGCGGCTTCACGTGCAGCTCGGTCGCCTCGACGTGGCCGAACTCGACCTCCTTCACGCGCAGCTCTTCGCGGAGCTCGTCCACGTGCCCCCGCGCGAGCGGTGCGCCCTCGACGACGAGACGGCGCAGCGGCTGGCGCAGCTTGAGCCCGGACGCAGCGCGAGCCTGATGCCCGCGCGCGACGACGCGGCGCACCTCTGCGACCTCGGCGAGCAGCGCGTCGTCGGGCGGCGTCGCGTCCGGCCAGCCCGCAAGGTGCACGGAGATCGGAGGGTCACCCGCCGCATCGCGAACGAGCGCGTGCCACAGGTGCTCGGTGAGGAACGGCAGGATCGGCGCGACGACGCGGAGTGACTGTACGAGCGCGAACCAGAGCACGTGCAGGGCGGTCTGGTCGCCGTCCCAGAACCGGCGCCGCGAGCGGCGGATGTACCAGTTCGAGAGATCGTCGACGAACGCCTCGAACGCGCGCATCACGTCCACCGTCAGGTACGCCTCGTACCCCTCGGTCGCGTCGCGCACGAGCGCGTTCGTCCGCTCGAGCAGCCAGAGGTCGAGCGGACGGAGGTCGCGCCGGCTCGGCTGCGCGCCCCACTCCGGCCGGAAGTGCTCGATCCGCCCGTAGTCGGCGAGGAACCGCGCCGAGTTCCAGAGCGTGAGCAGCTTGCGCTGGATCTCGCGTCCAGGCCCGAACCCGAAGAGGAGGTTCCGGTCGGGAGGCTGCGCGCAGAACTGCCAGCGCATCACGTCGGCGCCCATCCGTTCGAAGGCCTCCTCGGCCTCGATCATGTTCCCCCACGAGCCGTGCATCTCGCGGCCGGTCTCGTCGAGCATCTTCTCGTAGCCCAGCACCTTCCGGTACGGCGCCCGGCCCGTCAGGACGACGGACATGAAGTGCTGCGAGTAGAACCAGAGCCGGATCTGCTCGCGCATCTCCGAGACCCAGTCCGCGGGGAACCACTCCTCCCAGTAGGCGTGATCGTGGAGGTCGGCGGTGGTCAGCCCCTTGGCCGCCCCGGTCGCGTAGCCCTGCGGGACGAACGTCTCGTTCTGCCAGCCGAGCGTCGAGAACGGGACGATGCCGGCGTCGAGCCAGACGTCGCCCACCTCGACCACACGGCGCACCGGCTCGCCGCACGACTCGCAGCCGATCGGCACCTCGTCGATCCAGGGGCGCCGCAGCTCCTCGAGCTGCGCCAGCCCTTCGGTCGCGCGCTCCTCGAGCTCGGCCTTCGAGCCGATCACGTTCAGGTGGCCGCACGAGCAGGGGTAGAAGGGCAGCGGCAGCCCGTAGTAGCGGCGCCGCGAGATGTTCCAGTCGCCCATGTTGTTGAGCCAGTCGTCCATTCGCTTGCCCATGTACGCGGGCGTCCACTCGACGTCCTGATTCGCAGCGAGGAGCTGCGGCCGTAGCTCCTCGACCGAGATGAACCAGTCGTCCGAGAGCCGGAAGATCAGCGGGGTGTCGCAGCGCCAGCAGTGGGGGTAGGCATGCTCGTAGAGGCCCGACTCGACGAGGAGGCCGCGCTCGCCGAGGTTGCCGATCAGCTGGTCGGCCGCCTCGACCGTGGAGAGCCCGTGCAGCCAGCCGTAGTCGTCGTAGAAGCGGCCGGCCTCGTCCACTGGCGTCAGCACGTCGAGGCCGTGCACCTTCGAGAGCTCGAAGTCCTCGCCGCCGCACCCCGGCGCGATGTGGACGATGCCCGTGCCCTGGTCGAGCGTGACCTCGTCCCACGGGATCACGCGGTGCTCCACCGCTCCTCCCGGGGCGAGCTCGTCGAACGGCCCCGAGTAGCGCCAGCCGACGAGCTCCTCGCCGCGCTTCCGCTCGGCGAACGTCTCGTCCGGATAGCGGGCGACGGCGACCCACTCGCCGTTCTCGCGGCGCCCGTACTCCGCGTCGGGCTTGACCGCCGCGGCGACGTTCGCCGGCAGCGTCCACGGCGTCGTCGTCCAGATCACGAGCGATTCGTGCGGGCGCTCGAGCAGCGGGAACCGCACGTACAGGGAGGGGTCGGCGCGATCCTGGTAGACGCCGGACTGCGAGAGCTCGTGCTGGGAGAGCGAGGTGCCGCAGCGCGGGCACCACTCCGTCGAGCGATGGCCCATGTAGAGCCAGTCGTTCTCGTGCACGCGCTTCAGCATCCGCCAGACGTACTCGATGTTCGTGTCGCTGAAGGTGAAGTAGTCGCGGCCCCAGTCCATCCACTGCCCGAGCCGGATCGAGCCGCGGGTGATGTCCGCGGACGACTGGACGACCACCTCGCGGCAGCGGCGCGCGAACTCCGCGAGCCCGAACTCCTCGATCTCGCGCTTCGAGTTGAGGCCGAGCGAGCGCTCGACGCCGACCTCGATCCAGAGGCCCTGGCAGTCGAAGCCGTTCTGGTAGCGCTGGTGGTAGCCGCGCATCGCCTTGTAGCGCTGGAAGACGTCCTTGAGCGTCCGGCCCCAGGTCGTGTGCACGGCGAGCTTCTTGTTCGCGGTCACCGGGCCGTCGACGAAGCTGTAGCGGGGGCCCCGCCGGTTCTGCTCACGGAGGCGGTCGAACGTCTGCTCGCGCTCCCAGAGCTCGAGGATCTCGAGCTCGAGCGCGGGGTGGTCGGGCTTGTCCGGAAGCGGCTTGAACATGCGCTTCGATTCTAGGGAACGGGTAGGGAACAGTCTGTCCGCCCTCGTCGTTTTCATTAGGCGAGGCCGGGGAACCGGCCTCCTTACCCACGAAAGGAACGCCCGAATGGCAACAGCAGTGAAAGAAGACACCTTCACCCAGGAGGTCCTCCAGAGCGACAAGCCGGTCATCGTCGACTTCTGGGCCGAGTGGTGCGGGCCGTGCCACGCAGTCGCGCCGGTGCTCGACAAGATCGTCGAGGAGCGCGACGGCGAGGTGAAGCTCGTGAAGGTGAACATCGACGAGGAGCGCGGCCTGGCCGAGCGGTACGGGATCGCCTCGATCCCGACGATGATCCTCTTCAGGGACGGCGAGCCGTCCCAGGTCGCCGTCGGCGCACAGCCGAAGGGCGCGCTCGAGCGCAGCCTCGGTCTGGCGACCGACTAGTTCTCCGCAGCTTCCTCTTCCGGACGGGGGATCGGCGAGGTCGCATCACTCGCCGGTTCCTCGACCAGGTTCAGCACGCGCATGCCGTAGTTGAAGACGAGCGTGCCGCCGAGCCAGCCTCCGAGGGCCAGGACGAAGTAGCCGACGAGCGTCAGGATGAAGGCCCCGTCCGTGACCGCGCCGTCGATCCCGTCGCCGTAGCCCGCCCCGATCGCGACGAGGAAGAACGCCGTCGCGGCCAGCATCGCGATCATGTGCGCCGTCGCGGTTCGCCATAGCGGCGTCCCGCGCTCGATCCGCAGCCAGTCGACGAAGCCGGTGAGTGCGGTCGGGACGGTGAACACGAGGCCGACGATCAGCGCGAGCGTCCAGGCCGCCGCAGCCTCAGGCTCGGCGATCCCGACCTTGCTCAGGACGGCCGCGACCGTTGCGAACGAGTAGACGCCGATCGTCGCGTCGGTCAGCGGCGGATGAAGCGGATGGCCGGGCGTACCGCGATAAAGGAAGTCGAGCGCCATCTGCGCCGAGCGTTTCCGCCGCGACGCAGTGGCAAACGCCGGGACTTACGACTCGTCGACAGCCTCTTCGAGGTAGCCGAGGAAGGCTGCGTGCTTGGCCAGGAGCGCCTCGATCTCGCTCAGGCCGACCGCCGCCCAGTCCTCGACCCACGTCTCGGAGAGGTCGTCTTCGATGATATGGAGGCCGCGCTCGCTCATCTGAGCCTGATGATCGACACCGACCCCCCGGCCTGCATGGGCCATACGGCCTATCTTGCGTGCCTGTTGGACCCCACCCGATGAGGCAGGTTCTGATCCTCAACCCAAGCTCCGGCACGGACGACCCGACCGCCGACGAGCTCGCCGACGCGGCCCGTGCCCGCGGCGTCGACGTCCGTCTCCTCACGGACGGAATCGACCTGCAGGAGCTCGCGCGGAGCGCCGGCGCCGACGTCCTCGGGATGGCGGGCGGCGACGGCTCGCTCGCGGCGGTCGCGGCGGTGGCGATCGAGCAGGACGTGCCGTTCGTGTGCGTCCCGTTCGGGACGCGGAATCACTTCGCGCGCGACCTCGGGCTCGACCGCGACGACCCGATCGGGGCGCTCGCGGCATTCGGGGACGGCGTGGAACGGCGCGTGGACGTCGCCCGCGCCGGCGAGCGGCTCTTCCTCAACAACGTCTCGCTCGGGGTCTATGCCCGGCTCGTCCACCGCCGCGAGCACCACCGACGCAGGCGTGACGCTCTCGCGCGGCTGCGGGCGCTGGCGCTGACGGTCAAGGACCGGCGGCGCACGGGGCGCTTCACGATCGACGGCGACCACGTCCGCGCCCGCCTGGTCCTCGTCTCGAACAACGACTACACGCTCGACCTGCTCTCGCTGGGCGAGCGCGAGCGCCTCGACGAGGGCAGGCTGCACCTGTACATCCCGCACGGCTTCCGCCGGATCACGTGGGAGGAGCGCTCGTGCACCGAGCTCGAGATCGGCGCGCCGCAGCCCCGGCTGCGGACGGCCGTCGACGGCGAGCCGGTCGAAATCGACGCGCCGATCCGCTTCCGGATCGAGCCGCTCGCGCTACGCGTGCTCGTGCCGCGCGCGCCAGAGCCCCAGTAGCTCCGGAAAGTGGAGAAACGCGAGCTCGTCGTCGCCCGGCAGCTCGTCCGGCGCGAACCACGCCAGCTCCGAGACGTCGTCCGCCGGCCGCTCGCTCCCGCCGGTGACACGCGCGTCCCAGGTCAGGCAGAGGACGGTTCGCCCCTGATAGCCGGGCTCCATCCAGACGCCGACGAACTCCCCCGGCTCGACGTCGAGGCCGGTCTCCTCGCGGAGCTCCCGCACGAGCGCGTCGAGCGGGTGCTCGTCCTCCTCGAGGAAGCCGCCGGGGAGATCCCAGAGCCCGACGCTCGGGTCGTACGCGCGCCGGCCGAGGAGGAGTCGCCCGTCGCGCTCGACGAGCGCCTGCACGGCCGGAGCCGGGTTCGCCCAGACGACGTGCCCGCACGCCGGGCAGCTGAAGTGGTTGCCGCGGTGCTCGCCGTCCGCGCCGCAGCGGGGGCACGCGCGCCAGCCGTCCAGGAACGCCATCGGGCTACGGTATCCCGGTGAGCCCGCGCCACGTCCCCGCCACGGTCCACGAG
This sequence comes from uncultured Gaiellaceae bacterium, assembly GCA_963732995.1. Classification (GTDB taxonomy): domain Bacteria; phylum Actinomycetota; class Thermoleophilia; order Gaiellales; family Gaiellaceae; genus Gaiellasilicea. The sequence goes on along the minus strand of CAVTBS010000009.1, from coordinate 220,838 downwards.
TTGACCCGCGTCGGCCTGCTCTCGGGGCTGCCCGGTGAGCACCTCTCGAAGCTCGCGGAGCGCCTCGAGCGAGAGGAGGTCGCGTCCGGGGCGACCGTCGTTCGCGAGGGCGACCCCGGCGACCGCTTCTACATCGTCCTCTCGGGGATGCTGAACGTGAGTCAGGAAGGCCTGGGTGAGCGCCGCATCCTCCGGCCCGGCGACGCGTTCGGCGAGGTCGCGCTCGCAATGGGAATCCCGCGGACGGCCTCGGTGCGAGCGATCACGCCTGCGGTGGTCGCCAGCTGCGACCAGGCCGCGTTCGACGAGCTGCTGCGGCCGCTCTTCGCCGATGAGTGACGTCCTGCTCCTCCACGCGGGCATCGCGGACCGGCGCATGTGGGCGCCGCAGGTCGAGGCGCTCGAGGCCGCCGGCCACCGCGCGATCGCGCCCGACCTGCCCGGCTTCGGCGACGCGGCGCTGACGCCGCCGACCGTCGACTACGTCTCCTTCGCGGCGGAGCTGCTCGACGGGCCCGCCGCGGTCGTCGGCTGCTCCTTCGGCGGCCGGATCGCACTCGAGCTCGCGCTGGCCCGGCCCGACCTCGTCGACCGCCTCGTCCTCGTCGGCGCGGGGCTCGGCTCCTGGGACTGGTCGGAGGCCGCCGAGGCCGGCTTCACCGAGGAGGAAGCGGCGATCGAGCGCGGTGACCTGGCCGCCGCCGCCGCGCAGCAGGCACGGATGTGGCTCGCCGGCGACGCGACTCCGGAGGTGCGCGAGCTGACCGAGGCGATGACGCTGCGCTCCTACGAGCAGCAGCTGCCGATGGAGGGTCAGGTCAAGACGTCCTGGCCCGAGCGCTCCGCCGAGACGCGGCTCGCCGAGCTCGCGGCTCCGACGCTCGTCGTCGTCGGCTCCGAGGACGTGGCCGACATCCACGATGATCGCGCAGAAGCTCGCAGACGAGATCCCGGGCGCCCGGAGCGAGACGGTCGCCGGCGCGGGCCACCTGCCGGGCCTCGAACGGCCCGACGAGCTCAACCGGCTACTGCTCGACTTCCTCCAGTAGCGCATCCGAGAGCGCGGGCCACGCCGACTTCGACCACTCGCCGAACTCGCGGTCGGTGAGCACGACCAGTGACAGCGCTCGGTCGGGGTCGACCCAGAGGAACGTGCCCGAGCCGCCGAAGTGTCCGAACGTGCGCTGCGACGTCAGCGTCCCGGACCAGTGGCCCGCCTTGTCGTCCTTGAGCTCGAAGCCGAGGCCCCAGTCCATCGGGTCGAAGCGGCCGTAGTCGGGCAGCACGCCGCCGAGACCGGGAAACGCGACCGCCGTGGCCTCCGCGAGCGTCTCGCCGGCGACGACCGTGGGTGCCAGCAGCTCTCGCGCGAGCGCTGCCGCATCACCGAGCGTCCCATGGACGTCGGCGCCGGCGGAGCCGCGCAGCTCCGCGGCCATCCCGAGCGGCCGGAACACGGCCTCCGCGAGGTAGCGCTCGAACGGCATCTCCGCGCGCTCGGCAACGTGCGCGGCGAGCACCTCGAAGCCCTGGTTGGAGTAGATCCGCCGTCGGCCGACGGGTGAGATCGGCGGACCGTCGTGGAAGGGCAGGCCGCTCGCGTGGGCGAGCAGATGGCGGACGGTCGATCCTTCCGGTCCGGCCGGCTCGTCGAGATCGACGACGCCTTCCTCGACGGCGACCAGGGTTGCGAGAGCGGTCGCGAGCTTCGTCACGGACGCCCAGCGGAAGACGTGCTCGTCCGGCCCGTGCCGCGCAACAACCCCGTGTGGTCCAACGACCGCCGCCGCGGCGTGATCCGCTTCCCAGTCGTCGATCCGGCGTAGGGCTTCCACGGCGGGCGATACTAGCCCGATGGGCCGCCGCCTCATCCCTGGCCACTCGCCGTACGAGCCGGTGGTGGGCTATTCGCGGGCGGTGGTCAGCGGCGCGAACGTCCACGTCTCCGGCACGGCGCCGATCCCACGGGACGGCGACCCGCCCGACGGCGCCTACGAGCAGGCGCGGCTGTGCCTCGAGATCGTCGGCGGCGCGCTCGGCGAGGCGGGCGCGGGATTCGAGGACGTCGTCCGCACCCGCATCTACCTGACGGCCGCGGACGACTACGAGGACGTCGCCCGCGCCCACGGAGAAGTGTTCGGAGAGATCCGGCCGGCGTCGACGGCAGTCGTCGTCAAGGGCCTGCTCGACCCACGCTGGCGTGTCGAGATCGAAGCCGACGCCGTTCTCCAGGCATGAAGCAGATCTACCCCCACACGATCACCGGCAAGGGGGCCGTCGCCGGCGGCAGTGTCCTCGACCACAAGTTCGGCCAGTCCGACCCGTACACGCTCGGGGTCGAGGAGGAGTACATGCTCCTCGACGGCGAGACGTTCGACCTCGTCCAGCACATCGACACGGTGCTGCAGGCGATCTCCGGGCACGAGCTCGAGCCGCGGATCAACGCCGAGCTGATGCAGTCGGTGCTCGAGATCGCGACGCCCGTGTGCCGCAATGCAGGCGACGTCCAGCGGGAGCTGGTGAAGCTGCGCGCCTACGTCAACCAGGTCGGGCGCGAGCAGGGGATGCGGGTCGGCTCGGCCGGCACGCACCCGTTCAGCCTCTTCGAGCGCCAGCGGATCACCGCCCGCGACCGCTACCGCAACCTCGTCGATCAGCTCCAGTACATCGCGCGGCGGGAGCTGATCTTCGGCATGCACGTGCACGTCGCCGTCGACGACCCGGAGAAGGCGATCCAGGTCGTCAACGGGCTGCTCCCCCAGCTCGGCCCGCTGCTCGCGCTCTCGGCCTCGTCGCCGTTCTGGCGCGGCGAGCCGACCGGCCTCTCCTCGAGCCGGCAGATGGTCTTCGCCGCGTTCCCGCGCTCGGGCCCGCCGCCGCGGTTCCACGACTACGCCGACTACGCGGAGGTCGTCGGCCAGCTCGAGCGGACGGGCTGCATCGCCGACTACACGCACATCTGGTGGGACATCCGCCTGCATCCGCGGCTGGGGACGGTTGAGATCCGGATCTGCGACGCCGTCACCCGAGTCGAGGACGCGGTCGCGCTCGCCGCCTACTGCCAGGCGCTCGTGAAGCAGCTTTCGGAGCAGTACGACAGCGGCGAGCCGATCCCGAGCTACCACCGGATCCTGACGACCGAGAACAAGTGGCTCGCGGCGCGCTACGGACTCGAGGCGCCCGTGATGGACCTCGCCACCGGAGCGCGGAACCGGATCCCCGTCGCGCAGCTGATCCGGCGGACCCTGAAGGAGATCGCGCCGCACGCGCGCGAGCTCGGCTCCGACCGCGAGCTCGAGGGGATCGGCGAGATCCTCTCGCGTGGCAACGGCTCCGACCGCCAGCTGCGGGTCTTCAACGCGAACCGCGACATCGCGGAGGTCGTCGAGGAGATCGCGAAGGCGACCGAAGCCGTGCCGGCGACCGCCTAGACGACCCGTCCGAGCGCAAGGTCGATCACGGCGCGGCGACCGGATCCGTTCGTCGCGCGGAGCGTGCGCCGGTCGGCGGCGAGCGCGAGCGTCCAGTCCTCGGCGCCGCAGCGCTTGCACGGCGGCAGCGGGATGCAGATCGCGATCCGCTCGATCAGGTTGAGCGCGTGGACGAACGCGGTGTTCCTCGTCGTCTCGACGTAGACGGTCAGCAGCCAGCGGCCGTCGGACGAGGCGACGACCTGCCCCGCGTCGCCCTGCATCCGCACGGTCTCACCCTTGCGCCCGAGCGAGCCGGGCAGCAGCTGCTCCGCGGCGAGGTCGTAGCCGCGGACGGCATAGCTGCCGTCGACGAAGTCCTGCTGGAGGAAGAGGAAGTCCCCTGCCTCGGAGACCGCCTCGACGCGGAAGTGGCCGGCGAGCTCGACCCTGTGCGCGACCGCGCCGCGCTTCGTGTCGAGCACCAGCACCTCGGTGTCCGCGCGCTGGAGCGCGACCCAGCTGCCGGTGGCGGAGATCCCGGTCAGCGTCCAGGCGCCGTCGAGGGGATACGTTCGCGTCGCCTTTCCGGTCCGGGTGCTGAAGCGGCGGAGCTCTCCGTCGACGATCGCGAAGGAGGAGCGGCCGTCGGCCGCTACCAGTCCCTGCGAGCGCGCAGCCGGCGCGGCCGCCCGCGGAGCGAACGCTCCGATGCTCGGCCCGACGGCGGGTGTCTCGACTGTCCCGCCGCAGGCGGCGAGGACGGAGGTGAAGGCGAGCAGGGCGGCGAGACGCTTCATCGCCACTACTACGCCTGTCGACCGCTTCGGGGTCCCTGGACCTCCGACGGCATGCACGACGTATCTCAGGCATGGACAGGCGCGAGTTCCTGGCGGCTGCGGCTGCTCCGCTCGTTCTCGGCGTCGCGCCGGCGCTTGCCCGGCCGTCGGGAGGGACGCCGCTGGCGCTCGTGACGGCCGACCTCGAAGCGGCCATCGTCGCCGTCGACCTCGCGACCGGCGAGATCCATCGCCGGCTGGCGACGCCCACCGGCCCGAGAAGCATCGAGAGCATCGGCGGGACGGCCGCACTCGTCGCGCACACCGAGACCGGCCGGCTCACGATCGTGGACGGGCGACTCCGCGTGCGTCCGATCGCCGGCGACTTCGGAGCGCCGCGCTACACCGCCGTGTCGCCCGGCCACCGGCTCGCGTACGTCACCGACTCTGAGCGCCGGGAGGTCGTCGTCGTGGAGCTGAGCGGACGCCGCGTCGTCGGCCGCACCCGGGTCGAGCGGACCCGTCCGCCACCTCGGCATCGATCGCGGCGGCGAGCCGGCTCTGGATCGTGCTCGGGAACACGGCGTCGACGATCGCCGTGCTGAGCCTTGCCGAGCCTCGGCGTCCTCGGGTCGTCGGCCACGTCCGGCCGCCGTTCCCGCGCACGACGTCGGCTTCACGCCGGGCGGCCGGCGAGTCTGGATCACCTCCGGCGACCGAGGGCGGATCGCGATCTACGAGGCACGACGGGCGCGCTCGTCCGGACGATCGCAGCCGACGCGCCGCCGCAGCACGTCACCTTCGTCGACGACCACGCCTTCGTCACGAGCGGCGACGACGGCCTGCTGCGGGTGCACGCGCTCGACGGGCGCCGGCTCGGATCGGCGCCCGTGCCCGTCGGGTCGTACAACGTCCAGCAGGGCTTCGGCCAGATCCTGACCCCGTCGCTCTCCCCGGGACGCTCTCGCACGTTCAGCGCCGAGGGCGTCCCGATCGAACGGTCGCGCGTCGCCCGCTCGTCGCATGACGCGTGCTTCGTCTGGTCGCGTGACGGACTCTCGCGATGTCGCAGCCGTAGAGTCGACGGATGGGCTCCGAGCGTGCCTACGTGCGCGGTGCTCAGAGGGGATCGGCCGCGGACATCGAGGCCCTGTTCCGGCTGCACTGGCCGCGCGCCCACCGGGCCGCCTACCTCGTCGTCCACGACGCCGCGGCCGCCGAGGACATCGCCCAGGAGGCGTTCCTCGCCGCCCTGCGCAACCTCGACCGCTTCGACCGCCGCCGGCCGTTCGGGCCATGGCTGCACCGGATCGTGGTCAACCGCGCGATCGACTGGGCCCGCGCCCGGGCGCTCCGGGCTGAGACAGAGCTTCTCGACGTCGGCGCGACGACCGACCCCGGCTCGCTCGACGACTCGCTGCTCGACGCACTCGCCGCACTCCCACCGGACCACCGAGCAGTGATCGTCCTCCGCCATTTGCTCGAGTACACGCCCGGCGAGATCGCGGAGCTGCTCGGCTTGCCGCGTGGCACGGTCAACTCGCGGCTCCGCCGCGGGCTCGACTCGCTCCAGGAGAGCATGTGAAGCGAGAGCTGGAGCGGATCGAGATCCCGGACGAGCGCGGGGCGCGCGAGCGTTCCTGGGCGGTCGTTTCCGCCGCGTTCGCCGCCCGTGAGCCGCAGGCGCGGCGCCGCTCGTGGAAGCCGGCGACGGCGATCGCGGCCGCGCTGGTCGTCGTCGCGGGGCTGCTCAGTCCGCCGGGGCAGGCCGTCCTCGACGAGATCCGCGAGGTGGTCGGCGTTGAGAGGAGCTCTCCGGCTCTCTTCTCGCTGCCCGCATCCGGGCGGCTGCTCGTGACCGCCGGCTCCGGCGCCTGGGTCGTCGAGCAGGACGGGTCGAAGCGCCTGCTCGGCAGCTACCGCGAGGCTTCGTGGTCGCCGTTCGGCCGCTTCGTCGTTGCGGCCCGGCCGAACGAGCTCGTCGCACTGACCCCCGACGGGAAGGTGCGCTGGTCGCTCGCGCGGCCGGACGTGCGCCTGCCGCGCTGGGGCGGGACGCGCACGGACACGCGGATCGCGTACTTCTCCGGCGGCGACCTGCGGATCGTCGGCGGCGACGGCAAGGGCGACCGGCTGCTGGACAGCCGCGCCGAGCTTCGGGCGCCGGTCTGGCTGCCGGGGCAGCGTCACAGGCTCGCCTACGGGCGGCGCGACGGCCGCGTCCGGATCGTCGACGCCGACACCGGCGCCGTCCTCGACCGCACCGCCCCGCGCGCGCTCCTCGAGCCGCGGGCGACGACCCCGTCGCCCGATGGGCGCTGGACGGTGGTCGGCTGGGCCGACGCCGACCAGCTCGTCTTCACCCGGCTCGGCCGGCCACGGCAGATCCGGGCCGTCTCGAACGTGTCCGCCCAGTTCCGCTCGCGGACGTTCCCCCGGATCGAAGGGTGGTGCTGCGCGCCGTAATCCGGGCGCGTAGATTCGAGCCGTGTTCTGGCTCGACACCGGCGCCGAGATGGAGCTCGAGGAGCTGCTCGAGGACGGGCCGGTGCTGCTCGTCTTCTATCTCTTCGACTGGTCGCCGACCTGAACGCAGGAGCTGCGGCTCCTGCGTGACAGGAAGCCCGAGTTCGACCGCGCCGGGGTGCGCGTCTTCGGTGTCTCGCGGGACTCGCACTGGTCGCACCGCGCCTGGAAGGACGTGCTCGACGTCGACGTGCCGCTGCTCTCGGACTGGAACGGGGCGCTCGCGAAGCGGTTCGGAGCAGCGCGTGTGTGGCGGTGGATGGAGGGCGTGCCGCGGCGGAGCACGTTCCTCGTCGGCGAGGACGGTACGGTGCTCGAATCGTGGCGGTACGAGGACTCGGACGTGCCCGACTTCGACGAGCCGCTCGCAGCCGCGCGGGCGTTGCAGCACTAGCCGCCGCTCTCTATCTCGGCGCCGGGCTCCTCGCGACGGCGCCCGCCGTGTTCGAGACCGACCGGTTCCTCGGCTACGGCGCGCCGCGGGAGGGCCGCGTCACACCGGGCGACCACCTGCAGACGGCGTATGCGCTCTGGCTGCCCGGCCACCAGCTCGCGCGCGCCGCGGAGCCGTGGCTCGACCCGTACAGCTTCCAGCCGGAGGTCGAGCCGCGCGTCAACTTCGCCGGCTGGCCGTTCGCGGCGGTGTTCGGCCCGCTGCAGGCGCTGCTGGGGACCGTCGCCGGCTGGAACGTCTTCGTCCTCCTGACCTATGTCGGCGCCGGCGGGCTCGCGGCGCTCTGGCTGCGGGCGCTCGGCCTCGGGATCGGCGCCGCGCTCGTCGGCGGGCTCGCGTTCGCGCTCGCGCCCTACCGGGTCGCGCAGTCGACGGGCCACCTGCTCGGACCGATCTCGATGCTGCTCCCGCTCGCGCTCTACGGCATCGAGCGCCGCCGGACGTGGCTCGCGGCGGTTGCGCTCGCGTCGATCCCGCTCTCGGGCCAGGTGCATCTCGCCCTCGGAGCGATCCCGTTCGTGCTCGCCTACGCGCTCGCGCGGCGGCGGCCGACGGCGGGGGCGGTGGCGGCCGCGGGAGCGGTCGCAGCGGGCGTTCTCGTCTGGGCGCTCTCGCTCCGCGACACCGTCGAGCGGCCGTACGCGGAGGTCGAGCGCTACTCGGCGACGCTCCGCGACTTCGTCGCGCGCGACCCGGGCGAGTTCGAGCAGTTCGTCTACCTCGGCTGGCTGCTCCCGCTGGCCGCGGTGGTGGGTCTGGGGTGCTTGTGTTTCAGAAACACAATCTCCTCCGCGCGCCGGCTCGCCCTCGTCCTCGGGCTCGGCGCGCTCGTGCCCTGCCTGCTCGCGCTCGGCTCGAATCTGCCCGGATATGGCTTGCTCTGGCGGAATACGCCCCTCCACTCGACCCGCGTGCCGGAGCGGATGCTGCCGATCGCCTGCCTCTGCCTCGCGGCACTGGCGGCGGTCGCGATCGCTTGTGTTTCTGAAACACAAGCTCGCTCCCGGCTCGTCGCGGCGGTCGCGTGCCTCGTCGTCGCCGTCGATCTCTGGGTGCCGCTCTACGACCCGCTCGTCGCGGACGAGGACAACCCGCTCTACGCCGAGGTGGCCGACGCCCCCGCGGGGAGGCTGCTCGAGCTCCCGGTGCTCCCGCCGGACGCGTACGCGGGGAGCGTCTACGTCTACTACGCGATGCAGGCGCCCCGGGAGCGGCCGCTCGGGTATGCGACCTCGGCGCCGCCGGCCGCGTTCCGGGTCGCGCGGGAGCTGCCGGAGCGGGCGGACGAGCTCGGCGTCAGCGTGGTCGTCCGGTACCGCGACGGCGTCCCGCGGGAGGTGACGAAGCGGTGAACGATGAGTTCGGGTCGCGCCGCATGTCTAACCTCTAGCCAGACCCCAAGAAAAAAGGAGCCACCGCAATGGCGGAGACGACACCGGAACGGCGAGCAGCCCACGAACGACTAGCGACCGGAGGATTCGCACGCTGGACGCGCTCGTGCGCGGAGCATCCCTGGCGTGTCGTCCTCGCGTGGGTCGGCATCATCGCCACCCTGATCGTTCTCGTCTCCACGATCGGCGGCAGCCTCAAGGACGAGTTCGAGATCCCCGGCTCGGACACGCAGAAGGCGACCGACCTGATCGAATCCGAGTTCGCCGAGGAGCAGGGCGGCGTGCTCAACGTCGTCTTCGCGGCCCCCGAGGGCGAGCGGCTCGACACGCCGGAGCGGAAGGCCGCGATCGAGGACGCCATCGCAGAGCTGAAGACGGACGAGTTCGCGCCGTCGGAGGACGAGGCGGGGATCACCGAGGTGGGCGACCCCTTCGACGAGAACACGTTCTCGGACGACGGCCGGATCGCGTACGCCGAGGCCCAGTTCGACCGGGTCATCTTCGACACCGACCGCGAAGCCGTCGTCGCCGTCCAGGACGCCGTCCGCGAGGCGGTCGAGCCGGCCGGCGTCACCGTCGAGTACAACGGCGACGCCGAGTTCCCGCCGGTCGAGCAGGGGACGTCCGAGCTGCTGGGCCTGCTCGCCGCGATCCTCGTGCTGCTGGTCGTCTTCCGCACGTTCGTGGCGATGTTCATCCCGATCGTGCTCGCGATCGTCGCTCTGATGACCGCGTTCCTGCTCCTGTTCATCCTCGCCGGGCTGACCGACATCAACACGATCACGCCAATCCTTGTCTCGATGATCGGCCTCGGCGTCGGGATCGACTACTCGCTCTTCATCGTCACGCGCTTCCGGCAGCTCCTGCACGAGGGGCTCTCGCCGCCCGACGCCGCCGCCGAGGCGGGCGCATCCGCCGGCCGGGCCGTGCTGTTCGCCGGCCTGACGGTCGCGATCTCGGTCGCCGGCCTGGCCTTCTTCGGGCTCGACTTCGTGACCAAGCTCGGGATCGGCAGCTCGCTCGGCGTGCTGACCACGGTCCTGATCGCGAACTCGCTCCTGATCGCCGTCCTGCGGCTGCTCGGCCACAAGATCGACCGGCTCAAGGTTCCGTTCCTGCGGCCGCTCGACGACTCGGAGGCCGCCCGCGACAAGACGCTCGTCGCCCGCTGGGGACGCTTCGTGACGGCGAACGCGAAGATCGTGTTCCCCGTGGTCCTGCTCGGGCTGATCGTCGTCGCAGGGACCTCCGGCCTCGTCCGCCTCGGCGCGGCCGACCAGGGGACGCAGCCCACCGCTCAGACGAGCCGGAGGGCCTACGACCTGCTCGCGGAAGGGTTCGGTTCGGGCTTCAACGGGCCGATCCCGATCGTCGTCGACGTCAACGGCGACGCGGACGCGCCGGGCAGGATCTTCGACGGCATCGAGGGCCTCGACGGCGTCGCCTCCGTCGGCGAGCCGAACCTCAACGACGAGGAGACCGTCGCGATCGTCTTCGTCACACCGACTTCCGCGCCGCAGGACGAGGCGACGAGCGAGCTCGTCGAACGTCTCCGCAGCGAGGTCGTGCCTGCTGGCATCGCGGGCGGCGACGCGGTCGCCTACGTCTCGGGCCAGACCGCCGCGTTCAAGGACATCGGCGACCGGATCATGGAGCGGCTGCCGCTGTTCCTGCTCTTCGTGATCGGCGTCACGTTCATCGTCCTCGCGATGGCGTTCAGGTCGATCGTCGTCTCGCTGACCGCGGCGATCACGACCATCCTGTCCGCCTTCGTCGGCTTCGGCGTCCTCACGCTCGTGGTGCAGGAGGGCCACCTGCTGGGCCTGACGGGTCTCGACAGGACCGGGCCGATCGAGACGTTCGTGCCTCCGATCACCTTCGCGATCCTCTTCGGGCTCTCGATGGACTACATGGTCTTCCTGATGAGCCGGATCCGCGAGGAGCACGTCCACGGCCTGAAAACGCGGGCCGCGGTCGAGCACGGAATCTCGGCGATCGGACGTGTGGTCGTGGCCGCGGCCGTGATCATGGGCACCGTCTTCGCGGCCTTCATCCTCAGCGCCGACCGGATCCCGAAGGAGTTCGGGCTGCTGCTCGCGGTCGCGATCCTGACCGACGCGCTGATCGTGCGGATGACCCTGGTTCCCGCCTTCTTCACGCTCCTGGGCGAGAAGACCTGGTACATCCCGGGCTGGCTCGACCGGATCCTGCCGAACATCACGATCGAGGCGCCGCACGACGGCGACGCGGAGCGTCCTGTCGGGGCGAAGCCGGTCGAGGCGGAGGGCTGACCGGGAGAGCCCGGCCTACATCCCCATCGCGTGATAGCCGGCGTCGACGTAGAGCGTCGTGCCGGTCACGTTTTTCGCGTCGTCCGAGAGCAGGTAGGCGGACGCCGCGGCGACGTCGCCGGCGTCGATGTGCCGGCGGAGCGGGGCGCGCTCGACGAACATCGACTCCATGTCGGTGAACCCGGCGATCGAGCGCGCCGCGAGCGTGCGCACGGGGCCTGCCGAGACGGCGTTGACGCGGATCTCCTTCTCCCCGAGGTCCCAGGCGAGGTACTTGACCGAGGCGTCGAGCGTCGCCTTCGCGACGCCCATGACGTTGTAGTGAGGGACCGCGCGCTCGCCGCCGAGGTAGGTCATCGTCACGATCGACCCTCCGCCCGCTGCGGTCATCAGCGGCTCCGCGGCGCGGGACGCGGCGACGAGCGAATAGGCGCTGATGTCGACGGCCATCCAGAAGCGGTCCCGCGGCGTGTCCGTGAACCGGCCCTCGAGATCCTCGGCGGCCGCGAACGCGACCGAATGGACGAGCAGGTCGAGCTTCCCGTCCCAGACGCCGGCGACCTCGCCGAAGACGCGGTCGATGTCCTCGTCGGCGCGGACGTCGCAGGGAGTCACGAGCTCGGAGCCCACCGACGACGCGAGCTCGCGCACGTTCGCCTCGATCCGCTCGCCCTGAAAGGTGAAGGCGAGCTCGGCTCCCTCGTCCGCCAGGCGCCTCGCGATCGCCCACGCGATCGAGCGTTTGTTGGCGACCCCCATGACCAGGGCGCGCTTCCCCGAAAATCGCGACACGTCGCGATCCTACGGCTACTCTGCTGTCCGTGCGCCGCCTCGTCGGATCCCTCGCACTCGGCGTGGCGCTGATCGCCACGTCGGCTGCTTCGGCTGCCTTTCAGCCGGTCGAGCGCCGTCACGGAGAGCTCCAGATCCCGCGTGTTCGCGCCGGCACGATCACGGTTCCGGCAGCCCATCGCAGCGGCCGCGTCACCGTCATCCTGACGCTGGCCGACCCGCCGCTCGCCGCCTACTCGCGCACGCTCGCCGGCAGCAGCGCCACCCGGCGGCTGAACGTGCAGAGCCGGGGCGCGAAGGCGTACGTGGCCCAGCTCCAGCGGGCGCAGCGCGCCGCGACCGCGACGCTGAAGCGCGCGATTCCCTCCGCCACCGTCAAGCGCAACTACACCGTGCTCCTGAACGGGATGGCGGTCGAGATCCCGGCCACGCAGCTGGCCAAGGCGGCCAAGCTCTCCTTCGCACGCAAGCTCTACCCGAGCTACCGCTACACGCTCGCGCTCAACCGCAGCCCGGGGCTGATCGGCGCCGGCGCGCTCGCGGCGGCCGGGGGCGGCAGCGGCGAGGGGATGAAGATCGCCGTCATCGACGACGGGATCGACCAGACCAACCCCTTCTTCAACCCGCAGGGCTACAGCTACCCCGCGGGCTTCCCGAAGGGCGGCACCAAGTGGACGTCGCCGAAGGTGATCGTCGCGCGCTCGTTCGTCGGGGCCGGCGCGGACGACCGCACGCAGCTGGCCGTCGATCCGCAGGCGTCCTTCCACGGCACGCACGTGGCCGGCATCGCCGCGGGCAACGCGAACACGACGGCGCCGGCCGGTTCCGACCATCCGGTGACGACCGGCCTCTCGGGCGTGGCGCCGCGGGCCTACGTGGGCAACTACCGCGTCTTCAACGTCCCGACGCCGGTCGGGCACGTCGGCAACACGCCGGAGATCGTCGCCGCCTTCGAGGCGGCCGTGAAGGACGGGATGGACGTGATCAACTTCTCCGGCGGCGGCCCGCAGACCGACCCGCTCAGCGACGCGCTGATCGAAGCGGTGCGGAACGTCGCCGCCGCGGGCGTCGTCCCGGTGATCTCGGCCGGCAACGACCGCGACGACTACGGCGGCGGCTCGGCCGGCTCGCCCGGCAGCGCCCCCGACGCGATCTCGGTCGCTGCGCTCTCGAACTCGCACGTCTACGCACCCGCGCTGGCGGTGACCGCGCCCGGCACCCCCGAGGCGCTGACGCGGATCCCGTTCGTCCGCACCGCCGGGCCGACGACGCCCGGCGCCTGGGCGACCTCGGACCAGCAGCTCGTCGACGTGGGCACGCTCATCGGCACGAACGGCCAGCCGGTCCCGCGCGACCTCTGCGGCCCGCCCGGGAACCTCGACGGCGGCCCCACCCCGCTCCGCGCCGGCTCGCTGAACGGCGCGATCGCGCTCGTCTGGCGCGGCACCTGCACGTTCGCGCTCAAGAGCTCGCGCGTGAAGGCCGCCGGCGGCATCGGGATCGTCGTCGTCGACAACCGGCCGGGCGAGGCGAATCCGATCCCGGTGCAGCTCGACGTGCGCGGCGGGATGATCGCCGACCTCGACGGCCAGCAGCTCCGCGCGTTCCTCGCGGGCCGCGGCGGTCGCGCGACGGCCCGGATCGGCAACGGCCCGCAGGATCTCTCCACCGGCCGCGGCGGCGTCGTCACGAGCTTCTCCTCCGCCGGCCTGACCGCCTTCGGCCATCTGCTGAAGCCCGACGTCGGCGCTCCGGGCGGCCAGATCCTCTCCGCGACGCTCCCGAGCGCAGGCGGCCCGTTCGCCGTCTTCGACGGGACGAGCATGGCCGCGCCGCACGTGGCGGGCGCCGCCGCGCTCCTGCTCCAGCGCCATCCCAACTGGACGGCGCTGCAGGTCAAGTCCGCGCTCGTCTCGACCGCCGCGACTGCGTGGGCGGACACGGCCCGGACGGTGGCCGCACCCGTGCTCACCTCCGGCTCCGGCGAGGTCGACCTGACGGCCGCGAACGACCCGAAGCTGTTCACCGACCCCGTCTCGCTCTCGTACTCGGACATGAACGTCAACCGCAGCTCGGCGTCGAAGTCGCTGCTGCTCTCGCTCGCCGACGCAGGCGAGGGCTCCGGCACGTGGACGATCGAGGTCAAGCCGCAGGCGCAGCCGAGCGGCGTCCAGATCGTCGTGCCCGGCGCGGTCACGATCGCTCCCGGCGGCAGCGTCCAGATCCCCGTCACGGCGACCGCCTCGTCGAGCGCGACCGCGGGCGAGGCGTACGGCTTCCTGCTCCTGCGCCAGGGCTCGGTCACGCGCAAGGTCGCGTACGCGCTGCTCGTGACGCGTCCCGGCCTCGAGACGGCTCCGGTCGTCCCGCTGCAGGAGATCCAGACGGGCGACACCCGCCGCGGCGTCTCGCGCGCGTCCGTCTACAAGTACCCCGCCGCCGCGTTCGGGCCGGCGCCGAACTACACGGGCGCGCCGGTGAACGAGGACGGCGGCGAGACCCTCTACCGGATCCGGCTCGACGAGCCGGCCGTCAACGTCGGCGCCGCGGTGATCGTCTCGACGCCGGGCTCGCTCGTCCATCCCTGGTTCCTCGGCTCGCCGGACGAGAACGACGTCCAGGGGTACGCCGGCCTGCCGGTCAACGTCAACAACCTGACGATCGACTACCCGCTCGACATCGGCGCCGCGGGGACGGTCTTCCCGCGCACGAAGGCGTACTACGTCTCCGTCGACTCCGGCCGCGACCTCTTCACCGGTCGCTCGCTCGGCGGCGCCTACGTCCTGCGCGCGTGGGTCGACGACGTCCAGCCGCCGCTGCTCGGGCTGATGACCGGCCGCGTCTCGGCCGGGCGGCCGACGCTCGCCATGCGCGTGGTCGACCTCGGCTCGGGCGTCGATCCGTACTCGCTGGTGATCGGCTACGGCCAGACGCTCGTCGGCGCGGCCGCCTACGACCCGGTCAGCGGGATCGCGCTCTTCCCGATCCCGCCCGAGGCCGCCGCGCTGCGCGCCGGCAAGCGGCAGGTGCAGGTGTCGGCTGCGGACTTCCAGGAATCGAAGAACGTCGACTCCGTCGGCGACCAGCTGCTGCCGAACACCGCCTTCGCGGGCGGGCCGATCGACGTCGTCAACGGCCCGAGCGCCACCTGGATCACGCCGGAGATCCGCGAGTGCGCGACCGCGAGGACGCCGCTGACCGTGATCGCCGGCTCGACCGTCGCCGTCCGCTCCGTGCAGTTCCTGCTCGGCAAGAAGCCGATCGCGACCGTCCGTCGCGGCACCGCCGGGCTCTACAGCACCACGTGGCGCCGTGCGGGCACGGCCAAGGGCCGCCACACGCTGCGCGCGATCGTCACCGACGCGAACGGGCGCAAGTTCGAGGCCCAGCGCGTCGTCCGCGTCTGCTCGTAGAGCGGCGCGCGTGAGGATCGCGGTCGTCACCGGCGCCACCAGCGGGATCGGCCTCGCAACGACGCGGGAGCTGGCCCGGCGCGGCTGGAAGCCGGTGCTCGTCGCCCGGCGGGCCGACCGCCTCGAACAGCTCGCAGCCGAGCTCGGCGGTGAGTACGAGGTGTGCGACGTCTCCGACCGCGCCGAGGTCGACCGAGCCGCGGCCGCGATCCTGGGCCGGCACGAGCGGATCGACCTCCTCGTCAACAACGCCGGCATCCCAGGCCGCGGCGACTTCTTCTCGCTCGAGCCGGAGCGGATCGAAGCGGTGCTGCGGACGAATTACCTCGGCGGTGTCTGGATGGTCCGCGCCTTCGAGCAGGGGTTGCAGCCGGGCTCGCACGTCGTCAACGTCGTCTCGGTGGCGGGAACCGTCGCGTTCGCCCCCGCCGGGCCGTACGCCGCGTCGAAGCACGCCCAGCTTGCGTTCTCGCGCTCGCTGACGGGACTGCTCGCCGCCCGGGGCGTGCAGGTGCACACGGTGCTCCCCGGCTTCGTCGAGACCGAGGGGTTCCCGCAGAAGTCGGTCCTGCGCAGCCCGTTCTTCCGGCGTGCGGTGATCGGGCCGGAGCTCGTCGCGGAGCGGATCGCCGGCGCCGTCGAGTCGGGCAGGCGCGAGCTCTTCGTGCCGCGCTGGTACCGGCTCTTCTCGCTCGCGCAGGCGATCCTGCCCGGCCTGTCGGCGCGGGTCGTCGCGCGCAGCGGCTACAAGCGCCCGGCCGCCTAGCGCGCCTTCGCGAAGCGCTGGACGGCCGCGAGCAGCTCGTCGGTCTTCGCCCGCGCCTCGGCCTCGTCACCGGACGCGATCGCACCGGCGACGCAGTGGCTGACGTGGTCGTCGAGCACCTTCAGGCCGACGCTCTCGAGCGCGGTCATCGCGGCGCCGATCTGGGTGAGGATGTCGATGCAGTACCGCTCCTCCTCGACCATCTTCTCGATCCCGCGCACCTGCCCCTCGATCCGCCGCAGCCGGTTGCCGATCGCGTCCTTGTCGTAGCCGTGCTGGTGCTCGCTCATGCGCGGACGCTCCGGAACGCGCGCAGGCGCAACGAGTTGGAGACGACGAAGACGCTCGAGAACGCCATTGCGGCCGCCGCGACGATCGGGTTCAGGAGCCCGGCGACGGCGAGCGGGATCGCGGCGACGTTGTAGGCGAACGCCCAGAAGAGGTTGCCCTTGATCGTCGCGAGCACGCGGCGCGAGAGCCTGATCGCATCGACTGCGGCGCGCAGGTCGCCGGAGACGAGCGTCAGGTCGGACGCCTCGATCGCGACGTCGGCGCCGGTGCCGATCGCGATCCCGAGCTCCGCCTGGGCGAGCGCCGGCGCGTCGTTGACGCCGTCGCCGACCATCGCGACGACCTCGCCGGCCTCCTGCAGCCGCCGCACCTCGTCGGCCTTGTCGCCCGGATAGACCTCGGCGCGCACCTGCTCGATCCCGACCTCGGCGGCGACGCGGCGGGCCGTCGCCTCGGCGTCGCCGGTCAGGAGCACCGGCGTCAGCCCCAGCGCCCGCAGCTCGCGGATCGCCTCGACGCTCGTCGGCTTCACGGTGTCCTCGACCACGAGCCGGGCGCGCAGCGCGCCGCCCCAGTGGACGCCGGCCCGGTCGACGGTCACCTCGTGCCCCTCGACGACGCCGACCACACCCTGCCCCGGCAGGTTCCGGAACTCCGTCACGGCCGGGAGCGCGCCGATCTCGGCCCGCGCCGCGTCCGCCACCGCGCGGGCAACGGGATGCTCGCTGGCGTCCTCGACCGCGCCGGCAAGCCGCAGCACCTCGCCGCGCGAGGCGCCGTTCAGGAGCTCGACGCCGACGAGCGTCAGCCGCCCCTCGGTGACGGTGCCGGTCTTGTCGAGCACGATCGTGGTGGCCCGGCGCGTCTGCTCGAGCACCTCCGGCCCCTTGATCACGATGCCGAGCTGGGCGCCGCGGCCCGAGCCGACGAGCAGCGCCGTCGGCGTGGCGAGGCCGAGCGCGCACGGGCACGCGATGATCAGGACCGCGACAGCCGCACCGAAGGCGAATGCCGGATCCGAGCCGGTGGCGAGCCAGAATCCGAGGGTTGCGAGCGCAATCACGATCACGACCGGGACGAAGACGGACGAGACGCGGTCCGCGAGCCGCTGCACCTGTGCCTTGCCGGCCTGCGCCTCGGTGACCAGCCGTCCGATCTGGGCGACGGCGGTGTCGGCTCCGACGTGCGTCGCGCGGACGACGAGCCGGCCGGAGACGTTGACGGTCGCCCCGATCGCCCCGTCCCCGGGGCCGACCTCGACGGGAACGCTCTCGCCGGTCACGAGCGACGTGTCGAGCGACGAGGTCCCGGACTCGATCACGCCGTCGGTCGCGATCTTCTCTCCCGGCCTGACGACAAAGAGGTCGCCGACACGCAGTTCCGCAACGGGCACGCGCCGCTCCTCGCCGCCCGGGCCGACGACGGCGACGTCCTTCGCCCCCAACTCGAGCAGCGCCCGCAGCGCGGCCCCGGCGCGCCGCTTGGCGCGCGCCTCGAAGTAGCGGCCGAGCAGGATCAACACCGTCACGACAGAGGCGACCTCGAAGTAGATCTCTCCCTCGTCGAGAGCGAGCGCGACCAGCGACCAGCTCCAGGCGGCGAGTGTGCCGATCGAGATCAGGGTGTCCATCGTCGCGGCGCCGTGCCGTGCGTTCGCGAGCGCGGCGCGATGGAAAGGCCAGCCCCCCCAGAGGACGACCGGCGTCGCGAGCAGCAGCGAGACCCACTCCCATCCGTCGAACTGGAGCGGGGGAATCATCGCGAGCGCCAGCACGGGCAGCGTCAGGGCCGCGGACAGGGCCAGCCGCCGCCGCAGCGCATTCGCCGGACTCCGGTGCGGCTCGTCGCCCGCCTCGGCGCGCGGGAGCGCGGCGCCGTACCCGGCCGACTCGACGGCGGCGACCAGCTGCTCCGGCGAAACCGCGTCGGCGTCGAACGCGACCGACGCCCGCTCGGTCGCGTAGTTGACCGCCGCGGACACCCCGTCGAGCTTGTTCAGCCTCTTCTCGACGCGAACGGCGCACGCCGCGCACGTCATCCCCTCGATCGGAAGGTCGAGCCGCTGGACGCTCACGCCGCGGGCGCGGCCTCGTAGCCGGCCTCGACGATCGCCGCCCGCAGCGCCGCGTCCTCGAGCTTCTCGCCGCGCACGAGCACGAGCTTCGTGTCCAGGTCGGCGTCGACCGACTCGACGCCGGCGACGCGAGCGACCTCCTCCTCGACTGCCGCCGTACAGTGGCCGCAGCTCATGCCGCTGACCGTGTAGCGGAGCTCCATGCGGCGATGGTACCCCCAGGGGGTATCAGACGTCAACGACCGAGCGCCGTGCCCGGTCGGGCGAGCTGCGAATCCCGGTCACGATCTCGTAGCCGATCGTCCCCGCAACGCGGGCGTGAGCCTCCGCCTGGACGCCGTGGCCGAGCAGCGTCACGGGCGCGCCGACAGGCAGCTCGCGGTCGAGCTCGACCGCGAACGCGTCCATCGAGACCGTCCCGACGACGCGGCGGGTCTCGCCGGCGACCCGCACCTCCGTTCCGGTCAGGTCGCGGCGGAAGCCGTCGGCGTAGCCGACCGGGACGATCCCGATCCAGGTCGGCTCGGCCGCGATCCACCGCCGGCCGTAGCCGGTCGAGTCGCCCGGTTGCACCTGACGCACCTGCGCCAGCTGCGACTCCCACCGCAGCGCCGGCTCGAGCCCGTCCGCCCCCGGATCGGTGCCGAACGGCGAGATCCCGTAGACGGCGATTCCGCACCGGGCGGCGTCGAACCGGGCCGACGGAAAGCGGAGTGCGCCGGCGCTGTTGGCGATGTGCCGCGTCAGGGCCGAATACTCGGCAGTGGCTTCTGCGAAGCGCTCGATCTGCTGCTGGGTGAAGTCCGCGTCGGAGTCGGCGGAGGCGAAGTGGCTCATCAGGCCGACGACGTCGCGGCCGGGAGCCGGCAGCTCGGACAGCCCCCATCGCCCCATGCCCGTGTCCAGCTTCAGGTGCACGCGGACGCCGTCGGGAACCTCGCCGTCGGCGCTCACGAGCTCGAGGCCGGCGTCGCGGGCATCGGCGATCTCGCGGCTCGTGGCCGGGCCCATGACGAGGATCCGCGCCGGTCCCAGCGCCTGCCGCAGCGCCAGCCCCTCCGGCACGGTCGCGACACAGAGCGCGGTCGCGCCTGCCCCGAGCGCCGCACCACCGACATCGATCGCGCCGTGACCGTATCCGTCCGCCTTGACGACGGCCCAGAGCTCGGCGCCCTCGAGCGCCGCGAGCATCGTCCGGACGTTCCGCCGGATCGCACCCAGGTCGACGATCAGGTCCGAGCGGCCCACGCGCCGATGCTACGGGCTATTGGATCTGCGTCTCGCAGGTGGCGTGGAACGTGTCGGTGCCGGGGCCGCCGATGCAGACGTCGGTGCCGCCGTCCCCGCGCAGCATGTCGTTGCCGCCGCCGCCGAGGATGCAGTCGTTGGCACCCATGCCACGGAGATTCGTGTTCGCGGCGGCGGTCCCCAGGAGAAGGTTGGCGCTGCCGTTGCCGTTGCCCCCGCCCGTGACGAGGACGGTGACCGTGATCCCGCTGCAGGCCGGAATCGGCTTCTTCTGGTCGACGGTGATCGTGCTGACATCGCGCTCGGCGCGCGAGCCGGGCACGGAGTTCGTGGCCGCGAGCGCCGAGACGAGCACGAGCCCGCACGCCGCTCCGACAAGGGCGAAACGAACCAGCCTGCTCAGCCTCATCGCCGGGCGCGGAGATCGGTGGCGGCCGGCGGCCAGACCATCGCCGCGACGGGCTGCGGAGCGTGCACGCGGTAGCGGTAGACCGTGCCGCCGTCCTCGACGACGTACGAGCGGTCGTTGCCCTCGACGACGTGGAGGATCAGCTTGCCCTGATGCTCGGCGAGGCGCGCGAGCGCAGCGATGTCGGTGAGCTCGACGGCGTGCTCCCAGTGGCCGGGGCCGGCCACGGGGAGGAGCAGATGCCCGTAGCGGGCGCGGATCCGGTCGTGCTCGTCGTCGTCCGCACGCCGTCGGCCCGCGGCGAGCGCAAGGCCGCCGAGGATCAGCACCGCCGCGAACCCGAGCAGCGACACCCAGCGGGCATTCGCGACCGAGATCGAGAGCGGGCCGAGCGAGATCTCCGCCGGCACGGCCTGGGTGCCGGTGCCGGTCTGACGCGGCGCGAACGGCCCCACACCTTCGCTGCCCTCGGTGTTCGGCTGCAGACGCAGGTCGGCGACGTCGAAGGTGAGAGCGGGCGCGAACGTCGTCTCGACGGCTTCGCCGCCGACGCGTCCCGCAACGTCGACGCGCGGAAGCACATCGACGATGTACGCGGTCTGACCGGAGCCGGTCAGCGTCCGAACCTCGTCGGCGATCTGCTGGACGCGACCGAGATCGAGGACGCCGGAGACGGTCTCTTCGCCGTCCGCGAAACGGCGCTCAGCCGCCAGTGGCAGCGTCCGCTCCCACCCGCGACCGTCGCTGATCCGCGCGTTCAGCGCGATCGTCCCGGCGGCCGTGACCGGACGCTCCGACTCGAGCCGGTAGGAGAAGGTGAAGCGCAGGCGCGGCACGAGACGCTGGAAGATCGGCTCTCCCGTGCTGACGTGGCCGTCGGGGTACGCGGCGGTCCTGGGGACGCTCGCCTCGTACTCGAACTTGCCCTGGTGCGCGTAGACGCCGTCGACGGTCGCCGCACTGGTCAGCGGGCGTCCGAACGAGACGACCGCGAGGCCCACGCAGGCAACGGCTGCGACGCCGAGTCCGGTCAGGAGCGGCTTGAGCTCGTCCGGGATCCGCCGCCCGCCACGCGGAGGCGCTGCCAGACGAGGCGGCTTGCGGGGCCGGCTGCCGCGGCGAACAGCGGCACTCGTGCCGATGCCGCCGCCGAGCGCGATCAGGGTCACGAGGCCGACGAGGAGCGCGCTGTGCATCGGCACGCGCAGCCACTCGCTCACCCGGCCGACCGCGGGCGCGGCCGTCCAGAGGCTGCCGACGATCTGCTCCTCGGTCACCCGCTCGGGATCGACGAAAGAATTGTTGTCGCCCTTGAGCACGAAGCGGCCGCCCTCGACGCGGACGATCCGGTGCAGCACCTTCGAGCGGAGGTCGCGGCTGTCGTAGAGGACGACGTCGCCGGGGCGGTAGACGCTCTGCTTGCGCACGACGGCGAGGTCGCCGCGGTGCAGGTCGGGCTCCATCGAGTTGCCGACGAGGATCGCGTAGGAGGTGCCGCCGCCGAACTGGGTCGGCGCGAAGAAGATCCACGCGCCGGCCAGCGCCACGGCGGCGAGGAGGCCGGTTGCGATCCCGGTGATGCGCTTGCTGCTCATGTCCGCGAGTGAGGGGATGCCGGGCGGGGAGTCGTCCTCCCCGCCCGGCGGTCTCCGTCGAGCCCTTACGAGGTCGCGATCACCGACAGCTGGTCGGCGGTCGTGATGGCGATGTCCGGGGCGAAGTTGCACGTCACGTTGACGCCGCCGGTGACGGTGCAGTTCGTGTACGTCGTCGAGCCGCTGACGACCTTGGCCTTGACCGTCGTTGCCGCAGCGTTGAGCGTGAAGGCCAGGGAGTCGATGTCGGAGGGGGTGGTCGCGTTCAGCGTGTACGCGATCCCGGAGACCGTGTAGCCGCTGATCGTGCCGCTGCCCGAGCCTGCGCTCGAGTTGGGCACCGTGTTCGTCGCCGTGAAGGCATAGACACCTGTCGCCAGGGCTGCCGCCACGACCAGGATGCCGAGGATCCGGCTTCGTCCGTAAAACGTTCGCGTCATTGTCGTCTACTCCAGATCGGGGGAGGGGTTGTTCACGCGTTCCGCGGTAGGTTTCGGCCGTTTCGGGTGAACAACCCTCCCCTGATCGGGGGACTTCGCCAAAGTCAGGACAGGATGCGCGGCAAGGCGGCGATCACGTCGCCCGCGACCAGGCCGCGTTGCGGCAGGCTGCGTGCGGCGAGGCCGTGAGCCGTTGCTGCGGCGGCCGCGGCAAGCCGGGGCTCGAGCCCCTTGGCGAGGAACGCGGCGACGATCCCGGTCAGCACGTCGCCGGTCCCGGCCGTCGCCAGCCCGGGCGCGTCGGCGACCGACACGAGCACGCCCCGGCCGGGCGAGGCGACGATCGTGTCGGCGCCCTTGAGCAGGCAGACGCAGCCGAAGCGCTCCGCGCACCGCTGCGCGGCTTCGAGCCGGTTCGCCATCGACCCAGCCGGAGCTCTCGTCGAGGAGCCGCCCGAGCTCGCCGGCGTGCGGTGTCAGCACCGCGCGGCCGCCCCACTCGCCCGGCTCGAGCTCGTGCAGCGCGTCGGCGTCGAGCACGAGCGACTGGTCGCCCGCCGCCAGCAGCTCGGCGCGTAGCGCCTTCGCAGCGGCATCGCGGCCGAGCCCAGGGCCGATCGCAATCGCTCCGGCCCGCTCGGCCGCGGCCGCTGCGTCCGCCCAGATCAGCTTCACCGGCTCGAGCAGCTTCGCCTCGACGACCGGAAGCGAGGCCTGCGGAACCGCCACCGCGACGTAGCCGGCATCGGCACGGAAGGCAGCCTCGGCGGCGAGACAGGCGGCGCCGGTCATCCCCGGCGCCCCGCCGGCAACGAGCACCGAGCCGGCGCTGTACTTGCTGTCCTCCGGCCGCTTGCGCGGGACGATCGACAGGATCGCGGGGGTGACGAGCCGGTGCTCGGTGTCGGCCGGGGCAAGCCCGATGTCCGCGACGGTGACCTCGCCGGCGTGGAAGAGCCCGGGAGCGACCGCGAGCCCGAGCTTGCGGCCGTGGAAGGTCACGGTCAGCGTCGCGCGAATCGCGTCGGCCGCGACCCGGCCGGTGGACGCATCGACGCCGGAAGGGATGTCGACCGAGACGACCGGCGCAGCGGCGGCGTTGATCCGCTCGATCGTCGCCGCCGCATCGGCGCGCGGCTCGCCGTGGAAGCCGGTGCCGAAGAGCGCGTCGACGATCACGTCCGCCTGCTCGACCGCCGTCGTCTCGACCGCGTCGCGCCCCTGCTCGCGCAGGATCCGCGCCGCGATCCGGCCGTCGCCGCCGTTCGAGCCGCCGCCGCAGACGACCGCGATCCGCCGGGCGTCGGGGAACCGCTCGGCCACCTCGCGCGCCACCGCCGCTCCGGCGCGCTCCATCAGCTCCGCGACGTCGTGGCCCTCCTCGGCGGCCCGCGCCTCCTCGGAGGTGTAGAGCGGATCAAGAGCCGGGTCAAGCATCGGTGACGACGGCCACCGCGGAGGCGAGCTCGCGCGAGTGCGTCATCGAGAGGTCGATCGCGCCGGCGCCGACGCGCTCGGCCCACGCGGCGACGCGGCCCGAGAGCCGCACCGAGGGCTTCGGGCGGCCGGCGATCTCGATGTCCTTCCACGCGAACGCCCGCGCGACCCCGAAGCCGAGCGCCTTCCCGACCGCCTCCTTGCCCGCGAAGCGGCCCGCGTAGCTCTCGGCCGGGTTCTTGCGCGAGTCGCAGTAGGCCTGCTCGGCGGCCGTGAAGCAGCGATCCCGGAAGCCCTGGTAGCGCTCGAGCGAGCGGCGGACGCGCTCGATCTCGATCAGATCGACGCCGACCCGGGTCACAACGAGCGGTCGATCCAGTCCGGAACCTGCGCGATCGAGCTGAGCACCGCGTCCGGGATCACGGACGAGCGCTCGAGCGAGTCGGGGCGGAACTTGCCCGTGCGGAGGAGCACCGTCCTCATCCCGAAGAGCTGGGCGCCGCGGATGTCCTGCTCGAGGTCGTCGGTGACCATCCAGGTCAGCTCCGGCTCGGCATCGAGCGCCGCGAGCGCCGCTGCGAAGCACGACGCGCTCGGCTTTCCGATCACGGTCGCCTCGACGTCGGTCGCGTACTCGAGCGCGGCGACGAAGGCTCCGCCGTCGAGCATCGGCCCGCGCGCGGTCTGCCACCACGCGTTCTTGTGCAGGCAGAAGAGGTCGGCGCCGGCCCGGATCTCGGAGAACGCGCGCGCGAGGTTCATGTGGCTGAAGACCTGGTTGGGCTCGGTCGTCTCGTCGCAGCCGCCGACGAGCACGGCGTCCGCACCCTCTCCGACCAGCTCGATCCCGGCGAGGTCCGGGACGATTGCGGACATCACGAGGCCGTAGACGCGCCGGCCGCCGAGCTGCTCGGCGGCGGCGATCGGGGTCGTCTGCAGCTCCTCGTCGTCGAGCTCGAGCCCGAGCTCGCGCAGCTCGCTCGCGAGCGCCGCACGCGCACGGGTGGAGTTGTTCGTGACGAAGCGAAGCCGGTGCCCGTCGGCACGCAGGCGGGCGACGGCTTCGACCGCCCCCGGGATCGGCTCGCCCGAGACGGAGACGACGCCGTCGACGTCCAGCAGAATGGCGGCCATGGAGCGGGATGCTATCCGGGTGACACGTTCAGTCCTACTGCCTCTCGCAGAGATCGAGCTGCGCTTCTCGCGCTCGAGCGGTCCCGGCGGCCAGCACGCCAACACGGCCGAGACCCGCGTCGAGGCGATCCTGGACGTCGAGACGTCGTCTGCCCTGACCGACGTGCAGAAGCGGCGCGTGCTCGCGAAGGCGGGGCCGACGCTGCGCGCGATCGCCCAGGACGAGCGGAGCCAGTGGCGGAACCGCGAGCTCGCGGTCGAACGGCTCGTCGAGCTGCTGCGCGAGGCGCTGAAGGTGCCGCGGCGGCGGGTCGCGACGAAGCCGACGAAAGCCTCGCGCGAGCGGCGCCTGGAGTCGAAGAAGCGGCGCTCGCAGACGAAGCAGCTGCGGCGCCGGCCCGGCTAGCGGACGGCGTAGAGCCGACCGCCGGTGTTGTCGGCGAAGAGGACGCCGCCGCGGTCCGGAAGCAGCCCGTGCACGTCGACGCGGCCGCGGGCCCGCGCCGGGGTCGTCACCGTGCCCGTTGCTGCGTCGACGCGGCGAAGGACGGACATCGTCGGGAAGCCCCGGGCGTCGACCGCAGCGTTCCGGGCCGGAACCCAGAGCGACCCGCCGGACGCGACGACGTCGATACCGCCGGCGCCGATCTCGATCGTCGCCTGGACGTCGCCGGACTCGGGGTCGACCCGAAGGAGATCGGTGCCTCGGCCGGTGATCCAGAGCGATCCCGACGCCCACGCGATGCGCTCCGGCGCGTCGCCGGGGATGGTCGCCACGGTGCGCGCGCGGTTCGCCGCCGTCTCGATCGCCACGAGTCGGCGGTCGCGGTGGTTGATCACCCACGCCCGCTCGCCACGGAAGACGAGATCCGCGGGGCCGTCGCCGACCGGGATCCGGGCCACGACCTTCCGCCGGGCCGGATCGATCCGGAGCACCGTGCCGTTCGCGTCGTCGACCGACCAGAGCGAGCCGTCGCCGACCCAGAGGTTGTACGGCGCCGACGCGCCGGTCGAGATCCTCGTCGTCACACGTCCGTTCCCGGAGCCGAGCCGGGAGACGACACCGCCGGAGTCGAGCGCCCAGACGGCGCCGAGGCCGGCGACAACTGCGATCGGCGACCCGCTCAGCGGCGTGCTCCTGCGCCGACCCGAGGAAAGCGTGACGCGCAGGACGCGTGCCTCCTCCTTGCAGGCGACCCAGGCGGTGCCGCCCGTCAGCGCGAGTGTCGCGGTCGGCCAGTAAGGCCCCGCGCCCGCGCAGGCCACGAGCGACTTCGCGCCGGGGACTCCCGGCGCGGACGCGCCCGCTGCGGTTCCGGCGGCGGCGAGCAGCACGAGCACGATCGAGAGTCGGCGCATGCCTTCATATAGCGCGGATTCCGCGGTATGTCAATCTGGCGCGGGATCCGCGCGTCTTGCGGCGAGCGCCGCCCGTCCGGCTCGCACCAGCTCCTCCAGCGCGGGCCGGTACGCGTCGAGCGTGCCCTCGAGGTGCGCTTCCAGGTTCCGTTCGGCATCGAGAACGGCCGGCTCGGCGGCGTCGAGCAGCTCCCGCCCGCGGTCCAGTCACCTCCAGCGAGTGCGAGCGCCTGTCCTCACTGCTCGGGACCCGCCGTACGAGCTCGCCGTCCAGCAGCGGCTGCATCCGCTCGCGAAGCGTCGAGGGTCGCAGGCCGGTCGCACGCTCGAGCGCACCGGGGGTGATCGGCCCGCTGCGGGCGATGTGCGTCAGCAACACCTGGGCCCCCACCTTCAGGCGCCGCCGCTCGAACTCGCGCCCGACGAGCTCGTTGACGAGCTGGCCCGCGACGTGGATCTCGAACAGGACGCTCCTGCGTTCGTGCGACACGTGCGCGATCATAGGACGCACGTGGACGTCCTCCGGCTCGCCACCCTGCTCGAGGAGCTGCCGACGGAGCGGACGCGGCTGCTCGACAACCTCGGCCGCCTGCGCCGCGAGGTCGGCCCGATCACGCCCGAGCTCTCCGACGCGCTCGCCGACCGGATGAACCTGCGCCACGGCGACGTGCACGAGGTCGTCTCCTTCTACTCGTTCCTCCAGGTCCCGGTCGACGCGGTCCGGGTCTGCACAGGCCCGGTCTGCGACGCCGCCGGCGCACGGGAGCTGCTCACCGACGGAACGGTCGAGGTGCCGTGCCTCGGCCACTGTGACCTGGCGCCGGTCGTGCTCGACGGCGACGACGTCCGCGGCGGCGTCACCCACTCGACGAACGGCTTCCTGCTCGAGCCCGACGAGCTGCGGGAGCCGCCCACGCTCACCCAGGACGAGGTGCTGGCGCGGCTCGAGGCGTCCGGCCTGACGGGGATGGGCGGCGCCGGCTTCCCGGCCTGGCGCAAGTGGGATGCCGTCCGGCGCGAGCCGTCGCCGCGAGTCGTGATCGTCAACGCCGACGAGGGGGAGCCGGGGACGATCAAGGACCGCTACGTGATGGAGCTCCGCCCGCAGCTCCTGCTCGAGGGGCTCGAGGCGGCGATGCGCTTCTGCGAGACCGAGGAGGCCTACATCTACCTGCGCGAGGAGTACGCGACCTCGCGGGCGGTGCTCCAGGCTGCGATCGCCGCGCGCGGGCTCCCCGTCCAGCTCGTGATCGGGGCCGGCGCCTACATCTGCGGCGAGGAGACGGCGCTCCTGGAGTCGATGGAGGGCCGGCGCGGGATGCCCCGGCTGCGGCCGCCCTTCCCGGCGCAGTCCGGCCTCCTCGGGCGCCCGACGCTGATCAACAACGTCGAGACGCTCGCGCACGTGGCGCTGATCCTCCGCGGCGGCTGGCGGCCGTCGCGCCTGTGGTCGATCTCGGGCGCGGTCGCGAAGCCGGGCTGCTACGAGGCGCCGCTCGACCTCACGCTCCGCGAGCTGATCGACGGCTACGCCGGCGGCCTCACGGCCGAGCCGGGCGCGATCGTCCCCGGCGGCGCCGCGAGCGGGATCCTGCCCCCGGCGGCGCTCGACACCGCGCTGACGCGCGAGGGGCTCGCCGAATGGGGCTGCGGCGTCGGCTCGGCCGCCGTGCAGGTCTTTCCCGCCGCCTATTCGCCGCGGCGCCTGCTCGCCGAGACGATGCGCTTCTTCGCCGAGGAGTCGTGCCAGAAGTGCACCCCGTGCCGGATCGGCAACCGCGCGCTTCACGCCGTCTTCGAAGGTGAGCGGACGATGACCCCCGAGACGATGGAGGAGTGGCTCGAGGCGATGACGCTGACGTCGATCTGCGGACTCGGCCAGGCGGCGCCGATCCCGGTCCGTACCGCGCTCCGGCACTGGCCCGAGCTGTTCGAGAGGATGCCCGCATGATCGAGTTCACACTCGACGGCCGGCCGGCGAGCGCCGCGGACGGCGAACTGCTCGTCCACGCCGCCGCGCGCAACGGCGTCTTCATCCCCACGCTCTGCCACGACGACAAGCTGGCGCCCTACGGGGGCTGTCGGATGTGCGTCGTCGGCGTCGAGGGATCGCCGCGGCCGCTGCCCGCGTGCGCGACGCGCGTGACCGAGGGCATGGCCGTCTCGACGAACTCGAACGTGCCGCAGCTGCGGAAGACGCTGACCGAGATGCTGCTCGCCGAGCATCTGAACGCGGATCCGGGAGGCAGGCCGAACGAGCTCACCGATCTCGCCGCCGAGCTCGACGCGGCGGCGCCGTTCGTCCTCCCCGACGCGAAGCGCGAGCCGTACGAGGACCGCAACCGGCTGATGGGCTACGAGCCCGACACCTGCATCCTCTGCAACCGCTGCGTCCGCTACACGCAGGAGGTGATGCAGTGCTCGGCGCTCTCGCTGGAGGGGCGAGGCCCGGAGGCGCGGATCGTGCCGACCTGGGAGCGCAGCTGGCTCGATACCGAGTGCGAGCTCTGCGGCGGCTGCCTCTCGACCTGCCCGACGGGCGCGATCTACGAGAAATTCCTCGAAGGCGCCGGTGTCGAGGAGCGCGCGCTCGAGCAGACGAAGACGACCTGCACCTTCTGCGGCGTCGGCTGCCAGCTCGACCTCAACGTCGACCCGGCGACGAAGCGGATCGTCAAGGTGACCTCGAAGCCCGAGTACGTCTCGAACGAGGGGAACCTCTGCGTCAAGGGCCGCTTCGCCTTCAACTTCGTCCACCATCCCGACCGCCTGACCGAGCCGCTGGTCCGCGGCGGGGACGGCGAGCTCCATCCCGCGACGTGGGAAGAGGCGCTACAGGCGGCGGCCGACGGGCTGAAGGGGGTGATGGAGCGCCATTCGCCGCAGCACGTCGGCGTGCTCAGCTCGGCCCGGCTGACGAACGAGGAGAACTACCTGATCCAGAAGCTCGCCCGGACGGGGCTGCAGACGCATTCCGTCCACTCGTGCGAGGCCACCTGACACGCTCCGACCCTCTACGGCCTGGTCAGGTCGTTCGGCAGAGGCGCTTCCACCAACTCGATCCCGGAGATCGAGAACGCCCGCTTCCTGCTCGTGATCGGCTCGAACACGACCGAGGCCCACCCGGTCCTGGCGCTCCGGATCAAGAAGGCGGTCCGGAACGGCGCCACGCTCGTCGTCGCCGACCCCCGGGCGATCTGGCTGACGAAGCTCGCCAAGCGGCATCTGCAGCTGCGCCCGGGCTCGGACGTCTGGCTCCTGAACGCGATCATGCACGTGATCCTCGAGGAAGGGCTCCAGGACGACGACTACATCGCGGCCAACTGCGAGGACTTCGACTCCGTCCGCGAGGTCGTCTCCCGCTACACCCCCGAGGACGCCGAACGGGTGACGGGCGTTTCGGCCGAGGCGATCCGGGCCACGGCCCGCGAGTACGCGACCGAACGGCACGCGGCGATCTTCTACACGCTCGGGATCACGGAGCACGCGTGCGGCGTCGACAACATCTGGTCGCTCGCGAACCTCGTCCTCATGACCGGCCACCTCGGCTACGAGTCGACCGGGCTGAACGCGCTTCGCGGCCAGAACAACGTGCAGGGCCTGAACGACTCGGGCGCGAACCCGCACTACTTCCCCGGCTACCAGCCCTGGGACGACCCCGAGGTCCGGGAGAAGTTCGCCGCCGCCTGGGGCGTCGACCTGCCCGAACGCGCCGGCTACCGGCTCGACCAGATGATGTCCGGCCTCCACGACGGGCGGATCAAGGCGCTCTACCTCGTCGGCGAGAACCCGGCGCAGACCGAGCCGAACGCCCACCACGTCGAGGAGGGCCTGCAGCAGCTGGAGTTCCTCGTCTCGCAGGATCTCTTCCTGAACGAGACCTCGCGGCGGCACGCCGACGTCGTCCTGCCGGCGTCGAGCTTCGCCGAGAAGGACGGCACCTTCACGAACACGGAGCGGCGGATCAACCGCGTCCGCGCCGCCGTCCCGCTGCCGGGCAACGCGCGCGGCGACCGTGAGATCGTGATCGCGCTCGCCGGAGCGCTCGGCTGCGACTGGCCCGCCTACCCGGACGCCGAGTCGGTCTGGAACGAGCTTGCCGACCTCTGCCCCAACTGGTTCGGAGTCCGCTACCCGCGGCTCGAGGAGCACGGGATGCAGTGGCCGTGCCCGGACGAGAACCACCCGGGGACGATGTTCCTGCACGAGGGCCATCCGTCGCTCCCGTCCGGCAAGGGCAAGTTCCATCCGGTCGAGTACCAGCCGCCGATCGAGGAGCCGGACTCCGAGTACCCCTTCGTCCTCTCCACCGGGAGGACGCTCTACCACTACAACTCGGCGGGGATGACGATGCGGGAGGCGGGGATCACCGACAAGCAGGTGGAACCGTTCTTCGAGATCGCCGCCGAGGACATGTCGGCCCTCGGCGTCGCGGAGGGCGAGTGGGTGCGGCTCGTCTCGCGCCGCGGCGACCTGACCGCTCGCGCCCAACTGTCCGACCGCGTCTACCCCGGTCTCGTCTGGATGGCGCTCCACTTCGCCGAGGCGCGCGTCAACTGGCTCACGCACGACGTCGGCGATCCGCTGATCGGGACGCCCGAGTACAAGGTCTCGGCGGTGCGGCTGGAACGAGTGTGATCGGCTCTCCCCGGCAGCACGTCGAGGAGTGCGAGTCGACGCAGCTCCTGCTCGGCCCCGACGATCCCGAGGGCGCGATCGCGACGACGGACCATCAGACCGCCGGCCGCGGCCGGCGCGGGCGGAACTGGATCGAGGCACCCGGGACGTCGGTGCTCGTCTCGGTGCTGCTGCGCCCGCCCGCCGAACGGGTGACGCCGCAGCTCTCGATGGTCGGAGGGCTCGCTGCGGCGATGGCGGCCGAGGACGCGCTCGGGCTCGCGGCTCAGATCAAGTGGCCGAACGACGTCATGGTCAACCGGCGCAAGGTGGCCGGCGTGCTCGCAGAGGCGCGGGACGGGATCGTCGTGCTCGGGCTCGGGCTCAACGTGAACCAGACACGCGAGCAGCTGCCGGCGGACGCGCGCGTGCCCGCAGCGTCGCTGCGGACGGCCGACGGGCGCGAGCACGACCGCGAGCAGGTGCTCGGCTCGCTGCTCGCCCACCTCGACCGGCTCTACGGCGCGTGGCGCGAGGGCGGCCTCGACGCCGTCTACGAGGATCTCGGCGCCCGGGACTTCCTCCGGGGCCGCCGCGTCACGATCGACGACGTCGCGGGCACGGCGCAGATGATCACGCGCGAAGGCCGGCTCGCCGTGTCGACGAGCTCAGGCGTGATCGAGGTCGAGAGCGGCGAGGTCGCGTTCGAGCGCTGACAGCTCGTCCGGCGTGTTCGCGTTCGCGAGCAGCCGAGCGTCCACGTCGATCACGCGAGGGTTGACGCCGCGGAGCGAGTACTCACCGGAGTCCAGCCGGCGCTCGAGCTCGGACAGGTCATTCTGCGAGTACGCCCCCGGCAGCGGGCCCGTCTGCGTGACCGCGCGCCGCTCGCCCAGCTCGCGGAGCAGCCCGGGGGTGACGAACGGGCAGTCGACCGGGAGGAAGACCGCGGTCTCGGTCGCGGCCGCTCGGAGCCCGGCGATCACGCCCACGATCGGCGCCCGCGGCTCCGCCGGCTCGACGACCACGGGGAACGGCAGCTCGAGCTCGCCCTTGCCGACCGCCAGCCGGACGGGAAACGCGGCTCCGAGCGTCCGCCAGGCCCGCTCGGCCAGCGTCTCGTCCCCGAACCGCGCAAGCGCCTTCGGCGAGCCGAAGCGTGCGGAGGCGCCGCCGACGAGCAGCACGCCCGTCAGTCGAGAATCCGCCACGGCTCCGTGTAGACGTTGAGCGAGCCGCCCCGGACGAACCCGCAGATCGTGATCCCGCGGTCGGCGGCCAGCTCGACGGCGAGCGACGACGGCGCCCCGACGGCGACGAGCAGCGGACAGCCGGCGACCGCCGTCTTCTGGACGAGCTCGAACGAGAGGCGGCCGCTGACGCACAGCAGCGAGCGCGACAGCGGCAGGAGGCCGTCGAGGAAGGCGCGGCCGACGACCTTGTCGAGCGCGTTGTGGCGACCGACGTCCTCGCGCGCGCAGAGCAGCGAGCCGTCGGGCGCGAACAGCCCGGTCGCGTGCAGGCCGCCCGTCGCCTCGAACCCGGCCTGCGCCGCACGCAGCCGGTCGGGAAGCGCGGCGACGAGCGACGCCTCCACGCGCAGGTCGCTCTCGACGCGCGGCGCCTCGACGGCGACGGCCTCGAGCGCACCCTTGCCGCACACCCCGCACGAGGACGAGGTGTAGAAGCTGCGCTGGAGCCCGCCGACGTCCGCATCCGGCGCATCGACGTCGACCGTGTTCGCGGCGAGATCGTCGGGAACGCGTGCGCGGACCGGACGCAGGCCCTCCGAGAGGCAGAACCCGAGCGCCAGCTCCTCGTCGTGCCCGGGCGTCCGCATCGTCACCGCGACGGGCACGCCGCCGATCCGGATCTCGAGCGGCTCCTCGACCGCGACGACGTCGTCGGCCTCCGCGCCCGGCACGCGCGTCACCCGGACGCGCGCCGTCGAGTACGGGAGCGGCGTCACGGCTTGCAGCGTATCGCGCAAGGAGTTGCCCGATCCGGCATCTACGTCTTACCGTGCCCGAAACCACCGCAGATTTCGGAACCGGGCTCCGTGCCCACCTCGGCCTCGAACAGGCCGAGCCGACCACGCTCGATGCCGCCTTCGAGCGGGTGGAGTGCGCGCTAGAGCGCGCAACTGTGGTGCCGCAGCCGGAGCCCGTGCACGCTTCCCTGGACGCGCTCGAGGCGCTCGAGACCGAGCTGGTCGAGCGCGAGCACTGGCTGAACGAGCGGGAGGCGATGCTCGCCGGCCGGGCGGGCAGCCTGCTGGCCGCCGCCCAGGCGCTGTACGACGAGGTCCTCGGCGGCGGGCCCGCCGATCGCGACGACGAGCTCGCCCGCTTGAGACGGCGGCGGAAGAGCGTGGCCTGAGCACCTTGATGACCGAGCGCATCGAGCGGATCCGGGGGGACCGCCTGCAGCGCTGGAGCGTCTACGCCGCGGTCCCGTTCATCTGGCTCGCGCTCGCCTTCCTGAACCCGTTCGTCCTGCTCGTCCCGCCGCTCCTGACGCTCGCGCTCTGGAAGGCGATGGAGTACGGGATGGTCGACCGCAACGACCCGCCGGAAGACCCGGACTTCTACTAGCCGAGGATCGCGGCGATCTCGTCGTGCCCGGCGCGGCGGGCGTGCTCGAGCGGCGTCACCCCATCGCGGTCGGCGAGGTCGGTTCTGCGCGCCGGCGTCGACGAGGAGCCGGACGATCTCCTGGTGGGCGGGACCGCCGTCGCCGAGGATCACCGCCTCGAGCAGCGCAGTCCAGCCGAGATCGTTGACATGGTCGACGTCGACGTGGGTCTGGAGGAGCGCCCGCACCATCTCGACGTGGCCGCGGTCGGCCGCCGGGATCAGCGCTGTGCCGCCGAAGCGGTTGGTGCGGGTGACGTCGGGCTCGGCGCGGAGCACCTCGCGCAGCACGTCGACGTCGCCGGTCTCGCCGACGGCGAGGAACGAGTTCGAGCGCGTCTCGTCCTGGAGGTCGACGTCCGCTCCCGCGTCCACCAGCGCGCGGACTACCGTGGGCGCGCCCGCATACGCCGCCGCGGTGACCGCCGTCCGGCCGGCCTCGCCACGGTCGTCGGGCGAGGCGCCGCGCCGGAGCAGGTCGTTCACCGCCTCGAGGTCGCCCTGGGCGGCCGCACGGGCGAGCTCGCCGTCCGCGGGGCGATCGTCGCCTCCGCAGCCGCTCAACGCGAGCGCGGCGAGCACAGGAAGCAGCCGGCGCCCTATTCGACCGTGACGGTCTTGGCGAGGTTGCGCGGCTGGTCGACGTTGTGGCCGCGCAGGCGCGCGATCCGGTAGGCGAGCAGCTGCAGCGGGATGATCGCGAGCACGGCCTGCAGGAAGTTCGGCGTCTTCGGGACGTAGATGACGTCGTCGGCGTGGTGCTGGATGTCCTCGTTCCCGTCGGTCGCGATCGCGATCACGTGCGCGCCGCGCGCGCGGACCTCCTGGATGTTCGAGACGAGCTTGTCGTAGACGTGGATGTCGGTTGCGACGACGACCACAGGCGTGTCCTCGTCGAGCAGGGCGATCGGCCCGTGCTTCATCTCGCCGGCCGAGTACGCCTCGGTGGGGATGTAGCTGATCTCCTTCAGCTTCAGCGCGCCCTCGAGCGCGACAGGCAGGCCGATGTGGCGACCGAGGTAGAAGAAGAAGGGCTTGTCGGCGAACCGCTGGGCGATCTCCTCGATCGGATGGTCGCCGTCGAGGAACTTGTCGATCTTCTTCGGCAGGTCGTAGACCTTGTCCAGGATGAACGAGAGCTCTCCCGGCGCCATCGTCCCGCGAATCTGCGCCAGCTTCAGCGCGACGAGATAGAGGAGCGACACCTGGGCCGTGAATGTCTTCGACGCGGCGACGCCGACCTCGAGCCCGCAACGCGTGTAGAGGACGGAGTCGACCTCGCGGGTGATCTGCGAGCCCATCATGTTCGTGATCGCGACCGTGCGGGCGCCCTTCTCGCGGGCGAGCTTCATCGCCTCGATCGTGTCGCGCGTCTCGCCGGACTGCGAGATCCCGATCACGAGCGTGTCCTTGTCGATCACCGGATTGCGGTAGATCCACTCGGAGGCGATGTCCGGCTCGACGGGGATCCTGGCCCACTCCTCGATCACGTACCGGCCGACGACCCCGGCGTGGTACGCGGTGCCGCACGCGAGGATCACGATCCGGCGCAGTTCCTTGAGCTCCTCCTCGGAATGCCCGAGTCCTTCGAGCACGAGCGTGCCGTGCCGGACGCGGTCGCCGATCGTCTCGGCGACGGCCTCGGACTGCTCGTAGATCTCCTTGAGCATGAACGTCTCGTAGCCGCCCTTCTCGGCGCCCTCGTCGTCCCAGTCGAGCTCGACCGGGTCGTGGGCGGCCGCGGAGCCGTCGACGCGGGTGAAGACGGAGCCGGCGGGCGTGATCGTGACGATGTCGCCGTCGTTCGGGAACTGCACCTGGCGCGTCTCCTTCAGGAACGCAGCCGCATTCGAGGCGAGGAACATCTCGCCGTTGCCGATCCCGACCACGAGCGGCGTCTGGCAGCGCGCGGCGACCAGCTCGTCGGGGTGGTCGTGGTGGATGACGACGAAGGTGAAGTGGCCTTCGAGCTCGGCGTACGTGCGCCGGACGGCCTCGGTGAGATCGCCGGCGTAATGGCGCTCGATCAGGTGCGAGACGGTCTCGGCGTCGGTCTCGGAGCTGAACGCGTGGCCCTCGGCGAGGAGGCCCTCACGCAGCTCGCGGTAGTTCTCGACGATCCCGTTCAGGACGATCGACATCTTGGTGCCGTCGCAGCCGGTGAGCGGATGCGCGTTCGCCTCGGTGACGCCGCCGTGGGTTGCCCAGCGGGTGTGGCCGAGGCCGTGGGTCGACTTGGAGCCGTTCGGGCCGGCCGCCTTCTTCAGGTTCTGGAGGTTGCCCACCGCGCGCACGTATTCGAGCCCGTCGGCCTCACGCAGCGCGATCCCGGCTGAGTCGTAGCCGCGGTACTCCAGCCGCTCGAGCCCCTGCAGCAGAAGCGGCTTGCACTCCCTCGGCCCCACGTATCCGATGATCCCGCACATGCAAGCCCCCCTTCTCCAAGCCTGAAATCCCGAAAACGCGTCCGAGAACGCGCAAGAGCCCGGCGCACTTCCCGCAGCGTCGCGGGCTAGCCGAGCTCACTCTTTACGAGGGCCGCGATCCTAGCACAGTATTGCAGGGCTTTCTCCTCGGTTTCGGCCTCGCCGAGCACGCGAATCAGGGGCTCGGTGCCGGACGCCCGCACGAGCACGCGCCCTGAGCCGGCCAGCTCGTCGTTGAGGCGCTCGGCCTCCGCCAGGGCCGCCTGCGGGACTTCGCGCCGGGCGACGCGGACGTTCTCCTTCGCCTGCGCGTAGCGCGGCATCACCGCCGCAGCGTCGCCGAGCGTGCGGCCGCGCACGGCGTCGCAGAGGAGCAGCGCGGCGGCGAGGCCGTCACCCGTGACATGGCCGCGGAGACAGATGACGTGCCCCGACTGCTCGCCGCCGAGAATGCCCTTCTCGCGCCGGAGCGCCTCGAGCACGTACCGGTCGCCGACGGGCGTCGTCACCACGCGCACGCCGCGCTCCTCCATCAGGCGGTGGAAACCGAGATTCGTCATCACCGTCACCGCGACGACGTCGACCTCCAGGTGCAGAGCGAGGATGGCCAGGAGCTGGTCGCCGTCGACGACGTTGCCGTTCTCGTCGACGGCCAGCATCCGGTCGCCGTCACCGTCGAACGCGACGCCGAAGTGAAGCTCCCCGTCCCGCACGGTCTGCTGGAGGAGTGCGAGATCGGTCGCCCCACAGCCTGCGTTGATGTTCTCGCCGTTGGGCTCGACGCCGATCGCGGTCACTGCGGCGCCGAGCTGCTCGAACGCGTCCGGCGCGATTCCTGCGTAGGCGCCGTTCGCGCAGTCGACGCCGATCCGGAGCCCGGTCAGGTCGCTCCCGAAGCGCTCGACCACGTGTGCGAGATAGCTGTCGGTTGCTACGTCGATCCGGTCGACCGAGCCGCCGCCCGGCTCGGGCGCGTCGAGGAGCGCCTCGATCTCCTCCTCGGAGGCGTCGGTGAGCTTGTTGCCGCCCTTGTCGAAGAACTTGACGCCGTTGTACTCCGGCGGGTTGTGCGACGCCGAGATGACGACCCCGAGGTCGAGCGCCAGCAGCGCGACGGCCGGTGTCGGGAGCACGCCCGCGAGCACCGCGTTGCCGCCGGCCGCGACGACCCCGCGCGCGAATGCATCCTCGAGCTCCGGGCCGGAGCCGCGCGTGTCGCGGCCGACGAAGACGCGACCGCCTCCCGACCAGAGCGTCGATGCCTTGCCGAGCTGCTCGACGAGCCCGGCCGTCAGATCCTGGCCGACGACCCCACGGACCCCGTCCGTCCCAAAATACCGGCGCAAGCCGGGGACTACCGCTTGCTGAACTGAGGCGCCTTGCGGGCCTTGTGGAGGCCGGCCTTCTTGCGCTCGACCACGCGGGCGTCGCGGGTCAGGAAGCCCTCGCGCTTCAGCGGCACACGCAATTCCGGGTCGGCCTCGACGAGAGCGCGGGCGATCCCGTGGCGCACCGCTCCGGCCTGGCCGGACGGGCCGCCGCCGTGGACGCGAACGCGGATGTCGAACGTCCCTTCGACGCCTGCGGTCTTCAGCGGCGCGAGCGCCAGCGTGCGATGCGTCGCGCGCGGGAAGTAGTCCTCGAGCGTCCGCCCGTTGAACCAGGTCTTCCCGTCGCCCGGGCGCAGGATCACGCGTGCGACCGAGGTCTTACGCTTGCCGGTGCCGAGGTACTGCGCCTGCTCTGCCACTACGAGACCTCCAACGTCTTCGGCGCCTGAGCCTCGTGCGGATGCACGGGGCCGGCGTAGATCTTGAGCTTCGTGATCTGCCGGCGCGCGAGCCGGTTGCGCGGGAGCATGCCCTTGACCGCCTTGCGCAGCACTTCGGTCGGCCGCCGCTCGAGCTGCTCGCGCAACGTCCGCGTCCGAAGGCCGCCCGGATAACCGGAGTGGCGGTGGTACATCTTCTGGTCGAGCTTCTGCCCCGTCACAGCGATCTTCTCGGCGTTGACGACGATCACGAAGTCGCCCGTGTCGACGTGCGGCGTGTAGGCCGGCTTGTTCTTGCCCCTCAGCGTGTCGGCGATCTGGGTCGCGAGCCGGCCGAGGGTCTTGCCGTCGGCGTCGACGACGTACCACTCGCGTGCGATCTCGCCCGGCTTTGCGCTGTAGGTCTTCATTTCACAGAAAGAGGGCGCACATCGGGTGCGCCGGCGGCGGATCGTAGCAGAATCCAGAGTGCGGGCAGGGTCACGAAGGCCGTCGCCGCGACGGCCAGGGACTCGACTCCGAACTCGCTGTAGGCGACTCCGCCGAGC
Organism: uncultured Gaiellaceae bacterium; assembly: GCA_963732995.1. Lineage (GTDB taxonomy): Bacteria > Actinomycetota > Thermoleophilia > Gaiellales > Gaiellaceae > Gaiellasilicea. The sequence continues at coordinate 183,034 of CAVTBS010000009.1, read as the reverse complement.
AGCACGAGCGCCGCTCCGGTGAAGCTGGAGAGCTGGTCGGTGAGGCCGATCAGCTTCCCTCGCTCGGACGGGAGCGCGCGGTCGGCCAGCTCCGTGACGGCGGCGACGTAGGAGATGTTCCAGCCGAGCCCGAGCAGGAAGAGCGACGCCGACATCCAGAAGATGCTCTCGAACCACGCGAGCCCGAGCGTCGACGCGCCCATCAGCAGCAGCCCGGTGATCTGGCCTGGCCGCCGGCCGACGGTGTCCACGAGCCGGCCGATCACGAGCACGAGCGCGTACATGCCGACGATGTGCAGGCTGATCACGGTGAAGACGTCCGACTGGTGGTGCCCGTGATCGATCACCAGGTAGCCGGTCAGGTTCATCACCGAGACCATGGCGCCGAAGCTGGCAATCGCGGCGACGAGGGCGGTGATCACACCGGGCCGGCGCAGGATCTCGCTCAACGGCGCGGCCTCGCCGAGCTCCACGCCGCCGGCGTCGAAGTGCAGCTGCTGGGCGATCGTGCGCGGATCGGGTCGGACGCAGAGGACGAGCACGAGTCCGACCACCATGATCCCCGCAGCCGCGATCCACGGCACGACGAGCGCCTCCGTGTCGAGCTCCTTGCCGGCGAACAGCGGCCGGAAGACGAGCGGGCCGAGCGCGGCGCCGAAGAGCGCGCCGAAGAGGACGTACGAGATCCCGCGCGCGCGACGCTCGGGCGGGTACATGTCGGCCGCAGCCGCACGCGCGAGGAGGATCGTCCCCTGGGCGATCCCGACGAGCGCGAAGCCGGGGATCACGAGCGCCGCGGTGTCGAGCTCGCAGCCGAGTGCGGTGACGAGGCAGCCGCCGATTCCGGCGACGCAGCCGCCCGCGAGCACCGGGATGCGGCCGTACCGGTCCATCAGCCGCCCCGCGGGAAGCGCGGCCAGCGCTCCGGCGGTCAGGAAGATCGCCGGGCCGAGGCCGAGGATCCCCTCGACGTCGGTGACGAGGACGAGCGTCACCGTGCCGACCGCGACCGCCAGCTGGACCATCCCGGAGAGCGACGTCAGCGTCGCCGCAAGCAGGATCGTGTTGCGGCGGATCGGGAACTGCTCCACTGCGCGAGCCTACGCGAGTGCGGCCGCAAGCCCGTCCCGGAACGCCGACGCGCCTCCGCGGGACGGGTGGCGCACGTAGGAGCCGCCGAGCCTGGCGTGAGCGAGCCTGCCGATCGGGATCACGCGGCGCCCGCCCGCGAGCTCGGCCACGAACGGCGCCCCCGCGTCGATCTCGCGGCGGGTCGGCGGCCGGTTCGAGGTGCTCGTGCCAGGATGAGTCGGCACCAGGTTCCAGAGCAGGACGTCGTCTGCGAGCTCGAGCTCGGCGAGCACGCGGTGGACGATCGTCGCGGTCGCCTCGGCCGGGCCGTCGCCTGTCAGCTGACGCTCGGAGGTGAGCGGGATCCCGGAGACGCGCGTTCCGCGATAGCCGGGCGCCTCTGCGACGAGGAGGATCGCAGCGTCGGTGCGCTCGGCGAGGTATGCGGCGAGCCGCTCGCACCGGAGCGGCGAGTCCGCGTACTGATTGAAGGTGCGGCCGATCCGCGCCGACGCCAGCCGCTCGACGAAGCCTGCGGTCATTCGCTCAAGCCTTCCGCACCGGCCTCGAGATTCGCTGAATCGTTGCGATGCCGTCACATGCGCGGCACTGGTTGGTCGTCACGCTTCCCGGCATGAAGCCGTTCAAGAGACGACTTGGTCTGATCAGGTCGCGCGACCAGGTCGGACTTGCTCAATACAACGTGTACGAAGCGCGGTCGCACTTCTCGCGGCTGATCGAACGGGCCGCGAGCGGTGAGGAGATCGTGATCGCACGCGCCGGCGAGCCGCTCGTCAAGCTCGTCCCGTATGCGAACGAGCCTCGTGTACCGGGCGTGATCAGCGCGCAGATCGTGTTCGACGCGGTGCGGCTGCCGCGCGGTCGGATCTAGCTCACTCCCACTCGATCGTCGCGGGCGGCTTCGAGCTGATGTCGAGCGCGACCCGGTTGACGCCGGGGATCTCGTTGATGATCCGGCTCGAGATCGTCTCGAGGAGGTCGTAGGGAAGCCGGGCCCAGTCGGCTGTCATCGCATCGTCCGACGTGACCGCCCGGATCACGATCGGGTAGGCGTAGGTGCGCTCGTCGCCCTGGACGCCGACCGACTTGATCGCGGGGAGCACGGCGAAGCTCTGCCAGAGGTCGCGGTAGAGCCCGGCGCGCCGCACCTCCTCCTGGAGGATCGCGTCGGCGCCCCGCAGGATCTCGAGCCGCTCGCGCGTCACCTCGCCGATGATCCGGATCGCCAGCCCCGGCCCGGGGAACGGCTGCCGCCAGACCATCCGCTCCGGCATGCCGAGCTCCTCGCCGACCCGCCGCACCTCGTCCTTGAACAGGAGGCGCAGCGGCTCGACGAGCTCCATCTGCATGTCGTCGGGGAGTCCGCCGACGTTGTGATGCGACTTGATCTTCGCGGCGACGCCCTCGGTGCCGCCCGACTCGATCACGTCCGAGTAGAGCGTGCCCTGGACGAGGAAGGAGATGTCGCCGAGCTTGGCCGCCTCCTCCTCGAAGACCCTGATGAACTCCTCCCCGATCCGACGCCGCTTCTCCTCCGGCTCGTCGACTCCGTCCAACCGCGCGAGGAAGCGGTCCTGCACCTGGACATGGACGAGCGGCACGTTGAAGTGGCCGCCGAAGGTCTCGGCCACCTGCTCCGCCTCGTTCGAGCGCATGAAGCCGTGGTCGACGAAGACGCACGTGAGCTGGTCGCCGATGGCCTTGTAGACGAGCAGCGCCGCGACGGCGGAGTCGACGCCGCCGGAGAGCCCGCAGATGACGCGGTTGCCGCCGACCTGGGCGCGAATCCGCTCGACCTGCTCCTCGATCACTGCCGCCGGCGTCCAGGCCGGCGGTGCGCCGGCGACGTCGTAGAGGAAGTTCTTGAGGAGGTCCTGGCCGTGCGGGGTGTGGACGACCTCCGGGTGGAACTGGACGCCGTAGAGCCGCCGCTCGGCGTCCTCGAACGCGGCGACCGGCGTCGAGGAGGACGTGCCGGTGACGACCGCTCCGTCAGGTGGCGCGACGACGGTGTCGCGGTGGCTCATCCAGACGACCTGCTGCTCGGGCAACCCCGCGAAGAGGGCTCCGCTGCCCCCGTCGAGGTCGGTCTTGCCGAACTCGGACGCGCCCGTCCGCGCGACCTCGCCGCCCAGCTCCAGCGCGAGCAACTGCGCGCCGTAGCAGATGCCGAGCGTCGGAATCCCGAGCTCGAACAGCGCCGGGTCGATCCGCGGCGCGCCCTCGGCGTAGACCGATGCCGGCCCGCCCGAGAGGATCAGCGCAGCCGGGTTTCGCCGCCGCACCTCATCGACACCGAGCGTGTGCGGGACGAGCTCCGAGTAGACGCGGGCGTCACGGACGCGGCGGGCGATCAGCTGCGCGTACTGGCCGCCGAGATCGAGCACGAGCACCGGACGCTCCTCGGCGACGGGCTCCGGAACGGGGAGCGGATGGACGGCGCCCATCTATGGCCGCCGGTAGTTCGGCGACTCCTTGGTGATCGTGACGTCGTGTGGATGGCTCTCGCGCAGGCCGGCGCCGGTGATCCTGACGAAGCGCGAGTCGAGCTTCAGCGCCTCGAGTGTCGCCGCTCCCGTATATCCCATTGCCTGCCGAAGGCCGCCGACGAGCTGGTAGAGGATCTGCTGGACCGGCCCCTTGTAGGGGACGCGGCCCTCGATCCCCTCGGGCACGAGCTTGTCGACGTCCTCGACGTCGCCCTGGAAGTAGCGGTCCTTCGAGAACGAGCGCGCCTTCATCGCGCCGAGCGAGCCCATGCCGCGGTACTCCTTGAAACGCTCGCCCTGGACGAGGATCACGTCGCCGGGGCTCTCGTCGGTGCCGGCGAGCATCGAGCCGAGCATGACGGTGTCCGCCCCGGCTGCGAGCGCCTTCGCGATGTCGCCCGACGAGGTCATGCCGCCGTCGGCGACAACTGGGACGCCGTGCTGGATCGCATACTCCGCGCACTCGAACACGGCCGTGATCTGTGGGACGCCGACGCCTGCAACGACGCGCGTCGTGCAGATCGAGCCGGGGCCGATTCCGACCTTGATCGCGTCGGCGCCGGCGTCGATCAGCGCCTCGGCCGCTTCCGCGGTCGCGATGTTCCCCGCGATCACCTGGACGTCCCACTCGGTCTTGATCCGGCGCACCATCTCGACCACCGACGCCGAGTGCCCGTGCGCGGTGTCCACGAGGACGACGTCGACCTCGGCGGCGATCAGCGCGCCGGCCCGCTCGAACGCGTCCGGCCCGACGCCGACGGCTGCACCCACTCGGAGCCGGCCCTGCTCGTCCTTGGTCGAGAGCGGAAACTCGATCCTCTTCTGGATGTCCTTGACCGTGATCAGGCCCTTGAGCAAGCCGTCCGCGTCGACGACAGGGAGCTTCTCGATCTTGTGGCGGTGGAGGATCTCGTTCGCCTCGTCGAGCGTCGTCCCGACCGGAGCGGTGACGAGGTTCCGGGACGTCATCAGCGCCGACACGGGCTGACGGACGTTCGACTCGAAGCGGAGGTCGCGGTTCGTCAGGATCCCGACGAGGACGCCGTCGTCGTCGGTGATCGGGACGCCGGAGATGCGGTAGCGCGCCATCAGCTCGAGCGCGTCCGCGACCGAGTCCTCTGGCCGGAGCGTGACCGGCTCGACGATCATCCCCGACTCGGAACGCTTCACCTTGTCGACCTCGGCGACCTGGTCGGCGATCGAGAGATTGCGGTGGAGAATCCCGATCCCGCCCTCGCGCGCGAGCGCAATCGCGAGCCTCGCCTCGGTGACGGTGTCCATCGCCGCCGAGACGATCGGGATCTCGAGCGCGATCGTCCGCGTCAGCCGGGTCGCCGTGCGCACGTCGTTCGGCAGCACCGTCGACGCAGCGGGCACGAGCAGGACGTCGTCGAAGGTGAGGCCTTCACGGCCGAACTTCTCCTCGTACGAAAGCTCCTGCCCTTCCAAGGAGTACAGCCTAACCGACCGACTAGACGACGGCCGCGAGCTCCACGACCTCGACCGCGGCGACCATCCGGCCGGCCTCGCGCGGGTCGAACAGGCCGGCGCCGACTTCGAGCGTCGAGGCGGCTCCGGCGGCGACTGCGAGCTTCAGCGCGTCCTCGGCCGTCTTGCCCGCGAGATGGGCTGCGATGAACTGGGCGAGCAGGACGTCACCCGCTCCCACCACCGACACGGCCTCGACGTTCGCGGGCGCGTTGGCGCGGTAGCGGCGCACCTGTCGGTCCTCGCGGAAGAGGGCGTAGCAGCCGGACTCGAGCGTGATGTGCACGTTGCGGGCGCCGAGCTCGGCGATCGTGTCGAGCGCCATCAGGAAGTCCTCCTCCTCGTCGAGCTCCTGCCCGACGACGTGCTCCGCCTCACGCTGGTTCGGCGAGATGAGCCACGGCTCCGCCTCGGTGCCGAACCGGAGCGGCTGTCCCTCCGTGTCGAGGATCACCTGGACGCCGCGCCTGTTCAGGTCGCGCACCGCCTCGGCGTAGAAGCTCTCCTCGACGCCGCGCGGGAGCGAGCCGGCGATGACGACGAAGTCGGCGCCGCGCGAGAGGTAGTGGAGCTTCTCGAGCAGGGTCTCGAGCTCGTCCGCCGTCACCTTCGGCCCCCACTCGTTGATCTCCGAGTACGAGCTCTCGGTCGGGTCGACGACGGCGGTCGACGTCCGCGACTCCTCGCCGATCCGGACGAAGTCGTTCAGGATCGCCTCGGCGGTCAGCTCCTCGACGATCCGGGTGCCGGTGCGGCCGCCGGCGAGGCCTGTCGCGACGACGGGGACGTCGAGCCGCTTGAGGGCTCGGGCGATGTTGATTCCCTTGCCGCCCGCGAGGGTCAGCACCTGGCTCGCCCGGTGGCGCTGGCCGCGCTGGAAGTTCGGCACGGTCAGCGTGCGGTCGAGTGCGGCGTTGAGCGTGACGGTGACGATCACGAGAAGAGTCCCCCTAGATGGTCGAGCGTTCGGCCCGCATAGAACCCTACGCGTCCGACGGCACCCGGCTTCTCGACCGAGTCCGCCGCGACCAGCGGCGAGCGCGCCAGAACCTTCCCACGATCGAGCACCTGCACCTCGCCGAGCCGCTGTCCCTTCCGCACCGGCAGCTCCACCTCGACCGGCATGACGACGCGCTCGAGCAGCGGCCGCTCGACGTGGACGACGCGCAGGGCCGGCTTCGCGGCGACGAGCCGGACGGGATCCTTCCCGTAGGCGGTTCGAGCCCTGCCGTAGACGCGCTCGCCGTCGATCGCCCAGACGGTCCGGTAGCGCGAGAGCCCCCACGCGAGCAGCGCGGACAGGTCGCCGTTGCGCCCCTCGCGCGTCTCGCCGCCGAGCAGGGTGGCGTAGATGGTGACGCCGCGGGCGCGCGCCGCTGCGACCTGCGACCAGCCGGCGCCGTTTGTGTGACCCGTCTTGACGCCGATCAGGTTCGGGAAGGTCGAGAGCAGGTCGTTCCAGTTCCGCAGCGGACGGCCCGCCGCCGTCGCGGTCTCGAGGCCGACGGTCTCGCGGATGAACGGCTTGTTCATCGCCACGCGGGCGAGCTTGGTCACGTCCTCTGCGCTCGAGTAGTGCCCGGGCGCGTCGAGGCCGTCGGGGTTCGCGAAGTGGGTGTCCGTGAGCCCGAGCTGCCGTGCGCGCGCATTCATCAGCTCGACGAAGCGCCCGACCGAGCCGCGGCCGACGAACGCCGCGATCGCGTTGGCGGCGTCGTTCGCGCTCTGGATCAGTGCCGCGCGGAGGAGATCCCGAAGCGTGACCCGCTCGCCGGGCGCGAGGTTGATCGTCGACTCGCCGATCGAGGCGGTGCGGCGCGAGACCGTCGCGACGTCGTCGAGGGACGCGTGCTCGAGCGCCACGATCGCGGTCATCAGCTTGGTGATCGACGCCATCGGCAGGCGCTCGTGCTCGTCCGAGGCCGCCAGCACCTCACCGGTGCCGGAGTTCTGGACCACGTACGCCTCCGCGTCGACGGGCGGGGGTGCGGCGGCCGCGACGACTGCGAGAGCGAGGGTCGCGGCGATCGCCGACAGGAGAGCAAGCCGCTTCACGCGGCGCGGACTCTACTTGACGCGGATTCGCTGACCGACCGTCAGCGCCACCGGATCGACGTCCGGGTTGAGGACCAGGAGCTGCTCGACGGTCGTGTCGTGATCGTCGGCGATGACGGCGAGCGTGTCGCCGGCCTGGATCACGTAGAACTCCTGCCCGCTTGCGTTCGTCGTCGTGCCGCCGGTCGTGCCCGATCCCGTCGTCGCCGCGGCCGTCGAGGTCGCGGCCGTGGTCGCCGCCGGTGTGCGTCGCGTCGCCGTTCTCGAGCCCGGAGCGAACGAGCAGGATCGCGACCGTCGCGGCGGCGAGAAAGGCGGCCGGAGCCGCGTACCGCGCGAGGCGGGCTCTGCCCCGCATCACCAGCCCGAGACCGACCAGACCTCGGCGCGAAGGCGCGCAGCCTCGGCTCCGGCGGCGCCGCGCCAGTCCTCGCTGCTGCCCCGGTAGGCGAAGATGACGGAGCGGGACGCGGTCACGAGCGCGCTCGCCGGGCCGCTCGTGAACGCCCGCGCGACATCGGCAGCGGTCGCGCCCTGCGCGCCCACGCCGGGCAGGAGCAGGACCGCGCGCGGCAGGAGCTTCCGCGCCTCGGCGACCGCGCGTGGGACGGTCGCTCCGACCACGGCGCCGACACTCGAGAGGCCGCGCTCACCGGTCAGATCGGCACCCCACTCGCCGACGAGGGCCGCCACGTGCTGCCAGACGCGCCGTCCGTCGGACAACGTCAGCTCCTGCACATCACCGGCACCGGCGTTGGAAGTGCGCACGAGACAGAAGATGCCCGCTCCGTGCAGGCGGCACGCCTGCAGGAACGGCTCGACCGAGTCGCCCCCGAGATACGTGTTGACGGTGAGAGCGTCCGCCAGCGGCTCCCGCTCCTCGTGCGGCTCGAGATAGGCGCTCGCGTAGGCGCGAGCGGTCGAGCCGATGTCGCCGCGCTTGCCGTCGGCGATCACGAGCAGGCCCGCTGAGCGCCCGTACTGGCAGACACGCTCGAACGCCGCCATCCCGTCGCCGCCGAGCGCCTCGAAGAAGGCGATCTGGGGCTTGACGGCGACGACGTACGGCGCGACCGCGTCGACGATGCCGCAGCAGAAGCGGGCGTACGCGTGCGCGGCCTCGGCGCGCCCGAGCACGGCCTCCCCGCGCAGCTCGACCGGGAGCAGGTCGAGGCGCGGGTCGAGCCCGACCACGAGCTGGCTGCGTTTGCGCTCGACCGCCTCCGCGAGCCGGTCGGCGAAGGTCGCGGTGGCGACGGATGCCATGTGCAGAGGTTAGGCAGCCAGGCGGACCTCCGCCAGAGGCAGCACGCGCAGCTCCGGCGGCGGGCGGCGCAGGAACGAGCCGATCAGCAGCAGCTCGTCGGCGTCGCCGGCGCCGAGCGACGGTTCGGCGCGGGCGGCCGCCGCAAGGCCTGCCTCGGCCTCGGTGCGCCCGGCCGCGCCAGGCAGCAGCGTTCGCGCAGCCGCGACGCGGCCGTGCGCGACGACGTACATCCGCTGGAAGCCGTCCTCCGCGGCCGGGACGAGCAGGCAGAGCTCCAGCGAGCGCAGCCGGTCGAGCTCGGCGAGCGACTGGGTCACCTCCTCGAGCGCGGCGATCCGGTCGCGAAGCCGTGCGGCGTCCTCGAACCGGAGCTCCGCGGAGAGCCGCCTCAGCTTCGCGCGCAGCTCCGGCAGCGCGTCGGCCGGCTCGCCGTCCCAGTCGCCGAGCGCGCGCGCCGCCACCTGCGCGCGCCGCCGGCTCTTGAGCGGGCCGTGCGGCCCCGGCGTGTCCGTGACGCACCAGCCGGCGCCACGGCGGCGGAGATAGACGTAGCGGTCGGGACGGGCGCTGCGCGCGTTCGCCGGCGGGCGCAACTCGCGGAGGAGCCGCAGCTCCTCGAGCCCCGCTTCGAGCTCGGAGCCGAGGACGCGCCACTCCACTCGCTCGAGCGCGCCCAGCGCCGCCTCGACGGCGGGCCGCTGCCGCTCGGTGCGGAAGTAGGAGCGCAGCCGCGCACGCAGGTCGCGGGCGCGACCGACGTAGAGCACCTGCTCGTTCCGGTCGCGGAAGAGATAGACGCCCGGCCGCGGCGGCGCTCCGGCGACGAGCGACCGCTTGCCCGCGAGGCGGCGGGCCCGCGGCGCGGAGAGGTCGACGAGCTGCGCCACCGTCTCGGCGCCCCGCTCCTGCGCGAGGCCGATCAGCGCCAGCAGGATCTCGGCGGTCGCCTCCGAGTCGGCGAGCGCGCGGTGGCACGGCTGCGTCGCGGTCCCGAAGAAGTACGCCAGCGAGGCCAGGCCGACGCGCTTCTGGCGGCCTTCGAGCAGCCGCCGCGCCAGCCAGACGGTGTCCACGACCGGCGAGGCGACGCGCCGGCCCGTGAGCCGCTCCACCTCGCGGTCGAGGAACCCCAGGTCGAAGCGGGCGTTGTGGGCGACCAGCACGGCGTCGCCGGCGAACTCGAGGAAGCGGCGAACCGCGAGCTCGACCGGCGGTGCGCCGCGAAGGGCGCCGGGATCGATGCCGGTCAGGGCGGCGATCGGCGCGGGCAACGGCCGGCGCGGGTTGACGAGCGTCTCGAACCGCTCCTCCAGCTCGAGCCCGCGAACGCGGACGGCGCCGATCTCGCAGATCGCCGACGACACCGGCGAGAGACCGGTCGTCTCGAGATCGAAGACGACGTAGGTCGCGTCCTCGAGCGCAAGCGCGGCGCCGGGCGGTGCCGCGAGGCCGACGCTCGCACCGCGCCAGGCCAGGCGGGCGTCGCCGTCGACGACGTCCGCGAGCAGCGACCGCGCGAGCCCGGCCGGCACGTGCCGGAGCGCGTAGAGCGCACGGGCGGCATCCTCGGCCGGAACCGGCCCGTGCCGCGCCTCGACCAGCTCAACGAGGCGGTCGGCCGCATCGAACGACAGCTGCATGCGGAGAGCGTAAGCGAACATATGTTCGCATGCAACGGCAAAGAGAAGGCCGCGACGCCTGCGCGGCCCTCTCGATCCTTGGGGAGGACTGGCGGCTAGCCGCCCTTGACCGCTGCCTTCAGCTGGCTGCCGGCCGAGAACTTCGGCACCGTCGCCGCCGGGATGTGCACCTTCTGGCTCGGATTGCGGGGATTGACGCCCTCGCGCGCGGCGCGATCGCTCGTCGAGAACTTGCCGAAGCCGGTGAAGGTGATCGTGTCGCGCTTCTTGAGCGCGTCCGTCACCGTGTCGAGAACCGCGTCCACTGCGGCGCCGGCGTCGCGGCGGGAGAGGTTCGCCCGGGAGGCGACCGCGTCAACGAACTCCTGCTTTGTCACTTGCGACTCCTTTTGTTCGTGGGACGTACGGAAACCCGCGGCCACCCTAACAGCACGATCGGACTGCCTCAACGGTTGAGTGGCTCAACCATGCGGATTTTCAGCGCTCTTAGCGGCCGCGATGAGCTCTCCTGCCCGGTAGAGGGAGCGCAGGCGGACGCCGAGCCTGGCCAACTCGTCGGCGCCGCCCTCCTCGCGGTCGACGACGCAGATCGCGTTCCGGACGACGAGTCCCGCCTCGCGCAGCGCGGCGACAGCCTCCGCGAGCGCGCCGCCGGAGGTGACGACGTCCTCGATCAGACAGACGAGCTCGCCCTCCTCGAACGGGCCTTCGAGCCGGTTCGCAGTGCCGTACTCCTTCGCGCTGTCGCGGACGATCACGAACGGCAGCCCGGACGCGAGCGAAGCGGAGGCCGCGAGCGCGACGGCGCCGAGCGCCGGGCCGGCGAGACGCACGGCCTCGGGCTCGTGCTCGCGCGCGGCCGCCGCGAGGCGCTCGCCCAGTGGGCCGAGCAGCTCGGGCCGCGTCTCGAAGCGGTACTTGTCCAGGTAGTAGCTCGAACGCCGGCCCGAGCGCAGCAGGAAGTCGCCCTCGAGCAGCGCGTGCTCGCGCAGCTGGACGCCGAGCTCGTCCACTAGAGCGCTTGGCGTGCGAGCGCGAGCAGCCGCCCGGCCTCGGGGGCATCGTCGGCGAGCGTGACCGCGGAGCCGTCGTCGAAGTAGAGGTAGACGCGCTCGCGGCCGGTTTCCCGCCGGCGCCTCAGGTAGAGCGGCCCGCCGACGAGCACGGCCAATCCGACCAGCCGGCGCTTACGCATCCGCGGTCTCCGCCTTCTTCGCGGCCCGCTTTCGGCGCTTCGGCGCGCTCCGCTCGGCCTCCGCCACGGCGCGCAGGCACGTGTGCAGGTCGTAGAGCACGAGTCCGGACGACGGGCCGGGGCTCGTGCGCGCGACGATCGCGCGGCCGTCCTCGCTGACGACGAAGACGCTGGCCTCCCGCAGTGCCGCCTCGAGCTGGGTCGGCGAGCGGGCGTCCGAGCCGAAGCGCTCCGTCGCGGCCTCGAGCAGGGCGACGCCTGCCCGTGCCAGCCGCTCGGTCTCCGCCTCGCCTGCGAGCGTCGAGGCGAGCACGGCGCCCTGAGCGTCGACGACGACGGCTGCCTCGACCTGCGAGGAGATCTCCGTCAGGTCGGCAAGAGCGGACGCGACATCCACGGCCGAGACGATACTCCCGGCGTGCAGAGACCGCTCGCGCAACCCCTGGAGAAGTTCTTCGCGGACCGGGGCACGCACCTCGCGGCGATGATCGCCTACTTCGGGCTCCTCTCCTCGGTCTCGCTGATCTTCCTCGCGCTCGCCGTGCTGGGCTTCACCGGGCGGGCGGAGGAGTCGAGCTACCTCGTCAAGGAGCTGCAGAGCGTCTTTCCCTCGCAGTCGATCTCGGACATCGTCCGCGTGGTCGGGGCGATCACCCGGAACGCGGCGACGCTCGGGTTGATCGGCGGTGCGTTCCTGCTCTGGACCTCGCTGTCGCTCTTCAGCGTGCTCGAGTCCGCGTTCAACATCGTCTACGACCGGCCGAACCGCCCCTTCCTGCGCGGGAAGTTCCTCGCGACGCTGTTCATGGCCGGCTCGATCATCGTCCTCTCGAGTGCGATCGTCGCCGGCTCGTTCGGCTACGACCTGCTCCAGCGCTTTTCGCCCGGGTTCATCGACAACGTCTACGTCGCGTACGCACTCTCGGTCGTGATCTCGACCACGGCGGTGTTCGTCTTCCTCGTCGCCGCGTACGAGCGGCTGACGAACGTGCACCTGACGCTGCGTGAGGTCTGGCCCGGAGCGGCGCTGGCGGCGATCGCCCTGCAGGCCAGCTTCCAGGTGCTGCCGATCTTCGTCCGGCTCTCACACGAGGTGATCGCCGTGCAGGCGCTCGGCGCCTCGGCGCTGCTCCTGATCTGGCTCTACGTGATGGCGAACGTGATCGTGTTCGGCGCCGAGGTGAACTGGTGGCACGCGCGCCGCGACGAGGAAGAGGTCGCCGGGCTCGCCTAGTTACTGGACCGACAGCGCGGCGGCTGCCTGGGCACGGTGCGAGTTGGCGCGCTTCCAGGCGTTGCCGAGCTCGGCGACCGTGCGCGTCTCGCCCGCCGGGATGAAGATCGGGTCGTAGCCGAAGCCCTCGTCGCCGCGGCGCTCGGTCGCGATCGTCCCCTCCAGGTAGCCGGTGCCGCGCCGCTCCTCGCCGTCGGCGGCGAGCGCGACGAGCTCGCAGACGTAGCGCGCGCGACGATCGGCGGCTCCGTCGAGCTCCTCGAGCAGCCGCGCGACGCCGTCCGCGGCCCAGCGCGCCGAGGCGATCCCGGGGCGGCCGCCGAGCGCCGACACCTCGATCCCGGAGTCCTCGCCGAGCACCCACTCGTCCGGAGCGGCCTCCTCCCGTCCGAAGGCGGCTTTCGCGCGGGCGTTCTCGTAGTAGGTCGACGCCGTCCTCCGGCGGGTACTGCGCGCTCGGTCTCGAGCAGCTCGAGCTCCCAGCCGCGGCAGCGCGGCGCGGAGCTCCTCGAGCTTGTGCGGGTTCCCGGACGCGAGCCGGGCGCTCAGGGCCGCCATTGCACGCGCTCGACGTCGTCGAGCTGGTTCACCTTCTCGGCGACGCGTGCCGACTCCGACCGCCGCGAGGCGCGCAGCGTCACGTCGACGGTGCGCTCGTCGCCGAACTCGACCTGGCTGATCCTGCCCGCCGTAGTCCTCGATCGCGCTCAGGACGCGCGTCGCGTCGCCGTCCGGGACGAGCTGGATCGCGAGCTCGGCCTCCTCCGGCCGGACGCGGGCGACGAGCCGGGTCGAGATCAGCTTCAGCGGGCCGAGCGAGATCAGCACGAGCAGCGCGGCGCCGACGCCGACGGCGTAGTAGCCGGTGCCCGCGGCCATGCCGATCGCGGCGACGACCCAGAGCGTCGCGGCCGTCGTCAGCCCGCGGACGGAGATGCCGCGGACGATGATCGCGCCGGCGCCGAGGAAGCCGATCCCGGTCACGATCTGGGCGGCGATCCTCGTCGGGTCGAAGACGACGCCGGATTCGGTCGAGAACGTCCAGTCGGTCCACGCGTAGGCGGAGACGAGCGTGAAGACGCAGGCGCCGAGCGAGACGAGCAGGTGCGTGCGGAAGCCGGCTTCGTGGTCGCGCAGCTCGCGCTCGAGCCCGATCGCGCCGCCGAGCCCCGCGGCGACGATCAGCCGCAGCAGGGCCTCGGCTGTCGAGAGGTCAGGCAACGCGCTCGGCGCCGACCGCGTCGTCCTGGGCGGCCATGATCTCCTCGATCCCGGCGGCGCCGAGGTCGAGCATCAGGTCGAGCTCCTCCCGGGTGAACGGCTCGCGTTCCGCCGTCGCCTGCACCTCGACGAGCCGGCCGTCCGCGGTCATGACCACGTTCATGTCGGTCTCGGCGCTCGAGTCCTCGGAGTAGTCGAGATCGAGCAGCGGCCGCCCGTCGACGACGCCGACCGAGACGGCGGCGATCTGACCGGTGAGCGCCTTCGAGAGGCCGAAGCGGTCGAGCGCGCGGCGGGCGGCGACGTAGGCGCCGGAGATGGCGGCGCAGCGCGTGCCGCCGTCGGCCTGGATCACGTCGCAGTCGAGCCAGAGCGTCCGCTCGCCGAGTGCCTCGAAGTCGCAGACCGAGCGGAGCGCGCGCCCGATCAGCCGCTGGATCTCGACCGTGCGGCCGCCCTGCTTTCCCTTCGCCGCCTCGCGGGCCACCCGCTCGCCGGTCGACGCCGGCAGGAGCGAGTACTCGGCGGTCATCCAGCCGCGGCCGGAGCGGTAGAGCCACCGCGGCACGCCGTCCTCGACCATCGCGGTGCAGAGCACGCGTGTCTTCCCCTGCGAGTAGAGCACGGAGCCGTGCGCCAGCTCGACGAAGTCCGGGGCCAGCTCGAGCGGGCGAAGCTCGTCGTCCCTGCGGCCGTCGGAGCGGGTCACGCCGCCGCCTCGAGAGTTGCGATCTCCACGTGCTCGACCTCCTCGATCGGAAGCTGCAGGAAGCGGCGCCCCATCGCGCGGAACGCGGCCGGGTCGCCGGTGGTGAGGAAGCTGTAGGCGCCCTCCCGGGCCGGGTCGTTCTCGATTCGCTTGCGCGCGAGCGTCTCGGCGACCTCGCGCGCCGTCTCCTCCGCCGAGAAGACGAGCGTGACGTCGCGGCCGAAGACCCGCTGCAGGATCGGCCGGATCAGCGGGTAGTGCGTGCAGCCGAGGATGACCGTGTCGACGTCGGCCGCCTTCAGCGGCGCCGCGTACTCGCGCACGGCGGCGGTCGTCGGCTCGGCGTACGGATCGTCGCCCTCGATCAGCGGCACCAGCCGTGGGCAGGCGACCGAGAGCACGCTCGCACCGGCGTCGAGCGCGCGGACGAGCTCCTCGTAGCGGCCGCTCGAGACGGTCGCCTGGGTCGCGAGCAGGCCGATCCGCCGGTTCCGCGTCGCCTGCACGGCGGCATGCGCCTCGGGCGCGATCACGCCGACGACGGGCACGCGCAGCTCGGTCTGGAGCTCCGGCAGCGCGGCGGCGGTCGCGGAGTTGCAGGCGACGACGACGAGCTTCACCCCGCGTGTCTCGAGGAACGAGCCGATCTCGCGGGCGAAGCGGCGCACCTCGTCGAGCGGCCGGGGCCCGTACGGGAGCCGCGCGCCGTCGCCGAGGTAGAGGAAGTCCTCGTGCGGCAGCGTCACCAGGCACTCGTGCAGCACCGTCAGACCGCCGACGCCCGAGTCGAACACGCCGATCGGCCGCTCGTCCATCTGCGTGATTGTAGGGCGGGTGGGTGTCGGCTACCGTCCCTGGGTGCTCCGCCGCCTCCTGCTCGTCGCGCTGGCCGCGCTCGCCGTTGCCGCGCCGGCGTCGGGCTACTCCGTCCTCGCCTCGGACGAGCGCGGCTCGATCACGATCGCCTACACGGCCGACAGGGGCGACGCCGCCACCGCCAAGCTGACCGTCTATGCACCGACGGCGTACGCAGCGTCGCTCCGCCAGGCTGCCGGCGCGACGATCGGCACCGTGACGGGAAGGGGAGTCGCCCCGGAGCTCGGCGGCGTGGTGCTGCCGGTCACCGGCTCAGATTCGTGTGCGCGCCGCGAACGGCACGTTCACCCCCGCTCCCGGCAGCCCGGCGACGCGCCTCGCGACCGCGGCGGCAGAGTGCACCGGTACGTCGACGCACACCGCGTTCTGGGTGCTCGTCCTGCAGCTCGGAGGACAGACGGTCGAGGTGCCGGTCTACGTCGACGTCCCGGCGGCGCCGCCGGCTCCGGCCGGCTCCGCACAGGCCTTCGCGTCCGCCTCGCTTCAGGCCTGCCTGCCGGCGCCCGACGGCTTCGCGCTGACACAGGTCGCGCTGAAGGTGAGCGGCGTCTTCGAGCAGCGCGGCGAGGGACAGGCGCGCTGGCGCGTGCTCGCGACCCCGTTCGCGCCGGCGCCAGGTCGGTCGAGCTCCAGTCCGTGATCGCCTTCCCGCGCACGCTCTCCCTGCGCCCGCCGATGCTGACGACGGCGAACGGCCGCGCGACGCTGAGGCTGAGCGGCAGCGCACGGCTGCCTGCGGGAACCGCGGTCCGGCTCTATCGCGGCACCTCGGCTGCCCGCCTCGGTCGATCGGTGACCTTCAGCAGGACCGGGTCCGGGCTCAGCGGCGCGTTGCGGATCGCGCAGTCCAACAAGGCCCAGATCCTCTTCCTGCAGGCGCGGGCGGCGATCGCCGCCGGCACCGAGCGCTGCCTCCCGACCTTCGGCGTCCCGTGCGTTCGCGCCACGCGCGCCGCGGCGTCGGTGCGCTCGACGGTCGTCCGCGTCACGATCCCGGCGCGGAAGGCCTAGGCCCAGTGCGGGTGCTCGCGATCACCCACGGCCCGAGCGTCGGCCCCGGCGTCTTCGAGGACGCGATCACGGCCGCCGGCCACGAGCTCGTCGAGCATCAGCTCCCGGTCGCCGGCGCACTGACCCGCGACGCCGACGCGATCATCGTCCTCGGCGGCGCGATGCACCCCGACGAGGAGGAGCGCCACGGCTGGCTCCGGCCGGAGCTCCGCTACCTCGAGCAGCAGCTCGACCGCGGGACGCCGATGCTCGGCGTCTGCCTCGGCTCGCAGCTGATCGCCCGCGCCGCGGGAGCCCGCGTCTTCCGGTCGGCAGAGCCGGAGGTGGGCTGGTTCCAGGTCGAGGTGACCGAGGCGGGCGCAGCGGATCCGGTCGCCGAATCGCTTCCGTCGCCGGTTCGACGCCTTCCAGTGGCACCACTACACGCACGACCTCCCGGACGGCGCCGTCGAGCTCGCGCGCAGCCGTGTCTGCCTCCAGGCGTACCGGCTCGGTCAGGCGTGGGGCGTCCAGTTCCATCCCGAGGTGCGGGCCGAGCAGGTCGAGTCGTGGCTCGCGGAGGATCCCGACGACGTCGCCGACGCGGCCGCGCTGCGCGCCGCGACCCGCGAGCGGATCGCCGGCTGGAACGAGCTCGGCCGAAGCCTCTGCTCGGCCTTTCTCGCCGCGGTCTAGCCCGTCTCGGCTGGCAGCGACGTCGTCCTGCGACCACTCGTGCCAGGAGCCGCGGTAGTTCGCGGCGCGGTAGCCGAGCGAGGAGAGGATCTCCGTCGCGAGCTCGGAGCGCGAGCCGGAGTGGCAGTAGGAGACGAGCTCGACGTCCTCGGGCGGCCCGAGCCGCTCGCGGATCTCCTCCGGCGTCAGCGCGAGCAGGACCTGGAGGTCGAAGTGCTGGGCGCCGGGGATCCGGCCGGCGCGCGGATCGCACGGAGCGGCGATCTCGCCGCGGTACTCCGCCGGGACTGCGCACGTCGAGCAGGACGAAGCCGTCCTCGCCGAGCCGGCGGACGACCTCGTCGCGGTCTACGTCCACCGCGCCACCACGTCGTCGAGGACCCGGCCGAACTCGTCCGGCCGCTCGAGGCTGGGCAGATGCCCGCACTCGGGGATCACGACCGCGTCCGGCTCGAAGCGCCCGCGCGTCCTCGACCGGCACGAACGGATCGCGGTCGCCGACGACGGTGAACGCACGGTCGCCGAGCGCGCGGTACGCCTCCGTCGAGTCGGGCCGGTCGCGAATCGCCTCGAGCGCGGACACGAGCTCCTGCTCGGTGCGGTCGAGCGCCAGCTCCCGCGCCTGCGCGACGACATCCTCGTCGCTGTCGTCCGTGAAGAGCGTCGCGCGCATCGCCTCCCAGATCCCTTCGGCGCCCCGCTCGCGCGCGATCGCGATCGTCTCCGCGCGCTTGGCGTAGCGCTCGGGCGTGTCCGGCTCCGGGCGCGAGCCCGCCAGCAGCACACCGGCCAGCCGGTCCGGCGCCCGCCGCGCGGCGGCCATCGCGGCGTAGCCGCCCATCGAGGCGCCGACGAGGATCAGCCGGCCGGGATACGACTCGAGCACGGCGTCGGCCCAGTCGTCCATCGACGCGGCCGAGGCCGTACAGCCGCGGCGCCTCCGCGTCCGCGCCCCACATCCGCTCGTCGAGCGGGAACGCGTGCAGGAAGACGACGGTCACAGCGCCGCGACCAGCTGCCGCTCGGCCGCGACCGACGGCCGCTCGCAGGCGCGCTCGACCCAGTCCGCGAGCGCGGGCCACGGCTCGAGCGGGATCCCGAGCTGGTCGCGCGCCCGCAGCAGCCAGGGCAGGAACGCCACGTCGGCGAGGCCGAACGCCCGGCCGCTCAGCCATGCCGTGCCGCCGAGCAGTCCGTCGAGGAAGGCGAGCTCCTCCTCGAAGCGGCCGCCCGCTCCCTCCTCGCCGCGCCGCAGCGCGTAGTACGGCTTCGAGAAGTCGTCGAAGCGGAAGACGAGCAGCCGGCCCGCCGCGCGCTCGCCGGGATCGTCCGGCCAGAGCGGCGGCTCGGGGTAGCGCTCGTTCAGGAACTCCGAGATCACGGCCGACTCGGGCAGGATCCAGCCGTCCTCGTCGAGCACGGGCACCTTGCCCGCGGGGTTCATCTCGTACAGCCACGAGGGCCGGTCGGAGAGGTCGATCTCGACGGTCTCGTACGGGATCCCCTTCTCCGCCAGGACGATCCGGACGCGGGCGCAGTACGGACAGCGCGCGGCGTCGTAGAGCGTGATCACCCTTCCCATCCCCGCTCGGCGCCTTCGAGCCCGATTGCGGCCGCGATCGACTCGAGCAGTTCCTGGGCCGGCGGCAACTCGGCCGGCGACGCGGCGGTGCGCGCCGCGGCGCGGACTGCAGCCGGGTCGGCGCCCGTCAGCCGCGCCACCACGCGGGGGTTCGCGGCCAGCGCGATCGCGTCGCCCGGCGGCAGAGCGCCGTAGTGCTCCGGAACCGAGAGGTACTCGTCGACGATCCGACCGGCTTCGTGGAGGACGAAGCGGACGACCTGGTCGTGCTCGACGCCGATCGCGATCACGACGGCGCCCATCCGCTCGGACAGCTCCTTCGCGAGCCGGCGGAGCGACGCCGGGTCGCGGTCGCCGGCCTCGTCGTAGACGGTGATCCAGCCGTTGCCGCGGCTGCGTCACCTCGCTGCCGCGCGAGCCGCCCGGGAGCCGTGGCACGAACTGCCCCACGGCCCGCTCGACGGCGGTCAGGTCGTCGGTCTGGACGTGGATCGAGCCGTACGAGCGGCCCGTGCCGACCTCGCGCACCTCGAGCGGCAGGACGAGGTTGCGCGACTCCTCCTTGAACCCGAGCCGCTCGTAGAAGTCGCGCGCGTCCGGGTTGGCGTTGAGGAAGAGATGCGTCGCGCCGCGTGCGCGCAGGTTCTCGATCACCGTGTCGACGAGCAGGCGACCGGTGCCGTGGCGGCGTCCGGCCTCGGCGACGTAGAGGTCGCCGATCCGCGCGAAGTGATCGTCCAGCCAGGCGGTGACGAAGCCGACCGCGCTGCCGTTCTCCTCCGCCAGGAAGAGGGCGTTCGCGTCGAGCGAGCGCTCGAACTCGGAACGGTTCGACTCCCAGCTCACGTCTGCCCACGGCGGCGCCTGGTTCTCGGCCTGCCATTGCTCCCAGAGCGCACGGAGCGCGTCGAAGTCGTCCGCGGTCGCGTGGCGGACGGTCATGCGGGCGGGAAGAGACGGAGTCCGGTCAAGAGATAGTGGGCGCTCAGGTTCTCGTGGGGGTGGAAGCGCTGCGCGAAGGCTCGGAGATCGGGCACGTCACCATAGAACGCAGCGACCGCCTTCCGCAGTCCCAGGTCGCCCGCCGGCCAGGCGTGCGGCCGCGCGAGGTGGCGGGCGAGGAACCAGTCGGCCGTCCACTCCCCGAGCCCGCGGAGCGCGACGAGCCGCGCAGTCACCTCCTCGTCGGGCAGCGCGGCCAGCTCGTCGAGATCGAGGTCGCTCCGCGCGAGCCCGACGACGTACTCGGCCTTCCGGTTCGAGAAGCCGAGCGCGAACAGCTCCTCCTCGGTCGCCCGCGCCACGACCTCGCGTTCGGGAAAGGCGTGCGCGTGCTCGTGCGCGATCCCGTACCGCTCGATGAAGCGGCTCCGGATCGCGGCAGCCGACTGGAGCGAGACCTGCTGGGCGCTGATCGAGGTGACGAGCGCCTCGAACGGGTTCGTCTGCAACGGCGGCCGGAAGCCGGCCAGCGCCGTCGCGAGCCGGCCCAGCGTCGGCTCGCTCTCCGCCCAGGCGGCGAAGCCGGCGAGATCGAACGGACGGCCCAGGAAGTGGAGGACCTGCGGCTCGATCGCCTCGTCGTGCGGTGCGACGTCGACGCCGCCCGGCGCCGCCTCGATCCGCACCTCCCGTCCGGCGAAGACGCGATGGATCCCACCGTCGCGCCAGACGGTCGCGCGGTCGAGGCCGTAGACGTCGAAGCGGGCGGTCGAGACCTCGAAGTCGTACGGCTGCGGCAGCGGGACGAGCACGCCGCCAGGGTGTCAGACTCGTCTCTGACACGGTGTCAGAGACGGTGCCAGAGACGACTCTGACACCTTTTGTTGACTTCAAGCAGGAAAGGCCTGCTGCCGATGGGGAGCAGATGCGCCGCCTCGTCCTCATCGCCCTCGTCGCTTTCTGTGTCGTCCCGACCGCGCACGCGGCCGAGCGCTCCTGGGCGCACAAACAGATCGAGGCCGCCGTCGGCGCCGGCCTCCTCGCCGACTCGGTCGCCGGCTTCAAGCCCGACAAGCCGCTGACCCAGCGCGCGCTCGCCGGCGCGCTCGAGACGCTCTCGCTCGCGGCCGAGGAGCCCGTCGCCTACCGCTACCGCGGCCGCCGTGCCCGGTCGCGCCGTCACGATTCGCGAGCTCGACGCCGCCCTGGTCGGCTTCCTCGGCCTCGGCGACTCGGCACGGCTCGTCACCGCCGCGCTCCGCGACGCGGGCCTGGCGCCGAAGGCCGGAGCCGGCACCGAGACCGTCGCGCGGCTGCTCGGCCTTCGCTTCAACCACCCCGCCGCATCGGACCTGCTCGAGCCAGGCCTGAACGACCCTGCCAGCAGGGCCGAGGCCGCCTTCTCGTTCGCTCGTCTGCTGGCGCTGTCGGGCTTCGAGCAGGAGCAGATCCGGCTGGCGACGGAGCAGCTCGTGCTCCCGGAGCTGACCGACACCCAGCGGCAGCTGCTCCGCCGCGCCGTCTCCTTCGTCGGCTGGCCCTATGTCTGGGGCGGCACCTCGGAGGCGCCGCAGCAGCTCTGGGACGGCAAGCAGGTCCCCGGCGGCTTCGACTGCTCCGGCTTCGTCTGGCGCATCTTCAAGCTCGAGCCCTTCCGCGGCGCCTCCGCGCTGGCGACAGTGCTCCGCGGCCGGACGACCTACGAGCTCTCCGGCGAGGTACCGCAGGCGCAGCGGATCAAGAAGGTCGAGAATCTGCAGCCCGGCGACCTGATCTTCCAGGGCGCCAAGGGCCCGAAGTCGAAGCCGGCGCAGGTCGACCACGCCGGCATCTACCTCGGCGGCGGCTGGTTCGTCCACTCGTCCGGCAACGGCACCACCCTCCATCCGTTCGAAGGGTGGTACCGCGACCGGTTCGCGTGGGCCAGGCGGCCCCTGCGCGAGGCGGGTCTCGCCTAGCCGTCGAGACCGGCGAGCATGCCCGCCAGCTCGTCGAGCGTCGGGATCTCACCGGCCTCGCGGGCGGGCTTCGGCGCCCGCTCGGGGGCACTCCGGCGCTCCTCGCCCGCAGTGCCCTCACCGCGCACGACGAAGCGGCCGTGCCAGGTCCCGCTCGCGCCTGCCGGGAGCAGCGCCTTGTAGTGCGTCGCGAAGCCACGGAACGTGAAGTGGCTGCCGAGCAGGATCACCTGACCGCCCTGCCGCGCAGCGCAGCGGTAGACGATCCCGCTTTCGGTCTCCTGCTTCTGGACGCGTCCGAGTCCGGAACAGCGGATCTTCAGATCGCCGGCGAGATCGAGCACGCCGATGTAGCCGGCCCTGGCGTCGATCTTGACGGGCCGCTGCCCGTCCTCCGACGCGAGCTCGAGCTCGCCGCCGAAGTAGCCGGCTCCGACGAGCGCCGACGGGCCCTTGACTCTCGCATCCTTCGCAACCGCGGCAACGGGAACGAGGAGCGCGACCAGGCCGAGCGCGGCGATGATGCGAATGCCGTACCGCATGGTGCTTCCTCCTTGGGTGGGTTGCTTGCCTCGAGACCACCATCGGCAGCGCCGGTAAGGGCGGAGCGGGGAGCGCGTACGCGTTCGGTCAGCGAGCTGTAATCAGACTGTGCGCGGGGTACCGCGAACGAGGGTTGCGACGTCCCGGAGGTCGTCGAACGCCTCGAACGGGGCACCCCGTTCGCGCAGGAATGCCGCCAGGGCGTCGCGAGCGAAGACGCGGTCGGCCGCGAGAGCGGCGCAGCGATCGGAGTAGCCGTCGCCGACGTAGGCATACGGCTCGCCGGCGAGGCCGCCCCGCTTGCATGCCTCGCCGCACGTCGCGCACACCGCTTCGTCCCGGAAGCGGACGACCCAGCCGTCCGGCCGCGCTTCGACCGCGTTCGCCAGCAGCGGCAGCTCGACCCCTTCGCGCGCGAGCACGGGCTCGATCAGCTCGCGGAAGCCGGCGGACACGATCGTCGGGCGCAGCTCGGCGAGCTCGGCGAGCCCCGGCCGCACCTCGACGTTCGCGAGCACCCACTCGACGACCTCCTCGAGCGGGGTCGTGATCGCCGCGAACTCGAGTGCGATCTCCTCGTGCAGCGTCAGGTCGACACCGACGCGCGGCTCGAGCTCTGCAAGTAGGTCAGCGTCGCCGAACTCGTGGATCACCATGACGAGCGAGTCCTGGACGGTGATCGTCCCGTCCCAGTCGACGAAGAGCCGCACCTAGAGGTGCGAGGTGAGGCCGGCGTCCGAAGGCGTCTCGTCGCTCTCGTACCAGGAGAGCGCGTACTTGCCGTCGTCCAGGTCGCGCGCGAGCGTCGTCAGCCGGAGCGGGTTGAACGTGTCGCACATGACCGCGAGCTCGCCCGTCTCGTGCAGCCCGATCGACTTCTCCGCGAGTCCCGGGTGCGGGCCGTGCGGCAGCCCGGAGGGATGCAGCGTGATCGAGCCGACGTCGACGCCCTTCCGCGAGCCGAAGTTGCCGGAGACGTAATAGATCATCTCCTCGCTCTGCAGATTCGAGTGGTGGTAGGGGATCGGAATCGCCAGCGGGTCGAAGTCGAGCTTGCGCGGGCAGAACGAGCAGATCACGAAGTTCCGGCCCGCGAAGGTCTGGTGCGAGGGCGGCGGCTGGTGGATCCGGCCGGTGATCGGCTCGAAGTCGTGGATCGAGAAGGTCCACGGGAACAGGTAGCCGTCCCACCCGACGACGTCGAACGGGTGATAGTCGAGCAGATAGGTCTGATAGCCGCCGCGCACGCGCACCTTGACCGGGAACTCGCCCTTCTCACGATGGGTGTTGAGCTCCGTCGGCGCGTGGATGTCACGGTGGTAGTACGGCGCACCCTCGATGATCTGGCCGTACTGGTTGCGGTACCGGCGTGGGATCTCGATCAGCCCCGGGGTCTCGAAGATCAGGTAGCGCTGCTCTCCCTCGGGACGGAAGCGGTACGTGGTGCCGCGCGGGACGACGACGTAGTCGCCCTCCTTGTAGGGGAGCTCGCCGAAGATCGTCTCCAGCACACCCGAGCCCTCGTGGACGAAGATCACCTCGTCGCCTTCGCCGTTGCGGAAGAAGTACTCCATCTGCTCGGTCGGGCGACAGAGCGAGATCTCGACGTCGGCGTTCCACATCAGCAGCCGTCGCCCGGTCACCTCGTCGCCGCCGGCCTCGATCTCCTTCGTGTGCATCATCCGGTGCTGGTGCGTCTCGGGCACCCACTCGTCGCGCACGATCGGCTCGAAGTCGCCGATCTCCTGCACGCGGCAGGGCGACTGGAGGTGGTAGAGGATCGACTCGTTGCCGCTGAAGCCCTCGAGGCCCATCACCTCCTCGGTCAGCAGCGTGCCGTTGTCGCGGAACTGGATGTGGCGCTTGCGCGGGACGTCGCCGAGGCGCTGGTAGAAGGGCATGGGCCGAGGATACCCCCGGCGCAGGGAAGAAGATCGCGTGTCCGGGCGTCTCGTGGTGACAATGGACACCGCCTATTCCTTCGAGCGGGCGACGCCGGAGCCGGCCCATCCGGCCGAGCCGGACGGGTCGTTCTGGACGGGCGCGCCGAAGCTGCTGGCGGCGTTCGCGACGATCCTCGGCTCGCTCGTCGCGCTCACGACGGTGCTCGTGCAGGCCGGAGTGATCGGGTCGCCCGAGCCGGCGCGGGCAGTCGCGCCGACAGCGTCGCTCGACGGCGCCCTGGTCGACCTGAACATGCTGCTCGCCGAGTCGGCGCGCGCGAAGGGCGATCTCGGCAGGCTGATCGCGGACGTCCAGGCCGGCCCGCATGCGGTCGACCGCGAGACGGCGCTCCGACGCATCGACGAGATCGTCGTGCAGCGCCGGCGGCTGCACGAGGAGCTCGCGACCTTCTCGGCGCCCGCCCCGCTCTCCCGAACCCTGGCGCTCCTACGCGATTCGATCACCGCCTCGCTCGCCGACGACCGGCTCGTGCGCCGGTGGATCGTCGCCCACTACGACGGCGACGGCACCGCCGACGCGCTCTGGCAAGCGCAGCTGGAAGCGTCACGCGCGGCGAGCGAGGCGAAGCGCGTGTTCCGCACCGAGTACGCAGAGCGACTGCTCGCGAGCGGGCTCTCGGGCTTCATCCCGGACTATTGAGAGTCAGCCGACGAAGGCGGCCAGCTCGCCGAGGCCGTCGAACGAGACGACGAAGCCGCCGCTCTCGATCTTCTCGTAGCGCTCGCGAACCGGCCCTGCGAGCAGGTCGCCCGGCCGCAGGCGGGTGTTGCCGGCCGCGAGCTCGCGTGCGGCCTCCCAGTCGAACCCGTCCTCGAGCTCGGTCTCGACGGTCGGCCCGAGCAGGAGCGCGAAGTCGCGGTCCTTCGGCGCTGCGAGCTCGGGAGCCCGCCACTCGACGAGGCCCGTCCAGCCGGCGATCGCGCCGTCGGCACCGATCACGGCGACGAGGCGCTGCGCCGCGTCGAGCCGGCCGCCGGGCCGCGGGATCTCGCTCTCGGGCGAGCGGACCGCTGTCGGGTTGGCGAACGCGAAGCCCCCGCCGTCGTCGAAGACCCGGATCGACGGGGGCTCCAGCACGGGCGCGCGCAGCTTGACCTCGTCGCGCGGGTACGCCGCGTGCTCGCGCGCGGACGAGCCGCTCGCGAAGAAGGACTGGAGCGTCTGAGCCGCGAGCTGGACGACGACGTCGCCGTCGATCCGGCCGGGCCAGCCGCGCTCGAGATCCGAGTCGGCGGGGGTGAACATGCAGAGTCGCATCGAGGTGATTTCTACGGCTCCGTGTGGACGATCACGTCGGCGACGTCCGGCCGCGCGCGCCGCAGCCGCTCCTCGACCTCGCTCGCCCGCTGGTGCGCCTCCGCGAGCGTCGAGCTCGGATCGAGGCCGAGTGTGAGAAAGGCGACGACGCCCTTCTCGGTGCGCAGCAGCCGAAGCTCACGCGGCGGGCCGCCGGCGGCTCGCTCGACCACCTCCGCGAGCTCGGTCGCCTCGACCTCCTCGCCCCGGTCGACCTCGGCGAGCGGCTCGAGGTGCGTCTGCACCGAGCCGATCTCCGGCACCGCGCGGACGATCTCCCGCTCCACCTGCTCGGCGATCTCGTGCGCCTCCTCCAGCGGGAGCTCGCCCGGGAGCTTGAGGTGGAGCGACAGCTCGGTGTGGCCGTCGAGCGAGACGACGCTGAGGTTGTGGATCTCCCGCACCCGCGGCACCGACAGCGCCGCTGCATGCGCGCGCTCGCGCAGGGCTGCCTCCTCCCGTCTCGGCTCGACGTGGACGACGACGTCGATTCCCGGCAGCGCCCGCTCCAACTCCTCCTCGACCCGGTCCGCGGTCGCGTGCCCCTGGCCGACCGCGGCGGCGGGCGGCACGGAGATGACGGCGTCGGCGAACGTCCGCCCGGCCGCCTGCCGCAGGCGGAGCCGCTCCAGCTGGACGGGCGGCTCGATGCCGGCGATCGCTGCCCGGGCCGCGTCCTCGGCGTCGGCCGGCGCCCGGTCCATCAGCACGTCGACGTTGCGACGGATCAGCCGCGTGGCGGCCACGAGCACCAGCGCCGCGACGAAGAGCGCGGCGATCGAGTCGCCGCCGGGGTAACCCGCGGTGGCTGCGATCAACCCGGCGAGCACGGCGAGCGTGCCCGCGAAGTCGCTGCCGAAGTGGAGCGCATTCGAGCGCAGCGCCTCGCTGCCGTAGCGCCGCGCCGTCCGCAGCGAGACGAGCGTCCGCACGAGGTCGATCGCAAGCACGACGGCGACGACCAGGAAGACCCACCAGCTCGGATCGACCTCGCTCTCGATCCTCCCCGTCAGGCGGGTGACCGCGAGGGCGGCCACGACGAGGCTGACGAGCGCGAGCACCGATGCCTCGGCGAGCGCGGCGAGATGCTCGGCCTTCCCGTGCCCGTACTGGTGCGCTCGGTCGGCGGGACGGCCGGCGACGCCGATCGCGAAGAACGTGAGCAGCGCCGCAACGAGGTCGGTCCCGGAGTGGAGCGCCTCGGAGACGAGGCCGAGGCTGCCGCTCGCCAGGCCGGTACCCAGCTTGAGCGCGACGAGAGCCGCTGCCGCGCCGATCGAGACGAGCGCGGTCCGGCGCTGCGGCGTCATGCGGCGAAGGCTAGATCAGTACCAGCTGCCGCGGCGGAAACCGCCGAAGGCAAGCCCGATCAGGATCACGACCAGGCCGAGGATCCAGCTTTTCACGAATACGAGCACGATTCCGAGGATGACGAGGATTGCTCCGATTCCCATGCCTCGGGACTTTACGGAACCTTGACCGCCGCGTGGCTACCGTGATGGTCGTGCGCCGCGCGCTCCTGCTCGTCACCGCAGTTCTCTCGCTCGCCTTCGCCGGTGAGGCGGCGGCGGAGGATGTCGTCGTTGCTGACGATCAGGCCCGCTCGATCCGGTTCGACGTCCGCGCTGAAGGCGTCGACGTCGAGTGGTACGCGGCTCTGCTGCGCGCCGCGCCGCACGCGGACGAGATCTCGACCGTTCGGATCAACCTCGTCACGCCTGCCGAGCTCGCCGAGACCTGCGGGCGCGACGCGCTCGGCTGCTACGGGCGCAGGACGATCACCGTCGAGGCCACCGAGACCGAGTTGAACGCGCACACGCTCGTGCACGAGTACGGCCACCACGTCGACGCGTCCCGCGGTGTCGCCGAGGCGCGGGAACCCAACGGCTCGAGCACGTGGTGGCGCGCCCGCGGGATGGCCCGCCTCGTCGAGATCAGGAGCGCCTTCCACGGGTACGTGAGCGGGTGGCCGCGCAACATCGCCGAGATCTTCGCCGAGGACTACGCCCGGCTCGCGCGGCCGGGCGACCCGCACAGGATCACCTGGCTGGAGGAGCCGAACGACGCCGTGCTCGCGGCGATCCTGCACGACCTCGGGCTCGGCCCGGAACCGGCGGTCACGCGACCGCCGCAGCTGAAGCCGGTCCTGGAGACGCGCCGCGGCAGGCTCGCGCCGGGTCGCTCGGTCGCCCTCGATCCGTTCGGCCTGCTCGGGACGGGCAGGCGCGTTCGGGCGACGGTCGAGATGGCCGGCGCCTCCGCGCCGAGCGTCCGGGCCAGGCTCGAACTCCGCTGCGACGGCATGCTCATCTCCACCCGCACGCTCGGACGAGGCGTGAAGGTCGTCAGCATCGACCGGCCGAACCTCGGCCCCGCAGAGACATGCACGGTGAGGGTCACGAACACGGGCCGCACCGCGCGCGCCTTCGTGCTCTCCTACCGGCTGACGGTCGCGCTCTAGCCGGCTAGAGGTTGCCGCGGAGCGCCTGCTCGCGCTCGATCGACTCGAAGAGGGCCTTGAAGTTGCCCTCGCCGAAGGTCGTCGCGCCGTGGCGCTCGATCACCTCGAAGAAGAGCGTCGGCCGGTCCTGCGCCGTCTTCGTGAAGATCTGCAGCAGGTAGCCGTCCTCGTCCCGGTCGGCGAGGATCCGCAGCCGCTTCAGGTCGCCGTAGTCGTAGTCGATCACGCCCACGCGCCCCTCGACCTCCTCGTAGTACGTCTCGGGGGTGTCGAGGAAGATGACGCCGCGGTCCTTCAGCGTCTCGATCGTCTGCACGATGCTCGAGGTCTGGAGGGCGATGTGCTGGACGCCGGGGCCTTCGCTGAACTCGAGGTACTCGTCGATCTGCGACTTCCGCTTGCCCTCGGCCGGCTCGTTGATCGGGAACTTGATCTTGCCGGCCCCGTCCGCCATCACCTTGCTCATCAGCGCCGAGTACTCCGTCTGGATCTGGTCGTCGCCGAAGTGGACGATGTTGGTCATCCCGAAGACGCGCTCGTAGAACTCGACCCACTCGTTCATCTTCCCGAGCTCGACGTTGCCGACCACGTGGTCGATCGCGATCAGGCCGACGCCGCTGCCGGCGCGCCCGTTCGGCGAGAGCGAGACGTAGCCGGGCAGGTAGGGACCGGCGTAGTCGGCGCGGTCGACGAAGGTGTGGACGTTCTCGCCGTACGTGCCGATCGCGGACAGCTCGACACGTCCGTGCTCGTCTTCGAGGACGTGCGGCTCGACGACGCTGCGAGCGCCGCGGCTCACGGCCTCGTGGTAGGCGGCGGCGGCGTCGGGCACCTGCAGGGCGACGTCCTTGGCGGCGTCCCCGTGCCGGGCCGCGAACGCGACGATCGGGCTGTCGGAGCGGAGACCGCTGGTGAGCACGAGCCTGATCTCGCCCTGCTCGAGGACGTAGGAGGCGCGGTCGCGGACGCCGGTCTCGGGGCCTGCGTAGGCAACGCGCTCGAACCCGAGCGCGTGCTCGTACCAGAAGGCCGCCTGCTTGGCGTTCCCGACCCAGAGCTCGACGTGATCCCACCCGTCGAGGGGCATGAAGTCCGTGTCTGCCACGGGCCGGATCTTACTCGGAGCCCGGCGGCACCGGCGCGCGGCGCCGAGCCGTGAGGATGCCGCCGGCGATCAGGGCGCCGCCCACCGCCTGCAGCGCCGACATCGACTCGGAGAGGAGCACGAGCGCGAAGATCGCAGCGACGAACGGCTGCAGGTTCGCAACGAGCGTCGCGCGCGAGGCGCCGATCCGGTGGATGACGCGGAACCACATGATCGTCGTCAGCACCAGCGGTCCCAGTGTCGCGAAGAGGAGGAACAGCCAGACCTTCGGGCCGAGGTCGAGGTCCTGGCTCGACGTTTGCGGCAGCCCCACGAGCAGGATCCCGATCCAGGCGACGCCCAGCGCGACGACGCTGATGCGCGACGCCGAGTAGCGGCGCATCAACGGCCCGACGGCGACGGAGTACGCGGCCCACGTCGCGGCGGTCGCGAGCCCGAGCAGGATTCCGACCCGGTCGCCGGAGACGTCGCCGCCGCTGCCGACCGCGACGAGGCCGACGCCCGCGAACGAGATCGCGGCCGCGATCCAGAAGCGGCGCGAGAGCCGCTCGAGCCCGAGCACGAGCCCGATCAGAGCGGCGAACGCCGGCGTCGCGCCGAGAAGCAGCGCGATCGTCGACGCGCTGGTGCGGTGGAGCGCGTACACGAACGCAAGCTGGTTGAGGAAGATGAAGAGCGCCGCGACCGCGGCGAGCGGCAAGTCGGCGCGCGCGATCCGCAGCGTCCGCTCGCCCACGAGGACGATGCCGATGAAGACCGCGGTGGCAAGGCCGTAGCGGAAGGTCGCATAGGCGAGCGGCTGGAACCCGTGCGTGAGGATGTAGCGCGTGACCGTCAGGTTCAGCGCCCAGAGCACGACGGTCGCGAGCAGCATCAGCTCGATCGTCGACGGCCGCCTCACTGGAAGAACCTAGCCGCGCAGGGACACGGGCAAAGCCCGTGTCCGCGCAAGACCCCTGAAGGGTCGCTTCGCTCCCGCCGTGACAGACCACTGGTTACGCTTGGGCGCATGGCCGAGCCCTCGATCCGCGACATCGACGCCCTCGTCGGGCCCGCCACGCCGCACTTCGCGTTCCAGCTCCGCGCGCGCGTTCGCGAGCTGGTCGGCGACCTGCCGAGCGACCACCCTGTGCGCCGCTACGGCGAGGAGAAGATGCGGATGCTCGAGGCACTCGGGCACGCGTCCTCGAAGGCCGAGCAGGGCGGCAAGGAGTCGCGCTCGCGCATCGGCTGGGAGGAGCTGCCGAGCTCCGCGCCGGCGTACGAGCCGCTGCCGAAGCGGTCATGACGGTATTCCAGGGCGCGTCGGTCTTCGTGACCGGTGGCTCGCGCGGGATCGGGAAGGCGATCGCCCTCCGCTTCGCGGCGCTCGGGGCGACTCGCGTCGCGATCGGCTATCTCCGCTCGGACCGCGCAGCGGAGGAGACGGCCGAGGAACTGACGGCGCTGGGCGCCGAGCCGGTCCTGATCCGCGGCAACATCTCGTCCGACCGCGTGCTCGAGGAAGTGGCGCTGCTGGGAGCGCTCGACGTGCTCGTCCACAACGCGGCCACCGGCGTCATCCGCCCGGCGCTCGAGACCGAAGACAAGCACTGGGACTGGACGATGACCGCGAACGCGCGCGCCCTGCTGGCGCTCACCCGCGTGACCGCGCCGCAGATGCTGCCGGGCGCGTCGATCGTCGCGATCTCGAGCCTCGGCTCGCAGCGGGTGCTCGACAACTACTCGCTGGTCGGCACCTCGAAGGCCGCGCTCGAGACGCTGGTCCGCTATCTCGCCGTCGAGCTGGCCCCGCTCGGGATCCGGGCGAACGCCGTCTCGGGCGGCGTCGTCGACACGGGCGCGCTCGACCACTTCCCGAACAAGGAAGCCATGCTCGGCTTCGGGACCGACAATCCGGCCGGGCGGCTCGTCGCGCCGGAGGACATCGCCGCGGCGGTGACGTTCCTCTGCTCGACCGACGCGGAGATGGTCCGCGGCCAGACACTCATCGTCGACGGCGGCTATTCGCTGCGCGCCTGATGGAGCCGACCGACCACAACCGGCGCGCCTTCGACGACGCGCACCGCACCTCCGAGAACGTGCTGCAGGTCCCGGGGATGCCCGAGCGGATCCGCGAGCGCCTGCAGGGGGCGGGCGGCCACCGCGTCCTGCACCTCTACAGCGGCACCGGCCGAGAGTCGGTCGACCTCGCGGACCTCGGCGCGCTCGTGACCGGCGTCGACGACGACGAAGCGTCGATCGAATCGGCCCGGCGCCGCGCGCCCGAGCTGCCCTGGGTGCACGCCGACCCGCACGCGCTGCCGCCGGAGCTCCTGCTCGGCCGCTGGGATCTCGTCTATCTCGGCCACGGCTCGCTGCAGCGGCTGCGCGCGGCCGAGCCGTTCGCGGGCGGCGTCGCCGCGGCGCTGCGGCCAGGCGGCGTGCTCCTTCTCCACGACGAGCATCCGGCCGCGGCAGCGCTCGACGCTTTCGGGCGCTGGCGCGGCGACTACTTCGCCACGGTCGGGCTCGGCGAGCTCGTCACCGCGGTCACCGGTGCCGGACTGCTGCTGCGCGGGCTCGAGGAGTGGCCCGGCAAGGACGCGAACGTCCCGGGTCACCTCGTTCTCGCCGCCGAGAAGCCGGGCGCTTAGGAACGACCTCGCCCGGGGACAACACCGGGCATGGGAATCTCAGTGAGCATTCTGTTGGTCGCCGTCGGTGCCATTCTCACGTGGGGGGTCACGGCGGATGCCGAAGGCCTCGACGTGAACGCCATCGGCGTGATCCTGATGATCGTCGGCATCCTCGGGCTGGTCATCTCGATGATCTTCTGGTCGAGCTGGGGCGGATTCCGCACCCGGCGGACCGCGTACGTCGAGGGAGGCCCCGTTCACACCACGACGGCGGCTGCTCCGCGCCGGACGACGGTCGTCGAGGAAGACGTCGCGCCTGGCCCGCCTCCTCCGTAGCTAGCGCTTGAACAGGGAACGACCCAGGTCGCCGGCGATGTAGCCGGCGATCTTTGGGTTCTCCTGCAGCCTTCTCAGGGAGTACTCGTACCACTGGCGTCCGTACGGGACGTAGATGCGCAGCCTGTGGCCGTCCGCGACGATCCGGTCACCGAGCTCGGGCCGGACGCCGAGCAGCATCTGGAACTCGTACTGATCCGGCGTGAGCCCCCGCTCGCGCACGAGCCGGATCGACTGGTCGACGAGCCAGTCGTCATGGGTCGCGATCGCCGCGTAGCAGCCGCCGTCGAGCAGCGCCTCGAGCGCCTGGACGAAGCTGGTTCGCACCTGCTGGTCGTCGCGGAACTGGATCGACTCCGGCTCGACGTAGATGCCCTTGCAGAGCCGGACGCTGGCGCCCTGCGAGTGCCTTCGCGTCGGCGACCGTTCGCCTGAGTGAGGACTGGAGCACCGGGCCGACCCGGCCGTGGCCCTCGTCGCGCAGCTCCCGGAAGAGCCGAAGCGTGTCGTCGGTCGTCGACGAGTCCTCCATGTCGATCCGGACGAAGCGGTTCGTCGGCTCGGCGGCGGCGATCACCGTCTCGACGTTGCGCTTGCAGAGCTCGTAGTCGAGCTTCAGGCCGAGCCCGGTGGGCTTGACGCTGACGTTGGCGTCGAGATCGTCCCGCGCGAAGGCGTCGAGCGCGGCGACGTACTCGGCCGCGATCGCCTCGGCCTCGGATGCGTCCGCGACCTCCTCGCCGAGCACGTCCACGGTCGCGAGCTTTCCCTCCGCGTTCAGCGCGCGGACTACCCCCAGCGCGGCGTCGAGGTCGGCTCCGGCGATGTAGCGGGACGAGAGCTTCCCGACGACCCGCTTCGGGACGGCCGGGAGCACGGCGACGACGGCGCGGTCGAGCACCTTCATGGCGCCGGAGCCTAACCGGGCCGCATGGCTGGCGCTCCTGGCGCGCGCCTGGGCGACCGCGGCCGGAGGGATAGGCCGGGTGGCCAGACCCGGAGAGCCGCGGGCGTCCAGGCGTGCGAGGTCGGCGAGGCGGGCTCCGCCCGCCGGAGCCGACCGCCCAGGGGCGTCAGCGCTCTTGCATGAAGCCCTGGCGGGCTGCGCTCACGAGCGCCACCGCCTCGGGGAAGAGCACGCGCATCGCGTCGCGGAGAGCGATCGTCTGCTCGTCGATCGCGCCGGTCGGCTGGACCTGCTTGAGCGCGGCCGCGGTCAGCTCGACGGCTGTGTTCAGGGTCAGCGTCGCGAACTGCTCCCGCTGGGCGCCCTGCACCGACTCGGCCTGCTGCTCCGCGAACTCGCGCAAGCCGCGCAGCAGATCCTCCGGATCGCCGCCGAACGGGAACCCTCCGAAACCGCTGCCTTCCATGCCGCCAAGGCTAGCTGAGGGGGATCCGGTAGGAGCCCGTCACGTCGGCGACGAGCGCGTCGACAACCTCGCCGGCCCCCTTCATCGCGGCCGCGAACGGAGACCCCTGTGCGGCGCCGCCGAGCGCGACTTCGAGCGCCCGCGTCGCGGCGCCGATCGCGTCGAGCCGGGCCGGCGTCGCCAGCATCGGCGGCGCGCCGAGCACCCGCTGTAGCTCGAGCACGGCCTCCTCGGCTTCGTCGATCCCGGCCGGGTTCTCGGTCACGCGCAGCGCCGCGAGCTGCGAGCGGAGCTCGTCGAGGTCGCCGCCCGCGGCCGTCTCCTCCGCGAGCTCGCAGAGAGCGAGGATCGAGACGGCGTCGCGGACGCGCTGCCGGTCGGCGACGGGCTCGGCGTCGCGGTCGAGCGCGAGCCACGTGCGTCCCCCGTCAGCCCCTTCGAACGCGCAGACGTAGATCCGCTCGCCGGGGTGCGGCTCGGCGGCGAGCACCGCAGCGGCGCCGGTCTTCTGTGCGATGCGCTCGAGCTCGGCGGCCAGCGTCATCGCGGCAACATACGATGGAATCGTGCTCGAGGAGGCCGCACTCACGGTCGCGATCCTGGCCTTCGCGCTCTCGATCGCGGCGGTTGTCGTCGCACGCAAGCGGCGGCCGGACCCGACCGCGGAGGCACGACGGCAGCTCGAGACGCTGGTCGCCGAGCAGACGACGGCGAGCGCCGAGGAGCTGAAGGCCCGGCTGGCGCGGATGCGCGCGGATTCGCTGTCGATCCTCGCCGAGGACGAGAGGCGGATCGCCGACGAGCGCCGCCAGGAGCTGGCCGAGCGCGAGCGCGCCGCCGGCGTCGAGCTCGCCGACGCGCTGGCCGCGACGACGCGCCGCGTCGAGGAGCGCCTCCGCGGCTGGGGCGACGATCTCGATCGCGCGCAGCAGAACCTGGAGACCGAGCTCCGGCGGCTCGAGCAGCGCCAGAAGCAGTTGATCGCCGAAGCGGAGGCGCGGATCGAGGCGGAGGCGTCCGAGCTCGTGACCACGTCCGACGCGCAGCGCGCGTCGGTGCTGAGGCTCCGGGAGGAGCTGGAGCAGGCCGCACAGCAGGCGGTCGCCGAGGCGCTGGAGGAGCTCGAGGCGCACACGAGCGAGCGCCGGCGGGTGATCGAGGAGATCGCGGAGCGGCTGCGACGCCGCGAGCAGGCGCTGACCGAGCAGGTCGACCGGGCCGAGACGGAGGCGGCGCGGCGGATCGAGGCGTCGTTCGCCGACATCGAGCGCCGCCAGATCGAACACCTGCAGCGCGCGGTCGCACGCGAGGCGGAACGGCACGCCGAAGCCGCCGCCGTCCAGTTCGACACGACGATGCGCGGCGCGCGCGAGGAGGCGGCCGGCAGGCTCTCGCGCGAGCTCGATCGCGCAGTCGAGACGTTCGTCCGCCAGGCCGACGCCGTCTTCGCCGAGCGCCTCGCGCAGACGGGCGACGCCGGCCAGCAACGGCTGGAGCAGCGCCAGCGCCAGGCGCAGGCGGCATTCGAGCGCCAGCGCGAGGAGCTGGTCGCCTCGTTCCAGGAGCGCGTGGCAGCCGCCGACGCCGATCTGCGCCGCATGCTGGGCGCGTTCGCTGCCGAGGCCGAGGCCGAGCGCTCGGCGATCGCGGAGCGGCTGGCCGAGCTCCACCGCCGGGCCGACGAAGCCTCGGTCGTACGCCGCGTCTAGGCCCGGTCGGCGCTAACAACCAGCCGCAGGGAACGTCTCTTGCACCACGAACATGCGCAGCATGGCGGACACCACAGAGCTGATCGACAAGAGCAACGAGCGGGCGAAGGTCGAGTCCTGGCGCCTGCACGTCCTGATCGAAGCGGGGTATCCGCTGCCGCTGGCCGAGAAGATCGCCGCCGCCCTCGACGCCGACCTGCACAACGCCGTCGAGCTCGTGCACCAGGGCTGCGACCCACGCGTCGCCGCCGAGATCCTCCTCTGAGTTAGCTGCGCAAGGACACCGGCAAAGCCGGTGCCCGCGCGAAGACCCCTGAAGGGGCCGCTTCGCGGCCCGGCTGCGCGCGTTCCTTCAAGAGTCTTCGAGGCCCGGTCCGACCGCGACGAGCGCCGCGCCGAGTACTCCGGCCGCGACGGCGAGCACGAACGACGCCTTCGCGCCATGGAGATCGATCAGCGTCCCACCGAGGGCCATCCCGACCGAGAAGCCGGCGAACACCGCGGTCGTGATCCACGAGAACGCCTCCGCGGCCGTCCCGCGCGCGGCGACGGCGTCGACCAGCTCGTACGCCGCCATGACGACCGGCGCGATCGACAGGCCGGCGACGAACGCGAGCACCGACATGCTCGCGAGCGACCAGGCGAGGAGCGGCAACGCGAGGCCGACCGCGAGCACGCCCGCGAAGACGCGCAGCTGCCGCAAGGGCGGCATCGTCACGCGCGCACCGGCGACGAGTCCGCCGACGAGGCTGCCGGCGGCGAAGAGCGACAGCGGGATGCTTCCCAGCTTCGCGCCGCCGTGGCTCTCGGCGAACGCGGGGAAGCCGACCTCGGTGCCGCCGAAGCCGAGCCCGAGGCAGGCGGAGAGGCCGATCAGCGTCAGGACGCCCCGCGACGCGAGCGCGCCGAGGATCGACGAGCCGTGGCGGTCGTCCACGGGCCGCCAGGCGCGAACGGGCTCGGCGACCGCGATCAGCAGCGTGCCGACTCCCCCGGCGACCGCGGCGACGCCGAGCGCGAACACCGGTGACGCGGCCGCCGTGAGCAGAGCGACGAGCAACGGCCCGACGACGAACGTGATCTCCTGCAGCGACGCCTCGAGCGCGTAGGCGGCCGCGCGCAGCTCGGCGTCGGCGAACAGCCGGGGCCAGAGCGAGCGCAGCGAGGCACCCACCGGGGGCATGAACCCGCCGGCCGCGGCCGCAACGGCGCCGACCAGAGCCAGCGGAGCGTCGAGCAGAGCCAGAGCACAGACGCCGGCGAGCAGAGCCGGGAAGATCACGGCCCGCGAGAGCAGGATCCGTGCCTGCCCGCGGCGGTCGACGAGGCGTCCCGAGATCGGAGCGCCGATTGCCGTGGCGACGAAGTAGCCGCCGGAGACGGCACCGGCCGCGGCGTAGCTGCCGCCGTTCTCGCGGACGAGTAGCAGCAGGGCCAGCCCGATCATGCCCATCGGCAGCCGGGCGACCATCCCGCAGAGCACGAGCCGGCGGACGTGAGGCACGCGGAAGAGAGCGCCGTAGCGCGCCAGACCGAGCGGCGGGACGGCTTCCGTCACGCGGTCGATCATCTACGCTCGAACGCGATGAAGGTCGAGCCCCTCGTCTACGGCGACAAGAAGGTCTTCACCGTCGCCGGCTTCAACAGCGGCGTCGCGGAGTGGCTCGCGCGGCTGCCGACGCTGTGGATCGAGGGCGAGGTGACGGAGCTGCGCCGGAACGCGAACTGGGCCAGCGTCTTCTTCACGCTCAAGGATCCGGACGACGGCGCCTGCCTGCCGGCCTCGATCCCGAGGCGGACGTTCGACGCACTCAAGCTCGACCTCGCCGAGGGGGAGCGGATCCACGTCCTCGGGCGGCCGGAGCTGTTCGCGGCGAAGGGCGAGTTCCGCCTGCGGGCGCTCTCGCTCGAGCGCTTCGGCCTCGGCGAGCACCTGGCGGCGATCGAGCGGCTGAAGCTGACCCTCGCCGCCGAGGGCCTCTTCGACGCCTCCCGCAAGCGGGCGCTCCCGCGTTTCCCGCGCCGGATCGGGCTCGTCACCGGCAACGACGCGGCCGCACGGCGCGACGTCCTGACCACGATCCAGACCCGCTTCCCGCCCGCGCGCGTGCTCGTCGCCGAGACTCTCGTGCAAGGCCCGCGCGCCGCCGCCGGGATCGTCGAGGCGCTGCAGGCGCTCGCGCGCGAGCCCGGGATCGACGTGATCGTCCTCACCCGCGGCGGCGGCAGCTTCGACGACCTGTTGCCGTTCAGCGACGAGCGAGTCGTTCGCGCCGTCGCGACCTGCCCGGTGCCGGTCGTCTCGGCGGTCGGGCACGAACAGGACACGCCGCTCTGCGACCTCGCGGCGGACGTCCGTGCCTCGACGCCAACCGCGGCCGGAAAGCTCGTCGTCCCCGACTTCGAGGCGCTTCGCGTCGAGTTGACGCGGGCACGCAGCTCGCTCGAACGTTCTGTCCGGCGGACAACCGAGCGCGAGCGGGAGCGGCTCGCTCGCACGCGGACGGCGCTCGAGCGCGGTGCGCGGGCGACGCTCGCCCGCGACCACCGGCGCGTGACGACACTCGGCGAGCGGCTCCGGCGCGGCCCGGCGCTCCTGCTCGAGCGGCGCCGGAGCGCGATCGAGCGAGCCGAAGGCCGCCTCACCGCGCTCTCGCCGCGCGCGACGCTCGGCCGCGGCTACGCGATCGC
The DNA here is from genome assembly GCA_963732995.1 of uncultured Gaiellaceae bacterium. Taxonomy (GTDB): domain Bacteria; phylum Actinomycetota; class Thermoleophilia; order Gaiellales; family Gaiellaceae; genus Gaiellasilicea. The sequence continues at coordinate 145,503 of CAVTBS010000009.1, read as the reverse complement.
GCGCTCGCAGGACGGCGTCCTCCGCACCACCGAAGGCCTCGCGCCCGGCGCGGCCGTGGAGGTCGAGCTGGCGGCGGGCGCGTTCGGGGCACGCGTGGAGGACATCCGTGAGTGAGCTGACGTTCGAGACGGCGCAGAAGGAGCTCGAGGCGATCGTCGAGCGGCTCGAGCGGGGCGAGGCGGAGCTCGACGAGGCGATCGCGCTCTGGGAGCGCGGCGAGGAGCTCCTGCGCTTCTGCCTGACGAGGCTCGAGACCGCGGAGGGCAGGATCGAGGAGCTCGCCCAGCGGGCCGCAGGTGCCGCACCGCTACCTCCCGGCAGCGAGCCGGGTTAGGATCGCGCTGTGGCACGCCCCACGAACGAGGTGCTCGCGAGGGTTCCGCTCTTCTCGGGCCTCGAGCCGCGCGACCTCGACCGAATCGCGGACTCGTTCAAGCAGCGCGACTACTCGGCCGGCGACGCGATCGCGAGCGAGGGCTCCGGCGGCGCCGGGTTCTTCGTCATCGGCGCCGGCACCGCGAAGGTGACCGTGCACGGCGAGGACCGCGCGACGCTCGGCCCCGGCGACTACTTCGGCGAGATTGCGCTGATCGACGAGGGCGCTCGCACGGCCACGGTCACGGCCGAGACGGACATGACCACCTACGCGATGACGTTCTGGGAGTTCCGCCCGATCGTCGAGACCGACTCCCGGATCGCGTGGAAGCTCGTCCAGGCGCTCGCGCACCGGCTGCGCGAGGCCGACGCGCGCTGAACCTAGTGTCTATCAGTCACTAAGTCTCGTCCCAGCGCGACGAGATCGTCCCGCGCTCCGGCCGGGTCGCCGGACAAGGCGACGGTCTCCGCTCCTTCGATCGCCGCCTCGACGATGCCTCCGAAGACGACGCACCGGGTCTCGCCGGAGCGCCGAGCGACCTCGCCGGGCGCTTTCCCAAGCCACGTCGTGGCATCGACGCGTCCCTCGCCGGTGACGACGAGGTCGAACCTCGTTGCGTCGAACCCGACCGCGTCGAGCACGTACGCAGCCCCCGGAACGAGCTCCGCGCCGAGCGACGCGAGCGCGGCACCGAGCCCGCCGGCAGCGCCCGACCCGGGCTTGTGTCTGATAGACACAAGCTCCTCTCGCGCCGCGAACACCCGCTCGAGCTCGGCGATCGCCGCCGGATCGGCGCCCTTCTGGGGGCCGAACAGACGGGGGGCTTCGAGCAGGGTCGCCGAGACGTCGCAGACGACGACGGCCGGCACGGGCAGGCGGTCGACGACCTCCAGAAATCCGGAGCCGGCGTCCATGGTCGCCGTCCCGCCGAGGCCGACCGCGAGGCTCGCCGCCCCGTCCGCAATCGCCGCAAGGACGAGTTCGCCGAAGCCGCGGCTCGACGCGGCCCAGGGATCCAGCCGGTCAGGATCGAGCGGCACGGCCGCGGCCGCCTCGACGACCGCCGTTCCCTCCGGCAGGGCAAGCCAGCGTGCCCGTCGCGGTGCGCCGAACGCGTCGTGGACGTCGGCCTCCCGCCATTCGCCGCCGCGGGCGAGCCAGAGCGCCTCCGCCGTTCCTTCGCCCCCGTCGGCCACCGGCAGCTCGACTGCCTCGGCGCCCGCCGAGCGGAGCCCTTCCGCCAACGCCGCGGCCGCAGCTGCCGCAGTCAGGACCCCCTTGAGGCTAGCCGGGCACGCGAGCGCGCGCACGGCGCCTTTCGGGCGGATGCGTCTCGCCCTCCTCCTCGGCCGCCGCCTCGCTCTCGTCGGGCATGTCCCGCAGGTTCGCGAACGAGAGGCCCTCGCGCGCGAGGAAGATCAGTCCGACGCCGACGCCGACCGACATCTCGATCACTTGCAGCACGAGCGCGTAGGCAAACCCGACCGAGTACGGGACGCCGTACTGGACGAGCGGCAGCGCGACCGCGGCCTGGAGCAGCCCGATGTTGCCGGGCCAGAGCGGGAAGATCGTCGCGACGTTCATCAGCAGCAGCACGAGGCCCGCAGCCGCCATCGAGGCATGGATGTCGAACGCGCGCATCGAGACGTAGACCGCGAGCAGCTGCATGAACCAGCCGGCGCACTGGAGCACGATCGCGCCGAAGGCAGGCCACGGTGACCGCATCACGGCGAGCCCCTGCCGGGCCATCGAGAGCAGCTGGCGGAGCGACCGCGCGCCGTCGAGCGGCCGGTGGTGTCGTCGCGCGGTCACAAACGCGACCGTGAAGAGCGCCGCACCCATGATCGAGACGATCACGAGGCTGGTGATCGCCCAGTGCGGGACCTTCGCCGTCAGGGCCACGTACAGGATCAGCAACAGCGCCGCGGGGACGTCGAAGAGCCGATGTGCGAAGACCGTCCCGACGAGCGTCCCGCTCGCGCCCCGGCCGCGCGGCAGGTGTCGCCGCAGCACGGCCACGCGCGCGAGCTCTCCGATGCGTCCCGGAAGCACGGCGTTGCCGAGCAGCCCGACCGAGAACGCCGAGAAGACCTGGCTGAAGCGGGGCTCCGGGGCTCGAGCGCCTGGTCGATCGTCAGCTTCCAGGCGAGCGACCGCAGGAGCACCGAGACGAGATTGAGCCCGAGCGCGAATGCGACCCAGGCCCAGTTGACGAGATCGAACGCGTGGTAGACGACGTTCCAGTCCGGGCCGCGCCACCAGAGCAGGCCGGCGACGACGGCGAGGAGCGGGATCCCGAGCAGCGCACGAAGCCAGAGGCTCCGCGGCATGTAGCTCACGCCGCCGCCGTTTCCGGCGCGACACCACGTGCCGAGTCGTAGATCCGTTCGAGCCGCCGGGCGATGTCCTGCCACGAGTAGCGGTCGATCGCGAGCTGCCTCGCGGCCGCACCCAGCGCGACGCGACCGGCCTCGTCGGCGAGCAGTCCTTCGATGCCGTCCGCGAGTGCTCCGGGATCGCCGGGCGCGACGGCGACCGACGTCTCCGGCGTCATCACGTCACGGTAGCCGGGAATGTCCGATGCGACCACGGGCGTTGCGCAGGCGAACGCACGGGTGAGCACCATCCCGAAGCTCTCGCCGCCGAGAGACGGCGCTACCAGCGCCTTGGCCGACGACAGCTCCTGGGTCAGCGCGTCCTGCGTCAGGAAGCCGACCACGTCGATGCCGTCGTCCGAGACCCGCAGCCGCGTCAGCAGCAGACGCACCGCAAGCGGGTCGGCGCCGGCGATCCGCAGGCGAGCGCCGGTCCGCCGCCGGATCTCCGGCCAGGCCCGCAGCAGGATCTGGAGACCCTTCCGCGGCTCCTGGCGGCCCGCGAAGACGATCCGGTGCTCGCGGCCGCCCGGCTCGACGCCCTCGGGGATGAGCACGCCGTTCGGGACGATCTCGTACTCACCCGGGAGCCAGCGCTGCGCCGACGCGCGCGCCTGCTCGGAGACCGCGATCCGGCGGTCGAGCCGTTCCTCGAGAAAGCCCCAGACCGGCGTTGCGAGCCGCATCCAGCCGAGGTCGCCGCTGGCGTGGTGCGTGCCGACCATCGGGCCGTCGAACATCGCGAGAGCGGCGATGCAGGGGGTCGGCGTCATCGGCTCGTGCAGGTGGAGGATGTCGAACTTCTCGCGCGCGAGCACGCGCCTGATCCGCGGAATCGAACGCGGGCTGAGGATGATGTTCGGCAGCGAGCCGTTCGCGGGCACGATCACCGACCTGCCGATCGGGATCACCTCCGGCGGCGGCTCGCCGTGCCGCCCGACACGGGGATGGAGGACGCGGGTGAACTGGCCGGGTGGGTCGTTGCCCATGACCAGCCGCACGTCGTGGCCGAGCTCACGCAGGGCCGCAGCCTGCAACTCCGCATGCTCTACGACCGCGCCCCAGAAGGACCACGAGAAGGGGACGACGATGCCCACTTTCATCTCCGCACGAGTCTACGCGCGCCTGCAGAATGAGCCGATGCAGCTCGAAGGCGTGCATCACGTGACGCTGATCACCGGCGACGCGCCCCGCAACGTCGACTTCTACACCCGCGTGCTCGGCCTCAGGCTGGTGAAGAAGACGGTGAACCAGGACGATCCGACCGTCTACCACCTCTTCTACGCGGACGAGAAGGGCAGCGCCGGCTCGGACATCACGTTCTTCGAGTACCCGGGCGCAACGCGCGGCAAGGCGGGGCCGGGGATGGTGCACACGATCGTGTGGCGAGTCGGCTCAACCGCCGCGCTCGACTTCTGGGAGCAGCGCCTCCGGGGCGAGGCCGAGAACATCGCTCGTGCCGGCGAGAGCCTCGCGTTCGAGGATCCGGAAGGTGTGCGGCACGAGCTCCGGGTGGTCGAGACCGACGACGAGCCGCTCGTCGCGAGGCACCCCGAGATCCCTGAGGAGCACGCATTGCAGGGCTTCGACGGCGTTCGCGCGTACGCGATCGACCCCGAGCGGAGCACGGCGCTGCTCGAGGACACGCTCGGCTTCACGGGCCACGGCAACTCTTCGTGGGAGGCGCGCGGCGACATACGCGGCGGCTGGTACGCCTACGACGCGGCGCCCGAGGGGCGGGGCATCCCCGGCGCCGGCACCGTGCACCACGTCGCGTGGGCGACGACGATGGAGGATCACGACGCGTGGCAGGAGCGCGTCGCCGAGGCGGGCCACCGGCCGACGCCGGTGATCGACCGCTTCTACTTCAAGTCGATCTACTTCCGCGAGCCGAACGGGATCCTGTTCGAGCTGGCGACGCTCGGCCCGGGCTTCGCGACCGACGAGGACGCCGAGCACCTGGGTGAGCGCCTCTCGCTGCCGCCCGATTTCGAGCACCTGCGCGAGCAGATCGAGCCGCGGCTGACACCGCTGCCGAATCCGCGCGCGTGACGCTCGACGTCCTCGAGCGCCCCGCACACGGGGAGCCGGCCGGGACGCTCGTCCTCGTCCACGGACGCGGCGCCGACGAGCACGACCTCTACCCACTCCTCGATGCGCTGGATCCGGAACGCCGGCTGCGCGGCCTCACACCGGGCGGCCCGCTCTCGCTGCCGCCGGGCGGCCGGCACTGGTACCGGCTCGGCGGGATCCCGACGCCCGATCCCGAGACGTTCTGGCCCAGCTTCGAGGCGCTGTCGGAGTTCCTCGACGGTCTCGACGGCCCGCTCGTTCTCGGCGGCTTCTCCCAGGGCGCAGTGATGAGCTACGCGCTCGGGCTCGGGCGAGGACGGGAGAAGCGGCCCGCAGCGCTGCTGCCGCTCTCCGGCTTCATGCCCGAGGTCGACGGGCTCGAGCTCGACCTGGCCGGGCTCGAGGGCTATCCGGTCGCGATCGCGCACGGCTCGCTCGACCCCGTCATCTCGGTCGACTGGAGCCGAGCAGCGCGTGATGCGCTCACGGCGGCCGGGGCCGAGGTCACCTACAACGAGGCACCCATCCCACACACGATCGACCCGCAGATCGTCCCGGTTCTACGCGATTTCGTCGCGTCCGCGGTGGCCGGCTAGGAAGTACGCCTCGGGTTACACCACGCGGGCGATGGTGCGTTCGCCTCCGCGGCCGTAGCCTCGGGGAATGGCGAATTCAACGGTCGAGAGAGTGCCGCCGATCACGCCCCGACAGCGCGACGTCATCGTCCTCATCGCCGCCGGCTGCTCCAACGACGAGGTCTCGGAGCGGCTGGGTATCTCCCCCAGGACGGTGAAGGCGCACTGCGACGTCCTTCGGCAGAAGCTCGGCGTGCGGCGTCGGCGCCAGCTGCCGATCGCGTACCGGAGCCTGACCGGCGACGACCCTCTCGCACAGGGCCTCGACCCCTGCGGGTCGGGGAGCTGACGGCAGCGCGTCCGCGACTCCTGTGGGGTCGCGGGCGCGCCTATTTCAGCGGCGGGACGTCAGCGCAAGGTTTGACGTTGGCTCTTGTGGCAACCCATACATGGGATGGCCGAGCTCACCGCGACGACTTCCAGGATCAACCGCCGCAGGATCATCGAGCGGCCTCGGCTGACGCGGCTGCTCGACGAGAGCCACGGCCGGATCAAGATGCTCGTCGCCCCCGCCGGCTACGGGAAGACGACCCTCGCCCGTCAGTGGCTCGCCGACAAACCGGCGGTCTGGTACACGGCCACGCCAGCGTCGGCAGACGTCGCCGCGTTGGCGGCGGGCCTCAAGGAGGCGGTGTCGGAGGTTGTTCCAGGAGCCGGCGACGCTCTGGTAGCCCGACTAGCAACGAGCGTCAGTGCGGCCGACCATCTGCTTCTTGCTCGGATGCTTGCGAGTGACCTAGCGGTTTGGCCGCCGAGTGCTTGGCTCGTACTCGAGGACTACCACCATGTGATGGGGACACCATCTGAGCTTCTCATCGAGACGCTCATCCTCGAAACGCCGCTGAACGTTTGTCTTCTGGCCCGCCGGCGCCCCACATGGGCCTCTTCGCGACGAATTCTGTACGGCGAGATCTCCGAGCTCAGCCGACCCGACCTTGCGATGGACGCGCAGGAGGCGCTTGAGCTGCTCCCCGAACACATCGACGCGACCGCGCTCATGGATCTAGCGCGTGGGTGGCCGGCGGTCCTGGCTCTCGCATCGGCGTCGAGCTCACCGCTCCCAGACGTGTCTGTCGGGGCGCATCTACACCAGTTCTTCGCGGACGAGATCTACCGGCGCATCGACCGCGACGTACAGAAGGCGCTCTGCGAACTCGCGCTACACGAGGCGCGCGGTCGCCGCCTACTGTTTCAAGAGCTCCCAGCGCCAATCGCAACCCGAGTGGTTGAGGTCGGCCTCGATAGCGGTTTCCTAACGAGCGGCGACCCAGACCTGGAAATTCATCCGCTGTTGCAAGAGTTCTTGATTCGAAAGCTCTCGGAGGAGCGCGCGTCCCGGTTCACTCGCATTGTTTCTCGGTCAGCCCGTTTGCTGATTCGCAGCCGTGAGTGGGACGAGGCCCAGCGTCTGATCAGCCGCATTGGCGACGAGCGCCTGATGTCAGAACTTCTGAGCGCCTGTTCCGACGACCTCCTCGCGTCTGGCAGGGTCGCCTCCTTACGCTCGTGGGTCTCGGCCGCCGAGCCGGACAACCCTGACGTTCGAGTGCTTGAGGCGGAGCTTGCATTTCGCGAGGGCCGGTTCCATGAGTCTGAGTCGCTAGCAGTGCTCGCGGCTGAGGACGACAAGATCGTGCCAACGACGCGATCGCATGCATATGTGACGGCAGCGCGAGCAGCTCACGCAGCCTCGCGCGCAACACGAGCGGCGGAGCTTTACAGCCAGGCACTCGCTCAGGCTGCGAACCCCGAATCCGAACGCGTCGCAAGGCTAGGGCAGCTGTCAGCGGCGATCGAACTCGAATGGCCAGACGCGCCCGCAATTCTTGAGTCGCTCGGCTCCACGGACTCGTTGCCGCCCGCAGACCGAGCAACACTCGTGAGCCGAAGGATTAACCTGGAAACCCGGTTTGGGCTGCCGGTGAGCTTCGACGAAGGGCGGGCGATGTGGCAACTGCTCGACTACGTCGCTGACCCGGTCGCGCGATCGTCCTTCAGAAACGTCTTCGGTTATGCGCTTGCGGCTGCTGGTCTTACCGATGAAGCGAGTCGGATCACGATGGAGCAGATGGAGGACGCCGAACGTTGCCGACTGGACTTCGTCGTGCCCTACGCTCTGACAAATCGTGCGATCGTGGCGATCCTTCAACGCGATTATCTTGATGCTGAAGCTCTCCTCGACGAGGCGGAGGAGCGCGCACGCGTCGCTGGCGATCAAACAGCACGCTTCATCAGTTGGGCCGTGAGGACAAGATTGCTCAACGCACAAGGTGCGTTCGACATTGCAACAGCTCACCCAGTTCCGCGAGACGTAGGCGTTACCCGCTCCCTCGAAGGCGAACTGACGGCCTGCTACGCACTCGCGTATGCCGGGAGCGGCGAACTGGATCGTGCCGTTGTCCACGCCGAGCGGGCTCTTGCAAGCTCCATCGCGACTGAGATCGTGATCACGTCTCCGTGCGCGCTGGCGGTTGTTGCAAGTAAGAGACGCGATACGTCAGCCGCACGAACGCATGCTAGGCGCGCCTTGGAGGCAACCACGGAGTCGGGACTGATCGAGTCGTTTGTCTGCGCCTACCGTGGCTGCCCCGAGTTGGTGGTCAGCCTCCTCGCCGATGTCGACACGCACGAAGACCTTGAGCGCATCCTCGCGGCAGCTGGCGACGCATCGATAGCGCCCAACGTGAGTCATGGCTCGCACTCCGTGCTGAGCCTGTCCAAACGTGAGAAGGAAGTCCTCGGCCTCATAGGGCATGGACTGTCAAATACCGAGATCGGCCAACGCCTGTTCATTAGCCCCATGACCGTCAAGGTTCACGTTCACCACATCTTCGAGAAGCTCGGCGTAAAGTCGCGAGCCGAGGCCGCGCTCCGAGCAGCTCAGATCGGCCGCGACTAGCCGAGCGCAGCTACGCGCGGGCGCTCAACGGGCGGCGCCTGTAGTCCGAACTCAGCTCGACGTCCCATTCGATAGTCCTCGTCTGCCGTCGCCAATATCGCCTCGAAGGCGGCTACGACAGACACGTCGAACTGCGAACCAACGGCCTGGGCGAGGCGCAGCCGTGCTACCGGGCTAGCCATGGCCTCGCGGTACGGCCTATCGGACGTCATCGCGTTGTAAGCGTCCGCGACACCGATAATTCTCGCGATCATCGGGATCTCCTCACCCGCTACACCGTCCGGGTATCCGTTGCCGTCAATCCGCTCGTGGTGGTGGCGGACGATGTCCGCGATTGCGGCGTAGTCATCCACATTGGCCAGGATTCGCTCACCAATCTCGGAGTGGGTCTGCATGATCCTGCGTTCCTCGAGACTCAACGGTCCTTCCTTCTCAAGGAGACCCGGAGGGAGTCCTACCTTCCCGATGTCATGTACGAGGCCGGCGAGATGAGCATTCTGTTGATCCTCCGGGGAGAGTCCCATCCTGATCGCAATGTCCCGGGAATAGATCGCAACGGCCGTTGAGTGGCCCGCCGTGTAACGGTCCCTAGCGTCGAGGGTCGCCACGAGCGCCGCCGCGAAGGACATGTTCGCGTGCTCCAGCCGAATGTTGGCCTCCTGGAGTTCCGCAGTCGCGTGGCGCTGCTGCTGATATAGCTGGGCGACGCGTTGCAGAGCGAGGACAGGGAGCAAGAAGGTGGCCACTACGGCGAAGGAGTAACGGGAGTACGCGTACGCGAGGAAGCCGACGACGGGTACGTAGAGGGCCGTAGAGAGAATGAACAGGGGCAGAATCGTTCGCGGGTAGGCCAGCGGCGAGCCAGAGCCGCGGATCGCCAGTGTCCCCATGGCGATTGCCACGTCGACGACAAGATGCGCCATGGAAGCGGCGAGTGCGGCCAGGAGCATCGTTAGAAACGCAGGTTCCGTGTGAGCGTGAACAGCTGCGGCGGCAAGGCCGGCGGCCGCCCCAGTCAGACCCCGTGCTGGCGTGTATACGGCCCACTTCAAGTACGGGCGCCGAAGGTCTGCCAGGTTGGCGAGAACGCCGACCACTAGGGCTGCGAGCGGCCCGAACGCCACGGCTGTAAAGACGAGCGGAACGACCGAAACTGCGAGCTCGATTCCATGCTCCCGGTTCCCGATTAGAGCTACGCTCTGACGCTCGGCGACCCCCGCTACGAGCGCAAGCGCGACGAGGTACCAAATGCTTGGGAGGCCATAACCACTCGCCAGGAGCCACGCAGCGACGGCAGCAGTGGTAACACCGAGTGCGCCCGCCCAAGCCGCGACTCGGAAGTCAACGCGAGAGATCGACAAGAATCGCTTGCGTGCTCCCCCAAAAGGGTTATACGATCCGGATGCCGTTAGTTCCTCGATGGGAGGTCCCCCGTGACTCGCCTAAAGATCCGCTTGGTCGGCCTCACCAGCGCCATGTCTTTGCTCGCGATCTTCGCCGGCAGCGGCAAGGCTTGGTAAAGCCGACAAATCCTCTCTTTCTCTAACCTCGGAGGCATCCCTCGTTTGGGTGGTTCTCCACAGGGTGTGGGAACTGAGGAAAAGACCCCAAGATCTTCGATTCACTGAGCCGCGCCGCAAGGCGCGGCTCTTCTTTTTGAACCCAGAGGAGAGGCGCTCTAGCCGATCAAGCCGCGGCGGTAGCCGACGGCGACGGCGTGGGCCCGGCTTCGGGCCTGCAGCTTCGCGAGCAGGTGGCGGACGTGCGACTTGACCGTTTCCTCGGAGAGGAACAGCCGCTGGCCGATCTCGCGGTTGACGAGACCGTCGGCGACGAGCTGGAGCACCTCGATCTCACGCATCGTCGGCTCCTGCTCGAGCTCCCGCATCGGCGGGGCGAACGGGATCACCTCGGCGTTGCCGTTCGAGCGCCTGGCCGCGGCCGCCTCGAAACGGCGGCTGTGGTCCAGGTAGCGGCTCATGATCTCTTCGCGCTCAGCAGCGTCCACGTGCCGTACATCGGCTCGATCGAGGGAGCCCTTTAGCTCGAACGAGGTAAACCGCTCAGGGACGAAGTCGGACGAAACCGCGACGAATCTCCCGCAACGAAGCGGGTTCCGCCTCCTCGACCACGTTCCGGCCGCCGGCGGCGTGCAGGATCCGGCCCTCGCCGAGCCAGAAGGCGATGTGCGTGACCGATTTCTCCCCGTAGACGGCGAGATCACCGTACGCCGCCTCGGCCACCCGAACAGCTGCCGCGTCTTGCTGGCCGGCGTCACGCGGGACCAGCCGGCCGAGCCGCCGCCACGCCATGTGGACGAGGCCGGAGCAGTCGATCCCACGCTCGCTCATCCCGCCCCAGAGGTACGGAGCGCCGAGATACGCGCGCGCCTCCTCGACCGGGTCACCGTCCCTGGCCGCCGGAAGCCAGGCGCCGTCGGGCTGCGCGGACAGCGCATCCGAGTCGACCCAACCGGGATAGTCGTACGCCGTCGTCACACGCACCCAGCCCTCACGGTCACCGGTGACGGTGAGCGGCTCGCCGCGGAGCGCCTGCGTCACCTGCTCGCTCGACGCATCCGGCTCCGCGTGCAGCGGCGCGACGTCGACGGCGCAGAAGCGTTGTTCAGCCACGACGCGACGCCACGAGCTCGCGCAGCCGGGCGAGCCGAACGTCCCACTCGCCGCCGACGCGCACGATCCAGGCTGCGGCTGCATCGAGCGGCTCGGTGTTGACCCGGTAGAGCGTCTCCCGTCCCTGCTTGCGCGAGTCGACGATGCCGGCTTGCCGCAGGGCGGTCAGATGCTTCGCGACCGCCTGCCGGGTCACCGGCAGCTCGGCCGCGAGCTGCGTCGCCGACGCCTCCTGGCGGACCAGCGACTCGACGATGTGCCTCCGCGTCGGATCCCCCAACGCGTCGAAGACATCGGTCACGCGTACGCGAACGCGAGCGAGCGGAGCGCGAAGACGGCGTTCCAGCCGGGCTCGCCGGTCTCGGTCACGACCACGCGCGTGCCGGCGCCGACCTCCTCGACCTCGATCGCGACGCGCCCTTCCTCCCAGGTGTAGGCGACGCGCTTCCCGGTCTCGACCTCCTCGACGACCAGCTCCCGCTCCTCGCCGTCCTCGGAGAACCACTCGTCCACCTGCTCCGGGTCGGTCAGCGCCTCCCAGACCTCGTCGAGCGGCGCTTCCAGCACGACTTCCCGCGTCACCTCCACGACCGCCTCCTTGTCGCGCAACCCTAGGGTTGCATATACTGTGCAACCAGTCAGTTGCACTTTATCGGAAGGAGCGGCATGAGCCCCTTGATCCCGATGGTCGTCGAGGCCGACGGACGCTACGAGCGCTCGTTCGACATCTACTCGCGGCTGCTGCGCGAGCGGATCGTCTTCCTCGGCCGCGAGGTGGACGACGAGATCGCGAACGTGATCGCCGCGCAGCTGCTCTTCCTCGAGGCCGAGGACCCGGACAAGGACATCTCGCTCTACGTCAACTCTCCCGGCGGGTCGGCCTATGCCGGCATGGCCATCTACGACACGATGCAGTACGTCAAGCCGGACGTGGCCACGATCTGCGTCGGCATGGGAATGTCGGCGGCCGCGATGATCCTCGCCGGCGGCGCGGCCGGCAAGCGGATGGCGCTCCCGAACGCGAAGATGATGATCCATCAGGGCTCCGCGGGCTTCCGTGGCACGCCGGCGGACATCGAGATCCACGCGCAGGAGGTGCTCGCGATGACGCGCCGGATGGCGGAGATCCTGGCGCTTCACACCGGCCAGCCCTTCGAGCAGGTGATGCAGGACATCGACCGCGACCGCTTCATGACCCCGGACGAGGCGCTCGGCTACGGGCTGATCGACAAGCTGGTCGAGCGACGAGCGCTCGCCGCCTAACGGAGCCGGTCCTCGATCGCGGCGACGAAGCGCTCGGTCTCAGGCGACGGCGCGGCCTCCAGCGGCGGATCGCACACCTGCCGCTCGGAGAGGAGACCGCGCGCGCCGAGCTCCCTCACCGCGCCGTGGCGGACCTGCTGGCGGTCGACGCCGTTCGGCAGCTCGACGGCGACGACGTCGAAATCCTCGGCGGCGAGCTCGGGAAACCGTGCGCGCATCCGGCCGATCGCCGGGTCGTCGTGGTGCAGGTGCAGCCAGGTTCGCGTCTCCGGGTGCAGAGCGGTGGCACCGACGTAGACGACGCCGTCATCCGCCAGCCAGGCATAGACCCACTGCTTGCCGCTCTCGAGCTCGCCTGCCCGGACGTGCAACAGCATCAGACGGGCGGTGGCTCCCAGGCCTTCGGAACGGTCCCAGCCTCGAAGACGACCTCGCGCTGCTTCGGCTGCAGCTGTCCCGGCCTTGACCTCCTCGGCGTAGTGGCACTTGACGAGATGGCCTTCGAGCGGGCGCAGCTCGGGCTCCTCGTCCTCGCACCGGGTCGGCTGCACGTACGGGCAGCGCGTGTGGAAGCGGCAGGCGCGCGGTGGGTTCGCCGGACTCGGAAGATCGCCCTGGAGCAGGATCGACGTCCGCGTGCGCTCCACCTCCGGATCCGGGATCGGGATCGCCGAGAGCAACGAGATCGTGTACGGGTGCAGTGGGTTGTCGTAGAGGTCGTCCGCCGGCGAGAGCTCCATGATCTGGCCCAGGTACATGACGGCGATCCGATCGGAGATGTGCCGGACGACTGCGAGGTCGTGCGCGATGAAGAGGTAGGTGAGATCGAAGTCGCGCTGGAGCTCCTCCATCAGGTTGACGATCTGCGCCTGGATCGAGACGTCGAGTGCCGAAACGGGCTCGTCGCAGACGAGGAAGTCCGGGTTGAGCGCGAGCGCCCGCGCGAGGCCGATCCGCTGCCGCTGACCGCCGGAGAACTCGTGCGGATAGCGCGTCCCCGCGTCTGCAGGCAGACCGACGGTCTGCAGCAGCTCCTGCACCGCCTTGCCAAGCCCCTTGCCGCCGCGGCCGTGCACGCGCAGCGGCTCGCCGACCATGCGCGCGACCGAGTGCCGGGGGTTCAGCGACGCGTACGGGTCCTGGAAGATCATCTGCATCCGCCGCCGCAGTGGTCGCATCTGCGACTCGCCGAGGTGCGTGATGTCGGTGCCGTCGAACGTGATCTTCCCTGCTGTCGGCTCGTAGAGGCGCAGCAGCGTTCGGCCGACCGTCGACTTGCCGCAGCCCGACTCTCCGACGAGCCCGAGCGTCTCGCCACGCTTGATCGTCAGCGAAACGCCGTCGACCGCCTTCACGTCGCCGATGTGCCGATCCATCACGATCCCGCTCCGGATCGGGAACCAGACCTTGAGGTCGTCCACCTCGACAAGAGGCGTTCCGTTCGAGCTCAAGCGGCACCGCCGAGCCGCGAGCGCTGCCACTCGTCCGCAGGCACAGGGTTGAAGCAGCGCACGTGCTGGCCCTGCTCGATCTCGACGAGCGGCGGCACCTCCTGCCGCGACTGCTCGACCTCGAACCGGCAGCGCGGGGCGAATGGGCACTCGGCGGGGGCACTGAGCATGTTCCGCGGCGAGCCGGGGATCGGCTGCAGTTTCTGCCGCCGTCCAGCGTCGATCCGCGGCACGCTCTGGAGGAGCCCGAGCGTGTACGGGTGGCGGGGCCGGGCGAAGATCCGGTCGGCGCGGCCGGTCTCCATGAACATCCCGGCATACATCACATTGACGCGCTCGCACATGCCCGCGACGACGCCGAGGTCGTGCGTGATCATGACCAGCGCCGTGTCGCGCTCGGCCACCAGTCCCTTCAGCAGCTGGAGGATCTGGGCCTGGATCGTGACGTCGAGAGCAGTCGTCGGCTCATCGGCGATCAGGAGCTTCGGCTCGCCCGAGAGGGCCATCGCGATCATTGCCCGCTGCCGCATCCCACCGGAGAACTGGTGCGGATAGTCCTTCAGGCGCATCTTCGCGCTCGGGATCCCGACCTGGTCGAGCAGCTCCGCCGCGCGCCGCTCCGCCTGCTCCTTGTCCATCGCGAAGTGGGTCTGGAGAGACTCGCGGATCTGCCGGCCGATGGTCAGGACCGGGTTCAGCGACGTCATCGGGTCCTGGAAGATCATCGCAATCTCGCGTCCGCGGACCGAGCGCAGCTCCTGGTCGGTCAGGGAGAGCAGGTCGCGGCCGCCGAACATCGCCGTGCCCTTCGTCACGCGTCCGTTGCGGGCGAGAATCCCGAGCAGTGCCAGCGAGGTGACGCTCTTGCCGCACCCGGACTCGCCCACGATCCCGAGCGTCTCGCCGGCCGCGATGTCGAACGAGATCCCGTTGACGGCGTAGACGAGCCCTCGCTCCGTCCCGAACTGGACGTGCAGGTCGTCGACGGTGAGGAGCGGCTCTCTGGCGAGCCGGCGTCAGCCACGACCGCGCATCTTCGGGTCGAGGGCTTCGCGGAGGCCGTCGCCGATCAGGTTGAAGCCGAGCACGGAGATGATGATCGCGACGCCCGGGATGATCGCCAGGTGCGGCGCCGTCTGCAGGTACCGCGTCGTGTCGGTCAGCATCGTCCCCCACTCGGGCGTCGACGGATCCTGCGGGCCGAGCCCGAGGAAGCCGAGCCCGGCGACGTCGATGATCGCCGTGGCGAGCGCCAGCGTTCCCTGCACGATCACGGGTGAGATCGCGTTCGGCAGGATGTGCGAGGAGAGGATCGCCCGCCGCGGCACCCCGATCGAGCGCGCGGCGAGCACGAAGTCGTTGTCGCGCTGCGCCAGGATCGAGCCGCGCATCAGGCGCGTGAAGATCGGTATCTGCGTGACGCCGACCGCGATCATGATCTGGAAGAGGCCGGGCCCGAGCATCGCGACGATTCCGATCGCGAGCAGCAGGCCGGGGATCGCGAGCATGATGTCCGTCAGGCGCATGATCACGCTGTCGACGGCCCCGCCGACGTAGCCGGCGATCGAGCCGAAGACCATGCCGACCGAGAGGCCGACGGTGACGGAGACGACGCCGATCACCAGCGAGTAACGCGCGCCGTAGACGATCCGCGACAACTCGTCCCGGCCGAGCGCGTCGATCCCGAACCAGTGATCGAGCGATGGCCCAGGGCAGCAGCTGCCTCCGAGCCGCGACAGGTCCTGGAAGCGCGGGTCCTCCGGCGCGATCAGCGGCGCGAAGATGGCCACGAAGACGAACAGTCCCACGATCGCGAAGCCGACGAGTGCGCCCCTGTCGCGGCGCAGCCGTGACCAAGCGTCGCTCCAGAGTCCGCCTCCACCGGTGCGTGCAACCTCTCGAGCCTCGATCTCGGCAACGCTCATGAGAGCCGGATCCGCGGGTTGAGAAGGCCGTACGAGACGTCGACGAGGAGATTGACGAGCACGAAGACGAACGCGATGAAGAGGATGCCGCCTTGCAGGACCGGGTAGTTGCGCGCCTCGATCGCCTCGACGAGCCAGGTCCCGATTCCGGGCCACGCGAAGACGGTCTCGGTCAGGACGGCGCCGGAGAGCAGCAGCCCCGCCTGCAGGCCGACGATCGTCACGATCGGCAGCATCGCGTTGCGGAGGATGTGCCGCTCGTTGACGGTGCGAGGCGAGATGCCCTTCGCCCGAGCCGTGCGGACATAGTCCTCGTTCTGCACGTCGAGGACGGCCGCGCGCGTGATCCGGGCGATGATCGCGAGCGGGATCGTGCCGAGCGCGATCGCAGGCAGGATCAGGTGCTTGATCGCATCCCAGAACGCCTCCCAGTTACGGGTGATGATCGCGTCGAGGATGTAGAAGTTCGTCGGATGCTCGAGCTCGATCAGGACGCTGATCCGGCCGACGGTGGGGAGCCAGCCGAGCCTGACCGCGAAGATGTACTTGAGGATGATCGCGAGCACGAAGATCGGGATCGAGATCCCGAGCAGCGACGCGAACAGACTGGCGTGGTCGAGGGAGCTGCCGTAGCGTTTCGCCGCCAGGAAGCCGAGCGGGATCCCGACGAAGATCGAGAAGAACATCGCCCCGATCGCAAGTTCGATCGTGGCCGGGAAGCGCTCGAGGAACTCGTCCATCACCGGCCGCCGCGAGGTCACCGAGTCGCCGAAGTCGAAGGATCCGAGCTGCTTCAGGTACGTCCAGTACTGCTCCCAGATCGGCTCGTTCAGGCCGTACTGCTCGTTGATCGCCTCGATCTGCTCGGCGGTCGCGCGCTCGCCGAGCAGGGCCGTCGCGGGGCTCCCGGGCAGGGCCCTGATCCAGAGAAAAACGAGGATCGAGAGCCCGATCAGGATCGGGATCAGGAGGAGGAGCCGGCGGACGACGAAGCGCAGCATGTCGTCCGCCGGACTCTAGTCCCTCCTCCTACTTCCTCGATCGTCACCGGCGCGAACGACTCGTTCGTCGTCGGGCTCGCCTCGTATCCCCGGACCTTGGCGCTGAAGGCCAGCGCCGGCTCGGAGTGCGCATACGGGACGCCCGGAAGCTCGGTCATGATCTCCCGGTTCGCCTCCTGGTAGATCGACTCGCGCTCGGCCTCGTCCGTCTCGGCCTCGCCCTGATTCAGGAGGTCCTGGATCTTCGTCAACGGCGTCGTCGTCGTCCCCCAGGCCTTCTGCGGGGTCTGGAAGAACGTGCCGATGAAGTTGTCGGCGTCGCCGTAGTCACCGGTCCAGCCGAGCAGGCGGGCGTTCCCCGCGTTCCCTGCGTCGACACGGCCGAGGTAGTCGGGGTTCCACGGAGCGCTCTTCGGCGTCACCTTGAAGCCCGACTTGTTCAGGCTGGCGGCGAACGCCTCGAAGTTCCGCTTCGGATCCGGCATGTACGGACGCGAGACGTCCGTCGGGTACCAGAACTCGAGCGGGACCGGGAGCGTGTAGCCGGCGTCCGTCAGGATCTGCTTCGCCTTCTCCGGGTCGTACGAGTACGTCGGCACGTCGTCGGCATAGCCGACGACCTCCGGCGGCATGAACTGCGTCGCGACGGCGCCGCGGCCGGAGTAGAAGTTCTCCACGACGGCCTCACGGTCGAGGCCGTACGCGATCGCCTCGCGCACCTTCGGGTCGTCGGTCGGCTTCTTCGCGATGTTGAAGCCGACGTAGGCGACGTTGAACGCCGGCCGGTCGATGATCTGCAGGGCCTCGTCGCCTTCGATCGTGGCGATGTCCTGCGGCTCGACCAGGTCGTAGCCCTGGATCTCGCCCGTCTGGAGTGCCTGCAGCCGGGCGGCGTTGTCGGCGATCGGGCGGATGATCAGCGTGTCGAGCTTCGCCTTGTCGCCCCAGTAGTCGTCGTAGCGCGACAGCGTCAGCCGGTCGTTCCGCACCCACGAGTCGAACTTGAACGGGCCGGTCCCGATCGGATGCTCGGTCCCGAACGTGCCCGAAGAGGTGAAGACGCCCTCGGCGTCGATCGTGCCCGCATCGGCGTCGTAGTCCTGCAGCGCCTTCGGGCTCGCGATCGAGAACGACTGCTGCGACAGCGCCGGGATGAACGTGGCCGACGGCTTCGTCAGCGTCAACACGGCCGTCGACTCGTCGGTCGCCTCGCAGCTCTTGTAGAGGCTCTCCTCCGGAGCACCGCTGTCCGGATCGAACTCGGCGAAGCCGCCGAACACGACCTGCCAGTAGTAGCTCGCGGCCGGGTTGGCCAGCGCTCCCTTGAAGTTGAACCAGCGGTCGAAGTTGAAGCAGACCGCCTCGGCGTCGAGCGTCTCGCCGTCATGGAAGGTGACGCCCTGCCGGATCTTGAACGTCCAGACGGTGCCGTCGTCGTTCGCCTCCCAGCTCTCGGCGAGTCCGGGCTCGGGCTCGGTCGTGCCGGGCTTGAGCGCAACGAGCGTCTCGAAGATCTGCGTGATCACGCGCAGCGACTCGCCGTCCGAGACGAGCGCGCCGTCGAGCAGAACGGGATCGGTGGCACCGGCGAAGACGAGCGTCCCGCCTTCCGTGCCACCGGACGCCCCTGTGGTCGTTCCGTCACCGCTCGCTTCGTCGTCGTCACCGCCGCAGCCCGCAGCGAAGGCGAGCATCGCCACCACGAGCAGCATCACGAGCCTGTGCCACTTGATTCTCAAAGTGTCTCCTTTCAATCCGGCAGCCCCGGGTTCAGCGGGAGTATCCAGGAGTCACGCTGCCGGACGCAAATCGAACGCGGCTCCTTAACCAAAACGAAGTAGGGCGGCCGGAGCCGCCCTACGACGTTCGTTTCGGATCCGCTTCCGCTTACGCGGCGAGCGAAGCGAGGTCGCGCAGCGCCGCGAGCCGCGAGAGCGCCTGGCCCTCGAGCTGGCGGACGCGCTCGCGGGTGAGATCGAGCTCGTGCCCGATCGCCTCGAGCGTCCACGGCTCGCCCTCGAAGCCGAACCGCAGCTCGAGAATCCGCCGCTCCCGCTCCGGAAGCGCGTCGAGCGCGCGGCGGACGCCCTGCTTGCGCAGCGACTCCTCCGCCTCGTCGAACGGGTCGGCGGCCTCGCGGTCGGCGAACAGGTCTCCCAGCTCGCCCTCGTCGTCCGCACCGACCGTCTGGTTCAGCGAGACGGATGCGTGGGCGGCGCCGAGCGCCTCGTCGACGTGCTGGATCGGCAGGCCGGTGGCCTCCGCGAGCTCCTCCTTCGTCGCCTCGCGGCCGAGCTCGACCTCGAGCCGGCGTGCGGCGCGCGACAGCTTCTGCTGCCGCTCGACGACGTGGACGGGGACGCGGATCGTCCGCGCGTGGTTCGCGACGGCGCGCTGCACCGACTGGCGGATCCACCAGGTGGCGTAGGTGGAGAACTTGAAGCCACGGCGCCAGTCGAACTTCTCGACGGCACGGTTCAGGCCGAGCGTGCCCTCCTGGATCAGGTCCAGGAACGGCACCCCGAGGCCGCGGTAGCCCTTCGCGATCGAGACGACGAGCCGGAGGTTCGACTCGATCATCGTGCGCTTCGCGACCGGGTCGCCCCGCTCGATCAGCTTCGCGAGCTGCACCTCCTGCGCGGCGTTCAGCAGCTTGTGGCGGCCGACGTCGGCGAGGAAGAGCTGCAGGCTGTCGGCGGCGCCGGTGGCGACGGTGACGGGCGCAGGCTCGACCTCCTCCTTCTCCTTCTCCTTCTCGGCCTTGTCCTTGGCGGCGCGCGACTGCCCGACCTCCAGGCCGAGCGTCTCCAGCTCGCGCGTGAGCTGCTCCGTTTCCTCTTCGTTCAGGTCATGCTCGAGCACGAAGGCCTCGAGCTCGGTGGGCTCGATCACCCCGCGCTCCTCCGAGCGCTCGACGAGCGCCTTGACCTGGTCCGACTCAATCAGTTCGATCAGCTGGTTCTGCGTCAAAGCGGCGGTCAACCCTTTCCGGCGATGCTTTGTCTGGAAGCTACAAACTTACGCACCATATGCTGTCAGTCCTGCTTTTGCCAGGGGTATCGGGACGGCGAACCTGTCACAAGCTCAAACGGCGAGCCCTTGTTAAGTATTCCGGTAAGCGGCGGAAATCGGTTTTCGCGCGTAGCACGCTAGCGCGTCTGATCGCGCCCTCATAGAGGGAGACGCCGGTTGGAACGGAAAGTTTGCGGGTTGGTAGGACCTACGCTGCAGAGCGCTTGCCGCCGCTGCGCTTCCGCTTCGGCGCAGGGCCTTTCGAGCGTCTGTCGGCGAGCAACTCGGCCGCCCGCTCGATCGTGACCGTCTCCGGATCGTCGCCGCGACGCAGGCTCGCGTTGGTCTCACCGTCGGTCACGTAGGGGCCGAAGCGCCCTTCCTTGAGCACCACCGGCTTCTCGCTGACGGGATCGGGGCCGAGCTCGCGCAGCGGCGGCTTCGCCTGGCCGCGGCCGCGCCGCTCCTTCGGCTTGGCGAGCAGCGCGAGGGCCTCCTCGAGCGAGATCGAGAACAGCTGCTCCTCGCTCTCGAGCGACCGCGATTCGGTGTCCTTCTTGACGTACGGGCCGTAGCGGCCGTTCTGCGCCGTGATCTCGACGCCGTCGGCAGGATCGGCGCCGAGCACCCGCGGCAGCGAGAGCAGCTGCGCCGCCTCCTCCAGCGTCACCGTCTCGGGCGCCATCGACTTGAAGAGCGATGCGGTCCGCGGCTTCTCGGTCGCGCCCTCCGGCAGTACCTCCGTCACGTACGGGCCGTAGCGGCCGGCCTTGGCCGCGATCTCGGTCCCCCACTCCGGATGCGTGCCGAGCACACGGTCGGCCGAGGGCGCCGAGAGCAGCTCCTCCGCCTTCTCGACCGTCAGCTCGTCGGGCGCCATGTCCTCAGGCACGCTCGCGCGCTCCTCGCCGCGCTCGACGTAGGGCCCGTAGCGGCCGACCCGGAGCACGATCCCGCTGTCGCCGAGCGGCAGCGAGTTGACCGCGCGCGCATCGATCTCCGAGAGGTCCGAGACCAGGGCGTGCAGGCCGGCGTCGCCGTCATCGCCGCCGAAGTAGAAGTGCCGGAGCCAGTCGACCCGCTCCTGCTCCCCGGCCGCGATCCGGTCGAGATCGTCCTCCATCTGCGCGGTGAACGAGTAGTCGACGAGGCGGCCGAAGTGCTGCTCGAGCAGCCCGGTGACGGCGAACGCGAGGAAGGACGGCACGAGCGCCGTGCCGCGCTTGAAGACGTAGCCGCGGTCGAGGATCGTGCCGATGATCGAGGCGTACGTGGACGGCCGGCCGATCCCGCGTTCCTCGAGCGCCTGGACGAGGCTCGCCTCGGTGAAGCGCGCCGGCGGCGTCGTCGCGTGCCCTTCCGGCTCGAGCGTGAGCGCCTTCAGCTCGTCACCGGGCTTGAGGTGCGGCAGCGGGCGCTCCTCCTCCTTCTCCGTGTCGTCGTCACGGCTCTCCTCGTAGGCCGCGAGGAAGCCGCGGAACGTGATCACGGTTCCCGACGCCGCGAACTCGGCGTCGCGGCCGTTCGGCGTGGTCGTCCCGAGGCGGAGCGAGACGGTCAGCCCGCGCGCGTCGGCCATCTGCGAGGCGAGCGTCCGCTTCCAGATCAGGTCGTAGAGGGCGAGCTCGTCGCGGTTGAGCTCGCGCTCGAGCTGCTTCGGCGTCCGGAAGGAGTCGCCGGCGGGGCGGATCGCCTCGTGGGCCTCCTGCGCGTTCTTCACCTTGCGCGTGTACTGGCGCGGCGCATCCGGGATCGAGTCGGCGCCGTAGAGCTCGACGGCCTGCCGCCGCGCGGCGGTCAGCGCGGACTCCGACAGCGTCGTCGAGTCGGTGCGCATGTAGGTGATGTAGCCGTTCTCGTACAGGCGCTGGGCGACGCGCATCGTCGTCTGCGAGCTGTAGCGGAGCTTCCGGCCCGCCTCCTGCTGCAGGGTCGAGGTCATGAACGGCGCCGCCGGCCGGCGGGTGTACGGCTTCTCGTCCGCGGAGCGGACGGCGAAGGTGAGCCCCTCGAGCTCGGCGGCGAGGCTGCGCGCCTGCGCCTCGTCCAGTCGCGCCAGGTCGTCCGACTTCAGCTCGCCCTGCTGGGTGAAGTCGCGTCCCTGCGCCACGCGCTTGCCGTCGACGGCGGCGAGCCTGGCCTCGAACGAGCCGGGGTCGAAGATGCCGTCGATGTCCCAGTAGCCGGCGCTGACGAACGCGCGACGCTCGCGCTCGCGCTCGACGACGAGGCGCACGGCGACCGACTGCACACGTCCGGCGGACAGGCCCTGCATGACCTTCTTCCAGAGCACCGGCGAGACCTCGTAGCCGTAGAGCCGGTCGAGGATCCGCCGCGTCTCCTGCGCGTCGACGAGCCGCTGGTCGACGTCGCGGGTCTCGCCGAGGGCGCGCTGGATCGCATCGCGGGTGATCTCGTGGAAGACCATCCGGCGTACCGGGACCTTCGGCTTCAGCTCCTGGAGCAGATGCCAGGCGATCGCCTCGCCCTCGCGGTCCTCGTCCGTCGCGAGCAGCAGCTCGTCCGCGTCCTTGAGCTTCTTCTTCAGCTCGCTGACCTTGGCCTTCTTGTCCGCGTCGACGATGTAGAGCGGCTCGAAGTCGGCGTCGATCGCAACCCCCATCGTCCCGTACTTCGCGCGCTGCTCCTTGGGCACGTCGCTGGCCCGATTCGGGAGGTCGCGGATGTGGCCGATGCTCGACTCGACGTCGTATCCGGCGCCCAGATAGCCCGCGATGGTCTTCGCCTTCGCGGGGCTCTCGACGATCACCAGCTTCTTCGACATGGCGCGGGACACGTTAGCTATGCATTGGGATACTCCTCGTATGGCGCCCCGGCCGAGCCCGGTCTACATCCTCGTGGCAGCGCTCAGCTGGCCGCTGGTCTACGGGCTCTACCGGCTGCGGGCGCGCGGCCGCGAGCACCTCCCCGGCGGGGGCTACGTGCTCGCCGCGAACCACAACTCGAATTTCGACCCCTGGCCGCTCGGACTGCCGCTCTTCCCGAAGCGCCACCTGCGCTTCATGGCCAAGTCGGAGCTCTTCTGGACGCCGTTCAAGCAGTTCGCGTTCGCCGCGGGCGCGTTCCCGGTGCGGCGCGGCGAGCACGACACCGCCGCGCTCGAGACGGCCACGCAGCTCTGCCGCGAGGGGCACATCGTCGTCATGTTCCCCGAGGGAACGCGCCGGAAGAAAGGGCTGCGGAAGAAGTACGAGGCGCGGGCGCACACGGGAGCGGCCCGGATCGCGCTCGAGGCCGGAGTCCCGCTCGTTCCTGCGGGGATCTCCGGCACGGACAGGCTCGGACGGCTGGGACGCCTGCGTGTCGCCTACGGCCCCCCGATCCCGCTCGACGACCTCGCCGGCCGCGAGGACGCGCCGCAGGTCGCGACCGAGCGGCTGATGGCGGCGATCGGCGAGCTCGAGCGGTCCGCGTGATCCCACACCGCTCGGCCGTCCGCGCAGTCTCGGGCGAGTCCACGCACGACTTCGACGAGAGAACGTTCAGCGCCGCGATCTACGGCTCGATCCTCACGGCTGCGCTCGTGGGCGCGCTCGACGCGACCGAGGCCTCGGCGCAGGAGATGACGTTGTCGCTGCTCTCGACCACGATCGTCTTCGCGATCGCACATGCGTGGTCCGAGGCGGTGAGCGAGCGGATTGCCTTCGGCCACGGGTCGCTCCTGACGCGACTGCTCGAGCTGACCCGGCGCGAGTGGCCGCTGG
Source organism: uncultured Gaiellaceae bacterium (assembly GCA_963732995.1). GTDB lineage: Bacteria > Actinomycetota > Thermoleophilia > Gaiellales > Gaiellaceae > Gaiellasilicea. The sequence goes on along the minus strand of CAVTBS010000009.1, from coordinate 122,134 downwards.
TGGAGGCCGGCTTCGTCCCGGGCGCGGCCCTCGCGCTCGCGTGGGCCGGCCTCTGGTCGACGACCGCCGGTGCGGCGATCGCGCTCACGCTCGCCGTGCTCCAGCTCTTCGGCTGGGGCATCCTCGTCGGACGGCGGAGCTACGACCGCTGGCCGCCAGCGCTCGCCGTCGGAGCCGTGAACGGGCTCTTCGGGCTGGTTCTCGTCGGGCTCAAGATCGCGGTCCATTGAGCGCCGTGCGACCGCTCCTGATCGTCGACGGCGACTCGTTCGCCCACCGCTACTACCACGCGCTGCCGAAGTCGATCCGGCGCGCCGACGGCGGCGGCGGCAACCTGATCGACGGGGTCGGCGGGCTCCTGATCCGGCTCTGGGAGGAGGAGACGCCGCGCGCCGCGCTCATCGCGTGGGACACGCTGACCGTGCCCACCTACCGGCACACGGCGCTGCCCGCGTACCAGTCGGGGCGCCAGTTCGACCGGGAGCTGCTCGACCAGCTCGACCTGATGCCGCAGCTCGTCGAGGCGATGGGGTTCGCGCCCGCGAAGGCCGAAGGCTACGAGGCCGACGACTTCCTCGCAGCCGGGGTCGCGTTCGAGGAGGAGCGAGGAGGCTCCGCGCTCGTTGCGAGCGGCGACCGCGACACGTTCCAGCTCGTGGGCGAGCGGACGACCGTGCTGCAGCCGCAGATCGGCGGCGGGCCGCTGGCGCGGATCGGGCCGGCCGAGGTGCGCGAGCGCTACGGCGTCGAGCCGGCGCAGGTGCCGGACTTCATCGCGTTGCGCGGCGATCCGTCGGACAAGATTCCCGGCGCCCGCGGCGTCGGCGCCAAGACGGCGGCGTCCGTGCTCGCCCAGTACGGCACGCTCGAGGCGGCGCTGGAGCAGGGACGGTTCGCCGCCGAGGCCGACGCGCTCCGGCTGTACCGGCACATCGCGACGATGGACCGCGACGCGCCGCTGCCGGCGCTCGACGACCAGGAGCCGACGTGGGACCGCGCGGCAGGCCTCGCGCGCGAATGGGGTCTGGGGCGGCTCTCGGGCCGACTGGAGGCGCTGTCGAGCTCCTGACGAATCCGGCGCTCGCCGACCTGCATCCGACGGGAGCCCACCATCCCGAGCAGCAGGCCCGGCTGCGCGTGCTCAGCGGCGAGACGGTCGAGCGGGAAGCGACACGCGAGCAGCTCGCCCGCGTCCACGAGCCCGCCTACCTCGACCAGCTCGAGGCCGTCGCCCAGCCGACCCAGCTCGACGCCGACACCGTCTGCTCGGAGTCGTCCTGGCGCGCCGCGACGCTCGCCGCCGGGATCACCCTGGAGGCGGTCGACCGGGGCGGCTTCGCACTCGTCCGGCCTCCCGGGCACCACGCGCTCGCCGCACGGGCGATGGGCTTCTGCCTCGTGAACAACGTCGCCGTCGCCGCCCGCTACGCGCAGGCGGAGCTCGGGCTCGAGCGGATCGCGATCGTCGACTTCGACGTCCATCACGGCAACGGCACGGAAGCGCTCTTCCGGGGCGACGACACCGTCTTCTTCGTCTCGCTCCACCAGTGGCCGTTCTGGCCGGGGACGGGCGGGCCGGACACGAACGACGCGTCGACCGTGAACGTGCCGCTTCCGGCCGGCTGCGGCGACGACGAGTACCGCGCCGTCTTCGAGCAGATCGTGGAGCCGGGCGTGGGGGCGTTCGACCCGGACCTCGTCCTCGTCTCCGCCGGCTTCGACGCCCACCACGACGACCCGCTCGCGGAGATGGAGGTGACGGAAGCGGGTTTCCGTGAGCTCGCCGAACGCTGCGCAGCCCTCGGTCCGCGCGTCGCCGCCGTGCTCGAGGGCGGCTACAACCTCGAGACGCTGCCGGGGCTCGTCGCCGCCGCCCACCGCGGCTTCACCGCCTCCTAGCACGGGAACGGCCGGCTCCCGCCGACCGTTCTTGTCCTTCTCGCCGCCGCAGCGCTCCTGGTAGGAAAACGCTGATTCCAAGCATCAGCGAACCTGCCGGAACCTTCAACACCCGTCGTTTGGGAATCGCATCCCCCGCGGCGGGGGAGCTTCCCGGAGTCAGCGTCGGGCGAGCGCGAGCTGCTCGAGCGCGTCCCGGCGCGACGAGACGCCGAGCTTCCGGAGCATGCTCTTGACGTGCGAGCGGACGGTGTGCTCGGAGATGAAGAGGCGCTTGGCGATGTCGTCCGTGGAGAGGTGCTCGTCGAGCAGGAGCAGCACCTCGACCTCGCGGGCCGAGAGCGTCCCGGCGATGTCGTCGGGGACGCCGCCGCCGATCCGGCCGCCGCTGCGCAGCTGATCGAGCAGCCGTCGGGCCACCTCGCCCGAGAGCGCAGCCTCACCGTTGGCGACGCCTCGGAGGAACGAGACGATCCGCTCCGGCGGCTCGCTCTTCAGCAGGTAGCCGGCCGCACCCGCGCGGATCGCGCCGAGCAGGTTCTCCTCGGTCCCGGACGCGGTCAGCACGACGACCTCGCAGCCGGGAGCCGCGGCGCGCAGCCGGGGCAGCGCAGCCAGTCCGTCGAGGCCCGGCATGGAGAGATCGAGCAGGACGAGATCGGGCTGGAGCTCCGCCGCGAGGCCGAGCGCCTCGGCGCCGTCAGCCGCCTCGCCGACCACGTCGAAGCCGCCCTGCGCCAACAGCGACGCGAGCGCGTCGCGCGTCAGGGGATGGTCGTCGACGACGAGGATCCGCTCCGCCATGTCCTACTCATCGGCAGCGCGCTCGCTGCCGATTAGGGGCATGTGCAGAGAAACGCCAAGGACACGTTCGAGAGCTGGCTCGTCGGTGAGATGCTGCTCGTCGCCCTGCTCGGGTCGGCGACCGCGCTCTTCCTGACGAATCCGGCGCTCCGGAACACCTACGAGCTGCCGGAGGGCCGGCTCGTGCTCGACACCGCGGTCGTGCTCGCGGCGACGATCGTCGCGATCCTCGCGGGCGTCCGCTTCTCGGTCGAAGGGCGCGTGCTCGACCTGCTGCTCGCAGCCGGGTTCTTCGTCGCCGGCGCCGGCACGCTCGCGTTCTCGGTCGTGCCCGTGCTCGGAGGCTCGAACCAGGACGCACCGGAGGCCTGGGCCGCGATCGCCGCCCGCGTGCTCGCGGCGACGCTGATCGCGCTCGCGCCGCTCGTGCCCGCCCCGCGGATCATCGCCCGCAAGCGCGTGCTCCTGTTCGGGATGGTCGTCCTCATCGCCGCGCTCATCGCCCTCTGGCTGCCCCTCCGCGGCTTCGGCGCGCGCCTGAGCCTGCTCGACGCCTCGGGTGACGGCGCCCGCGCCGTCGAGCTCACGGTCGCCACCTCCTTCCTGGCGCTGCTCGCGCTCTTCGCGGTGCTGGGCTTCGGGATCCGCTACCGGGCCCGGGGCGAGGATCTCGACAGCTGGCTCGCGCTCGGCGCGACGCTGACGCTCTTCGCCGAGCTCCACTACGTCCTGACGCCCCACGTCTCGAGCGACTTCATCTCTCAGGGCGACTTTCTCCGCCTGCTCGCGTACGGCCTGCTGCTCGTCGGCGTGTGGCGGGCGATCAGCTTCGCCGAGTTCGGCCGCGCGGTCGCAGAGGAGCGCGCCCGGGTGGCGCGCGAGATCCACGACGGCCTCGCGCAGTACCTCTTCGCCGTCTCGACGCACGCGAGCATGCTCGAGGCGGGGGCGTCGCTGGAGCAGACGCTGCCGAAGCTGAAGGAAGCGGCGGCCGCCGCCCAGCAGGAGGCGCGCTTCGCCGTGCTCGCACTCTCGTCGGCCAGCGGAAGTGCTCCGTTCGACGCCGCGCTGCGACGCTACGTCGAGTTCCTCACCGCCGACGGCGTGCTCGAGGTCGACGTCGAGATCGACCCGCAGATCCTGCTCGCGCCCGACGAGCAGATCGAGGTGTTCAGGATCGTCCAGGAAGGCCTTGCGAACGTGCGCAAGCACGCCGGCGCCCAGCGGGCCGAGGTGTGGATCGGCCAGCGGCTCGGCCGGCGGATCGTCAGCGTCCGCGACGACGGCGTCGGCTTCGACGGCGACGACGCAGCCGCCGGCCAGGGTCTGAAGAACATGCGCCTGCGCGCGAAGACGATCGACGGCGGCTTCAAGCTCCGCTCACGCCCCGGGCGCGGCACCGCGCTCGAGGTCGTCCTTCGCGCCTAGCCGCTAGCAGCGTCGCGTGACCTGGTGGTACAGGCTCGCCTGGGCGGAGATGCCCGAGCGGATGTCGAGCGTCCGCGTGACGAGCGAGTAGCGGCCCGGCTTCCAGCGGCCGTTGGCGCACGCCATCTTGTAGGCCTTCGGCGCCAGGTCGAACCCGAAGTTGGGGCCGCCCTCGGCGCAGTTGTCGACGGCGGCCTGCCGTGAGCGCTTGACCCGCGTCGTCTTCCCGGCCGCGGAGACGAGGTCGATCTGGATCGAGACCCGGAGCGGGCGCGTGTCGCGGCAGCCGCGCTTCCCGTCGAGCCAGACACCTTTCATCTCGCCGCCGGCCGGGCTCAGCAGCACGTTGCTGACCACCTTGAAGCTGCCGCGCTGAGCCATGCCGTACGCCGACGGGTCGTCGGCCGCAAGCGCGGGCGCTGCGAGAGCGAGCGAGATCGCGATCAGGAGCATCCGCACGCCCGGAACGCTACTCGGACAGATGTCAGGAACTTGCAAAAATCTATCGCTAGGCTCAACGTCGGACGATGAGCGACGAGCGGCTGACAAGCGACTTCCAACTCGGCGACGAGTTCGCCCGCGTGCTCGCGGAGACGACGCAGTCGCTCGTCTGCGTGCTGGACGAAGAGGGCCACGTGCTGCTCTTCAACGATGCGTGCGAGCGGGCCACGGGCTTCTCCCGGGACGAGGTGATCGGGCGTGAGCTGGCCGAGATCCTGGTCCCCGTCGAGGAGCGGGAGGCGTTCCACGAGGTGCTCGCGTTCATCTGGAAGACGGAGCATCCGAGCCCGCAGGTCGGTCACTGGCTGACGAAAGACGGCGGCCGCCGGCTGATCGCCTGGTCGAACAAGCCGGTGCCGGCGACCGCGACGTCGCGCGGCTACCTCGTCACCACCGGCCTCGACCTGACCGAGCGGGCCCGGATGCCGGACGAGCCGGCGCTCGCGGACGACGCGGAGGCCAAGCTCGCCGAGATCGGCCAACTGGCGCAGGAGCAGCGTGCGCTGCGCCGGGTGGCGACGCTGGTGGCGTCCGAGGCGAGCCCGGAGCGCGTCTTCACGGCGGTCTCGGACGAGTGCGCTCGGGTACTCGGCGTGACGACGTCGGCGGTCTGGCGCTACGAGGGCGACGACACCGCGACGATCGTCGGACGGCACAACCGCGACGGGATCGACCCGTTTCCGATCGGGACGCGGCTGTACGTCGACGAGACGACGTCGATCGGGCGTGTTCGCGAGACCGGGGTCCCCGCCCGGGTCGACGACTGGGGCACCGCCGAGGGCGAGCTGGCCGAGATCCTCGTGCGCAGCGGCTACCGCTCGACGGCGACCGCGCCGATCATCGTCGCCGGCACGCTCTGGGGCGCCGCCACCGTGGGCAGCCCCGACCCGCTGCCGCCGAACACGGAGATGCGGCTTGCCGCGTTCTGCGACCTGGTCTCACTCGCGGTCTCGAGCGCACAGGCCCGCGAGGACCTGCAGAGCTCCCGCGCCCGGATCGTCCGGGCCGGCGACGAGCAGCGCCGACGGCTCGAGCGCAACCTCCACGACGGCGCCCAGCAGCGGCTCGTCGCAGCGACGCTGCTGCTGCGGCTCGCTCAATCCCGGCTGGAGGCGGATCCGGCTTCGGCCGCGACGCTGCTGCAGGAAGCGGGCGGCGAGCTCGACGCCGGCCTCGAGGAGCTGCGGGAGCTCGCACGCGGGCTCCATCCCGGCGCGCTGATCGAGCACGGCCTTCGCGGGGCTCTGTCGCTCTTCGAGGAGCGGCTGCCGCTGGACGTCCAGGTCGACGTCCCGGAGGGACGACTCGACAGGCATGTCGAGGCGACGGCGTACTTCATCGTCTCGGAGGGCCTGACGAACGTCGTCAAGCATGCGGGTGCGTCTCGCGCACTTGTGACGGTCGAGCTGCGCGACGGAGTGCTCCGACTCGAGATCACCGACGACGGCGGCGGCGGCGTGGACACGACCAAGGGGACGGGACTGCTCGGCCTTCGCGACCGCGCCGAGGCGGAGGGCGGCACGCTCGTGATCGTCAGCCCGCCGGGGCGCGGGACGGTGATCACGGCCACGCTGCCGCTGCACGCTCGAGACTGAACGCCGGCAGCGATCAGGCCGCGGTCTCGACGGGCATGGCGGCCGGCTGCGGCGCGCGCGACTCGATCTCCACGATCCGGCTCTCGGCCGCCGCGGTCAGGATCCCGCGCGCGACGTCGACGACGTGCAGGCCGAGGACTGCCGAGGCGCGCTCGGGACGATCCGCGGCGATCGCGGCAACGAGCTCGTCGAGCCCGATGCCGCGGCTGTCGCGATCTCCGCGCTCCGCGTATGGAACCTCCTGCCAGCCCTCTCTGCCACGGCGCATGCGAACCCGGCCGGCGAACGAGTTCGGATCCGGGAACGCGATCATTCCTTCCGTGCCGTGGAGCTGGAAGTCGTAGATCGACTGGCCCTGCGCCTCGAAGCTGGCGATCAGCGTCGCCGTGACACCGCTCTCGAGCTCGATCGCGGCGGTCGTGTGCGACGGGGTGACGACGTCGAACCGCTCGCCGACACGGGAGCCGATCTCGATCGTGCGCTGCCGGGTGCGGGTGGACGCGAACCCGGCCACGCGCGCGACCGGGCCGAGCAGCGAGACGATCGCGGTCAGGTAGTACGGGCCCATGTCGAGCAGCGGACCGGCGCCGTCCGCGTAGAAGATGTCCGGGTTCGGATGCCAGGTCTCCTGGCCGCCGACGATCATGGCGGCGCTCACCGACAACGGCTCGCCGATCGCGCCGCTGTCGAGCAGGCCGCGCCCGGCTTGATACCCGCTGCCGAGAAACGTGTCGGGAGCGCATCCGATCCGGAGCCCGAGCCGGGCGGCCTCGGCCACGAGCGCGCTCGCTTCGGCGGTCGTCGATGCGAGCGGCTTCTCCGTGTAGACGTGCTTCCCGGCCGCAAGCGACGCGTTGATCACGTCCGCGTGAGCGACCGGCGGCGTCAGGTTGAGGACGATGTCGATCGCCGGATCGCCGATCAGCTCGTCCACGGTCGCGACGGCAAGGTCGTGCGTCTCGCCGAGCGCCCGTGCCTGCGACTCGTCGACGTCGGCGCAGGCAACGAGCTCGTACGAGTCGAACGCCTTCGCGTTCGTAGCGTACTCGCGGCTGATCACGCCGCAGCCGACGACGCCGACGCGTGCCGGCGAGTTCACGCAGCGACCTCGGCGACCATCGCGGTGAGCGCAACGAACGAGCGCCGGGCGGCGTCCAGAGCCGGCCCGTCGGTCTCGTCCTGCTCCACGAGCAGCCACTCGGCGCCCGCCGCGACGGCTGCGGGCGCAACCTGCTCGTAGCCGACGGCACCGTCGCCGACGGCCGTGAACGCCTCGGCATCGCGGCGGTGGAAGTCCTTCACGTGCACGAGTGGGCAGCGGCCCCGGGCGCGAGCGAGGAGGTCGAGGGGGTCCGCGCCCGCGACCCAGACCCAGCCGAGATCGAGCTCGAGGAACACGGACTCCTCGGCCAGCAGGTCGTCCAGAAAGCTGCCGCCGCCGTCGCGCTCTGCTGCCTCCGGGTCGTGGTTGTGGAAGCCGAGCTCGAGCCCGTGGGCCGCTGCGGCGTCGGCGGCGGCCGCGAGCCGGCGCAGGAGCTCAGGCCCGAGCTCGGCCGGATCGACCCAGCTGACGCTCACGCGGCGCCAGCCGAGCGCGCGCGCCTCTGCCGCGAGGGCGGGCAGCTGCGACTCGATCGCCTCGAGCCGGGCGTGCCGTGCCGCACGCGACGAGCCCGGTGTCGGCGAGCCATGCGGCGACCACATCCGGCTCGTGGCCGTGGAGGTCGTAGAGCTCGACGCCCTCGTAGCCGATCGCGGCCACCTCGCGCAGCGTCGCCTCGAAGTCGCGGGCGCAGTCCTCCCGCACCGTCCAGAGCTGCAGCCCGATCCGGAACTGCGGAGGCTTCGCGCGCGCGTCCATGCGCACACTTTCGCGCGATTCGCCCTTGCGGCGCTCGTCGACCCGCCCTCACGGTCGCGGAAATGGGAGAGCCCCGCGGTGCGGGGCTCTCCGTCAGCAGGCCTGTAAGCCGGATTCTGTCGAGGGTGACCATCCCTCTAGGCCGGGAGTTGCCTCACGGCTCGAGCGGTGTACCCGATCCCTCGGCGGGCCGCGTCAACGGGATCTGCTTCACCTTGCACCGGACGGGGTTTGGCAGCCGTCGTGTCACCACGACGCTGGTGGGCTCTTACCCCACCGTTTCACCCTTACCGCCGAGACCTCCGGAGAACGCCTCGACGGCGGTTTCCTTTCTGTTCCACTTTCCGTCGGCTTTCGCCGCCTGGGATTTCCCCAGCGCCCTGCCCTGCGGTGTCCGGACTTTCCTCGGCGCCTTCCGGAGAAGGCGACGCGGTCACCCGGCCTGCGAGACGAATTCTAGCTCGGATTCCGGGATCTGCAGGCCGTCGCAGAGCAGCGTCCCGCATTCCAGGCACGCGTGGGCGACCGGCCGGCGGAGCAGGAACTCGCCGCAGACGAGGCACTCGTAGCTGGCGCCGCGCGCGATCGCCGCCAGCTCCTGGTCGAGGGTGCGGTTGAAGGAGGCGACGCCCATCAGAGGCTCCTGAAGACTCCCGTCACGCGGCCGAGGATCTGGACGTGGTCGGCGTAGATCGGCTCGAGGCTCTCGTTCTCAGGTTGGAGGCGGACGCGGCCGTTCTCTCGGTAGAACGTCTTCACCGTCGCCTCGTCGGCCGACTCGTCGTCGCCCGCCAGGGCGACCACGATCTCGCCGTTGCGCGCGTCCTGGGCGCGCTGGACGACGAGGATGTCGCCGTCGAGGATCCCCGCGTCGATCATCGACTCTCCCTTGACCCTGAGCAGGAAGTCGGCGCGGCGGCCGAGCGGCTCCGGAACGGCGATCTCGTCCTCGACGTTCTCCTCGGCGAGGAGCGGCCCGCCGGCCGCGATCTGGCCGAGCAGCGGCAGCTTCTGCAGCTCCGGCGGCGCCTCCTCGGCGCGCGACTCGCGCCGGTGGCCGATCAGGTCGAGCGCCCGCGGCTTGGTCGGGTCGCGCCGGAGCAGCCCGGCGCGCTCGAGGTTCGCGAGATGCGCGTGCACGGTCGACGGCGAGGCGAGGCCGACGGCCTCCCCGATCTCACGCACGGTCGGGGGATAGCCGTGCCGGTCGACGTAGTCGACGAGGAACTGCCAGATCTCCTGTTGCCGCGCGGTGAGCTGGGGTGCAGACGACATTGTGCCTCCGAGGATGGTTGTCGAACGTGTGTTCGCTCCGAAGCGTAGAGATCCTTCCGGACGTCGTCAAGGAAGCTGAGAGACTCGATCGGGATGGAGTGGCCGACGATCACGCTCGCCGACGTCCTCGAAGCGAAGCGGCGGATCACGCCCCACCTGCGGCCGACGCCGCTGTACCCCTACGCCGGGCTGGACGAGCTGCTCGGCGCCGAGGTCTGGGTCAAGCACGAGAACCACCAGCCGGTCGGCGCCTTCAAGGTCCGCGGCGGCGTCAACCTCGTCTCGCAACTCGACGAGGGTGAGCGGCGGCGCGGTCTCATCACCGCCTCGACGGGCAACCACGGGCAATCGGTCGCCTACGCCGCGCGCCTCTTCGGTGTCACCGCCCGCGTCTGTGTCCCCGAGAACGCCAACCCGGTGAAGGTGACGGCGATCCGCGCGCAGGGAGCGGAGCTGATCGAGCACGGCATGGACTTCGACGCGGCCCGCGAGCACTGCGAGCGCCTGGCGGCCGAGCACGGCTACCGCTACGTCCACTCCGGCAACGAGCCGCACCTGATCGCAGGCGTCGGCACGGAGACGCTCGAGATCCTCGAGGCGCGTCCCGACATCGACGCCGTGATCGTCCCGATCGGCGGCGGCAGCGGCGCCGCCGGAGCGTGCGTCGTCGCGAAGGCGATCCGGCCCGAGATCGAGGTGATCGGCGTCCAGTCGGAGGCGGCGCCGGCCGCCTACCGCTCCTGGCAGGCGCGGGCGATGCTCGACGGCGAGAACTCGACGCACGCGGAAGGACTCGCGACCCGGGTCCCGTTCGAGCTCCCGCAGCGGATCCTCTGGGAGCACCTGGACGACTTCGTCCTCGTCTCCGAGGACGAGATCCGAGAGGCGACGCGGCTGATGATCGAGCACACGCGCAATCTCGTCGAGCCGGCCGGAGCTGCGCCGCTGGCGGCCGCGCTGAAGCTCGTCGACCGCTTGCGGGGACGGCGAATCGCGCTGGTGGCGAGCGGCGGCAACATCAGCCCCGCCCAGCTCGCCGCTCTCTACGCATGAGAGAAACGGCCCCCTCGTCGGGGCCGTTCGCCCGCATGCGCTGGAGAGGACTTGAACCTCCACGGCCCTAAGGCCACAAGGCCCTCAACCTTGCGCGTCTACCAATTCCGCCACCAGCGCGGGGAGGTGCAGTGTAGCCGCGGCCCGCGCTAGGCGAGGAGGCGGTACAGGATGACGCTGTTGAGGAAGAACACCGTCGCGACGACGACGGTCAGCCGCGTCAGGTTCCGCTCGACGATGTGGGTGCCGCCCTGCGAGGCGGGCGTGAAGCCCATGCCGCCGAGGCCGGCGTCACGGCCGGAGTGCATGAGGATGAGCGCGAGGAGCGCCACGGAGACCAGCACCTGGAAGACTGCTGCGACGGCAAGCACGGCCGGAAGGGTAGCGAACGCGCGGGCGACTAACGCGCTGCGGCGAGGATTGCCTCGACGAGGCTGGCAGCGATCGCGTCCTTGGTGATGTAACCCCTCGCGCCGACTCGGCGCGCCCGGTCGACGTCCTCCGGCGCGTTCGAGCCGGTCAGCATCAGCACGGCCGGCGGCCGGTCGAGCAGCTCCAGCGCCGCCGCCGCCTCGAAGCCGTCCATCACGGGCATGCTGATGTCGAGCGCGACGACGTCGGGTTGCAGGCTGCGGGCGAGCGCGACGGCCTCCTCCCCGTCGGCGGCCCGGCCGACGACCTCGATCCGCTCCTCCGTTGCGAGCACGGCTTCGAGCGCCTCGGCGAAGAGGCGATGGTCGTCGGCGATCAGGACTCGAACGGGCTGCGGCATTCTGGAAACAACGGAATCGTGCCTCGTTAGGCTACGCGTATGACCCCTCCCGGCGATGAGACCCGCGCCAAGATTCAGCGCCTGCTGGTCACGGGCGACAACCGGCTGAAGCAGGGCGTCGCGCCCGAGAAGGCGCGCGAGAGCTACGAGCAGGCGCTCGAGCTGGCGCGCGAAGCCGGGATCGAGGAGGCGGTGCGGCCGCTCGTCGAGATCAGGCTCGCCGATCTCGAACGGCTCGCTCGAGAATCGCCTCCACCCGTTCCGCCTGCAGCCTGACGTCGTGCAGCTCGGCCGCCGCGCGTGCGGCGGGGTTGGGCACCGGCAGCGCGGCCGCCTCACGGAGCGCAGCCGCGAGCGCCTCCTCGTCGAGCGGGTCGACGAGCACCCCGGCTCCCGCCGGGACGAACTCCGGCGGACCTCCGACCCGTGTCGCGACCACAGCTGCGGCCACACGCCAGCGCCTCGAGCGCCGCCTGGCCGAAGGGCTCGGCGAGGCTCGGCTGACAGAGGACGTCGGCCGCGGCGATGTGGAGCGGGACGGCGTCGTGCGGGAGGTAGCCGGTGACCGTGACGCCCGGCCGGCCTTCGAGCTGCGGCCGAAGCGGGCCGTCGCCGACGAACGTCAGCGTGCCCTCGCCGAGCCGGCCGAACGCGCCTGCGAGCCGGACGACGTTCTTCCGCTCGATCAGCGAGCCGACGCAGACGAACGCCGGGCTGGGGCCGGGGGCACGGTCGAGCAGCCGGAACCGCTCCAGGTCGACGCCGCAGTCGACGACCTCGGTCTTGGCCGCCGCGGCGGGGATCGCGGCGACGAGCCGTTCGCGCAGCCAGTCGGAGACGGCGACCACCGCCGCCGCCCCGCCGACGACGCGCCGCGCCGGCGAGCGGACGAACGGGTACTCGGTCAGGTTGGCGACGTCCTGGCCGTGCGCGGTGACGACGAGCGGCGACCGCGAGGCGCGAGCCGCGAGCAGCCCGGCGAGGCCGGTCGGGAAGAGGAAGTGCGCGTAGACGACATCTGGGCGGAAGCGCCGCGCAGCGCGGACGGCGCGGGCGGCGAGTCGCGCGTGGCGCAGCTTGCCGCCGCCGCGCCGGTCGAGCACGACCCGCTCGATCGCGTGCCCGCGCGCAGCCAGCGCCCGCTCCAGCCCCTGGACGAAGACCCCGAAATCGGGCGCCGCGGCCGAGGGATACATCTGGGAGACGAGGAGGATGCGCACCGATCCATCATCTAGGTTCTGGGCGTGGCCGAGCCCGCAGTCCGAGTCGACGATCTGAACAAGACCTTCCTCGTCCCCGAGCGCGACGCGGGGCTCCGCGCGGCGATGCGCAGCCTCGTCCGCCGCAAGCACCGTGAGGTGCGCGCGGTCGACGAGATCACCTTCGAGGTCGGACAGGGCGAGATCGTCGGCTTCCTCGGGCCGAACGGCGCCGGCAAGACGACCTCGCTGAAGATGCTCTCCGGGCTCCTCTACCCCACCTCGGGCGAGGCCCGCGTCCTCGGCCACGTCCCGTCGAAGCGCGAGCGCGACTTCCTCAGCCGGATCACGCTCGTGATGGGGAACCGCAACCAGCTCCAGTGGGACCTGCCCGCGCTCGACTCGTACGAGCTGAACCGGGCGATCTACCGGATCCCGCGCGCGGACTTCACGGCACTGCGCGACGAGCTGATCGAGTTGCTCGACGTCGGCGACCTCGTCCGCAAGCCGGTGCGGAACCTCTCGCTCGGCGAGCGGATGAAGGTCGAGGTGGTCGGCTCGCTGCTGCACCGGCCGCAGGTGCTCTTCCTCGACGAGCCGACGATCGGGCTCGACGTGACGATGCAGAAGCGGATCCGCTCGTTCGTGGCGGAGTACAACCGCCGCTACGACGCGACCGTCCTCCTGACGAGCCACTACATGGCCGACGTCGAGGCGCTCTGCAAGCGCGTCGTCGTCATCCACCACGGCAAGATCCTCTTCGACGGCCCGCTCGCGCGGATCGGCGACCAGTTCGAGGCTTTCAAGACCCTCTCCGTCGAGCTCGAGGATCCCTCGGTCGATCTCTCGGGCTACGGCGACGTTCTCGAGCGCGGGGACGGGCGCGTGAAGCTTCGGGTCCCGAAGGCAGAGACCGCTCGCGTGACGGCACGGCTGCTCGCGGAGCGCGACATTGCCGACCTGACCGTCGAGGACCCGCCGATCGAGGATGTGATCGAGCTCGTCTTCGCGCAGGAGCGGCCCGAGTGAGCACCGACGCGGGCGCTGTCGAGGAGGGGCGCTTCCGCTCCTACCTCGACTACTACCTGACCCGCGCGCGAGTCCAGATCCAGTCGAACTTCCAGTACCGCGTGGCCACCTACATGTGGCTGGTCGGGATGCTGGCGGAGCCGATCGTCTACCTCGTCGTCTGGACGACCATCTCCGAGCAGCAGGGCGGCTCCGTGCAGGGGATCACGACCGGCCAGTTCGCCGCGTACTACATCGTCTGGACGCTCGTTCGGAACATGAACATCGTCTTCACGCCCTACGGCTGGGAGTGGCGGATCCGCGAGGGCGAGCTCTCGGCCGCGCTCCTGCGCCCGCTGCACCCGATCCACGAGGACATCGCGGGCTTCGCCGGCTGGAAGGTGGTCACGATCATCCTCTGGCTGCCGATCGCGGCCGTGCTCTGGATCGCCTTCGACCCCACGATCGACATCCGCGCGGCCGAGATCGCCGCGTTCTGCGTCGCGATCTGGGGCGCGTACCTGATCCGGACGATGTTCCTGTCCGCGCTAGGGATGGTGACGTTCTGGACGACGCGTGTGAGCGCGCTCTTCGAGCTCGCGATCGGGCTGGAGCTGCTCCTCTCCGGCCGGCTCGTGCCGCTGCCGCTGATGCCCGACTGGGCCGAGGACGTCGCCAACGTGCTCCCGTTCAAATGGTCGTTCTACTTCCCGATCGAGACGCTCGTCGGCGACCTGACGAACCGGGAGCTGCTGGAAGGGCTCGGGATCCAGATGCTCTGGATCGTCGCCCTGACCGGGCTCTTCCTCGTCGTCTGGCGGTTCGCGGTCCGGCGCTACTCCGCGGTGGGGAACTAGTGCGAATCGCCCGCCTCGCCTGGCTCTTCTTCAAGGTCGGCTCGCTGAACGAGCTCCAGTACCGCGCGAACTTCTTCATCCAGCTGCTGCAGTCGGCGGTCTCGGTCGGCGTCGCGCTCGTCGTCCTGACGCTCGTCTACTCGCAGACCACTGAGCTGAACGGCTGGGACGAGTCCGAGCTGATGATCGTGCTCGGGATCCAGATCCTGCTCGGCGGCGTGATCCGGACGACGATCCAGCCGAACATGCAGCGGCTGATGGAGGACGTGCGCGACGGCAGGCTCGACTTCGCCCTGACGAAGCCGGAGGACTCGCAGGTGCTGGTCAGCATTCGCAACGTCCAGATCTGGCGCGCGGTCGACGTGATCGCGGGCGCCGCCGTGCTGGCGTACGGGATCAACGGGCTGGAGACGAGCGTCGGGATCGACAACGTGCTCCTGTTCCTCGGCCTGTTGCTGCTCGGCGCGGTCACGATCTACTGCTTCTGGCTCGTGATCGCGACGCTGGCGTTCTGGATCGTCAACGTCTGGGAGATCATCGAGCTCTTCGACGGCATCTACCAGGCCGGCCGCTGGCCGACGTCGATCTTCCCGGGCTGGCTGCGTTTCGGCGTCACCTTCATCTTCCCGCTCGCCTTCGCGATCACCGTGCCCGCGGAGGCGATCACATCACGGCTCGAGTGGTCGACCGTCGGCATCGCCGTCGGCTTCGCCGCGGTGCTCTTCGTCGTTCACGCGCTGGTGGTGGCACTTCGGCCTCCGCCGCTACTCGGGCGCATCGGCGTGAGCTCCGGCGCGCCCCCACGCGCGCCGGAGCCTCGCCGCGGCTGACGGCTCAGTCGTCGCCGCCCCCGACGATGCCGCCCTCGTCGGATCCGATCGCCCGCGCCATGATCCGGAAGAGGTCGGTCTGGTCGATCAGTCCGACCACGTTCGCCGCCTTGCGGCCCCTTCGCCGCGACCCGGATCTGCGAGCCGGTGTGCTCCTGCGTCGCCGGCGCGACGCCGGTGCCGTAGCTGACCTGCAGGACCTCGCCCTCGTCGGTGGTGAGCAGGCTGCCGAAGCCGGCGACCGTCGCGTCCGCCTCCACGATCTGGCTCGTGTGCGCGTGGTCGCCGGTGACGATCACGAGCGTGTCCTTCGATTCCTCGCCGCGAAGTCGAGCGCCACCCGCACGGCCCGGTCGAAGTTGACCGTCTCACCGATCTGCTCGCACGGCTGCGAGACGTGGTCGCGCTTGTCGATCGAGGCGCTCTCCACCTGCAGGAAGAAGCCCTTCCTCGGTTCCTCTTGCTGGCTTGCCAGTCAGGAACTCGATCGCCCTCGCCGTCATCTCGTCGAGGCTCGGCTCGTTCGCCGGCCGCTGGTTCTCGACGCATCGCTGCGGCCCGCTGGCCGGCCTCGCAGCGAGGCAGGCCGGTCCACTCGACGCTGAGGTTCCCCGAGTGGAAGAGGCCGAGCAGCTTCTGCCCGGGTTGCGCCGCCAGGAGCTCAGCGCGGTCTGGTGACGACCTGGTAGCCCTGGCGCATCGGCGGACTGGATCACCGTCTTGCCCGCGTCTGGGCCGCCGTCGATCAGCTGGTCGTAGCGGCCTTTGCCGCCGCCGAGCAGCACGTCGACGCCCTTGTCGACCGACTGCTCCGCGATCGAGCCAGGGCCGCCGGCCGACTTCTTGTCCTGCGGCGCAGCGTGCCCATGTTCTGCGGCCCCTGGCAGCCGCGCAGCCGCACGTGCGACATCGGCGCGGCCGGGGTCGCATCGGTCAGCTCGGAGGTCGTGACGTTGCCGGTCGTCAGCCCGCGCTCCTGCGCGAGCTCCAGGATCGTCTCGAGGTCCTGGTCGGTGCCCGGAGTCGTCGAGATGCGGCCGTCCGAGGTCTTGACGCCGGTCGACCACGCGGTCGCGGTCGACGCCGACTCGGATGTGTAGTCCGGCTTCGACGGGTTGTCCTCGCGCACGGAGTACGTCGTCATCTGGCCCGTGAGCGGCAAGCTCGTCCAGCGCGAGGCGGCCTGCCGCGCCGACGGTGTAGTTCCGGGCGAGCGTGATCTCCGAGTCGCCCATCCCGTCGCCGATCAGCAGGATCACGTTCTTCGCCTTCCCGCCCTTGATCGCCTTCTCGACGCTCGAGCGTCCGATCACCGCGTCGCCCGCGACTGCCGCGCCCACGACGACCGCCAGCGCGACGGTCACCACCGTCCCGGCGAACAGGCGCGACCCGAAGCTGATGTTCCGCACTTGCATCCTCTCCCCATTGGTTTCGTCTCGACGTGCTTGCGAGCCGAGTGTCAGTCCGCGGCGCCCGCCGATGGGCTGCGGGGAGGTGAAGTTCCGGTGCGCTGGTCGGTGACTACGCCCGGGAGGCGTCGAACGTTCCCCACTCGTCGCGGAGCACGTTCGAGATCTCTCCGACCGTGACCAGCGCGCGCAGCGCGTCGTGCATCGGGACGAGCAGATTCTCCGTCCCCTGTGCGGCCGTGCGGACGGCCGCCAGCGTTCGCTGGGCGTCCTCGGCGTTCCGGCCGGCGCGCACCCGAGCCGTCCGCTCGAGCTGGCGCTGCTCGGCGTCCGGGTCGAGGCGGTGGAGCTCGACGTGCTCCTCGTCGGCCTCGGCGAAGCGGTTGACGCCGACGATCACGCGCTCGCCCGACTCGACCTGCTCGTTCCAGCGGAACGCGGCCTCCTCGATCTCGCGCTGGACGAAGCCCTGCTCGACGGCCGCAACCGCGCCGCCGAGGTCGTCGATCCGCCCGATCAACTCGAGCGCGCGCTCCTCGAGCTCGTCGGTCAGCGCCTCGATGAAGTACGAGCCGCCGAGCGGATCGGCCGTGTCGGTGGCGCCGCCCTCGGCGGCGAGGATCTGCTGCGTCCGCAGCGCAATCCGCGCCGAGCGTTCCGTCGGAAGCGCGAGCGCCTCGTCGAAGCCGTTCGTGTGCAGGCTCTGGGCGCCGCCGGCGACGGCCGAGAGCGCCTGGATCGCGACGCGGACGATGTTGTTCTCCGGCTGCTGCGCCGTCAGCGTCGAGCCGCCGGTCTGGGCGTGGAAGCGAAGCGCCAGGGCCTTCGGGTTGGTCGCGCCGAAGCGGTCGCGCATGATCGTCGCCCAGAGCCGGCGCGCGGCGCGGAACTTCGCCACCTCCTGGAAGAAGTGGTTGTGGGCGTTGAAGAAGAAGGAGAGGCGGGCGCCGAAGTCGTCGGGCGAGAGCCCGGCGTCGACCGCAGCCTGCGCGTAGGCGATCCCGTTCGCGAGCGTGAACGCGAGCTCCTGGACCGCGGTCGAGCCTGCCTCGCGGATGTGGTAGCCGCTGATCGAGATCGTGTTCCAGCTCGGGATCCGCTCGGCGGCATAGGCGAAGAGGTCGGTCGTCAGCCGCATCGACGGCCGCGGCGGGTAGATGTAGTTCCCGCGCGCGATGTACTCCTTGAGGATGTCGTTCTGGACCGTCCCCCGGAGCGCCGTCCCGGGCGCGCCCTGCTCCTCGGCGACCAACTCGTAGAGGAGGAGCAGCAGCGCCGCGGGCGCGTTGATCGTCATCGAGGTGGAGACCTCGGCGAGCGGGATCCCGGCGAGCAGCAGGCGCATGTCCTCGAGCGAGTCGATCGCGACGCCCGTGCGGCCGACCTCACCGAGCGCGTGCGGATCGTCCGAGTCGTAGCCCAGCTGGGTCGGGAGGTCGAACGCGACCGAGAGGCCCGTCTGGCCGCGGTCGAGCAGGTAGCGGAAGCGCGCGTTCGTCTCCTCCGCCGAGCCGAAGCCGGCGTACTGGCGGATCGTCCACGGCCGCCCCCGGTACATGTCCGGGTAGGGGCCGCGGGTGAAGGGGAACTCGCCGGGACGCTCCTCGTCGCCGTAGACCGGGGCGATCTCGATTCCGGACTCGGTCTCGCGCTCCACGGAGCGGATGCTACGGGTGAAGGTGACTAGAGGACGCCGTGCGCCGCCTCGATCGCGTCGAGCGCGATCCGCCTCCCGGTGGCGATGTGCGCCCGGATCGCCGCGCGCGCCGCCTCGAGATCGGCGGCCTCGTACGCGTCGACGATCGCGCCGTGCTCCTCCGGGAGGTACGACCCGCCCTCGAGCTTGCCGCCGCGGATCACCTGCATCATCAGGTTGATCGAAAGGTCGCGATAGAAGCGCGAGAGGAGCGCGTTGTGGGCGAGGTCGACCTGGAACTCGTGGAACGCCGCGTTCGCGGAGTCCCACTCGGTGTGCGAGACCGCCTCGGCGGTCGCCCCGTGCAGCTCGCGGAACCGGCGCAGGTCGTCCGGAGAGACGCGGCCGACGGCGCCTTCCGCCGCCTGCAGCTCGAGGGCGAGCCGGACGTCGTAGCCGTCGCCGATCGCGGCCTCGGTCAGCGCGTTCACGTAGTAGCCGCGCCGCGACTTCACGGTCAGCAGCCCTTCGGCGACGAGCCGCGTCAGCGCGTGGTGGACCGGGCTGCGCGAGACGCCGAGCGTCGCTGCCAGCTCGTGCAGGCTCAGCTTCTCGCCCGGGCCGAGCTCGCGGCGCACGAGCCGCGTCTTCAGGGTCTCGTAGACGCGGTCGTTCAGGTTCGTCCGGGCGGGCGCTGAGACCGGCATGCGGCATACGTAACATGACACGTGCCGCGAGGCAACCCGGGGACGCGCGGCTACGCTCCCCTCGATGCAGGTGAGCATCCGCCTCTTCGCCGGCCTGCGTGAGCGCGCCGGCACCGGCGCCCGCACTCTCGCGCTTCCCGACGGCGCCACGCTCGGCGACGTCTGGTCTGCACTCGCTCTCGGCGACGAGCCCGACGGGCTCCTCTACGCGGTCAACAAGCGCTACGCGAACAGCGCCACGGCCCTCGCGGAGGGCGACGAGGTGGCGCTGATCCCGCCCGTGTCCGGCGGCGACTTCCGCGTGACCGCGGAGCCGCTCTCGCTCGACGCGGTCGTCCGCGAAGTCCAGAGCGACGAGGCCGGCGCCGTCGCGACGTTCCTCGGCACGGTTCGCAGCCGCTCGCGCGACCGGGCCGTCCTCTACCTCGAGTACGAGGCCTACGAGGGGATGGCGGAGCAGTCCATGGCCGACCTGGCGCGCGAGCTGTCCGAGCGCCACGAGCTGCTCGCGGTCGCGATCCATCATCGCGTCGGCAGGGTCGAGATCGGCGAGCCGAGCGTCGCGATCGCCGTCTCCTCGCCGCACCGGGCTGCCGCGCTCGCCGCGTGCAAGGAAGCGATCGACACGCTCAAGGGGACGGTGCCGCTCTGGAAGAAGGAGGTCTACGAGGGCGGCGAAGAATGGATCGGGCAGGGCTCCTGAGCTCTACGTGAAACCGCGTCGCGGAAGGCGCAAGATGGGCTGAACGAACGCTCAGGAGGAGGGGTCGTGGAGTTCCGGATACTCGGAACGCTCGAGGTTCGCGGGCAGCCGTTCAGCGGCGGGGCGAAGCCGCGGGCGCTCCTGATCTCGCTGCTCCTCGCGCGCGGCTCGGCGGTGTCGGCCGAACAGCTGCAGGACGCGGTCTGGGCCGACCGGCCACCCGCGAGCGCGTCACACGCGCTGCAGGTGTACGTCTCGGAGCTGCGCAAGGCCGGGCTGGCAGTCGAACGGGAGGGCGACGGCTACCGGCTGCTCCCCGAGCAGGTCGACGCGGACGAGTTCGAGCAGCTCGTCGAAAGCGCGCGTTCACAGCGTGGATCGGGCCGCCACGAGGACGCGTTGGCCTCGCTCGAAGCGGGGCTTGCGCTCTGGCGAGGTCCGGCTCTCGCCGGGCTCGACGACAGCCTCGCAACGGCGACCGAACGAGAACGGCTCGAGGAGCTTCGCGTGGCCGCGCTCGAGGATCGCGCAGACTCCGCGCTTGCGCTCGGCCGCGCGGTCGACCTGGCGGAGCTCGAGCGGCTCGTGCGGGAACACCCGTTGCGTGAGCGGCTACGCGGTCTGCTCATGCTCGGGCTCTACCGCGCCGGCCGGCAGGCCGAGGCGCTCGACGCGTACACCGCAATCCGAGAGTCACTCGACGAGCTCGGGCTGGAGCCGGGCGCCGAACTCCGTGCGCTCCAGGGCGCGATTCTCCGTCAGGACGCCGCGCTCGATGTCGAGCCGGAGTCGTTGCGCGAGCGCCGCCACCTGCCAGCGCCCCCGACGGCGTTCATCGGCCGGCGCGAGGAGGTCGACTCGGTCACCGGGCTGCTCCGCGGCGAGGGTCGGCTGATCACGCTGACGGGGCCAGGCGGCGTAGGCAAGACGCGCGTCGCGCTCCGAGCCGCGCACGAGCTCGCCGAGGTGTTCACCGACGGCGTCTGGTTCGTCGGACTGGCAGCACTCGTCGATCCCGCACTCGTCCGGTCCGCGATCGCTCAGGCGCTCGGGCTCGCCGAGGAGACGCTGGACGATGAGCTCCACGGCCGCGAGCTGCTGCTGCTCCTGGACAACTTCGAGCAGCTGCTCGACGCAGCCCCGCTCGTCGGCGAGCTGCTGCAGACGGCACCTCGTTTGCGCGTCCTGACGACGAGCCGCGCGCGCCTCCACGTGTACGGCGAGCACGAGCTGCAACTGCCGCCCCTTCCCGCCGGGGAGGCGGAGGAGCTCTTCCTCACACGCGCCGCTGCCACCGGACGCCGTCCGCCCTCGGCGGCGCTCGTCACGGAGATCTGTGAGCGCCTCGACGGACTGCCACTCGCAATCGAGCTCGTGGCCGCCCGCACTGTCGATCTGACGTCGGCCGAGCTGCTCGAATCGCTCGACGACGGGCTCGAGCTCGCGTCGCGAGGCGCACGCGATCTCCCGGAACGGCAGCGAACGCTCCGTTCGGCGATCAGCTGGAGCCACGACCTGCTCGCTCCGGCCGAACAGCAACTCTTTGCCGAGCTCGGCGCGTTCGCCGGCGGCTTCACCGGCCCCAGCGTCGCGGCCGTGTGCGAACCCGACGGAGCCGCGGGGCTGACCGGTCTCGCCGAGGCGAGCCTGCTCCGACGCGCCGATGACGGCCGCTTCCGGATGCTGCAGACGATCCGCGAGTACGCGGTCGAGAGGCTGCTCGAACGGGCCGATGCCGACGAAGTGCGGCGTCGACACGCCGAGCACTTCCTCGAGCTTGCGGACGAGCTCGTCGACGCTTTGCCCGGCGAGGCGGTCGACGAGGCCTACGCGACATTCGAGCGCGAGCACGACAACTTCAGAGCGGCCCTCGCGTTCGCCGGTGCGGCCGAACTGACGGAGCTTCGCTTCCGGCTCGCCGCCGCCCTCGCGCACTTCTGGCTCGTCCGCGGCTATCTCGCGCAGGGCCGTGCGTGGCTCGAGGGGACGCTCGAGAGTGCCTCCACCGCTGACATCGAGCCGCTGCTGCGTGCCCAGGTTCTGCGGAAGCTCGCGACCCTCGAATGGCGCCAGGGTGACTTCGACCTCGCGGGCCCGCGAGCCGAGGCCGCCCTGCCGCTACTCGCAGGAGCGGTCGACGAGGACGAGCGCTACCGCCTGCTGATCCTGCTCGGGTGCATCGAGTACAGCCGCCGCAACCGGGAGGGCTCGCGCGAGTGGTGGGAGCAGAGCGCCGACCTCGCCCGGACACTCGGGAACGACGCTCACCTCGCACTCGCGCTCTCCAATCTCGGCGTGGTTGCTGCCGAGCTCGAGGACTACGAGGGCGGTGCTGCGATCTACGAGGAGAGCGCCGAATCCGCTCGTCGCGCCGACCACCGCGAGTACCTCGCCGGCGCGCTGCTGGGGCTCGGCGACATGAACCTGCGCCTCCGCCGCTACGACACCGGCCGCGCGCAGCTGCGAGAGAGCATGGAGCTCTACATACGACTCGGCTTCCGCGACCGGCTCGCGTCCTGCTGCGTGTGGCTCGCGCCTGCCCACGAGCACGCCGGGGAGCTGGCGCTCGCGACACGGCTCCTCGGTGCGGCATCCGGGATCCGGCAGCAGACGGGCGCCTCGATCGACTGGCAGGAGCAGGAGTTCCTCGACGACCTCGCCGGGCGCCTGCGGGCCGCGCTCGGCGACGCCGGCTACGGCGAGGCGTTCGCGGCCGGGGAGGCGGCGCCCGACGACGTCCTCGAGGAGGTGCTCAACTCACCGACAGTCGCCGCCCCAGTGTCCGGCCAGGAAGCCGCTCCACCCGTATAGATCGCAGTTGCCGCGGTCACCGGAGGCGTCGGCGGCCCCCGGAGTCCCCACCGCCAACAGGGCGAGGGCGGTGAAGCAGGTCGCCCCGGCAATCGAGAGCGATCTTCGAATCCTGGACTGTCCGGTCATCTCTCCTCTCCTCTCCGAGTGATGCGCTCACGGTGACGCCCGCCGCTCAAGGAACACTCAGGCGTCGCTCAAGAAGGCGGGTGCACGGCCGGGGGAGGCGACCGGAAGGGCGATGAGTACTCTGAGCGCGTGAGTTACGACCCGTACGCGCCGCGCGAGGCCGAGGAGCCGCCGCACGACTACTCCCCGATCAAGCGTCCGACGACCGTGGGCGACGTCCTGCGCAAGCTCTGGGCGCCGATCGCCGCCGTCGGCTTCCTGATCTGGAAGCTGAAGTTCGTCTTCGCGGCGATCTTCAAGTTCAAGCTCTTCACGGTCGCCGGCTCGATGCTCGTCTCGATCGCCGCCTACGCGCTCTTCTGGGGCTGGCAGTTCGCAATCGGCTTCGTCCTCCTGATCCTGATCCACGAGCTGGGCCACGTCGCCGAGGCGAAGCACCAGGGGCTGCCGGTGTCCGCGCCGATGTTCATCCCCTTCCTCGGCGCCCTGATCACGCTCAAGCAGCTCCCCGACGACGCGTGGAACGAGGCGAAGGTCGCGATCGCCGGACCGATCCTCGGCGGTCTCGGCGCGGCCGCCGTCTGGGGCCTCGGCGAGTGGTTCGACTCCGACCTGCTGGTCGCGCTCGCCTTCACCGGCTTCTTCCTCAACCTCTTCAACCTGGCGCCGATCTCGCCGCTCGACGGCGGCCGCATCGTCGCCGCGATCCATCCCGCGCTCTGGATCGTCGGTCTGCTGCTCCTGGTCGGGCTCACGATCCTGGCGCCGAACCCGATCCTGATCCTGATCCTCGTCCTCGGCGGCCTCGAGTCGTGGCGTCGCTGGCAGCACCGGGCCGACCCTGAACGCGAGGCGTACTACCAGGTGACGCCGGCGCAGCGCTGGATCACCGGGGTCTCCTACATCGTGCTCGCCGCGCTCCTGACCCTGGGGATGAGCGGCACCTTCGTCGAACGGGACATCTAAGCGGGTGGCCTCGAACGAGCGGCGGATGCTGGAGCGGACGCACGACGACCTCCAGAACGACGTCGCGGTGATCGCGTCCGAGTTCCTCGGCGGCTTCCAGAAGGTGCTCGAGATCGACAGGCCGGCCGTCTCGATCTTCGGGTCGGCCCGCGTCGGGGAGAGCAGCCGCCCGTACGAGCAGGCGCGGGCGACGGCGAAGCTCTTCGCCGAGGCGCACTTCGCGGTCGTCACCGGCGGCGGCCCGGGCGTGATGGAGGCGGCGAACCGCGGCTGCAAGGAAGGCGGTGGGCTCTCGGTCGGCTTCAACATCACGCTTCCCCACGAGCAGGGCGTCAACCCGTACTGCGACATCTCGATGACGTTCAAGCACTTCTACGCCCGCAAGACGATGTTCGTGAAGGCGGCCGAGGGGTTCGTCATCTTCCCCGGCGGCTTCGGCACGCTCGACGAGGCGTTCGAGGCGCTGACGCTGATCCAGACCGGCAAGGTGCTCGACTTCCCCGTCGTCCTCTTCGACTCCGACTACTGGCGGGAGCTGCTCGCCTGGGTCGACGGCGAACTGCTCGCGGACGGGATGGTCTCGCCCGAGGACGTCGAGCTCCTGCACGTCACCGACGACCCAGCCGAGGCCGTCCGGATCGTCGTCGAGAGCTACGACGAGCGGAACGCGGAATCTCCGGCCTCGCCGGAGAAGGCCGACGCGCAGTGACGGACTAGACCCGCGGCAGGACGAAGTACGGGCCGGGGATCGAGCGGCCCGGGCCGTAGATCGCGGTCGGGCCGACGGCGATGTAGTTGCTCGTCGTCGCGTCCTGGCGCAGCAGCTTCCCGTCCTCGAAGACCTTGCGGGTGACGGTGACGTCGAAGCCTGACTGGTTCGAGCCGGCGACCGTGCGCACCGATCCGCGCGGTGCGTACGGGTCGAGCGCGTAGGTCGTCTGCGGCGAGCGCCAGTTCGACCGCTCGCCCGTCGTCGCGACGATGCGCCGCCCCGGGTCGGTGCCGAAGAACGAGAACGTGAGCGTCGAGCTGGTGTAGCTCGTCGTGATCAGGATCCCGGTCTTCAGGTCGTTCTTGAAGACGAAGTCCGGCCCGCCCCACGAGACGGTGGCGTCGCGGCCCATCGGGTAGTGCGAGATGTAGAAGCTGTGGTTGTGGCGCTCGACGATCGGCAGCCCGAGCTCGAAGGCGTTGTTGAAGAGCGTCGTCGCGGTCTGGCAAACGCCGCCGCCGATCGAGGGCAGGAGGAGCGAGCCGATGATCATCTGACCCTCGCGGAAGCCTCGCTCGACCGTCCGGGGACCGACGCGGTCGTTGAACGAGAACGTGTCGCCGGGCTTGATCACCGTGCCGTCGATGTACTGCGCCATCAGCTGCACGTTGTGGATCCGGTTCGACGACGACGTGCCCATGTCGGTCGTGAAGGTGGAGATGCGCTCGCGGATCCCGAGGCGCTCGGCCTCGCGGGTGGTCAGGTCGGCGCGGATCTGCTTCAGCCGCAGCGAGGCACGATGCGTCGGCGCGGCCGCGGCGGCCGCGACGGAGTCGGCGACCCACCGGCCGTCGACGGCGAGACCCGGACGCGACGGCCGGATCCGCACCTGCCTCCCGTCGACGACGAAGCGGGCATTGACGGCTCGGGCTCGCCACGGCTTCAGCATCGGCTCGACCGCCTTGGCCATGCGCTCGGGATGGAAGGAGACGCGGAAGCGCTCGCCGGCGGGCCGGAACCGGAGCAGCTTGACGAGCCGCGCGGGAGCCAGCGCGCCGACGTCCTCACCCTTGAACTCGAGCGTCACCGGCTCGTCGACCAGTTCCTCCGCCTCGTCGACGGCGGCTTCGGCGGCGGCAGTCGTGAGCTCGGGATCGACGTGGGTCAGCGCCGGGCGCAGCGTCCGCACGCCCGTCAGCGAGGCCTGCGCGAGCGAGTCGGCGAGCTGGGTCGGGGCGATCGCGTCACCCGGGCGGGACGGAATCACGCGGAAGCCGTCACGCGCAACGACCTGGGCCCGCCGCGGCTTCGGCAGCGAGGCGGAGATCTCCTCCGCGATCTGGTCGGCCCCGGGCCGCGTCTCGAGCACCGGATCGACGACGAGCTTCGGCGGGCTCGGGTCGACGAGCTGCCGGATCCGGCCGGTGAAGCTGGTGCGGCCGGCGTCCCAGAGCGCCTGCTCGGTCGCCGTGCTGTCGAGGCTGAGGACCTCGCCCGGCCGGACGTCGTACTCCCGCTCACCGACGACGATGCGCACGGGCTCCTGCAGGCCGGCCTCGCGCAGCTCGACGCCGGGCAGCGGCCGGTCCCAGTAGTACGCGTCGCGCGCACCCACCGCGGCGACGGCCAGAACGGCCGCGATCGCGAGCACCGACGCCGTGATCACCCCCACACGTCTCACGATTGGCAAGGTAGCGGCTCCGGCCGGACTACACTCGTTTTCCGTGAGATTGCAGGATCTTCCCTCCGTCGACGAGCTCGTTCGCGGCACCGCCGACCCGCTCGCGGTCGCGGCCGCCCGGGACGTGCTCGAGCGGGCGCGCGAGGAGATCCGGGCGGGCGCCGAGCCCGGCGACCTGCGGGTGCGGCTCGAGCAGGCGCTCGCCACGGCACGGCGGCCGGCGCTCCGCCGGGTCCTGAACGCGACCGGCGTGCTCGTGCACACGAACCTCGGCCGCGCGCCGCTCGCCGCGGCCGCGCTCGAACGGATCGCCGACACGAGCGGTTACTCCAACCTCGAGTACGACCTCTCCTCGGGCTCACGCGGCTCCCGCCAGGACCATCTGGCGCCGTTGCTGCGCCGGCTCACGGGCGCACAGGATGCGATCGTCGTCAACAACAACGCTGCGGCGATGCTGCTGGCGCTCGCCGCGCTCGCGGAGGGGCGTGAGGTCGTCGTCTCGCGCGGCGAGCTGATCGAGATCGGCGACGGATTCCGGATCCCCGACGTGCTCGTCCGCTCCGGAGCCCGGCTCGTCGAGGTGGGGACGACGAACCGGACCCGCGCCGCCGACTACGAGCACGCGGTCGGGCCGGACACGGCGCTGCTCCTGCGCGTCCACCAGTCGAACTTCCGCGTCGTCGGCTTCACCGAGCAGCCGCGCCTCGACGAGCTCGCGGCCGTCGCGCGCCGCCACGAGCTGCCGCTCCTCGACGACCTCGGCTCCGGCGCGCTCGTCGACGTCGACGGCGAGCCGACGCCTGCTGCCGCCCTCGCGGCGGGCGCCGACCTCGTCTGCTTCTCGGGCGACAAGCTCCTCGGCGGCCCGCAGGCGGGCATCGTCGCCGGCCGCGCCGATCTGATCGAGCGGCTGCGCCGGCACCCGCTCCATCGCGCCCTGCGCTCGGACAAGCTGACGCTCGCGGCGCTCGAGGGCACGCTGCTCCTCTATCTCGACTCGCCGGACGAGATCCCGGTGCTGCGGATGCTGCGCGAGCCGGTCGACGCCGTCCGGGACCGCGCGGAGCGCCTTGCGCGGGCGGCGGACGGCGCCGTCGAGGAGACGGTTGCCCGCGTCGGCGGCGGCGCCCTCCCGCTCGCCGAGCTGCCGAGCTTCGCCTGCTCGGTCGCCGAGGAGCTGGCGGCGCCGCTGCGCGCCCATGACCCGCCGGTGATCGCCGTCGTCCGCGACGGCCGCACGCTGCTCGACTGCCGCACCCTCACCGACGCCGAGGCCGACGAGGTCGCCCGGGCGGTCGCTCGAGTCAGATTGGCGTGACGGTCTCGCGTTCCTGGGGCGCCGCTCGCGGTGCGTAGGCCGTGGGAACAGTACGGCGGTACGGGCCTGCGGCCGGAGCGCCGCGAGCGGCGTCAGGCACCGGCGGAGCCGGGCTCCGCCCGGCGGGAGCCGGCGCCGGCCAGGGGCGCGAGATGCCGCTTACGGTAGGAACCGCCGGGCACATCGACCACGGCAAGACGTGGCTCGTGCGGGCACTGACCGGGAAGGACACCGACCGACTCCCCGAGGAGCAGCGGCGCGGGATCTCGATCGACCTCGGCTACGCCCCGCTCGACCTGCCGGACGGGCAGCGGCTCTCGCTGGTCGACGTGCCGGGGCACGAGCGCTTCGTCCGCAACATGGTCGCCGGGGCGACGGGGATCGACCTCTTCCTGCTCGTGATCGATGCCGGCGAGGGCGCGCGGCCGCAGACGCACGAGCACCTCGCGATCATCCGCCTGCTCGGGATCGAGCACGGCGTGGTCGCGGTGACGAAGTCCGATGCGGTCGACGAGGAGACGCTCGCGCTGGCGCTCGAGGAGGCGGCGGAGCTCGTCCCGGAGGCCGAGGCCGTTCCGGTGAGCGCGAAGACCGGCGTCGGGCTCGACGAGCTCCGTGCTGCGCTCACGCGCGCTGCGGACTTAGTTGCTGACAGCAACTATCTCTCCGAGCCGGCGCGCCTCCACGTCGACCGGGTCTTCTCACTGCGCGGGATCGGGACGGTCGCGACCGGGACGCTCTGGTCCGGGACCGTCGGCGAGGGCGATGTGCTTCGCGCCGAGCCCGCCGGTCGCGACGTCCGAGTCCGGAGCGTCCAGGTGCACGACCGGGCCGTCGAGCGGGCGGAGCCGGGGCAGCGCGTCGCGCTCGCGCTGCCGGGGGTCGACCGCACCGACCTGCGGCGCGGCGACGTGCTCGTCGCCCCCGAAACCTTCAGGCCGAGCTACCGCCTGGACGTGACGCTGGAGGAGCTGACACCGATCGCCGAGGGAGCGCGCCTCCACGTCCACCACGGCACTGCCGCCGTGCCCGCCCGCGTCGTCAGGGCGGGCGGCTTCGCCCAGCTGCGACTCGCAGCGCCTGTCGTCGCCGCGCGCGGCGACCGGGTCGTGCTCCGCGACGAGACGACGGTCGGCGGTGGGACCGTGCTCGACCCCGTCCCCGTCCGGCACTCCGACCCGGCCCGCTTCGAGCAGGCGCGCCGCGGCGAGACGCGTGTCCATGCACCGGCGCTCGTCGACGGCGCGTGGCGCTTCTCGGACGAGTGGCTGGCCGAGCTCCGGGCCGCGCTCGAGCAGGCGATCGACCGAGCCGACCCGCTCGACCCGGGCACGCCGGCGCCGACCGAGCCCTGGGCGAAGGAGGTCCTGGCGCGGCTTCCCTTCGAGCGGCGCGGCTCGACTGCTCTACCGGCCCGGCACGACCGGCGACCTCGGTGACCGCGCCGCCGAGGCGGAGGAGCTGGCGGCGGCGCTGGCGGCGGCGGAGCCCGGTGCCGCCAGGGCGGAGGATTCGGAGCTGGCCCGCTACCTCGAGCGCGCGGGCAGGCTCGTCCGGCTCGGCGACGGCTGGGCGGTCTCGGCGTCGGCCTACGAGCGGGCACGGGCGCTCGTGCTCGAGGAGTGCGCGGCGGCCGGCCAGATCACGCTCGCCCGCTTCCGCGACCTCGCGGGCTGCGGCCGCCGGGACGCTCAGCTCCTGCTGGAGCGCCTCGACGCCGACGGCGTCACCCGCCGGGTTGGGGAGGCACGGGTGCTGCGGCGTCGGGCTTCGGCGGCTCCGGCGCCTTAGCCTCGGCGTCGTCTCCGTTCGTCGAGCGCAGCACCTCCTTCACCAGCCGCTCGCTGAAGCCGGCCGCGAAGGCGAGGACGAGGAAGAACGCGAAGCGGTCGCGCGGGTCCTCGGGCACGTCGAGCTGCCGGATCACCCCGCCCTGGAGCGCGAAGTAGACGAGCAGGCCGAAGACGCCGCCGATGAACGGCCGGAACGCCGCCACGCGCTGCACGTACGAGCGCCCGACCTCGTGGCGGACGTGGAACTTGTCGGCGCTCATGCGGGTGACGACGCTGACGAGCGCCCCGAGCGCGCCGGCGATCAGGCAGCCGAAGAACGTGGTCAGGTTGACCGGGACGCTGCTGGCCGCGAGCAGGATCCCGACGGGAACGGTGACCGCGCAGAGGGCGAGCACGCCCATCAGCATCCCGCCGAGGTAGACGATCTGCGCCTCGCGCGCCGCCGCCTGCTGGTAGTGGGCCTCGATCCGGTCGAGCTCCTTCTCCTGCGCCTCGATCTCCTCCGCGGAGAGCGGGACGACCGTGCCGTCGACGTTCGGGATCGAGACGAGCATCAGGTCGCGCATCCAGACGAAGAGCCAGTTCACGAGCAGCCGCTGGCTGAGCCCGCGCAGGGCGTTCCGCACCGAGACGTACTGCACCTCGGCCCGGTGGAGCACCTGGGCCACCTCTGGGTGCATCCGCACGAGCCGTTCGGTCTCGCTGTACATCTCGACCCGGTCCTTGGAGCGGAACAGCTTCCGCTCGAGCGGCTTCGGGCGCACGGCCGTCAGCACGACCGCCATCGGCCCGCTCTCGCAGATGTAGCTGTCGGTGATCTCGCCGTGATCCGAGACGAACGCCGCGCGCAGCTCCTGGTAGCGCTCCTCGCGGCCGTCCCCTCCCTCACGGACCGCCCAGGCGTCGACGAGCTCCGAGAAGGAGACCCTGCGGCGCGGTGCCGCAGCCGGAGCGGCGGCCGTCTCGGCGGCGCTCTCGTACGGGTGCGCGATCTCGGCCATCAGGATCCACCTCCAACGAGCCGGCCGCACGACTCCCGTTTCGCTTCCAACCAGAGTAGGGAATCGCGTCGAACGTCACAAGCCGATTGCCTGCCACACTGGTGACGTGCGCATCGCCCTGCTCGCCGTCCTGCTCGCGCTTCCCACCGCGGCACTCGCGGGGGTCGGCGTCGAGCGCGGCACCGCCACCCTGACGACCAAGAACGGCGAGAAGGTGACGCTCCAGGTCGAGCTGGCGCGCACGGCGGCGGCGCGGGCACAGGGGCTGATGAATCGCCGCTCCCTGCGGCCGAAGGCCGGGATGGTCTTCGTCTACCCGCAGGACCACATCGGCGCCTTCTGGATGAAGAACACCCTGATCCCGCTCGACATCGCCTTCGCCGACCGCAGCGGGAAGATCCTCCGGATCCTGACGATGCAGCCCTGCCGCCGGGATCCGTGTCGGGTCTACGACCCGAAGGTCGCCTACCGGACGGCGCTCGAGGTCAATGCCGGCTCGTTCCGCCGCTGGGGCGTCAGGGCCGGCGACCGGCTCCGGATCACTCGATCGGGCTGACGGTCAGCCTGAGCACGTCCGGCCGGTGGTAGTGGCCGGCCGGGTCGAAGCGCTGCCGCGCCCGCAGGAGCACGTCGGGGTCGAGCTCCGCGTAGAGGATTCCCTCCTCGTCGTAGAGCGGCCCCGCGAGATAGCTGCCGTCCGGGGCGAGGATCGCCGAGCCGCCGCGGCCGAGGAGGTCCCGGCCCTCGAGCAGCGCGGCGAGGGGGAAGTCGTCCGGATACGAGCCGGCGCGCTGGAAGTGGCAGGGCGCGAGCACGAACGAGCGCGACTCGAGCGCGATGTGGGTCAGCGTCGCCTGCCAGCGGTCGCCGTCGTCCGCGGTCGAGGCGACGTAGATCTCGACGCCGGACTCGTAGAGCGCGAAGCGCGCGAGCGGCATGTAGTTCTCCCAGCAGATCAGGCCGCCGAGCCGCCCCAGCGGCGTCTCGACCGCCCGCAGCCCGCGTCCGTCGCCCTGGCCCCAGACGAGCCGCTCGTGGTTCGTCGGCACGAGCTTGCGGTGATGGAGCGCGAGCTCGCCGGCGGGCGAGTAGTAGAGGAGCGAGTTGTAGAGCGTGCCGGCTCGCTCCGGGTCGGCCTCGTTGACGCCGAGCACGAGCCAGACGCCGTGCTCACGCGCGATCCCGGCGAGGCGGTCGGCGTCGGGGCTCGGCAGCTCGAGCGACTCGCGGTGGAGCAGCGCGAACGCCTCCTGCGCCCCCGGCTCGGCCCAGCCGGCGAGCGCCTTCGCCCACGCCGACGAGGGGTAGGCGGGGATGAAGGTCTCCGGGAAGACGACCAGCTGCGCACCGGCTGCGGCCGCCTCGGCCGTCCGCTCCGCAACCCGGTCGATCGTGCCGGCGCGGTCGAAGATCGCCGGCTCGACCTGGACGCACGCGGCGGTGACGGTCTCCCTCACGCCCAGTCCATCGGCGTGTAGCCGCTCGTGCGCGGCGCGGACACGATCAGGATCGTCGCCTGGGCGCCGCTGCGGTTGGCGACCGTCCGCTTCGGCTCCGGGTCGAGCCGCGCGAACGTCCCGGCGGGCGCCGGATGATCCTCGCCGTCGATCACCATCGTCGCCTCGCCGTCGAGGACGATGAAGACCTCCTCCTGATCGCTGCCGGTCTCGTCGTGCTCGGGGATCGTCTCGCCCGGGCGGCAGCTCGACGACGTTCATCCCGAACGACTGGAGCCCGAGCGAGCGGCGCGCGAGCGCCCACTTCGGGAACGGGCGCTCGAAGTCGTCCATGTGCACGATCGTGAAGCCGCTCATCGCTCCTCCCGCTCTGTTGTCTCCCACTCCGGCTCCGGGCCGATCCCGACTGCCTCGGCGATCCGGTTGATGTAGTTGAAGTAGGCGATCACCTGGATCGCGTCGTGGATCGCCTCGTCGTCCCAGCCGTGCGCGCGTAGCTCCTCCACGTCGGCCGCGCCGACGGCGGTCGGGACATGCGTGAGCTTGGCCGCGTAGTCGCAGAGCGCGCGCACAGGCGCAGGCAGGACGGCGGTGCGGTAGTCGTGGGCGCACCGGTCCACCAGTTCGTCGTCGGCGCCCTCGGCACGGAGGTCGTCTGCATGCGACCGCGTTCAGTAATGACACTCGTTCTCGCGCGAGACGACCGTCGCAAGCAGTTCGCGCTCCTGGCGAGAGAGCTTCGAGGGCCCGAACATGATCCCCTTGTAGAGCTCCATCGAGCGGTGGAGCACGTCCGGGTTCGGGCTCATCGCCTTGACGATGTTGAAGACCTTGCCGGCACGCCCGATCGCCGCGTCGTACTCGTCCTTCAGCGGTCCGGTGGCCTCGTCGACGTCGGTGAGACGGAGGTGAGCCACGCCGCGATTCTCTCAGTTCGAGCCGGCCCGGGGAAGCGCGTCGGCGTCCCCGGGCCTGCTCTGCCCCCTAGCGGCGAAGGTCGACCGGGAACGAGACGAGACGGCGCGTGGAGACACCGCCGAGCACGTCCTCGCCGGCCTTACGGGCGCGGGCGAAGACGACCAGCAGTTGCTGGCTGTTCGTGGCCGGGAAGCCGGTCGTGCGGTTCATCGTCAGCGTCGCGAATCCGTCCGCACCCGTCGGCGTCTCGGCCGGCGTCGAGAACTGGTTGTACGGAACCGCGTCGGCGTAGAGGAGCGCGCCCTGGACGGCCTTGCCCTTGCAGGTGACGCGGAAGCGCAGCGAGATCGACGTCGTCGACCGTGCCACCACCGACGGCGTGATCGCCTGACCGTCGATGTTCAGCCGGTCCGGCAGCGAGACGTTCGCGATCGGGATCGGCGCGGCGCCGTTGCACCCCGTCGCGGGCGCCGTGGCGACCTTGACGACCGCGGTCGGGACCGACGTCTCGGGCGTCGAGCCGTCGTTGTTCCGTGCG
Organism: uncultured Gaiellaceae bacterium; assembly: GCA_963732995.1. Taxonomy (GTDB): domain Bacteria; phylum Actinomycetota; class Thermoleophilia; order Gaiellales; family Gaiellaceae; genus Gaiellasilicea. The sequence continues at coordinate 89,273 of CAVTBS010000009.1, read as the reverse complement.
GTGACGCGGATCCGGATCGTGTCGCCGACGTCGACCTGCTTCAGCACGTACGACTTCTGGTTCGCCCCGCTGATCGCCGAGCAGCTGCCGCCGTTCGTGTCGCAGCGGCGCCACGAGTACGCGAACGTGATCGGAGCCGTGCCGGTCCAGGTGCCGTTGCTCGCGGTCAGCGTCTTCCCCTCTTCGGCGGTGCCGGAGATGGTCGGCGGCGACTGGTTCGAGGGCGCCGCCTGAGGCGCCGAGTCGGCGACCTCTGCGAGGCCGGCGACGGCCGCGAGCACGACGAGCGTGCTCGCGAGCGTGGCCAGGACGATCGTGCGACGTTTCATGTGTGACCCCTTCCTACGTTGGGTGGTTCGCTAGCAGGCACGCCTGTACGTGATCTCGCGGCTGAACGCGCCGAGATAGCCCGCACCTGCCTGGTTGACCGACATCGCGGTCCGCAAGCGGTTCGCCCCACAGGGGAGCGTCGCCTCGAAGCGGGCGCGCGAGTTCAGGTCGAGCGAGACGCGCTTGATCGTGACCCACTGCCCGAAGGCGGAGAGCCGCTGCAGCTGGATCTGCTTGCGGGCCATGCTGCGGCCCGCGTAGACGCGTGCGAGGAACCCGTTCAGGCGTCCGAACGAGATCGAAGGCGCGACGGCCGTGCTGATCACGAGGCTCGAGGCGGTCTTCCACCGCGCCCGGTAGTTGGTGAGGATCTTCGGCGCGACGGCGTAGGAGTACGTGCCGTCGGCACCGGTGATCACGGTCGCGAGCACGACCTCGGACGGCTGGCCGTAGGGCTGATAGGTGAGCTGGACGTTCTCGCCGGCCTTCTTGCTGTTCACCTGACCGGAGAGCGTCACCCGCTCGCCGTAGGAGATCTGCGGCTGCGAGGTCGCGAGTGTGAGCGCCGGCGGAGCGCCGGCCACCCGGATGGTGCCGTTGACGGCCGGGTTGAGGGCGTCGCGGTACCGGTAGGTCCCGGCGACGTCGAACCTGAACGTGTAGCTCTTCCCGCGCGAGAGCACGGGCGACGCGAAGGCGCCGGTGGCCGAGACGATCTGGTGGTTCTGGGTGTCGTCGTTCCGCCAGCGGATCGAGTCGCCGGCGACGATGCTGACCGTGGCCGGAGAGAAAGCCGCCCGTTTGATCGAGACGGTCTTGGTCGTCGCGGCGCTGGCGGGCGAGACGGCCACCAGGGCGGCGACGAGCGTGACGAGGGTGAGGAGTATGCGTGGCATGCTCGGAGCATCCCCGCCGCAGAGCGCTCGCAAAGCCCAGTGAGCGCGGTTTTACCGAATCCGTACAGCGTCCTCACGCGCCGCTTGCAGACTCGCCGCCGCTACGTTTCGCGACGGAGCGGCACGGGCCCGGTGGCCCAGCCGGTCTTCAAAATCGGCCCGGTCGTGCAACCCACGGCTTGCTCGGTTCGACTCCGGGGCCGCTCCGTTCCGCCTCGGCCGCGGTCGGCTACCGCCGGGCAAAGCCCGGCTCCGCCGGCCGCTCTCGCCGCTGGCGGGGCTCCACGCGAGCGTCCGTGCACTCGCACTGTCCACTCGCGCTCCGCGGCCGCCATCGGCGAGCCGAGACGGAACGGAGGACGGTGTTTCGGCCACGAATCACTCGATCGAGGGACGTCTGCAGGTCCTAGGACCTCAAGCATCGGGTCCTACGCGCCGATGAGGTGAGAACTAGCGAGTTCCGTGGGCCGTGCCGCAGCTGTCCATGTAGAGCTCCTTCCGAAGCAGTGGGGGGTGGCCGCCAAAGCGCCCCCCACTCTTCTCTTCCGCTTTCAGGCCTCGCGCGCGTACTTCGCCTTCAGGGCGGCGATGTCGGCCGGCTCGTAGAGCGGGCGGCGCGGGTCGAGTCCGACGATCTCCTCGCGGCGCGGCACCCGGCCGAGCTCGCGGCCGAGCTTCTCGGCACGGCGGTGGCAGCCCTCGCAGAGCGTGATCAGATCGCGGCCCGGCTCCTCGGCGCCGAGCGTCGCGTGCGTCAGGTGCCGCGCGCGGACGCCGGTCTCGGCGCCGCAGCGCTCGACCTCGCACGCGGGCGCCGCCGCGAGCTGCGCCTTCGCGCGCCGTCCCCAGTGGCCGGTGGCCTCGTACGCGGCGGCGCTGAGACCGAAGAGCGCCCGGTAGGCGTCGGCCGAGAGCTTGCCGCCCCCGTCCGGCGAGCGGCCGTCGCGCCAGCGCTCGAGCGCCACCGCCGCCTCGGCCTCGGCCTCTTCCCGACGCCTTGCGGCCTCCCGCTTCGCCGCCTCGGCGGGCGTGAGCAGCGACGGCGCCTCGCGGCGCGCGCGCAGCACGTCGTGCAACGACTTCCGTCCGTCTCCTCGGGCCATCCTCCGACTAGTGTGCCCGGATGCGCACTCGACGCCTGGGCAGCTCCGACCTCGAGGTGACCGTCGTCGGGCTCGGCTGCAACAACTTCGGCGGCCGGATCGACGAAGCGGCGTCGCGCGCGGTGATCGACGCGGCCCTCGACGCCGGAGTCACGTTCTTCGACACGGCCGACGTCTACGGCAACCGCGGCGGCAGCGAGGAGATCATCGGCCGCGCCCTCGCCGGACGCCGCGACGAGGTCGTGCTCGCGACGAAGTTCGGCCACGATCTCGGCGACGGCGAGACCGCCCGCGGCGCCCGGCCCTACATCCGCAAGGCGCTCGAGGCCTCGCTGCGACGGCTCCAGACCGACCGGATCGACCTCTACCAGTACCACCGGCCCGACGGCGTCACGCCGCTCGAGGAGACGCTCGAGGCGCTGCACGAGCTCGTCGAGGAGGGGACGGTGCGTGCGATCGGCTCGTCGAACTTCACGCCGGCGATGGTCGAGGAGGCCGCCGCGATCGCGTCCGAGCGCGGCCTGACGCCGTTCGTCTCCGAGCAGAGCGAGTACTCGTGGCTGCGCCGCGGAGCCGAGGACGAGCTCCTGCCGGCCTGCGACCGGCACGGGGTCGGCTTCATCCCCTACTTCCCGCTCGCGAGCGGCCTCCTGACCGGCAAGTACGCCAAGGGCGAGCCGCCGCCGCCCGGGACGCGGCTGCACGGCCGCGAGCTCGCCGACAGCGACCTGGACGCGGTCGAGCGCGTGCGCGCGTTCGGCGAGCGGCACGGTGCCTCCCTGCTCGAGGTCGCGATCGGCGGCCTCGCCGCCGTTCCCGGTGTCGCCTCCGTGATCGCGGGCGCGACGAAGCCGGAGCAGGTGCGCGCGAACGCGGCTGCGGGCTCGTGGGAGCCGGGCCCGGACGAGCTCGCGGAGCTGCGCGCGCTCTAGCCGTGCTCGCCGAGCTCGCCGCAGCCGCCGCGCTCGTGTGCCTCGACCCCGGACACGGCACGGCGCCGGAGGTCGGCCGCGGGTTCGAGCCGATCGGCCCGGGCTCCGCGCAGCTGAAGATCAAGGATCCGGGCGGCGCCGCGGGTGAGGCGCCGGTGGCGCTCGCGATCGCCCGCCGCACGAGATCGCTCCTCCGCGCCCGCGGCTACCGGGTCGCGATGACCCGCGACGGGACGGGCTACCGCGGCGGCAACCGCGAGCGGGCCCGCTTCTGCAACGCCCGCGGTGCGGCGCTGATGATCCGGATCCACGCCGACGGGTCGACGGATCCTGGCGTCCGCGGGATCTCGACGCTCGTGCCGGCGCTTCGCCGTGGCTGGACGGACGACGTCCACGGCGCCAGCGGGCGCGCGGGGCGCCTGCTCCAGAGCGAGCTCGTGGCCGCGACCGGAGCGCGGAATCTCGGCCTCGTCGAGCGCGCCGACCTGACGGGCTTCAACTGGGCCGACGTGCCGGTCGTGCTCGTCGAGACCGGCTTCATGTCCAACCCGCGCGAGGCCGCGCTCCTGCGCAGCGGCGCCTATCAGCAGAAGCTCGCGGGCGCGCTCGCCCGGGGGGCTCAGCGCTTCCTGATCCGGTAGATCACGCCGCGGCTCCAGTCGCCGGCGAGAAGGCCGCCGCGGCCTGGCTCGACCGCGAGCCCGAGCGGATGCTCGAACCCGTCGGCGAAGGTCGACGAGCGCCCCGTGCGCACGTTCACCTGCACGAGCTTCCGGCCCCAGCGCTCGCTCAGGTACTGGCCCCACTCGGCGACGATCAGCGTCCCGGCCCAGAGCGCGAGCGTGTTCGCAGAGGAGTGCGGCTCGAGGTAGGCCACCGGCGGCGTGACGCCGCGGCAGGAGCCCTGCAGCTTGCGCAGCCGCCAGCTCGCCCAGCACCGCGGCCAGCCGTAGTCGGCGCCCGGCTCGATCCGGACGACCGTCTCGGCCGGCTCGTTCTCGCCGAGGTCGTCGCGGGCGTTGTCGGAGACGTAGAGCGTCTCGCCGTCGAAGACGAGCCCGAACGGGTTGCGCAACCCGCGCGCGACGATCCGCAGGTCGCCGCCGCTCTGCCGGAAGGACAGGATCGCGCCGCTGCGGCTGTCCTGCTCGCGGCAGACGTCGCACGTCGAGCCGCTGCCGAGATAGAGCCTGCCGTCGGGGCCGAGGGCAATCGTGTCCTGCTGATGGCGGTCGAAGGGGAGCCGCGTCACGATCTTCCGCCGCGAGACGACCTGCCGGCCGCGGACGGTGAGGCGGCTGACGTAGCCCTGCGCCGACACGAACAGGTTCGAGCCGACCCAGGCGAGGCCGAGCGGGGTCGCGAAACCGCGGGCGAGCACGCGCGGCTTCGAGGAGCCGCGGCCGACCGCGACCACCTCGCCGGTCTCCTGCGTCGCGTAGAGGAGGCCGTCGGGGCCGAACGCGAGCGCGGTCGGACGCTTCAGGCCGGTTGCGTAGAGCTCGGCGGTGAGCCCGCAGCAGACTTTCAGCGCAGGTGCCGGCCGGAGCGCAGAGGCTCCGGGGACGGCGACGAGTGCGGCGGCCGCGACTGCGGCCGCGAGGAGCTCACGCCTCCCAGGGATCGGCGGCGCCTGCCTCGGCGGGCTGCTTCCGACGCCGCAGACCGCGGCGGCGCTTCGGTGCCTCCTCCGGCTCGGCCGCGGGCTCCGGCTCGGCCGCGAGCTCCGCCGGCAGCTTCGTCACGATCGTCTTCGACTCCGGGTCCGGCGCCGACTCGACCACGGTCGCCTGGACGACCGGCATGTCCCACGGCCCGGTCGTGTCGGCGGCCTCGGCCGCGAGCGGCGGCGCGATCTCGTCCAGGCGCCAGCGGGCGCGCTTGGCGGCCGCGGCCCACTCGGAGACCGCGACGAGCGCCCACGCGGCGACCATCACGATCACGATCCACTCGGTCGAGAGATCGGCAAGCCCCGCGAAGAGAGCGACGAGGAGCAGGAAAGCGCCTTCGAGCACGAGCCGCGGGACCGTGACTCCGCGGACGACGGGCGGCGGGACGGCGGCGACCCAGTCGGGAGAGGGGTGCGCGCCGGGCTCGACCGGCCAGTGCTCGTCGTCGACGCGCGGCGGCGGCTGCCCGCTCGGCGCGGAGCGACTGCAGCTCGGCGCGGAGCTCGCCCGCGACGACCTCCAGCTCGTGCACGCGGTCGGCGAAGGCGCTGAACGCCTCCTCGACCCGGGCCGCGTCGTACCCCGCGCCCGTGCGGGGCAGATCGTCCGTCCGGGGCAGCTTGCTCATCCCTCTGAAGTATGCCGCCGGAGCGAAGAAGCCTGCTCAGGCGCTTTTACGGTCCGGCGACTAGTCGTCCGCGCCGGGGCGGTTCATCTCGCCGAGCGCCTGCTGCGCCTTCTCGTGGATCGCGCGGCGCCGCTCGTCGAGCGAGAGCGCCGACTCCTCGGAGTCGGCCTCGGGCTCCTCCTCCGCCTCGATCTCCGCCGCGGCCGTCGCGGGCGGTGGGCGTTCGATCTCGTCGACCGGCTGGCCCTCGGCCGAGTCGAACTCGTCCCGGTCGTCGGGGGCCTCGCGCGCCTGCGCGAGCTTCTCGCGCAGCTCCGCGGCCGGGTCGGGACCGGCGTCCGGACGGGGCTGCTGCCCGGCATGCTCCTTGCGGAGGTGGCGCCAGAGCCAGGCCAGCCCGAGGGCGCCGGCGATCCCGGTGAGCAGCCGTCCCATGGGCTCGATGCTAACCTGTCGGCGCTTCCTGCCTCGTCATCGCGTGCGCCGTTCCCGCTCACGCTTGCCGGCGAGGCCGCCTAAGACCAGGGGAAGCCCGACGGAAGGAGACCGGGAACGTGACCGACTACGAGATTCTGCTCATGCTGGACCCCGACCTGCCCGAGGAGCGGCAGGAGGAGATCGTCAAGCGCACGCGCGACCTCGTCGAGAAGGGCGGGGGAACGTGGGACGGCCAGGACGCCTGGGGCCGCCGCAAGCTCGCGTACGAGATCGACAAGAAGGGCGACGGCGCCTACCACCTGCTCTCGTTCAGCGCCGACGGCGACACGCTCGACGAGATCTCGCGCGTGCTCAAGATCGACGACGACGTGATGCGGCACCTGGCCACCCGTCGCTACAAGCCGGGTTCGACTCAGCCAGTAGCGGTGGGCGGCCCCGCGCGCGAGGATGTCGCCGACCCGATCGACAGCTCGCTGGAGGAGGAGTAATGGCCCAGAACATCAACAGCGTCGTCCTCGTCGGCAACCTGACCAAGGATCCCGAGCTCCGGCACACGCCGTCGGGCACTGCCGTGACCACGCTCCGGATCGCCGTCAACGACCGCGTCAAGCGCGGCGAGGAGTGGACGGATGCCGCCTACTACTTCGACGTGACGGTGTGGGGCCGGACCGCGGAGAACTGCGCCCAGTACCTCGCCAAGGGCCGCCCCGTGGGCGTCCAGGGCAAGCTGACGTGGCGCGAGTGGGACGCCCAGGACGGGACGAAGCGTCAGTCCGTCGAGGTCGTCGCAGACAACGTCCAGTTCCTCGGCGGCCGTGACGGCGGCGACGGCTCCGGCGGCCAGTTCGTGCCGGCCGGCGCCGCGCAGACCGCGTCCCCCGACTTCCCGGCCGCCGCGGCCGACGACGACATTCCCTTCTAGGAGAGACACAGATGGCACAGCCGAAAACCCAGCAGACGCGCAAGCGTCCCGGCTCGTCGCTCGCCCCCGGGCGGCGCAAGAGCTGCCTCTTCTGCAAGGACAAGGTCGAAGAGGTCGACTACAAGAACCTGAACCAGCTCCGGCGCTACATCTCGGAGAAGGGGAAGATCCGCAACCGCCGCATCACCGGCGCCTGCCGCCGCCACCAGCGCCAGGTCGCGGTCGCCGTCAAGCGGGCGCGCGAGATGGCGCTCCTGCCGTACGTGGAGCCGCGCTGATGGAAGTCATCCTGCTCTCGGACGTCGACAAGGTGGGGCTGCGCGGCGAGGTCGTGAACGTCGCGCGCGGCTACGCGCGCAACTTCCTGCTCCCGCGCCGGCTCGCCGAGCCGGCCACCGCGGGCCGCGTCGCCGAGCTGAAGCGGCTCGACGACCAGCGCGCCCGCCACGAGGCCCGCTCGGTCGAGCAGGCGAACGAGATCGCCGACGTGCTCCGGAAGACGGTGCTCAGCTTCGACGTCAAGTCGGGGCCGACGGGCGCGCTCTTCGGCTCGGTGACGACGACCGACATCGCCGACGAGCTCTGGCGCACGCGCAAGATCCGGGTCGACCGGAAGAAGATCGGCACCGACTCGATCCGGCGGATCGGCCGCTACGCGATCCCGATCCAGATCTTCGAGGACGTCACCGTCGACGTGAAGACGCTGGTCGTCCCCGAGGGCGGCGAGCTGCCGCCCGAGGAGGAGCTGGCCGCGATGGAGGCCGCCGAGGCCGAGGCCGAGGCCGCGAAGGAGGCCGAGGCGGAGGCGCACCGGGCCGAGGCCGAGCAGATCGTCGAGGCCGAGCTCGCCGCCGAGGAGGAGGAAGCCGCCGCCCCGGAGGCCGACGCGGAGACCGCGCCGGACGCGGAGGCAGAGGCGGACCCGGAGGCAGAGGCGGACCTGGAAGCCGGGCCTGAGCCGGTCGCCGAGGCCGCTGACGGCGAGCCCGAGGCTGCCGACGGCGAGCCCGAGCCCGCCGCGGAGGCCGAGCAGCAGTAGTCATGCACAGAGCGCTCCACAGGCCTGTGGAGCGCTCTGTGAACTTCCCGCTCTAAGCGGCCACGGCTGTTGTGGACAGTGGTGGCACCGGGGCTCGGTTTGCTGTGGAGAACTCGCGAACGCGCGTTCTCTTTCTCCTGCAGGACGGCGGCTTCACTTCCCACAGTCGCCTGTGAATCCCCAGCCGTTGAGGCCGTCCGCCACGGCCGCTGTAATGGGCGCAATGGCCCAGGTCGCACCCATGCCCCCGGTGGGGGCCCAGTCTCCCCACGTGCCTTCACACGACCTGGATGCGGAGATGTCGGTGCTGAGCGCGATGCTGCTCGCGCCGACCGCGATCGCAGCCGTGAGCGAGCATCTGAAGGCGTCCGACTTCTACCGGCGCACGCACGGCGTCATCTTCGACGTCGCCCGCGGGCTCTTCGAGCGCGGCGAGCCGGTCGACGCGATCACCGTCACGGCGAAGCTCGAGGAGGAGGGCCAGCTCGAGCTCGTCGGCGGGCGCGGCAAGATCCACGAGATCGCCGCGTGGGCGTCCGCGTCCGGTAACGCCGGCCACTACGCGCTGATCGTCCGCGACCACTCGCTGATCCGCCGCCTCTCCGACGCGGGCCGCGAGATCACGAGGCTCGCCGACGACCGGGGCGACGAGACGAACCACCTGATCTCGAAGGCCGAGCAGGTCCTGTTCGAGGTCAGCCAGGCCGGCAGCCCGGGCGAGCTCCGCTCGCTCCAGGAGGCCCTGGTGGAGACGTTCGAGCGCGTCAGCCATCTCTACGAGCAGGGCGCCTCCGTCACCGGCGTCTCGAGCGGCTTCTCCGAGCTCGACGCGGTGACGGCCGGCTTCCAGCCCGGGAACCTGATCATCCTTGCCGCCCGCCCCTCGATGGGGAAGAGCGCCCTCGGGATCAGCATCGCCGCCAACGTCGTCCGCACGGGCACGCCCTGCGCCTTCTTCACGCTCGAGATGTCGAAGCAGGAGGTGACGCAGCGCCTGATCTGCCTCGAGGGGAAGATCGACTCGCACAAGATCAGGACGGGGAAGCTCGCCGAGGAGGACTGGTCGCGGCTCTCGAAGGCGTGCGCCTCGCTCGAGCAGGTGCCGCTCTACCTCGACGACACGCCCGGTCTGACCCTCTTCGAGCTCCGCTCCCGCGCCCAGACGCTGAAGCGGCGCAAGCCGGATCTCGGGATGATCGTCGTCGACTACCTGCAGCTGATGGCGATGGGCGGCAGCGTCGAGAGCCGCCTGCAGGAGGTCTCGTCGCTCTCCCGCGGCCTGAAGGCGCTCGCCAAGGACCTGGACGTGCCGATCATCGCGCTCTCGCAGCTCTCCCGCGCCGTCGAGCAGCGCACCGACAAGCGGCCGGTGCTCTCCGACCTGCGCGAGAGCGGCAGCATCGAGCAGGACGCCGACCTCGTCATGTTCATCTACCGCGACGAGTACTACAACGGCGAGGAGTCGGAGCAGCAGGGCCTCGCCGAGGTGCACGTCGCCAAGCACCGGAACGGACCGACCGAGACGATCAAGCTCAACTTCGTCAAGCGGTACGCGAAGTTCTCCGACCACCGCGCCGCGTGAAGGCGACCTGCCTCAAGTGCGGCTGCGACTTCGAGACGATCGAGGTCAAGGTCCTGCACTTCACGTTCCCCGGCAGCCGCTACTGCGAGGTCTGCCGCCAGGCCGAGGAAGTGGAGCTGGCCGAGAGCCAGGCGGCTGCGAGGTTCACCCGTACGGGCGTGCCGCCGGCCTACCGCGACTGCTCGTTCGCGACCTTCCAGCGCGTGCCCGGCACGGGCGACGCGCTGGCGCAGGCGATGAACCTGTCCAAGGAGGTGCGCCAGGGGCGCCGGCCGAGCCGCGGGCTGCTCCTGCACGGGCCGCCCGGCGCGGGCAAGACGCACCTCGCGATCGCGATCCTGCGCGAGGCGGCGTACATGCAGGAGTCGGCGAGCCTCTTCATCAACGTGCCGACGTGGCTGCAGCGCCTGCGCGACCTGCGCAGCCAGCAGCTGGACGGCGAGGAGCTGCACTGGAGCTTCCCGCGCGGCTTCAAGATCGTCGTGCTCGACGATCTCGGCAACGAGAAGCCGGACGACTGGTCGCGGGGGCGGCTCTACAGCCTCGTCAACGAACGCGAGTCGTCCCGCTCGCTGACGATCGTGACCACGAACCTGACCCTCGGCGAGCTCGACGACCGGGTCGGGAAGCCGATCGCAAGCCGCCTCCGCAGGCTCTGTCAGGAGGTGAGGCTCACCCCGACGAACGACTACCGGGCACTCGGTGCAGCATGACAACAGGGGTCGAAAGGAGCACGACATGATCGACCAGACGATCTGGCTGGCAGCGCGGGCGACGTCGTACACCGTCGTCTGCGAGGAGTGCGCCGCCGAGCACGGGTATCTCGGCGCGCGGGTGGAGGGACGGCTGGAGCTCGAGCGCGACCACACGGCGACCTGCTGCACGCGCGGGCACCCGATCAGCGTCGTTCGGGCACTCGACGAGCCGGCCGGACTGCGCATGTAGGAGATCGGGCATGATCGCGGGGTGCCAGCGACCGTCATCGTCGGCGCCCAGTGGGGCGACGAGGGCAAGGGCAAGATCGTCGACCTGCTCGCGCAGTCGAGCGACGTCGTCTGCCGTTACCAGGGAGGCCCGAACGCCGGCCACACGGTGATCGTCGACGGCGAGACGTTCAAGTTCCGCCACCTGCCGTCCGGGATCCTCTCCGGCAAGGTGAGCGTGCTCGGAGCCGGCTGCGTCGTCGACCCGGAGGTGCTGCTGGAGGAGCTCGACGGGCTCGAGCAGCGCGGGATCTCCTCCGCGCCGCTGAAGATCTCGGGCAACGCGCACCTGATCATGCCGTGGCACATCGCGATCGACGGCGCCGGCGAGAAACGGCTCGGCAAGCTTCAGATCGGGACGACGCGCCGCGGGATCGGCCCCGCCTACGCCGACAAGGCCGCACGCCTCGGCATCCGCGTCCAGGACCTGCTCGACCCGAAGATCCTCCGTCAGAAGATCGAGACGGCGCTCCAGGAGAAGAACATCTGGCTCGAGCGCGTCTACGAGCACGAGCCGTTCGAGCTCGAGGAGGTCGCCTCCCGACACGAGGGCTTCGCGCAGCGGCTGCGGCCGTTCGTCGCCGACACCTCGCTGCTCGTCGACACCGCGATCCGCGAGGGCAAGCAGGTCCTGCTCGAGGGCGCGCAGGGGACGCTGCTCGACCTCGACCACGGCACCTATCCCTTCGTCACCTCCTCGAACCCGATCGCCGGCGCGGCTGCGACGGGGACGGGGATCGGGCCGACGCGGATCGACCGTGTGATCGGCGTCTCGAAGGCCTACGTGACGCGCGTGGGCGCCGGCCCGTTCCCGAGCGAGATGGAGCCTGAGCTGGCCGCGGAGGTGCGCGAGCTCGGGCAGGAGTACGGGACCGTGACCGGCCGCGACCGTCGGCCCGGCTGGCTCGACCTGGTCGCCCTCCGCTACGCCGTGCGGCTCAACGGGATCACGTCGCTGGCCCTGACGAAGCTCGACGTGCTCTCGGCGTTCGACGAGCTTGAGGTCTGCGTCGCCTACCGCCTCCCGGACGGGACCGAGACGCGCGACTTCCCCGCCCACCAGAGCGACTTCCACCATGCGACGCCGGTGTTCGAGAGCGTCGGGGGCTGGGCGGAGCCGCTCGACGACTGCGCGACCCTGGGCGACCTCCCCGAGGCGGCGCGCTCGTACGTCGAGCTGGTCGAGCGGGAACTGGACGTCCCGGTCGAGCTCGTCGGAACCGGCGCGGCGCGCGAGCAGGTCCTCGCGCGGAGCTAGCGGCTAGACGACCTTCCAGGGATCGACGTAGATGTCGTCGACCCGCCAGGTGCCGCTGCCGAAGACCGTCCCCTTCGGGGTGAAGCGCAGCGCGATGTCGGATGTGAGCCCGTCCAGCGTCAGCACGTTGAGCAGCCCCATCAGCTGGAGCGCCGGCAGACTCGGCGCCCAGGACTTGCTGGGCAGCCCCGGCGGCAGCAGGTCGATCGACCGCTCGCGCCCTCTCGGATCCTTGTAGACCGCCTCGACCCGCATGTACGAGAGCAGGTTGCCGCCGGTGGAGACGTAGCGGACGACCGGAAGTAGGAGGCCCATGCACATCGGCGGGCTCGTCGCCGAGCTGCCCGGAGGCAGCAGCAGCGAGCGCGAGTCGGTGCGCTTGGTGACGAAGAACGGCTCGTTGCCGTCCGCGACCCGTGCGCCGCCCGTCAGCGTCCACCCGGCCGCGCCCGACTCGAAGTCGCCGCCCGGGAGCAACGTATACGGGAGAGGGTCGAGCCACTGCAGGAACGGATGGACGGGCGCGTAGCCGCAGCCGAGCAACGATCCGTCGCCCGCGCGTGCCGGTGATGCGCTCGCCGCCGCCAGGACGGCAAGCGCCCCCGCGATCACCACTACGCACCTGATGCCCTTGAACGTGCCCACAGCTCTCATCACTCGCCCTCTCCCTTTTGTTGCCGCCGCCGTCGCAGTGTCGCCGGGGGCGGCGTTCGGACAATCCCCCGCAGGGGTGAAGGAGCGGCTAGGTCGCAGAATCCCTCGATGGAGTGAACCCGGGGCCGAGCTCGTTCCGATATCCACTTTGTGAGCACGGCGGAGCTCGATCCGACCACCGAGATCCAACTCGAGGACATGCGGGCGCGCCGGCAGGCGCGGCTCGGCAGCCGCGAGCTGTGGGCCAGTGTCATCACCGGCGGCCTCTTCCTTGCGGTCGCGGTTCCGCTCGCATTCCGGCTCGACTCGGCGACGGAGCTCTCGTCCCCGCTCCTGCTCGTCGCGCTCGTCGGCGCCTACGCGCTCGCCTACAACGTCGAGTTCGAGGTCGGCCCTGGGCTCGCCACCCCGACGCAGCTCGTGTTCGTGCCGATGCTGTTTCTCGTCCCGCTCGGCCTTGTCCCGCTCTGCGTCGCCGCCGGGATCATGCTCGGAAACGTGCTCGAGCTGCTCGACGGCCGCATCCGCGTCGAGCGCGTGCTCGGCAGGCTCGGCGAGGCCGTCTACTCGCTCGGCCCGGTGCTCGTGCTCCTCGCTGCCGGCGATCCGAGCCCGCAGGAGGCAGGAGCCGTTGTGCTGCTCGGCGCCCTCGCCGCGCAGTTCGGCGCCGACTTCGTCAACGCCGCGACGCATACCCGGGTCGCCCTCGGCCTCTCTCCGCGCGCATTCATCAAACCTCTCTCGGTCGCCTGGATGGTCGATGCCGCGCTCGCGCCCGTCGCGCTGCTGGCAGCGGTGGTCGCGACCGAGCACGACGGCGCGTTCCTGCTCGTGCTCCCCCTCGTCGCGCTCCTGCGCACCTTCGCCCGCGAGCGCCGCAGCCGCGTCGACCACGCGCTCGAGCTCAGTCACGCCTATCGCGGCACGGCGCTCCTGCTCGGCGACGTCGTCGAGGCCGACGACAGCTACACCGGCTCCCACAGCCGCGACGTCGTCTCACTCTCGGTCGCGGTCGCCGACGAGCTGAAGCTCGACGGCCGTGCGCGCCGCGATACGGAGTTCGTGGCGCTGCTGCACGACGTCGGCAAGATCCGCATCCCGAACGAGATCATCAACAAGCCCGGCCCGCTCACCCCCGAAGAGCGCGCGATCGTCGAGACGCACACCCTGATCGGCGAGGAGATGCTCGACAAGGTCGGCGGCGTGCTCGGCAACGTCGGCCACCTCGTCCGCTCGTGCCATGAGCGCTACGACGGCGGCGGGTATCCGGACGGACTCGCCGGCGTCGAGATCCCGTACGTCGCCCGGATCGTCTGCTGCTGTGACGCCTACAACGCGATCACGACCGACCGTCCCTACCGAGCCGGTCGCACGCCCGAGGAGGCGCTCGCGGAACTGCGCCGTTGCTCGGGGACGCACTTCGACCCGGCTGTCGTCGAGGCGCTCGCCCGCGTCGTCTAGCTCGCCCGCGGCCACGAAATCAACCGGAGCGGACAGTAGACTCGGCCCGCGGTGAAGGTGCTTCTCGTCGGATCCGGAGGCCGCGAGCATGCGCTCGCGTGGAAACTGGCGCAGGCGCCCGGGCTGACCGGACTGCACGCGGCGCCCGGCAACCCAGGGATCGCGGCCCTCGGCGACTGCCATCCCGTCCGTGCTGACGACGCGGAGGCACTGCTCGGCCTCGCCCGCAGTCTCGACGCCGACCTGGCGGTGATCGGCCCGGAGGCGCCGCTCGTGGCCGGCGTCGCCGACGCGCTCCGCAAGAACGGGATCGCGGTCTTCGGGCCGGGCCGGGCCGCAGCCCGGATCGAGGGATCGAAGACCTTCGCGAAGGAGGTGATGGCGGCTGCCGGCGTCCCGATGGCCGAGGCGCTCGCCGTCGCCCGCCCACCGTGCGTCGTCAAGGTCGACGGCCTCGCCGCAGGCAAGGGGGTCTTCATCTGCGAGACCGCGGAGGCGCTCGACGAGGGCCTCCGCGCCGCAGCCGCGTTCGACGGCCCGATCGTGATCGAGGAGCTCCTCGCCGGGGACGAGATCTCGATCTTCGCGCTCTCGGACGGCCGCGACGTGCTCCCGCTGCCGCCGGCGCAGGACTTCAAGCGGATCGGCGACGGCGACACCGGCCCGAACACCGGCGGGATGGGCTCGTTCTCGCCCGTCCCCGGCTTCGGGGCGGCCGAGGTGGCCGAGCTCGTCGAGCAGCTGCACCGGCCGGTGGTCGAGGAGCTCTCCCGGCGCGGGGCGCCGTTCGTCGGCGTCCTCTTCGCCGGCGTGATGCTGACCGACTCCGGGCCGAAGGTGCTCGAGTACAACGCCCGCTTCGGCGATCCCGAGACGCAGTCGATTCTGCCGCTGCTGGACGGCGATCTGCTCGGTGCGCTTGCCGCGGCCGCCGGCGGCGACCTGGCGGGCGTCGAGCTCGCAGTCTCGGAGGACGCGGCGGTGACGGTCGTCCTGGCCGCCGACGGCTACCCCGAGCGCACGGGCACCGGAGCGGTGATCGAGGGCATCGAGGACGTAGAGGCCGCCGGCGCGGTCGTCTTCCACGCCGGAACCGCGCTCCGCGGCGACCGGCTGGTGACGAACGGCGGCCGGATTCTCGGCGTCACGGCAACGGGGCCGACACTGGCCGACGCCCGCGACCGCGCGTATGCGGGCTGCGAGCGGATCCGGTTCGACGGCGCGCAGTATCGACGCGACATCGCCCGCGACGCGGCGGCCGCGCCGGGCTGATCGCGGCGGTCGATCGCCGGGACGGACGCTAGACTCGCTCGAGTGATTTCGCGCTACTCCCGCCCGGCCATGTCGGCGATCTGGTCGGACGAGGCGAAGCTGCGCCGCTGGCTCGACGTCGAGCTCGCCGCGCTCGAGGGCTGGGCGGAGACCGGTGTCGTTCCGCACGAAGCCGTCGACGCAATCCGCGCACGTGCGGTACCGCCGAGCCCCGAGCGCGTGGCCGAGATCGAGGCCCGGACGCAACACGACGTCGCGGCGTTCGTGGACGCGGTGGCGGAGCAGCTCGGCGAGGAGGGGCGCTGGTTCCACTACGGCCTGACCTCGTCGGACGTGCTCGACACCGCGCTGTCGCTCCAGATCCGCGAAGCCGGGACGCTCGTGCTGGACGGGATCGAGCGCGCGTTCGCTGCGGTCGTCGCCCGCGCCGAGGAGCACCGGGACACGATCACGATCGGACGGACGCACGGCGTCCACGCCGAGCCGACGACGTTCGGGCTCAAGCTCGCCGGCTGGGCGTTCGCGCTCGAGCGGGACCGCGATCGGGTCGCCCATGCGCTCGAGGGGATGCGCGTCGGCAAGCTCTCGGGTGCGGTCGGCACCTACTCGGCGGCGGATCCCGAGGTCGAGCGGATCGCCTGCGAACGGCTCGGGCTCGAGCCGGCGCCGAGCTCGACCCAGATCCTCCAGCGCGACCGGCACGCCGAGGTGCTGAACGCGCTCGCGCTGCTCGCGGCCTCGCTGGAGCGCTTCGCGCTCGAGCTCCGGCATCTCGCGCGTACCGAGGTCCGCGAGATCGAGGAGCCGTTCGGCAGCGGGCAGAAGGGCTCGTCGGCGATGCCGCACAAGCGGAACCCGATCGTCTCCGAGCGGATCTGCGGGCTCGCGCGCGTCGTCCGCGGAAACGCGGTCGTCGGGCTCGAGAACGTCGCGCTCTGGCACGAGCGGGACATCTCCCACTCCTCGGCGGAGCGGGTCGTCCTGCCCGACGCCTTCCTCGCCGTCGACTACATGCTCGACCGCTTCGCGTGGCTGCTCGAAGGCCTCGTCGTCCGCACCGAGCGGATGCGCGAGAACCTGGACGCGAGCCATCGTCTCTACTTCAGCCAGCGCCTGCTGCTCGCGCTCGTCGAGTCCGGACTGCCCCGGGACGGGGCCTACCGGCTCGTGCAGCGCCATGCGATGCGAGCCTGGGACGAGGCACTCGACTTCCCCGGGCTGGTGCGAGCCGACGCCGAGATCGCCGGCGCAGTCGACCTCGACACCGTCTTCGACCTCGGCTCGTACACGCGCAACGCCGGGGTCGTCTTCGACCGCCTGCGGGCGCTCCGCGAGGAGCAGGTCCATGCCTGAGACGGCCGTTCATCTCGGCAGCGGCAAGGTGCGCGAGCTCTACGCCCTCGACGACGAGCGGTTGCTGCTCGTCGCGTCCGACCGGATCTCGACCTTCGACGTGATCCTGCCCACCGAGATCCCCGACAAAGGTCGCGTGCTCACCGGCCTCTCCGCGTTCTGGTTCCGCCTCACCCGTGAGCTCGTGCCGAACCACCTGCTGGCGCTGCGCGGCGACGGCCGCTCGCTGGAATGCCGGCGGCTGCAGATGCTCCCGGTCGAGGTGGTCGTCCGCGGCTACCTGTCCGGCTCCGGCTGGAAGGACTATCGGGCCACGGGCTCGGTCTGCGGGCACGCGCTCCCGGCAGGGCTCGTCGAGTCGGATCGGCTGCCGCAGCCGATCGTGACGCCGGCGACGAAGGCTGCTTCCGGCCACGACGAGAACATCGACGCGCGCACGGCGGCCGAGCTGGTCGGTGTCGAGCGGTGGGCCGAGGTCGAGGCCGTCGCGCTCGCCCTCTATGCCTTCGCAGCCGATCATGCAGAGGCGCGCGGGATCATCCTCGCGGACACGAAGTTCGAGCTCGGCCTCGACCAGTCCGGCGTGCTCGTCCTCGGCGACGAGGCGCTGACGCCCGACTCCTCGCGCTTCTGGCCGGCGAGCGAGTACGCGCCCGGCGGGCCTCAGCCGTCCTACGACAAGCAGTACGTGCGCGACTACTGCGAAGCGCTCGGCTGGGACAAGACCGATCCCGGCCCGGAGGTGCCCGCAGACGTCGTCGCAGGGACGCGTGCCCGCTACGTCGAGGCGTTCGAGTTGTTGACTGGGCTCGCGTTCGACGCCTACCTCGCCGACCCGCAGGTGGTGCTGCGATGAAGGTGACCGTGCTCGTGCGGCCGAAGCAGGGCATCCTCGATCCGCAGGGCGAGGCGGTGCAGGGGTCGCTGCGCAAGCTCGGTTTCGCCGTCGGAGGTGCCCGCGTGGGCCGGCTCGTCGATCTGGAGGTCGACGCCCCCAGCTCGGAGGAGGCGAAAGCCCAGGTGGAGCGCATGTGCAACGAGCTGCTCGCGAACCCGCTGATCGAGAGCTTCGAGATCGAGGTGGACGGCGCGTGAGCGACCGGCCGAAGGTGGCGGTGCTGGTCTTCCCGGGCTCGAACGACGACCGGGACGCCGCCTGGGCGCTCGGCGCCCTCGGCGCCGAGGCGGAGCTCGTCTGGCACGCCGCGACCGAGCTGCCCCGCGGCACCGGTGCGGTCGTGCTTCCGGGCGGGTTCTCGTACGGCGACTACCTCCGGTGCGGCGCGATCGCGCGCTTCGCACCTGTGCTGGACGCGGTGCGCGCGTTCGCGGCCGAGGGCGGCCCGGTGCTCGGGATCTGCAACGGCTTCCAGATCCTCTGCGAGGCCGGCCTGCTGCCGGGCGTGCTGCGGCAGAACCGCGACCTCGAGTTCATCTGTCGGGACGTCCGCCTCCGTGTCGAGCGGACCGACACGCCGTTCACGGCGCGTTGTCAGCCGAATCAGGAGCTGACGATCCCGGTGAAGCACGGCGAAGGTTGCTGGTATGCGGACGAGGAGCTGTACGCCGACCTGGAGGCCGCAGGCCAGCTGGTGCTGCGCTACGCGGAGGATTGCAACGGCTCGGTCGGCGACGTCGCCGGTGTGTGCAACGAGGCGCGCAACGTGTTCGGCCTGATGCCGCATCCGGAGCACGCGGTCGACCCGCTGCTCGGCTCGGGCGACGGGGCGCTGCTGCTCGCTGCACTCGTGGACGCCGCACGCGAGCGAAGCCTCGCGGCCGCCTGAGCGCGTCGCCGGCCTCACAGCCGCAGCACCTCCTCGAGCCCGGGATGCTTGGCGAGCGCCTGGCGGAGCCGCTCGAGGTCGCGGAGCCGTAGCGTCACCGGACCGCGCCGCGCGACTCCGTCGGTGGCGTAGGCGAAGCGAACGAGCCGCTCGCCGTTTCCGTCCTCGAGCAGCTGGACGAGGGAGGCGAAGCGCTTCCCGCCCGACTGCTGGGGCAGCCGGAGCTCCTCGACCAGCGTCGCCGGGCCCCATGGAGTCGCTGCCTTGATCGTCCCTGCCTTCGTCGTTCCGCCCATGCCGGCCACGCTACGCCGCGATGTGCAACGAGAGCGCAACGGCTTCGTGCCGAATCCGAATCAATCGCTCCACCGTTGAGATCACATGCCGCGAGCGATCTGGACCGGCACGATCTCGTTCGGGCTCGTCAACGTCCCGGTGCGGATGTACAGCGCGATCGACGAGTCCGACCTCCGCTTCCACCTCGTCCACGAGCCGGACGGCGGCCGGATCGGCTACCAGAAGGTCTGCAAGGCCGAGAACGAGCCCGTCCCGGACGAGGAGATCGTGAAGGCGTACGAGGTGAAGAAGGACGAGCTCGTCATCCTCACCGACGAGGACTTCGCCGCCGCCAAGACCGAGGGCGTCAAGTCGATCGAGATCTCCGACTTCGTCCCGTACGAGGAGATCGACCCGATCTACTTCGAGCGCACCTACTACCTGGGGCCGCAGGACGGCAGCGAGAAGGTCTACTCGCTCCTGCGCCAGGCAATGGAGGACACCGGCCTCGCGGCAGTCGGCAAGTACGTGATGCGCGACAAGCAACACCTGGGCTGTCTGCGGATCCGCGCGGGCGTGATCACGCTCGAGAAGCTCTTCTTCCACGACGAGATCCGGCCTGCGAAGGAAATCGCGCCGAGGAAGGCCAAGGTGCCCGCGGCGGAGCTGAAGATGGCGACCGCCCTGATCGGCCAGTTCAAGGGGAGCTTCGAGCCCGAGCGGTACGAGGACACCTACCGCGAGACGCTTCTGAAGCTGATCAAGGCGAAGCAGAAGGGCGAGACGATCACCGCCGTGCCCGCCGCCGAGGACGAGGAGCCGGCCGACCTGCTGGCCGCGCTCAAAGCCTCCGTCGACGCCGCGAAGAAGCGCAAGGGCTCCGTCCGCGCGAAGCGCCCGCCGGCCGGCCGCAAGGCGACCGCGCGGAAGCGGCGCACGAAGCGCTAGACACGCGCTCCTTTCAGCGGGGGAGCGGTGAGGCGCGGGCGACTGCGCCCCACCGGTCAGGCCTGGCTGTCGAGCCCGCTGACGCCCCACGTGTCCGAGAGCAGGTAGCCCTCGGGAAACGGGTCGTCCGGATCGACGTAGAGCTGCGTCACACCGGTGATCCACGCGCTGCCGCGGATTGCCGGCACGATCGCGCCGCGGTCGCCGACTCGGGTCTCCGCCACGATCCTCCCGTCGAAGGTGGAGCCGATCGCCGAGGCGTGCGCCATCGCGTCGCCGACGCGCATCAGGCCGCGCGCGTGCAGGACGGCCAGCCGGGCCGAGAGCCCGGTGCCGGTCGCCGAGCGGTCGAGCCGCCCCGGCGCGACGACGACGGCGTTCCGGCTCACCTTCCCGATCCCCTGCCACGGCTCCGCCAGCTGGACGATGCTGACTCCCGCGATCGCCGGGTTCTCGGGATGGACGCACGACAGCTGGTCGCGCGCGGCGGCGCGGATCCGCTCGCCGGCCAGCGACAGGTCGCGCGCCTCCTGCGGCTCGATCGCGAAGCCCAGAGCATGCGCGTCGGCGATCGCGTACCACATGCCGCCGTAGGCGACGTCGACCGCCACCGTGCCGAGCCCCTCGACCTCGAGCGCCGCGTCGAGCCGGTCGACGAAGCAGGGCACGTTCATGAACTCGACGCTCTCGACGCGGCCGTCCCGGCAGCTGGCCCGCGCCTCGACGACGCCGCCCGGCGCCTCCAGGCGCACGACCGTCTCGGGCTCGATCAGCTCGACCATGCCCGTCTCGAGCAGGACGGTGGTCGTGCAGATCGTGTTCGAACCGGACATGGCCGGATACTCGGTCGGCTCCATGATGATGAAGCCCGCGTCGCAGTCCGGCCGCGTCGCGGGGACGACGAGATTCGCGTGGCAGGCGACGCTGCCGCGCGGCTCGCGCAGCAGGAGCTTCCGGAGACCGTCGCCCTCCCGCTCGAGCGTCTGCATCTGCTCGAACACGGTCGCCCCGGCCGGAGGCAGGACGCCGCCGACGACGACGTTGCCGATCTCGCCGCCGGCGTGGCAGCCGACGACGGTGATCATCCGCCGCGAGCGCATGGTTGCGACCCTAGTCGTCGAGCAGCTCGAGCAGCTTCGTGACCGTGTTCCAGTTGCGCGCGGTCGAGACGACGCCGAGGCGCTTGTCGTCGAGGAGCTTCACGAGCGGCGAGCGCTGGACGCCCTCCGGGTGCCAGGCATACAGCTCCCGGCCCTCGACCACGACACGGCCGGGTGCGACGTCCGTCGACTCGAGCTCGCGGGCGACCGCGGCCGGCAGCTTCTTCGAGAGGAAGCTGACGAGGTAGCGGGACGGATTCGTCGCGACCTTGCCGAGCGGGTCGAGCGCGACCACCTTCGCCAGCTCGGACCGCGTGCGGACGAGCACCGCGACGTCGAAGCCGAGCCCGGCCGCGAGCTCTCGCTCCAGCCGGGTCTCGAGCTGCCGCGGCGAGAGCGGGCTCGAGAGGATGACGTTGCCGCTCTGCAGGTGCGTACGCACGTCGCCATAGCCGTGCTGCTCGAGCAGCTTGCGCAGGTCGGGCATCGAGACCCGCCGGCGCTTGGCGAGGTTGATCCCGCGCAGCAGAACGGCCTGCTTCGGCACTAGGACGCCGCCGTCCGCCGTCGTCGCGCCCACCAGAAGATCCCGCCCGCGAGTGCGAGCGCGGCGACCGGCGCGATCAGGACGGGATTGAAGCTGCTCGCAGGCGGCGGCTCGTAGTCGAGCGTGCCGCGGATCGCGAGCTGCTCGCCGGCGACGGATCCCGGCACGGTCCAGTCGAAGACGTGGTGCGCGCGGTCGGGCGCCTGCCGCACCTTGGGCGGGTCGATCGGGCTCATCCAGTGGATCCGGTGATCGTGCCAGTCGTACGAGCGGCCGCGGGAGACCCGCTCCCACCGCGGCGGCGCCTTCGCCGACGCCGACTCGGGCACGTCGACGCCGCCGAAGCGCTCCTGGTTCAGGTACGTCGCCGGCGACGCCGCGTTGCGATAGACGCCCCCGTCCGCCTCGAACCGGAGATACGGCTCGCCGTCGTAGCCCTCGATCACGACCTCGCGGCCGCTGTCGTTCCGCACCCGGAGCTGGTCGTCGCCCTGCAGCACCTGCGCGTCGAGACCGCTCACCGCGGGGGCGATCGCGGTCACGGTCGAGGTGAAGCCGCGCGCCGCCCCGTCGCCGTGCCCCGCGGCGACGGGGCAGACGACGAGGCCGGCGAGCAATGCGGCCGCAAGGAGCTTCATGCGCCCTTCGGCCGCCTCAGGAGCACCACGGCGAGCGCTGCGAGCCCGGCGACGAGGCCGGCGATCCCGAACGCGAGCGCGAGTCCGTCCAGGTCGGAGTCGTCGTCGGTGCTCGCTGCCGCAGCGGTCGTCTCGGCCGGGAGCGGCTCGGCGGTCTCCTCCTGCACCGCTTCGGTCAGCTCCACCTGCGGAGCGGGGGCGTCGGAGTCGGGGGCGCCGATCCAGCGGACGACCTCGCCGTTCGAGTACGTCTGCGTCGCCGGGAACGTGAGCGTCCCGACCTCGGCCGGCACCTTGGCGCTCATGCCGAACTCGTCGAACTCACCGGGGGCGATCTTGCCGCCTTCCCAGGTGACGGTCGCGATCCGCTCGGAGTAGGTCTCGCCGAACAACTCGACCGGCGGGTCGACCTTCTCGGTCGTCACCGTCCGCGTCCACCCCTCCTTCGGCTGGAAGCTGACGAAGAAGAGGCCCTCGGGCAGCTGCAGCACGACCTTCGTCGTGTCGGCGTCGGCGCGCTCGGTGGGAACGCGGATCGCGAACCGCGAGAAGCTGTCCGACGGCACCTCGCCGGGGTTGACGGTGACATGGGCGCTCGCGGCGGGGACGAGCAGCAGCGAGCCCAACGTGAGCAGGATGAGCGTTCTACGCATCAGTGAGGTTCCTTTCCGATCGGGACGGAGACGGTCGCCTCAGCCGCGTCGAACTCGCCGCGGCGAGTCTCGACGCGAAGCTGCCAGTCGCCCGCCAGCGCCAGCTGGGCGCCGTGGACGACGAAGTGGCCGGGGCCGGCCCGGTGCGCCTCGAAGCGCAACGGGCCGATCTGACGGCTCGCGAGCGTCGCCGAGACCATGGCCTCGTCGACGTCTTCCGGCTGTCCCGTTTGATTTGTCAGATAGAGGTGGATCTGATTGCGCCCGGCTTTCGCCGGGTCGACGACCAGGTTGAGCTCGAGGTCGCCGAGCGGTGCGGTGGTCGCGAACGGCCCGGAGGGAGCGACCTGCGCCCGCGCCGGCGGCTCCGACACGAGCACGGCCGTGACGCTGACGACCGCGACCATCAGCAGCAGCGACACCCCGGTCGTGCGGAGGAAGCGCGTCCGCTCGCGGGACGAGGCGAGCCCGCTACGGAGCCGGGGCACGGCCCGCCGGTTGTGGTAGAGGCCGAGCGCGAGCAGCGGCAGGACGAGGCCGAGCTTGAGCAGCAGCAGCTGCCCGTAGGTCGTCTCCCAGAGCCCCCGGAGCGCCCGAACCTGCAGGTAGCCGCTGACCGTGCCGCTGACGATCAGCAGCGAGACGGAGCCGACCGCGAGCAGCGAGAACCGCGGGACGGCGTCGGCGGCGAGCTCCCACCGCTCCGCCCCGGCCCAGACGAGCGCGAGCACGAGTGCGGCGAGACCGCCGACCCAGACCGCCCCGGCGAGGAGGTGGGCCATGTCGGCGACGAGCGCGAGTCCGCCGGAGACGCTCGCGTGTCCGGAGAGCGAGGGCGTGAGCAGCATCAGCGCGGCCGTGGTCACGGCGGAGAGCGTGAGCTCCGGGATGCGCCGGCTGCCGAGGAGCATTGCCGCCGTCGCACCGGCGAGCGCCGCCTGCACGAGCCAGACCGTCCCGAACCGCGTGCCGATCACAGCCGAGACGACATCCGGGTCCAGCGCCTCGGCGAGGCCGAAGCCACCGGCCGCCGCACCCTGGAGCACGATCCCGGCCAGGGCGACGAGCGCCAGCAGCACCGAGAGACCAGCGAGCACCCGCGTCAGCCGCCACCTCGTCTCCGCCGCTGCCCGCCCGAGCCCGGCGACGAGCATCAGCGTGCCGCCGCCGACCAGGAAGAGAAGCAGGAAGTCGAGCGCCCGCACGACCGAGAACAGCACCGACACGGATGCCGGCGTCCCGTCGTCGAGCACCTGCGCCGCGATCCCCGCAGGGTTCGCACCCGGGGCGCCGACGTGGAAGACGAACGCGCCCGAGACCGGATGACCGTCACCGGAGAGAGCCCGCCACGTGGCCGTGTACGTGCCGCGGGCGAGCCGCGGGTCGAGTGCGACCTCGACCTCGCGGTCGCTCGGCCGCTCGACGTCGCCCGTGTCGACACGGCGTGCCCGTGCGTCGTAGACGCGGATGGCGCCGAACGCCGTCTCCACCGGCTCGTCGAACCGGAGCAGCACGGAGTCCGGGCTCTCCGCGAGCACCGCGTCGTTGGCAGGTTGGGTTGTGATCAGCCGCGCGTGCGCACCAGCCAGTGGAGCCGCCACGAGCGCCGCCAGGACGGCGACGACCGCGACGAGCACCGGACGGCACGTACGCCGGCCCGGGTGATCGTCCATCTCTCCTCGCTCGATCGGCGGCCGCGAATGCGGCCGCGCTGGGTCGGCTAGGCGAGCTGCGGCGGACCGCGGACCGAGAAGCCGCCGGCGAGCGCCCGCGCGCGCGGAAGCTCGACCGAGAGCGAGCGAGGCACGAAAGGCGTGCCGACACGTCGCGACCGCGGCGACTCGAGCGCCTCCGCGATCCGGCGTGCTGCACCGGCGAGGGCGTACGCAATCGCCGCCGCGAGCAGCGCGAACGGGAGCTGGAGCACGAGTCCGACCAGGAACGGCCCGGACACGAGCAGCTGCCAGTGGAGTTGCCCGTCGTGGGCGAAGCGCTCGCCGAGCTCCTGAAGCGTGAACGCCACCGGTGCGAGCGCCGCGACGAGGAAGAAGTGGCCGCCGGCACGCCTGCGATCGCGGCGGCCGAAGGCGTCGAGCACGGCCGCCGCGAACCCGAGACCGGCGAGCGCGACGCAGAGGGCGACCGCGAGCGGCGCGTAGTCGAGATAGGCGTGACCGCTGGCGGCGAGCACCTGCGCTCGTTCCGCGCCGTCGGGCACCGTGGCCCGGTAGGCGACGGAGTGCCCGGCAAGCGACCCGATCACCGCGAGCGGGAGCGCGATCAGCCAGGCGAGCCGACGTTTCATCGGCTCATGGTTGCACACTGCCTCCGCGTCAGAGCTTGCGGATCGTGTCGCCGGCGGCGACCGTGCCGGGCTCGATCACCTTCGCGTTCAGGCCGCGCAGGCGCAGGTGCCGGTGCTCCTTCGTGTTCACGAACCGGTGCGCGTCGCCGCCGAAGCGGGCGTGGAACTTGGCGCAGCCGGTATGCGGCTCCGGCGTCACCTCGATCACGGCCGAGCCGAGCGCCAGCCGAGTGCCGGGCGGCAGGTTCGTCGCGGAGATGTCGAAGTCGACGTAGAACTGGTCGCCCGCGAGCGCCCAGCGCTCCCGGTTTCCGGCCGCGACGAGATCGACGACCCGCGCGCTCATCAGGGTCAGCTGCGCGTCGGGGTTCGAGGAGCCGTCCGGCATCCGCCTGCTGCCACGGCGTGATCCAGCTGTCGCCGACGAGCCCCTCGGTCAGATCGAGCACGCCCTCGGCGAGCACCTCGCGCTCGCTCTCGGCGGGCCGGCGCACGATCAGCTCGACGGTGCCGGCGTCGGCAGGCGCACGCTCGATCTCCTCGAGCCCCGCCTCGAGCTCGTCCCTCGTCAGGTGCCGTGCGACGTCCGTGGCCATCAGCTCTCTTCTATCACGCGGCCGCCGGTACGCTGCGGCCGTGATCGACCGCTCGCTCTTCGGCCAGGAGCACGTGCGCCGCTACCGGGAGACGGACGGCGAGGTCGGCTACATCTGGAACGGCGTGGAGACGTTGTTGCTGACGACGACCGGACGCCGGACCGGCGAGCCGACCACGACGCCGCTCATCTTCGGGCGCGACGGCGACGACCTCGTGATCGTCGCCTCCCAGGGCGGCGCCCCCGAGCATCCCGGCTGGTACCGCAACCTCTCGAAGGAGCCGCAGGTCGAGCTGCAGGTGAAAGCCGACCGCCTCGTCGGGCGGGCGCGCACCGCCGAGGGCGACGAGCGCGAGCGGCTCTGGCGCCTGATGGCCGAGATCTGGCCGCACTACGACGAGTACGCGACCCGCACCGACCGCGAGATCCCGGTCGTCGTGGTCGAGCGCATCTAGCCCGCAGGCACCCCGGTCACGCGGTGAGGTCGGCCGGAGGAGGCGCCTCGCCCTCACCCCCGCCTCGCTTCGCCGCGGAGCGCCTGCGCAGCCACCAGACGATCCCGCCGATCACGACCGCGGCTGCGAGCAGGCCGAACAAGACCCACCCCCACTCCGTGCTCGTGAGCCCCTCGTCCTCCGAGGCCGCAGCCGCGGCGGCCGCGGCGCCGGCCGCGCTGACGCCGGTCGTCGTCGTGACGGTGACCGTCTCGGTCACGGTCTCGGCCGGAGGTGCGCTCGTCGTCTCCGCCGGTGCGGTCTCGGTCAGCGTCACCGTCTCCGTCGCCGCAGGCGCGGTCTCGGTCTCCGTCACGGTCTCGGTCTCCGTCACGGTCTCCGTCTCCGTCACGGTCTCCGTCTCCGTCACGGTCTCCGTCGCCGCCCCGGGGAGCGCCGGCGCCGCATCCGTCAGCGTCACCGTCTCGGTGACCGCGGGCGCGGTCTCGGTCAGCGTCACGGTCTCGACAGCCGCCGTCCGGGCCGGCACCGAGACCCCGGTCAGGGAGACGGTCGCGGTCCCGGTTCCCACAGCCGCGCCGTCGCCTCCGCACGAGCCGAGCGCGAAGGCGGCGAGCAGCCCGAGCAGCGCCGCTGCCGCGAACCGCATTGCAACAAGTGACCTCACTCGGTTGTCTCCGCCCACCACGCGGATCATGGTGGGACGGGCGGACGAGACGCACCCGCCAAAGGGCAAGTTGCGAACGCTACTTGACAAATATTCGCCAGCGGAGGAGAGTTGGTGCTCCACGGGGGGTGGTGGCCATGGGCCAGATTTCGCATCTGCGGCGAAGTCGATCGCTTGGCCCGGCAGTCATCTGCGGGCTCGCCGCGCTCCTCTATTTCGGTTTCGCGGACGCTGCTTCGGCGGCGACGGTGACCGTCTGCCCCGTCGGCGGGGCGCAGACGACGATCCAGGCGGGTGTGAACGCGGCCGCGGCCGGCGACACGATCCAGGTCTGCGCAGGCACTTCCCCGAGCAGGTCCTGATCACGAAGTCCGTCAAGCTCACCGGTGCCGGCTCGGCGCAGACGACGATCATCCTGCCGCGGCCGGTGACCGGCACCCAGGACGTGGTCACGGTCGACGGCGCCAGCGGCGGCGTCGACGTCGAGATCAGCGGCTTCACGATCAAAGGCCTCGCCCCGACGGGCGAATGCGCGCCGGCAGGGACGACCTACCTGCTTTCCGGCATCTACGTCCTTAACGGCGCGAACGCGAACATCCACGACAACGTGATCACCGGCATGCGCGGCGACCCGCATCGACGGCTGTCAGAAAGGGTCGGGAATCAGGGTCGGTCGCGCCGCCACGCCGACGTCGGGTACGGCGACGATCACGAACAACACGATCTCCGACTACCAGAAGACCGGGATCATCGTCGACAACGCCGGCTCGGTCGCGACGATCACCGGGAATACCATCACGGGCGTCGGGCCGACCAACGTCATCGCCCAGAACGGGATGCAGATCAGCCGCGGCGCCGTCGCCACCGTCACCGGCAACCGTGTCTCAGGGAACCGGTACACAGGCAGCGGGACGTTCTCGACCGGGCTGCTCCTGTTCGGCTCGCTCGGCAAGGTGGCGGTCTCCGGCAACACGTTCAGCGGCAACGACGTCGGCATCTCCGTCACGCAGGTGCTGCCTCCGCCGGGAGAGGCGACCGCGGTGCGGACGAACACGATCTCCGGCGGCAACTTCGGGATCGCGGTCGCGGGGCCGACGACGGCGGTGCTGATCGAGGAGAACAAGATCAGCGGCGCCGCCGACACCGGGATCGACGTCGCCGCCCAGGCGGCCGGGAATCTCCTCCGCGGCAACGAGGCAAGCGGCGCCGACCCGAACACGGCCGGCGACTTCGACTGCCATGACCGCTCGACCGGGAACCGCTCCAGCGGCACGGCGAACATCTGGGACGACAACACCGGCGCGGTGGCGCTCCCGGACGGGATCTGCTCGCCCAAGTCAGCGGCACCGGAGCCGCCGATCGAGGTCGAGCCGCCACAGGTGATCGTGCTGCCGCCGTCGGCGCCCGATGCTCCGGTTGTGCAACCTCCGCAACCGGCGGGGCCGGTGGCGGAAGCGAAGGCGGACGAGGTGATCGCGAAGATGCGCGACAAGCAGCTCAGCTCCTGCACGATCGAGCTGCGCACCCGCGGTCAGCAGAAGGTCGTCATCGCGCGCGGCTTTGCCCGCGCTCCCGCCGGCGGCCGCGGGCAGATGGTGATCAAGCTGGACGTGCAGCCGAAGGGGGAGCAGCTGCTCGACCGCAGCTTCGGCGGCGTCCTCGTCGACGTGCGCGCGGTCTGCCGAACCTCGTCGGGCGAGACGGTGAACGGCGTCAAGGGTGCACGAGCGGTACTGGCGATCGAACGCGTGGTGACGACACCCGGTTCCTGGCTGCCCGATCTGGCGGTGCTGACGCCGCTCGGGCAGAGCTTCGTCGTCCGGACTCGCCGGAGGCTGGTCGCGATCGAGGGGATCCGCTGCGACGGCTACACGGCGACCTGGCCGCCCAGCACTGTCGAGCCGATGGTGCTCGCACGAGAACGGGCGCAGCTCGTCTGCGCGCAGCTGAAACGGACGGGCGGCTTCAAGGCGACGCCGCGGATCGTCCCGCACGGAAACGCGAACCCGATCGCCTCGAACGACACCGAGGCGGGACGGGCCGCCAACCGCCGCGCCGTGATCACGTTCGTGCACCGCGTCGGCGTGCGGACGAGCAACGCCCGCGGCTGACAGCCGTCAGAGCCCCGAACGCGACCTCTCGATCAGCTCGACCCGGTAGCCGTCGGGATCGCGCACGAAGGCGATGAACGAGCCGCCCTCGCGGACCTGGTACTTGGGCCGCTCGGGCTCGATCCCCTGCTCGGCCGAGCGCCGCGAGGGCGCCGTCCATGTCGTCGACCGTGACCGCGATGTGGCCGTAGCCCGTCCCGACCTCGTAGGAGTCGACGCCGAAGTTGTAGGTCAGCTCGAGCCGGTCGCCGTCGCCCGGCAGGCCCATGAAGACGTTGATCGCCTCCTCGCGGATCGGCATCCGCGCGCGCTCCTCGAAGCCGAGCGCCTCGTAGAAGGCGACCGAGCGGTCGATGTCGGTGATCCGGTAGCAGGTGTGGATGAGCTCCATGGCGTGCGTTCCCTCCGATTTTTTTGACAAGGGCAGTCCCACGTTTTATAAGACCGAACCCGCCCAACGCTTGGAGGATCCCATGGTGCGCCGCGTCATCTTCCCGTCCATGTTCCTGCTGGCGCTGGTCGCCGCGCTCGTCGGCTTCGCTCGGCCGGCCGCCGCCGCGATCGGTCCGCCCTGGTGCGGAACACCCGAACCGGACGCCGCGGAGGCGCTGCCGTCGACCGGCACGAGCTTCCCGCACATCCCGGTCTACGCGATCGGCTGCACCCTCGCAGACATCGAGTCGCGCAGCCTCGACGGGCGCATGAGACGTCCGGGTGCACGGCACGTCCGCGACCGGCCGCCCCCTGTACAAGGTCGTGATCAACCAGCTGAAGACGGCGAAGCAGCAGTCGGCCTTCACGCACTGGACGACCCTGCGCCGCCAAGCGCTCAGGAACCCGGCCACGGCGCAGCGCCAGCTCCGCGGGTGGCGCGACAACGTGAAGGTGCCGCTCTACGTCCAGGGCGGGATCCACGGCAACGAGTACGAGGGCGTGGACGCGAACATGCGCACGATCGAGCGCCTCGCCACGACGCCGTACGGCACCGATCCCGAGGTGGACGCGATCCTCGACGGCGCCGTCGTCGTCTTCAACGTGATCCAGAACCCGGACGGCCGCGTCGTCGGCGCGCGCGCGAACGGCAACGGCTTCGACCTCAACCGCGACTTCCTGACGCAGTCGCAGTCGGAGACGAAGGCGTCGGTCCGGATCATGCAGGAGTGGCTCCCGCCGGAGACGCTCGACCTGCACGGCTACGTCACGCCGACCCTGATCGAGGCGACGACGAAGCCGCACAACCCGGGGATCGACTACGACCTGTGGCTGAAGTGGAACCAGTCGCGCATCGACGCGAACGAGGCGGCCATGAACGCGGTCAACCTCAACGTCACTCGCCCGATCAACGACTGGTGCTCCGACGGCAGCATCTCGGTGCAGGGCGCCATCTGCCCGGACGGCCGGCCGGCCGGCCCGGCCGTCGCCGAGAGCTGGGACGACTGGGGCCCGTTCTACACGCCGATGTACTCACAGCTCGTCGGCCTCAACGGCTCGACGGTCGAGATGTGCAGCAGCACGTCCACGTCGTCGAACCCGCTCAACCGCTGCTACCTGAACGCCGACCCGGATCCGGCGAAGAACCCGATCGGGCGTAACGCGGCGCTGCTCTCTCAGCTCGTGACGACCTGGTCGACCCTGCGCTTCGACACGGCGAACCGAAACGACCTCCTGAACGACCAGCTCGAGATCTACCGGCGCGGCGTCGCCGGCGAGGCGCGCCCGCCGTGCTGCCCGGCGCCGTTCGACGTCGAGAACAACTGGATGCACGAGTTCCCGACCGCGTACGTGATCCCGCTCGGTGCCGGCCAGCGCAGCAACCCGGAGGCGAACCGCCTCGTGGACTGGCTGCTCTTCAACGGCATCGAGGTGCGGCAGCTCCGGTCCGACGAGACGATTCTCGGCCAGAAGGTCGAGCAGGACTCGTACGTCGTCGACATGGCGCAGGCCCACCGGGGTCTCGCCGAGACGGCGCTCGGGATCGGCGTCGACGTCTCCAGCCGGATCGGCATCCTCTACGCGCCGCCCGCGGCGTGGAGCCACGGCTACCTCTGGGGAGCCGACGTCCTGCAGGTACCGAACGGCGTACCGTTCACGGCGAGGACGACGCAGCCGATCTCGGAGCCGTTCGTCCCCGGCGGGATCACCGTCGGCGGCGGCCTCGAGCTCGGACCGGCCGAGTACTACGCGCTCGAGATCGACTCGCCGACGGCGGTGCGGACGCTGAACGCGCTGCTGAAGGGCGGGCTGACGGCGAAGCTGGCGACGGCCCCGTTCACCTCGCTCGGCACCAGCTTCCCGGCCGGAACGGTCCTGTTCGACGACTCGACGGCCGGCGTGATCGGACCGGCTGCATCGAAAGCCGGTCTGCTGTTCCGTCGGGTCGCGACGGCGCCCGCGCAACTGGACGACATCGACCACTCGCCGCGCATGGCGGTGTTCACGAACGCCGTCGACCAGAGCGTCTGGTCGCTGCGAAATCTCGGCTTCACCGCCGATCCGGTCGGCACGACCGCGCTGAACGGCGTGTCCGACCCGCTCGTGAGCTACGACGTCGTCTTCAGCACCGCCACCTACCCGGCGAGCACGCCGGCGAATGCCACCGCGCGGGCGCGGCTGGCGGCGTTCTTCGCCGCCGGCGGCGGCTACGTCGGCGGCGGAGCCGGCGGCGCGCAGTTCATCACGAACGGCGGGCTCGCCACAGGGCTGACCGCGGGCACGCGGGCCGGCAACGGCCGCAGCGGGATCGTCTTCTGGGACAACACGGGCGGCGCCGCGAGCCCGATCACGGGCGCGTACCCGTCCAGGGACACGGCCATCGTCGACCCGCCGACCTGGTTCACGGGCGTGCCGTCCGGCTGGTCGATCGACGCCAACCTGCCGATCGCCGGCTTCTTCGCGGCGGGGCTCTGGCTGATCGACGCCGCGTCGGCGTCGGCGCCCGGGGCGCCGATGATCGCGCACGGCACGAGCACGACGGCCGGGGCGCCCCGGCTGGCCGCGTTCGCGTTCAACCCGCTCTACCGCGCCGACCCGGAGCGCGAGTGGCCCGCCCTCGGGTCGGCCGCGTACTGGGTGGACGCCGGATAGTCACTGCGAGCGACTACACGCGACGGCGCGAGCGGCTCGGTGAGCTGCTCGCCCGTCGCGGGCTCGACGCGATCTTCGTCCCGCCGGGCTCCGACCTCGAGTACCTGACCGGGATCGAGCGCGACCTGCCGAGCTTCGGCCAGGTGGCGTACGCGCACGGCTGGGTCACCGGCGCCTTCCTCGCGCCGGGCCGTGAGCCGGTCTACGTGCTGCCGCGGATGTTCGTGCGCTTCCACCTCGACGGCCGCCCGCCCGCGGGAACCATCGTCGTCGAGGACGACGGCGACGGCCGGGCGGCATTCGCGGCGGCGGTCGGCGAGCTCGGCTCTCCCACGCGGATCGCACTCGGCCAGCGAGCCTGGGCGGAGACGGTCGTGGAGCTGCTCGCGGCCGTGCCCGAAGCACGGCTTTCGGAGGGCAGCACGCTCGTCAACGAGCTGAGGCGCGTGAAGGCACCTGCCGAGCTCGAGCTGATGGCGCACGCCTGCCTGATCGCGCGCGAGACGATGGCCGCCGTCGAGCCGCACGTCGTTCCCGGGACGTCGATGAGCGACCTCGTCGAGGCCGTCGAGCACGAGCTGCGCGTGCGCGGCTCGCGCTGTCCCTCGTTCCCGACGCACATCTTCACCTGGGGCGAGCGCCGGCTCGACTCCGACGGACCGGATGCGCGCGAGCCGCTCCGCGAGGGCGAGATCGTGCTCTTCGACTTCGGCGCCGTCTGGCAGGGCTACTGCTCGGACTTCGGGCGGACCGTCGCCTGCGGCGAGCCCCCGGCGGACTACGAGCGGGTGATCCGCGTCATGCTCGACGCACAGGAGGCCGGGCGCGCTGCCGCGGTGCCGGGCGCGCTCGCGCGCGAGGTGAACGCAGCCTGCCGCGGCCCGATCGAGGCGGCCGGCCTCGGCGAGGGGTTCCGCCACCGGATGGGCCACGGGATCGGCCTGGACGTGCACGAGCGCCCCTTCCTCTCGGTCGAGGACGAGACCCCGCTCGAGGCCGGGATGACCTTCACCGACGAGCCTTCGATCCTGCTCGACGGACGCTTCGGCGTCCGCGTCGAGGACGTGATCGCCGTCAGCGAGACCGGCGGGACGGCTCTCTAGCCGTCCTCGCCCACGCCGCCCACTCGATCCGGGCCTGCGTCGTCCGGAGGCCGAGCTCGAGCGCGACGCGGTAGGCCCGCGTCTTCGGGTTGTCCGGATCCTCCTGCGCCGCGATCCGCTCGAGCTCCTCCAGCATCGACCGCGCGCGCTCCTCCTCGCCGCGGAGGTACGCCGCAGCCTCCTCCGGCTCGAGCAGCCAGAGGAAGAAGAGCCGGAGCGACGCCTCGTCCCGCACCGTCCGCGACGGCTCCGTCCCGCGCAGCCAGCGGCGCACCTCGTCGAGCCCGGCGTCCGTCAGCTCGTAGACGCGGCCGCCGCGCGGCGCCGCACCGCTCTCGCGGATCAGTCCGGCCTCGCGCAGCTTCGCGAGCTCGGGATAGACCTGGCTGTGGCTCGCGGGCCAGGTGTAGGCGATCGACTGGGCCAGGTGCCGGACGAGCCCGTAGCCCGTGCGCGGGCCTTCCGCGAGGACACCGAGGAGCGCATGGCCGAGCGTACCTGTCAATATTGACATGTCATAGCAGCCCTGGTAGACGTTGGGCGGTGAGACGCCTGCTGTTGCTCACCGCCCTGCTCGCGTTCGCCGCGTCGACCGCGGGCGCGGCGCCGCAGCGCGCCCAGCACGACTGCGTCAACGGCGCCGAGGTCCGGTTCACCGCCGCAGACGGGACGAAGCTCGTCGGCCACCAGTTCGGCAAGGGGACGACGGCCGTGATCCTCACCCACATGTCCGAGGGCGACCTCTGCGACTGGGTCCCCTACGCCAAGCGGCTGGCGGGCAAGGGCTACTTCGCCTTCCCGATCGACTTCCGCGGCTACGGCCTCTCCGCTGCTCCCGCCGCCGGGCCGCACCGCTACACACAGGACATCGCGGCCGCCGCGAAGGCGTTGCGCAAGCTCGGCAAGAAGAAGATCTTCGTCCTCGGCGGGTCGATGGGCGGGCTCGCGTCCGTCGTCGCCGGCGCGAACGTGACCCCACCGCTCGCCGGCGTCGTCAGCGTCTCGTCACCGGCGCGCTTCCGCGGCATGGACGGCGTCCTCGCCGGGCCACGACTCCGCGTTCCGATGCTCTACCTCGCCGCAACCGCGGACGACAACGCCGGCTACGACTTCTCCGAGGACGCGGAGGCGATGTACGCAAAGACGGCGACGAAGGACAAGCGGCTCGAGCTGCTCCCGGGCGCGGCCCACGGCGTCGGCCTGATCGCGAGCTCGGCGCGGGCGAAGACCCTGGTCGAAACGTTTCTCAAGGGGCACTAGCTCGGCATAGGATCGGCGCGTGATCCCTGCGCCACCGCCACGCGAGCGCGGCGTCGCCACCAGCGTGGACGGAACACGCATCGCCTGGAGCAGCTTCGGGTCGGGAGAGCGGAACGTCGTCTTCGTTCCGACCTGGAACCTCGTCGACGCGCGCGTCGTCGGCCACCAGGTGGCCGCGCTCGCACAGCACGCCACCGTCGTCACGTACGACCCGCGTGGGGCCGGCGCCAGCGACCGGCCGCAGCACGGCTACGACTTTCCGCTCCACGCAGCCGACGCGTTGGCGGTGATGGACGCGGCCGGAGTCGAAGACGTCGCAATCGTCACGGCCTCCCGCGGGCTGAACGCGGTCGTCCTGCTCGCCACCGAGCACCTGCAGCGGGTGTCGCGGATCGTCGCGATCGCGCCCTACATGCGGCTCGAGCCGAGCCCGTCGGCTCCCGACCCCGAACGGCTGCAGCGCTGGAGGGACGACTGGCGCGGGTTCATCGTCCCGTTCATGCACGCGGTCTTCACCGAGCCGGGCTCGGAGGCGGTGATCGAGGAGATGATCGCGATCGGCCTCGACGCCTCGCCGGACGTGGTGGCCGCGCAGGAGCTCGAGCTCGACTGGGTCACGCCGGCTCGCCTCCTCGGCCGCGTCGCGTGCCCGACCCTCGTCGTCCACGGCGAGGGCGACGTCCCGGTGCCGGTCGCGACCGCGCGCGCAATCGCCGACGAGCTGCCGGACGCGAGGCTCGAGCTGATCCCGGAAGCCGGGCACCGGCCCGACATCCGCAGCCCCGAGCTCGTCAACCCGTTACTGCTCGAGTTCCTGAGGCAATGAAGCCCCGGCGACGGCTCTAGCAGCCGCCGCCGGGAAGTGCGCTTCTCACCTTCGAGGGTGAGGCGGTCGCCGCGTCGAGCCGGTCCGCAGTGCGCCGGAGGGTGCGCGCAACTCGAGTGCGGGCCGGGCTCGACGGGACGAGCCGGTGCACGGCAGCGGCGGCCAGCCGGTCCTGCTGCCGATCCTGGGTCAGTTGGGAAAGGGTGGGAGCGGGATACATGCGGGCTCCTAACGTGTTCGACATGCTTGATCTATTCGAAAGTTATCGAACGACCATCACCTTGTCAAGCCTTTGGATTGGGAGTACGCTGCGTTCGTTCCATGGCTGTCGAACCGAATAGGCGCGCGCCCGTGCTCGATCTCTCCCGTCCGACGGCGGTGACGGTCGAGTTCGAGGTCGCGGAGGCGGCGGAGGTGCTGATGAGCATCTGCGCCGTCGCCGACGTCGGCGACCACGACACCTTCGACCTCGGCGCCGAGTGGCTGCAGGCACGGCTCGAGTCGCTTCCCGCCCCCGTTCGCGCCGAGGCGGAGGCGCTCCGGCTCGGCGACATGAAAGTCGCCGCGCACCTGCTCGGGATCGTCTACGAGACCCCGAGGCCACGCACGTTCGCCGCCTTCATGGAGCGGCTCGAGGCGATCGACCCCGTCGAGCTGAAGCTGCACTTCTTCGGCCACTACGACACGTCGACGACCCATGTCGCGCCGGGGATCGTCGAGGCGGCCGCCCAGGGCGACGAGGCGGCGATCGAGCAGGTCGTCGAGGAGCTCGCGGAGTGGTCGGACAAGGCCGAGCTCTACCGCAGCCTCCTGCGGATGGACGGCTCCGAGGTGAAGGCGCGGATCGTCGACCTGCTCCCGCGCTGGTACGAGCACGTCTTTGCGCCCTACGAGCAGGAATGGCGGGCGGCGGCCGAGCGGGACGCCGAGGCGAAGCGGGCGCTCGCCAAGCGCCACTCGCCGGAGCAGCTCGTCGAGCTCGCCACCCGCGGCTACCAGTACACGCCGCCGGCCGCGATCCGCACGATCGCCTTCTTCCCCAGCTGGTTCATGCGGCCGTGGGTGATCCTCTGGGAGCACAGGAGCACGAAGATCTTCTGCTACCCGATCGCCCCGGCCCCCGAGGAAGGCGCGTCCCCGGCCGAGGTCGCGCGCGTCTACAAGGCGCTCGGCGACGAGGGGCGGCTGAAGCTGCTGCGCCGCCTGAGCGACGGGCCGATGAAGCTGAGCGAGGCGGCGGCAGAGCTCGGTGTCGCCAAGTCGACCGCACATCACCACCTCGCGATCCTGCGCCAGGCGGGTTTCGTGACGATCCGCGACGAGGACGAGAACGTCTACAGCCTGCGGACCGACCTGCCGCAGACCGGCGACCTTCTGACCGCCTACCTCGGCGGCTCCAGGTCCTCGGCGACGAGCGCGTAGAGCACGCCGTCGACCCAGCCGTCGCCGGAGCGGTACGCCTGCCGCTTGACGCCCTCACGGACGAAGCCCGAGCGCTCCGCATGCCGCTGCGCCCGCTCGTTGAAGCCGTAGACCTCGAGCTCGATCCGGTGGAAGCCGCGCTCGTGGATCAGATGGCGCTGGAGGAGCCGAGCCGCGTCGTCGGCGAGCCGGCGGCCGCGGAAGCCGGGATGGATCGCGAGCCCGCTGACGTGGACGATCGCGTTCCGCTCGCTCCGGACCTCCCACGCCATCGCGCCCGCGAGCTCGCCCTCGACCTGCGTGACGAAGATGCCGTCGAGGTTGGCGACGACCCAGTCGCGGTCGTACGACCGGCCGGCCGCGAGGAACGGCCGCACCTCGTCGTGCCCGTAGAGCTCGACGAGGAAGTCCACGTCGGCGGCGCCCGCCGGTCGGATCGAGACGCTCACGGGCGGGCTGCGACCGTCTCGCGCCGGGGGAGCCGGACGGCGCCGGAGGCGAGTGCGACGCCGGCGAGGATCAGCGCCAGCCCGGCGAGCGTCGCCGCCGAGATCTGCTCGTCGAGGATCAGAGCGCCGTAGACGAGCGCGAACCCGGGCATCAGGTAGGTGACGAGCGAGAGCCGCGCCGAGCCGTGCAGGGCGAGCATGCGGAAGAGGATCAGCTGCGCCAGCGCGGTGCCGAGCAGCGAGAGCGCCAGGACGGACAGGGTCGCTTCCAGCGAGGGCACGGCGGCCGGGAGCTGGAAGAGCGCGAACGGGAGCAGGATCAGCCCGCCGGCGAGCATCGAGCCCGCCGCGAGCACGGGGCCGGCCGTGCCGGAGACGGCGCGCTGGCCGTAGACCCCCGCACCCGCATAGGAGAGCGACGAGAGCACGACCGCGAAAGCGCCGAGGATCGCGAGGTTGCCGCCCTCGGGGTGGATCCCGGTGACGACCGCGACGCCGACGATGCCGACGCCGAGCCCGAAGGCGCGCGTCCGCGTCAGCCGCTCGTGCGGGAGGAAGCGCAGGATCAGCAGCGCGTTGAAGATCGGCACCGATGCCTGCACGACCGCTGCGAGGCCGGAGTCGATGTACTGCTCGCCCCACGCGATCAGCCAGAACGGCAGCGCCGCGTTGAGCACCCCGAGCACGAGGCAGTGCCGCCACGCGGCCCGCAGCTCCGCGAGCGCGTGGTCGCGGCCGAGCCGCCAGACGATGTACCCGAGCAGCACGGCCGCGGCGAGCAGCGTCCGGAAAGCCATCATCGGCGCCGGCTCGATCTCCTCGACCGCCACCTTGATGAAGAGGTACGACGCTCCCCACACGGCGGCCAGCGTCAGGAGCATCGGCCAGTAGCGGTTCATCGCTTCACCGTACCGGTGCCCAACGCGACCCCCGCGAGCACGAGCACGAGCCCGGCGAGCGCGACCGCGGTCACCTGCTCGTCGAGGAAGACGGCGCCGTAGACGAGCGCGAGCGACGGCACGAGGTAGGTGACCAGCACCGCTTTCGAGGCCCCGGCGCCGGCGATCAGCCCGAAGTAGAGGAGGTAGGCGACGCCGGTCGCCGCGAACCCCAGGTACAGCACCGACAGCGTCGCCTCCCAGCCGAACGAGCTCGCCTGGGCGACCCCGAAGGGGAGCACGAACGCCGTCGACCAGACGAGGGCTCCGAACGCGACGAGCGACGGCGGGAGGCCGGGGAAGCGGCGGCCGGCGTAGAGCCCGCCGATGCCGTAGCAGGCGGAGGCGGCGACGACGGCGAGACCACCGGCGACCGCGCGCTCGCCGCCGGTGAGCTCGAAGCCGACGAGCAGCACGACGCCGGTGAAGCCGACGAGGATTCCGACGAGGCGCAGGCCGGTCGCGCGCTGGCTGCGGTCGTACGAGATCGCGAAGAGCGCGGTGAAGAGCGGCGCCGAGGCGTTGAGGATCGAGGCGAGGCCCGAGTCGATGTACTGCTGCCCCCATGCGATCAGGAAGAACGGCACGGCGGTGTTCGCGAGCCCGAGCAGCGCCAGCGGCCAGACGAACGGCCGGAGGAGGGAGAAGCTGCGCCCCGCGGCGACGATGTAGACGGCGAGCGCGACCGCGCCGAAGCCCATCCGGAGCAGGATCAGCGTCGAGGGCGCGAGATCGCGAAGTGCGATCTCGATGAACATGAACGACGAGCCCCAGATCGCCGCCAGCGCCAGCAGCATGATCAGGTGGCGCCGGCCCATGACCCCTTCCAACGCGACCGCCGCCGTCCAACTTCCCGGATAGAGTGAACCACCTGTCGCAGGTCGCCGAACAGCCCATCCACCGCGCGCTCGGATTGACCGACGGAGAGCTCGAACGCATCGTCGAGTTGCTCGGGCGCGAACCGAACCACTTCGAGCTGGCGGTCTTCTCGCTGCTCTGGTCGGAGCACTGCGGCTACAAGCATTCGGCCCTCCTCCTCAAACGGCTTCCTTCCGAGGGAAAACGCGTGCTGCAGGGCCCCGGTGAGAACGCCGGCGTGCTCGACCTCGGCGACGGCGAGGCCGTCTGCTTCAAGGTCGAGAGCCACAACCACCCGTCCGCGGTCGAGCCGTTCCAGGGCGCCGCGACCGGCGTCGGCGGGATCCTGCGCGACATCATCGCGATGGGCGCGCGGCCGATCGCCCTGCTCGACGGACTCCGCTTCGCTCCGGGCGACCCGCGCTTCGACCGCGCCGTGGCGGGGATCGGCGCCTACGGGAACTCGGTCGGCGTGCCGACAGTCGGCGGCGAGGCCGTCTTCGACGACGCCTACCGCGACAACGTGCTCGTGAACGCGATGTGCGTCGGGCTCCTGCCCGCCGACCGGATCGCGCGTGCCGGCGCGACCGGCCCCGGCAACCTCGTCGTCCTCTACGGAGCGACGACCGGGCGCGACGGGATCGGAGGCGCCTCCGTGCTCGCGAGCCAGGAGCTCGGCGAGGACGACGCCGACAAGCGGCCGACGGTCCAGGTCGGCGACCCGTTCATGGGCAAGAAGCTGATCGAGGTCTCGGTCGAGCTGGTCGAGTCGGGCCTCGTCGAGTCGCTGCAGGACTGTGGCGCCGCGGGCCTCGCCTCCTCTCTCTCCGAGATGGCGCGCGAGTGCGGGATCGACCTGCGGCTCGACGAGGTGCCGCTCCGCGAGGAGGGGATGGAGCCGTGGGAGGTGATGATCTCGGAGAGCCAAGAGCGAATGGTCGCCGTCGTCCGGCCGCAGATGCTCGAGCACGTGCTCGCGGTCTGCGAGCGCTGGGAGCTGCACAACGCGGTCATCGGCGAGGTCACCGACACCGGCCTCCTGCGTGCGCTCTGGGACGAGGACGTCGTGGGCGAGATCCCGGCGCGTTTCCTCACCGACGAGTGCCCGCGCTACACCGTCGAGCCGACACCGCGCATCGAGCCTGAGCCTGTCGCCGATCCCGACGCGCCGGCCCACCCGCAGGCGCTGCTCCAGCTGCTCGGCGGCGACAACGTCCGTAGCCGTGCGCACGTCTACCGCCGCTACGACCACCTCGTCGGCTCGCGCACCGTCCGGCGGCCCGGCCTCGACGCGGCCGTGCTGCGGCTGCGGCCCGGCTACCGCGGGCTGGCGGTCTCGCTCGACGGCACCGGCCGGATGGGGCGGCTCGACCCACGCACCGGCGGTCACCTGGCCGTCCTCGAAGCCGCCCGCAACGTCGCCTGCACCGGCGCCGAGCCGATCGGCCTGACCGACTGCCTCAACTTCGGCAACCCGGAGAAGGGCCCGATCGCGTGGGAGCTCGTCGAGTCGATCGAGGGGATGGCCGAGGCATGCGAGGCGCTGCGGATCCCGATCGTCTCCGGCAACGTCTCGCTCTACAACGAGACCGACGGGCGCGCGATCGACCCGACCCCGGTCGTCGGCTGCGTCGGCCTGCTCGAGGACGTTCGCACTGTGCCCGAAGGCTGGCGCGAGGGGGACGTGATCCTGCTCGCCGGAGCGTCGCCGGTCGCGCTCGCCGGGTCCGAGTACCAGGCGCGCTTCGGCGAGGTCGGCGGTCGGCCGGCCCGCCTCGACCTCGAGGCCGAGGCGGCGCTCGTCGAGTTCCTCAGGCAGGCGGCGCCGCAGTGCTCGCTCGTCCACGACGTCTCCCTCGGCGGGCTCGCAGTCGCGCTCGCGAAGGCCGCGCTCCACTCGGGCGCCGGCGCCGACGTGAGGCTGCCGGATGATCCGCGCGCCTGGTTCGGCGAGGGCGGCGGCCAGGCGGTGCTCGCCTGCGCGCCCGACGTCGTCGAGCGGCTCGGTGGCGTCCCGCTCCGCAGGCTCGGGATCGCCGGCGGCGACTCGCTGCTCGGCATCCCGCTCGCCGACCTTCAGGAGGCGCACGGCTGATGTGCGGCGTCTTCGGGATCCGCTCGGCCGAGCGCGACGTGGCGCGGCTCTCCTACTTCGGCCTCTTCGCGCTGCAGCACCGAGGCCAGGAGGCGGCGGGGATCGCGGTCTCCGACCGCGGCCGCCTGACGGTGCTCCGCGACATGGGCCTCGTCGCCCAGGTGTTCGACGAGGAGAAGCTGCATGCGCTCCCCGGCGACGTCGCGATCGGCCACACCCGTTACTCGACGACCGGCTCGAACGCCTGGGCGAACGCGCAGCCGCTCGTCCATCACGGCAGTGCCCGCACGGTCGCGCTCGGGCACAACGGCAACCTGACGAACACCACCGAGCTCCGCGACGAGCTCGCGGCCGACCGGATCGCGCTCGCCGCCACCTCCGACACCGAGGCGATCGCGGCGCTGATCGCGAACGACCCCGCCCCGATCGCGGAGGCGGTCGCGAGGGCGATGCCGCGGCTCGAGGGCGCCTACTCGGTCGTCGCGCTCTCGGAGGGGAAGCTGCTCGCGTTCCGCGACCCACAGGGGATCCGACCGCTCTCGCTCGGCCGGCTCGGGGACGACTGGGTCGTCGCCTCCGAGACCTGCGCGTTCGACCTGATCGGCGCCGTCTACGAGCGCGACGTCCGGCCCGGCGAGCTGGTCGTGATCGACGAGGACGGCGTGCATGCGACCCAGGCCGTGCCGGAGGGCAAGCAGGCGCTCTGCATCTTCGAGCACGTCTACTTCGCCCGCCCCGACTCGACGCTCGCCGGCGCCGAGGTCCACGGTGTGCGCGTCCGCATGGGAGAGCGGCTCGCGCAGGAGGCACCGGTGGAGGCCGATCTGGTGATGCCGATCCCCGACTCGGGCACGCCCGCGGCGGTCGGCTTCACGCGGGCGTCCGGGATCCCGTACAGCGAGGGCCTGATCAAGAATCGCTACGTCGGCCGCACGTTCATCCAGCCCGACGAGCACCTGCGCCGCCAGGGGATCCGGATGAAGTTCAACCCGCTGGCGGAGGTCGACGGGAAGCGGCTCGTGATCGTGGACGACTCGATCGTGCGCGGCTCGACGATGCAGCAGCTCGTCGGGATGCTCTTCGAGGCGGGCGCCGCCGAGGTGCACGTGCGGGTCTCCTCGCCGCCGATCGTCGCGCCGTGCTTCTACGGGATCGACATGGCGGACGAGGAGCAGCTGGCCGCCGCACATCGGTCGGTCGAGCAGATGCGCGAGCTGATCGGCGCCACCTCGCTCCACTACCTCTCGCTCGAGGGGATGCAGGCCGCCACGCGCCTCCCGGAGCAGTCGGTCTGCCGCGCCTGCTTCACCCGCGACTACCCGACCCGGGTGCCCGAGGAGCGGAACCTGGCGAAGCTGCGCTTCGAACCGGCAGCGCGTTGAGGGTCGTCTCCGTCAACGCCGGGCGCGCCGAGCTGATGACGATCGGCGCCCGCACGGTCTCGACCGGGATCCGGAAAGGGCCGGTGGAGCGCGGCCACGTCGGCGCCCTCGGGCTCGCCGGCGACGTCGTCGCGGACGAGGAGAACCACGGCGGACTCGACCAGGCTCTCTATCTCTACAGCTCCGACGACTACGCCTTCTGGGCGGAGCAGCTCGGCGGGATGCCCGAGCCGGGCACGTTCGGCGAGAACCTGACCCTGTCGAGCTTCGGCGCCGAGCCGGTGCGGATCGGCGACCGCTTCCGGATCGGTGCAGCGCTCGTCGAGGTGACCGCGCCGCGGATCCCCTGCTCGGTCTTCGCGACGCGGATGGGCGAGCCGGACTGGGTCAAGCGCTTCGCCGACGCGCGCCGGCCCGGTCTCTACGTCCGCGTGCTCGAGCCGGGCGAGGTCGCCGCCGGCGACCCGGTCGAGCGGCTCGACGCCGTCTCGGGCAATCCGACCGTCGTCGACCTGATGGACGTCTGGTACGACAAGGAGCCGGATCCCGGGCTGCTCGAGCGGCTGCTCGACTCACCGCTCGCCGTGCGCGCACGCGCGAACGTCGAGGCCAAGCTCGCCCGGGCCGCTAGGCCGCAGCCGGAGCCGGCGGCGGAAGGTTGACGATCTCGAGCTTGATCCCGTCCAGGTCGTAGAAGAAGACCGCGTAGTAGCCGGGGCCGTAGCTGTACTCCTGCGGCGGCGACTCGATCGTCGCGCCCACCTCGAGCAGCCATTCGTGGCGCTCGTCCACGAGCTCGCGTGAGGACGCGTTGAACGCGACGTGGTGGAGGCCGATCCGGTAGCGGTCGTTCTCCCCCTCGCTCTGCGCCTGCCGGAGCCCGACGGCGCAGCCGGCTCCGCCGAGGTACCAGATCGTCTCGCCTCGCTCTCCCTCGACCTCGCCGACCCGCGTGTAGCCGAGCGGGCCGAGCAGCTCCCGGTAGAACGGCAGGCTGCGCTCGATCGACGAGACGACCAGATCGACATGGTGGACGCCGCTCGTGCGCATCGAGCTTCAGAATTCAGCGGCGCCCGGCCAGCTCCTCCGCGCGCCCGTACCGGACCGCGCGGCGGACGGCACGTGGATCGAGGCCGCGCTCGAGCAACTCCTGGCGCAGCTCGCCCTCCTTCGCGAGCCGGAGGAAAAGCCACGAGAGCGCGACGATCGTGACCAGCGAGCCCTCGATCATCATCACCGCGCCCGCAAGCGCCTGATCCTGGACCGGCGAGACCCCCCAGAACTCCTCGCCGCGGTCGTAGACGCCGTAGAAGACGGCTCCGGACCAGACGAAGACGTTCCCGAGCAGCGTCTCGACGAGCCGGACGATCGCGATGTAGGCGAGCTTCGGGCCGGTGCCGAACCACTCCGGCGCCGGCAGCGTCTCGAGTACGGGCAGCCACGCGATGATCCCGGCGCTGAAGAAGCAGATGTGCTCCAGCGCGTGCACGGCCGAGTGCTCGACCGCGGCCTCGTAGAGGAACGGCACGTGCCAGATGTAGAGGTTGAACGCCCAGATCGGCAGCGCCACGAGCGGGTTCGCCAGCACGCGGAGTCGCTCGACCGGCCGGAAGGCCAGCAGCGGCCGCAGCATCGGGCCGTTCAGCCCTGCGAGCAGGAAGAGCGGCGCGAGGTCGCCGATCAAGACGTGCTGGAGCATGTGGAAGCTGAACAGCTCGTCCTCGCCGATCGCCGCCACCGGCGAGACGAATGCGATCAGGAGGAAGAAGATCCCGGTCGCGAACAGGGCGATCCGCCAGCCCGGCATCGGCGTCCCGCGGCGGCGCAGCGTGCGGGCGCGGGTTGCGTACGCGAGCGCCGCGAGAACGACCGGCGTCAACTGCAGCGGGTCGAGCGTCCAGTCGGTCAACACGCAGCCACTCTAGAATCCCGCGCTCGTGAAGCTGTTCCACTACCACCTCGTCACCTCGCAGGTCCGGCCCGTGGAGGCGCGGTACCTCGGCAAGCTCGCGTTCGACCTCGTGGCGCGCCACGGGCGGATCGGGGAGGAGTACCAGTCCTTCGAGCCCGGGATCTCGTGGGAGGACCTCGACCGGATCGGCTTCAAGCTGCGGCTGACCGAGCTCGAACGCGGCGCCGTCAACGTCGTCGTGCAGCCGGGCCAGTGGGAGCTGCCGCGCGTCGACCATCTCGGGCTCGCGCTCGACGAGGACGAGTTCTCCGACATCGTCGACCGCGCCGTCGAGCAGGGGCTCCGTGTCCAGGCGCACGGCGGCCGCAGGACGTTCATCGCCACGAACGCCGGCTACCGGCTCGAGGTGCATCCGCCCCGCGAGTGGCTGGACGAGCTCCTGGAGTCGAGCGACGTACTGCGGCTGACGGAGCTCCAACTGCTCGCCGACGACCCGGAGGCCAAGGCTGCGGTGCTCGCCGAGCTGCTCGACACGGAGCAGGACGGCACGAGCGTCGTGGTCGGCGACTCGATCGTCAGCTTCATCCCGGGGGGCCCGCAGGGACGCCCGCAGCTGCACGGCGAGCTGCTCACCTGACGCCCGACCCAGGTCGTAGAGTGCGACCGTGAGCGACGAACGGACGTACGCCGCCGCCGGGGTCTCGCTCGCGACCGCGGAGGGGATCGTCGAGCGGCTGCGCGCTGCAGTCGAGTCGACCGGAGCGCGGGGGTTCGGCGCCTTCGCCGGGCTCCACCCGCTGGACGACAACCGGCTGCTGGCCGCGTCAACCGACTCGATCGGGACGAAGCCGATCGTTGCCCGTCGGCGCGGAGCGCTCCGCGCGTGCGGCGCCGACATGGCGGCGCACTGCATCAACGACGTGATCACGTGCGGCGCCGACCCGCTGATCCTGCTCGACTACGTCGCCGCGAGCCACCTCGAGCTCG
The DNA here is from genome assembly GCA_963732995.1 of uncultured Gaiellaceae bacterium. Taxonomy (GTDB): domain Bacteria; phylum Actinomycetota; class Thermoleophilia; order Gaiellales; family Gaiellaceae; genus Gaiellasilicea. Next base: position 44,354 of record CAVTBS010000009.1, on the reverse strand, counting down.
AGCAGGTGGCCGAGCTCGTCGAGGGCGCAGCCGAGGTCTGCCGCGCCGCCGGCGTGGCTCTGATCGGCGGCGAGACGGCCGAGCTCCCCGGCGTCTACCACGAGGGCGAACTCGACTTCGCGGCGACCTGCGTCGGCGTCGTCGAGCGCGACCGCCTCATCGACGGCTCTGCGGTCGAGGAGGGCGACTACGTCGTCGGGCTGCCCTCGGCCGGCGTGCACGCGAACGGGTTCACGCTCGTCCGCTCCGTCCTCGAGCTCGAGGACTACGACGGCGCCGACCTGCTCGCGTCGACGCGGCTCTACCTCGACGACGTGAAGCGGCTGCGCGGCGAAGCACACGCGTTCGCGCACGTGACCGGCGGCGGGATCGAGGGCAACCTGAGTCGGGTGATCCCGGACGGGCTGCGGGCCGAGCTCGACTGGGACGCCTGGGAGCGGCCGCCCGTCTTCGAGTGGCTCGGACGCCACGTCGCCGAGGACGAGGCCCGCCGCGTCTTCAACCTCGGCATCGGCTACTGCGCCGTCCTCGCCGAGCCGGGTGACGGCCTCGTGATCGGCCGGATCGTCGACGCGTGATCGGCGTGCTGGTCAGCGGTGAAGGCTCGAACCTGCAGGCGCTCCTCGACGCGGGGCTGCCCGTCTCGGCCGTCGCCTCGAGCCGCGCCGCCGCGCGGGCGCTCGAGCGGGCCGGCGCGGCCGGTGTCCCGTCGGCCGCCTTCGAGCTGGCGGAGTTCTCGGACCGCGCGCAGCGCGACGCGACGATGGCGAACTGGCTCCAGGAACAGGGCGTGCGCTTCGTCGTCTGCGCCGGCTTCATGCACCTGCTCACGCCCGAGTTCCTCGAGCGGTTCCCGGAGCGGATCGTCAACGTCCACCCCTCGCTGCTGCCGGAGTTCCCGGGCGCGCGCGCGATCGACGATGCACTCGCGGCAGGTGTGGAGACGACCGGGGTGACCGTGCATCTCGTCGACGAGGGCCTCGACACCGGGCCGGTGATCCGGCAGGAGCCGGTCCCGGTCCAGCCGCGCGAGACGCTGATCCAGCGCATCCGCGCCGTCGAGCACCGGTTGCTGCCGGAGGTGGTGAGGGACCTGTGCGTGCGCTGATCTCCGTCTGGGACAAGAGCGGGCTGGACACGCTCGCGAAAGGGCTCGCATCGCTCGACTGGGAGCTCGTCGCGAGCGGCGGCACCGCCGACTCGATCCGCGAGCTCGGGCTGCCGGTCACCGAGGTCGAGGACCTGACCGAGTTCCCGGAGATGCTCGGCGGCCGGGTCAAGACGCTCCACCCGCACATCCACGCCGGCATCCTCGCCCGCCGCGAGGTCGAGACCGACCTGGCTGCGCTCGCCGAGCACGGAATCGGGCTGTTCGATCTCGTGTGCGTGAACCTGTACCCGTTCGAGCAGGTCGCACGGGAGCACGGAGTCCGCGAGGAGGAGGCGATCGAGATGATCGACATCGGCGGCCCGTCGATGCTGCGCGGCGCGGCGAAGAACTTCGCGCACGTGACGCCCCTCTGCCGGCCCGCCGACTACGAGCCGGTGCTGGCGGAGCTGCGCGCGTCGGGCGAGATCTCGCTGGAGACGCGCCGCCGCCTCGCCGCGACCGCGTTCGCGACGTCGGCGAGCTACGAGGCGGCGATCGCGTCCTGGTTCGCCGGGCGCGAGGCCTTCCCGCCGGTCTTCACCCCCGTCTTCGAGAAGCACCTCGACCTCGCCTACGGCGAGAACCCGCACCAGGGCGCCGCCTACTACGCGGAGCGCGGCGTCCGCACGCACCTGCTGGCCCGGGTCGAGCAGCTGCACGGCCGGGAGCTCTCGTTCAACAACCTGAACGACCTCGACGCTGCGCGGATGCTCGTGCGCGAGTTCGCGCTCCCCGCCTGCGTGATCGTCAAGCACGCGAACCCGTGCGGCGTCGCCGTGGGCGCCTCGATCGAGGAGGCGTACGAGATCGCGCTCGCTGCCGACCCGCTCTCGGCCTACGGCGGCGTCGTCGTGCTCAACCGTGGCGTCAGCGCGACGCTCGGCGAGCGGCTCTCGGAGCAGTTCGTCGAGGTGCTGTTCGCGCCCGGGTACGACGAGGTCGCGCTGGAGGCATTGATCCGCAAGCAGTCGATCCGGATCCTCAACGACACCGAGCGCCGCACCGCCGAGGCGTGGGAGCGCGACTTCAAGCGCGTCCTCGGCGGCCTGCTCGTCCAGGACCGCGACTGGGACGTCGAGGACCGCGAGGGAATGGAGGTCGCGACCGGCGAGCCGACCGAGGCGCAGTGGGGCGACCTGCTCTTCGCCGCCCGCGTCTGCAAGCACGTTGCCTCGAACGCGATCGTGATCGCCAAGGACCTGCAGACGATCGGGATCGGCGCCGGCCAGATGAGCCGCGTCGACGCCGTCCGGATCGCGATCGAGAAGGCCAACGAGCACGGGCACACGCTCACCGGCGCCTCGCTCGCCTCGGACGCGTTCTTCCCCTTCCCCGACGGCCCCCGCCTGGCGCTCGACGCAGGCGTCGACGCCTTCATCCAGCCCGGCGGCTCGAAGCGCGACCTCGACGTGATCGAGGCGGTCGAGAGCGCCGGCGCCGCGATGGTCTTCACCGGGCGCCGACACTTCCGCCACTGAGCTTGCCGCGCAAGATGCCGGATCCGCGGGAGCGGATCCGGCATCGCGCAAGACCCCTGAAGGGGCCGCTTCGCGGCCCGGCCGATCTGACTACGTGTTCGGGGTGTTGTCCTTCGTGCCGAAGGTGCGGTCGGCGTAGCCGAGCGCGTCGCTGAGGAAGGCGCCTGCGAATGCGGCGAGCCCGAGGAACAGGATCTCGTCGAAGTTGTTCACGTCCATGAAGATCCCGAGCACGAACAGGACGACGGCCACCAGCAGCAGAATGGTGCGTACACCGAGATTCATCGACGCTCCTTGAGAGGGGAACTGCCTCTTCGCAACGACCTCGTGGGCTCCTGCAGCGTGGCCCCGGCGAAGCGGCTGATCGTGGCTGCGGGAGAGTACGGATTGCGTAGGCTCCCGCCGATGGCCCGCGAGTACCCCACGCTCCTCGATCTCGTCGGGGAGACGCCGATCGTCCGGCTCGACCGGATCGCGCGCGACGTCGAGCCGATGCTGCTCGCGAAGCTCGAGTACCTGAACCCGGGCGGCTCGAACAAGGACCGGATCGGGATGGCGATGATCGAGGCGGCCGAGCGCGAGGGCAAGCTCCGGCCGGGCGGGACGATCGTCGAGCCGACCTCCGGCAACACCGGTGTCGGCCTCGCGATCGCGGCCGCCGCGCGCGGCTACCGCTGCATCTTCGTCATGCCCGACAAGATGAGCCAGGAGAAGATCTCGATGCTGCGCGCCTACGGCGCCGAGGTCGTGATCACGCCGACCGCGGTCGAGCACGACTCGCCGGAGAGCTACTACAGCGTCTCCGACCGGCTCGCCGAGGAGATCCCCGGCGGCTTCAAGCCCGACCAGTACTCGAACATGAACAACCCGCAGGCGCACTACGAGACGACCGGGCCGGAGATCTGGGAGCAGACGGACGGGGAGATCGACGCACTCGTGATCTCGGTCGGGACGGGCGGCACGATCTCGGGCGCCGGCCGCTACCTGAAGGAGCGCAACCCGAAGCTCCAGATCGTCGGCGCCGACCCCGAGGGCTCCGTCTACACCTCCGAGGAGACGCACCCCTACCTCGTCGAAGGAATCGGCAAGGACACCTGGCCCGTGACGATGTCGCGCGACGTCGTCGACCGCTGGGTCCGCGTCTCCGACCGCGACTCGTTCGTGACCGCGCGGCGGCTCGCGCGCGAGGAGGGGATCCTCGCCGGCGGCTCGGCGGGAACGACGATCTGGGCCGCGCTCGAGGTGGCGAAGGACTTCGGGCCGGACGCCAGGATCCTGACGATCCTGCCCGACTCCGGCCGCTCCTACCTGTCGAAGTTCTACGACGACAACTGGATGCTCCAGTACGGCTTCCTCGAGCGGAAGTCGCCGACGCCGACGATCGACGAAGTGCTCCGGTTCAAGCGTGGCGAGGAGCACGAGGTGCCCGACCTCGTCACGATCGAGTCGCACGCCAAGGTCGGCGCGGCGATCGACCTGATGCAGCGCTACTCGATCTCGCAGCTGCCGGTGGTGCGGAGCCAGCCAGTGGAATCACTGGCGGACGTCGTCGGCTCGCTGCAGGAGCGGGGCGTGCTCGACCGCGTCTTCAAGAACCCGGACGCGATGAACGAGGACGTCGCCGTGATGATGCAGCCGCCGCTCGCGGCCGTCGACGTCGGCGACTCGCTCGACCAGGTCTTCGCCGACCTCTCGGGCCCGAGCGCGGCAGTCGTCGTCGCCGCGGCGGGGCGCCCGGCGGCGATCCTCACGCGCTCCGACCTGCTCGAGTACCTCGCACACCAGCGCTCCCAGGTGAACGGCGCCTGACCGGAGAGCGGATGCGTCTCTACGACTCCCCCGTCTCGGCCAACTGCTACAAGGTGCGGCTGCTCGCGGCCCAGCTCGGGCTGGAGATCGAGCTCGTCACGGTCGACATCTTCACGGGCGAGGCGCAGACGCCCGAGCATCTGCGGCGGAACCCGGCCGGCCGGACACCCGTGCTGGAGCTCGACTCGGGCGAGCACCTGCCGGAGTCGGGCGCGATCATGCTCTACCTCGCCGAAGGCACGCCGCTCCTGCCGGACGACCCGGTCGGCCGGGCGCGCGCCACGGCGTGGCTCTTCTTCGAGCAGAACCTGCTCGAGCCGAACATCGGCACGGGCCGCTTCTGGCTCCTGACCGGGCGAGCGGAAGGCCATCCGGAGCTGCTCGAACGCTGGCGGAGCATGGGCCGCGGCGCTGTCGCCGTGCTCGAACGCCAGCTCGCCGAGACCGACTTCCTGCTCGGCGAGGACTACAGCGTCGCCGACGTCTGCCTCTACGCGTACACCCACGTGGCGCCCGAGCTCGGGATCGACCTCGACGAGTACCCGGCGGTCGCCGCCTGGCTGCGCCGGGTCGAGGCCACGCCCGGCTTCGTCAACGACCTGCAGCCCTACCCCGGGCACGCGGGCGCGGGCGGCAGCTCGGCCCACGGCTAGCGAGCCTTACACGGTTCGATCCGCGGGAGCGCCTCGCACATCGGCGACTCCGGGAGAGCGGCGCTTCCTGGCCGCGGCATTCTCCGAGCGGACGGCGACGAAGACCGAGCCGACGATCAGAGCCGCGCCGACGCCGATGGCGAGCGTCAGCTGCTCGTCGAGGACGAGCGCGCCGAGCAGGATCGCGACGAGCGGGTTCACGTACTGGTGCGTGACGACCTTCGAGATCGGTGCGTTCCGGAGCAGCCAGGCGTAGGCGGTGAAGCCGATCAGCGAGCCGAAGACGGCGAGGTAGAGCCAGGCGGCGATCGACTGGAGGGTGAAGCCGGCGGGATCCATCGACCCGAGCTCCCCGGTGGCGACACCGAGCACGAGCAGGAAGACCGCCGCGCTCAGCATCTCCCAGGTCGTGGCGACGAAGCCGTCCTCGGGAAGCGACAGCCGGTGCGCGAAGAAGGAGCCGAGCGACCAGGAGATGCTCGCCGCGAGCGCCATCGCGAGGCCGACGGCGCTCGATGCGCCCTCGCCGCCGGGAATCACGATCAGCGCCAGTCCGGCCAGGCCGACGAGCACGCTGAGGCGAGTGGCGAGCGCGACCCGGTCGCGGGCGAGCGTGCGCAGCAGGATCACCTGCAGCGGCACCGACCCCGCGATCATGGCGGCGACGCTCGAGTCGATCCGCGTCTCGGCGAGCGTGACCATGCCGACTCCGAGCGCCAGCAGCGAGAGCCCGAGCAGGGCGGACGAGCCGAGCTCGCGCCGGGTGACGCGGATGCTGCGGCCGGTCAGCGTCAGGATCAGCGCGAGCAGCACGCCGGCGAGCAGGAAGCGCGACCCGGCCGAGAGGAAGGCGGGGAGCGTCTCCACCGAGAGCTTGATCGCGAGGTAGGTCGAGCCCCAGACCAGGTAGACGGTCCAGAGCGCGGTCAGGAACTTCCAGCGGGCGGCGGCGGCCATGTCTACTCAACCGAACGCGGCGGCCCTGCGTGGGATTCCCTCCCGGCACGGAACGTGGCCTGCGCGACCGGTGTAGTGGTCGCAAACGCCCGATCGGGAGGAGTGACCGATGCGCCACGCCCTGGCAGCCGCCGTGCTCGTCGCCGTCTCCGCCGCGTGCGTCGCCGGAGCGGCGACGCCGACGGTCCGGATCACGGGCGTTCCCGCGGAGCCGACGGCGCAGCGCCCGTGGACTGCGACGCTCGTGGTCGCCGGATCGACCGCTCGACCGACGCTCGTGGCGCGCGGCGCCGCCGTCCGCACCTTCGCGCCGTCTCGGGTGCGCCCGGGGCATTGGCGTGCGCGCGTCGTGCTCCCGGCCGGCCGGTGGCGCCTGGAGGCGCGGCTCGCCGGCCGGACGCATCGGCTTGGCACGGTCGCCGTCAGCCGCCCAACGCCGGACTACCTGACGCGCCCGTATGCGCTGGCCATGCGGGGCGGGACGCTGTTCGTCGCCGACCGCGACGGCGGCCACGTCGTGCGCGTCGACATCCGCACGCGCTCCGTCACCACCGTCGGCAGCGCCCGTGAGCCCGTCGGAGTGGGAGTCGATCCCCGCGGCGTGGTGCACGCCGTCTCCGAGTGGGACATCGTCCGCTTCGACGGCGGCAAGGCGGTGCGCGTGGCCGGAAACGGAACGCGCGGGCTGGGCGGCAACGGAGGCGCGGCGACCGCGGCCCAGCTCGGCGGCGCCGGCGGGTTTGGCTTCGACGCCGCGGGCCGGCTCTACATCGCCGAGTACGACGACGGCGTCCGCGTTGTCGAGACCGACGGGAGGATCCGGACGCTCGCGCGAGACCTGGGCGCTCCACACGACCTCGCTGTGGCCGCCGACGGCACCGTGCACGTCGTCGAGACCCATCGGAACCGGGTCGCGCGCGTCGCGCAGGACGGAACGGTGACCCGGATCGGCGAGGTGCGGGCGCCGACGGCGATCGAGCTGGCGCCGGACGGGTCGGTGCTGGTCGCCGGCGCGGACAGGATCGTCCGACTCCGGCCGGGACAGCCGCCGCGGACCGTGGTCGCCGGGCTCGGCACGATCACCGGGCTCGCTCTCGCTCCGGACGGCGTGCTCTATGCGGCGGGGTTCGACCGGCGCGAAGTGCTGCGCATCGACCGGAGCGGGCGCGTCACGACGTTCATGAGATGAAGCTCGCCTCGTGCCCGCGCCGGTTCGCGGCGGCGAGCTCGTCGTCGGTCAGCGCGCCGATCCGCTGCAGCAGCTCCAGCTCGTCTCGGAGGTGCGTGCGCATCATCTCGGGCCCGTCGGTGGCGATCGTGAACGCGACGCCGTGCTCCTTGAAGGCGGCGAACGTCTCGCGGATCGCAGCCTCGTCGGGCAGCGCCTTCGTGAGCAGGTTCGAGGTCGGGCAGATCTCGAGCACGATCTCCGCCTCGCGCAGGAGCCGCATCAGGTCGGGATCCTGCGCCGCGAGGATGCCGTGGCCGATCCGGTCGGGGCGGAGGTGCTCGACGACCTCGCCCAGCTCCTCCCCGCCGGTCTCGCCCTCCTCGCCGACGTGGATCGTGATCCCGAGCCCCGCCGCCCGTGCCGTCTCGACCATCGGCGAGATCTGGGTGTAGTCGTAGCGCCCGCCGCCGGGCCGCGGGCCTGCGATGTCGATCCCGACGACCCCGCGGGAGGCCCAGCGGATCGCCTTCTCGACGACGACCTCGTTCTGGCGGGCGTCGAAGGTGCGATCCATCATCAGGATCAGCCCGGCGCGCACCTGCGGGTACTCGAGCGACGCGCGGTCGAGGCCGCGGATCGCGGCGAGGATGATGTGGTCGAGGTCGCGCTCGCCGCCGCGGTTCCGCTTCATCGGGTTGAAGCGGAGCTCGAGCGTCGTGATTCCCTGGCTGCGGTAGGCGCCGCCGATCGCACCGTGGACGGACTGCTCGACCGCGAGCGGCGAGCTCTGGATCAGCTCCGTCCAGTGGTAGATCCGGTCGAGCGCGTCCAGGTTCTCGACCCCGCGCGGGTCGGAGACGGTGACGAGCGCGTCGAACTCCCAGTAGTCCTTCACCGGCAGCGCGATCCCCTGCTCGTGCGCGAGCGACCAGAGGATGTCGGAGGCGACCGAGCCGCCGAGGTGGGTGTGCAGCTCGGCGAGGCCCTCGGGCAACATTCGCGCGAGTCTACGCATCCGGCGCGGCAACAGACTGTTACGTGGCTCCGCTAGCCTCGCGGCGTGCTGGACGGCATCGACCACGTGCAGCTGGCGGCGCCGCCGGGCTGCGAGGCGGAGGCGCGCCACTTCTTCGGCGAGCTGCTCGGCCTCGACGAGCTCGAGAAGCCGGAGCCGCTGCGCTCGCGCGGGGGCGTCTGGTTCCGCATCGGCGGCCAGCAGCTCCACATCGGCGTCGAGCCCGAGTTCGCACCGGCGCGCAAGGCGCATCCCGCCTTCGCGGTCTCCCGCTACGACGAGCTGGTCGCCGCGCTTCGCGCCGCCGGCGTACCGGTGCAGGGCGACGACTCGATTCCGGACGTCCGCCGGTGCTACGCCGCCGATCCGTGGGGGAACAGGATCGAGCTCGTCGCGGTTGAGAACGGGGCGTAGCTGCCGATAACGGAAGACAGATGACGACGCCGCCCCTGCCTCCGGTCCGCGAGCGGATCCTGATCGTCGACGACGAGGACGCGATCCGCTCCCTCCTCGCCCGGCTCCTCGGAGCCCACGGCTACGAGTGCCTCACGGCCGAGTCGGCCGCCGCGGCTCGGCGCCTGCTCCGGGAGACGCGGGTCGCGCTCGTGCTCAGCGACGTGAACATGCCCGGCGAGTCCGGGATCGAGTTCACCCGCGAGGTGCTCGCCCACTTCCCCGACACGGCCGTGGTCATGGTCACCGGCATGGACGACCGCGGCTACGCGGACGCCGCGATCGAGCTCGGCGCCTACGGCTACGTGCTGAAGCCGTTCAAGCCGAACGAGCTGATCATCAACGTCGGCAACGCGCTGCGCCGGCGCACGCTCGAGATCGAGAATCGCAGCCACCGCGAGCGGCTCGAGCAGACCGTGCTCGACCGTACCGCTGCACTCCGCGACACGATCGCCCAGCTCGAGCGCTCCGACACCGAGCTGCGCCGCCTGCGCGAGGAGACGATCCGCCGGCTCTCGTGGGCGGCGGAGTTCCGCAACCAGGAAACGGGCGAGCACATCGTCCGGATGAGCCTCTACTGCGCGCTGCTCGCCCGCCTCGCGGGGCTCGACGCCGAGCGCGCCGAGCTGATCCGGATCGCGAGCCCGATGCACGACGTCGGCAAGATCGGGATCCCCGACCGGATCCTGCTCAAGCCCGGGCAGCTGACCGAGGACGAGCGCCGGGTGATGGAGGCGCACACCGAGATGGGCCACCGGATCCTCGCCGGCTCCCAGGTCGAGCTGCTCGACCTCGCCGCCGAGATGGCCCTGACCCATCACGAGCGGATGGACGGCGCCGGCTACCCGGCCGGGACGGCCGGGGACGCGATCCCGATCGAAGGCCGGATCTGCGCGATCGCCGACGTCTTCGACGCCCTCACCTCCGACCGCGTGTACCGGCAGGCGTTCCAGCCCGACGAGGCGCGCGCGCTGATGCTCGAGGGCCGGGGCACGCAGTTCGACGCCGAGCTGCTCGACCTCTTCTTCGGCGCCTTCGACGACGTGCTCGCGATCCGCCGGGCCGCCGGCACGGGCACGGTCGAGCAGACGCTCGCGATCGCCCTCGCGCACGCGTCGGGTCACCGCGGCTCGCAGCGCTAGGCTGCGGCGCGTGGCCGCCTTCGACACCGAGGTCGTCGTCGTCGGCGCGGGCGTGATGGGCCTCGCGGCCGCCCGCGCGCTGAAGCAGGCTGGACGCGACGTCGTCGTCTGCGAGCAGTTCGAGCTCGGGCACGATCGCGGCTCGAGCCACGGCGGCTCACGGATCATCCGCCTGTCCTATCCCGACGAGCGCTGGGTCCGGCTCGCCCAGGAGAGCTATCCGCTCTGGCGCGAGCTCGAGGCAGAGTCCGGCAGTCAGCTGCTCGACCTCCAGGGCACGCTCGACCTCGGCGAATGGGAGCCGAACCGCGACGCGCTCGCCGCATGTGGGATCCCGTTCGAGGTCCTCGACGCGGCCGAGATCGAGCGCCGATTCGCGATCCGAGCCGAGCCCGGCAGCCGCGGCCTCTTCCAGGCGGACGGCGGGATCGTCCTCGCGGACAGGGCTCAGGCGGCACTCGGCGCCGGCCTCGAGATCCGCGAGCGGCACCCGGTCGACGCGATCGAGGAGGAAGGCGACGGCGTCACGGCGGGCGGCATCCGCGCGCGGGCGGTCGTCGTCACCGCAGGCGCCTGGGCGCCGAGGCTGGCCCGTCTGGACGCGACGCCGACCGTCGAGACCGTCTCCTACTTCGACCGCGCCGAGCCCTTCCCGTCCGTGATCGACACGACGATCGGCGTCCGGTCGGGCTACGCGCTCTTCTCGCCGGGCGGTGCGCTGAAGGCAGGCCTGCACCAGGCCGGCCGGCCGGCGGACCCGGACGAGGTCAATCCGCCGGACCGCGAGCTCGCCGCGCGCACGGCGACGTGGGTCGAGCGGCGGTTCGGGCTCTCGGGACCGGCGACGCGGGTCGAGACGTGCCTCTACACGCTGCGCGAGAACGACGAGTTCCTGCTCGAGCGCCGCGGCCGGGTCGTCCTCGGCTCGCCCTGCAGCGGGCACGGCTTCAAGTTCGCACCGCTGGTCGGGATCCGGCTCGCCGAACTCGCGGCCGAAGTGCTCTAGCGGAAGAGGTCGCGCTCCTCCGGGATCGGGATGTCGGCGCCGACCCCCTCGCCGCGGAAGTCGACGCCGCGGATCAACGCGGCCGGGATCCCGCCGACCTTGCCCATCACCAGCTCCGCGGCGCCGGCGAGCTCGTCCGCGACGGTGATCTGCGTCGCGTGCAGCTCGTAGCCGAAGCGGTCGCGGACGCCGCGGAGGTCGAGCAGCGGGGTCAGGCCGGCGACGCCGAGCGCAACGTCGGTCGTGCCCTGGCGGAACGGCCGGCCGAACGAGTCGCTCACGATGACGCCGACGTCGCGGCCCGTCTCCTCGCGGATCCGCTCGCGGATGCGGGCGGCCGAGGCGTCGGGATCGAGCGGCAGCAGGATCAGCGTCCCCTCCCCCTTCGCATTCGAGGCGTCGACGCCGGCCGACGCGCAGACGAAGCCGTGCCTCGTCTCGGTGATGATCAGCGGCGGCCGCACGCGCACGACCTTGGCGCTCTCGCGCAGGATCCACTCGACGTGCCGGGGATCGCGGTCGTCCGCCAGCTCGAGCGCGCGCGGCGACGGCTCGACGTCGTCGAGGCGGACGACGCGGCCCTCGGCCTTCGAGACCGCCTTCTGCGCGACGACGAGCACGTCGGCCTCCTCGAAGCCTCCCGCGCGCTCGACCGCGGCCAGGAGGAGCGCCGCCAGATCATCGTCCTCCTCGATCTCCGGGATGCCCTGGAGCGGGATGACCCGGACTTCGGCGATCACGGCAGCCCGGAGATCCGGAGGCCGGCATGGGCCTTGTAGCGCTTGTTCACGTTCACGATCACCGCCGTCATTCCCTCGAGTGCGCGCGAGCTCGCGAGCGGGCCGCAGTCGATCGCCTTTCCGGAGACGAGCCGCGAGGCCAGCTCGAGCGCGAGCTGCTTCGCCGCCTCGTCGTCGCCGCAGACGAGCGCATCCTCGTCCGGCGCGGCCTCGAAGAGATTGGCGGCGGCGAGCGAGTGCAGGCCGGCCACGACCGGCGCGTCGAGCTCGTCCTCGATCCGCTTGGCGATCGACGTCGCGTCGGCCGTCGGCTTGACCCCTCCGGGGCCGAAGGCGAGCTCGGCACAGACCGAAAGCACGGGAGTCGAGCCGATCGACTGGCGTAGGTCACGGGCGGTCTCGACGGCCGCGTCGGCCTTGACGGCGAAGACGACGAGGTCGACGCCGCGGACGGCGTCGTCGTTGCTGCGCCCCTCCGCGCCGAGTGCGTCCGCCGCCTCGCGCGCCCGCTCGGCGTCGCGCGATCCGATCACGACCTCGATCCCGGCGTCGACGAGCCGCTTCGCCACGGCCTGGCCGAAGCTGCCGGTGCCGCCGACGACCGCGACCTTCATGCCGCCGCCGCCAGAACCGTCTCCGCGAGTCGGCGCGATGCCGCCAGGTCCGTCATCAGCGTCTTGGTGACGACCCGGCGCACCGCCGAAGGGCCGGCGGGGTCGGACTCGTCGACGACGAGCGCGTCGATCAGCCCGGAATAGCAGCCCGCGACGTGCTCCGGTGTCGTGCCGCCCGCCATCCGCGCGAGCATACGGTCTGCCGGGCCCTTGACCGCGCGGCCGCCGACGAGCGGGCTGACCGCGACCGAGGGGACGTTCCGGGCCTCGATCGCGGCGCGGATCTCGGGCACGGCGAGGATCGGCCAGATACTGACGTACGGGTTCGAGGGCGCGATCACGATCGCGTCGGCGACCTCGATCGCGTCGACCACCCCGGGCGCGGCGTGCGCCTCGCCTTCGAAGCGAACGCCGTCGACCTCGTCGCGATGGCCGCGGGCGACGAACCACTCCTGGAACTGGAAGCTCCCGGCCGGCGTGTCGATCCAGGTCCGGAGCCGATCGTCGGTGGCCGGGAGGATCGCGGGCTCGATCCCGAGCGAGCGTGCGAGCCCGGCGGTGACCGCCGAGAGCGGCTCGCCCGCACGAAGCGCCTGCGTTCGGAGGAGGTGGAGACCGAGGTCGCGGTCGCCGAGCCGGAACCAGTCCTCGCCGCCGAGGGCCGAGACCGTGCCCAGCGCCTCCCACGTCTCGCCGGCGCGGCCCCAGCCGCGCTCCTCGTCGTGGAGGCCGGCCAGCGCATAGAGGATGCTGTCCAGGTCGGGTGAGACGGACAGCCCGAGGACCTCGAGGTCATCGCCGACGTTGCCGACGATGGTCAGATTCGCGCCGCCCGCCACGTCGACGAGGCCGCGGGCGAAGCGGGCGCCGCCGACCCCGCCCGAGAGCAGGACGACCTTCACGGCCGCAGCGCCGCCCTGCCGATCGCGGCCTGCGTGCGCGGCCCGGCCCGGAGGCCGAGCCGGTGGAGGTCGTCGAGCGTGTCGACGTCGTCGCCGAGGTTCGGGATCGCGCACGAGATCGCCGTGAGCCCGAGCTCGTCGGCGTGGTCGCGGAAACGGGCGGCGCTGCCGCCTCCGTAGAGCGGCGCGAAGTGCTTCCTGTCGGGAAGCGCCAGGGCGTTCGTCGTCCCGTCCTCGGCCTCGACGTACCCGATCGCGCCGAGGTCGGCGGCGCCCGCGAGCGTGCGCAGGTCGTGCGGGACGACGCACGGCAGGTCGGCGTTGACGACGAGCACGGTTCCGTCCCCGAGCTGTTCGAGGGCGGCGGCGACGGCGGCGCCCTGGCCGCCGCGCACGTCCGGCACCGCCTCGGCTCCGAGCTCGCCGGCCAGCTCGCGGCCCGCCCCGTCGTCGGTGACGACGAGCGTGCGGCCGACCACGGTCGCCGCGGCGAGGACGTCGCCGAGCATCGCGAGCCCGAGCTGCGCACGCGTCTCCTCGGGGGCGTCGAGCCGCTGCTTCCCGTGCTCGCCGCGGAACGGAATCACGATCTGCGTCATCCGGCCAGACTCTAGTCGTGGACAACGCGACCCTGGCCGAGCGCCTCGACGCCTTCGCGGCGCTGCTCGACCTCAACGGCTCGGGCCACTACACCGTGCGCGCGTACCGCCGCGCGGCCGAGCTGATCCGGGCAACGCCGGCCGACGTCGCCGCGCTCGTGCGTGCCGGACGAGCGCGCGAGCTGGCCGGGATCGGCGCCGGGATCGAGGCGCGGCTGCGCGAGCTCGTCGACACCGGCCGGATCGCGGAGCTCGACGAGCTCGAGGCGCAGGCGCTCCCCGAGCTCGTCGGTGTCGCCGCGTTGCTGGGGATCTCGGCGAAGCGGATGCGCGAGCTCGGCCACGCGCTCGGGATCCGGACGCTGCCCGGAGCTGCAGGCGGCCGCAGCGGCAGGGCGGCTCGGCGGCGTCCCCGGGATCGGGCCGAAGACCGTCGCGAGGATCGAGGAAGGGCTCGCCGGGCTCGCGACGGCGAGGCCGAGGCGCGGGATGACCCTGAACCGGGCGCTCGCACTCGTCGGCGAGATCGCCGAGGCGCTCGGCGGCGAGCCTGCCGGCGATCCGCGACGAGCGTGCGAGCTCTCGACCCGCTTCGCGGTCGTCGTCCCGCGCGAGCGGCTGGCCGACGCCGAGGCGCTGCCGCAGCTCGTCGCGGTCCTGGAACGGGACGAGCGGCCGCGTGGTCGGCGTCACCGCCGACGGCTATCCGATCGAGGTGGTCGGCGCGACACCGGAGAGCTGGGACGAGGAGCTCCTGCGCGCGATCGGCTCGCCGGAGTGGGTGGCGGCGCACGGAGAGCTACGCGATGGAGCTCTGCCGCCGCCGGAGCTGCGCGAGCTCGACGCGCCGGCGCCACCGCGGGACCTGCTCGAGCTCGCGCACATCCGCGGCGACCTTCACGTGCACACCACGGCGTCGGACGGCAAGGCGACCGCGCTCGAGATGGGCCTGGCCGCGAAGGCGCTCGGCTACGAGTACCTGGCGATCTGCGACCACACGCGGAACGTCCGGGTCGTCCCGGGGCTCGACGCCGACGACATCCGGCGCCAGGCGGAGGAGATCGCTGCGGCGAACGAGGAGCTGGCGCCGTTTCGGATCCTCCGCGGCAGCGAGTGCGACATCCTCCCCGACGGCTCGCTCGACCTCCCCGACGACGTGCTCGCCGAGCTCGAATGGGTGCAGATCAGCCTCCACGCGGGCCAGCGGGCTCCGCGCGGCGCGATCACCGAGCGCGTGCTCGAGGCGATGCACCATCCGGCCGCGTCGTGCCTCTCGCACCCGAAAGGACGGATCCTCAACCACCGCCCCGAGAACGCCCTCGACCTGGAGCGCGTCTTCGAGGCCGCGCTCGCGACGGGTGTCGCGGTCGAGGTGAACGGCCTCCCCGACCGCCTCGATCTCTCCGGCGCACACGTGCGCGAGGCGCTCGCGGCGGGCGTGCCGATCGTCTGCTCGACCGACGCCCACTCGGTCCGCGGGCTCGGCAACATGGCGCTCTCGGTGGCGACGGCTCGGCGCGGCGGCGCACCCCGCGGCGCCGTCCTCAACACACTCTCGCTGGACGAGCTCCTACGCCGCTGACTGATCCGAGCCCGGGCCGCGCTCGGCGTACTCGTGCACCTCGTACCAGTGCGTCCCGCGGAGCGCCTCGGCGACCTCGGGATCCGTGTGCCCGTCGTAGAAGACGTGGTGCTCGAGGTCGCAGCAGATGGCGACGTCCCCGAGCGAGACGTGCGAGATCGCGGTCAGCACCTCGACGGGCAGCTGCGCCTCGGCGACGGTGTAGTGCATGAACTGGAGGTCCGGAGCGAGCTCCATCAGGTCCGGCCAGTTGGGGCAGCTGCGTGAGCTCATCGCTCGACGGAATTCTTCTCCGCGGCCCAGCTCCCTTCCAGCCTGACGACACCGCGCTCCTCCCCGGCCGGATAGACGAGAAACGTGAGCGCGTCGTCGAGCCAGTGGAGGACGCGATCGCCGGTCGCGTCGGCGAGCCCGAGACGGAGGTGGAAGCGGCCGTCGGAGAGCGGGAGCGGGTCGACGTCGTAGCGCAGCTCGCGCGTCCCGTCCGCCCAGCCGATCCGGGCCGTGTCGAGCACGTCCGAGGCAACGAGCAGGCCGGCGTCGTCACGCAGCTCGAGCTGGAGCCGCGGCGGCTCGATCCCGTTCTCAGCGTCGATCCGGAGCCGGAGCGAGAACGGCTCGCCCGAGAGGAACTGCTGCCGCTCCTGGCCCTCGCGGCCGACGAGCCGCGCCGCCGAGATCGTCGCCTCACCAGTGCCCCACTCCCGAAGGCCGGCCGCGCGCTCGGCCGGGTCGGCCTCGGCGGCGAGCACGCGGCGGTAGCGGACGATCGCCTCGTGGGTCGGCCCGTCGAACTCGAGCCTGCCCTCGCGCAGCAGCACGGCCCGCTCGCAGAGCCGTTCCACCTGCGTCGCGTCGTGGGAGACGAAGACGATCGTGCCGCCGCGCTGCTTGAACTCGAAGACCTTGCCGAAGCACTTGCGCTGGAACGCCTCGTCGCCGACCGCGAAGACCTCGTCGAGCAGGAGGATGTCGGCGTCGAGGTGCGCGGCGATCGCGAAGCCGAGGCGCATGTACATCCCCGACGAGTACGTGCGCACGGGCCGGTCGATCGCCTGCTCGAGCTCGGCGAAGGCGACGATCTCGTCGAAGCGCTCGCGGATCTGCGTCCGCTTGAGCCCGTAGATGGCGCCGTTCAGGAAGACGTTCTCGCGGCCGCTGAAGTCGGGGTGGAAACCGGCGCCGAGCTCGAGCAGTGAGCCGATCCGGCCGCCGACGGCGACGCGCCCGGAGGTCGGCTTGATGATCCCCGCGATCAGCCGCAGCAGCGTCGACTTGCCGGAGCCGTTGCGGCCGACGAGCCCGACCGCCTCTCCCGGCTCGATCGCGACCGTGACGTCCTCGAGTGCCTGCACGTCCTGCGCCTGGGTGCGGCCGCGGAGGACGAACAGCTCCTTCAGGCTGCGCGCCTCGTTCGCGTGAACGCGGAAGCGGCGGGAGACCCCGTCGACCCGGATCTGGCCCGTGTTCACGCGTTCAACGGTACAGCCGCCGCGCGCCGGACGAGCCCGGCGAGCACGCGGATGAACGACGGCTCGGCGTTCGGCAGCTCGATCCGATCGAGCTCCAGGCCGAGCTCGGCGGCCTTCTCCTGCGCCTCGACGTCGAGGTCCCACCTGATCTCGAGGTGGTCGGCGACGAAGCCGACCGGGGCGACGAGCACCTTGCGGACGCCGCCGGCGGCGAGCGCCTCCAGGTGGTCGAGGATGTCCGGGCCGAGCCAGGGCTCGCCGGTCGGCGACTCGCTCTGGAAGGAGAACGACCATTCCTCGACTCCGGCCTTCTCGGCGACGAGGCCGGCGGTCTCGAGCAGCTCGTCCCTGTATGGATCGCCCTCGGCGAGGATGCGCGCGGGCAGCGAGTGGGCCGTGAAGACGACGTGCGCGTCGGTGCCGCCGATCCGCTCGGCCAGCAGCTCGACGAAGCCGGGCTCCGCGCCCCAGCGCTCGACGAAGCGGAGCTCGGCGCGGCCGGCGACGGCGTCGACGAGCTGCTCGCGGTAGCGCTCGATCGACATCGACGAGTAGTGCGGCGCCAGCACGAGCCCGACGAGCTCGTCCGCGCCGCCGGCGAGCGCCCGCTCGACCGCGTCGGCGATTCGCGGCTGCCAGTGGCGCATGCCGGTGAAGACAGGGATCCCGAGCTCGGCCTCGAGCGCAGCCCGGGTCGCCTCCGTGATCTCGTTCAGCGGGTTCGACTCCTCGATCCCGAGCCGCCGGTAGCGCGCGACGAGATCCTCGAGCAGCTCGGGCCTGATCGGCCGGCCGCCGCGGATATCGGCGTAGTAGGCCGGCACATCGGCCAACCGGTCCGGCGAGCCGTAGGCCATCAGGACGACCGCGGGCGTCATGCGGGAACGCGGGCGGTCTGCTCGTGGACGAACGCTCGCAGGCGGCCGAGCACGTCGGGATCGGTGTCCGGCATGACGCCGTGGCCGAGGTTGAAGATGTGGCCGGGCCGGCCGGCGGCGCGCGCGAGCACGTCGAGCGTCGACGCCTCGACCCGCTCCCAGGGGCCGAGGAGGAGGGCGCCGTCGAGGTTGCCCTGGACGCCGCACTCGTCACCGACCTGCTCCCAGCCGCGGTCGAGCGGGATCCGCCAGTCGAGCCCGATCACGTCGCCGCCGGCGTCGCGCATCTGCTCGAGCAGCGTCGCCGTGCCGGTGCCGAAGTGGATCGTCGGGCAGTCGACCGCGGCCAGGATCCGCGCCGAGTAGGGCTGCACGAACTCGGCGTAGTCCTGCGGCGAGAGGGCGCCGACCCACGAGTCGAAGAGCTGGATCACGTCCGCGCCCGCTCGCACTTTCGCCGCGACGTAGAGCGAGAACGCCTCCGTCAGCTTCTCCATCAGCGCGTGCCACGTCGCGGGCTCGGAGTACATGAGCCGCTTCACGTTCAGGAACTCCCGGCTCGGCTTGCCCTCGATCAGATAGCCGGCGACGGTGAACGGCCCCCCGCAGAAGCCGATCACGGCCTGGTCGGGGCGGAGCTCGGCGCGCACGAGCGAGACCGCCTCGAGGATGAAGGGGACCGACTCCTCCGGGTCGGGCACGGTCAGCCTCTCGACGCCGGCGCGCGACCGGATCGGGTCGTCGATCACCGGACCGACGTTCTCCACCAGGTCGACCTGCACACCCATTCCGAGCAGCGGCAGCATGATGTCCGCGAACATCACCGCGGCGTCGACGTCGTGGCGGCGCACGGGCTGCAGCGTCACCTCGGCGCAGAGCTCGGGCTCGTAGCAGACCTCGAAGAGCGTGTGCGTCTTGCGGATCTCGCGGTACTCCGGCAGCGAGCGGCCCGCCTGGCGCATGAACCAGACCGGCGTGCGCTCCGTCGGCTGCAGACGCGCTGCGCGGACGAGAAGGGGCTCGCTCATCGCCGCAGTAGGCTAGCTGTGCCATGGAACGAGTCGGCGACCACCCCGTTCCGGCCGGACCGCTTGCGGTCCGTTGGCTCGCGTACGAGCTGCCGCCGTTCCGTGCCGGTGCGGAAGGCGCCGTCGAGGTGGTGCTCCAGAACGCGGGCAGCGCCACCTGGCGCGCGCGCGGCGACACCGGCGTCAAGCTCTCCTACCACTGGCTCGACGACCGCGGCAATGCGATCGTCTGGGACGGTCCTCGCGTCGACCTCGGCGGCCCCGTCGCCCCCGGGCGACGAGGTCGAGGTCGCGTTGCGCGTTCGGGCGCCGCAGCCGCCGGGGCGCTACCGGCTCGCGTTCGACCTCGTCGAAGAGCTCCGCTTCTGGTTCGCCGAGGTCGGCTCGGCGCCGCTCGAGCTCGATGCCGAGGTGCTGCCGCTGATCGAAGAGCGGCGGCTCGCCGTCGCCGTCCGGGGCGGCACCGACGAGGAAACGACCACGGCGCTCGCGGCGCAGGAGGAGCCGCTCGTCGACGAGGACGCGGTCGCGACGGCCTATCTCGTCGCGGGCGCGATCCCGGCCCCGGACTGGTCGCGGCGGATCCTCGACGCGCACGCCGAGGGCTACGTGGCGGTCGGCGGCTCGATCGAGGCGCGCGACCGCACGCTGCGGCCCTGGGCGCCCGGCGGCGGCCGCGATCCGGCCTTCTCGCACCCGCTGCTGCTGCCGTCGCTCCTCGCCGGCCGCGAGCCCGGCGAGCACGAAGGGCTGCCGGCCCACGTTCCGGACGGGGAACCGGCGATCTTCGACGGCCGGATCACGACTTCGACTGCCACGCGGTCGTCGACGCGGATGAAGACGAGCGCGCCGAGCGCGAGCGAGACCACGGTCGCGACCACGACGTAGAGCAGGTCGCCCGCGGCCGGCGGCTCGCCGAAGAAGATCGGGTCCCGGAACGCCTGGATCGCGGGCGTGAGCGGATTGCCCCAGTGGACGAGGTCGACGAGCCAGGGATGCTCGTCGGCGCCGGGGATCTCGTCGAGCGAGTAGAGCACCGGCGTCAGGAAGAACCAGGGCAGGAGCAGCGCCGCGACGATGTGCTCCACGTCCCGGTAGATCGCGTTCAGCGACGCGACCGCGAGCGAGAAGCCCGCGACGAAGCCGACGATCAGCACCGCCACCGGCAGCGAGATCCAGACCGTGGCGCGCGAGTCGGGCAGATAGACGAGGCTGAGCACGATCACGATCGCGGTCGTCGCGGCGAAGCCGACGAGCTGGCTCGTCGCGACCATCGAGAGCGGCGCGAGCTGGCGCGGGAAGCGCACCTTCCTGATCAGGTTGGCGTTCTCGAGCAGGCTGCGCGAGGCCGATTGGACGAGGTCGCGACGAGACCCAGACGAGGCCGGCAGAGGAAGAGCCAGTGGTGGTCGTAGTCGGCCGTCTCGATCTTCAGCAGCACGCTGAACACGAGCGGTACGACGACATCGGCACGAACCGGTGCGCGAGCGACAGCGAGCCCGGCACCGAGCCCTTGTACTTCGCGCCGCAGATCGCGGCGAAGAGACTGCCGAAGGCTCGCGGTGGCGGAGGTCTGCGTAAACCGTCACGGCCAGGACTACTGTAGATCCGGTCGCGGCGCATCTCGGCTAACAGACCTGCTTTCCCTTTCCTCCCGTGAACGCGTGCGGATCTTGTCCAGAACCAGCGCCGCGCCATCACGGTCCTGCACGCCTGCCGAATGGATCACCACCCGCATGGGCAGCCCTTCGGTGTCGACCAGAGCGTGGATCTTGCGGCCCTTCACCTTCTTGCCGGCGTCGTAGCCCACCACCCCGTCGTGACCGCCCCCTTTTCTGCCGACTTCAGTGACTGACTGTCGATGATGGCGGCGGAGGGGCTCGCTTCACGCCCGAGTTCCTCACGCAACTCCATGTGCAGACAGTCCCAGATCGCCTCCCACACGCCCTCACGCTTGAAGTTGCGGAAGATGTTGTAGACCGTGGATCGTGGTGGGAAACCGCCGCGCGGCAGGTAGCGCCACGGACATCCCGTGCGCAGGATGTAGAGGATCGCGTTCATCGCTTCGCGCATGTCAGTGCCGCGCGGACGACCGCCGGACTTGGCCGGCGGGATTAACGGCTCCAGATGCGACCATTCGTCATCGGTCAGATCACTCGGATAGCGCTCGTCTGAGCGCTTGTAGGTCTTGCGGTGCTGCTTCGTCCACATGCCGAATCATTCCTGAATTCCCTTGGCACGCCCCGAATCACACAACCAAAGCATGTGCAACCGACTTTTGGGTCAGGCTCTAAGAAGTCGCAAAAGTCCCGCTCCGCCGTCAAGAAGGCGGTGAAGAAGGTGGGGTCAAGCCGCAAGAAGGTCGAGCGGACA
This sequence comes from uncultured Gaiellaceae bacterium, assembly GCA_963732995.1. Taxonomy (GTDB): domain Bacteria; phylum Actinomycetota; class Thermoleophilia; order Gaiellales; family Gaiellaceae; genus Gaiellasilicea. The sequence continues at coordinate 23,332 of CAVTBS010000009.1, read as the reverse complement.
TTGGGGCGTAGCTAGTTGTGTGTGTCTCCGCCTAACGCAGAAGGCGCAGTTGGCGCGCGGGGCTACAAGTCCCGAGACAGCTCCCGAATAAGGCGGCTGCCCTTAGGTCCCGCGGCCTCGACCTGACTTGGTCGGGGCCGCACTTTTTGTTCCGCCTCTTCCATCAGGTCCTCCCGCACGCCTTTGAACGAGGTATGGCGGAGCCCTTGCTCGACGTGGGCGCGGAACTCCACCGGCCCCGGGGCTCGACCCACCTGGCCTTCGGAAACTTTCGGTCGGCCGTCATCGGCTGCCTTCTGGTGACCAGCGGCTCCAGCCGGTCGAGCATGTCGCGGTCGGAAGCCGATCACGACCTTTCCCGCATAGACGAGGTTTCGGCTTTCCTGCCGCGCCAGGTAGAGGCCGTCGAACTTGCCACGGTTGAGCGCAAAGCCCGCTCGACGAATGTGGCGCTCTGGCGGCACACGCTCTTGAGCCAGGCATCGCTGCGGTCGGAGCGGTACGGCGCGTCGCGGCGCTTGGACACAATGCCTTCGAGGTTCATCGCGCAGGCGTTGCGGTAGACAGTCGGGCCGTCCTCTTCGAGGTGCTCGCTGTAGCGGATGAGATCGTCGCAATCTTGGGTCAGCTCGGCGAGCACATGCTTGCGGTCTACCAGAGCGGCGTCGCGCAGGTCGAGGCCGTCCAGGTAGAGCAGGTCGAAGGCGTAGAACACGAACCGGCCGTGGCTGCCGCCATTGAGTTCGTCCTGCAGGGCCGCGAATTCGGAGCGGCCGTGCTCGTCGGGCACAGCGCTCCGGCACTCAACGGCACCCCCCATTGGCCCCAGCAAGTTTTGTCGGGTTCAGGTGGCTCGTCCCTTCAATTCGGCAGGCAATATAGGGGACATGGTGCCGCGACTTCGTTGTCAGGCGCGACCAACGCGCAATGAGCTCGTCTTGAGCGCACCGTCAGACGCGCCCGAACGGCGCGCGTCTAGGCTTTCACCACGAGGAGCCTGCTACTCAGCGGCCTCAGCATATTCATTGATTGCAGCCTCGGCGAGTTGGCTCAGGCTTGCGTCTGTTTTCTTCTCTTCATCCAGCGTCTGCTTCAGAAGCGGGACCGCATCACGGATGCCCAGCTTATTCGCCCAGGCCATCAATGTGCCATAGCGGGAGATTTCATAGTGCTCTACTGCCTGGGCTCCCGCCAGCAGCCCTGCATCAAGGGCCGGCAATCCCTTGAATTCGTCCATGATCTCTTTGCCCTCCTCGATGATCCCATCGATCGCCGGGCACTTCTTGCCTTTCGGCGCGACGTCGATCAGGCCAAAGACCTGTTCCAGGCGCCCGACCTGTCCTTCCGTTTCGGCGCGATGCTTCTCGAAGGCGGCGGTCAACTCCTCCGACTGGGCCGCCTTGGCCATTTTCGGCAGGGCCACGAGGATCTTCTTCTCGGCGTAATAGATGTCCTTCAACCCGTCCTCGAACAGGTCATGCAACGTTTTCGCTTTCTTGGCAGCCATGAGACACTCCCTGGGTTATTGGTGCTCTTCAACTCCTGATCCGTTATTGTGTTCCAGACCAGTCAATGTCGGGGAACCTAAGACGCAGGCAAAGGACTGAAGCGCGCTGCTCGTCCCCTCTGTTGCCAACTGGTGGGTATGTCGGCAAACCCCCGGCTGCTACGCGGCCGCCGGGGGCCTGGCCGCCCGGCCGGCCCTGGTATGAGGTTCGATACTAAACGTTTTCCGCAGTACGTCGCGCTTCCTTGTCGATCCTCGCGACCGCCTCGCCGCCGTCTTTCGTGGCGCGGGCCTCACATTTGTGCCGCAGCTCCTCGATCTCCTCGTCGGTCAAATGCTCGATTCCCACGAACATGTTCTTGACCTCGCCGACGCGGATCAGCTCGTCGAGTTTGACCTGGAGCGCAGCATTGTCGCGGTTCTGAGAATTCTGGATCAGGAAAACCATCAGGAACGTGATGATGGTCGTACCGGTATTGATGATCAGCTGCCACGTGTCGGAGTAGTGAAAGATTGGCCCGGTCACAAGCCAGACCACGATCGCCAGGATCGCGATCATGAAGGCGGAGGGCCGGCCCGCGAGCCGTGCTACGGTGCTTGCAAACCCCCCGAAGGCCTTCGAGATGTGGTTGTGATTTGATGCCATGCGGGCCTCGTCATGTGGAGTGCCACCGGGCGATCACCTCCGCGGCTGACGCCGTGGCGATCTGCTCGCTAAAACGGCCGTGATACAACTTGAGCAATGCATCGTGACCTTCATCGGAGGAGCTGCAAACGGCGTCATGCACCAGAACCACCGGGTAACCGAGGTCCACGGCGCCCAAAACGGTGCTCGCGACGCAAACATCGGTCTCCGATCCGGTCAGGACGAGAACGTCGGCCCTCCGCTCCATGAGGTGCGCCAGCAGCTGAGGCTCGGCAAAGGCCGAATAACGGGACTTGTTGATTACGGCCGCCGGCGGTGCGTAGCGTTGCAGCGGGAGGTAGCAGCTCGAGAAGCGACGGGTCCATTCTCGCTCGGGTCGTCTCTTGCCAGCGCGTATAGTAACGCTGCCAAGTCCCGGGCATATCTTCAGGCTTCATCGGCGTGATAAAGCGGGTGAAGACTGTGCGCGAGGCAAACCGTCCCGCGAGTTCTTCGACGACAGGCAGGACCCGCGTAATCCACGGCGTCGGCCAGGGACCATTCGGCGCAAAGATGCGCTGCATGTCGATGCAGAGGTGGACAGATCGCTCCGTCAACGGTCGCGCATCGAGATCAAAGGCCATGCCAATGCCCGCTCAGCTCGAGGGCGTGTCCTTGCCGGCCGCAACGCTTCGCCAGTGCCAGTATAGCCTCAGGCCGTATTGGGTTTAAGGACGACCTTGATGCAGCCATCTTCTTTGTCCCGAAAAGTCTTGTACAGCTCGGGTCCTTGTTCGAGCCCCGCGCGGTGCGTGATCACGAAGGACGGATCGATATCGCCCTCCTCGATGAGTTTGAGAAGGGCAGGGAGATACTGCTGCACTGGCGTTTGAGCCATGCGGAAGGTGAGCCCCCGATTGATCGCTGCCCCCATCGGAATTTTGTCGAGGTACCCGCCATACACGCCAACGACCGACACAATCCCAAAGTTGCGGCAGCAATGGATTGCCTGCCTCAGGACATGCGGGCGATCCGTGCCCATAAATGTTGCGACCTTGATACGGTCCAGGACGGAATTGATGCTTGCGGTCGTTTCCGGCTCGGTTCCCACCGCATCGATGCAGGCGTCCGCACCACGCCCTTGCGTCATGTCAAGGATGCGCTCGTAAATGTCCTCCTTCTTGAAATCCAGCGTCTCGGCCCCGGCCTCGGCTGCCAAAGCCAAACGCTCGGGCACAGTGTCAATCGCAATGACCCTCTCGGCCCCGAGCAGAAACGCGCTGCGGATGGCGAACTGGCCGACTGGCCCACATCCCCAGATCGCGATCGTGTCGCCAGGTTGAATGTCGCAGAATTCGGCGGCCATGTAGCCTGTCGGAAAGATGTCTGAAAGAAACAACACCTGTTCATCGCTGAGACTGTCAGGCACCTTCAGCGGGCCGACGTCGGCGTAAGGAACCCGCAGATATTCCGCCTGCCCGCCGGCATAGCCACCGAGCATGTGAGAGTATCCGAACAGCCCTGCGGGAGAATTGCCCCACATCTTCGCTGCCTTATCGCGGTCGGGATTGGTCCGCTCACAGCCGGAATAGTGGCCCCTCTTGCAGAAGAAGCATTCACCGCATGAAATAGTGAACGGTACGACGACGCGGTCTCCTACCTTCAGCTTCTTGTTATCGGCGCCAATCTCCACGACCTCGCCCATGGTCTCATGGCCGAGGATGTCACCCTTCTCCATCGAGGGGATCACGCCGTCGAAGATGTGCAGATCGGAGCCGCAAATCGCGCAAGCAGTGACCTTGATAATGGCGTCGCGCGGATGCTCGATACGAGGGTCCGGAACGCTCTCGCAGCGCAAGTCTCCCTTACCGTGCCAAACCAACGCTTTCATCGCGCGATCTCCTTTTGCACCCTAAGTCGCGCTACCCGCTCCCGGTTCCGCGCCGCTGCATCCCCGCGCACAACAGCGATGCTACGAGTCCGTTAGGTGACTTTCCGTCTCCACAGCGCCGGCTTTAATGATGTACCCTCACCGACCCGTCTCTGCGACGGCCACTCTGGAGATAGGCGGGTGACATTCCGCGCTAACGGAGAGGCCACAGCGGCTCCGCCATGTGTGCGTAAGCGGACGCAATGGCCGCCGCGGTGTGATCATCATAAGTCTGTGCTGCAATCTGCATCCCAGTGGGCACGTTGTTCCGGGCCAAGCCGGTCGGCACGTTGATCACGGGCATCCAGTTCAAGAGATTGAACAGCGACGTTAGGAACCAGCCGATATGAGGATCGACGCTGGTGCCATTGATCGTGACGTCATCGCGGGTCGGATCGAACTCGGCCGGTATCCGTGTCGTGCCAGTCGTCGGCGTGATAACGGCGGCAAATCCCTTCTGGAAGACGCGTTCATCCAGCGCCTTGTAAAGGCGAAGAATTACCTCCGCGCACGACTTGGCATCCTTGAGGCCCATCTCACCCGCCCGACGGACGAAATACTTCCCATAGGACGTCAATTGATCCTGTCGCGGCGCGAGGTCGGCAAGCTCGGCGCCGAGGGCGCCCGAGAGCAGTAGTTTTTCCATGACCGGCCGCAGCTCGGCTTCCGAAAGGCCGAGACCGAGGTCGACCTCTTCCACTGTCGCTCCGCACTGTTCGAGGATGCGTAAGGCAGCCAGAGTGTTTTCGCGGACGTCGTCCGCGATCTCAGCCCAGCCCTGGTCCATGCTGAAGGCGATGCGCCATCGCTTCCCGGGCGGATAGGACAGCGGCAATTCCAATTTCGGCCGGAGTGCCGTCACGCAGCCGGGCCCCGGGCCGCACATGGCGTTGTACAGCAATGCCATTCCTCGAAGGTCCGGGCCATTGGTCCCAGCGATCCCGCAAATACGAAGGCGCTATCATCCGCGGCCGCGATCCGTCCGAAGGGCGGCTTGTATCCGTAAAGGCCCGTCAGGGCGCAGGGTATGCGGATCGACCCGCCCATGTCGGAGCCAGTGGCCAGGGTGGCCATGCCGGACGCCAAGGCGGCGGCCGAGCCGCCGGAGGAACCGCCTGGCGTGCAGCTAAGGTTCCAGGGGTTACGGGTGACTCCCCACAGCTCGCTCCAGGTCATCGCGCCGAAATAGAGCTCCGGTACGGCGGTCTGATGACGGCCCCGGCCGCAATGAGCTTGTCTACGACCGGATGGTTTTCTTCGGCGACGTCATCCCTGAACAGCTTGCTGCCAGCCGTCGTGATCCAGCCGGCGCGGGTGTATTCTTCCTTGACGCGACCGTCACGCCCTCGAGCGGCCGTGCGTCGCCGCGCTGATAGCGCGCTTCCGACTCCCGCGCCGCGGCGCGTGCCTCGTCGAAATGCCTGAAGGTCAGCGCCCGCACTGTCGGCTCGGTTGCCTCGATCCGGCCGATCTGCGCTTCGAGGACCTCGACTGGGGATAGCTCCCCGGCGCGAAACAGCCGTATCTGCTCTAACGCTGGAAGGTAGGCGAGCGCCTCCTCGGCAGCGCCGATCGTTTGGACGGCGATGCTCTCCGGTCCTGGGTCGCTCACGCGGCTACGGAAGCGATTTCGCGCGCATCGGGAAAACCCTGCGCGGTGCATCTCCGGCGAGCCCGAATTCCTTACGGTACCGTTCAAAGCAACGCGCCCCATGCCAGAGCCGCAGAATCGCGCCCTCGCCGATGGCCTGCGCGCAGCGCGGATTTTCTGTGACGAGCGGCCGAAGCACCTCGCGATTCCAAGCCTCGGAATGCTTCACGTCGAGCACGGCATGAACCGCGAAGTAGTGGCGTTTTTTGGCTGGCACGCGCAGACGGCGCAAACCCTCATTCACATAACCCGCCCGGGTCGGCGCAGTCATTTCGATCACCCCGAGTGCGCCGATCGAATGATAGGCGTAACGGCGGTGGCGGGCGAGCGCCACCATCGTGTTGCCGAGCGCGAGCGCCTCGGGAACCACGGTCTCCGGCGTCGGCGCCACCTCAAGATGCGCCGCGAGGCGTGCCAGCATCGGCCCGTGCATGCCCTTGCCCGAACCACGGCCCATCTCGTCCCAGTAGTTGCGGGCCATTTCCAGCTTGGCCCGTTCGGGGATTTTCACTTGTGTCATAGGCGAGCAAATCCTCGAAGCCTGCCTCGCCGGCCACTTCCTGATAGAGAAACCATCGCATTTCCTCGTACGAGGCATGCGAGGCCAGCCAGGGAAAGAGCGGATCACCCTGTCCGGGACCCGTCTCGCGCAGTTCTTCGAACCAGGCGATGAAGCCGTCGACATCGTTCGGAATGTCCGCCACCAGCGTCGCCACCTCAGCGCGGAGCATTTCAATAAATTCCGACTCCGCGCGGGTTACGGCGTTTAGTTCATCGAGCTCATCCCGCCAACCCGCCCCCGGCAGCCCGGCTTCGAGACCCCGCGCATTGAATTTCGCCAATTCGGTTTGGAATTCAAAGAAACCGGGACCTGCCAACTGGCCGGAGAGCCTCGTCCATTCCAACTTTGCCACCATTATATGCTGCCAAGTTCGCGTCGCGCCCGGCATTAAACCCTTCTGGCGGGCGGATGGTTCCGGGTCTGCTTTCGCTACCTCGCCAGCGTCAACTGGCCGTGTCGAAGAGCAGGTCCGAAGGGACTGGCTCCTTCTTTGAGGTAGGTACAGTCTTGCTTACAAATAAGGTCGGCGCCGGCTTTCGAGGCGCCGAGTGTCTCCCTGGTAGTAGGCCGGAGGTCAGTGACCACTATGCCAAACGAGGCTGCCAAAGCCGAAACTGAGGGATATAGTAAATATGGTATAAGTGACCGTCAGTTCCCGCCTGTCACGCGATCAGTGGACCACCGCGAGCCGCACCCGTATCGCGGCGATCCGGTGCCCCCTGTCCTTCAGGAGGCGCCCGCAGCGCTCCGATCTCGTGGCCGAGAACAATCGAACGACCAGAGCGACCGCAAAATTTGCTGGCCGCGGCGTGTGCCAAGGAACAATACGAAGCGCGGTCGAGTTCCATACTCGCCCACTACGCGTCCGGAGAGTAAAGGCCATGACTGCACGTAACGATTCCTCAGTAGATGAACTCCGCCGCGAGTCCGAACGTTCAAGAGCTGCGCTCACAAGCACCGTGGTCGAGCTGCGCTCGAAGGTCTCCGACACGGCGGACGAATTGAAGACGCGTCTCACGCCGGCGCATATCAAGGAAGAGGTAAAGGACTACGTGCGGGAGGGAGGCGAACGGTTCTTTCACTCTATCGAGCGCAAGGCCCGCGAGAACCCCCTACAGGCCGTCGCGATTGGCGCAGGTCTCCTCTATCCGCTCTTCGGTGTTCTTAAGTCCATTCCTGTTCCGATCATGCTGGTCGGCGCGGGGCTTTGGTGGTCCAGCCAGAAGGCGGGCAGCACCGGCAATTTCTCCGGTCACGGCATCGCCGACAGGATTTCGGACTCAGGCGCCGAGAGCGCCGAACGCGTGGTTCAGTCCGTGCGCGAGGCAAGAGCGGCTCTTGCGACCACCACGGGGAGCGTGACGGACAAAGTCAGAGCAACCGCGCACGACGTCCGCGATTCCGTGGTGGGGATGGGCCAGACGGTCGTCGACACCGTGAAAGACGCGACGACCGACGCGACGGCCAGCGTCTCCGGCAAAGCCTCCGACCTGGGAACGGCTGTGGCTCAGGCCGGCACCCGCTCCCGCAACACCTTCGAGGATCTGGTTGACCGCAACCCGCTGCTCGTCGCCGGCGTGGGCCTGGCGATCGGCGCCTTTATAGCCGCTTCGTTGCCCCCGATCGAACGCGGAGAACCGGGCGTTCGGTGAACGCAGCGACGCCCTGAAGGACAAGGCCCTGGAAGCCGCGTCGCAGGGCGTCGAGCGGGCGAAGGATGCCGCGGCCGGTATGGCGAGCGATGTCGCCGCTGCCGCAGCGCGCCAGGGTCTGGACGCGGAAGGTTTGGCCAAGACGGTGCAGGGCGTAACCGAAGGGGTCAAATCCGTTGTCGATCACGGACTGAAGACCGCTCTGAGGGAAGCAGAGACGCCTCCAACGGCCCCGTCCCACGATACCTTCCAACCCAACAAGAGGTAAGCAACGGAGAACCCCATGACTGACATTCACAAGCCCGCGGGCAGCCCCGGCGTGCGAAGCCCTTCCGGGACGGCCGACCTCGCGGACCAGGCAAAAACTCTCGGCAAGGATCTAAAAAACAAGGCATCGGATCTCACCGAGACGGTGACGCGGGCAGCCAAGGACCATGCCGGCCAAATCCAGACGGCTGCGAAGGACATGGCCTCCGACGCAAGCGACAAGGTCAAGTCCGCAATGACTGCGCAAAAGACTGCGGGTGCCGACTATCTCGGGACGATCGCCCAGGCGGTCCAGCGCTCTGCCGGCGAGTTCGACAGCGAGGTGCCTCAGGCCGCGAAATACATCCGTCAAGCCGCCGGTCAGATCGAGAGCGTCGCAAACGCGGTGCGCCAACGCGACATGCGCGAGCTGGTCGGGGAAGTCCAGGAGTTCGCACGGCGCCAGCCCACGTTGTTCTTCGGCGGGGCTGTCGTCCTCGGCTTTGCGGCGCTCCGGTTCTTCAAGAGCTCGGCGCCGAGCCAGGGAACGTCCGCCGGAGCCAATTCCGCGCAGGGCTCGTCGCGCTCCTATGCCGACGGGTCGCGCCTATATTAGGAAGAAGCCATGTCGCTCGCAAAAGACGCTCGCTCAATCTCTGCGCTTTTCGGCGATGCCATCGAACAGCTGGGCAAGCTCGTTCACAATGAGGTCCAGCTTGCCCGGGCGGAAATCTCCGAAAAGGTAACCCAGGCGGGCATGGGCGTGGCCTATGTCGCGGCCGCCGGGGTCCTGATGATTCCGGTGCTGGTCGTCCTACTGATCACGCTCGCTCTCTGGCTGAACCAACTGGGCCTCTCGCCCGTCCTGTCTCACCTGTTGGCCGCAGTTATCGGCGCCGTCGTGAGCGTCGCGCTCGGGGTGATCGGCCTCAACCATCTCAAGCCGGAAAAGCTGACGCCGACCGTCACGATGCGGCAGGTCGAACGCGATGTGGCCGTAGCCAAGGAACTTGCCAAATGACCATGCACAGCACCAAGCAGAACGACGGGCGGGATGGGCTCGTTCATTGATGATCTCAACGGCGCGATTTGGGAAAACCCTGTCGCCGCCGGTCTGGTCGGAATGGGCGTGCTCTGGATGTTTTTCGGCGGCGACCGAGGTTCGGCGCTGCGCAGCACCCTGGCGGGCGCCGCCGGGACCGTGACGAACGCCGTTGGCGCAGCGGCCGGAGCCACGGGGAGCGTGGCCAGCGACGTGATCGCCGGGACCGTTTCGAAAGCAGGCGATGTTGCCCGTCAGGTCGGCGGAGCACTTTCTTCCGGTGCGGACACGGCAAGCACCCTCGTGCGAGATACCGCGTCGGCCGGCTATGATGCCGTTCAGTCGAAGGGCGAGGCGGCCAGCGGAATGATGACGCGCGTGGCAAACGATACCGTGCGTTCTTCCACGGAACGAGGGCGGCACCTCGGGATCTCGATGCAACGAAACCTGACCGAGAGCCTGGAACGTCAGCCGTTGCTGCTCGGCCTGATCGGCGTTGCCATTGGCGCGGGCATCGCCTCCGCATTTCCGTCCACGAAGATGGAACAGGAGATGATGGGCGAAGCCGGCGCTGCCGTGAAGGACAAGATCCAGGAGATCGCAACCGACACGTCCGAGCGCGCCAAGGAAGTCCTCGACGTGGTCAAGAAGGAAGCCGCCGCGCAGGGGCTGACGCCTACAGGCGCGACGGAGAGCCTCAAGGATGTGGCACAGAAGGTGAAGACGGCGGCTGCCACGTCCCGCGACGCCATCAAGGGCCGGGTCTCTTAAGACGCATCCGTCGAGGCCGGTCACCGAATTCAAGACGTCGCCCTTCAAAGGGCGCTCACCCGCAAAGGGATTGCACGGCGATGTCCGGACTTACGGTCACTATTCAAGGATGCGGCGTCAAACTGGTCCACACACAAGGATGCGCGCCTTGGCGCGGCGCTGGCTTACTATTCGGTATTTTCCATTGGTCCACTGATTCTGATCGCTATTGCCGTGGCCGGCTTTTTCTTCGGCGATGACGCGGTCAGGGGCGAAGTGAGTGGGCAGATCAAAGGCATGCTTGGCGAGGACGGCGCCAAGGGGGTGGAAACCATGCTTGCTGGAGCCAGCAAACCCCAGGAAGGCGTGCTCGCAACCATCTTTGGAATCGGAGCGCTCATCTTTGCCGCAGTCGGTGTCGTCGTTCAGCTCAAGGACGCGCTGAACACGGTTTGGGAGGTCGAATTGGAAGGGAGCGGAGTTTGGCATTTCATTCGGAGCTACCTGATCTCGTTCGCCGGTGTGCTGTCGCTCGGTTTTCTGCTGCTTGTCTCCCTTCTGTTTACCGCCGCGCTGTCGGCGGTCGGAAAATTTCTCAACCCTTACCTCCCTGAAGCGGTGATGCACATTGTCGGTGTCTTGATCTCCGTTGGCTTTATATCGCTGTTGTTTGCGATGATGTTCAAATGGCTCCCGGACGCGCCCGTGTCCTGGCGAGATGTCTGGCCCGCCGCGGTGCTGACCGCCATTCTGTTCGAGATCGGAAAATTTGCCATCGGGTTGTACATCGGAAAACAAGGCCTGGAATCCACATATGGCGCGGCTGCCTCTCTCGTCGTGATCCTCATCTGGGTCTACTACACGGCGCAAATTGTGCTGATGGGGGCGGAGTTGTCGCGCGTCTATGCGCAGCGTTATGGTTCCTTGAAAGACGGCACCAAGCCCGGAGAAAAGCGGCGAAAGACGGCTCAGATTCCGGCGCCCGCTTAGGGATGCTGCTTACGAGAAGCGGGGAAACAAGCGCGAGCGCAGGATTGCTCGCTGCGACGCAGCCTGTCTCTCACATTACGAAATCGGCTGATATGGGACGCTGATCGCCTGGGCCCAGAAGCTGGCGACCGCATCGACACCGGCACGTATCTAGCGGCAAAGCTGAGCACCGGCGCCGTGCCCCACATGTGCTGTTCTGCTTAGAATGGAGCTGGGCTCCGATGATCGGAGCTCCCTGACGCCATGCACGGCCTATCTGTGCGTCGACATGCAAAAACATCTTCGCGACAGGAGGCCCGGGGCCACGCCGGATTGCGAAGGTGATTGCGGCCGTCAGCGAGATGGAAAGCCGCTTCCTGCCGTGGGCAAATGATATGGCAGCTTACCCCCTGCTTTAGCGAGACTTGCCCGGAGCGGGCGGAACGTACATGGCATTTCGTTCGCAAAAGTCGCCAATCCCGTGCACCGTCGCCTGCACTGGTTCCCACACCAAAACCGCTATTGCGCGGGCCATCGCGCCACCCGTACTCGGCGCACCATGGGTAGTGCTGCGCACTCGCGGAATTGGGGAGGGCTGCCAGCAGCATGGTAGCTTACCACCGCGGCGAGAACTGAACGTACGCAGTGATCGTTTTTCCTTCTTTTACAATGGGGTTTCGCCCCCGGAGCAACTTTGCGGCCGATCTCTTTTGATCGCCAAGGTACCCAAAGCCCGCGCGTACCCAGACGCATTTTCAGCAGAGGGCTCGAACGCCGCCCGATTTGAGGCGGGCATAAGCACGGCTGTCGAGGTCAAGGAAAGGCCTAGGCCGCGAGAAGGATGCGGCCGAGGGCTTCCCCCGTCTCTTTTTCTGAAGCAGGGAAGAGACGACGATTGCACGGACGCGCCGCCGTTTCTGAGTTCGCTAGCGCACAGAAGCGCGAGATCCTGAAGACAAAAGAGAGCTCGGACGCGGTGACAAGGCACGCAAGCAGCTGCCCGGCGGAGGGCGCATCGTCGAAGTGCTCTCGACTAAGATACCACTTGCAATGCACAAAACGCGAACGACCCATCCTGTCAGCGGAGGGCGGCTCTCCGGTTTCCGTCTCCAGGCCGGCCCCGCCTCAGTGTGGAAGCCTGTCCTGCAAAGCGTGCAAACGCAGCGCGGAGGAAAGCCTAGTTGTCGGTCGTTCACACCTAGGCTCTCCTGACCGAAGTATGCGCCGCGTAGTTATCCCTCGGCTGGCGCGAACGGTTCTGCTTCAATCGGGTCCGCAGGCGGTAAGGAAAAGATAACGAGGCGAGGAGATCATTGTTTTGGTATCCCGGCGAGGATTTATCCATTGCGCCGGGCGGTAGTCACCGCCGACCTTTTTGCTGCGGCACCGCGATGGCTTCGAGCGGACTTACGGCCGGCGCGTTAAGCGGCGTGCCGTCGACGCCGAACTGTGAGCCGTGACAGGGGCAATCCCAGCATACCTCGAGTGAATTCCAGTGGACGTGGCAGCCCGCATGGGTGCACTTGACGGAACAGGTGTGTAGCGTGCCCGAACTCGTCACGATACGCGGCAACCTTTGTCAGACCCTGGCGGATGATCGCGCCGCGGCCAGGCTCGAGTTCGTCGAACGAGGACAGCTCGCCTGGCGCTATGTACTCGGCGAAGCTCTTCACAGCCGTGATGTTCTCGGCGATGAAGTTCTCGACTGCCGAGCCGGTCTTGCGTGCGGGATCGTACAGGGCGGCCCACGGATTTTCACGCCGATCAATTAGATCAGCGATGAGCGTTCCGGCGAGTGACCCATGCGTCATGCCCTGACCGGAATCTCCGGTCGCGATATAGGATTTGTCACTGCCCGGATTGAGCCCAATGAAACCTGAGTAATCGATCGGCTCGAGCACCTGTCCGGACCAGCGGTGGGTTTCCGGCCCGAGGTCGGGAACGAGGTTGCGGATCCAGTCCTCCAGGCCGGCGAAACGAGTGGCGGAATTCGTCTGCCTCTCCGCTCTTGTGATCCTCGCCGCCCACGATCAGGAGATCCACCGCGCCGGAGCCGGGCTGCAAGCGGACATAATGATAGGGATCGAGCGTATCCCAGTAGAGAGCGTTGGGCAGCGCGCCGCGCCGGATCTCGAACGCCATTGCATAGGTCCGGTAGGGAGCCTGCTTGCTGTGGATCGGCAAATCGCCATTGATCGGCGAGTTGGTGGTGACGACGGCGGTGCGGGCACGCACCACCTGGCGCGACGTGGTCCGGGCAGCCACCCCCTTCTCGTCTTCCTCGACTTGCTCGACCGCGGTGTCGGCATAGAAACGCCCGCCGCGCGCCTGGATAACCTCAACCAAGCCGCGCAGATACTTCAGCGGGTGGAAAGTGGCTTGGTTCGGATAACGCAGGCATCGCGTAGTCTCCATCTCGCGGAACGGCAGACCGGTGATATCCTCAACCGCAACCCCAAGCTTGCGGGCCGCCTGCAGCTCGCTATCCAGTTCCTCGGAGGGCTTGCCCAGCGCAGGAAACAGAAGTCCGTCGAGCCGCCGGAAATCGCAGGCAATCTTGTGCTCGCGCTGCACCGCCTCGATCCGGTCGATTGCGGCGGAATGGTCCGGATAGAACGCGCGGGCGGCCTCCTCGCCGCGCAAGTCGATGAAGGCGGAAACGAGTTATCGAGACGGAGCCGAGACGGCAGTGGTCCGCGCCGTCATACCAGGCCGATTGGCCGTGATCCAGCACCACCACGTCGTGACGACGTTGCGCAAGCTCATAGCGGAGAGAGACGGAATGCCGGAACCACGACCGTATCGGCGGTCTCGCTGCGATCGAGAGGGACTCCTCCGCGACCGTCATATCCATCCAGAGCGAAACGGTCTTCTCACGGCTCACACTCATGGGTCACCTCCGACCGTGCTCAACGTCGGGGTTGAGGCTATCGCTTCCGCAATACGGCGCGACAGCTGCCTGATCCACAGGTACAGCAGCAGCTCGCCGGTACCTGTGGATCAGGCAGGCTGGTCGCACCGTGTTGCCGGAACGATAGCCTCAACCCCGACGTTGACGCGGGTCGGAGGTGACCCATGAGTGTGAGCCGTGAGAAGACCGTTTCGCTCTGGATGGATATGACGGTCGCGGAGGCGCCTGCTCTCGATCGCAGCGAGACCGCCGATACGGTCGTGGTTGGTTCCGGCATTGCCGGTCTCTCTGCCGCCTATGAGCTTGCGCAACGTGGTCACGACGTGGTGGTGCTGGATCGCGGGCCAATCGGCCTGGGTATGACGGCGCGGACCACTGCCCATCTCGGCTCCGTCTCCGATGACTCGTTTGCCGCCTTCATCGACTTGCGCGGCGAGGAGGCCGCCCGCGCGTTCTATCAGAGCCATTCCGCCGCAATCGACCGGATCGAGGCGGTGCAGCGCGAGCACAAGATTGCCTGCGATTTCCGGCGGCTCGACGGTCTTCTGTTTCCTGCGCTGGGCAAGCCCTCCGAGGAACTGGATAGCGAGCTGCAGGCGGCCCGCAAGCTTGGGGTTGCGGTTGAGGATATCACCGGTCTGCCGTTCCGCGAGATGGAGACTACGCGATGCCTGCGTTATCCGAACCAAGCCACTTTCCACCCGCTGAAGTACCTGCGCGGCTTGGTTGAGGTTATCCAGGCGCGCGGCGGGCGTTTCTATGCCGACACCGCGGTCGAGCAAGTCGAGGAAGACGAGAAGGGGGTGGGTGCCCGGACCACGTCGCGCCAGGTGGTGCGTGCCCGCACCGCCGTCGTCACCACCAACTCGCCGATCAATGGCGATTTGCCGATCCACAGCAAGCAGGCTCCCTACCGGACCTATGCAATGGCGTTCGAGATCCGGCGCGGCGCGCTGCCCAACGCTCTCTACTGGGATACGCTCGATCCCTATCATTATGTCCGCTTGCAGCCCGGCTCCGGCGCGGTGGATCTCCTGATCGTGGGCGGCGAGGATCACAAGAGCGGAGAGGCAGACGATTCCGCCACTCGTTTCGCCGGCCTGGAGGACTGGATCCGCAACCTCGTTCCCGACCTCGGGCCGGAAACCCACCGCTGGTCCGGACAGGTGCTCGAGCCGATCGATTACTCAGGTTTCATCGGGCTCAATCCGGGCAGTGACAAATCCTATATCGCGACCGGAGATTCCGGTCAGGGCATGACGCATGGGTCACTCGCCGGAATGCTCATCGCTGATCTAATCGATCGGCGTGAAAATCCGTGGGCCGCCCTGTACGATCCCGCACGCAAGACCGGCTCGGCGGTCAAGAACTTCATCGCCGAGAACATCACGGCTGTGAAGAGCTTCGCCGAGTACATAGCGCCAGGCGAGCTGTCCTCGTTCGACGAACTCGAGCCTGGCCGCGGCGCGATCATCCGCCAGGGTCTGACAAAGGTTGCCGCGTATCGTGACGAGTTGGGCACGCTACACACCTGTTCCGCCAAGTGCACCCATGCGGGCTGCCACGTCCACTGGAATTCACTCGAGGTATGCTGGGATTGCCCCTGTCACGGCTCACAGTTCGGCGTCGACGGCACGCCGCTCAACGCGCCGGCCGTAAGTCCGCTCGAAGCCATCGCGGTGCCGCAGCAAAAAGGTCGGCGGTGACTACCGCCCGGCGCAACCCTCGCCGGGATACCAAACCGATGATCGCCTCGCCTCGTTATCTTTTCCTTACCGCCTGCGGACCCGATTCGAGGCAGGACCGTTCGCGCCAGCCGAGGGATAACTACGCGGCGCATACTTCGGTCAGGAGAGCATAGGTGCGAGACGACCAGACCGAGGCTTTCCCCCGCGCTGCGTTTGCACGTTTCGCAGGAACAGGCTTCCGCACGGAGGACGCGCGCCCCGGGGTCTCGCCTGGAGAGGGGAACCCGAGACGCGCGCTCCGCCGCGAGGCTCCGCTTCAGCGCATCCATGAGGTTGATGACGTTGTCCGGCGAAGCCACGTCGGCCGGCGGGATCTGTGGCAACTCCGCCTGCTTGCCGCGCAGCATCTCGACCAGGACCGTGCGGTAGCGATCCTCGAGAAACGAGGGGTCGAAGTCCGCCGTCTTGGTCTCGAGGATATGCTCTGCGAGGCGGAGCATCTCGTCCGGCAGTTCGATCTCCGGAATGTCAGCAAAATACTCTGCCTCACTGCGCACCTCGTGGGCATAACGCAAGCGTCATGCCGCGAAGCCCTGAGCCGAAAGGCTCCACGATGATCGGCCGCTCGCGCTTTGCCAGGATGACGCGGCCCATGCCGACCATCTCCTTGCCGCGCATCGCATCGCGGATGACCGCGAAGGCCTCCTGGCCGACCTGGTCGCGTGGGGCAATGTAATAGGGCGTGTCGTGATAGCGGGGATCGATCTGCGAGCGCGGGACGAAGCGCTCGATCTCGATCGTGCGGTTGTTCTCGATGACGACCGGCGTTGGGGGCGGTGGTTCGATCGAGGGCGCTTCCTCGCGGCGCTGCTTTGGTTCGTCGCGGGACCCCCACCAGAACGGCGTGGTCGTGCCGGCGCGGGCCACGTATTCGCGTTCCGCCTCGCTCAACAGGCGATACTCTTTGTCGGTCCGCGGGACAGCCAGGCGACATACGCTCTCGCATCCTCCCACCACACATTGATGACCGGCCGCCGGCCACGGCCCCAACCTCCGTCAGCGGGCCGGTGGTTCTTGCAGCTGCGCGCGGCCACGCACGCGTCCCACTCGTCGAACGTGACGGCAAAGCGACCAACCGCAAACTGGCGCGAGAAGACGACCCGGTGCTGCGGCCGCTCGTCAGGCGTGCTGCTATCCTCGCTGTCGGGCGCGCCCATGATGAAGTCGCCCGCCGGGATCACGACCATTTCCGGGCAGGTGTTCCGCACTCCTTGAAATGGTCGAGCGGCACGAGCGCACGCACTTCACCGACCGACAGGGGTCGTGCGTCGCGGACCTCGGGGAAAATGCCGGCGACCGGGTGGAACCTGCCGGTCGGGAGGTGAGGCCAGTGGGACGCTGCTGGCGCGGTGGAGCCTCCGCGCCAATGAGAGAAGGTGCGCCCGCCGGCCGGGGAGACGGGGGCATCGCTGGGCCGACAGGCGCGTGGCGCGGAGCGAGGACCACGCCGCTGATTTAATCGAGCACGGTATGACAGTTTCAATGTGAGAAGTGCGCCTGCCGGCGGGGGGCTGGGGGATGACCCGACCGACAGGCGCGTTGGCGCGGGACGGCCCCACCGCGCCGCTGATTTAATCTTGCGCCGGTATGACAAGTTCCAATGGGAGAAAGATGCGCCTGTCGACCGGGAGCTGAGGCGCAGGAGAAGCCGACAGGCGCCTAGCGCGGGATGGCACCACCGCGCCGCGGATTTAACCGTGAGCCTGCCCGCCATTCAGTGTCCGACATCTGACGAAGACCATCGGAACCGCCGTGCATGACCATCTCATCATCAACAAGGACGACATGCGAGTTTTAAGGCGCTGAAGCTGGTTTGAGTTCTCAGCGGCGCACAAAAACCGTATCGTTGCGGCTTCGCCACTTCCGATCTGATAGCCATTGGTAGGCCTGATCCGGCATGAGCGGCACGCCTCCCACGGCCTCCTTCGAGAGCGGCAGGAAAAAGCTCGCGCGCTCTTGCGAGATCTTCAGCGCGCGGATCGGCACGACGATGCTGTCCTTTCCGGTGGTGAAAAACCCGCCCGATGCGACGATCGCATAGTCGCGGCCGTCCTTTGTTCCAAAGACGATATTCCTGACCTCACCGACGATCTTATCGTCTGAGCTACGCACTTCAGCACCGATGATCTCGTCCGCCCTCAAGCCCGGGGCTAGTTCATCGATTCTCACAAGCGGCTTGGCATCCTTCCTGTCCCGAGCGCCTCGCTCTGCCCCACGCCGCACCTTCGGCTCGCGCGCCGCGATTTGCTTATCGGCTGCTCCTCATCGCTATCTCCGAGCGTGCTCATGGCAGGTCCCGCAATCAGCTCGCGGACGTTTGCCAGCAGACGCTCGCAATCATCATGACGGCCGTAAGATTGCAAAGTGAATGCGGCGTCGCGCAGGCTGCGCAAGTCGCGCACGGCCTGACGATTGGCGCGCCCTCGCAGCTCGGGCTTGTTCAGGATAGCTTCTTCAAGCTTCGCATCCGCGATCAGGCATTCCGCCATCGCGGCGGGAACGCTACACGCGGTTATAAAAGCAGCTATGAGAACAGTTCTTATCTGATTTATCAGTCGGTCCTAACGTGGGAGGGCGCACGCTCGATTGCACAAACCGCAGAAGCTGGATGCGAGCGGCGCTGTTGATAGTTGAAGGGCGCCCCTTGCGGAGCGCCCTTCAACTCAGAACAGCCTTGCCAGCAAGGCTACCATCGAAGCCAGATTCTGGATGCACGAAGCACCCGAGGCCGAGACGGTAGGTCCTACCGCAGGGCTGACTAGCTTCGACAATGAAGAACACACCCATGGGTGCATCTCCTGTCTCGCACGCGTGACCGGTTTCGATCCTGGTTTAAGCTGCTGGAGTCACGCGTTGTTAAGCCAGTCTTGGGGAGTAGAGATTTGGCTCAAGCGCTGCCGCCCCATCGGGCTGCGGCTGTTACTTGTTAGATGGGAGGGCTTTGGAACAATACAAGGGTCTGCTCACCCCGTAGCCACTTCATTTCCCCACGCCTGCCATCCCGCCCTGTGCCGCCGCGCGAACAATTCGAGGTAAGGCCCCTCCGATATCTGCTCGATGCGGTCGTAAACTTCATCCGGCTTTTCGGCGTGGCGTCGGCGCGGGGCGAACACCAGCTGCTCGACGGTCGATGGTGAGTGCGCCTGGCCGGTCGGTCTTCCTGGGCGCGCCGCGCGCCCCCAGCAGACACAGCTCTACTGTCTGCCGAGTATAGAACCCGAGACCCGAGATGGCTTTCCCGCTGCCGTTGGTCTTCACCCAACACAAGCCAACCGTTCGGTATTTGAATCCCCAGGCTTCGCATACCTCCAGTCCCCAGGCGAGACGCCACGACGGCACCCATAGGAACAACAAGGCGTCGTCCGCCGTCCAGTCGTGGACGGGAAGAGCGCAGATGTCTTCTGTTCGCATCTGCGGGAAGTGCTCGCGCGCCTTGCCATAGGTGTGTCCTGGGTAAAGCACTCGACGCCACTCCTATAGGCGACGTCGTGGACGCGATTTTTGCGCCCCCTTCCTGGATGCCACACGTCTAGAGCCGGGCGCCCACAAATATCCCGGCTCATCCATTCCCGGGTCAGGGGGCCGCCTCAGTCCGACCAGCGTCGAGGTTGAACTCATAGAACAATTGCACCTGGTCCCGGTCCTGGCGCCCCATCAAGGCTCGCCAACCTCTTCAGCAGCCTGCAAGATTGCCTCACGCAATAGCTTCGTTACTTTGTTGACCGAGCCCGCGGGACGCCTACCTCGCTTCTCGCCCTTGACGTTGGGCCTGACCCATCCGTTGGAGCCGTTCGGTGCTGCGATCTCACGGGGTTTCATAAGTTTTTTGCCAAGTTGTTTATTCACTGGCCCAGCGGCCGGGATAGCGCTGCGGATGTTAACAAGGCAAGTCCATTCTTATCGACCCGATCGGCAGAAGCCGCGAAGAAAATACGGCGAAGGGCGGGGCGCGGCCGCACGACGGAATGAACGATACAAGGTAGCCGGAACATCGGCGGCCACAACGCAACGAGTGAAATCGCGCTGGCTGTCGCACTTACGAGCGTGAACGTCTAGCGGCGGTGTCTCGGACGTGGCGGCTAAAGTCCCTCACCTCCCCCTTGTTGATCGGTGATCGCCGCCCTTCTGTGGCCGCGGTCGTGGGGACGCGCCAATGGCTCGAAGCCCAGCGTCGAGAGCCTGGCGTACCAGATCGGGCGCGGCCCGTCGTTGAAGAGTGCCGCGCATGACCCCAAGCAAGATGCCCATGCCGATGTCGGCCGCCAGCTCTACATCCTGCACGGTCAAGCGCCCCTGAGCCCTCGCCTCGGTGAGATCCGTCTTGAGATTGGCGCGAACGCTCCGGAGAAACTCGGTCGGAGCCTGCGCGCTCCGGACCACGAGCCGCGCCCAAACGGGGTCCGCGATCGCCTTTGTCAGGAATTGGGTGAAGGCGAAGGACATGCGCGCGATAGGATCTGGCATGCCGAGCCTGGCCGGCGCCAGCAGCTCGTCAAAGCTCTCCGCGAGCTTCTCGCCCACGGCGGCCGCCAACTCCTCGATGCTTTGGAAGTGGTAGTAGAACGTCCCCTTCGCGACGCCGGCGGCCTCCACGACGGCATCCACCGTGAGCGCCTCGGGTGGCCGCTCAGCGAGAAGCATCGCGCCGGCCTCCACGATTTGTGCCCGTGTCCTGGCACGCTTCTCCCGTCCGATCTCCGCCCTGCGCGCTAAGTCGATTCTCGCCATTCGCCATCCTCATTGCACGATTGCGATTTTCTCATATTGACTATATAGTCGATTTGGACTAAATAGTCAATACGAGACGGACGCACTCCAGAGCGGCCCTCATCGTCCATCACCACAACTCGCCGTTTTGGGCCGGAGGCCTGCCATGCGCCTATCATCAGGACCGTTCCTATGCGCTTGCGTCGCCTGCGTTTATCTCGCGGGCTGTTCCGAAGAAAAACCGGCCGCGCCCGCGGCTGCGCGGCCGGCGCGTGTCGTCGTCGTCACGCCGCATAAGCTACGCCTTCGTGGCCCAAGGCGCCGGCCGCATCCAGTCGCGCTACGTGAGCCAGGTGGGATTCGAGGTGGGCGGCCGCCTCACCTCGCGCGACGTCGACGTCGGCGCTGTCGTGAAGAAGGGCCAGAAGCTCGCCCAGCTCAGTGCCGTCGACTACCAGAACAAGGTGACCGCCGCCGAAGCCGACCTCACCGCGGCGAAGGCAGCGGTCGCGCAGGCCGCGCCGCAGGAGGAGCGCTACCGCATCCTGCTCGCGAAGCAGTTCACGACGCGGCCCATCTACGAGAATGCGCTCAAGGCGCTGCAGAGTGCCGAAGCGCAGGTCCAGTCAGCCGAAGCCAATCTTCGCATCGCGAAGAACCAGCTGAGCTACACCGAGCTCCTCGCGCCCGACGACGGCGTCGTGACGGCGACGACCGCCGACCCGGGCCAGGTCGTTGCCGCAGGCCAGAAGGTGGTCGAGATCTCCCGCAGTTCGGAGCGCGAGGCGGTCTTCGCCGTGGCCAGCGAACATGTCGCCCATGCAAAGCTGGGTATGCCCGTCAAGGTATGGCTGCAGGGCCGACCTGAGATCGCGGTCATCGGCTCCATCCGCCAAATCTCGCCCGAGGCCGACAGCACCACCGGAACCTACGAGGTGAAGGTGGCTCTGCCTTCGCCGCCGCCGGAGATGCGCCTCGGCGCCGTCGTTGTCGGGCGCGCCGAAACCGAAGGCCCGGAGGTGATCAGCGTGCCCTCGAACGCCCTGCTGCAATCGGGTGATGGGCCGCAGGTCTGGGTCGTTGCCGAGGACGGCACGGTGCATCGCCGGGCGGTCGAGCTCCTCGAGTTCAGCGCGGATTCCGTCGTCGTCAGCCGCGGCCTGTCGGCCGGCGAGAAAGTCGTGACCGCCGGTGTCAACTCGCTCGCCGAAGGTCAGCCGGTGAAGCCCGAGATGGAGGGCAAGTCCGGTGTCAACTCGCTGGCCAGAGCCAGCCGCTGAAGACCGCGATGGAGGACAAGTGATGACGCGCTTCAATCTTTCCGAATGGGCGGTCAACAACAAGGCGATCGTCGTATTCTTCATGCTGCTCTGCGCCGTCGCCGGCGTCAGCGCCTATGAGCGGCTCGGCCGCCAGGAGGACCCTGATTTCTCCGTGCAGACCATGGTCGTCCAGGTCGCCTGGCCGGGCGCGACCGCCCTCGACACCCTAAAGCAGGTGACGGACCGGCTCGAAAAGAAGCTCGAGGAAACTCCGCGTCTTGATTACATCAAGAGCTACACGAAGCCCGGCCAGTCGACCATCTTCGTGTATCTGAAGGAATCCACGCCCAAGCGCGACCTCCCGGACATCTGGTATCAGGTCCGCAAGAAGGTCAGCGACATCCAGGCCACCTTGCCGAAAGGGGTGGTTGGGCCCTTCTTCAACGACGAGTTCGGCGACGTCTTCGGCATCATCTACGGCATCACCTACGACGGCTTCACGCCGCGCGAGGCGCGCGACTTCGCCGAGACGGCTCGCGCCGAGTTCCTGCGCTCGCCGGACGTCGGCAAGGTCGAGATCTTCGGCGACCAGGACGAGAAGATCTATCTCGACTTCTCGCCGCAGAAGCTCGCGAACCTCAAGCTCAGCCTCGATGACGTGCTCACGGCGATCGCCCAGCAGAACGCCGTAGTGCCCTCCGGCGTCATCAACACGGCGCGCGAGAACGTGCTCGTCGACGTCACCGGCGCCCTCTTGACCCCGCAGAGCATCGCCAACCTCAACCTTTGGGTGAACGGCCGCTTCTACAAATTGACCGACATCGCCGCAGGTCCGTCCCGGCTACAGCGATCCGCCCACCAAGATGTTCCGCGTCAACGGCAAGCCCGCCATCGGCATCGGCGTCAACATGGCGTCGGGCGGCAACAATCTCACCTTCGGCGAGGGCCTCCACGAAGCGGCTCGACGCTTGATGCAGCGCCTGCCCATCGGGATCGAGCTCAACCTCGTCTCGGACCAGCCTGAGGTCGTGAAGGAGGCTCTCGGCGGCTTCACCAAGGCGCTCTTCGAGGCGATCGCCATCGTCCTCGTGGTGAGCTTCCTGAGCCTCGGGGTGAGGGCTGGCGTCGTCGTTGCCCTGTCCATTCCGCTGGTGCTCGCCATCGTCTTCGTGAGCATGAAGGTCATGGACATCAGCCTGCAGCGCATCTCTCTCGGCGCGCTCATCATCGCCCTCGGCCTTCTGGTCGACGACGCCATGATCACCATCGAGATGATGATCTCGAAGATCGAGGAGGGCATGGAGAAAGTGAAGGCGGCGACCTTCGCCTATACCTCCACCGCCTTCCCCATGTTGACCGGCACGCTGATCACCATCTTCGGCTTCCTGCCGATCGGCTTCGCCGACAACAACACCGGGCAATACACCTTCTCGCTCTTCGCGGTCATCGCCGTGGCGCTCGTCGCCTCCTGGTTCGTGGCCGTCATCTTCGCCCCGGTGATCGGGCTGGTCATGCTGCCGTCGCGCATGAAGGCGCATCACGCGGCCGGGCCCGGCCGCTTCATGCGCGTTTCGGCCGTGCTTGGCTCCAGCATGCGGCATCCCTGGGTCACCATCACCGCGTCGCTCGTCGCCTTCGGTGCCTCCGTCTATGGCCTGGGTTTCGTCCAGCAGCAGTTCTTCCCGGCCTCGAACCGGCCGGAACTCCTGGTGACGATGTCTCTGCCGAAGAACGCCTCGATCCTCGCAACCAAGGCGGAGACCAGGCGGC
>CAVTBS010000008.1:0-112533 GCA_963732995.1 uncultured Gaiellaceae bacterium | reverse complement strand
GGCGTCGCTCGCGGCCGGGATCACGCTCGAGGCGGTCGACCGAGGCGGCTTCGCACTCGTGCGGCCGCCCGGGCACCACGCCCTCGCCGCCCGGGCGATGGGCTTCTGCCTCCTGAACAACGTCGCCGTCGCAGCGCGCTACGCGCAGGCCGAGCTCGGGCTCGAGCGGATCGCGATCGTCGACTTCGACGTCCACCACGGCAACGGCACCGAGGAGCTCTTCCGCGGCGACGACACCGTCTTCTTCGTCTCGCTCCATCAGTGGCCGTTCTGGCCGGGAACAGGCGGGCCGGACACGAGCGACCGCACGACGCTGAACGTGCCGATGCCGGCGGGCTGCGGCGACGGCGAGTACCGGGCAGCGTTCGAGACCGTCGTCGAGCCTGCGGTGCGGGAGTTCGAGCCGGAGCTCGTCCTCGTCTCGGCCGGCTTCGACGCACATCGCGACGACCCGCTCGCGGAGATGGAGGTGACGGAGGCGGGTTTCCGGGAGCTCGCGCAGCGGTGCGGTGCTCTCGGACCGCGTATCGCCGCCGTGCTCGAGGGCGGCGTACAACCTCGAGACACTGCCGGACGCTCGTCGCCGCCGCCCACCGCGGCTTCGCGACCTAGAGCCGAGCGAGAGCGAGCTGCTCGAGCGCGTCTCGGCGCGAGGAGACGCCGAGCTTGCGGAGCATGCTCTTGACGTGCGAGCGGACGGTGTGCTCGGAGATGAAGCAGGCGCTTCGCGATGTCGTCGGTGGAGAGATGCTCGTCGAGCAGGAGCAGCACCTCGACCTCGCGCGCCGAGAGCGTGCCGGCGATGTCGTCGGGGACGCCGCCGCCGATCCGGCCGCCGCTGCGCAGCTGGTCGAGCAGCCGTCGTGCGACCTCGCCGGAGAGGGCGGCTTCGCCGTTCGCGACGCCGCGGAGGAAGGAGACGATCCGCTCCGGCGGCTCGCTCTTCAGCAGGTAGCCGGCCGCGCCGGCGCGGATCGCGCCGAGCAGGTTCTCCTCGGTGCCGGAGGCGGTCAGGACGACGACTTCGCAGCCGGGGGCCGCGGCGCGCAGCCGCGGCAGCGCTGCCAGCCCGTCGACGCCCGGCATCGAGAGATCGAGCAGAACGAGGTCCGGCTGGAGCTCGGCCGCGAGCCCGAGCGCCTCGGCGCCGTCGGCCGCCTCGCCGACGACATCGAAGCCGCCCTGGGCGAGCAGCGACGCGAGGGCGTCGCGCGTGAGGGGATGGTCGTCGACGACGAGGATTCGCTCCGCCATGTCCCACTCATCGGCAGCTCGTTCCCTGCCGATTAGGGGGACGTGCAGAGAAACGCCAAGGACACGTTCGAGAGCTGGCTCGTCGGCGAGCTGCTGCTCGTCGCCCTGCTGGGCTCGGCGACGGCGCTCTTCCTGACCAACCCCGCGCTCCGCAACACCTACGAGCTGCCCGAGGGGCGGCTCGTGCTCGATACCGCCGTCGTGCTGGCGGCGACGATCGTCGCCATCCTCGCGGGCGTCCGCTTCTCGGTCGAAGGGCGCGTGCTCGACCTGCTGCTCGCAGCGGGATTCTTCGTCGCCGGCGCCGGCACGCTCGCGTTCTCGGTCATCCCCGTACTCGGCGGCTCGAACCAGGATGCGCCGGAGGCCTGGGCGGCGATCGCCGCCCGGGTGCTCGCGGCGACGCTGATCGCCCTCGCCCCGCTCGTCCCGGCACCGCGGATCATCGCCCGCAAGCGGGTGCTGCTCGTCGGGATCGTCGTCCTGATCGGAGCGCTCGTCGCGGTCTGGCTGCCGCTGCGTGGCTTCGGTGCGCGGCTGAGCCTCCTCGACGCCTCGGGTGACGGCGCCCGGGCGGTCGAGCTGACCGTCGCCACCTCCTTTCTCGCGCTGCTCGCGCTCTTCGCCGTGCTCGGCTTTGCGATCCGCTACCGGGCGCGTGGCGAGGATCTCGACAGCTGGCTCGCGCTCGGCGCGACTCTGACCCTCTTCGCAGAGTTGCACTACGTCCTGACGCCCCGCGTCTCGAGCGACTTCATCTCCCAGGGAGACTTCCTCCGGCTGCTGGCGTACGGGCTGCTGCTCGTCGGAGTGTGGCGGGCGATCAGCTTCGCCGAGTTCGGCCGCGCCGTCGCGGAGGAGCGGGCCAGGGTGGCGCGGGAGATCCACGACGGGCTCGCGCAGTATCTGTTCGCGGTCTCGACACACGCGAGCATGCTCGAGTCGGGTGCTCCGCTCGAGCAGACGCTCCCGAAGCTGAAGGAGGCGGCGGCCGCGGCGCAGCAGGAGGCCCGCTTTGCCGTGCTCGCGCTCTCGTCGGCCAGCGGCAGCGCCCCGTTCGACGCGGCGCTGCGCCGCTACGTCGAGTTCCTGACCGCCGACGGGGTGCTCGCCGTCGACGTCGAGATCGACCCGAAGATCCAGCTCGCACCGGACGAGCAGATCGAGGTGTTCCGGATCGTCCAGGAGGGGCTCGCGAACGTGCGCAAGCACGCCGGCGCGACGCGCGCCGAAGTCTGGATCGGCCAGAGGCTCGGCCGCCGGATCGTCAGCGTCAGCGACGACGGCGTCGGCTTCGACGGTGAGGAGGCGGCCGCGGGGCAGGGGCTCCGGAACATGCGCCTGCGCGCGAAGACGATCGACGGCGGCTTCATCCTCCGCTCACGCCCCGGGCGCGGCACCGCGCTCGAAGTCGTCCTCCGCGCTTAGCAGCGGCGCGTGACCTGGTGGTAGAGGCTCGCCTGGGCCGAGATGCCCGAGCGAAGGTCGAGCGTGCGGGTCGTCAGCGAGTAGCGGCCCGGCTTCCAGCGGCCGTTCGCGCACGCCAGCTTGTAGGCCTTCGGCGCCAGGTCGTAGCCGAAGTTGGGGCCACCTTCGGCGCAGTTGTCGACTGCACCCTGGCGAGAGCGCTTGATCCGCGTCGTCTTCCCGGTGGACGAGACGAGGTCGATCTGGATCGAGACCCTGAGCGTGCGCCGGTCGAGACAGCCACGCTTGCCGTCGAGCCAGACGCCTTTCATCTCACCGCCGGTCGGGCCGAGGAGGACGTTGCTGACGACCTTGAGGCTGCCGCGCTGCGCCATCCCGTAGGCCGACGGATCGTCTGCGGCGAGGGCAGGCGCGGCGACGGCGAGCGAGAGAGCGATCACGAGCGTGCGCACGAGACAAACGCTACAGCCGCATTGTCAGGAACTTGCAAAATCCTCCCGATAGGCTCACCTTCCGGCGATGGGCACTCAACAACAGAACAGCAACGGCTTCGAGCTCAGCTACGAGTTCGCCCGCGCGCTCGCGGAGACGACGCAGTCGCTCGTCTGCGTCTTGGACGAAGCCGGGCAGGTGCTGCTCTTCAACGATGCGTGCGAGCGGGCGACAGGCTTCTCGCGCGACGAGGTGCTCGGACGCGAGCTCGCAGACGTCCTCGTTCCGCCGGAGGAGCGGGATGCGTTCCGCGAGGTGCTCGCGTTCATCTGGAAGACGGAGCACCCGAGCCCACAGGTCGGCCACTGGCAGACCAAGGCAGGCGGCCGCCTGCTGATCGCGTGGTCGAACAAGCCGGTTCCCGCGACCCCGTCGTCGCCCGGCTACCTCGTCACCTCCGGGCTCGACCTCACCGAGCGCGCGCGGACGCCCGAGGACCCGGCGCTCGACGGCGATCCGGCGGCCAAGCTCGCCGAGGTCGGCCAGCTCGCTCAGGAGCAGCGGGCGTTGCGCCGGGTCGCGACCCTCGTCGCGTCCGAGGCGAGCCCGGAGAGCGTCTTCATGGCCGTCTCCGCCGAGTGCGCGCGCGTGCTCGGGGTGACCACTTCTGCGGTCTGGCGCTACGAAGGCGATGACACCGCGACCGTCGTCGGCCGCTTCAACCGGGACGGCATCGACCCGTTTCCGATCGGGACGCGTCTCTATGCGGACGAGTCGACGTCGATCGGGCGCGCACGCGAGACCGCCGCGCCGGCGCGGGTCGAAGACTGGGGCACTGCCGAAGGCGAGCTGGCCGAGATGCTCGTGCGCAGCGGCTACCGGTCGACGGTCTCGGCACCGATCATCGTCGCGGGGACGCTCTGGGGCGCCGTCTCGATCGGGAGCGCCGATCCACTACCGTCGACGGCCGAGGACCGGCTCGCCGCGTTCTGCGACCTCGTCTCACTGGCGGTTGCGAGCGCGCAGGCGCGCGAGGACCTCCAGACGTCTCGCGCGCGGATCGTCAGGGCGGGCGACGAGCAGCGCCGCCGGCTCGAGCGCAACCTTCACGACGGCGCCCAGCAACGGCTGGTCGCGGCGACGCTGCTGCTTCGGCTCGCGCAGACCCGGCTGGAGGGGGATCCGGCGGCGGCCGCGACGCTGCTGCAGGAGGCCGGCGGCGAGCTCGACGCGGGTCTGGAGGAGCTGCGGGAGCTCGCCCGCGGACTCCATCCCGGCGCGCTGATGGAGCACGGCCTCCGTGGCGCCTTGATGCTGTTCGAGGAGCGCCTCCCGGTGCCCGTCGAGATCGAGGTGCCCGCCGAGCGGCTCGACCGGCACGTCGAGGCGACGGCGTACTTCATCGTCTCGGAAGGGCTGACGAACGTCGTCAAGCACGCCGGCGCGTCGCGTGCCTGCGTGACGGTGGAGATGAAGGAGGGTGTGCTCCGGCTCGAGATCACCGACGACGGCGGCGGCGGCGCGGACACGTCGAAGGGAACCGGGCTGCTGGGTCTTCGCGACCGGGCGGAGGCGGAGGGCGGCACGCTCGTCGTCGTCAGCCCGCCTGGCCGCGGCACCGTGATCACGGCCACGCTGCCGTTGCACGCGTAAGACCGGCCTACGCAACCGTCTCCACGGGCATCGCCTCCGGCCTCGACGGGCGCGACCTGATCTCGACGATCCGACCCTCCGCCGCTGCGCTGAGGATGCCGCGAGCGACGTCGACGACGTGCAAGCCCAGGCTTCCCGATGCGCGCTCCGGCCGATCGGCGGCAATCGCCGCGACGAGCTCGTCGAGACCGATGCCTCGCGCGTCACGGGCGCCGCGCGAAGCGACGCGAACGTCCTGCCAGCCCTCTCGCCCGCGGCGGATCCGAACCGGACCGTCGAAGCCGTTCGGATCCGGGAACGAGATGACACCCTCGGTGCCGTGGAGCTCGAAGTCGCAGACGTAGTGGCCCTTCGTCTCGAAGCTGGCAACGAGGTTGGCCGTCACGCCGCTCTCGAGCTCGATAGCCGCTGTCGCGTGCGAGGGCGTCTCCACGGCGAACCGCTCGCCGGCGCGAGGGCCGATCTCGATCGTGCGCTCGCGAGTACGCGTCGATGCAAACCCCGCGACCCGAGCCACCGGGCCGAGTAGCGCGACGATCAAGGTCAGGTAGTACGGGCCCATGTCGAGCAGCGGGCCGGCACCGTCCGCGGAGAAGATGTCCGGATTGGGGTGCCAGCTCTCCTGCCCACCGACGAGCATGGCGGCGCTCACGGACAGTGGCTCGCCGATCGCGCCGGCATCGAGCAGCGCGCGGCCGGCCTGGAAGGCACTGCCGAGAAAGGTGTCCGGTGCGCACCCGATCCGCAATCCGAGCCGGCCGGCTTCGGCGATCAGGTCGGCCCCGTCGGCGGTGTTCGAGGCCAACGGCTTCTC
This sequence comes from uncultured Gaiellaceae bacterium, assembly GCA_963732995.1. Taxonomy (GTDB): domain Bacteria; phylum Actinomycetota; class Thermoleophilia; order Gaiellales; family Gaiellaceae; genus Gaiellasilicea. The sequence goes on along the minus strand of CAVTBS010000008.1, from coordinate 106,952 downwards.
GGTGTAGACGTGCTTGCCGGCCGCGAGCGCAGCCCGGATCACGGTCGCGTGTGCGGCCGGCGGCGTCAGGTTGAGGACGATGCCGATCGACGAGTCGCTGACGAGATCGTCCAACGATGCGACCCTGAGATCATGCGCCGCGGCGAGCGCGCGCGCCTGCGCCTCGTCGATGTCGGCGCACGCGACGAGCTCGAACGAGTCGAAGGCCTTCGCGTTCTCCGCGTACTCGCGGCTGATCACACCACAGCCGACGACACCGACGCGCACAGGCGAGCTCACGTCGCCTCCACGGCAAGCATCGCGGTCAGGGCTTCGAGCGAGCGCCGCGCGGCGTCCAGCGCGGATCCGTCGGTCTCGTCCTGCTCGACGAGCAGCCACTCCGCGCCCGCCGCGATAGCGGCCGGCGCAACATCCTCATAGCCCACCGCCCCGTCGCCGACGGAAGCGAATGAGCCCGGCTCCCGGCTCGAGAAGTCCTTCACGTGGACGAGCGGGCACCGGCCGCGGGCGCGTTCCAGGAGGGAGAGGGGGTCCGCGCCCGCGAACCAGGCCCAGCCGAGGTCGAGCTCCAGGAACACCGCGTCGTCTGCCAGCAGGTCGTCCAGGAAGCTGGCCCCGTCCGCACGCGGCTTCGCCTCGGCATCGTGGTTGTGGAATCCGAGCTCGAGGCCGTGCGCTGCCGCGGACTCCGCGGCCGCGCGCAGCCGCCGAACGAGATTCGGCCCGAGCTCGGAAGGATCGACCCAAGCGACGACCAGGCGGCGCCAGCCGAGCGTCCGGGCTTCCGCGGCGAGAGCCGAGAGCTGCGACTCGACCGCATCGAGCGAGGTGTGGCGGCCGCAGGCGACGAGCCCCGTGTCGACGAGCCAGGACGCGACTTCTTCCGGTCGATGGCCGTGGAGATCGAACAGCTCGACGCCCTCGTAGCCCATGCGCGCCACCTCGCGGAGCGTCGGCTCGAAGGCGCGGGCGCATTCCTCCCGCACCGTCCAGAGCATCAGGCCGAGACGTGGCTCAGATTTCGGGGTCACGTTTGGCTGACGCTAGCGAGGGTGGCCGTTGCGGACCTCGGAGAGGAACTCCCGGTACCAGTGGAAACTCGACTTCGGCACCCGCTCGAGCGTGGCGAAGTCGACATAGACGAGTCCGAAACGGGTGCCGTACCCGAGCGACCACTCGAAGTTGTCCATCAGCGTCCAGACGAAGTAGCCGGCGACCGGGACGCCGGCGGCGACGGCGCGCTCCAGCACCGCGACATGGGCCGCGATGTAGTCGGCGCGCTCAGGGTCGCGGACCGCGGCGTCGTGACCGCGGACATCCGTGAACGCGGCCCCGTTCTCGGTGATCAGAATCGCCGGCGGCGCGTACTCGTCGCGCAGCCGCACCAGCAGCTCGAAGAGCCCGTCCGGGGACACCTCCCAGCCGATGTCGGTGTGCGTGGCCTCGTCCTGGCGCACGAACTGCCAGCCTGATCCGTTGCCCTCCGCGACCACGCGACGCTGGTAGTAATTGACGCCGAGGAAGTCGATCGGGGCCGAGATGCGCTCCATGTCGCCCTGCCGGACAGGCGGCCCGTCCCCTCCGAGCTGCTCCTGCACGTCCGCCGGGTATGTGCCCCGGAAGATCGGGTCGAGGAACCAGCGGTTCCTGTGCCCGTCGAATGCCCGCGCGGCCGCGACGTCGTCGGGGGTTTGGGTCGCGGCCTGCGCGGTCTCGAGGTCGACCGAGACGCCGACGAGCGCGGTGGTCGACTCTCCTCGCAGGGCCTCGGTGGCCAGGCCGTGTGCGAGCAGAACGTGATGGGCGGCGGCGACTGCGTCGGACGCGGACGTCCGCCCCGGCGCGTGGACGCCGTAGCCGTAACCGAGCCAGGCGATCACCCAGGGCTCGTTGAGCGTGATCCAGCGACGGACGCGGTCGCCCAGGCGCGCGCCGACGACCTGCGCGTACTCGCCGAAGGCCTCGGCGGTGCCGCGCTCGGGCCAGCCGCCGGCGTCCTCGAGCGCGGCCGGCAGGTCCCAGTGGTACAGCGTGACAAGGGGCTCGATCCCGTTGGCGAGCAGCTCGTCGACGACGCGGTCGTAGAAGTCGAGCCCGGCCGCGTTCACCCGCCCGCGACCCTCCGGCAGGATGCGCGGCCACGAGATCGAGAGCCGGAGCGCGTTGACGCCGAGCTCCCGCGCCAGCGCGATGTCCTCGGGGTAGCGGTGGTAGAAGTCGCAGGCCAGGTCGCCGCTCTCGCCGTTGCGCACGTTGCCGGGCTTCGCGCAGAAGCGGTCCCAGATGCTGAGGCCGCGCCCGTCGGCGTCGGTTGCGCCCTCGATCTGGTAGGCGGACGTCGCCGCTCCCCAGAGGAACGAGGCGGGAAACGTCGGCTCGGCGGAGCTGTCGGTGGGGGTCGTCGTCGTCACTTAACCGATCAAGCAAATCATACGTCAGACAGCCTGTGCAAGCCTGTCCTGTCAGGGAGAATTCTGTAGACTCGCTGAGCCGGTTCAGTGGATGCCGATGCGGGAGCGTCACCGTGAGTGACACGTACAACCGAACGCGCAGGGTCACGATCAGCGACATCGCATCCCGCGCGGGGGTGTCCAAGGGCGCCGTCTCCTACGCGCTCAACGGCCGACCCGGCGTCTCCGACGAGACCAGGGAGCGCATCGTCACGATCGCGCGCGAGCTCGGCTGGTACCCGAATCGGGCCGCCCGGGCGCTCTCGGCCGCGCGGGCGGACGCCTTCGGCCTCGTCCTCGCCCGGCCCGCGGCGACGATCGCGCTCGAGCCCTTCTTCATGCAGTTCCTCGCCGGCGTCGAACGCGAGCTCTCAGAACGGTCGATCGGCCTCACGATCCAGCTGGCGCCCAGCGTCGACGACGAGATCGCGGTCTACCGGCGCTGGTACGGCGAGCACCGCGTCGACGGCGTCTTCCTCTTCGATCCGAGGCACGACGACCCGCGGTTCGACGCTCTCGCCGAGCTCGGCCTGCCGACGGTCGTGATCGGGGGACACCTGGACACGCCGCTGCCGTCCGTGTGGCACGAGGAGGCACCGGTCGTCGAGGAGGCGGTGCGGTACCTCGTCGCGCTCGGGCACCGTCGGATCGCCTACATGGCCGGCGTCCCGGAGTTCATCCATACCGAGAAGCGGGTCGGGGCCTTTCACGCCGCGGGGCGCGCGGCGAGCGTCGACACCGAGGTCGTCTGGACCGACTACACGCCGAAGACAGGCGCGCGGGAGACACGCCGGCTCCTGACGGCGCCCGAGCCGCCGACGGCGATCCTCTTCGACAGCGACCTGCTCGCGGTCACCGGTCTCGGCGTCGCGCAGCAGATGGGCCTGACGGTCCCGGGCGATCTTTCGATCATCGGCTGGGACGACTCGCTCATCAGCCAGGTCGTGCACCCGCCGTTGACGGCGATCTCGCGCGATATCGTCGGCTACGGCATGACGACGGCCCGTCATCTCGCCCAGGTGGTGGCCGGAACTGCGACCGGAGACGTCGAGGTCGCCCGGGCGGAGCTGACGCCACGTGGCAGCACCGCCCCGCCACGAGCCGCTCGCCCGCGCTAGAAGAAGCAGCGGAGGACTTAACCGATTGAGCTTGACACTGAACCGGATAAGTGATGAGGTATCCCCTGCCGGTGTCCCTCCGGCTCGCGCGTGGCGCGAGCCGAGCCTCTCTCCGGCACTCCGACAGGGAAAACCCTAGAGAAGGAGAGGACAGACGATCATGTCTAGGCGCAACACGATTGCCGTCTGGCTCGGCGTCGCCGCCGTCGCGACCCTGCTCGCGTCGCTCGCAGCAGGAGGAGCCGGCGCCAGCCCACAATCTTCGCTCGCGCTGCCGCGCACACAGACGCTCTACGTCTCCGGCACCGCGTGGGGGCCGTACACGAACTTCAACCCCCTCCGGGGCGGCTATTCGACGGGTGTCGTCGGGCTGCTCTACGAGACGATGTTCCGGTACGACCCGCTGAAGGACAAGTTCATCCCGTGGCTCGCCACGAAGGGCAGCTGGCAGGGAAACACGTACGTCGTCACGCTCCGGAACGGCGTCACCTGGAACGACGGCAAGCCGCTGACCGCAGCGGATGTCAAGTTCACCTTCGAGACCGGCAAGCTCGCGGCATCCCAGTACTCGACGATGTGGAAGACGGGGCTCCAGCGTGTCGTCGCCTCCGGCAACACGGTCCGCTTCGTGTTCCGAGGCACCCCGAACTACCAGGAGTGGGACTCGAACATGTACTCGATTCCCATCGTGCCCCGGCACATCTGGTCGGGCTACTCCGCCAAGGACATCGTCAGCGGCAACACCGACAACACGAAGAAGATGGTCGGGACCGGGCCGTTCAAGTACGGAGCCGGCAAGGGAAGCTCCCAGACGCTCCAGTGGAACCGGCGTGACGGCTGGTGGGCGACCAAGGCCCTCGGCAAGACGATGAAGATGAAGTACATCGTCGACATCCACAACACCTCGAACACCGCCTCGCTGCAGAACTTCCTGCAGAGCAAGATCGACCTCAGCAACAACTTCTTCCCCGGTATCAACAAGCTCGTCAAGGGGAACGTCCAGACGTACTACCCGAAGGCGCCGTACATGCTCGCGGCGAACACCGCGTGGCTCGTCCCGAACACGACGAAGAAGCCGCTCAACGACAAGGCGTTCCGCAAGGCGCTCGCGTCGTCGATCAACGTCGGCCGGATCGTCCAGGACGACTACGGCAACATCGTCTCGAAGGCGAACGCGACCGGGCTGCTGCCGAACTGGAGCAAATGGATCGACCAGAACCAGGTCAAGAGCCTCGGCTTCGGCTACAGCGTCGCGAAGTCGAAGGCGGCCCTCGCCGCCGCCGGGTATCGCGACCGCAACGGCGACGGCTTCGTCGAGGACAAGGACGGGGCGACGATCAACCTGCGCCTGATCGTGCCGAACGGCTGGTCGGACTGGATGACGGCGATTCAGATGATCGCCGACAGCGCCAAGGACGCCGGAATCAAGATCACGCCGGCGTACCCCGACTTCGACAGCCTCGTCGACGAGCGCAACTCGGGCAAGTTCGACCTGGTGATCAACAACGAACGTCAGATCGGTAACACGCCGTACACGTACTACGACTACCTGTTCCGGCTGCCGATCCAGTCGCAGCAGACCGTCGTCAACTTCTCCCGCTACTCGAACGCGAAGGCGTGGGCGCTGACGACCGCGCTGAACAAGGTGAAGAGCACCGACACCGCGAAGGCCCAGAAGATCCACACGCAGCTGCAGAAGATCATTCTCGAGGATCTCCCTGCAATTCCGCTGTGGTACAACGGCATGTGGGCCCAGTACAACACGTCGGTGTGGACGAACTTCCCCAAGTCCAGCGGTTCCGGGCTGCAGCACACACCCACCACGTGGAACGGCTACCTCAACATGACCGGCATCGACGGGCTGGCCGCGTTGAAGCTGCGCAAGTAGCGACCCCCGTGCGCGCCGACGGGTCCCGGGTGGGAACGAGACACACCACCCGGGGCCTGTCGCCCGCGCACGCCCGAGCTCGACGCAGGACGGAGGCCTCGTGAGCCGCTATCTCGCACGCAAGACCCTCCTCTACCTGATCACGCTCTACGTCGCGATCAGCGTCGACTGGGCGATCCCACGACTGATGCCGGGCGACCCGATCAACGGCCTGATCGCGAGACTCGAGACCGACGACACCGCGGCGAGGGAAATGCACGGCTACTTCACCGAGTCGTTCGGGCTCGACCAGCCGCTCTGGCAGCAGTACCTCAACTTCTGGCGCGGGCTCCTGCACGGCGACCTCGGCCCGAGCATCGCCTACGTCGGCTCCTCCGTCAGCGAGCTGATCCTGAACGCGATCCCGTACACGCTGGCGCTCCTCATCCCCGCGATCGTGCTGAGCTACTTCGCGGGCAACCGCATGGGTGCCCTGGCGGCGCGGCGTAAGTCACTCGACAACACCGTGCTGCCCGCGTCGTACATCCTCACGGCGACCCCGTACATGTGGCTCGCCCTCGTGCTCGCCTATGTGTTCGCCTTCCGGCTGCAGATCTTCCCGGTCTCCGGCGCGTACGACTTCTCGCTCCAGCCCGAATGGAGCTGGGAGTTCGTTCGCAGCTTCGCCAGCCACTGGTTCCTGCCGTTCCTCTCCCTCTTCCTCGTCTCCTTCGGCGGCTGGGCGATCGGGATGCGCAACCTGATCATCTACGAGCTCGAGGCCGACTACGCGAACTACCTCAAGTCGCTCGGCGCGCCGGAGCGGCTCGTCCGGCGCTACGCGTATCGGAACGCGATCCTGCCCCAGATGTCGGGGCTCGCGCTCGCGCTCGGGGCGGTGGTGGGCGGCGCGCTCGTGACCGAGATCGTCTTTGGCTACCCCGGCGTCGGCTCGCTGATCCTGACGGCGGTGCAGAGCCGCGACTACTTCCTGCTCCAGGGCACCTTCCTCTTCATCATCGTCGGCGTCCTGATCGCGAACTTCATCGTCGACATCGCGTACGTGATCGTCGATCCGCGCACCCGTGTCGGGATCCAGGGCTCGTAAATGACGGTCATCGAGCCCGCAGCGGAGCAGCTCGAGGCGGTCGCGCCGCCGGTCGGCGTGCCGCCGCTGCGCCGCAGGCGGAGCGAGACGCTCTACTTCGCGCTCCGGAACCGCAAGTTCGTCATCGGCCTCGGAGTCGTGCTGATCATGCTGGTCTGGGCGATCGTCGGGCCTTGGCTCACGGACGCCGACCCGTTCGAGTTCGGCTACGGGGTGGGCGAGCCGCCGTCGAGCGAGCACTGGTTCGGGACGACGGCGCCCGGCCAGGACGTCTTCGCGCAGTTCGTCTACGGGCTCCGCTCGAGCTTCCTCGTCGGCGCTCTCGCCGCGGCGATCGCGTCGCTGATCGGCATGACGGTCGGGTTCGTCGCGGGGTACCGCGGCGGCGTCGTCGACGAGATCCTCAGCATGCTCACGAACGTCGTGCTCGTGATCCCGACGCTCGCGGTGCTGATCATCGTCGCCACCTACCTGAGCGTCCGGGGACTCGTGGTCGAGGCGATCCTGATCGGCGCGACCGCCTGGCCGTGGGCGGCCCGGGCGATTCGCGCGCAGACGTTCTCACTCGCCTCGCGCGAGTTCGTCGGCCTCGCCCGCCTGTCGGGAGCGCGTGGGACGCACGTGATCACGCGCGAGATCGCGCCGAACATGAGCTCGTACCTCTTCCTCGTCTTCATCCTGCTCTTCGGCGGCTCGGTGCTCGCCGCCGCGACGCTCGACTTCCTCGGCCTCGGCCCGACGAACGCGATGTCGCTCGGCGTGATGATGAACAACGCGACCGTGGGCGGCGCTCTCCCGCTCGGCATGTGGTGGTGGTTCGTCCCGCCGGGCCTCGCGATCACGGCGATCGTCGGCGGCCTCTACGTCACGAACGTCGGCCTCGACGAGATCTTCAACCCGAGGCTGCGCCGGACGTGAGCCTCGCGGTCGAGAACCTGCAGGTCTGCTACCGGACGCTCCACGGCGACGTGAACGGCGGTCGACGGCGTCACCTTCGAGATCGCGGACGGAGAGATCGCCGGGCTGGCGGGCGAATCGGGCTGCGGCAAGACGACGCTCGCCAAGAGCCTCATCCGCCTCGACGGGCGGATGCGCCACGTCGCCGGGCGCGTCGTGCTCGACGGCACCGAGCTGCCGATCGCGAACGACGCGGCGATGAACCCCTACCGCTTCGGCGACGTCTCGCTGATCCCGCAGTACGCGCTGAGCGCGCTCAACCCGACCCGGAAGATCGGCCGGCTCACGTCCGAGCTCCTCCGGTCCCGCGGCGTCGCCTACGACGAGAAGCTGCCCGAGCTGAAGCGGCGGCTGGCGCTCGTCGGGCTCTCGGCGGACGTCCTCGACCGCTTCCCGATCGAGCTCTCCGGCGGGATGAAGCAGCGCGTCGTGATGGTGCTCTCGACCCTCCTCGATCCGTCGCTCCTGATCGCCGACGAGCTGACCTCCGCGCTCGACGTGTCCACCCAGAAGGCCGTCGCGGAGATGCTCGTCGAGTTCAGGGACCGCGGCTTCGTGAAGAGCACGATCGTGATCACCCACGACCTCGCGATCCTCTACCAGATCGCGGACACGATCATCGTCATGTACGCCGGCAAACTGGTCGAGCAGGGGCCGGCCGCCACGATCGTCGACGACCCGCGCCATCCCTACACGCGCATGCTGCTCGGCTCGCTGCCCGAAGCCGGCGCGCGCTTCGACGAGACCCGGCTCAGCGGCATCGCGGGCCGCCCGCCGTCGCTGCTCGACCCACCGACGGGATGCCGGTTCCGGGAGCGCTGCCCGCTCGCGTTCGCGAAGTGCGTCGAGCAGCCGCCGTTCGTCGAGTTCGCCCCCGGCCGCCACGCTGCGTGCTGGAAGGTGGCCGCCTGATGCTCCGCCTCGAAGGCGTCACCAAGGAGTTCAAGACCGGCACGTTCGGAGGCAAGCGCATCACCGCGGTCTCCGACGTCTCGTTCGAGATTCGCCCCGGAGAGGTCGTCTCGCTGATCGGCGAAAGCGGCAGCGGCAAGACGACCATTGGCCGGCTCGTCCTGCGGCTCGCGGACGTGACCGACGGCTCCATCCTCTTCGGCGACCGCGACGTCACCGCGCTGGACGGCCGCAGCCTGCGCGGCTACTACGCGAGCGTCCAGGGCGTCTTCCAGGATCCGTTCAGCTCGTACAACCCGGTCTTCAAGGCCGACCGCGTGTTCGACCTGATCCGCCGCCCCTTCCTGCCCGGCCTCGGCGACGACGAGTGGGACGATCGGCGCCGAGCCTCGCTCGAGTCGGTCGGCCTCGACCCCGCCGCCTGCCTGGGCAAGTACCCGCACCAGCTCAGCGGGGGCCAGCTGCAGCGCCTGCTGATCGCACGGGCGCTGATGCTCGAGCTCAAGCTGCTGGTCGCGGACGAGATCATCAGCATGCTCGACGCCTCGACCCGCATCGACGTCCTCAACATCCTCGGCGACCTCGCCTCGCGCGGCCTCGGCGTCCTCTTCATCACCCACGACCTCTCACTCGGCCACTACATCAGCGACCGCACCGTGATCCTCCGTCACGGCCGCGTGGTCGAGCTCGGCGCGACCCGGACGGTCTTCGCCGACCCGAGGCACTCGTACACGAGGATGCTGCTCGACTCCGTGCCGCAGCTGAACGCGAAGTGGTCGAACGGTCACGCTCCGGCCGAACGCGGCGTCGACGATGCAGCGATCGGCCCGCTCGTCGAGGTCGCGCCGGGCCACTTCGTCGCCTCGGAGGCCGCGTGAGCAGCGAGCACGTCACCTTGGACGCTGCGGCGCCGCCCGCGATCCCGTGGGAGGAGCGGCCGGAGAGGGAGGCTGGGCCGCTGTGGCGCTCGAGCCGGAACCCCATCATCGGCCGCGACCACCTGCCGCGCTCGAACAGCATCTTCAACTCCGCGGTGGTGCCGTTCCGCGACGGCTACGCCGGCGTCTTCCGCGTCGACGACCGCCGCCGGACGATGAACGTGCACGCCGGCCGCAGCCCGGACGGCGTCACCTGGGAGATCGACGAGCAGCCGATCTCGTTCGCGCCGGCGGACGATCGCGTCCGCGACGTCCAGGAGAACTTCACCCACGCGTACGACCCGCGCGTCACCTGGCTGGAGGACCGCTACTACGTGACGTGGTGCAACGGCTACCACGGGCCGACCATCGGCGTCGGGTACACCCACGACTTCGAGACCTTCCACCAGCTCGACAATGCGTTTCTCCCCTTCAACCGCAACGGCGTCCTCTTCCCGCGCCGGATCGGGGGCAGCTACGCGATGCTCAGCCGTCCGAGCGACAACGGGCACACCCCGTTCGGCGACATCTTCTACTCCGAGAGCCCCGACCTGACCCATTGGGGGCGGCACCGGCACGTGCTGGCGACCGCGCCGTGGAGCTGGGAGTCGACGAAGATCGGTGCCGGTCCCACGCCGATCGAGACCGAGGAAGGGTGGCTGCTCGTCTACCACGGCGTGCTCACGTCCTGCAACGGCTTCGTCTACTCGATGGGCGCCGCCTTGCTCGACCTCGACGAGCCCTGGCGCGTCGTCGCGCGCGGGCGGGACTACCTGCTCTCCCCGCAGGTGCCCTACGAGCAGGTCGGCGACGTGCCGAACGTGGTCTTCCCGTGCGCCGCGCTGGTCGAGCACGAGACCGACCGGCTCACGATCTACTACGGCGGGGCCGACACGGTCGTCTGCCTGGCCCACGGCCACCTCTCCGAGATCCTGGACTTCGTGCGCGGCTAGCTCGGCCGGACCGCCACCCGCCGCTCGGCGCCCGTTCCGCGCAGGTAGCTCACTCCCGTCTCGCGGTCGAAGTAGTGGAAGCCGGCGGGGTCGAGGGCAAGGCGGAGCGGCGCTCCTGGACGGGCATCCGTCGCGACGTCGACGCGGGCGGTGAACTTCGCGCCTTCGCGGGCGAGCAGCGTCTCCTCGTCCTGCTCCTGCTGCAGCTCCTCGGTGTGAACCGGGGTCGCATCCAGGTGGAAGACGACGAGCGCATCCGAGCCCAGGTCCTCGAGCACGGTCACCTCCACCTCGAGCTGCGGCAGCGAGGGATCCGCGAAGCGTGCGTCCTCGAACGACTCCGGCCGGATTCCGAGCACGAGCTCCTGCTGCTGGGTCTCCGGCACGTGCTCGGGTGCAAGGGGGATCCGCTGACCGGCGAACTCGAGCGTGTCGCCGTCGAGGCGCGCCTCGACGAGGTTCATCGCCGGCGAGCCCATGAACGACGCGACGAAGAGGTTCGCCGGCTGCCGGTAGAGCGCCTTCGGCGTGTCGACCTGCTGCAGCCGCCCGGCTCGCATCACGGCGACACGGTCGCCGAGCGTCATCGCCTCGACCTGGTCGTGCGTGACGTAGATCGTCGTCGCGCCGACGCGCGCATGGAGGCTCGCGAGCTCCGCGCGCATCCCGACCCGGAGCTTCGCGTCGAGGTTCGAGAGCGGCTCGTCCATCAGGAACGCCTCGCGGCTCGCGCACGATCGCGCGGCCCATCGCGACCCGCTGCCGCTGCCCGCCCGAGAGCGCCGCGGGTCGCCGGTCGAGCAGCTCCTCGAGCCGCAGGAGCCGCGCGACCCGCTCGACCCGCTCCGCCGTCTCCGCTTTGCCGAGGCGGCGCACCTTGAGGCCGTAGCCGAGGTTCTGGCGAACGGTCATGTGCGGGTAGAGCGCGTAGCTCTGGAAGACCATCGCGATGTCGCGGTCGCGGGGCTGGAGGTCGGTGACCTCGCGGCCGCCGATGGAGATGGCGCCGGTGTCGACGTCCTCGAGCCCGGCGATCATCCGCAGCAGGGTCGACTTGCCGCAGCCGGAGGGGCCGACGAGGACCATGAACTCGCCGTCCGCGATCCGGAGCGAGACGTCGTCGACCGCCTTGACGCCGCCGGAGAAGAACTTCGAGACCCGCTCGAGGACGATCTCAGCCATCGTCGCGGCTCCCGCTCACGCCGCCACTCGCTCCAGCCCGGCCCGGAGCACCGTCCGGATCTCGAGCCGGTCGTCGAGCACGACGATGTCCGCCTCGCCGTCCGGCCGGAGCACACCGAGCCCCGGCCTGCGGGCTGCCCGCGCCGGCGCGGCGGTTGCGGCTGCGATGGCGTCCACGAGCGGAGCTCCGAGCGCGTGCAGGTTGCGCACCGCCTCGATCATCGTCACGACGCTGCCGGCGATCACGCCGTCGGCGCGGCGGGCAATGCCGTCGCGGATCTCGACGTCGATCCCGCCCAGCGTGCAGCTGGTCGCGCTCGTGCCGGCGGCGGCGATCGCGTCCGTCACGAGGGCAACGCGGCTCTGCGCCGTCCGCCGGACGAGCTGAGCGGTCTCGGGGGCGAGGTGGTGCCCGTCGATGATCACCTGGACGATCACGTCGTCGCGGACGAGCGCGGCGCCCACGATCCCGGGGTCGCGGTGGCCGAGCGGCCGCATCGCGTTGAAGAGGTGGGTGACCGTGCCGATCCCGCGATCGAAGGCGGTGTGGGCCTCGGCGGCCGTCGCGTCGGAGTGGCCGCACGAGACGACGATCCCGCGCTCCTGGAGCAGGTCGACGAGCTCCAGCGCGCCGGGCAGCTCGGGCGCCAGCGTCATGTGGGACACCGGCCCGGCTGCGAGCAGCCGCTCGAGCAGCGCCCGGTCGGGATCGCGCCTCGCCGCCTCCGGATGCGCTCCCAGCCGACGCGGCGAGAGGAATGGGCCCTCGAGGTGGACGCCGAGGATCCGCGGGCCCGACTGCTCGCCCGCGGGCACCTCCTGCAGCGCCGCGATCAGGGCGTCCTCGGGCGCGGTGATGAACGTGGGCTGATACGCCGTGACGCCGCCCTCGAGCAGCGCCTCGCCCGCCGCCTTGTAGCCGGCGGCATCCGCAGCGGCGAAGTCGACGCCGCCGTAGCCGTTCACCTGCAGGTCGACGAAGCCGGGCGCGGCGATGCCGCCGCCTCGCTTCGGGGCGAGCCCGACCGCGACGATCCGCCCGTCCTCGATCTCGATGTCGCCGCGGAGCAGGTCGCCTTCGACGATGGCAGCCTCGACACCCAGCCTCATCGCGCCGGCTCCTGCCCGAGCGCCTGCCGGACGACGCCGCCTGCCGCGGCAAGCCTCGTCCGGGCCGAGGCAGCGTCGAGGCCGGTGAGCAGCGAGACGATTGCGACCTTGACGTCGCCGGCGGAGGCTTCGAGTGCGGCGTCGACCTCGGCCTCGGGGGCGCCGGTCGCGATCACAACGGCGCTGCGCGCGCGATTCCGCAGCTTGGCGTTGCTCGCGACGACGTCGACCATCAGGTTGCCGTAGGTCTTGCCGAGGCGCACCATCGTCACGGTCGAGATCGTGTTCAGGAGCAGCTTCTGCGCCGTCCCGGCCTTCATCCTCGTCGACCCGGCGATCACCTCGGGTCCGACGACGACGGCGACCTCGTGCTCGAGCGAGCCGTCCCAGCTCGGACCCGTCCGCGCAGACGAGCGCGACGGTGAGGGCGCCGGCGGCACCGGCTGCTCGAGCCGCGCCGGTCACATACGGGGTGCCGCCGCTCGCCGAGAGCAGGACGACGGCGTCGCGCTCTTCGACGCTCGCGACTTCGACGTCGCGCGCACCTGCGAGCTCGTCGTCCTCGGCCGCCTCCTGGGCAACCGCGAGCGCGGCGACACCGCCGGCCACGATCACGACCACCTGCTCGGGCGGGACGCCGAACGTCGGCCCGCACTCGGCGGCGTCGACGGCGGCGAGCCGGCCCGACGAGCCGGCGCCGACGTAGATCAGCCTGCCCCCGCGCGCGAGCCGGGCGGCGATCGCATCGATCGCAGCCGCGAGCGGAGCTGCTGCGTTCCGCACCGCCGCCGGGACGCCCGCGTCCTCGTCGTTGATCAGCTCGACGAGCGCGAGCGTCGAGCGCAGATCGAGGTCGGCGCGGCCGGAGACGTGGTCCTCGGTGACGGGCTGGCCGTTGCGCATCGTGCCGGAGTGTAGTACCAGTCCTCTCCACATTTCAACAGAGTGGTATTGACCACTTGCGGTCGACCGGGATAGGATGCGGCCTCGTCATGACCACGTCGCAGCGGATCACGAAGCAGAGCCAGACACGTGAGCGCGTGATCGACCTGATGGAGCGGTTCGGTGTCGGCAACGCGATTCCCTCCGAGCGCCAGCTGAGCACCGATCTCGGCGTCTCGAGGCTGACCGTGCGCGCCGCGCTCGACGAGCTCGTCCGCGAGGGCTATCTCGTGCGCCGCCGCGGCAGCGGGACGTTCGTCCGCGAGCCGAAGATCGCCCAGGAGCTGACGATGACGTCGTTCAGCGAGGACATGGTGCAGCGGGGGATGCGACCCGGAAGCAAGACCCTCTCGCTCACCGTGACCACGGCAGGCGCATACCTCGGGCGCTGCCTGCACGTGTCGCCCTCGGAACGGATCGTGATCGTCAAGCGCCTCCGGCTCGCGGACGGCGAGACGATGGCGATCGAGACCCTGCACGTGCGCGAGTCGCTCGTGCCCGGACTCACTCCGACCGATCTCGAGGAGCACTCGTTCTACGAGCTGCTCGCGAACCGCTACGGCGTCGTCACCGTCGGCGGCATCCAGACGATCGAGCCGACCGTGACGAACGAGGAGGAGTCGTCGGCGCTCGGCGTTCCCCTGCACTCGCCGGCCTTCCTCTTCGAGCGGACGACCCGTGCGGAGAGCGACGAGATCGTCGAGTTCGTCCGCTCGATCTACCGCGGCGACCGGTACCGCCTCGTCACCGAGCTGAACCGCCGCGAGCGCACGGGCGCGACACCCGTGTTCGTCCTCCGCGACAGCGCTGGATGACGCGCCCTGCCGGCCGAGGAGCACGTCCCCGGGGCGCTGCTCCTGGACGAGATCCGAGAGCAGCCCGCCGCGCTCGAGCGGCTGCTCGAGCATTCGGACGAGTACGCAGCCGTGGCCGGGTCGCCCGCGAGCGCGGGCTGAGCCTCGTCCGCATGGTCGGGCACGGATCGTCCGACAACGCGGCCTCCTACGGGGTCTACGCCTTCGGCCTGCTGCCCCGCTGGACCGCGCTGCGCGACTCGATCTCGCTCTCCGTCTACTACGGGGCCGAGACCGACCTCCGCGGCTCGTGCATCGTCGCCCTCTCCCAGTCGGGCGAGACGCCGGACGTGCTCGCCTACGTCGAACGGGCCCGCGCGCGCGGCGCCCTCACGATCGCGATCACGAACGACCCCGGCTCGGCGCTCGGCGAGGCCGCCGAGCTGGTGCTGCCGCTCGCGGCAGGCGAGGAGCGCTCGATCGCGGCCACGAAGACCTACACCGCGCAGGTGGCGGCGCTGGCGCTGCTGGCGGCCCATGCCGCCGGACAGGGGCAGCTGATCGGCGAGGGGATCCGCGCCGTCGCCGCCCAGCTCGACGACGCTCTGCCCGCCCTGGAGCGGCGCCTGGCCGAGATCGCGCTCGCCCTCGCGTTCGTCGGCCGCATGTTCGTGATCGGCCGGGGCCCGGAGTTCGCCACCGCCCGCGAGATCTCGCTCAAGCTGCTCGAGACGTGCCGCGTCGCGGCCGAGCCGCTGACGGCCACCGACCTCGTGCACGGCCCGCTCGCGGCGCTCGACGGGATGTTTCCCGTCTGGACGATCGGCTCGGACGACGAGAGCCTGCCCGCCGTCCGCGAGGCCGCCGCGCGCGCGCGGGCCGCCGGCGCGACGCTCGTCGCCAGCGGGCCTGCCGCCCGCGAGATCGCCGGCGCCGGGTTCTACGTGCCCGTCCCCACCCCGGCCGTCACGCTGCTCTCGCCGCTGCTCTCGGTCGTGCCGGGCCAGCTGCTCGCGTGGGCGCTCGCCCAGGCGAAGGGGCTCGATCCCGACCGCCCGAGCGGGCTCAGCAAGATCACGCACGCGCTCTAGGCCGCATGGTCAGTACCAGTCTGTCGGTACGCTGCGGTTCCTCGAGTCAACGGCGACGGGCCAAACCGTCTTTTCAAGCCGTTAGCGCTCCGAGCAGACCGACCAGGAGGCACCCCTTGACAGGACCGATTCGATCTGCGAGCCTCCGGCTGATCCTGAATTGGTCAATACCATTCGGCGGCGGCGCTCCCCACACGGCGCTCCTGCCGACGCGAAGAGGAGGTCTCGGATGAGACTACGTTTGTTCGCAACGGCCGTGCTCGTGATCGCCCTGGCGATCGCAGCGGCCTCAGCGACCGGCGCGTCGCAGGCGTCGCCGGCACGAGCCCAGGCCGACCCGCTCACGGTCTGGCTGATGGGCGACGCCCAGGCCAACTGGCCCGAGGCGGTCGCCGCCGCGAACGCGTCGTTCAAGAGCCAGCACCCCGGCGTGGACGTGAACGTCCAGTACCAGAGCTGGGGCGACTACAAGACGAAGTTCGAGGCGACGCTGTCCGCCGGCAGCGGCCCCGACGTGATCGAGTTCGGCAACACCGACGTGCCGAAGTACAGCGCGGCCGGCGCACTCGCCCCGCTCACCCGCTCCGACTTCCCGAACTCCGGCACCTGGCTGTCCGGGCTGACGAAGGCGGGCAGCTACAACGGCAAGCTCTACGCCGTCCCGTACTACGCCGGCGCGCGCGCCGTCATCTACCGCACGGACCAGTACAAGGCGGCGGGGATCACGAAGACCCCCAAGACCCTCGCCGAGTTCAACGCCGCCATGGCGAAGCTGATGAAGCAGCACGGCGGCTCCAAGAACCCGACCTACTCGGCCGTCTACTTCCCGGGCAGGTACTGGTACGCAGCGATGTCCTTCGTCTACGACTACGGCGGACAGATCGCGACGACCCGGAACGGCAAGTGGGTCGGCACGCTCAACGAGCCGAAGGCCCTCTCCGGCCTGACCGCGTGGCGCAACGTCGCCAGGAGCTTCTCGCGGGCGAACAAGACCGGTGACGAGGCGCATCCGCAGCAGGCGCTCGTGTTCGCGAAGAACAAGGTCGGCTCGTTCGTCGGCAACGGCTGGGAGTGGCCGTACGCCCTCGATCCGAAGCTCGGCAACCCGTCGCTCTCGAACAAGATGGGCGCCTACCCGATGCCGAGCCACACGCCGGGCAAGTACATGCCGACGTTCCTCGGCGGCTCGAACCTCGGCGTGCCGGTCACGAGCAAGCAGAAGGCGCTCGCCTCCGACTGGATCGCCGCGTTCACGAACACGGCGAACATGACCCGGATGGCGGCAGGCGGCGGCGTGATCCCGAACACGACCAGCCTCGCGAGGATCAACGCCGCGAAGCCGACGCTGGCGCCGTTCGCCGAGGCCGCGAAGTACAGCTGGTTCGTCCCCTCGACCCCGAACTGGGCCAACGTCGAGAGCGCGAACGTGCTCCAGAGCATGCTCAGCGGAATCCTCCGCAACCCCTCGAAGACGAAGGAGCTCGCAACCGCAGCAAGCGAGCGGATCACGGAGATCCTGAACGCCCGTTAAGCCCCCCGCGCCGTGAAGGAACCCTCAGCCGTTCCCCTCGCCGTCGAGCCGGCCGTCGCGCCGGCTCGAGGGCGTCGGCGCTTTCGGGCGGGTCGCCACGTCACCCCCTACCTGCTGCTGATCCCCGCCCTCGTCGTGATCGGCGGGGTGCTCGGATATCCGCTCTACCGGCTCGTCACGCTCTCGTTCCAGCAGTACGGGCTTCCCGAGCTGATCGCCCACAAGGGCGAGTGGATCGGGCTCGACAACTACAAGGAGATCCTCGGCGACCGCTGGTTCTGGACCGTGCTCGGCCGGACGATTGCGTTCACCGCCGTCACGGTCGGGCTGACGATGCTCTTCGGGACGCTGATCGCGCTCCTGCTCGCGCGCCTGGGGACGTTCATGCGCCTGCTGATCACGACCGGGCTCGTGCTCGTGTGGTCGATGCCGCCCGTCGTCGCGGTGAACATCTGGAGCTGGATGGTCGACTTCGAGTTCGGCGTCCTCAACTGGACGCTGGCGCAGCTGGGCTTCGAGTCCTACGCCCACCACGACTGGTTCGTCAACCCGCTCCAGGGCTGGGCGATCATCACCGCGATCATCGTCTGGGGCGCGATCCCCTTCGTCGCGATCACGATCTTCGCCGGCCTGACCCAGGTCTCGGGCGAGATGGTCGAAGCCGCGTCGATCGACGGCGCGAACGCGTTCCGGATCTTCCGCGACATCACGCTGCCGATCCTGAAGCCGATCTTCGTCATCCTCGCGAGCCTGTCGGTGATCTGGAACTTCCAGGTCTTCAGCCAGATCTGGATCATCCGCAACGCCCGGCCCGAGGACGACTACTTCGTGCTCAGCATCTACTCGTTCGTCGAGTCCTTCAACACGAGCCAGTACGGGCTCGGCTCTGCGATCGCGCTCGTGATGGTGCTGGCGATGCTCATGGTCACCTTCGTCTACATCCGCCAGATGGTCCGGATCGGGGAGATCGATTGAGCGTGCACGCGGAGCCCGCTCCTCCCCCGCGCCGCCGCCGCCGGCGCAAGCGCGTCCTCCAGCGGGTCGGCATCAACCTGCTCGGGCTCTTCGTCTTCGTCGTCATGACCTTTCCCGTCTACTGGATGGTCTCGACCTCGTTCAAGCAGGGCGGCGAGATCCTCTCCTTCACGCCTCAGTTCATCCCGACCAACCCCACGCTGGACAACTTCCGCGACGCGATCGATCGCGACCTCTTCTGGTCGAGCGTGCGCAACAGCCTGATCGTCGTCCTCGCCGTCGTGATCGTCTCGGTCGTGCTCGCGTTCCTGGCCGCGCTGGCCCTGGCCAAGTTCCGCTTTCACGGCCGCAGCGCCTTCGTCGTGATCGTCTTCGGCGTCCAGATGGTGCCGCTCGCGGCGCTGGTGATCCCGCTCTACATCACCTTCAGCGCCATCCACCAGGTCGACAAGCTCTCCGGCATCGTGATCGCGTACGTCGCGCTCGTCCTGCCCTTCTGCGTCTGGACGCTGCGCGGCTTCATCGGCGGGATCCCGAAGGAGCTCGAGGAGGCGGCGATGGTCGACGGCTCGACGCGGCTCGGCGCCTTCGTGCGCATCCTCCTGCCGCTCGTCGGCCCAGGTCTCGTCGCGACCTCGATCTTCGCGTTCATCCAGGCCTGGAACGAGTACATCATCGCCTACGTCATGCTCTCGAGCGCGGACAAGCAGACGATCACGATCTGGCTCGCGAACTTCACGACGGGCACGACCCGCGGGGTCGACTGGGGCACGCTGATGGCCGCCGCGACGCTCACCGCCCTGCCGGTCGTGCTCTTCTTCGTGCTCGTGCACAGGCGGATCGCGTTCGGCCTGACCGCGGGCGCCGTCAAGCAGTGAGCGAGCTCGACCGCCTCGCCGCGGCCTGCCTGCAACCGAGCTTCCCCGGCCTCGTCGTCCCGGACTGGGTGGCGCGCTGGCTCGAACGTGGCCTCGGCGGGATCACCCTCTTCGCCTACAACGTCGGCGATCCCGCGCAACTCGCCGGGCTGACCTCGGCCCTTCGCGGCGGAGCGGCCCGAGCTGCTGATCTCGATCGACGAGGAGGGCGGCGACGTGACTCGGCTCGAGGCCGAGCGCGGCAGCTCCTATCCCGGCAACCTCGCGCTCGGCGCCGTCGACGACGTGGCGCTGACGGAGGCGGTGGCGAGCGCGATCGCGGGCGAGCTGGCGGCGGCC
Source organism: uncultured Gaiellaceae bacterium (assembly GCA_963732995.1). Lineage (GTDB taxonomy): Bacteria > Actinomycetota > Thermoleophilia > Gaiellales > Gaiellaceae > Gaiellasilicea. Next base: position 87,828 of record CAVTBS010000008.1, on the reverse strand, counting down.
GGCGTCAACCTGAACCTCGCCCCCGTCGCCGACGCGAACACGAATCCCTTGAATCCCGTGATCGGCGTGCGCAGCTTCGGCGCAGAACCCGAGCTCGTTGCGCGGCACGTCGCTGCGTTCGTCACGGGCACGCAGCGTCAGGGAGTGGCGGCGTGCGCGAAGCACTTTCCCGGCCACGGCGACACGGCCGCCGACTCGCACCGGGAGCTGCCCGTGCTCGAGGGCGACCTCGAGAGCGCGCTGCTGCCGTTCCGGGCCGCGGTCGCGGCAGGCGTTCGGGCGGTGATGCCCGGCCACCTGCTCGTGCCCGCCCTGGACGACGCGCCGGCGAGCCTCAGCGAGCCGATCCTGTCAGGGCTGCTCCGAGGCGAGCTCGGCTTCGAGGGGCTCGTCGTCACGGACGCGCTCGAGATGGCCGCCGTCAGCTCGACCTACGGCGTCGAGGAGGCCGCCGTCCGCGCGCTGATCGCGGGTGCGGACTCGCTCGGCCTCGGCCACGACCTGCACGAGGACGCGGTCGAGCGCGTGCACGCCGCGATCGTCGACGCCGTCCGGGCGGGCCGTCTCCTCGAGGAGCGGCTGGCCGAGGCGGCGGCCCGCGTCGCGGCGCTCGGGCAGTGGGCGTCCCCCACGACGCGAGGGTGCTCCCGGTCGCAGCGTCGGCGCCGACGCCGCACGCCGTGCCCTCCGGGTCTCGGGCGACGCCGCCGTCATAGGCCCGATCGTCGTCCTCGAGCTCGTTCCCGAGGCGAACATCGCGGCCGGCGAGGCGGCGCACGGGCCTGCTGACCTCTTGCCCGACGCCGTCTCGATCCCGCTTCGAGGGCCTGCCTCCGACCTGGCAGCGCTGCTGGAACAGCACGAGGGTCGCCGCCTCGTCGTCGTCACGCGCGACGCCGGCAGGCACGCGTGGCAGGAGCAGACGGTGGCCGCGGCTGCGGCGCTCCGTCCCGACCTCGTCGTCGTCGAGATCGGGATCCCGAGCAGCCGGCACCGGACAGGTCCGCAGGTCGCGACGCTCGGCGGCGGACGGGCGAACCTCGAGGCGATGGCCGCCGCGCTCCGCGAGCCGGCGTCCGTGCAGCACTAGCGCGGAGCGGCGCCGAAAGTACAGTCGTTCGATCGTGATTCCCCGCGAGGCTCAACTCCGCGCGAACGTCCGCCTGCTCGGCGACGTGCTCGGCCAGGTGATCGTCGAGCAGGAGGGCGACGAGCTGCTCGCGCTGGAGGAGCGGATCCGCGGCCTTGCCCGAGACGCGCGCGAGACCGGCGATCGCGGCGAGCTCGAAGGGGCGATCCGCGAGCTCGACCTCGAGCAGCAGTCCGCGGTCCTGCGAGCGTTCTCCCTCTTCTTCCAGCTCGCGAACATCGCCGAGCAGCACCATCGGCTGCGACGCCGGCGGCAATACGAGCACGAGGGCCGGGTGCCGCGCGAGTCGCTCGCGGCTGCGGTCGAGCGTCTGCGCGAGGCGGGCGTCGGCGAGGACGAGCTGCTGGCGGCGGCCCGGCGGCTCGAGGTCCGCCCGGTGCTGACCGCGCATCCGACGGAGGCGACCCGGCGGACGATCCTGCAGGCGCATCAGCGGCTCGCGACCGCACTCCGGCGGCTCGACGACCCGGAGTTGCCGCACTCGACCCAGCGGCGCGTGCGCGAGCAGATCGCGGAGGAGGTGACGATCCTCTGGCAGACGGACGAGGTCCGCTCCCGGCGGCCTCGCGTCGTCGACGAGATCCGCAACGGTCTCTGGTTCGTCGAGGCGAGCCTGTGGCAGGCGCTGCCGCGGCTCCTCCGCGAGCTGGGCGACGCGATCCCCGGCGCGCCGCCGCCGCTCCGGCTGGGAACCTGGATCGGCGGCGACATGGACGGCAACCCCAACGCGGGCGCGGAGACGATCGTCGACGCGCTCGAGCGGGCGCGGACGCTCGCGCGCGAACTTCTGCGCCGCGACGTGCGCGCGCTCGGCTCCGCCTGGGGCATGTCCACCGAGCTGGTCGGCCCCGTCCCGGAGCTGGAGTCGACGAGCGACGAGCCGTACCGGAGCGCGCTCGTTCGGATCTGGGAGCGGCTGGCCGAGGACGGCTACGACGACGCCGAGGAGCTCGCCGTCGATCTCGCCGAGATCGACGCGACGCTCCGCGCGCACGGCGCCGCCCGCGTCGCCGACGGCGCCCTCGCGGACCTCCGTGCCCGCGTCGACGTGTTCGGACTGCACGTGGCGACGCTCGACCTGCGCGTCCACTCGAAGGAGGTTCGAGGAAAGGCTGAGCGCGTGGTCGAGGCGTTCGCGGCGGCCGCCGGGGCGCGCGAGCGTCACGGCCCCCGGTCGATCGACCGCGTGATCGTCTCGATGACCGCGAGCGCCGCCGACGTCCTCGCGGCGGAGCAGCTCGCGAACGAGGCCGGCCTGGACGTCCCCGCGGTGCCGCTCCTCGAGACGATCGCCGACCTCCAGGGGGCGCGCGCGCTCGCGGACGAGCTCCTCACCGCGAAGGAGCGGCCGCGGCTCGAGGTCATGGTCGGCTACTCCGACTCGGCCAAGGACGGCGGCTACCTGGCGGCCAACTGGGAGATCTACCGCGCGCAGGAGGAGCTCGGCGCACTCGCGGCCGAGCGCGGCGTCGAGCTGACGATCTTCCACGGCCGCGGCGGCTCGGCGGGGCGCGGCGGCGGGCCGACCTACGCCGCGGTCCTCGCGCAGCCACCCGGAGCCGTGGCCGGACGGCTGCAGCTGACCGAGCAGGGCGAGACGATCTCGTTCAAGTACGGGCTGCCGGGACTGGCGGAGCGCAATCTCGAAGCGGCCGTCGCGGCGACCCTGCTGACCGCGTTCCCCGAGGCGGCCGGGTTGGCCCCGCCGAACGAGGGCGCCCGGGACACGATGACGACGCTGGCCGCGTCCTCGCTCGCCGCCTACCGCGGGCTCGTCTGGGACGACCCGGCGTTCCCACCCTTCTTCCGCAGCTTCACACCGGTGGACGAGCTCGCGCTGCTCGCGATCGGCTCGCGCCCCGTGTCGCGGCCGGAGGCCGCCGGCCGCAGCGACCTGGAGGCGCTGCGCGCGATCCCGTGGGTCTTCGCCTGGACGCAGAACCGCTGCCTGCTGCCGTCCTGGTACGGCTGCGGCACCGCGTTCGGGGAGTACGGCGTCGAGGGCGAGCGGCTCGAGTGGCTGCGCCGGCTCTATCGCGAGTGGCCGTTCTTCCGCGCGCTGGTCGAGAACCTCGAGATGACGCTCGCGAAGTCGAGCTTCGAGATCGCGGCGGGCTATCTCGAGCTCGTGCCGGCGAGCCCGGAGCGCGACCGGATCTGGGACGACCTGTCGGCCGAGCACCGCCGCACGGTCGCAGCGGTGCTCGCGATCGTCGACGCGGAGGCGCTCCTCGACCGGCACCCCGTGGTGCAGCGCTCGGTCCGGCTGCGGAACCCGTACGTCGACCCGATGAACGCGATCCAGGTCGAGCTGCTGCGAGCCCACCGCGCCGGCGACGAGCGCGCCACTCGCCCGCTCCTGCGCTCGATCGCCGGTGTCGCCTCGGCGCTCCGCAACACCGGCTGATCACTCGTCCCGCATCAGCTCCCCGACGCGGAACGCGAGGTCGAGCGACTGGCGCGCGTTCAGCCGCGGGTCGCAGAGGCTCTCGTAGCGCATCGTCAGCTCGTCCTCGAGCACCTCGGCCGAGCCGCCGAGACACTCGGTCACGTCCTCGCCGGTGAACTCGACGTGGAGGCCGCCGGGCCAGACGCCCTCGCTGCGGCAGATCGAGAAGAAGGCGGCGATCTCGTCCATGATCGCGTCGAAGCTACGGGTCTTGACGCCGGACGAGGTGCGAAAGATGTTGGCGTGCATCGGGTCCGTCGCCCAGACGACCGGATGGCCGGCCTCGCGGACCGCCCGGAGAATCGGCGGCAACGCGTCGACGAGGCGCTCCGCGCCCATCCGCACGATCAGCGTCAGCCGTCCCGGCTGCCGCGCCGGGTCGAGCTCCTCACAGAGCTCGACGACCTCGGCAGCGGTCGCCGTCGGCCCGAGCTTCACGCCGAGCGGGTTGTGAACGCCGGCGAAGAACTCGACGTGCGCGCCGCCGGGCTGGCGGGTCCGCTCGCCGATCCAGAGCATGTGCGCCGAGCAGTCGTACCAGTCGCCGGTCAACGAGTCCCGCCGGGTGAGCGCCTCCTCGTAGTCGAGCACGAGGCCCTCGTGGCTCGTCCAGAGATCGACGCGGTGCAGACGCTGCGCCTGGGCGAGGTCGATCCCGCAGGCGCGGACGAAGTCGAGCGCGCGCTCGATCTCGGCCGCGAGCACCTCGTACCGCCGTCCCTCCTGTGAGCTCGCGACGAACTCCTGATTCCACGTGTGCACCTGGGTCAGATCGGCGAAGCCGCCGTTCGTGAAGGCGCGGACGAGATTGAGCGTGGCGGCGGACTGGTGATAGGCCCGCAGGAGCCGAGCCGGGTCGGGCACCCGCGCCTCCGGCGTCGGCGCGTCGTCGTTGACCATGTGCCCGAAGAACGACGGCAGCTCGACGCCTCCGACGAGCTCGACCGGCTCCGACCTCGGCTTCGCGAACTGGCCCGCGATCCGCCCCACCTTCACGAGCGGGAGCCCGGAGCCGTAGATCATCACGACCGACATCTGGAGGAAGATCTTCAGCTTCTCCCGGATCGACACGGCGCTGAAGTCGCGAAACGACTCGGCGCAGTCGCCCGCCTGGAGCAGGAACGCCCTACCGCCGGCGACCTCGCCGAGCGCCGCCTCGAGCTCCCGCGCCTCGCCCGCGAACACGAGCGGCGGCATCGCCCTCAACTCTTCGAGCGCAGTCTCGGCCGCGGCTGCGCCGGGCCAGGCCGGCTGGTGCCGGGCGGGCAGCGCTCGCCAGTCCGAGGGCGCCCAGGCGGGATTCGAGACGTGCATCGCCCCAGCGAGTCTACTGTGCCAAGTAAAGCGGCATCCGACCCGGATGAGCCTTGCGGAAGGCCGGATTGACGACTACTCTCGATACATCGTGACCGCGCGCCAGCTTGTAGCGATTTGTGAGCTCCTTATTGTGCGCGCGCGTCCGCGCTAGTCGGCCTTTCTCCCCCGCCCCGCCGGCTAGCACGATTCACAGAGGCGGGCCTGTGAGAACCGCGGTCCTCAGCTGCCGGATCTGCGAGGAGACACATCCGCTCGCGCCGGTCTCACACTGCGCCGAGTGCGCGGGGCCGCTCGACGTTCGCTACGTCGCAAACGGCAACGGAACCAGGCTCGCCGACCCGCACGCGCTCCGGAGCGATCGTGCGCTGCTGCCCCACACCGAGACCGCGCTGCCGAGCCGGACGCCGCTCGTTCCCGCGCCTCGCGTTTCCGCCGCACTGGGGATCGACGTCCACCTGAAGCTGGAGACGGCGAACCCGACCAGCTCCTTCAAGGACCGGATGGCCGCGAGCGCCGTCAAGGCGGCTCAGGAGTTCGGGTTCGAGACCCTGCTCTGCGCCTCGACCGGCAACCTCGGAGCGGCCGTCGCCGCGCACTGCTCCAGAGTCGGGCTCGAAGGCGTCATCCTCACCCCCGCCGGCTCCGGAGAGCTCGTGCTCCACTCGGGAGCCGAGACCGCGAGCGTGTTCAGGGTGCACGGGACGCTCGAGGACTGCCGGCGGCTCGAACGCGAGCTCGAGCCGCTCTTTCCCTGGGGCTTCCTGGACGGGAACCTCCAGCCGTTCGCCGTCGAGGGGATCAAGACGATCGCGTACGAGATCGCCGAGCAGCTGGGCTGGACGTCGCCCGATGCGATCGTCAGCCCGGTCGCGTCCGGTGCCCTCTTCGCCAAGCTCGCCCAGGGCTTCGTCGAGCTCGCCGATCTCGGGCTCGTCGACGACGAGCCGCCGCGCATGTACGGCGCCCAGCCCGGCGGCTGCCCTCCGGTCGCAGCGGCGTGGGCCGACGAGCGTCCACCGTCGCGGGTGACGCCCAACACCGTCGCCCGCTCGCTCGCCGTCGGCGATCCCAGCTACGGGGAGCTCGCGATCGGCGCCGCGCGCATGTCGGGCGGCTCGATCACCTCCGTGGCCGAAGAGCTGATCGAGCCGAGCGCCGAGCTCCTGGCGGAGGATTCGGGCTTCGTCGCCGACCCGGCCGGCGGGGTCGCGTTCGCCGCGCTCGTCGAGCTCGTCCGCTCGGGCGCGATCGCACCGGGCGAGCGCGTGGTTCTGGTCGTCACCGGCACCCGCGCCGACCCTCGCGACGCCGGCGTCAACTACCGCGCGACGGAGATCCACGCCGACGCCGACGACTTCCTCGCGGCACTCGGCGTCGGTCGGTCCTAGATCGTGCTGGAGCGGCGCGCAGCGCCGCGCTCGGCTCCCGGGACCAGCCAGTTCGTCCCGAACTTCCGCATCTCGCGGATGATCGGCAGCAGCGCCCGTCCCTTCTCGGTCAGCTGGTACTCGACACGTGGCGGGGACTCGGGATAGCTGTGGCGGGCGACGACTCCGACCTGTTCGAGCGTTCGCAGGCGGTCGGCGAGTGTCCGGGTGCTCATTCCCTTGCAGACGCGCTCGAGCTCACGAAAACGGCGAGTGCCGCCACCGAGCTCGTGGATGAGCAACGGCGTCCATTTCGCCGCCACGATCTCACCGGTCGACGCAACGGCATCCCGCGCGAGATCCAGATCCTCCACCTGTGTGGTCATCCCGTTGTTGCCTCCAATTCGGACAGGCGTCGCGATGTAGGTACAACAGCGACTTTACTGTTCAGTGAGGTTACCGCAAGGCCAGGCCTGCAAACCTCCTCAGGTGTATGGGCTACAGCCGCTTGACAAAGTAAAGCGTCGCGGCCAGACTGAGGCAGTGCCGATGACGACCGTACCCCGGATCACAGGCCCCTCTCGGGCCCGCGTAGCAACCCCGTCCGGGTCGATCGGTCTCGTCCTCCTGATTCTCCCCCTCTAGGGGGAGTCGCGACCACGCGCCGGCAGGCGCACACGCCCACATCGGACGCCACAGGTCCGCCCGCGCAGCGGGCGAGTCAAGGAGGAACGGCTTTGAGCTCTCGCAGGATCACAATCTTCGACACGACGCTTCGAGACGGCGAGCAGGCGCCGGGCATCGCCCTGCGGGCAGACGACAAGGCCGCAATCGGCGAGCAGCTCGAGCGACTCGGTGTCGACGTGATCGAGGCCGGCTTCGCCGCTTCCTCGCCCGGCGACTTCGAGGGCGTCCGCGAGGTCGCACGCAACGCCAGGGACGTCACGGTCGCCTCGCTCTGCCGTGCCAGCTCGACCGACATCGACGCCGCGGCCGCCGCTCTGGCGGATGCGCCGCGCTCGCGGGCCCACATCTTCCTCGCGACCAGCGCCCTGCACATGGAGAAGAAGCTCCGGCTCACGCCGGACGAGGTGGTCGCTCACGCGTCCTCCTCGGTCGCGCGCGCAGCCGCAAGCGTCGACGAGGTCGAGTTCTCCTGCGAGGACGCGACCCGGTCCGATCCGGACTTCGTCGCCACCGTCTGCGGAGTCGCCGTCGAGGCCGGCGCGACCACGATCAACCTCCCGGACACGGTCGGCTACATGCTGCCGAACGAGTACGCGGCGTTCCTCCAGTCCGTGCGCGACCGCTGCCCCGAGCTCGAAGGGGTCAGCCTCTCGGCCCACTGCCACGACGACCTCGGTCTCGCGGTCGCGAACTCGCTCGCAGCCGTGGAAGCCGGCGTGCACCAGATCGAGTGCACGGTGAACGGGATCGGCGAGCGGGCCGGGAACGCCTCGCTCGAGGAGATCGTGATGGCGATGCGCGTGCGCGGCGACGCCCTGCAGGCCCATACGGAAATCGACGTATCCCAGATCGGCGCCGCCTCCCGGCTCGTCGAGCGGCTCACCCGCTACCCGGTACCGCCCAACAAGGCGATCGTCGGCGCGAACGCGTTCGCGCACGAGGCCGGCATCCACCAGGACGGGCTGCTCAAGGACGTCGCGACGTACCAGATCATCGATCCGGGCGAGCTCGGGCTCGAGATGACGCTGCCGCTCGGCAAGCACTCGGGACGGCACGCGTTCTCGGAGGCCTGCCAGGCAGCGGGCCTGAGCCTGGACGAGGACGCGCTCGTCGCGGCATTCGCACGGTTCAAGGCGCGGGCCGACACCGGCGGCGCCGTCTCGATCCACGAGTTCGTTCAGGAGGTGACTGTGTCGTGACGACCTATTCGATCGCATGTCTGGCCGGTGACGGAATCGGGCCGGAGGTGATGGCCCAGGCGAGTCGCGGCATGAGAGCCGCCGCACGGCTGCACGGCTTCGGGCTCGACGAGCAGCACGTCCCGTTCGGCGCGGACGCGACGATGCGGTTCGGCAACCCGTTCCCGCTCGGGTCGCGGGACACCGTTCTCGCCGCCGACGCGATTCTCGCCGCCACGGTCGACCCGTCGCTGCTCGAGACGCTCGAGAGCGAGCTCGACCTGCGTGCCGCCGTGATGCGGGTGCGGCGGAACGGCTCCGCGATCACGGTCATCGCCCCGCTGGGCGACGCCTGGGAGTGGACGCTCGAACGTGCGGTCCGCGCTGCGCAATCGAGCCGGGGCAACCTCACCCTGGTCGGGAGCGAGAGCGACTGGGCGGCGGACGCCGTCGGCCGTGACCACGGCCTCGACGTCACACGGCTGTCCACGCGCCGGACGATCCGGGCGCTGGTCTCGAACCCGGAGGCATTCGACGTCATGGTCTGTCCGCGCCCGCTGCTCGAGGCGCTCGCGGAGCTCCCGTGGTGCCTGGACTCCCGCCGTGTTCTCGCCTGGGGCAGAGCTCCGGCCGAAGGGCCCGGCATCTACGGGCCGAGCCACGGCACGGCGTCGGACATCGCAGGACAGGGCGTCGCCGACCCGAGCTCGATGCTGCTCGCGGCTGCCCTGATGCTGGACGGCCTCGGCGAGCGCGGCGCCGCCGCAACCCTCTCCGCGGCGGTCTCGCACGTGCTCGGGCACGAGGCCGACACCCCCGCCGGCACGGTCTCGATGACCAGCGAGCTGACCGACGCCGTGCTCGCGCAGCTGCCGCAGTCCCACTCCAACGCCGAGTTCCTCCCGGAGGCCGTCTGATGCGAATGAACGGCGCCGACGCGCTCCTGCGCTCGCTCGAGGCGCAGGGCGTCGACACCGTCTTCGGGATCCCGGGCGGCGCCATCCTCCCGACCTACGACGCGCTCGCCCGCGGCACCACGATCCGCCACGTGCTCGCCCGCCACGAGCAGGGCGCGGGCCACATGGCGCAGGGCTATGCCCGGGCATCGGGGCGGGTCGGCGTGGCATTCGCCACCTCCGGGCCGGGCGCGACGAACCTCGTCACGCCGATCGCGGATGCCTGGATGGACTCGACGCCGCTCGTCTGCGTCACCGGGCAGGTGCGGTCGCATCTGATCGGCACCGATGCCTTTCAGGAGTGCGACATCACGGGGATCACGATCCCGATCGTCAAGCACTCCTGGCTCGTCCAGGACGTGGAAGAGCTGCCGCACGCGATCAAGGCGGCGTTCCACATCGCCAGCACCGGCCGGTGCGGCCCCGTCCTCGTCGACATCCCGCGGGACGTGCAGGAGGCGGAGCTCGACTTCCACTACCCGGACGAGATCGACCTGCCCGGCTGGCGGCCCGCCGCGAGTGTGAACGCGAAGCAGGTGCGATCCGCGGCGCAGGCGATCGCCGAGGCGCAGCGGCCCGTGCTCTACGTCGGCGGCGGGACGATCAACGCGGAGGCGTGCGAGGAGCTTCGCCGGGTCGCCGAGCTGTGGCAGCTCCCCGTCGTGACGACGCTGATGGCGAAGGGCTCGTTCCCCGAGACCCACGACCTGCACTTCGGCTGGCCGGGCATGCACGGAGCGAAGTGGTCGAACTGGGCGATGAACAAGTGCGACACGCTGATCGCGGTCGGCGCGCGCTTCGACGACCGGGTCACCGGCAAGCTCTCCGCGTTCGCGGCCGGCGCCACGGTCGTCCACCTCGACGTCGATGCCGCCGAGATCGGAAAGCTGCGGCAGGCGGACATCCCGGTGGTCGGCCCCCTGAAGCAGATCCTCGCCGAGCTCGGAGACGCATTCGCGCAGATGAAAGCTGACGGGGCTCGCCCGCAGACGGACGCCTGGCTCGCGCAGCTCGCAGCCTGGCGGGAGGAGTTCCCGCTTCGCTACGGCGAGGAGGGCGACCTGCTCAAGCCACAGCGCGTCCTCGAGGCGCTGCAGGCGCAGACGAGCGGGCGCGACGACGTGATCTGGACGACCGGGGTCGGCCAGCACCAGATGTGGGCGATGCAGTACCTGCTCTGCGACCGGCCGCGCAGCTTCATCACTTCCGGCGGGCTCGGCACGATGGGCTACGGCGTCCCGGCCGCGGTCGGCGCGAAGGCCGCCCGCCCGGACGCGACCGTCGTCTGCGTCGACGGCGACGGCTGCTTCCAGATGACGTCCCAGGAGCTTGCGACGTCGGTCACCGAGGACCTGCCGATCGTGGTCGTGATCGTGAACAACGGCTACCTCGGGCATGGTCCGCCAGTGGCAGGACATGTTCTTCGAGGAGCGCTTCTCGCAGGTGCGCCTCGACGGCGGCTCCCCCGACTACGTCAAGCTCGCCGAGGCCTACGGCGCCGTCGGCCTGCGTGTCGACGACGAGGACGAGCTCGGTCCCGCCCTGGAAGAGGCGCTCGCCTGCGGCCGCACCGCGGTCGTCGACTGCCGCGTCGCGCCGGGCGAGCACTGCTTCCCGATGATCCCGGCCGGAGCGGCCGCGCTCGACCTCGTCGAGTACGGCGAGCAGCAGGCGGTGCCGGTCCCGTGAGCACTCTGTCAATCGCGAACGCCCGCACGTTCCTCGGCCGTCGGTCGCGGTGCCCGGCCGGAGGGGATAGTACGACTAGTACAGACCCGGAGAGCCGGGTGCCGCGAACGGCGGCAGGCGGCGGCGGAGCCCGGCTCTGCCGGGCGGGAGCCGCTGCCGGCGAGGGGCGCGCGTGATCCACACGATGTCGGTGCTGGTCGAGGACAAGCCCGGTGCGCTGATGCGCATCTCGAGCATGTTCGCCCGCCGCGGCTACAACATCGAGAGCCTCGCGGTCGGGCCGACCGAGCGGCGCAACGTCTCCCGAATCGTCCTCCGGGTCGACTGCTCGCAACACTCGCTCGAGCAGATCGAGAAGCAGATGCACAAGCTGGTCAACGTCTTGCGCGTCAGCGAGTTGGAGCACGGCCAGGCCGTCGAGCGGGAGCTCGCCCTGATCACCGTCGCTGCTCCACCGGCCAAGCGCGCCGAGCTCCTCTCGCTGGCCGAGGTGCTCGGCGTGCGCGTGGCCGACGTCGGCCCGAACGCGATCGTGTTCGAGGTCGTCGGCCCGCCGGAGCAGATCGACACGTTCGAAGAGCTCGTGCGCCCGCACGGGATCAAGGAGCTGGCCCGCACCGGCAGAATCGGGCTGGCGCGCGCATCCGCCGGGCGTACCGAAAGCAGGCCACTCGTCCACACCTAGGGAGAGGAACGACCCATGGCAACGATCTACAACAACGGCAACGTCGACCTGCTCTCGGGCAAGGTCGCGATCCTCGGCTTCGGCAGCCAGGGCCATGCGCACGCGCTCAACCTGCACGAGTCGGGCGTCGACGTCATGGTCGGGCTCCGCCCCGGCAGCCCCTCCCGGGACGCCGCCGAGAGCGCCGGCCTCGCGGTCGGCACCGTCGCCGAGGCGGTCGAGGACGCGCAGCTCGTCTCGTTCCTCCTCCCCGACCAGGTGCAGCCGAGCGTCTACGAGCAGGAGGTGGCCCCGACCCTCGCCGACGGCACCGCGCTCGCGTTCGCACACGGCTTCAACGTCCACTACGGCCGGATCAAGGCACCGGCCGGCCACGACGTCCTGATGGTCGCCCCGAAGGGCCCCGGGCACGTCGTCCGCCGTCTCTTCACCGAGGGTCTGGGCACGCCCGCGGTCGTCGCCGTCGCTCAGGACGCCAGCGGCCAGGCGCTCGAGCTCGCGCTCGCGTACGGGGCCGCACTCGGCGCCGGGCGTGCAGGGATGATCGAGACGACCTTCGAGGAGGAGACGGAGACCGACCTCTTCGGCGAGCAGGCCGTGCTGTGCGGCGGCACCGCCGAGCTCGTCCGGGCCGGCTTCGAGACGCTCGTCGAGGCGGGCTACCAGCCGGAGGTCGCCTACTACGAGTGCCTGCACGAGCTGAAGCTGATCGTCGACCTGATCTGGGAGGGCGGCCTTTCGCACATGCGCTGGTCGATCTCCGACACCGCCGAGTACGGCGACTTCACTCGCGGGAATCGCGTGATCGACGATCATGTCCGCGGCAAGATGCGCGAGGTGCTCGGAGAGATCCAGGACGGGACGTTCGCACGCGAGTGGATCGCGGAGATGGACGCGGGCGAGCGCAACCTCGACGAGCTCCGGGCGGCTGCGCGCGAGCGGCAGATCGAGCAGGTCGGTCTCGAGCTTCGGTCGCTGATGACGCGCGAGCAGCCGGCCGGGGAGCCGAGTGTCGGTTGACGTTCCGGTCGCCCTCCTGGGTTACGGAACGGTCGGATCAGCTGTAGCGCGGCTTCTGGCCGAAAGCGAAGAGGACATCGAGCGGGCGACCGGCCATCGGCTCCGGCTGGTCCGCGCACTCGTCCGCGACGTCGACAAGGAGCGGGAGTTCGCACCGGGCGACGGGGTGCTGACGACAGAGTTCGCAGACATCCGCGACGACGACTCGATCGAGATCGTCGCCGAGGTCATGGGGGGCCTCGACCCGACCGGCGAGCACGTCCTCGAGCTGCTGCGCAGCGGCAAGGCGGTCGTCACCGCGAACAAGCAGCTCGTCGCCAGGCGCGGTGCCGAGCTGTTCGAGGCGGCGTCCGCGGCGGGCGTGCAGCTTCGCTTCGAAGCCAGCGTCTGCGCCGCGATCCCGGTGATCAAGATCCTGCGCGAGGCGCTCGTGATCACCAACGTCCATCGCGTCCTCGGGATCGTCAACGGGACGACGAACTACATCCTCACCAGGATGGAGGCGGGCGAGACGTACGCCGACGCGCTGCGCGAAGCGCAGGAGCAGGGCTACGCCGAGGCCGATCCGACCGAGGACGTCTCGGGCGGGGACGCGGCCGCGAAGATGGCGATCCTCGCGACGGTCGCGTTCGGATCGCGCGTCACGCACGACGACGTCGACTATCGCGGGATCGAGGAGATCACGACCGACCACATCGCCGCGGCGCGGGCGACGGACACCGTGGTGCGCCTCGTCGGTGCGGCCACGCTGATCGACGGGCGCATCGACGTCCGGGTCCGGCCGTCGCTCGTCGACAGACACCACCCGCTCGCCGCGATCGAGGGAGCGTTCAACGCCGTCATGCTCCAGGGCGATGCGATCCGCGAGATCACACTCTCGGGGCCGGGCGCAGGCGGGATCGAGACGGCCTCGGCGGTGATCGCGGACATGGTCAGCGTCGTCGGGACGACGGGCACGGGCTTCCTCGAGAACGACGCCTGCTGGCGGACGCTGGAGCGCCTCCCACCGGGAGACCTCCGCTCGCCGTTCTACGTGCACGTGGAGGTCGACGACCGCCCGGGCGTGCTCGCCCACGTCGCCGAGCGCCTGGCCGCGCACGACGTCTCCGTCGCGCGGCTGGTCCAGCACCAGATCAACGGCAGCGCCGGGCTGCACATCGTCACCCACGAGGCACGCTGGGGTGCGATCGTCGACGCGCTTGCGGAGATCCGCGCCTTGCCGGAGACTCAGGGACATCCGACGGTGCTGCCCGTGATCTCAGATCGAGGCGTCCCCGGCCTCGGCTGGACCTGATGCCCGCGCTCGCGGCGCGGTACCGCGACCGGCTGCCCGGCGGAGACGGGACGCCGCTCGTCTCTCTCGGTGAAGGAGCGACGCCGCTCGTCCACGCACCCAGGCTCTCGGAGGAGCTCGGGCTGGAGCTGTGGCTGAAGGTCGAGGGCGCGAATCCGACGGGAAGCTTCAAGGACCGCGGGATGACGATCGCCGTGGCCAGAGCCCTGGAGGCCGGGGCGAAGGCGGTGATCTGCGCCTCGACAGGGAACACCGCAGCCTCGGCGGCCGCGTACGCGGCCCGGGCCGGCCTCCGTGCCGTGGTGCTCGTCCCGGCGGGAGGCGTCCCGGCCGGGAAGCTCTTCCAGGCCGCCGCCGTCGGGGCGCGGCTGCTCGAGGTCCAGGGCAGCTTCGACCAGGCGCTGGAGGCCGCACGCGAGCTGGGCGAGAGCGGCGAGTTCGTGCTCGTGAACTCGCTCAACCCGGACCGGCTCGAGGGCCAGAAGACGGCCGCGTTCGAGATCGTCGAGGAGCTGGGCGTGCCCGACCTGCTCGCGCTGCCGTACGGCGGCGGCGGCAACACGTGCGCCTACGCCCGCGGCTTCGAGGAGACCGGCGCGCTGCCGCGGCTGGTCGCCGGCGAGGCCGCCGACCGAGGCTCGACCGCGGCGAGCGCGATCCGGATCGCGAAGCCCGCGCACGTCGTCGAGGCGACCGCTGCGATCTCGCGCAGCGGCGGCGCGGTGGTCTCGCTCTCGGACGAGGAGATCCGGGACGCCTGGCGGCTGCTTGCCGAGCGGGAAGGCGTGGTCGCCGAGCTGTCCTCGGCGGCGGGGCTCGCCGCTCTCGCCCGCGAGGCGAGAGGCAGCGGCGCCCGGGCCGTCTGCGTCCTGACCGGCCACGGCCTCAAGGATCCGCAGCACGCCCTCGACGCGATCGTCCCGGTCGAGCCGGACGCCGGCGCCATCGCAGCGGCGGCGCGATGACGGCGGCGATCCGCGTGCGCGCGCCGGCGACCACGGCGAACATCGGCTCGGGGTTCGACTGTGCCGGCGCCGCACTCGAGCTCTGGAACGAGCTCGAGCTCCGGCCGGGCGACGGCGGCGCCGACCGTGGGCATCTCGGCGTCCGCGCCTTCGAGCGCCTCGCCCCCGCCGACGGCTGGAGCTTTCAGTTCACGAGCAGCATCCCGCAGGCCCGCGGCCTCGGGTCGAGTGCAGCGGTCGTCGCCCTCGGCCTCGTAGCAGGCGCGATCGTCGCCGAGCAGGAGCGCACGGCCGAGGAGCTGCTCGCGCTCGGCCTCGACCTCGAAGGGCACGGCGACAATCTCGCCGCCGCCCTCTCCGGCGGCGTCTGCCTGACCTGGGGAACGCGGATCGTCCGGATCGCCGACGCAACGCCGGCGGCGCCGATCGCGGTCGTGCCGGAGGCGCGCGGCCTGACTGCCGAGTCCAGGGCGGCGCTGCCGCAGACGGTTCCGCATGCCGACGCCGCCTTCTCCGCCGGGCACGCGGCACTGCTCGGCGCCGCGCTGGCGAGCGGCTCGCTCGAGCTCTTCGAGGCGGCGCTGGACGACCGCCTCCACGAGCCCTACCGCGCCGAGAGCGCGCCGCTCCTCGGCCGGATCCGCGAGCAGCTTCCCGCGGCAGCCGTCGGCGCCACGCTCTCGGGCGCAGGCCCGACGGTGATGGTCTGGTCGCGGCCGGGCGAGGAGGATGCGTGCGCGGACGAGCTGCGAGCGCGTTTCCCGGACGAGCAGGTGCTACCGCTGACGATCTCAGAGACAGGAGCCGGCCCGACATGAGCGACAACCCGTACGACCGTCCCTCCGATCCCGCCAAGCGGCACAGCGCGGCCCTCACCGACGGCCCCGACCGCGCGCCGGCCCGCGCCATGCTCAAGGGCACGGGCTTCACGGACGAGGACCTCGCCCGTCCGATCGTCGGGGTCGCGACGAGCTGGATCGAGACGATGCCGTGCAACCTCAACCAGCGGGCGCTGGCGCAGCACGTCAAGCGAGGGATCCGCGATGCCGGCGGGACGCCGATGGAGTTCAACACCGTCGCGGTCTCCGACGGCGTCTCGATGGGAACCGAGGGCATGCGCGCCTCGCTCGTGTCGCGCGAGCTGATTGCCGACTCGATCGAGCTCGTCGCCCGCGGGCACCTGTTCGACGGCCTCGTCTGCCTCGTCGGCTGCGACAAGACGATCCCGGCGGCCGTGATGGCGCTGGCGCGACTCGACCTGCCCGGCCTCGCGCTCTACAACGGCTCGATCGCGCCCGGCCGCTACAAGGACGCCGACGTCACGATCCAGGACGTCTTCGAGGCCGTCGGCGCGCACGCCGCGGGCACGATGAGCGGTGCCGAGGTGCACGCGCTCGAGAGCGTCGCCTGCCCCGGCGCGGGTGCGTGCGGCGGGCAGTTCACGGCGAACACGATGTCGATGGCGCTCGACGTCCTCGGCATCTCCCCGGCGGGGCTGAACGGGATCCCGGCGCTGCACCCGACGAAGGACGAGGCGGCCTACCAGGCGGGCACGCTCGTGATGCGGCTGGTCCGCGAGGACCTGCGGCCGTCGCACGTGATCACGCGCGAGGCGCTCGACAACGCGGCTGCTGCGATCGCGGCCAGCGGCGGCTCGACGAACGGCGTCCTGCACCTCCTCGCGATCGCGCGGGAGCTCGCGATCCCGTACACCCTGGAGGACTTCGATGCCGTCGCGGCGCGGACGCCGGTGATCGCGAGTCTCAAGCCCGGTGGCCGCTTCGTCGCGACCGACATGCACGCCGCCGGCGGCGTGGCGCTGGTCTCACGCGAGCTGCTGAAGCGGGACGACCTGCTCGCCGGGTCGGCGTTGAACGTCGACGGCCGCACGCTGGCCCAGGTCGCTGCGGAGGCCGAGGAGACCGCGGGACAGGAGGTCGTCGTGCCGCTCGAGACGCCGCTGAAGGCGACCGGCGGCCTGCGCGTGCTCTACGGCAACCTCGCGCCGGACGGGGCGATCGTCAAGCTCGCCGGCCACGAGCGGCTCGTCCACCGCGGCCCGGCGCGCGTCTTCGACTCCGAGGAGGACTGCTTCGCCGCGGTCAAGGCGCGGGGCGTGAAACCGGGTGACGTCGTCGTGATCCGCTACGAGGGGCCGGCGGGCGGCCCCGGGATGCGGGAGATGCTGCACGTGACGGCGGCGATCGTCGGCGAGGGACTCTCGGACTCGGTCGCGCTCGTCACCGACGGGCGCTTCTCGGGTGCGACCCACGGATTCATGGTCGGCCACATCACGCCAGAGGCATTCCACGGAGGACCGCTCGCCGCGCTCGAGGAGGGCGACATGGTCGTCGTCGACGTCGAGACCCGCGAGCTGCGCGTGGAGCTCTCCGACGACGAGCTCGCGGCGCGGCTCGAGGCGTGGTCGCCGCCGGAGCCTCGCTACGTCTCCGGCGTGCTCGCCAAGTACGCGCGCCTCGTCTCGTCCGCCTCCGACGGAGCCGTCACACGCGCCTAGCTTTACTTTGTACACTGTAGGAACGGCGAGCGGGAGTCCCGCTCCGCATCCAGAGAGGTCGAGGGATCCGGCCCGACGACGCCTCGGCAACCTGCCCCCGCGCAAGGTGCCAAACCGGCCGAGCAGCCCGCTCGGATCGATGTAGAGCGACGAGACGAAGGAGAGACCAATGCCCGCCACCTGCCTCCGCTGCCGCAACTGCGGCCACGAGCTCGGCCTCGACGGGGTCGGCGCCTGCGAGAAGTGCTGGGGACCGCTCGAGCCCGTGTACGACCTCGACGCGCTCCGCCCCGGCTTCACCCGCGAGCGGATCGCAGCCGGCCCGCCGTCGCTGTGGCGCTACGGCGCACTGCTGCCCGTGCAGGTCCCGGCCGAGCCGAGACTCGCCCCCGGGCTGACCCCGCTCGTCCGCGCGCCACGGCTCGCGGAGGAGCTCGGCCTGCGCGAGCTCCATCTCAAGCTCGACACCTCGAACCCCACGCACTCGTTCAAGGACCGCGTCGTCGCGGTCGCGTGCGCGAAGGCGCAGGAACTCGGGCTCACCACGCTCGCGTGCTCGTCGACCGGAAACCTCGCCGCCGCGGTCGCCGCGCGCGCCGCCGTCGAAGGACTCGAGGCCGCGGTGTTCTGCCCCGCCGGCCTGGAGCGCGAGAAGCTGCTGCCGACGGCCGCGTACGGCGCCACGATCTACGAGGTTCGGGGGAGCTACGACGACTGCAGCCGCCTGACCGTCGAGCTCTCCTTCGAGCTGCCCGCGTGGGCGTTCGTGAACGTCGGCCTGCGCGCCTACTACGCAGAGGGCTCGAAGACGCTCGCCTTCGAGATCGCCGAGCAGCTCGGCTGGCGGCTTCCCGACGCGGTCGTCTGCCCCGTCGCGTCGGGAGCGCTCTTCTCGAAGCTCGGGCGAGGCTTCGGCGAGTTCCTCGAGCTCGGTCTCGTGACGGGGACGCCGCCACGGCTGATCGGCGCCCAGGCCGAGGGCTGCAGCCCGGTTGCGTCCGCCTACCGGGAGGACCGTCCGGTGACGCCGATCCGGCCGCAGACATCCGCGAGCTCGCTCGCGATCGGCAACCCCGCCGACGGCGACCACGCGCTGGCGACGGCCCGCGCGACCGGCGGCTCGATCCACTCGGTGCCGGAGGACGAGATCGGCCCGAACATGGCGCTGCTCGCCGAGAGCAGCGGCGTCTTCGGCGAGGCGGCCGCCGGGATCTGCCTCGGCGCGCTCCGCGAGGCGATCTCGCAGGGCGGCGTCACGCGCGACGACTCGGTCGTCCTTCTCGTCACCGGAGACGGCCTGAAGACGCCCGGCCCGGTCTCCGACCGGGTCGTTTCGACGGAGATCGAGGCGGATGCCGATGCCCTGCTCGAGCAGCTCGGAGTCGCCGTGTGACCCGTGCGAGCCTCGCTGCAGCTTTACTTTCTACATCGTCCTAGCTAGGCTCGCCGGACGGTGCCCAGCCCGTATCCCCCGAGTCGAAGCACCCAGCTCGGAGCGGCGGCAGCAGCAGCCGAGGCCGCCGTCGCCCCGGGCGCCCCTGACCGGCTGGAGCAGCTGCGCGAGCTGATCGCGGCGAACGACCGCGCGTCCGTGCAGCTGCTCAACCGCCGGCTCGAGCTGGTCGCGGAGATCTGGCGCGAGAAGGACACGAGCGGGACCCCCCACACCGATCCCGAGCGGGAGCGCCTGCTCCTGCAGCAGCTCGAGGAAGCGAACGAAGGCCCGCTCTCCCCTGCCGGCCTGGCCCTCTTCCACGGCGTGCTGCTGTCGCTGACGAAGCAGGAGCTCGGCCCCTGATGTTGCGGGTGGCCTGCCTGCCCGGCGACGGCATCGGCCCCGAGGTGACCGCGGCCGCGATCCAAATCCTCGACGCCTTGCCGCTCGAGGTCGAGACCGAGGAGCACCCGTTCGGAGGCGGCGCAATCCTCGCGGAGGGCACGCCGCTTCCCGACCGCACGCTCCAGGCGTGCCGGACGGCCGACGCGGTCATCCTCGGCGCGGTCGGCCTCCCCGAGCTCGAGGGCGCGCAGGTACGGCCGGAGCAGGGCCTGATCGGGCTTCGCCGTGCGCTCGACGTCTACGCGAACCTCCGGCCCGCGACCGGGCCCGGGATCGACCTGCTGATCGTCCGCGAGCTCGTCGGCGGGCTCTACTACGGCGCCAGCGGCCGGCGCGCCGACGGCACCGCCTTCGACACCTGCGAGTACACGCCGCAGGCGGTCGAGCGCATCGCCAGGCGCGCGTTCGAGCTTGCCGGCGCGAGGCGGGCGCACGTCACCTCCGTGGACAAGGTGAACGTGCTCGAGACCTCCCGGCTCTGGCGCGAGACGGTCGTGCGCGTGGCCGAGGACTATCCGGACGTCGAGCTCGAGCACATGCTCGTCGACACCGCCGGGCTGAACCTGGTCCAGACCCCGGGACGCTTCGACGTGATCCTGACCGAGAACACCTTCGGCGACATCCTCTCCGACGTGGCTGCAGGCACCTGCGGCGGCCTCGGGCTCGCCGCGTCGGCCAGTCTCGGAGACGGCCGCCCCGGCATCTTCGAGCCGGTGCACGGCTCCGCCCCCGACATCGCCGGCACGGGGACCGCCAATCCCGCAGCGATGCTCCGCTCGGTCGCGCTGCTGCTCCGGCATGCGGCCGAGGAGCCCGAGCTGGCCGGCGCCCTCGAGCGCGCTGTCGACCACGCTCTGGTCGAGACGCCGACCGCCGACGCCGGCGGCAGCGCGACCACGGCGGCGTTCACCGAGTCGGTGCTCGAGCAGCTGGACGCGGCGCCTAGCCGGCGCTGAGCGCGGTCGTGCTCACCCGTGCCTGGTGCGCCGCCTCGTACGAGGCGATCGCGGCCTCGTGGGACAGCGTGCGGGCGATGTCGTCGAGCCCGTTCAGCAGGCAATGGCGCTGGAACGGGTCGAAGTCGAACGGGATCGCACGACCGGCGGGGTCGACGATCACCTGCCGCTCGAGATCGACCTCGGTGAAGGCGCCGCCGCCGACCGCGTCGATCAGGAGGCGGAGCTCCCCGGGCGGGAGCACGATCGTGACGAGGCCGATCTTGAAGCAGTTCATGGCGAAGATGTCGCCGAACGAGGGGGCGATCACGACCTCGAAGCCGTAGTCCTGCAGGGCCCAGGCGGCGTGCTCGCGCGAGGAGCCGCAACCGAAGTTGGCGCCGGCGATCAGGATCTTGGCGCCGGCGCAGTCCGGATCGTTCAGCTCGAAGTCGTGCCGGAGCATGCCGTTGCCGTCGAGACGCCAGTCGAAGAAGAGGAACTGGCCGAAGCCGGTCCGCTCGATCCGCTTCAGGAACTGCTTCGGGATGATCTGGTCGGTGTCGACGTCCGCGCGGTCGAGGACGGCGACAGGTCCCTCGACCCGCTGAAACGGCTTCACGGCGTCGCCGCCAGCTCGCGCGGATCGATGAAGTGGCCGGCGATCGCGGTCGCCGCGGCGAGCTGCGGGCTGACCAGGTGCGTGCGGCCGCCGCGGCCCTGCCGGCCCTCGAAGTTGCGATTGGACGTCGATGCGCAGCGCTCGCCCGCGGCGAGCACGTCGGGGTTCATCCCCAGGCACATCGAGCAGCCCGCGCGGCGCCACTCGAAGCCCGCGTCGCTGAAGATCCGGTCGAGGCCCTCCTCCTCGGCGAGGCGCTTCACCGTCGCCGAGCCGGGCACGACGAGCGCGCGGACGCCCGGATGGACCTGCTTCCCGGCCACCACGTCGGCCGCCGCGCGCAGATCCTCGATCCGCGCGTTGGTGCACGAGCCGATGAAGACCCGGTCGACGTGGATGTCCTGCATCGCCGTGCCGGGCTCGAGGCCCATGTAGCTGAGCGCGCGCTCGGCGGCGAGCCGCTTGTCGGGGTCCGCGAAGTCACCGGGGTCGGGGACGCGGTCGGTGACGGAGACGACCATCTCGGGATTCGTGCCCCAGGTGACCTGCGGCGCGAGCGCGGCGACGTCGACCACGAACTCCCGGTCGTAGGCCGCGTCGGGATCGGAGACCAGGCCGCGCCAGTCGTCGAGCGCCGCCTCCCAGGCACTGCCGGACGGCGCCGCGGGTCGGCCTTCGAGATAGGCGAACGTCGTCTCGTCGGGCGCGATCATCCCGGCCCGCGCGCCGGCCTCGATCGACATGTTGCAGATCGTCATCCGGTTCTCCATCGAGAGGCCGCGAATCGCCGCGCCGGTGTACTCGAGCACGTGCCCGACACCGCCGGCGACGCCGAGCCGTCCGATCGCGCCGAGGATCATGTCCTTCGCCGTCACGCCCGGCGGCAGCTCGCCGTCGAAGTGGACGCGCATCGAGCGAGGCGGCGCCTGAGGCAGGCACTGGGTCGCCAGCACGTGCTCCACCTCCGAGGTGCCGACACCGAAGGCGAGCGCGCCGAAGGCGCCGTGCGTCGACGTGTGGCTGTCGCCGCAGACGATCGTCATCCCCGGCTGCGTCACCCCGAGCTCGGGTCCGATCACGTGGACGATGCCCTCACGGCCGTCGCCGGTCGCGAAGAGCGGGATGCCGAACTCCTCGCAGTTGCGCCGGAGCGCGTCGAGCTGCGCCCGGGCGAGCGGATCCGTGACGGGGCCGTCCTCGGTCGGGACGTTGTGGTCCATCGTCGCGAGCGACAGATCGGCGCGGCGGACGGTTCTGCCGGCCAGCCGGAGACCGTCGAAGGCCTGTGCCGAGGTGACCTCGTGGATCAGGTGCAGGTCGACGAAGAGGAGCGCCGGCTCGCCCTCGGGAGCCGCCACGACGTGGCGCTCCCAGATGCGGTCCAACAGCGTCCTCGGCACGTTCTCATGCTAGTCACGACGGTGTAGAAAATAAAGTGACAGTGATCGCTGGCGTGCTGTACTTTCTACAGTTATGCAGGAGACCAACGCGATCTGGTTGAACGGCAGGCTCGTGAACTGGGCCGACGCGACGGTGCACGTGGCCTCGCACGGGCTCCACTACGGCTCCGGCGTCTTCGAGGGGATCCGCGCGTACGAGACCGCGGGCGGCTCCTCGATCTTCCGGCTCACCGACCACCTGAATCGGCTGCACGACTCGGCGCGGCTGCTCGGGATGGAGATCCCGTACTCGGTCGAGCAGCTGCGGCTGGCGACGATGGAGCTCGTCGCGGCGAACGGCCTGCCGGAGTGCTACCTGCGCCCGATCGCGTTCTACGGCTTCGGCGAGCTCGGCGTCTCCCCGCGCGGCAATCCCGTCGACGTCTCGATCATCAGCTGGCCCTGGGGCGCGTATCTGGGCGAGGAGGGGCAGCGGAACGGGATCCGCGCCAAGATCTCCTCCTGGCAGCGGGTCGGCCCGAACGTGATCCCGCACACCGCCAAGGCGACCGGGATCTACCTCAACTCGATGCTCGCCGTGAACGAGGCGCTCGACGCCGGCTACGACGAGGCGATCCTGCTCACGAGCGACGGGCTCGTCGCCGACGGCTCCGGCGAGAACATCTTCGTCGTCCGCGACGGCGTGATCGCGACGCCCGATCTCTCGACGTCGATCCTGCCCGGGATCACGCGGGACACCGTGACCGAGATCGCCCGCGCCCTCGGCTACGACGTGGTCGAGAAGAGCCTCATCCGCTCCGATCTCTACCTCGCGGACGAGGTGTTCATGTGCGGCACGGCGGCGGAGGTGACGCCGCTCCGATCGATCGACTACGTCGAGCTCGGCGTCGGCCCGGTGACGGAGGCGATCCGCGACGAGTATCTCCGCTGCGTGCGCGGCACGTCGGCCTACGCACCCGCGTGGCTCGAGCGCGTCCCGCTCGAGCTCGCTGCCTGACCCTCGCCGAGCCAGCGGTCGACCGCCGTCGCACAGCGGCGGCCCTCCGAGATCGCCCAGACGATCAGCGACTGGCCGCGGCGTGCGTCCCCCGCGGCGAAGACGCCCTCGGCGCTCGTCGCGTAGACCGGCGCGCGTGCGTTTCCGCGCGCGTCGGGCTCGACCCCGAACGCCTCGAGCAGGCGGGGATCGGGCCCCACGAACCCCATCGCGAGCAGGACGAGGTCGGCCGGGCGCTCCTCCTCGGTGCCCGGGACGAGGTCGAACGGCGGCGAGCCGGTGTTCTCCGTCCACTGGATCCGCTCGACCCGGCCACCGCTCCCGGCGAGCGCGGTGGTGGAGACGGCGAAGTCGCGCTCGCCGCCCTCCTTGAGCGCGTACGAGGTGCGGAGCCTCATCGGCCAGGTCGGCCAGGGGGTCAGGTCGTCGGGGCGCCGGGCGGGAGGCTCGCCGACGAGCTCGATCTGCGTCACCGACGCGGCCCGCTCGCGGTGCGCGTTCGCGACGCAGTCGGCGCCGGTGTCGCCGCCGCCGATCACGATCACGTGCTTGCCGGCCGCTGAGATCACGTTCACGGGCGCCGGCGGCGCGCCGACGACCTGCGGCCCGAGCTCGCGGGCCACCCAGCGGTTGCGCTGGTACAGGTACTCCATCGCGAAGTGGACGCCGTCGAGCTCGCGGCCCGGCACGGGAAGGTCGCGCGGCACGCGCGAGCCGACGCTCAGCACGACCGCGTCGTGGGACGCGCGAAGCTCCTCCGCGTCGACGTCGACGCCGACCTCGACGCAGTAGCGGAAGCCGACGCCCTCCTCCTCCAGCTGCCGCACCCGCCGCTCGACGAGCCACTTCTCGATCTTGAAGTCGGGCACGCCGAAGCGCACGAGGCCGCCTGCCGCTTCGTCGCGCTCGTAGACGGTGACCGCGTGGCCGGCGCGGGCAAGCTGCTGCGCGCACGCGAGTCCGGCCGGGCCGGCGCCGACGACGGCGACGCTGCGGCCGGTGGCCGCCGGTGCCGGGCGGGGGACGATCCACCCTTCCTCCCAGGCCCGGTTGACGATCGCGACCTCGATCTGCTTGATCGTGACGGCGTTGCCCTCGTTGATCTCGAGCACGCACGCGGCCTCGCAGGGCGCCGGGCACAGGCGGCCCGTGAACTCGGGGAAGTTGTTCGTCCGGTGCAGCTGGTCGATCGCCTCGCGCCAGCGGTCGCGGTAGACGAGGTCGTTCCACTCGGGGATGAAGTTGCCGAGCGGACAGCCGTGGTGGCAGAACGGGACGCCGCACTCCATGCAGCGCGCACCCTGCTCCTGGAGCACGGGCAGGTCGAGCGTGCCGACGAACTCGCGGAAGTCGCCGACGCGCTCGCGCGGGTCGCGCTCCGGCGGCTCGACCCGCTGGTACTTGAGGAAGCCGCCGAGCTTGCCCATCAGGCTGCCTCCTCCGACTCGGTCGTGAGGAAGCCGCTGCCGGTCGAGGTCGGGTTGTCGCCCTTCGGCTGGACCGCAAGGTCCTCGAGCGCGCGCTTGTAGTCGTGTGGCATGACCCTGACGAAGCGCGGCAGTGCGCCCGCCCAGTCGTCGAGCAGGCTCGCGGCGACCGCGGATCCGGTGCGCTCGAGGTGCTCCTCCACGAGCGCGCGCAGATCGCCCGCCTCCGGCTCGACGACCTCCTCGAAGCCGACGAGCTCGGTGTTGCAGCGGCCTCGGAACCCCCCGTCCTCGTCGAGCACGTACGCGATCCCGCCGCTCATCCCGGCGCCGAAGTTCCTTCCCGTCCGGCCGAGGACGACGACGCAGCCGCCGGTCATGTACTCGCAGCCGTGGTCGCCGACACCTTCGACGACGGCGTGCGCCCCAGAGTTGCGCACGGCGAAGCGCTCTCCGGCCAGGCCGCTGAAGTACGCCCGGCCGGCCGTGGCGCCGTAGAGGACGGTGTTGCCCACGATCACGTTCTCGGCGGCGGCGAAGCCGGCGCCGTCGGGCGGCCGCACCGCCAGGACGCCGCCGGAGAGGCCCTTGCCGACGTAGTCGTTGGCGTCGCCGACGAGCGTCAGCTCGATCCCCGGCGCGAGCCAGGCGCCGAAGGACTGGCCCGCCGAGCCGTTCAGCGTGTACCGAATCGTGCCCGGCGGCAGCCCGGCCGCCCCGTGGGTCTTCGTGACCGCGTGGGAGAGCAGGCCGCCGACCGTGCGGTTGACGTTGCGCACCGGCAGCTCGGCCTCGACGGCCGTCCCGTGCTCGATCGCCGGCCGCGCCTGCTCGATCAGCTGCCAGTCGAGCGCGTCGTCGAGCGGCGAGACCTGGGAACGCACCCGCCGCACGGCGACGCCTGCGGGCACGTCCGGCGCGTGCAGCAGCGCCGAGAGGTCGATGCCGCGCGCCTTCCAGTGCTCGATCGCGTCGTCCGCCTCCAGCAGGTCGACGCGGCCGACGAGATCCTCGAAGCGCCGGATCCCCAGCCGCGCCATGATCCGGCGGGCCTCCTCGGCGACGAAGAACATGAAGTCGACGACGTGCTCGGGCTGTCCGGCGAAGCGCTTGCGCAGCTCGGGGTCCTGCGTGGCGATCCCCACCGGGCACGTGTTGAGGTGGCAGGCGCGCATCATCACGCAGCCCGAGGCGATCAGCGGCGCCGTCGCGAAACCCATCTCGTCGGCGCCGAGCAGCGCCGCGACGACGACGTCGCGGCCGGTCTTGAGCTGGCCGTCGGTCTGCACCCAGATCCGCGACCGCAGGTCGTTGAGCACGAGCGTCTGCTGCGTCTCCGCGAGCCCGATCTCCCAGGGAGCGCCCGCGAACATGATCGACGAGAGCGGTGAGGCGCCCGTGCCGCCGTCGTGCCCCGAGATGAGCACGTGGTCCGCGTTCGCCTTCGCGACGCCCGCGGCGACCGTGCCGACCCCGACCTCGGAGACGAGCTTGACGGAGACGCGCGCGTCGGGATTGGCGCACCGCAGGTCGTAGATCAGCTGCTTCAGATCCTCGATCGAGTAGATGTCATGGTGCGGCGGCGGCGAGATCAGCCCGACGCCGGGGGTCGTCAGCCGCACGCTCGCGATGTAGCGGTCGACCTTGTGCCCCGGCAGCTGACCGCCCTCGCCCGGCTTCGCGCCCTGCGCCATCTTGATCTGCAGCTCGTCCGCGTTTGCAAGGTAGTGCGCGTTTACGCCGAAGCGCCCTGACGCGACCTGCTTGATCGCGGAGCGGCGGGAGTCGCCGTTGGGATCGGGCTCGTAGCGGACCGGGTCCTCGCCGCCCTCCCCCGTGTTCGAGCGGCCGCCGATCCGGTTCATCGCGACGGCGAGCGTCTCGTGCGCCTCGCGCGAGAGCGAGCCCAGCGACATCGCGCCGGTCGAGAAGCGCTTGACGATCTCCTGCGCGGGCTCCACCTCGTCGAGCGGGACGCCGCCGTCGGCGTCCTCGCGGAAGCGCATCAGCCCACGGAGCGTCGAGCGGCGCGTCGAGTCGTCGTTGACGAGCTGCGCGTACTCCTCGTAGGAGGAGTAGCCGCCGTGCCGGACCGCGTGCTGGAGCAGCGCGATCGTCTCCGGGTTCCACTGGTGGTGCTCGCCGTCGCGCCGCCAGGCGTAGAGGCCCGTGACGGGCAGGAGCCCGTCGTGCGTCCCCGGCCACGCGCGGGCGTGGCGGCCGAGCGTGTCGGCGGCCAGGTCTTCGATTCCGATCCCACCGATCCGGGAGGCGGTCCCGGTGAAGTGGCGGTCGACCAGCTCGCGCGAGAGCCCGATCGCCTCGAAGACCTGCGCGCCGCAGTAGGACGGGATCGTCGAGATGCCCATCTTCGAGATCGTCTTCAGCAGGCCCTTGGCGATCCCCTTGGTCGCGCGCCGCTGCGCCTCCTCCCGGGTCATGCCCGGGGGCAGCCGGTCGAGGTCGACGAGCTCCGCGAGCGTCTCGAGCATCAGATACGGGTTGACGGCCGCGGCCCCGTAGCCGACGAGCACCGCCACGCTCTGGACGCTGCGCGGCTCACCCGACTCGACGACGAGCCCCGCCTGCAGCCGCGTGCCGGCGCGCACGAGGTGGTGGTGGAGCGCCGAGACCGCGAGCAGCGACGGCATCGGCGCGCGCTCCGGCCCGACCCCGCGATCCGAGAGGACGACGATGTTGGCGCCGCGTGCCAGGGCCTCGTCGGCCTCCGCGCAGATGCGCTCGACGGCGCGCTCGAGCCCGCCGGGGCCGTCGGCGACCGGCCACGTCGTGTCGAGCGTCTGCGCCGAGAAGACGTCCGAGTCGATCTGGCGGAGCCGCTCGAGCTCCTCGTCGCGCAGGATCGGGTTGGCGATCACCAGCTGGCGCGCATGCTCCGGAGTCTCGGCGAGCAGGTTCCGCTCCGAGCCGACACTCGCCTCGACGCTCATGACGACGGCTTCCCGGATCGAGTCGATCGGCGGGTTCGTGACCTGGGCGAAGAGCTGCTTGAAGTAGGAGTAGAGAATCGGCTGCCGGTCGGAGAGCACCGCCAGCGGCAGGTCGTTCCCCATCGAGCCGATCGCCTCCTCCGCGTTCCGGGCGAGCGGGGCGAGGAGCACCTTCATGTCGTCCTGCGTGTAGCCGAACGCGAGCTGGCGCTTGCGCAGAGGCTCGGTCGGTGGGGGAAGGCACGGCCGCTCGGGCAGGTCGTCCAGCCGGACGACCTCCCGGCGATACCACTCGGCGTACGGCAGCCGGGACGAGACCGCCCGCTTCAGCTCCTCGTCCGGGACGATCCGGCCGCTCTCGAGGTCGACGAGGAAGAGCTTCCCGGGCTGGAGCCGCCCCTTCCGGACGACGTTCGCGGGCGCCTCCTCGAGGACGCCCGTCTCCGATGCGAGCACGACCCACCCGTCGGCCGTCTCGAGCCAGCGCCCCGGACGCAGGCCGTTGCGGTCGAGCGTCGCGCCGATCACGCGCCCGTCCGTGAAGGCAATCGCCGCCGGGCCGTCCCAGGCCTCCATCAGGCACTGGTGGTACGCGTAGAAGCCCGCGAGCTCCGGCGACACGTCGTCGCGGCCCCGGTAGGCCTCGGGGATCATCATCATGATCGCGTGCGGCAGCGAGCGGCCCGCGAGCACGAGCAGCTCGAGCACGTTGTCGAAGGTCGCCGAGTCCGACCCACCGGGACGGACGACCGGCAGGATCCGGGCGAGGTCGTCGCCGAAGAGCTCCGACGCCAGCTGCGACTCGCGCGCCCGCATCCAGTTGACGTTGCCCCGCAACGTGTTGATCTCGCCGTTGTGCGCGATCATCCGGTAGGGATGCGCGAGCTCCCAGCTCGGGAACGTGTTCGTCGAGTAGCGGGAGTGCACGAGCGCGAGCGCCGAGGCGGTGCGTTCGTCCAGCAGGTCCGGGTAGTAGGCGGTCAGCTGCGGGGCGGTGAGCATGCCCTTGTAGACCACGGTCCGGGCCGAGAAGCTCGGGATCACGAGGTCCGGGCCGGCGGCGAGCTCGGCCACGCGGCGGATCACGTAGAGCTTCCGCTCGAAGGCGTCGGCTTCGAGGCCGGGGGCGGCCGCGACGAAGAGCTGCCGGACGAGCGGCGCCGCCGCGGCGGCAGTTGGGCCGGCCTGCTCCGGATCCACCGGAACGTCGCGCCAGGCCACCACGCGCTGGCCCTCGGCCTCGACGGTCTCCGCGAGCAGGTGCTCGAGCGCCGCGGCCCGAGCCTCGTCGCGGGGGAGGAAGCACATGGCGACGCCGTAGTGTCCGAGCGGCGGGAGCCCCGCGATCTCGGCGCGGAAGAGCGCGTCCGGCAGCTGCAAGGTCATCCCCGCTCCATCGCCGGTGCCGGCGTCCGCCCCCTCCGCGCCGCGGTGCTCCAGGTTGGCGAGCGCCGTCGCCGCGCGCACGATCGTCTCGTGGCTCGCGACGCCGTCGAGCCGGGCGACGAAGGCGACCCCGCACGAATCGTGCTCGTACGCCGGGTCGTAGAGGCCCGCGGCCCTCACGGCGCAACCGCCCCGTCTGGTCCCTCTCGCCTGTGCTGTGCGCTTGACCGGGGAGGCGAGAGGAGCGTGTGGCCGGCTAGCGCGGTCTGGGGCGCGAGATGAGGGCGGCCTTGAACGCCAGGATCCTGTCGGCAGCTACAAGCGGTCGCTCCATCACTTTCCAGTGTAAAGCATCGACCGGCCGGCGCAAGCGATCCGATACTTGCGGAAGTAAAGCTCTACGCCGACTGGTCTTGAACCGCGCGCGGCACCGCGCAGCTGAGGCCGCCGTCGACGACGAGCTCGGCGCCGGTCACGTACCGGGCCTCGTCCGAGGCGAGATAGAGCGCCGCGTGCGCGACGTCCCAGGCATCGCCCATCCGGCCCATCGGGCACTGGCGCGCCCGGGCAGCCAGGGCGTCCTCGATCGAGCCGGGATACGCGGCGGCCAGCTGCGCCGCCACCATCGGCGTGTCGATCAGGCCGGGCAGGATCGTGTTGGCCCTGATCCCGCGCGCGGCGTACTGGAGCGCGACCGACTGGGTCAGCTGCGCCAGAGCCGCCTTGCTCGCGGCATAGCTCGCGTAGTCGATCCCGAGGTAACGGAGGCCGCCGACCGAGCCGACGTTGACGATCGCCCCACCTCCGTCCCGCTCCATGTGCGGGATCACGTGCTTGCACAGGAGGAAGGCGCTCGTGAGGTTGACGCGCAGCACGCGCTCCCAGCTCTCCACGCTCTCGTCCACCACCCCGCCGAGCGCGGTGATGCCGACGTTGTTGTGGAGGACGTCGATCCGGCCGAAGCGATCCCGGCACGCCTCCACGAGCGCGGCGACCGCGGCCGGGTCGGCGACGTCGGCCGCGTGGACTGCGCCGGTGCCACCCTCGCTGTCGATGATCGCGACGGTCTCGGCGGCAGCCGCTTCCTCGATGTCCACCGCGAAGACAGCCGCTCCCTCGCGGGCGAAGAGCACCGCCGTCGCCTTCCCGTTCCCCCATCCCGGCCCGCTCGAGCCGGCGCCAGCGACGATTGCGACCTTGCCCTCGAGGCGTCCCGGCATGATCGCCGACTCTACTCTCGATCCAGCAGCCCACCAGCCGGCGTCGACGCGACCCTCGGGCCTGCCCGCGCGGTCCGCAGCGGGGAGAACCAGCCGATCAGGGCGCTGATCGCGACCCCGACCGCCATGATCAGATAGGTCGCCTCGACCGACGTCACCTGCGCGAGCGCGCCGCCCGCGGCCGCGCCGAAGGGCATCCCGCCCCAGGCGATCATCCGGGCCGAGACGTTGACCCTGCCCTGAAGGTGGTCCGGCGCGACCTGCTGGCGCAGCGAGATGCCGTTGATGATCACGAGCGTCTGCGCCCCGCCCCAGGCGGCGAAGAAGACGAGCGCGGCGACGAAGTTGGTGACGAGCGCCAGAGCGGCGACGGCGACGACCGCCACGGTCAGGCCGGCGAGCGTGATCGACCCCGTCGCGTAGCGGCGGTTCAGGCGCGGCAGCAGCAGGCTCGACGCGAGGCTTCCGAGCGCGGCGGCCGAGAACAGAAGCCCGATTCCCACGCCCGAGTCCGGCAACCCGAGCGCGCGGACGCCGTAGACGACCGTGAGCCCGGTGACCGCGCCGCCGGTGAAGCTGACGCCGAACCCGAGCAGCGTGAGCGAGCGCACGAGCCGGTGACCCCAGAGGAAGCGCAGGCCTTCGCGGACGTCGGCGACGAGCCGGCGGAGGACGGGTTCGACGCTCGCCGCCTCGAGGTGCCGGGTCGAGAACGGCGTCCGGATCAGCAGCAGCGCCACGGCGCTGAGCCCGTAGCTGACCGCGTCGAGGCCGATCGCGTTCGCAGGCCCGATGGTTGCCGCCAGCACGCCGGCTATCGCCGGTGCGACGACCGCGATCAGGCTCGATGCTCCGGACACCGCCGCGTTCGCCTCGACCAGGCGGTCGCGGCCGGCGATCAGCGGCAGCGCCCCGAAATTGGCGGCATCGAACCAGACGAACAGCGTCGCCGAAAGCAGCGCGACCACGAAGACCTGCTCGACGCGGAGCACGCCCGCCGCGGAGGCGATCGGGATGCTCGCGAGGATCACCGTCTGGAGCAGGCTGCTGCCCACCATCAGCCGGCGGCGGTCGGCCCGGTCGGCGATCGCGCCCGCGACCAGCCCGAAGAGCAGGTACGGGACCGCCTGCAACCCCGCGAGCACGCCGGTCCCGAGCGCCGAGCCGGTCAGCTGGTAGACGAGGATCGGCGCGACGACGTAGGTGATCCGCGAGCCGACCTCCGAGATCGCGTGCGCGCTCCAGAAGAGGAAGAACGACCGCTCGGCCAGAAGCGAACCCGGCGGGATCAGCATCGGGAGCCGACGGCGGCGCGTCACGACCGACAGTTTTCCGCACAGGCATCGACAGGACAGCCCGAGGGTTACGATCGACGGGTTGTGAGCACCGACGATCCGAGCATCGAAGAGCTGCGCCGGTTCGCACCGGATCTGGCCCCGTCGATCGCCAAGCTGACGGTTCCTGCGTACATCCTCGACCGCAACGCGACCGTACGCTGGCTCAACGCGGCCGCGATCGAGCGCTTCGGCGACCTGCGTGGACTGCGGATCTCCCAGATCGTCGAGCCCGCGGACGCCGCGCGCGCGCGCGAAGAGTTCGCGGCGAAGCTGCTCGGCACCCAGGAGTCGACCGAGGCGTCGGTGAGTGTCCGCACGGCGGACGGCAAGCGGGTGGCCGTCGAGATCAGCTCGACCCAGCTCCTCGACCAGGGCTCGATCGTCGGCGTCTTCGGGCTCGCCAACCCGGCGGAGCTGCCCGTCACTGTCGCCGCCAACAGCCCCCAGCTGACGCCGCGCCAGCAGGACGTGCTCCGCCACCTCGCGACCGGCCAGTCGACGACTGCGATCGCGACGAAGCTCGGCGTCTCGACCGAGACGGTGCGCAACCACATCCGCGGGATCATGGAGCGCCTCGACGTGCACAGCCGCCTCGAGGCGGTCATCCGCGCGCACGACCTCGGCCTGGTCTGACGCGATTGCCTGACGCGATTGCCTGACGCGATTGACCCATTCGGGTCATTCCGCGCGGTCGAGGAGCGCGAGAGGCTGCGTCCGGGAAGCCGAAGGGAGGGCCGCCTCCTTTAGCTCCCCTTCCGTTCCATGGAGGCCCGGCCCGACGTCAACGGCTCAGGGCCGGGCCTCCTGGGAACGGGGGCGTTCTAGCCGTTCGCCCCTGCGGCGTCGAACTCGGCGAGGAAGACGTCGCCGAGCCCGAGCTGGGTCTGGCCCTCGACGTCGCCGAGCGTGAGCCCGGAGACGTAGATCGAACCACCGTGGGTGGCGAGATAGAGGTTCGCCTCCGCGAACGCGTCGGCCCCGTCGTCCTCCGTCGTCCCGAACTGCCGCACCCACTCGCGGGTGGTGTCCGGCGTGTACTTGACGAGGACGGCGTCGAACTTGCCGACGTTCGTGCCGATGCTGCCGTCGCTGAAGCCGGCGACGTAGAGGTTGCCGGCACCGTCGAGCGCGACGGCGGCGCTCTTGTCGTTCAGGTCGGTGCCGAGCTGGTCCTTCCAGGTCAGCGTCCCGGCCGGGTCGAACCGCGCCGCGACCAGGTCCTTGTCGCCCGCGAGCGGGCCGTCGAAGTCGCCCGCCGAGTAGGCGGCGACGTACGTGTTGCCCGCCGCGTCGGCCGTCAGGCCCCAGACCTCCTCGTTCGCCGTCGTCCCGAACTGCTGCAGCCAGGCACGGGTGCCGGCCGCGTCGTAGCGGGCGATCCAGCCGTCGAGGGCTCCGACCGGCGTTCCGAGCGCGCCGGACGTCATCCCGCCCAGCCTGACTCCGTCGCCCGTCGCGGCGACACCCCAGGCCTTGTCCTCGCCCGGGCTCCCGAACTGCTGCAGCCACAGCTGCGCGCCGGCCGGATCGAGCTTGGCGAGATAGATGTCCTTGTCGCCCTGGTTCGTGGCGGCGAGGTCGCCCCTGGTGTAACCCGTCACGTAGACGTTCCCGGCCGTGTCGGTGGCGAGCGCGTAGCCGCGGTCGGCCACGCCCGCGACGCCGAACTGCCGCAGCCATGTCCGGTTGCCGCTCGGATCGAACTTGACCACGAAGACGTCGTCGGTCGTGTTCCCGGCGTGAGCACCGTCGAGGTCGCCGTTCGTGTAGCCGGTGACGACCACGTTTCCGGCCGGATCGATCGCGACCCCGTACGCCCGCTCGAGCCGGGTCGTGCCGAGCTCGCGCGTCCAGAGCCGGGTGCCTGTGGGTGAGTCCTTCACCAGCACGAGGTCCTTGTCGCCCGCGAACGGCTGGCCCGCGACGGCGCCGCCGGCGGCGAGCGCCTGGTAGACGTTGCCGGCCGCGTCGGTGGCGACGCCTCCGGCACGCTCCTCCTGCGCGGTGCCGGTCACCGTCGCCTTCATCGGCGTCGCCGGAGCCTTGTCGAGGAAGCGGAACACGTACTTCGCGCCCTCCACGAACGTCGGGCCCCAGACGTCCCAGTCATGACCGCCGTCGACGACGCGGAGCTCCGCGGTCAGGTTCTGGACCCGGACGGCCTGGTTGAAGAGGACGTGCGCCTCGAAGTCGAGGTCGTGCTTGAAGTCCTTCGGTTGCGTGTTCTTGAACTCGTCGTCGCCGACGGCGATGAACATGGGCAGCGGCAACCCCGTCTCCTCGAACGACTCGAACACGGACGGGTAGTTCAGCTCGCGGTAGATCTTCTCGACGAAGAGTCGCTTGCCCTTGCCGAAGGCGCCGAACTCGCGCGTGCTCGAGTCGCTCGGCGGCTCGGGGTAGTAGACGGCCGGGCTGAGCACGATCGCGGCACCGAACAGGTCCGGATGAGCGAGCGAGTAGCGCAGCGCCCCGTACCCGCCCATCGAGTAGCCGGCGACGCCGCGGCCCGTGCGGTTCGCGACGGTCCGGTAGGTCGCGTCGACGTGGGCGATCAGATCGGTCGTGAACGCGGTCTCGACCTTGCGGCCCGGATCGGCGCCGGTGTAGGCCGAGTCGACGTAGTAGCTGGCGCGGGTGCTCCACGGCGCGTCGGGCATGATCGCGATCGTCGGCGGGATCTCGCCGGCTGCGATCAGCTCGTCGAGCGTGCCTTTCATCTGCGTCCAGGCGCTCTTCGAGTCGCCGCGCCCGTGCAGGAGATAGAGGACGGGATAGGGCTTGCTCGATGCCTCGTAGCCCGCGGGCAGGTAGACGTTGTAGGAGATCGGTTCGTGCAGCGTGGCGGACTGGAAGCTCGCCTCGGTCAGGCTTCCTTCGGCGACGGCAGCGCTGGAGCCGACGGCCGAAGGAGCGAGCAGAACGAGCAGGAGCACGGCGCATCCTGCGAGTACCGGTGTGAGCCGGTTCTTCATGGAACCCCCCTTGTTCGGTGTGTCGCTGTTCCGTAGAGCTCGGCCAGGGCGATCGTCTGGCGGGCGGCGCCGAGCATCGCCGCGTCCACGAACTCGCCGCCGCCGAGCGTGCCGGCGCCGGCTTCCTCGAGCCGGGCCACCGTCTCGCGCGCCCGCTCCACCTCCGCGACGCTCGGCAGGTACGCCTGCTCGATCGCCGGCAGCTGGGCGGGGTGGATCGCGGTGCGGCCGAGGTGCCCGAGCTCGCGGCCGCGGGCGCACGACCGCGCGAGCCCCTCCTCGTCCCGGACGTGCGGGTAGACCGACTGCGGCGGCCGCGGCAGGCCGGCCGCCACTGCGGCGTTGACGATCCGGCCGCGGGCCCAGTCGAGCCCGTTCTCGAGCGCGCCGGTCTCGGAGCGGAGATCCGATTCCCCCAGCGAGATTCCCGCCACACCCGGCGTGCGCGCGATCTCGTAGGCCGCCTCGACCCCGGCGGCCGACTCGATCAGGCAGAGCACCGGCAGCTCGCCCGGCGGCACGTCCTCGGGCCGGGCGACCTTCGGCACGATGACCCCGCTGAGCGCCAGGCCGGCGGCCGCCTCGAGATCCTCCGCGTCGCCGGCGTTGACGCGCACGTAGACCGGCTTGTCCCGCGGCTCGGCGAGCAGCGCCGCGAGGCCGGCGCGGGCTGTTGCCTTCGCAGCCGGCGCCACACCGTCCTCGAGGTCGACGATCACGGCATGGGCCCGGGAGGCGATCGCCTTCTCGACGCGGTCCGGCCGGTCGCCCGGGACGTAGAGCCACGTGAGCGGCGGAACGCTCATACGACCCGGTCGGCCCGGAGCGTCGCGAGCTCCTCCGCCCTGACGCCGAGCTCCGCGAAGACCGCAGCCGTGTCGCAGCCGTGGCGGCCGCCGGAATGCCGGATCCGGCCGGGCGTCTCGGAGAGGCGGCTGAACACGTTCGGCATCCGCAGCGGGCCGAGCTGCAGGTCCTCGACCGTGCTGATCGAGCCGAGCGCCTCGAGCTGGGGATCGGCGAGCACGTCGGCGGCGTCGTAGACCGGTGCGATCGCGGCACCTGCCGCCTCGAACGCGGCGATCACGTCGTCCCGGGTGCGCTCGCGAATCCAGGCGGCGACGGCGTCGTCGATCTCGTCCACGTGCTCGACGCGGCCGGATCCGGTCGCGAACCACGGCTGGGCGGTGAGATCCGCGCGCCCGACGAGCTCGAGCACGCGCGCGGCGATCGAGGTCGCGCTCGAGGAGACGGCGACCCACGAGCCGTCCGCCGTCCGGTAGAGGTTGCGGGGCGCGTTGTGGCTCGAGCGGTTCCCCGTCCGCGGCTGCAGCTCGCCGAGCAGGTCGTACGCCGTCAGCTGCGGGCCGAGCAGCGTCAGCAGCGGCTCGACGAGCGACGTGTCGACGACCTGTCCGCGGCCGGTCTGCTCCCGCGCCCGCAGCGCCGTCAGGATGGCGAAGGCGGTCGCGAGCGCGGCGACGCCGTCCGCAAGCGCGAGTGGCGGCAGCAGCGGCGCGCCGTCCGGCTCGCCGTTGAGGACGGCGAAGCCGCTCATCGCCTCGGCGAGCGTCCCGAACCCCGCCCGCCCGGCGTACGGGCCGGTCTGCCCGAAGCCGCTGACCCTGGCGAGCACGAGCCGCGGGTTGACCGCCGACAGCTCCTCCCAGCCCACGCCCCAGCGCTCGAGCGTCCCGGGCCGGAAGTTCTCGAGCACGACGTCCGACCGCTCGGCCAGGCGGAGGAAGAGGTCGGCGCCGGCGGGCTTGGAGAGGTCGAGGGTGACGAGCCGCTTGTTGCGCGCGAGCGCCTTGAACCAGAGCCCGATCCCGTCCTTGCTCGGCCCGTGCCCGCGCGCGGGGTCGACGCGGTGGGGATGCTCGATCTTGATCACGTCGGCGCCGTAGTCGCCGAGGAACATCGCCGCGAGCGGAGCCGCGAAGAGCGTCGCCGCCTCGACGACCTTGATCCCCTCGAGCGCTGCGCGCGGCTGCTCGCTCACGGTAGGTCCACCGCGAGCCGGAAGCCGATGTGGGGCGAGCGCGCCACCCCGGCGCCGACGAGCAGCAGCTTGAGCGAGTAGCTCGCGTCCTGCGGGCCGCCGTCGACGTACCAGTCCGAGCCTTCGGGGGCGAAGGCGGAGCCGCCCTTGAGGATCGCGAACCGCGTCCGCCCGTCCGAGTGCTCGCTCTCCGTCCAGTTCCAGACCAGCGGCCCGAGCCGCTCGAGGACCCCTGCCTCGGCGGCGAGCTGCCACTCGTCCTCGGTCGGCAGCCGCGCCCCGGCGGCGGCCGCGTGCGCACGCGCCTCGGTGAGATCGAGCCCGGTCAGCGGCGCACCCGATTCGCCGGCGACCTCGGTGATGCCAATCGCGAAGCGCCCGCGGGGCGCCGGCCGCGCGACCTCGACGAAGTCGTGCAGCCGCGGCGGCAGCGGCTTCCACTCCTCGACGTAGGGCGCGTCTCCGTAGGTGCCGGTCTCGCGGCGGCGGAAGACCGCCGTCACCGGCCGTGGCTCGACCGCGGCGAACCCCTCGGGCGGCGCGTCGGCGGGGACGACGGGCGCCTCGCGGCGAACCGCCGTGCGGGCCGGAAAGCTCGCGTCGCCGCCTCCGGCCACGACGAGCTGCTCGGCGCCGGCGAACGCCGCGATCCCGAGCGCGGGCAGCTCGACCTCGAGCTCGCCGACCGGCCCGGCGTAGGCGTCGCCGCGGTTCGCGACCGCCCACAGCGTCGTCGCGCCGTCCGTCCAGCTCGAGGCGACGACCCGCGTGTCCGGGCTCGCCGCCGCCAGCGGAGTCCACTCCCCGGTCGCGAGCAGATCCGCGTACTCGCGCTGCACCGGCCGCATCGCCCGGAGCAGCGCCTTGTCGCGCTCGTTCCAGCCGACCCAGGCGCCGAAGACGTTCTCCCAGACGAGGATCCCGACGCCGTTGAGCCAGGCGCTGTGCAGCTCCTCGCTGTGGTCCCGGTTCCAGCGGCGCGTGTGGTGGAGCATGTGCCGCTGCTCGAACCAGCGTGCGCGCAGGACGCCCGGGACGGTGCTGTCCGAGAACCACTGCGCCCAGGAGAGGTGGTGGTCGCACGTTCGCGCCAGCGGCAGCGTCGACTCGCCCTCGAGCGCGATCCCGGGCTTGACCCCGTCCAGGGCGGCGCGCAGGCCCGGCTGCGCCTCCTTCATCGTGTCGAGGAAGACACCGTCGACGCCGAGCTCGCGGACGAGCTCCGCGATCGCGAGGTCGTCGGCGACCGGCTCCCGCCGCGTGCCGACGTCCCACGGGTTGTAGTTGACGAAGACACGGACGCCGCGGCCCTGGAGCTCGGCGACGAGCTCGCGGATCCCCGGCACGTCGCGGTAGAAGTCGAACTGGTTGCGGTCGTCGATCCCGATCACGGGGTAGGCGTGCCAGAGGACGATCCCGTCGAGGCCGCCGAACTCGCGCTCAGACTCGGCGCAGAACCGATCCGGGGTGAAGCGGTCGGCATCGTGGTCGAAGAGGAGCTCGTCCCAGAGCCAGGCGAGCGCGACGACGTGGCAGCTCCGCGTCCACGCGTACTCGGGGGCGTCGTAGGCCGAGTCGTCGTAGCCGATCCGCACCGCTGCGTCGGTACGCCAGCGCTGGAGCGTCTCCCGCCAGGCGGGCCAGTCGGCGGGATCGTCGGGCGCGGCGAAGATCTTCGCGGCGTCGAGCGGCTCGAGGTCGGCGTCCGGCTCGAGCGGGACGCGGGTCGGCAAGTCGATCGGCCGCGGCACGAGCGGGTCGCGCGGCTGCTCCAGCGGGATGCTCACGCCGGTGCGGGAGCGCCCGCGACGGCGATCGTCCGCCGGACGAGCTCGTCGAGCGTGATCCCGTCGAAGCCGGGCAGCGAGCTCGCGAAGCGGCCCCCGAGCGGCGCCGACCAGCGCTCGTCGATGCCCGCTGTGCCGACGGCCGCGCCGACGATCGAGCCGACCGCGGCGCCGTTCGTGTCGGTGTCCCAGCCGCCCTGGACGACGGCCGAGATCGCGCCGGAGAAGTCCTCGTCGAAGGCGTAGAGCGCGGCCGCGACGAGCGCGGTGTTGTTGATCGCGTGGACCCAGTGGTAGTCGCCGTAGCCGGCGTAGAGCCCGTCGACCACGTCCTCCCACTCGCGCGCAGCCGCGAGCTCGCGCGCGTCGCGCAGCGCCGTCGCGAGGCGGCTGTCGGCCGGCACGACCGAGAGGCCGGCGTCGGCGCTCGCAGCCGGCGACGAGCCGGCGACAGAGGCGGCGTGCGCCGCGGCCATGAACATCGCCGCGTAGACGCCGTTCGCGGCGTGGCTCAGGCGCGCGTCCTCCCACGCCATCCGCGCCGCGGCGACCGGATCCCCGGGAGCGGCCCAGCCGTACGCGTCGACGCGGAGCCGCGCTCCGATCCACTCCCGGAACGGGTTGCGCCGCGTGGCGGTCTCGGGCGGCAGGTAGGCCTCGAGCAGGTTGCGGACGGCGACCCGCTCGGCCGTGAAGATCCGCCCGGGCGGCATGTAGTCGAGCCAGATCTTGGCGACGTCGAGCGCGTCAAACCCCGTCCCGCAGCGCTCGAGCAGTGCGACGCCGAGCATCGTGAAGTTGAGGTCGTCGTCCTCGGGGATCCCGGCGATGTTCTCGGCGAGGCTCGTCGGGCGGCTGGCCCGATTCCACGGCCATCGCTCCGAGACCTCGTCCGGCAGCCCTTCGGCCGTGAACCAGCCGCGCACCGGCCAGTTGCCAGTCGCCTCCGCGATCGCGCGGATTCCGGGGCGCGGGATGTTCTCGACCGGCTTGCCGAGCACACAGCCGGCCGCGCGGCCGAGCCACGCACCCGCGATCCGCTCGGAGAGGTCGTCCGGGTCCTGCCGTCCGGCCGGGTCGGCGGCGGCCAGGATCTCGTCGAAGCCCTCGGGCTCCGCCGCCGCAAGCGGACGCGGAAGCGCGTCGAGCTCGTCGAGCAGCTCGAGCGCGAGCGCGCTCAGCTCGGGTGCGACCGGCTCCTGGGAGGCGCCGCGTCCCGGCGCGGGCGCTCCGCCGGCCGCGAACCAGCGCTGCTCGATCTCGTCGACGTCCTTCTGTTCCTCCCTCGCCTGCCGGAGCTCGTGCCCGACGAGGTCCTCCGGCTGGATCCACGTGACCCTCAGCGTCAAGCGGGGACCTCGCCGGCCGCGAGCGCGGACAGCGTCTGCGCGCGCTCCTGCTGGCGCTGCGTGTCCCGGGCGAAGATCTCTGCAGCGACGACCACCATCGTCCTACCCGCCTCCTCGACGTCGATCTTGCTCGCCGCGGAGACGTCCTCGACCCAGTCGCGCCGGAGCGGGTTGCCGAGAGCTCCGGCGAGCGCTCCTCCCATCGAGGCGATCGAGTCGGAGTCGCGCCCGTAGTTGACTCCGCCGAGGACGGTCTCCTCGTAGTCGCCGCCGGTCGCGACGAGCAGCCCGAGCGCGATCGGCAGCTCTTCGATCGCATGGAGCCGGCTCGGGATGCGCGCGTTCAGCTCCGGGGTCGCGTAGTGCTCCCCGACCGAGTCGAACGGCGCGAACGCGCGCCGGAGCTCGGCGAGGCCGCCGTCGCGCCAGCCGTCGAGCTTCGACGCGGCCTCCGCGACCGCCTCGATCGCCGTGCGCGTCCCGTCCTTCGCCAGCTTGAGGCACGCCTCGACGACCGATTCCGGTGTCGCGTCGATCCGCATCGCCTCGGCCACGGCCGCGGCCAGGACGCCGGCGGCCTCGCGCCCGTAGCTCGACTGGTGCGCGGCGGTCAGGTCGATCGCCTCGTCGTAGGCCCGCCGCGGATCGCCGGCGTTCGCGATCCCCACCGGCGCGATGTACATCGCCGCGCCGCAGTTGACGATGTTGCCGACGCCCGCGTCGCGGGGGTCGGCGTGCCCGTAGCGAAGCTTGAGCACGAGCCACTTCTCGGCCAGGAAGAGGCGGTGGTAGAGCAGGTCCTCGCGGTCGAGCTCGGGCACCCACGTCTTCTCGTCGACGATCGCCGGCACGATCAAAGCCTCGACGTCGTACGCGTCGAGGTGATCACGCTTGAGGTCGTAGGCACGAACGAGCACGCGCGTCATCAGCGTGTCGTCGGTGACGTGGCCGTCGCCCTTGTGGAAGGGCGAGAAGGCCTTCTCGACCTTCTTCGTGCGCCGGATCGACTCGACGATCCCGGTCACCCAGCCGCCGAAGTGCGCCTCGATCTCGTGCGACTCCCACCCTTCCGTCGCTCCGCCGAGCGCGTCGCCGACGGCGGCGCCCGCGAGGCAGCCGACGGCTCGTTCGGTCAGCAGGTCTCCGCTCACGTCCTCATCCTCGTTTCACGGTCGTGATGATCCCAGCCGGCCGGCCACGAGGGCCGGCCGGCTGGGCTGGGCGCCTTCTACCGGACTCGGTTCCAGCCGTCCTCGAGCTGCTTGCCGAGCTCCTGCAGGCTGATCGAGCCGCGCAGGTACTGGACGAACGCGGGCTGCGAGACCTCCGCCTTCCAGCGCGGATAGGCCGCCAGCGAGACCCAGTTGCCCTTGCGGAAGTGGACGACCGACTCGGTCGCGATCTTCCAGCTGCCGGTCCGCTTCGTCGACTGACGCGCCACCTTCCCGGCATCCGGGTTCGACGGGATCAGCCAGTCGCCGAGCGCCAGCTTGGCCAGGTTCTGCTTGTTCACGAGGTACGCGAGGAAGAACATCGCCGACTGCTTGTTCTTGCTCTGCTCGGAGATCGAGTACGTCTGCGGGTTCGCCACCTGCTGCTGCGACTGGCCCTTCAGCAGCGGGAACATGGCCCAGTTGAAGCCCCTCGGGCCCTGCAGGATCATGCTCTGCGCCGTGAAGTTGCCGGCCACCGTCATCGCGCACTTGCCCCCGAAGAAGGCGGGCAGCACGGCGCTGCCGGAGAGGCCGGTCGCGGCCGGGTCGACCGACTTGTCGACGTGGATCATGTCGTGCATCTGCCTGACGACGTTCTGGTCGTTCGGCCCGAACTCGAACGTCCACTTGCCGTTCTTCAGGTAGAAGAACTGGCCGCCGTAGTTGAGCGACATCGTCTGGACGACGGCGGTCGGGGAGCGCAGGCCCCAGCAGACGCCGTAGCGGCTCGACGTGGTCAGCTTCTTCGCGTTGGCGCGGAACTGCGCCCACGTCCACGGGCTCGCGAGCGTCGGCGCCTTGATCCCGGCCGACTTGAGGATGTCCATGTTCGCGAAGATGTTGTACGTCTGCAGCAGCGCCGGAACGCCGGTGATCTTGCCGCCGAAGTTCGTCGTCGCCCAGAGGTCCTTCGGGATCGACTGCTTCAGGGACTTCGGGATCAACGGCGTCAGGTTTGCCAGATAGCCCTGCTGGGTGAAGCCGGCGATGTCGGCGGCCTCGTCGTGGATGACGTCCGCCGCCGTGCCGCCGACGAAGCTCGTCAGCAGCTTGTCGTGGACCGAGTTGACGTCGACCGGGACGATCTCGACCTGGATCCCGGGATGGGCCTTGTTCCAGCTCTCGACGATCGACTTGTTCGCCGCCACGGTCGTGGGCTGCCACACGTAGGTGGCGAACTTGAGCTTGACGACCGTGGCCTGCTTGCCTGCCTGAGCCCCGGCTACGAGCACGGTGCACAGCAGCGCCAGGGCGCCGAGCACGATGACCTTCTTCATTGCTGACCCGCCTTTCTGCGGTCTTTGGCGCCGTCCGATTCGACGCCGGGGGTTTCTGGAGATCACCATCGCTAGCCCTTGACCGCCCCCGAGAGGAGGCCGCGCGTGAGCCAGCGCTGGAAGAACATGAACAGGACGATGCTGGGGATGGTCGCGAGCAGAGCGGCCGCGGCCAGAGGTCCGAACCTGACGACTCCCTCGATGCCGACGTACTGCGCGAGCCGCAGCGGCAGCGTCGTCAGGTCGGGGCTCTCGAGGATGACGAGCGCGAGGAAGAACTCGTTCCAGGCGGTGATGAACGCAAACATGGTCGTGACGACGATGCCCGGGAGCAGCAGCGGCGCAATGATCCCGGTCAGGATCTGCAGCCTCGTCGCGCCGTCGACCGTCGCGGCCTCCTCGAGGTCCGCCGGGATCCCGCGCACGTAGCTGTAGAGCATCCAGAGCACGAACGGCAGCGCCCAGACCATGTAGACGACGACGAGGCCGATGTGAGAGTTCGTCAGCTTCAGATCGCGCAGGAGCAGGAAGAGCGGGATGATGATCAGGATCAGCGGGAACATCTGGCTGATCAGGATCCAGCCGATCCCGACCCGCGTGATCACGCCCTTGCGCCGCGCGAAGACATAAGCCGCGGGCAGTCCGATCGCCGTCGTCAGCAGTGCCGTCACGACCGCCA
The DNA here is from genome assembly GCA_963732995.1 of uncultured Gaiellaceae bacterium. Lineage (GTDB taxonomy): Bacteria > Actinomycetota > Thermoleophilia > Gaiellales > Gaiellaceae > Gaiellasilicea. The sequence continues at coordinate 45,155 of CAVTBS010000008.1, read as the reverse complement.
CCTTGAGGCTGTTGACTGCGCTCCGGACGAACTGGTGGTTCTCCTCGGTCAGCGCGAGCCGATAGTTCTCGAGCGTGAAATCCTCCGGGATGAAGGACGGGTAGAGCTGGACGAGCTCGCGCGGCCCCTTGAACGACATCGAGAGCATCCAGAGGAGCGGGAAGCCCAGGAAGAGCACGTAGCCGAGCATGGCGAGGTACTGGAACGTGCGCGTCCGGCGCGGATTCGAGGCGACGATCATCGCGCCTCCTTCATCCGGCCCCAGAGATAGAACATCAGCACGCCGGAGATCACGACCACCATCGCGCAGCCGAGCGCCGCGGCGTAGCCGAACTGGCCGTACTCGAACGCCTGGCTGTAGCCGAACAGCATCGGCAGCTGGGTCTTCCCTGCCGGGCCGCCGTCGGTGAGGACGTAGACGAGCCCGAACGAGTTGAAGTTCCAGATGAAGTCCAGCGTCGTGATCGCGATGATCACGGGCTTCAACTGGGGCAGCGTGATCGTGCGGAAGCGCTGCCAGGCAGTCGCGCCGTCGACCGCGGCCGCCTCGTGCAGCTCGTCCTGAATCGACTGCAATCCGGCGAGCAGAGCGATCGTGGTCTGCGGCATCCCCGCCCAGACGCCGACGAGGATCACCGCCGGCAGCGCCCACGTGAAGCTCGAGAGCCAGTCCGTCGTCTCGCCCGGAATATGGAAGCGGCGAAGGATCTCGTTCAGGATCCCCGCCTGCGGCTGGAAGAAGAGCTTCCACATGATCCCGACGATCACCGAGGGCATGGCCCAGGGGACGAGCGCGAGCGAGCGGGCGAGCCAGCGGCCCTTGAGGTCCTGGCTGAGCAGGAGCGCGAGGCCGAGCGCGAAGCAGAAGCCGATCGCAGTCACGGCGACCGACCAGATCAGGCCGATCTTGAACGAGTTGATGAAGAGGTCGTCGTGGATCAGCGCCCGGAAGTTGTCGAGCCCGATGAAGCTCGTGTCGAAGTTCAGGCCGGCCTGCGAGTCGGTGAAGCCGAGGTAGATCCCGCGCCCGAGTGGGATCACGCTGAGGATCAGGATCGGCAGCAGCGCCGGGATCAGCATCAGCATCGCCTCCCGGCCCGAGAGCCCAGCCCCGGCCCGGCTGCGACGGCGGCCGCGGGGGAGGCGAACCTCGGGGACGGTGCTCACGACGCCGCTCCGGAGGAGGCGCGGACGACGAGGCGCGGCTCGACGCCGACGACCTGTGCGTCGCGTCCGGGCGCGTCGATCCGCGCGAGCAGCAGCTCGGCGGCGATCCGCGCCCGCTCGAACGAGCCGAGGTCGACCGTGGTCAGGGCCGGCCAGGTGAGGGCCGAGAGATCGCTGTTGTCCATCCCGACGAGCGCGACCTGCCCGGGCACGTCGAGGCCTGCGTCGCGGAGGGCTGCGAGGACGCCGACCGCGAGCAGGTCGTTCGCGCAGAGGATCGCGTCCGGCCGCACCCGCGCCAGCAGCTGCTCGGCCGCGCGGCGACCGGGCTCGACCATGAAGTCGCTCGCGACCTCGATCAGCCCGTCGTCGCGCTCCAGCCCGCACGAGCGCAGCCCGTCGAGATAGCCGCGCCGCCGTGAGGAGCCGGGCGCCGTGTGCGTCGGGCCGTTGACGAACGCGATCCGGCTTCTGCCGACGGCGTGGAGATGTCGGACGGCCTCGGCTGCGCCTTTACGGGAGTACGCCCGGACCGTGTCCACCGAGGTTCCCGCGGTCGGGCGCCCGATCACCACCACGGGCGCCGCGGCGAGGCTCAGCTCCGCGGCATGCGCGTCGGTCAGGTGGAGCGACGCGAGGATGAGACCGTCGACGTGGCGGTGCTTGAGGTCGCGGACCATCGCGAGCTCGTCGTCAGGGTCGGCGCCGGTCGAGTGCAGCAGCAGCCGGACGCCGCTGACCCGGGCGACCTCCTGGATCGACCCGACCATGGTCGTGTAGACCGGATTGCCCACGTCGGGCATCGCGAAGGCGATCTGGCCGGTCCGGCGTGAGCGGAGCGACCGCGCCGCGGCGTTCGGGACGTAGCCGACCGACGCAGCGGCTGCGGTGACGCGCTCGAGCGTCGCCGGGCTCGTGCGGATCCCGTTCAACGCCCGCGAGGCCGAGGCGACGGAGACGTTCGCGAGCCGCGCGACCGTGGTGATCGTCGGGACGTCGGTCTCGGCGGGTGTGACGACTGGCTCCTGCAAGATCCCCTGTGCTGGCGTTCTGAAAAGGTTTACTGAGAACGTTTACAGCACCGGCACGATGTCATAGGATCGTCGCCGGAGTCAAGGCACCGATCGCGAAGGAGCTCGCACGTGTCCGAGATCAGGCTCGAGCAGGTGGGGAAGGTCTACGACGGCGACGTGCGCGCGGTCGACGACATCAGCCTGACGATCGAGAGCGGCGAGTTCATGGTCCTCGTCGGTCCGTCCGGCTGCGGCAAGTCGACCCTGCTGCGGATGATCGCCGGGCTCGAGGAGGTGACCGAGGGCGACATCTGGATCGGCGAGCGCGAGGTGGCGCGCCTCGCGCCCCGCGATCGCGACATCGCGATGGTGTTCCAGAACTACGCCCTCTATCCGCACATGACCGTGGCGAAGAACCTCGGCTACGGGCTGAAGGTGCGCAAGACGCCGAAGGCGGAGATCGAGCGCCGCGTCGAGGAGGTCGCGCGCCTGCTCGGGCTGCAGGATCTGCTCCAGCGGCGGCCGGGGGCGCTCTCCGGCGGCCAGCGCCAGCGAGTCGCGATGGGCCGGGCGATCGTGCGCGAGCCGGCCGCGTTCCTGATGGACGAGCCGCTCTCGAACCTCGACGCGAAGCTCCGGGTCGACATGCGCGCCGAGCTGGCGCGGCTGCACGACCGGCTCGGGATCACGACGGTATACGTCACGCACGACCAGGTCGAGGCGATGACGCTGGGTTCCCGGGTGGCGGTGATGCGGGACGGCACCATCCAGCAGGTCGACACCCCGCAGACGCTCTATCGAGAGCCCGTCAACCTCTTCGTGGCGGCGTTCATCGGCTCGCCGTCGATGAACCTCGTCGAGGCCGAGGTCTCCGGCGACACCGTCGAGTTCGCAGGCTTCCGGATCCCACTGAAGGGGGACCGGCGGCCGGGCTCGATGCAGTCCGGTTCCGTCATCCTCGGGATCAGGCCGCAGGACTTCGAGGACGGCCGCACCGCAGACTCGGCGCTGCCGCGGATCGAGATCGACGCGATGGTGGTCGAGGAGCTCGGCTCCGCGACCCACGTCCTCTTCACCGTCGACGCGCCTCCCGTCGAGGTCGACTCGGTGAGAGCGGCCTCCGACGACGGCGAGCGCGCAACGCTGATTGCCACCGACCGGCGCGCGCTCTTCACCGCCGAGGTCGCGGAGGAGGCCAACGTGCGGCCGGGGGACAAGCTCGCCCTGGCGCTCGATCCGTCACGGCTCCATTTCTTCGACGCCGCGACCGGCGCCAGCCTGCGCGTGGGGGCGCCGGCTACGGCACCGGCCGCGGCAGGCTGATCAGGAGACCGCGAACGGCGAGTCGACGACCGGTGCGCCGAGGTTCCTCGCAGAGCGCGCGCCGAACCCGGGCCGGACGACCCAGCGGTACGGCCCGGCCCGGAAGACGACGGTGTCCGGGAGCCGCAGCCTCGGCTCGGCCGGCGTCGCCCGGTAGATCACCGTCCCCGCCCGGGTGAACGAGACGTCGTAGTAGTCGGCCGCCGGCACGGGCGCCCACGCCCAGTCGCGCGTCGGCTTGAACCCTGGCCCCGCGGCGGCGGCGGTCGTCGTCGGAGCGGTCGTCGCAGCAGGCGGCGCGGACGTCGTCTGGGGAGCGGTCGTCGCCGCGGGCGGCTTCGGCCGCGTCGACCCGGGAGCGGTCGTGCCGAGGACGCCGGACGTGGTCGCGGGCGTCGTCGCCGTCTGCGCGGGCGGCCGCTCGGTCGTCGCGGCCGGCCGTGTCTCGGCCGGCGCCGTCGTCGTCGAGGGCGTCCCGCCGGTCGTCGAGGAGGCCTCGCGCGCGGAGACGAGCGTCGAGAGGTTCGGCCCGCCGGAGGCGAGCTGAAGCACCGCGAGCGTGACCACGCCGGCGCCGATCAGCGAAAGTGCAGCGACGAACGGGAGCCGGTCGCGCTTGCTCGGGCCGGCCGCCACCGGCGCGGCGGCCGGCAGCTCCGCCGGAGGAGCGGCGATCGGGGTCGGAACGATCCGCGCCGGCGGGCCGATCGGATCGCGGCGCCCCGACTCGAGCCGGCTCACCTGCCGTTCGATCCGGCCGAGGCGCTGGTCCAGCCCCTGCCAGCCCGTCGTGATCAGGTCGATCAGGACGGCGAGGTCGTCGACCCGCTCGCGCCGCTCGGCGTCCGTCTCGCGGCGAAGGTCGCGCACGGCCTCGGCCAGCTCGCCGAGCACCGAGCTCAGCTGGACGAGCGCCGGCTCGGAGCCGGTCGCCGGCAGGAGCTCGGGCTCGTTCGCCGCGACGGGCAGGGCGAGCTGGCCCGGGTCGACCGGAACCGGCCCCTCCGCCGGGCCGTCGGCGTCGGAGCGCTGGAGCTCCTCGTGCAGCGCGGCGAGCGCGAACCGCTGCACGGCGCGGGTCTGCTCGGGGGTGAGGTCGTCCAGAACGGCCAGCACGCGCTCCTTGATCGCATCGCTGACCGGCTCGCGCGTGAGCACGCGCACGACCCCCTCGACCGAGACGTCCGCCCGCGCGGCGATCTCCACCAGAATCGACACGTGCACAGAGTACGAGACTTCGCGCCGGACCTGCCACGCCCGGGAAGACCAGGTTTTCAGCCGCTGTTTCCCGGTTTCAAATTGGGTCAGCGCGCAATGTTGAGCCTGTGGACGCGCCTTCCGGCTTCAGCGTGATCACGCTCCGAGGCGAGTCGGATGCCTACGTGGCGCCGCGCGTGCGCTCGGATCTCGCGACGGCGCTCGGATCGCAGGCGCCGCTCGTCGTCGACCTCACCCGGGCGACGTTCGTCGACTCGACAATCGTCGGTGTGCTGCTCGAAGGTCTGGGCGCCTGCGAGAAGGACGAGCGGCCGCTGGTGCTACTCCTGCCCGACGAAGCCGCGCCGGAGGTGCACCGGCTCTTCGAGATCACCGGACTCGCGGCGCTGCTGCCGGTCGTGCGGAGCTGGGACGAGGCGGCGAGCCGCGTCGCCGGTGCGTCCTAGGCCGAGTCGCCGCCGCCCGGCTGGACGATCCCGGTCTCGTAGGCGAAGACGACGGCCTGAACGCGGTCGCGCAGGTCGAGCTTCATCAGGATCCGGGCGACGTGGGTCTTCACGGTGGTCTCACTGACGAAGAGGTCCCTGGCGATCTCGGCGTTGGAGAGCCCGCGGGCCATGAAGCCGAGCACCTCGAGCTCGCGCGCGGTCAGCTCGGCCACCTTCGGCGACGGCGCAATCGCGATCGAGCTCGGCGGCCGCCGGATGAACTCCTCGATCACGCGCTTGGTGATCGCCGGCGACAGGAGCGCGTCGCCCGAGGCGACGACGTTGATCGCGGCGATGAGCTGCTCCGGCGGCGTGTCCTTGAGCATGAAGCCGCTCGCGCCGGCTCGCAGCGCCTCGTAGACGTACTCGTCCAGGTCGAACGTCGTCAGCATCAGGATCCGCGGCGCCTCGCCGGGCTCGGCGAGAATCCGCCGCGTCGCCTCGAGCCCGTCCAGGTTCGGCATCCGGATGTCCATCAGGACGACGTCCGGCTTCAGCTCGCGGGCGGCCTCGACCGCCTGGAGCCCGTCCTCCGCCTCGCCGACGATCTCGAGCTCCGGCTCCGACTCGAGGATCATCGTGAAGCCGGCCCGCACAAGGGCCTGGTCGTCGACGACGAGGACGCGAACGCTCATGACGCGCCGCCTGCGACGGGGAGCCGGGCGGAGATCTTGTAGCCGCCTCCGGGTCTCGGCCCCGACTCGAGCTCGCCGCCGCACAGGGCGACGCGCTCGCGCATGCCGACGAGGCCGTGACCGCCGCCGTCGCCTGCGTTGTCGCTCTTGCCGTCGTTCGCCACCTCGATCTCCACATCCTCTCCCGCATAGCGGACGGCGACCCATGCGTGCGCGGGGCCGGCGTGCTTGAGCGTGTTCGTCAATGCCTCCTGGACGATCCGGTACGCGGAGAGATCGACGCCGGCGGGGAGCTTGACGGGTGTCCCCTCGACAGTCAACTCGACCGGGAGGCCCGACTGGCGCACCTGCTCGACGAGCTCGGGGAGGGTGCCGAGGCCGGGCTGCGGGGCGAGCGCGGGCGTGTCCGAGTCGGTGCGCATGATCCCGACCAGCCGCCGCATCTCGGCGAGCGCCTGGCGCCCGGTCTCCTCGACCGTGAGCAGCGCCTCCCGCTCACGCTCCTGCTCGGGCTTGAGCAGTCTGCGGACGGCGCTCGCCTGCACGGTCATGACGCTGACCGAGTGGGCGAGCACGTCGTGGAGCTCGCGCGTGATCCGGCTGCGCTCGTCGTCGACCGCACGGCGCGCGTCCTCCTCGGCCTGCAGCATCCGCAGCTCGGCCCGGCGCGCCCGCTCCGAGTGGCGGGCGGACGCCGCGGAGAGGACGAAGACGCCGATGATCGGGATGCTGAGCCAGATCATCTCCGTCCACGGGACGTCCGGGGCGCGCGCGAAGACCGTCCAGCCGGAGACGAGGAGCGCCGAGACTGCGATCACGGCCTGCCGGTCGTCGAGCAGCGAGCCGGCCACCCACGAAGCGAGGATCAGGACGAGGAACATCGAGTCGGTCTCGTAGGCGGCCGCCGGGTCGAGCAGCGTGAACGCCAGCGCACCGGACGCGACCGCGAGCGGGACGACGAACGGCGCCTGGCGGCGGAAGAGCAGCGCTCCGGCCGTGAACAGCGCGATCGCGGCGACCCGATTCCGATTGTGATCGACGCTCGTCCAGACGTCGATCTGCGTGATCACCACGACCGCGAGCGCCATCGCCTCGAAGATGTACTCCCGTGCGAGGACGAGGGCGCGGCGGCTCACGAAGAAACGGTACTTGACGCCCCGGTTCTCCACCATCGTCCGGTGTGACGACCTCGAAATCATCCTCTCGGACGATGCCGAATGGCCAGCCCGGCCGACGCCGTCCGGACACCGCGGCAACCACACTCGAAGTCAGGTTCCGACCCGACTCGAAGGAGACGACACGCGACATGGAAGCAGCACTCGCGCTCGCACACACTGCGCAGGCGACCGACGCGGCCGGGGTCGTCGTCGCTCGTGACCTCAGCCGCCGGTACGGCGCCGGCGAAACGGCCGTCGACGCCCTCAGAGGCGTCTCGCTCGCAATCCCACGCGGCCACCTGACCGCGGTCATGGGCCCGTCCGGCTCGGGCAAGTCGACCCTGATGCACATCCTCGCCGGCCTCGACAAGCCGAGCTCCGGCAGCGTCGAGATCGACGGGATCGAGCTGACGACGCTGAAGGACAACGACCTGACGAAGCTGCGGCGGCGCCACATCGGCTTTGTCTTCCAGTTTTTCAACCTGCTTCCGATGCTCTCCGCCGAGGAGAACATCCTGCTGCCGCTCTCGATCGCCGGCGAGCGGCCCGAGCCGGCCTGGATCGCCGAGCTGCTCGAGGCCACCGGCCTCACCGACCGGCGCTCGCACCGGCCCTCGGAGCTCTCCGGCGGCCAGCAGCAGCGCGTGGCGGTCGCCCGTGCGCTCGTCTCGAAGCCAACGGTGCTCTTCGCGGACGAGCCGACCGGCAACCTCGACTCGCAGACGTCGTCCGAGATCCTCGGCCTCCTGCGCGGCGCCGTCGACACCTACGGGCAGACGACGGTGATGGTCACGCACGACCCGCGCGCGGCCACGATCGCCGACCGCGTCCTCTTCCTCGCCGACGGCGTCATCGTCAACGAGCTCGGCCGCTCGTCGCAGGCCGAGATCCTCGACGCTCTCAGCGCGGTGACGGATCGATGAAGCGCGTCGCGCTCCGGGGTCTGATGGCGCGCAAGCTGCGCTCGGCGCTGACGGCGATCGCGATCGTGCTCGGCGTCGCGATGGTCAGCGGCACCCTCGTCCTCACCGACACGATCGACAAGGCGTTCGACTCGATCTTCTCGAGCTCCTACGAGCAGACCGACGCGGTCGTCTCGGGGAAGAAGCTCGTCGAGTGGTCGCAGACCGGGAAGGCTCAGATCTCCGAGGACGTGCTCGCGCAGGTGCGTGCGCTGCCCGAGGTCGAGGCCGCCGCCGGCACGATCCTCGACCTCTCCGGGGACACCAACCAGGCGAAGATCCTCGACCGTGACGGCAAGGCGATCCAGGGCTCGAACCCGACCTTCGGGCTCGGCGTCGATCCCGGGGACGAGCGCTTCAACCCGTTCAAGCTCGTCGACGGCGACTGGGCCTCCGGCTCCGGCGAGGTCGTGATCGACGTCGGCACCGCGAGCGACCAGGGCTACGAGGTCGGCGACACCGTCAAGGTGGCCGGCGAGGGCCCGGTGCGCGCGTACGAGCTGACCGGCATCGTCCGCTTCGGCGACGTCGACAGCCTCGGCGGCGCCACGATCGCCCTCTTCGACGTCGAGACCGCCCGCACCGTGCTCGCCAAGACCGGCTTCGACGCGGTGGCCGTGGCGGCGAAGGACGGCGTCGGCGAGGCGCGCCTCCTGACCGCGATCGCGACCACGCTGCCCGACTCGGCCGAGGTGAAGACCGGCGCCGAGCAGGCCCAGGCCGACGGCGAGGGCGTGGGCGAGTTCGTCTCGTTCATCCGCTACTTCCTGCTCGCCTTCGGCGGGATCGCGCTCTTCGTGGGCGCGTTCGTGATCTTCAACACCCTCTCGATCACGGTCGCGCAGCGGACGAAGGAGCTCGCGACGCTGCGCACGCTCGGCGCCTCGCGGCGCCAGGTGCTGCGCTCGGTCGTACTCGAGGGCACGGTGCTCGGCCTCGTCGCCTCGGCGGTCGGGCTCGGCCTGGGCGTCCTGCTCGCAAAGGGTCTGACGGCGCTCTTCCGCGCCGTCGACCTCGAGCTGCCGCAGGCGAACACGGTCTTCCAGCTGCGGACGGCGGTCGTCGCAATGTTGACGGGGACGATCGTGACGCTCGTCGCGTCGCTGTGGCCGGCGGTGCGGGCGACGCGGATCGCCCCGATCGCCGCGGTCCGCGAGGGCGGGATGGTCGTCAAGAAGCCGTCGCGGCGCTCGCTCGTCCTCGGCCTCGCAATCACGGGCCTGGCCGTCTTCGGCCTCGTCTACGGCACACTCGGCTCGGACGTCGCCGGAGGCACCCGGGCGCTCGCGATCGGGCTCGGTGCACTCGGGCTCTTCATCGGCCTCGCCGTGATCGCGCCGCGGCTCGTCCGGCCGCTCGCCTCGGTCGTCGGCCTCCCGGCCGCACGGCTCGGGGGAGCTGCCGGACGGCTGGCGCAGGAGAACGCGATCCGCAACCCGAGCCGGACGGCCTCGACCGCGGCTGCGCTGATGATCGGGCTGACGCTCGTCTCGTTCGTCGCGGTCTTCGGCAAGGGGCTGCTGGCGAGCGACGAGACCGCACTCCGCAAGCAGCTCGGGACGAGCCACGTGGTCACCTCCCAGAGCGGCTGGGACACGCTTCCGCTCGGCGCGGGCGAGGCCGTCGCAGAGGCGGACGGCGTCGTCGTCAGCTCGTCGATCCGCGGTGACCGCGCCCAGCTCGTCGGCGGCGGCGAGACCGACGTCAGCGGCGTCGACCCGGCGACGATCGGACAGGCGTACAAGTTCGAGTGGGTAGAGGGCTCGCAGGCCTCGCTGGCCGCGCTCGCGAGCGGCGGCGCGATCGTCCGCGAAGGGCTCGAGCTGCCCGGCTCCGGCGAGGCCGCGGTCGGCGACACCGTCTTCTTCCTCACCCCGGCGGGGAACGAGGCGCAGGCGGTCGTACGCGGCGTCTACAAGAAGCACGGCGACCTCGACCAGCTGCTCGGCCAGGTCGTTCTCTCACAGGAGGCGTTCGACCGGTCGTTCCCGCGCCCGGGCGACCTGCTCACGCTCGTGCAGGCGGACTCGACTGCCGGGCTCGAGCAGGCGCTGGCCGCATTCCCGGACGCGAAGCTCCAGACCGACGACGAGTTCATCGCGAGCTGGACCGCCTGGCTGACGGACGTGATGAACCTCTTCTACGTCCTGCTGGCGCTGTCCGTGATCGTGTCCCTCTTCGGGATGGTGAACACGCTCGTGCTCGCCGTCTTCGAGCGGACACGGGAGCTCGGAATGCTGCGGGCGGTCGGGATGACACGCCGGCAGACCCGGCGGATGATCCGGCAGGAGAGCGTGATCACGGCGTTGATCGGCGCGGCGCTCGGGCTTCCGCTCGGCGTCGGCCTGGCCGCGCTCGTGACCCAGTCGCTCTCGCAGTTCGGCGTCTCGTTCTCGCTGCCGGTCGGGACGCTCGTGGTCTTCACCGTCGTCGCGATCATCGCGGGCGTGCTCGCCGCGATCGCGCCGGCTCGGCGCGCGGCGCGCCTGAATGTGCTGAACGCGCTTCAGTACGAATAGGTCGGGGGCACTGCGGCAGGGGAGAAGGGGCGTCTTGGGGGGCGCCCCTTCTCGTTCCGGGATGACACCGTGTCACTCTCGAGGACGACCCCGGCCGCCCCGAGATCATCCCCGTGGGCGGCGCGAATCGTTTCGGCGGCCGACGACGCGAAGACCGCGCTCGCCGAGACTCCCTTTCAAGAGAAATCGCTGCAAATCGAACTGAAAGGGAGTCAGATGATCCGCAAGGGAGATGTGATCGAGAACCCCGTCACCGGCGAGCGCCTGCTCTTCCTGGAGACGTCGCAGGAGACCGGAGGCGAGTACGTCCTCGTCGAGTGCACCGTCCAGCCGAACGGCTTCGTCGCTGCGGCGCACGTCCATCCGAACCAGACGGAGCGGTTCGAGATCGAGTCGGGCACCGTCGCCTTCAAGCTGGACGGCGAGGAGATCGTCGCCGGCCCCGGCGAGACGGTCGTCGTCCCGGCCGGGAGCTCGCACAAGTTCTGGAACGCCGGCGAGACCCCGGCGGTCTTCGTCACCGAGGTTCGGCCCGCGCTCCAGTTCGAGCGGCTGCTCGAGACGATGTTCGCGCTCGCCAACGACGGCAAGACGAACAGGAAGGGCATGCCGAACCCGCTTCGCCTCGCGGTGATCGCGAACGCGCACTTCGCCGACGTGCGGCTGCCGTTCCCGCCCGCCTGGATGCAGAAGCTGGGCCTCGCCATGGGCGCTCCGCTCGGCCGCGCACTCGGCTTCCGGCCGGAGTACGACGGCGGCGAGAGCGAGCCGGCGCTGGCGCTCTAGCCCATCCGTTCTGGACATGTCCCGGGGTCTGTCCCTGGGACATGTCCGCAACGGGCGGGGCCGCTAGCGGGCCGCGAAGGACGCGAGCGCGTCGACGACGTCCTTCAGCCGCCGGCCCTCGTCCGTCAGCCGGTACTCGACCCGCGGCGGCCGCGCGTCGATCACCCGCCGCTCCAGCACGCCGGCGTCCTCGAGTTCGACGAGCCGCTGGGCCAGCGTCGCGGGCGGGATCGCCCCGACCGCCTGCTTGAACTCGTTGAAGCGGATCGCGCCCTCGTAGGACGCCCAGAGCACCGAGACGACCCAGCGGCGCTCGAGGAGGCCCGCCGCGCGGCGAACCTCCTCGGGGACGGGCCTGCAGCTCCTACACCGCATGGAGCTGGGTCGCCGGCTCGAGCGCCAGCTCCAGCACCTCGTCGAGGGACATGACCGGGTGGAACGTCATCTCGTCGCGAACGTGCGCGGGCACGTCGTCGAGGTCCTGCCGGTTCCGCTCGGGCAGGATCACGTCGGTGAGCCCGGCGGCGTGGGCCGCGAGCACCTTCTGCTTCAGCCCGCCGATCGGGAGCACACGGCCCTGCAGCGTCACCTCGCCGGTCATCCCGACCGTGTGCTTGACCGGTCGGCCCGAGAGCAGCGATGCGAGCGCGGTCGCCATCGTGATCCCGGCGCTCGGGCCGTCCTTCGGGATCGCGCCCGCGGGCACATGCAGGTGGAACGCCCGCTCGAACGCGTCCTCGTCGATCCCGAGCTCGGTCGCGCGGGGCCGCAGCGCCGAGAGAGCGATCTGCGCCGACTCCTTCATCACGTCGCCGAGCTGCCCGGTGAGGACGAGCTTGTCGCCCTTCGCCGAGGTCGCCTCGACGAAGAGGACGTCGCCGCCCGTGCCGGTGACGGCGAGCCCCGTCGCGACTCCGGGAACGGCCGTCCGCTCCGCCGCTTCGCGGTAGAACTTCTGCCGCCCGAGGGCGTCGCGCACCGACTCGAACGTCAGCTCGACCGGGGCCTCGACCCGCTCGGACGCAATCCCCGTGGCCGTCTTCCGCAGCAGCTTCCCGAGCTCGCGCTCGAGCTGCCGGACGCCGGCCTCGCGGGTGTAATCGGAGATCACCGTCTCGAGCACGACGTCGGAGATCGACACCTCGTCCTCGCGCAGGCCGTTCCGCTCGCGCTGGCGCGGCCAGAGGTAGCCGCGGGCGATCGCGACCTTCTCGTCGGTCGTGTAGCCGTCGAAGCGGATCACCTCCATGCGGTCGAGCAGCGGCCCGGGAATCGAGTCGGCCACGTTCGCGGTCGCGATGAAGACGACCTCGGAGAGATCGAGCTCGAGATCGAGGTAGTGGTCGCGGAACGAGTGGTTCTGCGCCGGATCGAGCACCTCGAGCAGGGCCGAGGACGGATCGCCGCGCCAGTCGGCGCCGACCTTGTCGACCTCGTCGAGCAGGATCACCGGGTTCATCGTCCCTGCGTCCCGCAGCGCCCGCACCAGGCGGCCGGGGAGCGCGCCGATGTACGTGCGCCGGTGGCCGCGGATCTCGGCCTCGTCGCGGACGCCGCCGAGCGACATGCGGACGAACTCGCGTCCGAGCGCGCGGGCGATCGACTCGCCGATCGAGGTCTTGCCGGTGCCGGGAGGCCCGACCAGGGTCAGGATCGCGCCCGACTTCTTGTCCGGCTCGATTCCCCGCTCCTCGCGCAGCTTGCGCACGGCGATGTACTCGACGATCCGGTCCTTGACGTCCTCGAGGCCGGCGTGATCGGTGTCCAGCACCTCACGCGTGTGCGCCGGGTCGAGCCGCTCCTCCGAGCGCTTCCCCCAGGGCACGGCCAGGATCCAGTCGAGGTAGTTGCGGATCATCGACGCCTCCGGCGAGCTGTCGCCCTGCCGCTCGAGGCGGGAGAGCTCGCGCTCGGCCTGCTCGCTGACTTCCTGCGGCAGCTCGGCCTCCTCCAGCTTGCGCCGGTACTCGTCGACGACGGAGGCGTCGTCCTCGCCGAGCTCCTTGCGGATCGACTCCATCTGCCGGCGGAGGATGTACTCGCGCTGCTGCTTGGCCGCGCCCTCCTCGACGTCGTCGCGGATCCGGCGGCGCACCTGCATCTCGGCGAGGCGCTCGCGCTGGAAGCGGATCGAGAGCTCCAGCCGCTCGCGGACGTCCAGCGTCTCGAGCAGCTCGACCTTCTGGGCGAAGGTCAGGTCGGGCGAGTAGCCGGCCGTGTCCGCGAGGGCGCCCGGCTCGGTGATCGAGCGGACGAACGCGGAGATGCGGCCGTCGTCGCCGCGCAACTCGAGGATCTCCTCGACGACGGCGCGGTACTCGGTCTCGAGCTCGCGCATCCGCGCGTCGGACTCCTCCGGGTCGGGCCGCTCGTCGACCTCGACGCGGAGGCTGCCCTGGGCGTCGGTCGTGGCGGCACCGGCGACCCCGCGATGGAGGCCGTTGAGCGCGACGGCGCGGGCGCCGCCGGGGAGGCGCACGCGGTCGGTCACCTCGGCGACGACGCCGACGCTCGCATAGTCGTTCTCGTGGCGCGGCACGAGCAGCACCCGCTCCTCGTCGCCGACGTCCACGGTCAGGGTCACGTTCATGTTCGGGAAGACGACGAGGTCTTCCAGGGGGACGAGCGCCATCGTGCTCAAGCCATCACTCCTTGCTTCCGATTTCCTTCCGGAAGGATAGCAAGTACAGAAACCATAGTTCGAATCCCGGCTTCCGGCCAGTTGCCGCCGGACTAAACCTGCGTATGATCGGCTCATGCCGAGAGCCACCCCACTCGCCGCCCGGAACGACACGCCGAAGGTCGGCGCGCGCGTCCGTTCGCTCCGGCGCGAGCGCGGCCTGACGATCGAGCAGCTGGCGGCGGCCACCGGGCTGACCAAGGGCTTCATCAGCCAGCTCGAGCGGGATAGGACGGCGCCGTCGCTCTCCTCGATCGCGCGGATCTGCGACGCGCTCGGCGTCCGCCTCTCGCACATCTTCGAGCGCGAGCCCGCCCCGGCCCTCGTCCGGCGCCACGAGCGCCCGAAGGTCGATTCCTACTTCCCGACCGAGAACCACCTCCTCTCGTCGCGCGACGAGGAGCGCTTCCAGGCGATCGAGTCCGAGGTCGCGCCCGGTGCGGGTGCCGGCGACGAGCTCTACTCGCTCCCCGGCGAGATGGAGTTCGTCTACGTCCTCGAAGGCACGCTCGAGATCCAGGTCGCGGAGGAGAAGCACGTGCTCGAGCAGGGCGACGCGCTCACCTATCCGCTCACGAAGCCGCACACCTGGCGCAACGCGTCGGACACGAAGACGCTCCGCGTGCTCTGGGTGTCCGTGCCGAACCCGTACTAGCCGGCGAAGCGCGTGACCGCGCTCAGCGCGACGCGGCCCGCAAGCTCGTCCGCCGCCGCGACACGCCACGTCATCACCGTGGCGACGAAGACAACGCCCTCGAAGGCGACGATGCCGTTGTCGTGCCTGGCGCCGGCGAGCCAGCCTGCCTTGTGCATGACGACCGGGCCTGGACCGAAGAAACGGTCGAGCTTGCCGCGATCCCTCACCTGGGCGAGCAGCCAGAGGAGGTAGCGCGCCTCCGAGCCCGAGACCCCGAGCCGCAGCAACGGCCCTTTTCCGGCGGCGGCGAGGTAGACCGCGCGGGCCAGACGCGCGAGATCGGCGGCGGTCGTGTACTTGCCGACGCCGAAGGCGGGCTGGCTGTCGACGCGGATCGGAATCGGAGCCGCGACGGCGGCGGGCCGCCGCTCCGTCTCGTAGCCCCCGTACATCAGCGAGTCGGCCATCCCGAGCGCCCGCATGGTCTCGTTCACTCGCTCGGAGCCGGCTGACGTCGAGCCGGCAAGCCACACCTCGAGCGCGTTTGCCGCCTCGTTGTCGGAGCTGACGAGCATCTTGCCGAGCAGCCGCGAGACCTGCGTGATCGGCTCCGGCTTCCGGCTCGAGCGTGCGCAGGACGGTGACCGCGATCGCGAGCTTCAGCGTCGACGCGGCGGGAAACCGTGCGCTCGCGTTCCAGGCGGCGCCTCGCCCCGTGCGGAGATCCTGGACGTAGATGCCACTCGTGCCGCCGTGTCGCGCCGCAAGCGTGCGGACCGTGCGCGCCAGGACCGCGTCGAGCCGCGGCGCCCGCTCGCGCGGGTCGGAGTCCTTCGGCAGGCCATAGACCGAGTCGACGATCCGGGAGGAGCGGCGGTTGTGGCCGTCGACCGCAGTGACCTTGACCGTCGTCGGCCCTCCCGTCAGCCGCACGTGCAGCGAGAACGAGCGGCCGCGGAGCGGCTCCTCGGCGGCGACGTACCGGCCGACGTGGACGATGATCCGGCGGGTCCCGAGCGGCGCCCGGCCGGAGACGAGCCCGAACGAGACCTCGCGCGGCGCGGGCGCGACGATCGCTGGTGGAGGAAGGGCCGGGGCGTCCAGCATGATTGGAATCATGGCGATTCTCGCCCACCTCGACCTGGACGCCTTCTTCGCCGCCGTGGAGGAGCTGGAGCAGCCGGAGCTGCGCCGGCAGCCGCTCGTCGTCGGCGGCGACCCTCGCGGTCGCGGCGTCGTCTCGACCGCGAACTACGTCGCGCGGCGCTTCGGGATCCACTCCGCGATGAGCTGCGCGGAGGCGCTGCGGCGGTGCCCGAAGGCCGTCTTCGTCCGACCCCGCCACTCGCTCTACCGCGAGTACTCGCAGGCCGTCTGGACGTCCGTGCGCGAGGTCGTCCCGCGGGTCGAGCGCACGGGGCTGGACGAGGGCTATCTCGACTTCAGCGGACTCGCGGCCAACTACACCCGCGCGCGGGCGGTCGCGGAGGCTGTGCAGACCTCGGTGCGGGCTGCGACGAGCCTCTCGTGCTCGCTCGGAGTCGCGCCGACGAAGGTCGTCGCCAAGGTCGCCTCCGACCGCCGCAAGCCGGGCGGGATCACCGTCGTCCCCGCCGGCACCGAGTCCCGCTTTCTGGCGCCGTTCGCCGTCCGGGCGCTCCCGGGAGTCGGCCCCCGGGCCGAGCAGCGCCTCGCCGCCGCGGGCGTCGCGACCGTCGGCGAGCTCGCGGCGCTCTCCGATCTCGACCTGCGGGCGCTGCTTCCGGGCCAGGTCGGCCGGATGCTCCGCGACCGCGCCAACGGGATCGACCCGCGCGACCTCGAGGGCAGCGCCGAGCGGATCTCGATCTCGGTCGAGGAGACCTTCGAGCGCGACCTCCACGATCCCGCCCTGCTGCACGCGGAGCTGCGGCGGATGGCCGACCGCCTCGGCGCCCACCTGCGCCGGGAGGGGCTCTCCGCGCGCACGGTGACGGCGAAGCTCCGCTACGGCGACTTCTCGATCCGCAGCCGCTCGACCAGCCTCGACGTCGGCATCGACGACGCCGGCCGGATCGGCGAGCTCGCCTGCGCCCTGCTCGACCGCGGCCTGCGCGACCGTCCGGGAGCGCTGCGACTCGTCGGCGTCGGCCTGTCGGGCCTGACCGACTACCGCCAGCTCAGCCTGGACGAGCCGGCCTAGGCGAACAGCTCGCGCGCGTCGCCGACCGCCACGTCCGCGGGCGTCCGGCCGTCACCGTCGCGCGCCGCCGCGTCTGCCCCGTGCTCGAGCAGCAGCTCGGCCGCGTCGCGCTGGTCGAACCGGGCGGCGAGGTGGAGCGGCGTCGAGCCGTCGGCGGCGCGGGCCTGCGGCGAGCGCCGGCTCGGTCTCGAGCAGCTCCTCGAGCCCGCGCGTCCGGCCGACCGCGGCCGCGTCGAAGACGTCGAGCGACGGGTTCGCGTCGAGAATCGGGTCGACGAGGTCGGCCCGGCCGTTGACGAGCGCGTAGAGCACGGGCGACAACCCGTCCGCATTGCGCACGCTCGCGCTCTCCGGATCGCGCTCGAGCTCGTCGCGCAGCGCGTCCTCGTCCCCGGCGTCGATCAACTCGAACAGGCTCATCCGGCGCAGCACCGGCCGGGTCAGGCAGGTCGGGCCGCCGTCGCCCTTGCGCGAGATCTCGTCGCCCTTGTAGACGAGCACCTCGACGCCGGCGGCCTCCATCCGGCGCCTGCGTCTCGTCGTTGCCCTCGAGCGCGAGCGCGAGCCGCGGCCCGAGCGCGAGCACGTTCGGCCCCATCGACTCGAACTCGTCGTCCGGCACCTCGACCACCTCGATCCCGCGCTCGGCGAGCAGCTCCATCAGCCGCACCGGCGCGAGCCGCGGGTAGACGAGCGCCAGGTCCTCGTCGAGCGGCGAGATCAGGCTCATCAGGTGCATCACCTCGGCGCGGCCGTTCCAGTGCGGGAGGTCGTAGGAGAGAACCTCGGCGTCGGGAAACGCCGCCTGCAGCTGCTCGACGCCGGAGGCGTTCGTGCGGTAGCCGCGGCCGACGAGCAGCGTCTCGCGGTCGAGCCAGAGCGTGTCGCCGCCGTCGATCGTCCCCGGCGCCTCGATCCGCGCCGCCACCGGGACACCCGCCTGCGCGAGTGCCGCCTCCAGCGCACCGGGCTCGCCGAGCCGGCCGTCCTTCCCCGGCCGGAGCAGCACGGCGCCGCGCTCGCCGACGAGAACGGGGTCGTACGCGTAGATCGCGTCCGGGTTCCCGGACTCGCCGTCGGCGACGATCACCTCGGCGCCGGCGCCCGCGAGGATCTCGCGCAATGCCTCGTGCTCGGCCGCCGCGGCACCGGTGTCGGGCTGGGCGCGCCAGCCGTACTCGCGCCAGCGGGCAGCGTCGCCGGGCTGCGGCGGGCGGACGAGCACGCGGCGGAGCGGTGCGGTCATCGAGCGGGCGTCGTAGTTCACGGGAGCCGGAAGGCTAGCTCGCCCAGCCGCCGGTAGCCCTCGACCGACGGGTGGTCGCCGTCCGACGTCCACTCCTCGCGCATCCTCCCCGGCCGCTCCGGATCCTCCAGCGTCGCGTGGAAGTCGAGCACCGGCACGCCCAGAGCCCCGATCAGCCCGTTCAGCTCGCGGATCGGCGCGTCCGCGCGCGGCCAGCCGTTGTTCCACGGAAGCACGTTCGCGACGGCGACGCTCAGGCCCAGCTCCTGGCCGCGCCCGATCATCGCGGCCAGGTTCGCTCGCGGCGTCGGCCACCTCCCGGCCCTGGGCGATGTCGTTGATCCCGCCCTGCACGACGAGCACACCCGCACCGTCGGCCGCCTCGTCCAGCCAGGCGGCGATCTCGTCCGTGCGCTTGCCGTAGACGGCACGGACGGTGAAGCGCAGCCGCGGGTCGGCACTCGCGGCCGCCGCCGGCCAGCCGATCGCGGGATCGTCGTCCCAGGGAGAGCCGGCCGTGATCGAGTCGCCGATCGCGGCGACGTGGACGTCGGCAGCCACGAGGCGCATGATGCACGCCATGCCGCTCTACCACGAGGGCAACCGCGGGTTCCAGGACCGCTTCGACACGCGGCGGCTCGCCGACCGGATCGAGGAGCGGATCGTGCACGACTCGATCGACGACGGCGACCGCGCGTTCATCGAGGCGCGCGACATGTTCTTCCTCGCGACGGCCGACGCCGACGGCTCGCCGCAGTGCTCCTACAAGGGCGGCGATCCCGGCTTCGTCCGCGTGCTCGACGAGCGCACGATCGCCTTCCCGAGCTGGGACGGCAACGGGATGTACCTCTCGCTCGGCAACGTCGCCGAGAACGCGCGCGTCGGCCTCCTCTTCGTCGACTTCGACGGCCAGAAGCGGCTCCGGCTGAACGGGACGGCGTCGATCGACCCGGACGACCCGCTGCTCCCCGAGTATCCCGCGCGCCCAGTGCATCGTCCGTGTGCACGCAACCGAGGTCTTTCCGAACTGCCCGCGCTACATCCACCGGCTGCAGCTCGTCGAGCGGTCGCGCTTCACCCCGCGCGTCGACTGCGAGCCGCCGGTTCCGGACTGGAAGCGGCGCGAGTGGGCCCGCGACGTCCTCGCCGCCGGCGACCCCGCGAACGACGGGGGCTAGCTGGCGAGCTCGAGCTGCTGGGCGGTCCGGTCGTGCTCGGGCGAGCCGGGCTCGAGCCGCTCCAGCGCGTCCGTCCAGAGCGCCCGCGCCTGCTCCTCGTGCCCCTGGCCGCGATGCAGAGCGCCGAGGTTCGCGAGCACGCGCCCTGCGCCGTGGCTGTCGCCGAGCTCGGTGAGGATGGCGAGCGCGGCCTCGTAGGAGTCGAGCGCGCCGGTCTCGTCGCCGATCCGGGCCTGCGTCAGGCCGAGCCGGTTCAGGGTGACGGCCTCGCCGCGACGGTCGCCGATCTTGCCGGAAGATCTCCAGCGCCTCCTCGATCGGCTGCACGGCATCGCCGGCCCGGCCCTGCCTGGCGCAGCGCGGCTGCCTGCTCACTGAGACGGAGGGCGTCGCGGCGACCGGGCTCCGGCCGCAGCCTGCGGGCCTGAGCCTCCACTGCCGACAGCCTGGCGCCCCAGTCGATCCGGCCGATGCGCGCTGTCGCCGTGCGCCTCGCGCCCATCAGCTTCGGGACGACCGCGTCCCGCTGGAGCACGGCCGCGGCAGCGAGCAGCACGCCGCCGAGTGCGAGCACGACGAACGGGGCCGAGAAGCCGATCGCGATCAGGAGCGCCGCCCAGAGCACACCGATCGCGCCGAGCGCGGCCAGCCGCCGTTCGTTCTGCGAGAGCTCTCGCGACATCGCTCAGTCTTCGCGCCGCGGGACGATGATCCTGCGGCGGGTCTCGCCGCTAGCGGAGGAGCTGCCGGTTCCGCTCGAGTGCGCCGAGCACTGCATCGACGTCGTCGGCGGTGTTGTAGAGGTGGAGCGAGACGCGCAGGCTCGAGTCGCGTTCGGAGGCGACGATGTTCTCCGCTGCGAGCGTGTCGACGAGCGCCGGTGCATCGGTGGAGCGAATGCAGACGAGCGGTCCGCCGGGCGGCGCCGCGACCGTCGCTCCGAGCTCGTCGACCCCGGCGACGAGCCGTTCGACGAGGCCCCGGACGTGCTCCTGGATCGCGGGCACGCCCACCTCGAGGATCAGGTCGATCCCGGCGAGCCCGCCGTAGATGCTCGGGACCGGCGGCGTGCCCGCGTCGTAGCGGCGCGCCGTCGGATGCGGCCGGTAGCTCGCGATCTGCATCTCGAAGATGTTCTCGTCCGCGAACCAGCCGGTCTGGGTCGGCAGCCGGGAGCGAACCGCGTCGCCGACGTACATGTACGCGAGCCCCGCCGACGCGAGCAGGTACTTGACGGTGCCGCCGACGACGACGTCCGCGACGTCCGCGGCGCGCAACGGCACCGCGCCGGCGCCCTGGTAGGCGTCGACCAGCATCAGGGCGCCGCTCCGGCGCGCGACCTCGCGGATCGCGGCGACGTCGTGGACCTTGCCGGTCCGGAAGGAGACGAAGGTCGAGCAGACGAGCGCTGTCCGCTCGTCGACCGCGGCCGCGTACGCCTCCGGCTCGGGCTCGACCTGGACGACCTCGGCGCCGCGCAGCTCCTGCGCGTGCGCGATCTGGCCGACCGTCGGGAACTCGTTCTCGGAGATGACGATCCGGTTCCGCTCGCCGCTGAAGTCCAGCGCCGAGACGAGCGCGCTGACCGCCGCGGAGACGGAGGTCTGGATCGCGACCTCGTCCTCCTGCACCGACAGAAGCTCGGCGAACCGGCCACGGATCGCCTCCGACCGCTCGACCCAGTGCCCCCACTCGGCGCCGTTCTCGTCCCAGCCGTCGAGGTACTCCTCGTAGGCGGCGCGAACGGCGTCCGACAGCGCCCCCTGCGAGCAGGAGTTGACGTAGACCTTGTCGCGAAAGACGGGAACCGCCGCGCCGCCGAGTCCGCAACTCGCTCTCACGCGACGTCTCGGCACCGGTGCTCAACGGCCAAGGTAGGCCTTCCGGAGATCCTCGTCGTCGAGCAGGTCCTTGGCCTTCCCCTCGAGGACGACGCGGCCCGTGGAGAGGACGTAGCCGCGGTCGGCGATCGAGAGCGACACGTTCGCATTCTGCTCGACGATCAGCATCGCGACGCCGGCCTGGTGCACCTGCTGGATGATCTCGAAGCTCCGCTCGACGAGGATCGGCGCGAGCCCCATCGACGGCTCGTCCATCAGCAGCAGCTTCGGCTTCGACATCAGCGCCCGTCCCATCGCGAGCATCTGCTGCTCACCACCGGAAAGCGTCCCGGCCAGCTGCTTCCGCCGCTCGTAGAGGAGCGGGAAGAGGCCGTAGACCCGCTCGAACTCCTCCTTCAGGTCCGCCTTCGGCCTCAGGTACGCGCCCATCTCGAGGTTCTCGAGCACCGACATCGGCGCGAAGACGCGTCGGTTCTCGGGCACGATCGCGAGCCCGCGCGCGATCCGGTGCGCCGTCGGGCGGCGCGTGATCTCCTCGCCGCCGAAGCGCACGACCCCGTTCCGCGGCGAGACGATCCCGAGGATCGTCTTCAGCGTCGTCGACTTGCCGGACGCGTTGCCGCCGAGGAGGCAGACGAGCTCGCCCTCGCCGACGGCGAGGTTCACCCCCTGCAGGATGTGGATCTGGCCGTAGTAGGTGTCGACGGCCTCGAGCTGGAGCAGCGGCGCGACGGCGTTCACTTCGTCGCCGCCGCCTTCGTGCCGAGGTACGCCTCGACCACGCGCGGGTCGGTCGCGACCGCTTCGAACGTCCCCTCCGCGATCTTGATCCCGTGGTCGAGCGCGACGACGCGGTCGGAGATCCCCTCGACGACGTGCATGTCGTGCTCGATCACGAGGATCGTGTAGCCGCCCTCGGTGCGCAGCTGCGCGATCAGCTCGGTGATCTCGTGCGTCTCCTTCGGGTTCATCCCGGCCGCCGGCTCGTCGAGCAGGAGCACGCGCGGCCCGGTCGCCGTCGCCCGCGCGATCTCGAGGCGGCGCCGGTTCGCGTACGAGAGCGAGTACGCCGGCTGGTTCCAGCGGTAGCCCATCAGGCGCTGGCCGAAGAAGGCGAGCTTCTCCTCGGCCAGCTCGGAGATCTCACGCTCCTCGCGCCGCATCCCGGGCGTGCGCAGGATCGAGCGCACCACCCCGGCCCGCGTCCGCCCGTAGGCGGCCGCCATCACGTTCTCCTTCACCGTCATGTTCAGGAACAGCCGCAGCGTCTGGAACGTGCGAGCGACGCCGCGCTGCGTGATCTTGTGCGGCAGCAGGCCGAGCAGCGACTCGCCGTCGAGCAGGATCTCGCCGCGATCCGGCCGGTAGACGCCGGTGATCAGGTTGAAGAGCGTCGTCTTGCCCGCGCCGTTCGGGCCGATCACGCTGACGATCTCGCCCTCGTCGACGTGCAGGTCGAGCCCGTCGATCACCTGCAGGCCGCCGAACGACTTCGAGATCCCCTTCAGCTCGAGGATCCGCGGCTTCGCGCTCATACGATCTCCACCCTCGACGTCCCGAGCAGGCCCTGCGGCCGCCAGCTCATCAGCACGACCAGGAGTGCGCCGAGGAGGAGGATCCGGGTCACGCTCGGCTCGACGACGAGCCGGTTCTCCCAGACGAACGCGGCGAGATAGAGCGTCGGCACGAGCAGGATCGACCGCCAGATCCCGCGCAGCTCGGTCAGCGCGAGCAGCGCGGCGATCAGGAGGACGAAGCCCGCGTTGCCGAGGTGGATCGAGTCGACGGGGTGGATCACCCAGCCGTCGAGCAGGCTGGCGAAGCGGCCGCCCTCGATCGAGCCGGAGACCCACGCGGGCCGCAGCCACTCGGCCAGCTGGTAGGCGACGATCCCGAACACGACCATGCCCACGAGGATCCCGGCGAGCTTGCGCCACGGACGCACCAGCGTGACGAGGCCGAGCCCGATCGCAACGTAGAAGAGGAGCCGCGCATTGGCCGGCTCGCGGAGGAGCTCGAGCGAGACGTTGATCGTGATCGCGCCGATGACGACCCCGGGAATGCTGCCGGCGCCGCCGAGGATGACCATCGCGTAGACCGTGATCAGGAGCGGCAGGTCGAAGTTCTGCGGGAAGACGCCGAGCTGGACGGAGGCGAAGATCGTCCCCGTCAGGCCGGCCGTCGCGGCGCCGAACATGAACGCCAGCAGCTTCAGCCGGTTCACCGGCATGCTCATCATCTCGGCGGCGAGCGCGTCCTCGCGGAGCGCCCGCCACGCCCGGCCGGTGCGGGAGTGGTTGATGAACTGGAGCGCCACGACGACCACGGCGAAGACGCCGAGCGACAGCCAGAGGTAGCTTCTGGTGGAGCCGAACTCGTACCCGAGGATGCTGATCGGGTCGATGTCGGTGATCCCGTTCGGGCCGCCGGAGATGTCGGTCGGGCCGTCGTTCCACGGCAGGGTGATCCGGTCCGCATTCGTCGCCAGCACGACGTAGATCTGCGCGAAGAAGAGGGTCACGATCGCGAGGTAGTCGCCGACGAGGCGCCGCGAGGGCAGCCCGAGCAGCAGCCCGAGCAGCGCCGAGGAGACGATCACGATCGAGACCGAGAGCAGCGCCGGCAAGTGGAGGTCGAACTGGGACGACGAGAGCAGCGCGTAGAGGTAGGCGCCGAAGCCGTAGAAGGCGACGAAGCCGAGGTCGAGCAGGCCCGCCCAGCCGACGACGACGTTCAGGCCGAGCGCGAGCAGCGCGAACAGGACCGTGTTGACGGCGACGCGGATCACGTAGTCCGAGCTCGAGACGAAGGGAAGGAGCGCCGAGACGCCGACCGCGGCCACGAGCAGCACCCACCAGGGCAGCTGCTCCGCGCGCTCGACGAGCGGCGCGAACGGGCCTCCGCGCCTGCCGGTGCGCTCCTCGGAGCGGGCGACCCACTCGTCGGCGCCGATCCTCGGGCCCTCGGGAGTTCCCTCGACTTCGCTCATGTGCTCATACCTTCTGGATGTCCGCCTTTCCCAGCAAGCCGCTCGGCCGGACGAGCAGCAGGATGATCAGGATCGAGAAGACGAAGACGTCCTGGAACGTCGAGGAGACGTAGCCGGTGATGAACGCCTCCGAGAGCCCGATCAGGAGACCGCCGAGCATCGCGCCCGGGATCGAGCCGATCCCGCCGACAACGGCCGCGGTGAAGCCCTTGAGCCCGGCCAGGAAGCCCATCAGGTGGTAGACCTTGTAGAAGACGAGCCCGACCATCACGCCGGCGGCGCCCGCGAGCGCCGAGCCGATGAAGAACGTCGCGACGATCACGCGGTCGACGTCGATCCCCTGCATCGCGGCGGCCTCGCGGTCGAACGAGGTCGCCCGCATCGCTTTGCCGAGACGGGTGCGCGCGACGAGCAGCGTCAACCCGAGCATCATCGCGAACGCGGTCAGGATGACCGCGATCCGGACGACCGAGATGTTCAGCGGCCCCCAGTGGATCCCGCTCGCGAGGTCGATGTACTCGTACGTCTCGTAGCTGCGGAAGTCGGCGCCGAAGAGGATCAGCGCGCTCGACTGGAGGAAGAAGGAGACGCCGAGGGCGCTGATCAGCGGCGCGATCCGGGGCGCGTTCCGGAGCGGCCGGTACGCGAAGCGCTCGATCGCGACCCCGAGCAGGCCGGCAACGAGCATCGCGACACCGAGCATGATTCCGATCAGGACGACGACGTTGATCGTGACCCCGAGCGCGCCGCCGAAGAGGCTGAGCACGCCGAAGCCCGCGAACGCGCCCATCATGTAGACCTCGCCGTGGGCGAAGTTGAGCAGCTTCAGGATCCCGTAGACCATCGTGTAGCCCAGGGCGATCAGCGCATAGACGCTGCCGAGCGTGAGGCCGTTCACGAGCTGCTGGACGAAGAAGTCCCAGTCCACGGCGGTGACCCTCTCACGAAAACGCCGTGCGGCCCACCCCCAAGGGAGCGGGCCGCACGGCGGGCGAAACGATGACTAGCCGACGAGCGTCTTCTTGCCGCCGGAGCCGAGCTTGAAGATGTAGAACTTCGAGCCCTTGACGTCACCCTTGGCGGTGAACTGCAGGTTGCCGCCGAGAATGCTCTTCGGGATGAACGTCGTGCGGAGGTTCTTCTGCACCTCTGCGCGGGTGGCGTTCCCGTCAGCGCACGCCTTGTTGATCGCCATGATCGCGGCCTGCGTGGCCACGTACACGGGCGGGCCGAAGTTCGAGACGAACTTCTTGCCGTAGCCCTTGATGAAGGCGGCGTTGCCGGGGATCCCGCGGATGTCCGGCGCGAACGCCGAGACGTACGAGCCCTGGATCTTGAAGTCGCCGGAGTCGAGGCCGTCCGAGCCGAAGATGACGGCCGACTTGCCCTGCTCCTTCATCTGCTGCCCGAAGATCTGGGCGTTGGCCGCGATCTGCCAGGGCAGGTAGACGTGCGTCGACGTCATCGCCGATCTTGGAGACGAGCGCCGAGAAGTCGGTCACCTTCTGGTTGACCGAGTTCCGCGTCACCTTGACGCCGCCGGCCCGCAGGTTGGCCTGCACGCCGTTCGCAAGCGGCTTCGAGTACGCCGTCTGGTCGTCGACGATGAAGACATGCTTCGCCTTCAGCGTCTGGCGAAGGAACTTCGCCGTCGTCGGCGCCTGGACGCTGTCGTTCGGGACGACCCGGAAGAAGTTCGGGATCGAGCCGTTCGTCAGCGACGTGCGGGTCGCCGAGCCGGAGATGAACGGCAGGCGCTGGCCCTTCTTGAAGATCGGCGCCACCGCCAGGACTTCCTGGCTGCCGGCCGGGCCGATGACCGCGAGGACGTTGGCGTCCGCGTGGAGCTTCGTGCCGGTGGTCGAGGCCTGGGCCGGATCGAGCTGCGTGTCCTGCTGGGACAGCTTGATCTTGCCGCCGCCGAGCTTCTTGATCGCGTACTGCGCGAAGCTCAGCGTCTCCTTGCCGATGAACGCCGCGTCACCGGTGATCGGACCCTGGAACCCGATCGTCGGGTTGTCGCACCCGGCGCTCGGGGCGGCTGTGGCAGCCGGCCCGGCGTCGGCACGAGCGAACGCCGAGGCGACGACCGCCAGCGACGCGATGATGAGCACCGCGAACGCGGCAGCTCCCTTCCGTTTCCTTCCGTGCATTCCATGCCCTCCTGTCGATTGCAAGTCTTAAGACGCCTGAATCAGTTCCGAGTTGTCCTCGTATGCTCGTGAAGCAGGATCGCCCGACGGGGAGAAGACGCCGAGGATCCGCATCACCCCCGGCCCGGTGTTCTCGATGCAGTGCACCTGCTCGGGCGGGAGGTGGAAGCAGGACCCGGCCCGGAGCGGGATCGACTCGCCCTCGATGTGGGCGAATCCCTCCCCTTCGACGATATAGCCGAGCTCGTCGTAGGAGTGGCTGTGGTCGGGTGCGCGGCACGGCTCGACGATCCCGACGAACTGGGTCGCGTCCATGCAGCCTGCGTCCTGGTTGACGAGGTAGCGGAAGGTGCGCTTGGCGTCGGCGCGCAGCTCCGGCCGGTCGTCGAAGCGGACGATCACCTCCCGCGGCGAGCGGTAGACCTGCTCGACCGGGACGGTCGTGGAGACGAGCAGGAGCTCGTCCGGGACCGGCGTTGTCGATCACGTACGTCTCCCCCGAGCGGACGTAGGCGGCGGTGTCCGGCTCGAGGTCGTGCGGCTCCCCCTCCAGCTCGAGCGTGCCCGCGCCCGAGACGACGAAGAGGAGCTCGTCGCGGCCGTCCCCGCGCCGCGGCAGCGAGCGTCCCGGCGCGTAGCGCGTGACGTGCTGCTCGAGGAGCTTCGAACCGGTGTGGGCGCCCAGGACCACCTTCTCGAAGGCGGTGTCGCCTTCGGTCCGGCTGCCCGTGACGTCCATCTCGGCGACGACGAACGTGTGCCGCATCGCCGCAATCACACCTGCTCGCCGGTGTCATGTCAACAGCGCGGAAACTCCGCGCACAAATGTCCTGTAGTCGCCTAGACTCGGAAATGTGAACGTCGTCGAGGCCGTCGACCTCCGTCGCACCTACAGAATCGTGACGGGGACGCTCCGGCGCCGGGCGCGCGATGTCGAGGCCGTGCGCGGAGTCAGCTTCTCGATCCGCGAAGGCGAGCTCTTCGGGCTGCTCGGGCCGAACGGGGCCGGCAAGACGACGACGATCAAGATGCTGAACACGCTCCTGATCCCGACGGCGGGGAGCGCGCACGTGCTCGGCTACGACGTCGTCCGCGACGCGCAGCGGGTCCGGGAGCGAGTCGGCTACGTCTTCGGCGGCGACCGGGGCCTCTACGAGCGCCTCTCCGCGCTCGACAACCTTCGCTACTTCGCCGAGCTCTACGGCGTCGAGCCCCGCCGGCAGCGGGGGCGGATCGACGAGCTGCTCGGACTCGTCGGGCTCGACGGACGCGAGCACGAGCGCGTCGAGGGCTACAGCCGCGGCATGCGGCAGCGGCTCCACATCGCGCGCGGGCTGCTCCACGACCCTCCCGTCCTCTTCCTCGACGAGCCGACGATCGGCGTCGACCCCGTCGGTGCGCGCGAGCTGCGCGCCCTGATCGCGTCGCTGACGAAAGCCGGCAAGACGGTCCTCCTGACGACGCACTACATGTTCGAGGCCGACTCGCTCTGCGACCGGATCGCCGTGATCGCGAAGGGCGAGATCGTCGCGCAGGGCACGCCGGAGCAGCTGAAGGCGGGCGTCGAGCAGAGCGGCGTCGTCGAGGTCGAGGTCTTCGGGATCGACGAGGAGTCGGTGCGCCGGATCGAGCAGCTGCCGGACGTGCTCACGGTGACGGTCGAGGAGCAGGAGCAGAAGCAGCTGCTGATCGTCCAGACGGCGCCGGGGGCCGAGCTGACGCACGTGATCCTCGCCCAGCTGAGCACGGTCACGGTCGGCCGCGTCGCCTCGCGCGAGCCGACGCTCGAGGACGCCTACGTGCAGCTCGTGACCGCGTGACCCGACTCGCGCGAGTCGTCTGGCTCGGGGTCGCGTTCCACTTCAAGCATCTCTCGCGAAACGCGTTCGCGGTGATGACGACGACGATCTGGCCGCTCGTCTACGCGTCGCTCGCCTACTTCATGTTCCAGGCGGGAGCGGAGTCGGAGGCGCTCCTGCTCGCGTCGATCGGCGCCGCGGTGATGGGGATCTGGTCGGTCACGACGGTCGACGCCGCCGACTCGATCCAGCGCCAGCGCTCGCTCGGCGTGCTCGAGCTTCTCGTCGCCGCGCCGACGCCGTTCTGGGCCGTGCTGCTCCCGGTCACGATCGCCTCGTCCGCGATCGGCATCTACTCGCTGGTGTCGACGCTGCTCTGGGGCCGGCTCGTCTTCGGGATCCCGCTGGAACTGGAGCAGCCGCTGCTCTTCGCGCTCTCGATCCCGCCGACGATCGTCTCGATCGGGCTGCTCGGATTCGTGATGGCCTCGGTGGTCGTTCGCTTCCGCGCCGGCTGGGCGATCGGGAACATGTTCGAGTACCCGGTCTGGCTCGTGACCGGCCTCCTGATCCCGGTGGCGCTGCTGCCGGACTGGGTCGAGCCGATCTCGTGGGTGCTCGCGCCGACGTGGGGCATGCGCGCGCTCAGCGACTCCGCCTTCGCGGGCGGGTCTCCGCTCGCCGACATCGCGATGTGCCTCGTGCTCAGCGCCGTCTACACCCTGGTCGGGGCGCTCCTGCTCGGCCGCTTCCTCGAATCGGCGCGCCGCCGCGCGACGCTGTCGCTGACGTGAACGCGGTCCGCGTCGCGCTGATCGGCGGGCTGCTCAGCTTCCGGGGCCTCTTCAGCTGGCTCCATCCGGCGCTCTTCATCCCGACGATGATCGTGCCGCCGCTCTTCCAGGTGCTCTTCTTCGCCTATCTCGGCCGCGCGGCCGAGCTCGAGTCGGACTCGTTCTACGTCGTCGGCAACTCGATCCAGCTCGCCGCGCTACCCGGTCTCTTCGCGATGAGCCAGGCGATCGCCGGCGAGCGGCGTGCGCAGACGCTGGTCCACCTGCTCGCGTCGCCGGCGAGCCGGGTCGCCCTCTTCCTCGGTCGCAGCCTGCCGGTGATGGCGATCGGCCTCGCCGTCTCGCTCTCGAGCTTCGCGTTCGGCGCGCTCGTGCTCGACGTCGAGGCGTCGGCAGGCTCGCTGCCGTTGCTCGTGCTGGCGATGGCAACGGCCGCCTTCTCGTGCACGGCGCTCGGGGTCGCCACGCCGCGATCGCGCTGCGCGTACGCGAGCTCGCCGTCTTCTCGAACCTGGTCTTCGCGGTGCTGCTCGTCTTCTGCGGCGTCAACGTGCCGCTCGACGACCTGCCGAGCTGGATGAGCACGGTCGCGGAAGGGCTCCCGGTCACCCACGCCGTCGAAGCCGGCCGCGCGGCCGTCGCCGGCGCAGGATTCGGCGACGTCGCCGGCCTGCTCGCGCGCGAGCTCGCGGTCGGCGCGGCATTCCTGATCGCCGGCCTGGGCCTGCTCCGCGTCTACGAGCACATCGCGCGCCGCGAGGCGACGCTCGAGCTCGCCTGACCGCTCAGAGCTCGAAGAGCTCGAAGTCCTTGCCGAGCACGTGCACGGCGACGTTGCGCACCGGCACCGGGCCGAGCTCTCCCGCGAACGAGCCCCGGTGGGCATGGCCGTGCAGGACGAGGTCGGGCCGGTGCGCGCCGATCGGCTGCGCGAGCCGCGAGGAGCCGAGGAAGGCCCAGATCGTCTCGGGCTCCCCGACGAGGGTCTCGGGGATCGGCGCGTAGTGGAGCAGCACGACACGGCGGTGGCAGCCGGCCACCTGCTCGAGCCCGGCCTCGATCGCGTCGACCTCCCGCGTCGTCTCGGCGTAGACCTCGCGCAGGAGCGGCTCACCGAAGTCGGGCAGCTCGGCGCCGGGGAACCCGCCGACGAAGCCCTTGGCGCCGACGATCCCGAGCTCGAGCCCGCCGACCTCGTGGACGGCGCACTCCCGCTGGAGCACCCGGATCCCCGCCTCCTCGAGCACGGCGATCAGCTCGTCGCAACGATCCGCATGGAAGTCGTGGTTGCCGAGGACGGCGTAGACGGGCAGCTCGAGCGCCGCGGCACGCGTCGGCGAGGACGAGCGCCTCCTCCGGCTCGCCGTGCGTGGTCAGGTCGCCCGCGAGCAGGACGACGTCGGCCTGCCCACGCAGGTCGGCGAACGCGCGGGCGATCCGCTCGCGCAGGGGCTCGGCGCAGTGGATGTCTGCGGCCGCGGCAACACGGATCGTCTCCGCCATCGAGCGCCATGTGCACGTACGGCGGCTTTCACAAACGGAGGCGCCGGGTATAGCCGCCGGACATGGCCTACACGCCGTCCGAGAACTTCCCCGAGCTGATCGAGTCGATGAAGCGCGCCGCCGCGGCGCTGCGGGACGCCGAGGTGCCGTATCTGCTCGGCGGCGGGCTCGCGGCGTGGGCCCGCGGCGGCCCGCCGACCGAGCACGACGTCGACTTCTTCGTCCGCCCGGAGGACGCCGAGCGGGCGCTCGACGCGCTCGTCGGCGCCGAGATGCGGGCCGACCGTCCGCCCGAGGGCTGGCTGCTCAAGGCCTGGGACGGCGAGACGCTGATCGACCTGATCTTCAGCCCGATGGGCGGCGACATCGACGACGGCTACTTCGAGCGCTCCGAGGAGATGGAGGTGGCGGCGCAGCGGCTGCCGGTCGCGTCGCTCGGCGACGTGCTGACGACGAAGCTGCTGGCGCTGAACGAGCAGGACCCCGACCTCGCCTCGGTGCTCGAGCTGGCGCGCTCGCTGCGCGAGCAGATCGACTGGGAGTTCGTGCGGCAGCGCACCGGCGACTCGCCGTTCGCGCGCGCCTTCTTCACGCTCGTCGAGGAGCTCGGCGTCGTCGAGCCGCCCGCCGCAGCCGTCTAGGTCTCGAAGAAGAACATCTGCCAGGCCTCCCACCAGGTGGGGGCCTCGACGCGGATCGTGCGGCCGTCGAGCCGCTCGACGCCGGGGTGGAAGCGGAGCCGGTCGGCCGGCTGCGTGCGCTTGAACTCGACCTTGACCTCGCACGGGCTGCCCGGGTCGTACGGCGGCACCGCCTTCAGGTCGGCGAGCGCCTTCTTCGCGCCCGTCCTCGATCAGCTTCCGCGCCCGCAGCGGCGGGATCTGCCGCGCCGACCCCGAGCTGAGCGCGCGCTTCACCGCCACCGTCGTCAGGCCGTCGCCGAGCAGCGCCTTCCCCTCGCGGCAGGCGGCCTCGTCGCCGGTGACGAGCAGGACCGGACAGCCCCACGTGCCGCAGAGCGCGGCGTTGATCCCGGTCTCCCCCACCTCGACGCCGTTGAACCAGAGCCGCTGGTAGTCGCGGCCCGAGACGGTGTGGTTCATGTTCCCGTCCTGGGTGCCGGCCATCGCGTGCATGCCGACGAAGAGCGCGGCGTCGCAGCCCTGCTCGAGGAACTCCGTGTAGCCCGTCCACTCCTCCTGCACGACCCACTCGCAGTCCTCGTGGAGCAGCTCGGGCACGAGCGAGTTGAACGTCCAGCCGCCGCCGGCGCCGTGGCAGTCCATGACGACGATCTCGGTCGCGCCGCCCGCCTTCGCGCCGCGCACGGCCGCGTTGATCTCCTCGGTGTAGAGCTTGCGGCCCTCCTCGTACATCGGGTCGCCGCCGCTCGTCTGCTCCGGCTTGACGATCCCGGAGACGCCCTCCATGTCGCTGATGATGTGGACGCGCACGCCGGGAGGCTAACCCCGCACCGCTGCGACCCGCAGGCCGAGCGCGACGAGCACGACCCCGGTGACCGCCTCGAACGCGCGGCGAACGCGCTCGCGGGCGAGCAGCCGCCGCGCGCGGGCGGCGGCCACCGCGTAGCCCGCGAGCCAGATCGCCGTGAGCAGGGAGAACACCAGCCCGAGCGCCAGCAGCGTCCCGAACGCCGAGCCGAACTGCGGCAGCAGGCTCGTGAAGAAGACGACCATCTTCGGGTTGGCGAGATTGCTGACGAGCCCCTGCCGGAGCGAGCCGCCCGGCGTCGAGCGCCGCGGCGGCCACAGGCGCCGGCCGGCGGCGGCGCGCGGCTGCGAGCAGCGACTGCAGGCCGAGGTAGACGAGATACGCCGCGCCGGCGAGTCGCAGCGCGGTGAAGGCGGGCTGCGACGCCCGCAGCACCGCAACCAGCCCGGCCGCGGCCGCGATCGTCCAGACCGCCTGTCCGAGCGCGACCCCGAGCGCCGTCGCGAGCCCGCTGCGGCGTCCGCCGGTGAGCGCGTTCCGGATCGTCAGCGCGGTGTCCTGGCCGGGTGTGCAGATGACGACGGCGGCGACGACCAGGAACCCAGCCAGCTCGGCCATGTCGGAGAGCATACGCTTGCCCTCGTGGAGACCGGCCTCTCGGGAAAGGGCGTGCTCGTCACCGGCGCGTCCGGCGGCATCGGCGCGGCCTGTGCGCGCGCCTTCGCGGCCGAGGGAGCGCGCGTCGCCGTCCACTACCACCGCGGCGAGGAGCGGGCGCGCGAGGTCGCGGCCTCGATCGGCGGCGTGCCGACGCTCCGTGCCGACCTGACCGACGAGCACGAGGTCGAGCACCTGTTCGAGGAGTCACGCGCCGCGCTCGGCCGGATCGACGTCTGCGCCGCGGTCGCCGGCGTCTGGCCGTCCGAGGACGTCCCCGTCTGGAAGCTGCCGCTCGAGCGCTGGGAGCACACGCTGCGCCAGAACCTGACCACCGCCTTCCTCACCGCCCGCTGCTTCCTCCGCGAGGTCGAGCGCAACGGCCACGGCTCGCTCGTGCTGGTCGGCTCGACGGCGGGCATCGTCGGCGAAGCCGGGCACGCCGACTACGCGGCCGCGAAGTCAGCGGTGCTCGGTGGTCTCCTGCTCAGCCTCAAGAACGAGGTCGTCCGCGTTGCGCCGTCGGCGCGGGTGAATGCGGTCGCCCCGGGCTGGACGGAGAGCCCGATGACGCGCGGCCACGTCGACCCTGCCGCGGTGCGCCGCGTCTCGCGGACGATGGCGCTGCGCAAGGTCGCGCAGCCCGACGACATCGCGCGCCAGGTCGTCGTGCTCGCCTCGGACGAGCTCTCGGGCCACATCACCGGCCAGGTCGTGACGATCGCGGGCGGGATGGAAGGCCGCGTCATCCACGACGACGCCTAGAACGAGAGAAACGGCGGGCCGAGGCCCGCCGCTTCGTAACTCACCTTGCCGCAGGATGATTGCCGTCAGTCCCTCGGACTCGGAGAGCCGTTCCCCGTATCGGCAACGCCGCCGACGGACTTGAGCCGGAAAGACAGAGGAGCCCCCGCCGCCAGGGGCTCCTCTGATGGGGAGAGAGGGCACCGCCGCCAGGCGCCCCCTCAATGGCTTCCAGATGCTTGGGTCGGAAGCCGGTCTCTCTGATCTGCACTCGCCACATCAGTGCGCTCAGAAGATGTCCGGAGTATGCGCCGCCGCCCCTAGCCGTGGAATCACCCTTCCGGAGTTGACTCGTCCCTCGATTGGGGTTGACCGCCGACGCTTCACTACAGTGGCGCGGATGCCGAGCCGGTTCGAGGAACGCCTCCGCTCCGGGCCGCCGATCGTGGCGGACGGCGGCATGGGGGCGCTCATCTCCGGGGCGGTGCCGCGGCTGCGCTGCCCCGAGGAGGCGAACCTGCGCGCGCCCGAGAGCGTCGTCGCCCTGCACGCCAGCTTCATCCGCGCCGGCGCGGAGCTGATCGAGACGAACACGTTCGGCGCCAACCGCCGCAAGCTGGCCGGCCACTACCTCGAGGACGAGTTCGAGCGGATCAACTCGACCGGCGTTCGGCTCGCGCGCGAGGCGCGCGAGGTCTCGGGCGCCGACGTCTACATCGGCGGCTCGATCGGCCCGATCGGCGACGTCGAGCGGTTCGACGCGGCCGAACAGAGCCAGCAGTTCGGCGAGCAGGCCCAGATCCTCGAGGGCCGCGGCGTGGACGTGCTCATGCTCGAGACGTTCTTCGACCTGGACGAGCTCGTCGCAGCCATCGCGGCCGTCCGCGCCGTCTCGTCGCTCCCCGTCGTCGCGCTGATGACCTTCGACGCCGACGGCCAGACGCTCGGCGGTGTCTCGGCCGAGACCGCTGCCGAGCGCCTCGGTGAGCTCGAGGTGGCTGCGGCGGGCGCGAACCACAGCGCCGGGCCGGCCGCGGCGCTGAACGCGCTCGCCTCGATGCAGCGCGACGGGCTCGTCCTCGCCGCGCTCCCGAACGTCGGTCTCGCCAGCCTCGCGGGCCACCGCGTCGTCTTCCCGCACGCGACGCCCGACTACTTCGCCGAGTTCGCCGCCCAGGCGCGCCGGCTCGGAGCGGGGATCATCGGCGGTTGCTGCGGCACCACGCCCGCGCAGATCGAGGCGATCCGCGGGGCGATCGACGAGGACCGGGCTCCGGCCGCTCCGCTCGCCGTCCGCGAGCGCGAGCTGGCAGACGCGGCCGAGACCGCGACGGAGGAGACCGAGCTCGCCCGGATGCTCCGGGAGCAGGAGTTCGTCGTCTCGGTCCAGCTCGATCCCCCGCTCGGCGCGAACAACGCCGCCCTCGTCGAGGCCGGCCGAGCTCTGCGCGAGTCCGGCAAGGCGCACTTCGTCGACGTCAACGACAACCCGCGCGCCCGCGCCCGGATGAGCGGCGTGATGGCGTCGGTGGCGATCGAGCGCGCGTGCGGGATCGAGACGATCCCGCATCTGACGACGCGCGACATGTCCGTCGCGGGCCTCGAGTCGCTCCTGCTCGGCGCCCACGCCGAGGGCGTCCACAACATCCTCGCCGTCACCGGCGACCCGCCGGAGGAGGGCGACTACCCGGGCGCGCGCGGCGTCTACGAGGTCGACGCGATCGGGCTGACGCGGCTGATCACGAACCTGAACCGCGGCGAGGACTATCACGGCCGCGGCATCGACGCGCCCACGTCGTTCTTCGTCGGCGTCGCGGTCAACCCGTCCGCGGACGACCTCGATCTCGAGCTGGAGCGCTTCGAGCGCAAGCTCGAGGCGGGAGCCCAGTTCGCCATGACCCAGATCCTCTTCGACCTCGGCTACCTCGACTCGTTCCTCGCCCACTTCGGCGGGCGGTCGCCGATCCCACTGCTCGTCGGCGTCTGGCCGATGCCGAGCCTGCAGCTGGCCGTGCGGATCCACAACGAGGTGCCGGGCATCGTCGTACCCGACCCGGTGCAGGAACGCCTGCGGGCTGCGGGGCCTGACGCGGCCGCGACCGGCAAGGCACTCGCACGCGAGCTGATCGAGGAGGCGCGGGAGAAGGCCGCCGGCGTCTACCTGGTGGCCCCGTTCCGGCGGCCGCTCGGGATCCTCGACGTTCTCTAACGGACGCAGGGCCCGGTCGAGACCGCCGACGCGCCGGCTCCGGCCAACTGCGCCCGGACGCGTTCGGTCGGGACGCCGTACCCCTGGCCCTCCGCGCCGACGCGGGAGGCGAAGATCGTCGTCCGAACCCGGCCCTCGCTGTCGACCGCCGGGCCTCCGGAGTTTCCGTGGCGGATCTCGCCGCGCAGGGTCGTGATCTGGCGCCGAATCGGGCCACGGCCGTACGCGTCCTCGGTCAGGACGACGGTGGTCTGGCCGATGCGGCCGGGGACGGCGGTGAAGGGGCCGCTGCCCGGATAGCCGAGGATCGCGACCGACTGCCCCGAGACCGGCGCGACGGACGCGAGCGGCTCGGCGTCGAGCCCGGGCACGCGGAGCACGGCGATGTCGTCTCGCACGTCGAAGGCGACGACGACGGCGTCGCGGTAGTCGCCGTCGCTCCGGTCGACGCGCGGGTCCTTCATCCCGGCGACCACGTGGGCATTCGTGACGACGAGGTTCGGCGCGGCCGCCCAGCCGGAGCCGGAGACCCCGAGCCCGCAGGCCGTCCCGGTGACGCGGAAGACGCTCTCGCGGGCGGTGCGAACGCCGGTGGTGGCGAGCAGGGTCGGGTCGGGCGGCGCCACGCGCGCCTGCGGCCCCTGGATCGAGAGGAACGGATCGACGCGGGCGATCGCGTCCAGCAGGCGGCCAGGCGGCACGCGCT
This sequence comes from uncultured Gaiellaceae bacterium, assembly GCA_963732995.1. Classification (GTDB taxonomy): domain Bacteria; phylum Actinomycetota; class Thermoleophilia; order Gaiellales; family Gaiellaceae; genus Gaiellasilicea. The sequence goes on along the minus strand of CAVTBS010000008.1, from coordinate 9,117 downwards.
CGTTGATCTCGCCGAGGATCCGCGAGCGCTGCACCTCGGTCCGCAGCTCCTGCTGTCCGGGCAGGTGGAGCGCGACCGCGCCCAGCACCCAGACGATCGCTGCGCCGGCGGCGGCGCCGAGAACGAGGCCGCCGAGCGAGTCGAGCCACCGGAGCGGCGGCAGGACGAAGAGGCTCGTCCGGATCGCGCCCCCGGCCATCGAGGCGACGCCCTGGAGCAGGATCACGAGGATCGCAGCGCCGCCCAGTGCGACGAGCGGCGTGTAGGCCGACTCCGAGCCCGAGAGCAGCTCGGGCGCGAGCTTGGCGCCGAAGTAGGCGCCGACGGCGATTCCGGCCAGCCCGAGCAGCCCGCCGATCAGCCCACGTCGGAGCCCGAGCAGCGCCGCGAACGCGATCACGCCGACGGCGACCCAGTCGAGAGTCGTCACGGCGAGGGCTCGTCGGCGCGCACGGAGAGCACGCCGCCAGGGTACTGAGCGTCCCGGCTACACTGTCCGTCGCCCCGGGGGGCGTAGTTCAGTTGGTTAGAACGCCGGCCTGTCACGCCGGAGGTCGCGGGTTCGAGTCCCGTCGCTCCCGTTACTCCCAGCCCGCATGGCGTCTGGTTTACCGCCGCGGGAGTGTTGCCAGGTCTGGCGCGGCGTGTGCCGATCGTGTGCCAAACAACCACACCTCGCTGGCGCCAGGTCGCCCCTAGGGGCCCAGTCCGAGCAGCAGGCCGTGCGGCGCGGCGTCATCGTCGTCAGCCGGGTCAGGTCGCGGCCGTCCGTGCGCACGACGTAGACCTCCGACCGAACTGCGGCGCCCATCGAGAAGCTGATCCACTGGCCGTCGGGCGACCAGGCGGGGTTAAAGATGTTCTGCATGCCACGCAGGACGCGCTTGGAGTCGGTCCCGTTGAGCCGCGCGGTTGATAGCAGAAGAGTCGGTTCGCTGCGGTTCGTGAAGACCATCCGCTTGCCGTCGCGGGAGACCCGGACGAAGTACCGCTCTTGGTCGCCGTCGGAAGCCTCGATCCGCCGGCCCCTCCCGTACGGGCGAACGCTCTCGACATTGAAGTCCGAGGAATTCTGGAAGGTGATGCGTCCGTCAGGCCGCCAATCGGGGGAGTAGACATCCCCGGCGACGCGACGCGCCTGTCCTCGGCTGAGGTCGATGACGTACGCCGCAGTGTCGCCGTACCGATTGCTCTCGAAGACGATCGCGCGGCCATGTGGTGCCCAGCGCGGCCAGCCGTCGGCGCCCGGCGCGAACGTGAGACGGCGCTGGTTGCTCCCGTCGGCGTCCATGACCCAGATATCGCCATCGACGCCGCCACGATCGAACGCGATCCGGAGCCCATCGGGAGACCATGACGGATCGCCGTCGCGGGGAAGCGTGCCCGGGATCCTCCGAGGCTCGCCGCCCGCGGCGTCGATCAGGTAGAGGCCGTCGCTGCCCTCGAAGGCGATCGTCCCCTCGGGGCCTGCCTGGGTTGAGGCCGTCGTGTTGTGGGGAGCGGCAGCGGTGGGTACCGCGACGCAGAGCGCGAGCGCACCCGCGCTCGTCATCGCGACCGCAACTGCCTTGACGATGCTGCAACGCGACACGCGTACCAAAGTTCGGACTCTCCTAGCCGTAACGCGCATCATCGTGTGCCGCCTCGTGCGCGTCTAGACCGGGCGGCGATGTCGGCGTGGGCGCCGTCGACGAGCGTCCCGTCGCTCCCGCTCCAGATCTGAGGCGCGTTAGGCTGCGGGCGCCGATGCTCTCCGACCGCTTCCGCGCCGCTGTCGAACAACGGCACGTCGATCACGCTCACGAGCTGTTCCACGAGCACGCAGTCTTCCGCAGTCCGGTTCTGTTCAAGCCGTACGAGGGCCGGGATCAGGTCGTGAAGGTGCTGCGAGCGGCCGAGCAGGTGCTCGGGATCGGCGACAGCTTCCGCTATCTGCACCAGCTCGAAGACCAGGACGACCGGGTCGCGATCCTGGAGTTCGCGACCGAGGTCGACGGGAAGCAGGTCGAGGGAATCGACAAGCTGACCACGTGGATCTGGTCCTCTACGAGGGCCGGAGCCTGGCCACGGTGACCCAGGTGGAGGTGATCGAGGCGCACCCGGTGCTCCGTCGCCATCTCGACCGCGTCGTGACCGCCGGGGCGATGGTCGAGGCCGTGGATGCCGTCGCCCAGGAGGCGGAGCCTTCCGCCCGATTGTTCCTGCTCCTCCAGCGAGGGCTGCGGGCGCTCGAGACAACCGGCAGTTCTCCCGACCTGCTGACCGCCTACCTGCTCAAACTGGCAGCGGCCATCGGGATGGCGCCCTCGTTCGACCGTTGTGCCGGGTGCGGCGGATCGGGACCACTGCGTTTCAGCTTTGACGCCGGGGGGGCGGTGTGCCAGCGGTGCCGGCCGGAAGGGACCGTCCGGCTCCGGCCCGGTGTGGCCGAACGGCTTGCCGTCCTCGCCACCGCCGATCTGGGCGAACTCCCCTCGGACGATGACGCCCTGGCCGGCGAGGCATTCGGTGTCACCCGGAGATTTGTCGAGCATCATCTCGATCGTCGCCTGACCGCGTGGCCCTCGGCGCGACGGTGCCGAGTGGTGACCTACCCCACCCCGGCCAACGACACTGAAACCCGACGCCCGTTTCCGGACAGTCAACGATCTCGATCTGTCGGCGCTCGATAAGGAGCGGATTCCGCGCCATGTAGGGCTGATCCTCGATGGAAACGGTCGTTGGGCTCAGGCCAGGGGAATGCCGCGCACCGCCGGGCATCTCGCCGGCGAGGCCGCGCTGTTCGACACCGTGGAGGGTGCCCTTCAGATCGGGATCGGGTGGCTCACCGCATTCACCTTCTCCACCGAGAATTGGCGGCGGTCCGATGATGAGGTCGAATTCCTCATGTGGTTCAACGAGGACCTCTTGGTGCGCAGGCGTGATGACCTCCACCGCGACGGGGTGCGGATGCGATTCGCCGGTGACTTGAGCGATCCACGGATCCCCGACCGGAACCGCCAGCACATGTCGGATGCCGAAGAGAAGACGGCGGGAAACGACAGGCTCACCCTGGTGTTCGCCTTCAACTATGGGAGCAGGAGGGAGCTGACCGAGGCAGGGCGTCGGCTGGCGGCCGCGGCAGTTGCCGGAGAGATCGATCCCGATGACATCGATGAGGAGATGTTCTCCACCAACCTGTACCTGGCCGACATGCCAGACCTCGACCTGGTGGTGCGCTCATCCGGCGAGCACCGCATCTCGAACTTCCTGCTGTGGCAGGCGGCCTACGCCGAGTTGGTCTTCCCAGGGATCCTCTGGCCCGACTTCGATCGAGTCTCCCTCCTCGATTGCGTCCTCGAATACCAGCAACGGCAACGTCGATTCGGAGGGGCCGAAGGATTGGCAACCTGAAGCTGACGGCAGGAGCCCTACGCGTGGAGACCCCGCGCGGGTCGTCGGTACTCTCTGCTCCATGAGTGTGCGAAGTGCCCGCACCGGGTAGATGGACGGCCGATGAACACTTCCGACGTCCCGTCTGTCCCCGCCGCCCAGGGCCCGGAGGGCGATACATCGGCGTCTGACCGGAGCGGCATTCTCGCTGCGGCGGGCGGGGTGGTCCAGGCGGTCACCGGGTCGCTGGCCAAGGGAGGTCAGGCGTCCGCCTCAGCCGTTGCGCGCTCCGCGGACGGCGCGGCGACAGTCCTCACCAGGAGGGTCATCAGAGCTGCACTCGCCCAGCCCCGCGCTGTCGAGGAAACCGCTTCGCTCGCCAGGGCTTTGGTGACCCGCCCGACGGGGTCGGCACTTGCGGGCCCGGTCGCCGCCATGGCAGCCAGTGTCGCCCGAAAGGTCGGTGCCCTCAGTTTTCTCACCCGTCGCACACCGATGTGGCTCCTGGCCACCGCGGTTCCCGCCCTCTGGGCGGCGGTGGCGCGAGGGACGAATGAGTTGAGCGCTCTCGCCTCGTATCTGGCCCTGCGTGCCAGATCCGAAGGGATCGAACCCGATCCGGACCGTCTGGAAAGAGCTGTTGTGCAACTCGCCATGGGCCAACCGGTGGATCCGAATTCGGAGGTCAGACACGGTCCGCTCGTTCTGCGTTGGCTCGGCTCCGGGGCCTGGGGGATCGTGGCGATGGGCAACCGAGGTCGCTCCGACCCAAGGCGCCTGGCCGCCGCCGCCGCCGCCGTCCCACCTTGGATACTCCAGAGATCCGAGTACTTAGTACTTGACTGGTACTCCAGCAGCAGATCCCTCGCGGAGGACGGGGGAGAGGCATATGGCGGGTCCTTGCACCCGGCGTGGGATTGAGATTCGTCCGCCGTCCGCCGTCCGCCGTCCGCCGTCCGCCGTCCGCCGTCTGCCGTCTGCCCTGCATCTACCCAGCGAGGTTTCGAGGTGCTCGCTGAGGCGGTCGATCGAGACCCGGACCTGCTCCATGGTGTCGCGGTCGCGCACTGTGACGGCGCGGTCGTCGAGCGAGTCGAAGTCGAAGGTGACACACAGGGGCGTCCCAATTTCGTCCTGGCGTCGGTACCTCCGCCCTATCGATTGGGTGTCGTCGTACTCGACCATGAACTTGGGACGGAGCAGGTCGGAGAGCTTTTCGGCCTCGGCGGTGAGCTCCGGTTTACGGGACAGTGGGAGGACGGCGACCTCGTACGGTGCGAGACGTGGGTCGAGACGAAGCACGACCCGGCGCTCGCCGCGCACTTCTTCTTCGTGATAGGCATCGATCAAGAAGGCGAAGGTGGTACGCGTCGCCCCGGCGGCAGGCTCGACCACGTGGGGGAAGAAGCGCTCACCACTTGCCTCGTCGAAGTAGCTCAGGTCAACCCCGGACCGCTCGGTGTGCGCCTTCAGGTCGAAGTCGGTCCGGTTGGCGACACCCTCGAGTTCATCCCACCCCCAGGGAAAGGCGTACTCGATGTCCGATGTTCCAGCCGAGTAATGCGAAAGCTCGTCGGCGTCGTGTGGCCTGATCCTGAGACGGTCCTTGTTCATCCCGAGTTCGGTGTACCAACGGAAGCGCTCCTCCACCCAGTACTCGAACCACGTGGCCGACTCCTCGGGCCGGCAGAAGAACTCCATCTCCATCTGTTCGAACTCACGGGTCCGGAAGACGAATTGGCCCGGGGTGATCTCGTTTCGGAAGGACTTGCCCAACTGGGCTATACCGAAGGGGAGCTTGAGCCGGGCGGCGCGACGCACATTCTCGTAGTTGATGAAGATCCCCTGGGCGGTCTCAGGTCGTAGATAGACCACCGCGGCTTCGTCCTCGACCGGCCCCATGAAGGTCTTGAACATGAGGTTGAACTGGCGCGCCTCTCCGAATGTCCCGCGTTGCCCGCAGTGGGGGCACAGATCGGGATCGTCCAGCTTGTCGAGCCGCCAGCGTGTGTTGCAGTTGGAGCACTCCACCAGGGGGTCGGTGAAGGAGGCGAGGTGACCTGACGCGGCCCACACCTCAGGTGACTGGAGGATGGCCGAGTCGATCCCCACGATGTCGGAGCGCAACTGGACCATGGACCGCCACCATTCGCTCTTCACGTTGCGCAGCAGTTCGACGCCAAGAGGCCCGTAGTCGTAGGCGGAGCGGAGCCCGCCGTATATCTCCGAGGCCTGGAAGACAAATCCGCGGCGCTTGGCCAGGTTGGCGATGGTGTCGAGGGTGATGGTCATTGGTCGGAGGGCGATCGTACAGCGGGTTAGAGCCACACCGGCGTGCAGATACCGTTGACACCCCCAGCCCTCCTGTTTACCGTGGAAGCGGTTCCACCGCAATTGGGGGGTCCCCGTGGCCACGATCCTCGATGTAGCGGCCCGCGCCGGGGTCGGAGTGGGGACTGTCTCGCGAGTCCTCAACGACTCGCCCGCGGTCAGGCGCGGCGACCCGTCAATCGGTACTGGCCGCGATCGACGATCTCGGCTATCAGCCCAGTTTGCTCGCCCGCAACCTGTCGCTAGGTCGGAGCAGTTCCGTCTTTGTGGTGCTTCCGGACGTGAACGGGCCCGCGGTGAGCACTCGGTTGCGCGGCGTCCTCGACGCGCTCTCGCTCACCGGGCTCGATCCCGTGCTGCTCGAGGTGCCCGACGAGGACCAGGGCCGTGACCGGTTCCGTCGCATCGCCGAGAGGGGAAGAGCCGAGGGGGCGGTGGTCATCGACCTGCGGCCGTCGACGGCCGAGAACGCCATGCTGCGACGCGCCGGCGCCAGGTGCGTCTTCGTCGGTAGGGAAGTGGAGGGATGGCCGGCGGCCTGGGCGGACGAGGCCAGGGGCACTCGGATCGCCACCGAGCATCTGCTCGGTCTCGGGCACCGCGAGATCGCCTACCTAGGTGGGTCGGGGACTTCCGGAGGCTCCACCCGGCGGCTGCGCGGCTTCACCTCCGCCATGACCGCAGCTGGGATGTCGCCGGACCGGCAGGTGCTTATCGACGAAGGAGCGTCCGCCGCTGCCAGTCTCGATATGGCACCCACCCCCACCGCGGTGGTGGCCGGATCCGATTGGCTGGGCGTGTCGGTGCTCGCCGAGGCCCGCCGCCGTGGCATGCGTGTTCCCGGGGACCTGTCGGTTGTCGGATTCGACGGATCGGATCTGGCCCGCCACGTGGGTCTCACCACCGTCGGCCAACAGTTGGCCGAGAGCGGGCGCTGGGCGGTGGAGAACCTCCTCGCACTCATCGCCGGGTCGGAGGCCGTGCCTCGTCACCGGCTGCGGATCGAAGTGGTCGAGGGTGACTCGACCGGCCCGATCTGAAGCAGCCAACTCACTCTGCGGCTATCGCGGCACGGTGCGACCGTCGCTCTGCCAAGGCCGCAACCACGACGGGTCGGAGTCGGACACCCACGACCGCGATCACCAGCACCAGGATCTGGGCGAAGACGGTGGGAATGACGAACTGCAGCAGCGCCAGCGATCCCCCGAGCACAACCGCTGCCACCACCAAACCCGTCAACGATCCGGGTCCACCAAGGATGGTGACCAGAAAGGCGTTGACCATGAAGAGCAGCCCATACTGCGGGTCGAGAGTCGACACCGGAGCCAGGACACCACCGGCGAGACCGGCGAGGGCGGCGCCGATGGTGAACAGCCCGGCGCGCATCGCCCCGACATCGAGGCCCACGCTCTCCGCCAGGTCAGGGTTGGCGACCACAGCGCGGGCTTTGAGCCCGAAACGGGTGCGCCCCAACAACCACCAGGTCCCGATGACCAGGAGTACCGCCAGCAGCGCCAGCACCAGCCGCCAGCGGGGGATGTTGATCCCGAGAATCGTCCACGAGCCTCTCAGCAGGTCGGGGACGTTGCCGCGGGCTCGAGGTGTAGATGAGCTGAACGGCCTGACGGATGATCACCGCCAACCCGAAGGTGGCGAGCAATGAGTCCAGCGGACGCTGATAGAGGAAGCGAAGCACGCCCCGCTCCATCGCCAGCCCGACCAGACCCGCCACCACCGGCGCCGCCAGCATCCCGGCAAGCACGCTCCCGGTGAGATCGGCCACGGCGTAGGTGGCATACCCGCCGATCAGCAGGAGTTCGCCGTGGACCAGGTTGACCAATCCGAGCATCCCAAATGTGAAGTGGAGCCCGAGCGAGATGAGGACGAATACGGCGATGAGGCTGATGGCGTTGAAGGCGTCGACGAACGGCGAGCTCACAACGTCAACCGCCGGTGGAGCTCGCCGCTGTCGTGCAGCTCGGCGAGCGGTCCGACAGCAACGATCCTGCCCTCTTCCAGGACGTGGGCGGTGCCTCCCAAGGCGAGGGCGGTGTCGATGTTCTGCTCCACCAGCAGGACCGAGCGGCCATCGGTGGCGTCGGCCAGCACCTCGAGCAGTTGCTCGACCACCTGCGGTGCCACCCCCTCGGTGGGCTCGTCCAGCAGCAGCAGCCGGGGGTCAGTCACCAGCGCTTGAGCTACTCCGAGCATCTTCCGCTCGCCACCCGAGAGCGTCTGAGCTTGTTGATGGCGTCTCTCTGCGAGGATGGGAAACCAGCCCGCTGCTCGACCCACCACCGCATCGGCGTCGTCACTCCCGGTCGCCAGCTTGAGGTGCTCCTCGACGGTGAGTCCGGAGAAGACGCCGTCATCCTGGGGGACCCACACCACTCCGGACCGATAGACCCTGTGCCCGGTCCATCCGGTCATGTTCTCACCCAGGGCGCGGACGGTTCCCGCCTCGGGTTCGACCAGCGCCCATCACCGTCTTGAGCAGGGTGGTCTTGCCTGCCCCGTTGCGCCCGAGGAGGCAGCCCACTTCCCCGGCACCGACGCGCCAGCGTCACCTCCCAGAGCACCCGTGCCGTCCCGTAGCCGGCGCTGACCGAGGAAAGCTCGAGGGCTGGCTCGCTCACTCCAACCGACCGAGATAGGCGTCGCGGACCGCCGGGTCCGCCTGCACCTCATCGACCCCGCCGGACGCGAGCACCCGGCCGCGGTGGAGCACCGTGACCCGGTCGCTGACCAGGCGGATGAAATCGATGTCGTGTTCAACCACGACCATTGCCTGCACCCGGCCCGAGCGCTGCAGGCGTTCGATCAGTTCTGCGGTGCGGTGGCTCTCTCCAGCGTCATCCCTGAGGTTGGCTCGTCGAGCAGCAGCAACTTGGGACCGGTGAGCAGGACCATCCCGATCTCGAGCCACTGACGCTCGCCGTGACCCAGTTCGGCGGCCAGCGTGGCCTTCTTACCCACGAGTCCGATCAGGTCCAACACCTCGCCGACGAGATCCAGGTTCCCCTTTGCGCCCCGCCGCTTCGATTGGGCGCCGAGCTCATGTTCTCCTCGACGCTGAGCCGCTCGAACACGCTGCTCACCTGGAACTTGAGTGCTATCCCCAGTCGGGCGCGCCGCCAACCTGGCACGGTGCCTATCTCGGAGCCGAGGAACTCCACCGATCCCGTCTCGGGCTCGACCCTGCCCACCACCACATTGAGCAGGGTCGACTTGCCGGCGCCGTTGGACCCGATGAGACCGCGCACCTCTCCCGGATCGACGATGAAGTCCACCCGATCGAGGGCGCGGTAGCCGCCGAGGAGGGTGGATATCCCCCGCAGCGCCAGAACCGGAGTGGCGGTCACCGTCGCCCCTCCGGTCCGGGAGAGGAACCCGAACAACCCGCTCGGGAAGAAA
>CAVTBS010000007.1:0-217092 GCA_963732995.1 uncultured Gaiellaceae bacterium | reverse complement strand
ATGGTGATCTGCACGAATCCGCGCCACAAGCAAAGGCAGGGGTAGTCACTTGGCACGAATCGCAGGCGTCAACCTTCCGAACCAGAAGCGTCTGGAGATCGGGTTGACCTACATCTACGGGATCGGGCAGACGACCGCGCAGAAGATCTGCAAGGTGCTCGAGCTCGACCCGAACGAGAAGGTGAAGGATCTGACCGACGACGAGGTCAACAAGATCCGCACCTACATCGACGGCGAGCTGCAGGTCGAGGGCGACCTGCGCCGCGAGCGCTCCCAGGCGATCAAGCGCCTCGGTGAGATCGGCTGCCTGCGCGGGATCCGCCACCGCCGCGGCCTGCCGGTGCACGGACAGCGGACGAAGACCAACGCGCGCACGCGCAAGGGCCCGAAGAAGACCGTCGGCCGCGGGAAGAAGGCGAAGTAGATGGCCCCTCCTCGTAAGGCAGCGGCCCGTGGCCGCACGCGCCGCCGTGTCAAGAAGAACATCGCCATCGGCCAGGCGCACATCAAGACGTCGTTCAACAACACGATCGTCGCGCTGACCGACAAGGACGGCAACGTGATCGCGTGGGAGTCGGCCGGCTCCGCGGGCTTCAAGGGCTCGCGCAAGTCGACGCCGTTCGCCGCGCAGGTGACCGCCGACTCGTGCGCCCGCAAGGGGATGGAGCACGGCCTGCAGAAGGTCGAGGTCTTCGTCAAGGGCCCGGGCTCGGGCCGTGAGACGGCGATCCGCTCGCTCCAGGCCGCCGGCCTCGAGATCCTCGGCGTCCGCGACGTCACCCCGCAGGCCCACAACGGTGTTCGCCCCCGGAAGCGGAGGCGTGTCTGATGGCCCGCGATCTCGGAGCCAAGTGCCGCGTCTGCCGCCGCGAGGGGATGAAGCTCTTCCTCAAGGGTGAGCGCTGCCTGACGGAGAAGTGCGCGATCGAGCGCCGCTCGTATCCGCCGGGCGAGCACGGCCGCGGCCGGATCAAGCAGAGCGAGTACCTGCTGCAGCTGCGCGAGAAGCAGAAGGCGCGCCGCTACTACGGGCTGCTCGAGAAGCAGTTCCGCAACTACTACGAGAAGGCGACGCGCGGCACGGGCGCTCCCGGTGAGAACCTGCTCCGGATGCTCGAGACGCGGCTGGACAACGTCGTCTACCGGCTCGGCTTCGCGGGCTCGCGCGCGCAGGCGCGCCAGCTCGTCCGCCACGGCCATTTCCACGTCAACGGGCGCCGGGTCAACATTCCGAGCTACGGCGTGCGCCCGAACGACGTGATCACGATGAAGGCCGGCAGTCCCGCCGAGCCCACCATCCGCGACGCGACCGACCTGACCGCCTCGGTCGCACCCTGGCTCCAGGCAGACCACGAGGGCCTCACCGGCAAGGTGCTGAAGTGGCCCGAGCGGGCGGAGATCGACGCGCCCGTCCAGGAGTCCCTGATCGTCGAGCTCTACTCCAAGTAAGAACGAAAGGACAGTCTTGGCTACACGCACCAGCTTGATGGACTTCCAGATTCCGCGCATCTCCCGCGAGGAGATCAACGAGGACCGTGGTGTCTTCGTGATCGAGCCGCTCGACCGCGGGTTCGGCTACACGTTCGGCAACTCGCTGCGCCGCGTGCTGCTCTCGTCGCTCGAGGGCGCCGCAGTGACCGCCGTCAAGATCGAGGGGATCACGCACGAGTTCACGACGCTCCCGGGCGTTCGCGAGGACGTGACCGACATCATCCTCAACCTCAAGAACCTGATCGTGCTGCTCCACGGCGAGTCGCCGGAGATCGAGGTGCACATCGCGAAGAAGGGCGCGGGCTCCGTCACGGCAGCCGACATCCAGGCGCCGGCGGATCTCGAGATCCTGAATCCCGACCTCGAGCTCGCGCAGCTCTCCGACAAGGGCAAGCTCGAGATGACGCTGACGATCGGCCGTGGCCGCGGCTACGTCCCGGCAGAGCTCAACCGCGGGCCGGAGACGACGATCGGCGTGATCCCGATCGACTCGATCTTCTCGCCCGTCCGCCGCGTCTCGTACGACGTCGAGGCCGCCCGCGTCGGTCAGCGCACCGACTACGACAAGCTCCGGCTCGACGTGACCACGGACGGCTCGATCGAGCCGCGTGACGCGATCGGCCAGGCCGCCGAGATCCTGATCCGGCAGCTTGCGATCTTCACCGATCTCGAGAACATGGACGACTTCCGCACCGGCGGTGTCGAGGACACCGCTCCCGAGCAGGCCAGCGGCGCCGGCGCGATGGAGAACTTCCCGATCGAGGAGCTCGAGCTCGGCGTTCGCTCGTACAACTGCCTCAAGCGCGTCGGGATCGAGACGATCGGCGACCTCGTCTCGAAGTCGGAGAACGAGCTCGCTGCGATCCCGAACTTCGGCAAGAAGTCGATCGAAGAGGTCAAGGAGACCCTCGCGACCCAGGGCCTGAGCCTGCGGGGAGACGAATAACGTGAAGCACGCCCGCGCAGGCAAGAAGCTGGGGCGCGATTCCGCGCACCGGAAGGCGCTCTACTCGAACCTCGCGGGCGCGCTGATCACCCACGGCCGGATCCAGACGACCGAGGCGAAGGCCAAGGCCGTCAAGCCGTTCGCGGAGAAGATGATCACGCTCGGCAAGCGCGGCGACCTGCATGCCCGCCGGAAGGCGCTCGCCGAGCTGCGCTCGCAGGACGTGGTGCACAACCTCTTCGCCGAGGTGGCGCCGCGCTTCGCAGAGCGGCCCGGCGGCTACACGCGGATCATCAAGCTCGGCCAGCGTCAGGGCGACGCGGCAGAGATGGTGTACCTCGAGCTCGTCGACTACGAGCCCGAGACAGCACTCGTCTAGCCGACTCGGCCCTGTAACGGACTGTTGCTAGGCGACCATCGGCGCGAGCTCTCGTCCGATCAGGGCGACCAGCTCGAGATCGCGGTGGTCGAGGTGCTGCAACATGACGCGCTCGACGCCCGCCTGCTCGTAGGCGCGTAGCTGCTCGGCCGCCTCGTCGAGCGTCCCGAGAACGGCGGCGGCGCCCCGGCTCGCCTTGTACTCGTCGGGATCGACGTGCTGGCCGGCGCGGTCGAGCCGGCGGCGGATCCGCTCACGCGCCTCCTCAGGCGTCCTCCCGATCGCGCACGCTGTCATCAGCGAGAGCGGGATCGGCCCACGGCCTTCGCGCTCGCACGCGCGCGCGACCTTCTCGCGGCGCTCCGCGCACTCGGCCGGGGTGGCGAAGATCGTGTTGTACTCGTCGGCCCATTTCGCGGCCGGCCCGACGGTGCCTGAGAGCCCGCTGCCGCCGACGATCAGATGCGGCTGCGGCCCGTCGTCCCAGAAGCGGCGCACCGCTTCGAGCTGCTCGACGAGCCAGGACAGCCGCGTCTTCATCTCCGGGAACGGGAAGCCGAACGCCTCGTGCTCTTCCTCCATCCAGCCGGTTCCCATGCCGAGCGTGACGCGGCCGCCGGCGATCTCGTTCGCGGTCATCGAGGCGTTCGCAAGCACCGCCGGGGCCCGGAAGGTGACGGGCGAGACCAGCGTGCCGAGCTCCAGGCGGGACGTCTGAGCCGCGAGCGCCGGGATCACCGCCCAGGCATCGAGCGCCGCGCGTCCCGGGTCGGTCGGCGAGAGGTAGTGGTCGGAGCGGAAGAGCGCCTCGACGCCGTGCTCCTCGCACGCCCGCGCGAGCGCCAGCCAGTCCTCCCACGCGACGCCCTCCTGCCCCTCGATCATCAGCGCCAGCCGCATTCAGGGCATCCTATGAGCCCGTGATCTTCTTCATCTCCCTTCTGCTCGCGATCTTCGTGCTCGAGGAGCCGTGGAACTGGGTCGTCGTCGGCCTCGGGATCGTGCTCGAGATCGGCGAGACGCTGTTCTTCTTCTGGTACTCGAAGCGGAAGAAAGCGACCGTCGGCGCGGAGACGCTCGTCGGGCAGAAGGCGGTGGTCTCGGTCGACTGTCGGCCGCACGGGCAGGTCAAGGTGGCCGGTGAGATCTGGCAGGCCCGCTGCGACGCCGGAGCTGCCGTCGGCGACGACGTCTTCGTCCGGGAGCTCGACGGCCTGACGCTCGTCGTCGAGCCCGTTTGACTACCAGGCGACGGGCAGCGTCGCAGCGCGCCTGAACCCGGGCGTCGCGCGCCACTCGAGCTCGGCCCGCGGAACCGCGAGCCGTAGGCCCGGCAGCCGCCGGAACAGGGTCTCGAGCGCGATCTGAGCCTCGAGCCGCGCGAGCGGCGCGCCGAGGCAGTAGTGGCTGCCGCGCCCGAACGCGAGATGCCTCGTGTCGGCGCGGCAGACGTCGAGCCGGTCCGGCTCCGGGAACCGCTCCGGGTCGTGGTCGGCGGCGGCGAGGATCGGGATCACGAGGTCGCCCCGGGCGATCGACAGGCCACCGAGCTCGACGTCCGTTGCGGCCCAGCGGTTGAGGCTCCTCTCGACCGGGCCCTCGAAGCGGAGCAGCTCCTCGACGGCTGCGGCCATCAGCGACGGGTCGTCACGTACCAGCGCGAGCTGCTCGGGCTGCTCCAGCAGGTTGACGACGGCGTTGCCGATCAGGCCGACCGTCGTCTCGTGACCCGCCACGATCAGCAGCACCACCGTGCCGAAGAGCTCCTCCTCGGACAGTGCATCCTCTGCGTCGCGCGCCGCAAGGAGTGCGCTCACCAGATCGTCCTGCGGCTCCGCGCGCCGCGCGGCGAAGAACTCGGTCAGGTAGACGACGAACTCGTTCAGCTGCGCCGAGAGGCGCTCGAGGTCGTCGTCCCCGAGCGCGGGCGAGATGATCGCGTCGGACCACTCCTTCAAGCGGGCGTGGTCGGCGCCGGGAACGCCGAGCATCTCCGCGATCACCGTGATCGGGAGCGGGAAGGCGTAGTCGGCCGACAGGTCCATCTCGCCCCGGGGCTCGACGGCGTCGAGAAGCTCGTCCGCGATCGCCTGGACCCGCGGCCGCAGCTGCTCGACCATCTTCGGTGTGAAGGCTTTCGTGACCAGCCGGCGCAGGCGGCGGTGATCCTCGCCGTCCCGGTTCAGCATGTGGTTCTCGGTCGCGGCGATCGCAGGAGGCGTGGGCTCCGCGGCGAGCTCCTCCGCGGTCAGCGCCAGCCTCGGGTCGCGGACGAAGCGCTCGTCGTCCATCAGGACGGCCGCCACGTCCTCGTGTCGCGTCAGGAACCAGATCGGCGTCTCCCCGTCCAGCCCGGGCTGGCGCAGCACGGGATCCTGCTCGCGCATCCGGGCGAAGACGCGGTGCGGGGCGGCTCGGAAATCGGCGCTGTAGATGTCATATGTGCGTCCCGTCGCCGCCATCGCCTGAGCATAGACTCGCCCGATGCCGGTGCTCAAGCTGACGCTGGAGTACGACGGAACCGGCTTCCGGGGCTGGGCCCGGCAGCCCCGCGAGCGCACGGTCGAGGACGCACTGCGCGACGCGCTCGACGCGGTCTTCCCGCACTGGGACGCGCTCGCCGTCGCCGGCCGCACCGACACCGGAGTGCACGCATCCGGCCAGGTCGCGAGCGTCGAGGCTGCGGGCGGCCCGCCGGTCGAGCGGGCGCGCGAGGCGTTGAACGCGGCCTTGCCGGACGACGTCGCCGTGCTCGCGGTCGATGCCGCGCCGGACGGATTCAGCGCCCGCTACTCGGCACGCTCCCGCGCCTATCGTTATCGCGTCCTCCGCCGGCGCGTGCGCTCGCCCTTCGCGGCACAGCGCGCGCTCTGGTGGCCGCGGCCCATCGATCTCGACGCACTCGCGGCCGCCGCGAGGCTCGTTCCCGGCCGCCACGACTTCACCGCCTTCACGCCGACGGAGACCCAGCACCGGGTCTTCACGCGCACGGTCGCGAGCGCGGGCTGGGAGGAGCACGGCGAGGAGCTGCACTTCACGATCGAGGCCGAGAGCTTCCTCCGGCACATGGTCCGGACCCTCGTCGGGACGATGCTCGAGGGGCGCGAGCTGGCACCGCTCCTGGAGGGCCGGCCGCGGGCCGACGCGGGGATGACCGCGCCGCCGTGGGGGCTGTACCTCGAGCGCGTGACGTACTGAACCGGGTCGCTAGCATCGACGCATGCGCTTCCCGGTCGTCCTCTTCGACTTCGACGGCACCGTGATCGACTCGGGGTCGATCATCATCGCCTCGATGCGGCACGCGACGAAGACCGTCCTCGGCCGCGACATCCCCGACGAGGAGCTCGGCCGCGCGGTCGGCGGCTCCGGGCTGATCGAGCAGATGCGCCTCCTCGATCCCGACCGGGTCGACGAGCTGGTCGCGTGCTACCGCGAGCACAACGAGCCGCTCCACGCCGAGCTGGCCGAGTGCGCGGGGATGACGGACGTTCTCACCACCCTGAAGGGCGAGGGCCGCCGGCTCGGCGTCGTGACGGCGAAGCGGCGCGAGACCGTGCGGCTCGCGTTCTCGTACCTGCCGCTGGAGCAGTTCTTCGACGTCGTCGTCGGCTCCGACGACACCGACCGCCACAAGCCCGACCCGGCCCCGCTCCAGCACGCTCTCGGCCTGCTCGGCGCGGATCGCGACGACGCCGTCTACGTCGGCGACTCGCCGTTCGACATCCGCGCGGCGAAGGCGGCCGGGATGCACGCGGTCGCGGTCACGTGGGGCGGGATCCACCCCCGCGAGCGGCTCGAGGCCGAGGGGCCGGACGACGTCGTCGACAGCGCGGAGGAGCTCCTTGCCGCGCTCTGACGCCGCGCGCGCCGCCGAGCTGCGCGAGCGCCTGCACCACCACAACTACCGCTATCACGTCCTCGACGATCCCGAGGTCACGGACGCGGAGTACGACCGCCTCTTCGACGAGCTGAAGGCCCTGGAAGAGGAGCATCCCGAGCTCGCGACCGACGAATCGCCGACGCGGCGGGTGGGCGGCCCGCCCTCCGACAAGTTCAAGAAGGTCGAGCATCTGGCGCCGATGGGCTCGCTCGAGAAGGTGACGACGGAGGAGGCCGTGCAGAAGTGGGCCGACGACGTGCGCAAGCGGCTCGACTCGGACGAGCCCGTCGCGTACGTGCTCGAGCCGAAGATCGACGGCTCCGCGATCTCGCTCGTCTACGAGCACGGCCAGCTCGTCCGCGGCGCCACCCGCGGCGACGGCCTGCGCGGGGAGGACGTGACGGTCAACCTGCGCACGATCCGCTCGATCCCGCTGACGCTGCAGGGCGAGGTGCCGCCGCTGATGGAGGTGCGCGGTGAGGTCTACTTCCCGCTCTCGGGCTTCCGCCGCTTCAACGAGCAGCAGGTCGCCGACGGCAAGGCGCCGGCGCCGAATCCGCGCAACGCGGCGGCCGGCTCGCTGCGGCAGCTCGACTCGCGCATCACCGCCGCGCGCCCGCTCGCCGTCTGGGTCTACGGCACCGGCTACCGGGAGGGCGTCGCGCCCGACACGCACTTCGAGACGCTCGCCTGGCTGCGCGAGCGCGGCTTCCGGACGAATCCGTTCGCCGAGCGCTTCGAGTCGATCGAGGAGGTCTCGAAGGCGATCGAAGGCTGGGAGCAGCGGCGCACGGAGCTCGACTACGAGATCGACGGGATCGTGATCAAGGTCGACGCGTTCGACCAGCAGCAGCGGCTCGGCGCGCTCCACGAGCGGCCGCGCTGGGCGCGCGCGTTCAAGTGGGCGCCGCTGACCGCGGAGACGAAGCTGGAGAAGATCGCGATCCGCGTCGGGCGCACCGGTGCGCTCAACCCCTGGGCGATCCTCGAGCCGGTCGAGGTCGGCGGCGTCACCGTCTCGCGCGCGACGCTGCACAACGAGGAGGACATCAACCGGAAGCAGATCCGCGAGGGCGACCGCGTCATCGTCCAGCGCGCCGGCGACGTGATCCCGCAGATCGTCGGGCCGGCCGGGAAGCACGCGAGGGGCACCAAGGAGTTCCGGATGCCCGAGCGCTGCCCGCTCTGCGACGCCGAGATCGTCAGGCCGGAGGGCGAGGTCATGCACCGCTGTCCGAACCGGGCCTGTCCGTCCCGCGGCCTCGAGACCCTGAACAACTGGGTCATGGCGGCGATGGACATCGAGGGCGTGGGGGAGCAGTTCGTCTGGCGGCTCTGGAACGAAGGCCTGCTCCGCTCGATGCCCGATCTCTACCGGCTGACCGCGGAGCAGCTGATGGAGCTCGACGGATACGCGGAGATCTCCGCCCGGAACGCGGTCGCGGCGATCCAGCAGTCGAAGGAGCAGCCGTTCTCACGCGTCCTCTTCGGGCTCAACATCCCCGACGTCGGCTGGGTGACAGCACGCAACCTTGCGCGGCACTTCGGCGACGTCGACAGGCTGCTCGACGCGAGCCAGGAGGAGATCCAGGAGGTCGACGGGATCGGCCCGGACCGCGCCGAGGCGATCGCCGGCTGGTTCGAGGACGAGCAGAACAGGACACTCGTCGCCGAGCTGCGCGAGCTCGGGCTCCGCTTCGAGGTCGGGGACGAGGAGAAGCCGGTCGAGGGCCCGCTGACCGGGAGCCAGTACGTGATCACGGGGACGCTCGAGGGCTTCACGCGCGACGAGGCGGCGGCTGCGCTCGCCTCGCTCGGCGCCAAGGTCTCCGACAACGTCTCCAAGAAGACGACGGGCGTCTTCGTCGGCGAGAACCCGGGCTCGAAGGTGGCGAAGGCGGAGAAGGCCGGGGTGCCGATCCTCTCCGAGTCCGAGCTGCGCGAGCTCGTCAAGGACGCGCCCGCCGGCGCCGCGGCCGGCGAGCTGCCGGCCCCGCGCCGCCGCCGCTGATCTTGAGCTGACCCGCGCCGCAAGGTACCATGCGTCGCATGGAACCAGGTGGAGCACGGAACTCGCTCTCCCAGTTGCGTCGTGGGGCCGTCGAGTACTGCGTCCTCGCGCTCCTGCGCGACGGCGAGCAGTACGGGTTCGAGCTCGTCCGCCGGCTGTCCGCGGTGGACGGGCTCGTCACCAGCGAAGGGACGATCTATCCGCTCCTCACGCGTCTACGCCGCGACAAGCTCGTGACGACGTTCTGGCGCGAGTCCGAGAGCGGGCCGCCGAGGCGCTACTACCAGCTCACCGCCGCGGGCCGCGACGCGCTCGCCGGCTTCAGCCGCGAATGGGCTCGATTCCGAGACGGGGTCGACGGCCTGCTCGCAGAGGAGGCAGCACGATGACCACGCACGCCAACCCGATCGTCGCCGACTATCTGAGGCAGCTCGAGCGGGCGTCGGCGTCGCTGCCGCGCGCACGTCGCAGCGAGCTCCTGGCCGAGATCCGCGAGCACATCGACGACGCCCTGCTCGAGGCGGGCTCCGCCGACGAGGTCGCGGTCCGAAACGTGCTCGAGCGCCTCGGCTCGCCCGACGAGATCGTGGCCGCGGCCGGACCTGCGTCCGGTCCTACCCGACGCGCGGGAGTGCTCGAGATCGTCGCACTGGTGGCGCTCGCGGTCCCCGTCGTCGGCACGTTCGTCGGAATCCCCCTGCTGATCGTGTCGGCCGCATGGTCCCGGCAGCGACAAGGCGATAGGAGCGATCGTGAGCGTGATGCCCGTGCTCACCATCGGTTTTCTCTATGCCGGGCTCGGGGCGTCGGAAACGTCCGTCGGAACGACTGAAGAACAGGGCGACGGCGGTTTGGGGCCAATCGAGGTCGTGGTTCTGACCCTCGTCTACCTCAGCGGGCTCGCCGCTTCGATCTACCTCGCGCTGCAATTGCGCCGCGGCCGGCACCGACAGGCGCTGGAGGCGTAGGTCTAGCCGGACGCGGCGAGCACCGTCGCGAACCGGTCCTGGGCGATCCGGGCCCAGTAGGTCGAGATCGGGCGGCCGTTCTGGAGGACGGCGAAGACGTAGCGGTCGCGCACGAAGCCCGAGAGGGCGGATGCGGTCCGCGTCGTCCCCGTCTTGGCGATCACGCGTCCCCGAGCA
Source organism: uncultured Gaiellaceae bacterium (assembly GCA_963732995.1). Classification (GTDB taxonomy): domain Bacteria; phylum Actinomycetota; class Thermoleophilia; order Gaiellales; family Gaiellaceae; genus Gaiellasilicea. The sequence goes on along the minus strand of CAVTBS010000007.1, from coordinate 207,240 downwards.
GGGCGTTTCTCCATCCGGTCCTCGAGCGTGCCGTTGACCCCGGCGACGGCGAGTGACTGGAGGAAGGCGTCGCGGAGCTCGCCCTGGGCGAGCCCTGCCTCGAGCAGCGCCACGACCGCCGCCGCGGTCAGCCGGTCGAGCCCGGAGAGACCGGAACCGTCGGCGAGACGCACCCCGGCGAGCGGGACGCCCGCGTCGGCGAGCGCGCCGCGGATCACGCGCGCCCCCGCGGCCGTGGAGCCGCTGCCCGCGTACGTCGCGCCCAGGTGCTTGACGAGCATCTCGGCGGTGTAGTTGTCGCTCTCCCGGCCCATGAAGCGGACGATGTCGGCGAGCGGCTCGGAGAGGTCGCGCGCGAGCGGCAGCCCCGTGGTCGTGAGCACGCCGCCGCGGGTGCGGCCGGCGACCGTGATTCCCCTGGCCTCGAGCGACTGGCGCAGGAGCGCCGCGGCGGCGAGCGCGGGCGTCGCGGACGTCCGGCCGCCGTACCGGCCGCGGTCGACGACGAGCGCGGAGAGCGGCGGCGACTCGTAGAGGTAGAAGCTCGGCCGCCAGCCGGGCGCGGTCCGGCGCGCGTCGAACCACGATTCGTCCGCGATCACCGCGCCGTCGACCCTGCGGATGCCCCAGGAGGCCACCTCCGCCGCCAGGGCGTCCAGATCGGCCGGCTCCAGGGTCGGGTCGCCGAAGCCGCGCAGCCAGACGTCACCGTGCCAGACGTCGCCGACGAGCGTGCCGCTGCCGACGACCTCGGTGTGGAAGCGGTAGCCGGGGCCGAGCAGGGCGAGCGCCGCGTACGCGACCGGGAGCTTCTGGTTCGAGGCGGGGACGAGCGAGAGGGTCGCATTGCGCTCGAAGACGACGGAGCCGGTCCGGAGATCGACCGCCAGCGCGGCCGTCCTCGCCGGATCGACGTGCGGCACGGCGAGCGCCTTCGCGAGGCGCGGCCCGAGTGTCGGGTCGGCCGCCTCGGCCGGTGCGGCGAGCCAGAGCAGCAGCGCGGCCAGCGCGAGACATGGGCCGAGGAGGCGCCCAAGATAGGCCCGGCGGCCCATGTCGCCGCGGTCGGCGCGGCTGATACTTGAAGTGCTGTGGACGATCGCCTCCCAGGGGTGATGGCCGAGATCCGGTCGCTTCTCGACCTGCCCGCGGGCGCCGAGCTGCCGCCGCGCGCCTCCGTCGAGGACACGCTCACGAGCGGCTACGCGTACGTGCTCGGGCTCGAGCGCGACCGGCTGCGGCTCGAGAAGGCGCTGCGGGCGCTCCTGCGCTCGAACGAGCGGCCCGACCCGGACGAGCTGGCCGAGCTCTCCGGCCGCCTGGCGCACGCCGATCAGGAGCTCGCGGCCGTCCGCGCCATGCTGGCCTCGCTGCGCGCTCAAGCTCTCGGTTAGAGCCCTAGACGATCCCCGACCGGACCGCGTACACCGCGGCCTGGATCCGGTTCTCGATCTGCAGCTTCATCAGGATGTTCGAGATGTGGTTCTTGACCGTCTTCGGGCTGATGTGGAGCTCGCCGGCGATCATCGCGTTGTCCTTGCCGTTCGCGATCAGCTTCAGCACCTGGATCTCGCGGTCGGAGAGCTCGGTGCGGATCGTCGCCGCCGCCTCGGGCGCGGCCGTCGTCGCCCGCACGTGCTGGAGCACCTTGCCGGCGATGTGGGGCGAGATCAGCGACTCGCCGACGGCAGCCGCTTCGAGTCCCTGCATCAGCTCCTGGATCGACGCGTCCTTGAGCAGATAGCCGCACGCGCCCGCCAGGATCGCGTCCATCACGTCCTGTTCCTGGTCGGAGATCGTCAACACGACGACGCGCGTGAGCGGCGCGTCGCGGCTGATGTGCCGGGTCGCCTCGACTCCGGTCATCCCCGGCATGTTCAGGTCCATCACGACCACGTCGGGGGCGGACTCGCGCACGTAGTGGAGCGCCTCCGAGCCGCTGGAGGCCTCGGCGACGATGTCGACGCCCTGCTCCTCGAGCAGGTTGCGCAGGCCGGTGCGGAAGAGGTCGTGGTCGTCGACGAGGAGCACGCGGATCGCGTGCGTCTCCGTCTCCTCGATCGAAACTGTGTCGTTCAGCGCTTGCCCCCTCGGCTCACGGACAGGCGCGAGTGTACTAGTGCAGGGTGATGGTGACGGTCCGGCGCCCCCAGGCGAGCGCCTCCGCGTGGGTCGGGAACCAGACGTCGATCGTGTTCCCGTACACCGCGCCGCCCGTGTCGGCGGCGATGCCGACGCCGTAGCCCGGAATCGTGAGCCGAGTCCCGAGCGGGATCACCGACGGGTCGACGGCCACGACGCCCGGGGCGGTGGGGATGCCCGTCGCGGTCCGACCCGCGGATCGAATAGCCGGTCGAGCTGACCGTGAGCGTCCGTTCGCCCGAAGCGGTGACCCGCGGCGCCGCGATCTCGAGCGGTGCCGGAGCGGGCGCTGCGACCGCGATGGCGGCCGTCCGCGTCTCGGCGGCGTGGGCCTGCGACTTGATCGACGCGATCCGGGCGGCGTTCAGCCCCTGCTGCTTGCGCAGGGAGCCGATGAGGCGTCGCCGCTCGTCAGTCGCCGCCGCGAGCGCCGTCGTCCGAGCCGCGGCAGCCGCCTTGAGCCGCTTCAGCTCGGCGTCCCGGGCAGCGAGCCGTGTGGCGAGTCCGGTGAGCCGTTGGCGCGCGGTCTGCGCCTGCTCGACGATCCGACGGTTCTGGCCGGCGGCGCGACTGATCCCGTCGAGCCCGGCGAGCGCCTCGTCGAGCGACTTCGCCCCCAGCAGGACCGCGAACGGGTCGTTCCCCGACTGCTGGTAGAGCGCGCGGATCAGGTCGGCGAGCTGCGTCTGCGAGGCGAGTAGCGCCTGCTTCGCGACGGTCAGCTGTACGCGGGCCGAAGCCTGCTCGCGGGCGAGGGACGCCTGCTGGGCCTCGACGCCGGTCAGCTCCGTTCGCGCCCGGGTGAGCTGCGACTCGAGCGAGTAGAGCTCGAGGGTCGCCGCGGCCGCGCGCGCGTCGAGCGAGCCCGATTCGGCCTGGAGCCCCGCCGCCTGCGACTGCAGCCCGCCGGCTCCCGCCGCGACCGCGACCGGTACGGCCGCGAGCAGCAGCAGTCCGGTGAAAACGGCCGCGAGACGCGCCGCATCGCTCGACGAATGCGCTTTCACGAGGCGCGGACCGTAGCACCTTTGCCGCGCGTCGGCGGTTGTTTGTGCTTCGTAAAGCTTGCCATCAGACAGCCGTTTTTGGCTCCGTTGAGCGTTGCAGCTATCCGGTACGGCTGCTAGGGTGCCCCACTTGTGACGGACCTGGCCCCCACCGGGTCGCCGCGCGTGTTCGAACGGAAGGAAGCGTAATCCGCTCGGGCACCAGACAGGCGCCGCTGATCTTGATGCTCTTGACGGCACTTCTCGTGGCCGCGTCTTTGGCATCCGTGAAGTCGGCGGCCGCCGATCCGTCCATCTCGGCCAAGCGGGCCGAGGCGCAGAGCGTTCTGAGCCAGATCCAGGAGATCGACGGCCAGCTCTCGCACGCGATCGAGTCGTACAACCTCGCGAACGTCAAGCTCGACAGGATCAAAGGCGAGCTGAAGACGAACGCGCGCCATTTGTCGATCGCGAAGTCGAGCCTCAAGGCCGCCCAGGTGCACCTCTCCGATCGTCTCGTGGCCCTCTACAAGGGCGGCGGCAGCGGCGGCACGATCGAGGTCATCCTCGCGGCCAAGTCGATCGACGACCTGCTCAACCGGATCGATGCCGTCGATCGCGTCTCCGCGCAGGACGCGCGCGTCCTGCGGGAGGTCAAGAGCTTCCGCGCGCAGGCGATCGAGAGCAAGCGCCGGCTCGAGCGCGCTCAGAAGGCGCAGGTTCAGGTCGTGGCCGACAAGGCGGCACAGCGAAGCTCGATCGAGGGCCAGCTCGCCGAGCGCCAGCGCCTCTACTCCTCGATCAAGGATCAGATCGCGAGCCTCGAGGCGGCCGAGCAGCGGCGCCAGGAACGGCTTGCGGCGCAGGCCCAGGCGCGCTTCCGCGCGACGCAGCAGCAGGCCTCGCCCGAGGCCGCGCCGGAGGCGCTCGTCGAGTCCGGCTCGGTGGAGGAGACGTTCGCGTCCGTCCCGGACGCCCGCTACGGCGGCGTCGTCGGGGTCGCGATGCAGTTCCTCGGCGTGCCGTACGTCTGGGGCGGCGCTAGTCCCTCGGGCTTCGACTGCTCCGGCCTGATCATGTACGCCTACAGCCAGGTCGGCGTCTCGCTGCCGCACCACGCGGCCTCGCAGTACGGGATGGGGACGGCCGTCTCGCGCGACCAGCTCCAGGCCGGCGACCTCGTCTTCTTCAACGGCCTCGGCCACGCCGGGATCTACATCGGCGGCGGCCAGTTCATCCACGCGCCGCACACCGGCGACGTCGTCAAGATCTCCAGCCTCTCCGACTCCTGGTACGCGAGTACCTACGTCGGAGCCCGCCGGATCTAGCTTCCGGCGGAGTGGCCGTGCCCGTGGTGGGCGTGCACCACGGCGTGCCCCTTGCCGCGGGCGATCAGCCAGCGGTTGACCGGGAAGGCCACGGCACCGGCGATCAGTAGTGCCACGGCGAGGCTGCCCCAGAAGAGGACGTTCGTGAGCCCGGCCTCCATCGCGCCCGGAATCAGGAGCATGATCGCGTTGTCGACGATCTCCATCACCGCGATCGAGATCGTGTCCGAGGCGAGGGCGAGCGGCACGGCCGCAGCGAACGCCATCCCGCCGCGCACGAGCGGGAGCATCGTCAACGAGTAGCCGAAGACGAACGCCAGTGCGACGGCGAGCGCGATCGTCTGGAAGTCGTTCCAGCCGAGCGCGGTGCCGATGATCATCCCGAGCACCTCGCCGATCGCGCAGCCGGTGAGGCAGTGAGCGGTGGCGCTGAACGCGAGCCGGTTGAGGCTCAGATGCCGGCCGCCTGGTTCAGCGTCTCGCCGGCGTAGAGGTCCTCGAGCTCGGAGGCGAAGTGCTGGGCGACGACGCGGCGCTTCAGCTTCAGGGTCGGCGTCAGCTCGTCGTCCTCCATCGTGAAGTCACGCGGGAGGATCACGAAGCGCTTGAGCTGCTCGTAGCGCGAGCGCTCGGCGTTGACGCCGTCGACGACGCCCTGGATCAGCTCTCGCACCTCGGCGGACGCGGCCAGGGTCTCCATGTCGGTGGACATGCTGCGCTCCGCAGCCCAGGCGGGGACCGACTCCGGGTCGAGTGTGATCAGCGCCGCGATATAGGGCTGCCGGTCGCCGACGACCATTGCCTGGGAGACGAACTTCGAGGTCTTGAGGTCGTTCTCGAGGTTCTGCGGGGCGACGTTCTTGCCGCCGGCCGTGACGATGATGTCCTTCTTGCGGTCGGTGATCGTGATGAACCCGTCGGCGTCGATCTCCGCGATGTCGCCGCTGCGCAGCCAGCCGTCGGCGCTCAGCACCTCGGCCGTCGCTTCCGGCTCCTTGTAGTAGCCCTGGAAGACCGTCTCGCTCCGGATCAGCAGCTCCCCGTCCTCGTCCAGCTTGACCTCCGTGCCCGGGAGCGGACGTCCGACCGTCCCGAAGCGGTATTGCTCGTGGGTGTTCGTCGAGGCCGCCGTCGTGCACTCCGTCAGCCCGTAGCCCTCCACGAGCAGGATGTCGATCGAGTGAAAGAACTCGGCGATCTCGGGCGCGAGCGGTGCGCCGCCCGAGATCCCGAGGCGGAGTCGCCCGCCCAGCCGCTCCTTGACCTTGCTGTAGACGAGCTTGTCGGCGAGCTTGAACTGGAGTTCGAGCCCGCGCGGCACCGGCTTGCCGGCGCGGCGGAGCACGCTCACCCGGCGGCCGACGTCGAGCGCCCAGTCGATCAGCTTCCGCTTCGTCCCGGTCTCGGCATCGAACTTCGCGACCACCGCGGAGTGCACCTTCTCGTAGACGCGCGGGACGCTCGGGAAGACCGTCGGCTTCACGGCGGGCAGCGCCGCGGCCGCCTGGAGCGGGTCGGGCAGGAACGCGATCGCATAGCCGACGTAGGCGCCCGAGAGGTGCATCAGACGGCCGAAGTTGTGTGCGAGCGGGAGGTAGAGCAGCATCACGTCGTTGGGGTCCGTGAAGCTCGGGAGGTCGTCGACGACGGCGACCATCGCGTAGTAGTTGAGGTGCGAGATCATGCAGCCCTTCGGCGGGCCGGTCGTGCCGGAGGTGTAGATGTAGGTGAAGAGGTCGTCCTCCTCGATCTGCTCACCGGCCTCGCGCAGCGCGTTCGGATGCTCGGCCGCATAGGCGCGTCCGCGCGCGGCGAGGTCGTCGAGATCCGCGAAGGTGAGCACGTGCCGGAGTTGCGGCGCTTCGGCGCGCACCGACTCGACCTTCGCCCGCTGGCCGTCGTCCTCGCAGAGCACGCCGACCGACTCCGAGTGCCCGAGGATGTACCCGGCGTCCTTCGGCGAGCTGTTCGCGTAGATCGCGGCCCCGATTGCGCCGATCCGGCCGAGTGCGAAGTCGAAGAGCGCCCACTCGACCCGGCTCGAGCCGAGGATCGCGAAGGCGTCGCCCTTCCGGACACCCAGCGCGAGGAGCCCGTTCGCGTAGCTCTCGACCCGCTCGGCCGCCTCCTCCCACGAGAACGGCTTCCAGTCGTCGCCCTCCTGGACCAGGTACGCCGGGGTGGTGCGACCGGCGGCGACCGCGTCGCGCCAGAGCCTCTCGATCGTGCGTTTCTCCGCCATGACCTCACTTTATGGAGAAGGGATGCCGACGGGAAGGGCGAATCGTTTCGGTCCCATTAGACTGAAAGGCCAGATGCGCACAACCTGGAACGGCTCGATCAGCTTCGGACTCGTCTCGATCCCGGTGGGGCTCGCCCCCGCGACCAAGCCTGCCGCGCGCGCGTCGGACGTATCCTTCCGGATGCTGCATCGCGAATGCGGGACGCCGATCAAGCAGAAGCGCTTCTGTCCGGTGCACGAGCGGGATCTCGGCCCCGACGAGATCGTCAAGGGCTGGGAGGTCGCGAAGGGCCAGTTCGTGATCGTCGAGGACGAGGAGATCGAGGCGCTGACGAACCGCGACGACTCCCGCTCGATCGAGATCAGCCGCTTCGTCGACGCGTCCGAGGTCGACCCGATCTTCTTCGACCGCACCTACTTCCTCGTTCCCTCGCAGGAGACCGCCGCGCGCCGCCCGTACGTCCTGCTCCTGAACGCGATGAACGAGAGTGGGATGGCGGCGCTCGGCCGTTTCGTGCAGCAGGGCCGCGAGAAGCTCTGCCTGATCCGGCCGAAGGGCGACGCGCTCGCGCTCGAGACGCTGTTCCTCGTCGCCGACGTCTACTCGCAGGCCGAGATCGAGGAGGCGGTCGAGGAGACCACCGTGAAGGAGCCCGAGCTCGCGCTTGCGCAGCAGGTGATCGAGAGCCTTGCGGGCGACTTCGACCCGTCCGAGCTGCAGAGCGACTACCGCCGCGACCTGAAGGCCCTGCTCGAGGCGAAGCTCGCCGGCGAGGAGATCGCGGTCACCGCGGAGCCGGAGGCGGAGGCGCCGACCGTCGACCTGATGGAGGCGCTGCGGCGCAGCGTCGAGGAGGCCAAGTCGGCCAAGCAGGCCGCGAACGGCGCCGCCAAGAAGAAGGCGGCGCCGAAGAAGGCCGGCGCGCGGTCGAAGAAGACCGCGGCGCGTTAGAGAACCGGGCGCGAAGCGCCCCTTCAGGGGTCTTCGCGATCGGGATCCGCTCCTGCGGATGCCGATCTGCGGGCTAACTCAGTGCGCTTGCGGCATCGCGCCCAGCGCCTGCAGCTGCGCGGCGAAGAGGGTCTTGTCGATCTTGCCCTGGTAGATGGGTACGCCTTCCTCGATGCACACCCGAATCACTTCCTGCCGGTCGATGCCGAGCTCCTTCGAAAGCTCATCGGGCGTCAGGTGATTCGCCATCGGTCTGCCTCCTCTGTCTCGCGGCAATGAAAAAGCCCGCTGGGCGCAAGCTTGCTGCGCTCAGGCGGGCTCGGACGTCGCTCGCTCGTTGTTCGCGGGAATCAACGGGCCCGCGTCCCCACAGTCGCCATTGTCGACCAAGGATACTTCGCCGGGATGACGGCTGCAACGAGCCTCGAGACTCGGCGCGCTGGGCCGGTCGAGTACCACGTCGGCGGCGCGGGCGAGCCGCTCCTCCTCGTCCACGGGCTCGGCGGCTCGGCCGAGAACTGGGTCGAGGTGGTGCCCGAGCTCGTCCAGCGCCATCGCGTGATCGCGATCGACCTCCCGGGCCACGCCGGCTCCGGGACGCTCGCTCGGGGCGCGACGATGGACGAGTTCGCCGCCGCCACGGCGTCGGTGCTCGATGCCGAGAACGTCGAGCGGACGCTCGTCGCCGGCCACTCGCTGGGCGGTCTCGTGGCGCTCCGGCTCGCGCGGATGCGGCCGGGCCTCGTCGGCGGGCTGCTGCTCGTCGCCCCGGCCGGGATCGCGACGACGTCGAGGAGGGTCGAGGCGCTCGTGATCGCAGCGGCGACGATCCGGCCCGGCCGCGCCGCCGCCCGGTTCCGGCACCGTTGGGCCGACCGCAGCTGGTATCGGCGGGCGCTCTTCCGCCCCTGGTTCGTCTCCGACCACCTCGCGCTGACGCCGCGCGCGACACATGGGCTGCTCTCCGCCCAGCTGCGCCACACGGACACGAAGGTGGCGGGGCTCGCGATGACCGCCGACGATCCCCGCCGCGACCTGCCCGGGATCACGTGCCCAGTCGTCGTCCTCTGGGGCGCGCGCGACGCGCAGCTGCCGCTCGAGGACGCCTTCGAGTACGCGCGCCGGCTGCACGCCAAGCTGCGTGTCGTCGCCGACTGCGGCCACCTCGTCATCGTCGAGCGCCCGCATGCCGTCATCGCAGCGCTCGCGGAGGTCTCGGCGTGATCGCGCTCAGGCCGCTGCTCGAAAGCGAGTATGCGGCCTGGGACGACGCGCACCGGGCCGAGTACGCCCACGGCCTGATCGAGCACGTCGGCATGTCTCCCGAGCGTGCGGCCGCAAAGGTCGCGCGCGACCTCGGCTACGTCCTCCCGGAGGGCTTCTCGACTCCCGGTGCCCGGGTCTGGGTGGTCGAGAGCGACGGCCGCCGCGTCGGGACGGTCTTCGTCGGGCTGCGCGACGGCAGCGCCTGGCTGTACGACATCACGATCGACGAGGCCGAGCGGGGACGGGGCCACGGTCGGGCGGCGCTGACGGCGCTCGAGGACGAGGTTCGCGCGCTCGGGTACGAGACGATCGGGCTCAACGTCTGGGGCGCGAACGAGGTCGCGCGCGGGCTCTACCGCTCGCTCGGCTGGGCCGAGGAGTCGGTGAGTATGCGCAAGCGGCTCTCCTAGACCGGGTTCTCGACCGGGATGAACTCCCAGTCGAGCGAGAACTGCTCGGCCAGGCGGCGGCTGAGCGCCTGGACGCCGAGCCGCTCCGTCGCGTCGTGGCCGGCCGCGACGAAGTGGATCCCGAGCTCGCGCGCCGTCTGCCGGCTCGGCTCCCCGGGCTCGCCGGTGAGGAAGAGGTCGTAGCCCTCGTGGGCGGCGCGGATCAGCTCACCCGCGGCACCGCCGGAGCAGATCGCGACGCGCTGGATGCGGTCCGGCCCAGATGCGAAGACGAGGGGCTCGCGGCCGCCGGCGAGCTCGCGGATCCGCGCGACGAGAGCGTCGAGTTCCGAGGCTTCGTACAGGGTGCCGCCCTGGCCGACGTCGCCGAACGGGCGCTCGACCTCGACCCCGAGCTCAGCGGCGAGGAGCGCGTTGTTCCCGAGCTCCGGATGCGCGTCGAGCGCGAGGTGGTAGGCCGCGAGACTGAGATCGGCGGCGAAGAGTGCCTCCAGCCGCCCGCGCTGGCGGCGGTCGACCCAGACCGGCTCGTTCCGCCAGAACAGGCCGTGGTGGACGATCACGAGCTGCGCCCCGGCGGCGGCTGCGCGCTCGAAGAGCTCCTTCGACGACGAGACGCCGCAGGCGAGCTTCGTCACCTCGTCGGCCCCGACGACCTGCAGGCCGGGAGTCCCGTACTCGGGGAAGCGGTCGATCTCGAGCAGCTCGTTCGCGAAGCGGATGATCTCGTCGCGCTGAGCCACGGGCCGATTATCGCTACCCTTTCCGCGCTCGGGGTGTGGCGCAGCCTGGTAGCGCGCTCCGTTCGGGTCGGAGAGGTCCGGAGTTCAAATCTCCGCACCCCGATTAGTTGGCGCAAGATCGGCATCCGCCTCGCGGCGGATGCCGATCGCGCGAAGACCCCTGAAGGGGGCCGCTTTGCGGCCCCGGGCTCACTCGTCAGGGTCGAGGATCGCTTGCCTCCACGGGCTCGCTCTCGTGGTTGGCAGTATCCGCTGAGCTGTCGACGACCTGTTCGCTGCATGGAGGTGCAACGCAATGGCTGCGAGGAAGAGCACGAAGACGTCCGCCAAGACCGCTGCCGGCACAAAGTCTGGGGGATTCTCCGCGGCGGAAAAAGTCGCGATGAAGGAGCGCGCCCGAGAGTTGAAGGCGGAAGAGCGCGTGAACAAGGACAGGGCTGAGGGGGAACGCGATCTGCTCGCGAAGATCGCCGAGATGCCGCCCTCGGATCGCGCCCTGGCCAAGCGGATCCATGCGATCGTCAAGACGAAGGCGCCGGAGCTCGCGCCGAAGACCTGGTACGGGATGCCTGCCTATGCCAGGGACGGCAAGGTCGTCTGCTTCTTCCAGAGCGCGGACAAGTTCAAGTCGAGGTATGCGACCTTCGGCTTCAGCGACGAGGCGAACATCGACAAGGGAGCTATGTGGCCGACCTCCTTCGCGCTGCAGAAGTTGACCGCCGCGGACGAGGCCAAGATCGGCGCGCTCGTGAAGAAGGCCGTGAGCTGAAGCTACGGCCAGGCGCTCGACCCTGGATGGCGATCGAGCGGGCCGCCGTCGCGGCACGCAGGACTGCGGAACGCCGGCGGCAGCTGCCGGTACGACAGCTCCCACGCCTGACTCGCCATCTCGGCGGCGTACTTCGCGTCCCAGCCGGCTGCGCGGACGAGCGGCCGCACGTGCTGGACGGCCCAGCACTCGACCTCGGCCTCGGACGCTGTGGGCATCCTCAAGTGCTCGGCCTGGTGGGTCACGACCATCAGGGCCTCCGCCATCTCGAAGTTCTCGTAGCTCAGTGCTGTCGGGCGCAGCCGCTGCAGATACCAACGGAGCGCAGCGCAGACTCCTGGGTCGAGGTCGATGCGGTTCCTCGCCTTGTCGGCGATGCCCTGAAGCGATGTCTCCTCACCGCCGCGGACGATCGCGTACTGCTCGGAGAACGGCGCCCAGCCGGCCGGCTGCCAGCAGTAGACGTCGGGCCTCACGCCGACGCTGGAGCCCGCGATCTCGGAGACGTCGCGGCGCCGGCGTGGCGGCAGGGGGTCGTCGTGCGCGCCGATCAGCGCACGGACGACGTCGGCTTTGCCGTTCCGCCACCCGACCGGAGTCAACGCCGCGCAGCCGCGCCGCGCGGCCGCCGCCACCGGCTGGAGCCGTTCCCGTGCCGGCTCTCCCACGTCTTCGTCGAACGACGACTCGCAATCCGCCCGCGAGATGACCAGGCCGGCCTGCAGCGAGGAGTCGACGCCGTCGGACCACTCCCTGTACCCGCCGACCCACTCGACCTCGGTGGGCTCCTTCCACGGACTCCAGGCGAAGAGTCCGATCAGCCCCGCCGCGAGGGTCAGAGCGCCGAGAACGCCAAGCAGAGACCCCTTGAGGCCCGTTCCTCCCCAGTGTGATTCAGACAGCTGTAAAGCCTCGCCGACGCCTCGCGCTCACAGGTTCTTTGACGCGCCACCGGGCGCGAAGTTTGACGTCTGCTCAGTCGAGGCGCAGGATCGTTTCCTCGATCTCCTCACCGCGACCGGCTGCAAAGCCGCGGTCGACGCCGACGCGCCGGAACCCTGCTTTCTCCAGGACGCGAAGCGAACCGACGTTGTCCGAGGCCGCTCGGGCGTACAGCGGACGTTCGGCAATCTCGGCGAGAAGAATCCGTAGTGCGGCGCTCGCGATGCCTTTCCCCCACTGCGCTCGGCCGACCCAGTAGGTCACCTCAGGCTGATCGTCGATGCGGAAGAACCCGATCGTCCCAGCGACTTCTCCGTCGACATCGATGACCCGGTGCGAGACGCTCGGATCGGCCCGCAGGCGCGCCGTGCGGTCGAGAAACGCGCGGCGATCGGTCTGGTTCTCGGCTGTGAAGGCGGCCATTCGGATCGACTCCGGGTCCGTCACGTGCTGATAGATCGTGTCGAGATCCCCGTCCTCGAGCGGCCTCAGCGAGACGTTCATCGGGGCGATCTTAAGGGTGGGCCGCACGGCCGGTGGCGAGGCCATCTGCCGTAGGATTGCGCCGTGCCGTTCACGCTCAGGAACCTCAAGGAGGATCTGGAGGACGTCGGCTCGCGGTTCGACGGCGCGCCGGATCTGGAGTTCCGCCTGGCGACCGAGGCGCTCGAGCTCGAGCAATCCGGCCTGAGCTACCAGCGCGTCCCGTCCGGCTATCGCTTTCCGTACGGCCACACGCACACGAAGCAGGAGGAGGTGTACGTGGTCGTGCGCGGGAGCGGGCGGATGAAGGTCGACGACGAGATCGTCGAGCTCAAGGAATGGGACGCGGTGCGCGTGCCGCCCGGGACGTGGCGAGGCTACGAGGCCGGGCCGGAGGGCCTCGAGATCCTCGTCATCGGCGCGCCCAGCCTCGGCGAGGCTCGCCGCGAAGACGTCGACGGCCGGCGTGACTGGTGGGCTGACGAGGAGAGCTGACGGCTCGCGGTCGGCCGAGCTGCTCCTCGAATGAGACACTCCGCGCTCACCTTCGAGAAGGAGTACCAGTGTCAGCAGAAGAGAACACCCGCCTCGTCCAGAGTGCATACGAGGCGTTCGGTCGGGGAGACGTGCCGGCTCTTGCCGAGCTGATGGCGGAGGACGTCGAGTGGGTGGATCCCGGCGATCCCGACGACGACCCGAACGCCGGAACGTTCAGAGGCAAGGAAGCAGTCCTGGGCTGGTTCGGTGGTCTTGCATCGACTCTCGACTACACGACGTTCGAGCCGCGAGAGTTCATCGCCCAGAGCGACAAGGTGGTCTCCCTGGTGTACTCCGAGGCAACGGTTCGGGGCACCGGCCGCGCATTTGTCAATCCTGAGGCACACGTGTGGACAATCCGGGATGGGAAGCTCGGGCGATTCCAGAGTTATCACGACACCGCAGCGGCAGCTGCTGCCCACCGCGTGGAGTAGCGCCGCGCGGGGAACCGGCGGATCGCACGTGTCAGTCCGCGTTACGTCAGCAGCGGCGAATCGTCCACGCGTCGTAGAGGTCCCCTCGTATGAAGGGAACCCCTCGTTGTTTCATCCACAAACCGATCGCGTCGATCCGCCGACGATGCTCCGCGCTACTGATCTGTGTGCTCGCAAGAGCAGCGTCCAGGCGCGTGAGAGCAGCGTGTAGATCATCCGCCATCTGCACTGCTCGGTCAGAAGGAAACAGGGGCTGCTCCACGGTTCTCGAATGCTAACGACCGTCCTGCGCAGGCGCGACGACCGACACGCGCCGGGATGTCCGCTGACGAAGTGAACCCGGATCGGCCGGAGGAGCGATGAGTCTTTGGTGGTTTGTCAGTCTCTACCGCGCACAGAGCCAGGCTGAGACGCGGCCGGCGCGGGCCGGCGAGAAAGGAGTCAATTGATGACGCGGTACCTGATTTCGTTCCCCAGCGGCGCGATGGACCACATCCCCCAGGAGGAGTTTCCCGCCGTGGGAGAGGCTGCTCATGCAGTCGTCCAGGAGGCCATGGACGCAGGCGTGTTGGTGTTCGGCGGCGGGCTGGCCGAGGACGTCGATCCCGTCATGGTCGCCGGTGACGGGACGTTCACCGTCGGCACCTATCCGCAGACCAGGGAGTTCAACGGAGGGTTCACCGTCGTGGACGTGCCCTCTCGGGAGGCGGCCCTGGAGTGGGCCGCGAAGATCGCGGTCGCCTGCCGCTGCGCTCAAGAGCTCCGTGAGTTCGGGCCTGACGCGGCGGTTGGCAACTGAATGGACGGCCCCGCCACGATCACCATCACGCCGGTCTTCGTTGCCGACCTTTCCGTGGAGGGCGAGCGGATGCCGGTCTACGTGCACGTCATCCACCATCCCGATGCGCGCGTGCTGGTCGACACCGGCATGACGGAGCTGCACCCGGCGATGGCCGACATGGATCCCCGCCTCCAGCCGCTGAGCGAGCAGGACTTCGATCTCGCCGGCATCGACATCGTCGTCAACACGCACCTGCACGCCGACCACTGCGGCGGCAACCACCTCTTCGCCGGCAAGCCGATCTACGTCCAGCGTCGGGAGCTCGACGACGCGCGCCACAGGGACGGCTACACCATTCGCGAGTGGGTCGAGGCGCCCGGCTTGCAGTACGTGCCGCTCGACGGCGAGCACGAGTTGCTGCCCGGGCTCCGACTCGTCCCGGCGCCGGGCCACACTCCCGGCATGCAGATGGTCGTCGTCGAGACTGGCGGGCGCCCGGTCATCGTCGGCGGCGACGTGGCGGTGTGGTTCGGCGAGTTCGACGAGCCGCCCACCGAAGGCCGGCAGCGGGTCCTTGCGCTCGACCCCGAGCTCGTCTGGCTCGCGCACGAGCGCGAGCCATGGCGACCCCGCACCGTCTAAGGCATCACGGCGCGGCCGAATCTCTAAGACGCTGGGCGGTAGGTGAGAAGGACCACTCCGGAGTCGAACCGCTTGATGTCGTCCAGCTCCATCCGGACGGTTCCTCTGTCGCCGAGTACGTGGACGTTTCCCTCGCCCCAGACCAGGGGGTTCAGATAGACCTCGTACTCGTCGATCAGGCCCTTTTCGGCGAGTGCGTACGCGAACTCGCCGCTCCCGTGCATGAACAGGTCACCGTCGACCTCGTCCTTCAGTTGCGGGATCGAGTCGTCGAGGTCGCGCGCCAGTAGGGTCGCGTTCCAGTCGAGATCCCCGGACAGGGTCTTCGACCCGACGTACTTTCGCATCGGGTTGACCATGTCCGCCCACTGCCCCGACTGGCTCGGCCAGTACCCCGCCAGCCCTTCGTAGGTCTTGCGGCCGAGCACCAGCCCGCTGGATCTCGCCTGGCGCTCGAACGAGTATTCGGCGTGGTCTCCGCCCGGCTGCACCCAGTCGCCGACCGGGTCGACGACGCCGTCGATCGTGGCCTGTGTGGTCGCGATCAGCTTTCCCATTGACACTCCTCTCCGCACCGGACTCTTTGAGCTGATGTACCCATCGAAGCCAAATGGGAACAGCACGATCGCCGTCTTGGGTCCGATGGTTCAGTGGTCGGGAATGTCCCCTGAAGAAGTGACGCTGGATCTGGCCGGAACCGATGAGTTTTCGCCGGCCCGCCAGTCGTCTGCCTTGCGGATCGGCAAGCGCCCAGACGTTCTCGCCCTGCAGCAACGACCCCAGGAGGCCGCATGAAGCTTCTTCTCACGTCCGCCGGAATCAAGAACCTGAGCATCGAGAACGCACTGGTCGACCTCCTGGGCAAGCCGATCAGCGAGGCCAGCGCGCTCTGCATCCCCACTGCGATGTACGGGCACCCGTGGGTCGGGCCCGGCGTGAAGGCATGGGAGTTCATCAGCGGACGAGAGCCCCGCTGCCCCATGTGCGAGTTGGGGTGGAAAACCTTGGGAGTGCTGGAGCTGACCGCGCTGCCCAGCATCGACGAAGAACGTTGGGTTCCCTTGGTGCAGGAGACCGATGTCCTCTTGGGCTCAGGTGGCGATGCCTTGTATCTGTGCCACTGGATGCGTGAGTCCGGACTGGCGGACCTCTTGCCATCGCTGGACGAGACGGTCTGGGTAGGGCTGAGCGCCGGGAGCATGGTCATGACCCCCAGGATCGGGGAGGACTTCGTCGGCTGGAAGCCGCCTACCGGCGGCGACAGCACGCTTGGACTCGTCGACTTCTCGATCTTCCCGCACCTGGACAACGAGGATCTGCCGCAGAACACGATGGCCGGTGCGGAACAGTGGGCCTCCGGCTTGTCGGGTCCGGCGTACGCGATCGACGACGAGACCGCCATCAAAGTGGTCGACGACACCGTCGAAGTCGTCTCCGAGGGGCACTGGAAACTGCTCACTCCCTAGGCCTCAGACCTGTGCCAGCGTTCGGGAATGTCCCCGGAGCGCCGACGCTTGACCGCCCTACGGAGCCGGCGACACGCTGATCTGCACGGTGTGCCCGTGCGGGGCAAACACGTTGTCTCCGTCGTCGAGGATGCCGGTGACGATCTCGAAGAGAAGCGTCTCATCCCTGTTCTCGGTTGTTACCCGACGCTGCCTGACATACGTCGCGATCTCGGCAAAGCCGCCCACGAGCGCGAAGACCGCCGCGCGGATCTCCCCGACCCGCCACCCCTGCCCCATCCAGGAA
The DNA here is from genome assembly GCA_963732995.1 of uncultured Gaiellaceae bacterium. Taxonomy (GTDB): domain Bacteria; phylum Actinomycetota; class Thermoleophilia; order Gaiellales; family Gaiellaceae; genus Gaiellasilicea. Next base: position 190,831 of record CAVTBS010000007.1, on the reverse strand, counting down.
AGGTGGACATCGAACGATCCGTCAGCAGACAACCGAGCGTCCTCGACCTCCAGCAGCAGCGTCCGGCATGCCCGCTCGATGTGAGGGAGGAGATGAACTCCGGGCTCTTCGGCCACCCAACTCGGGCTCCGCATCGCGTCGACCAACTCGAAGACGCCGGCCACGAACCCGGTCGCATCAGCGACGCCTTCGCCGCGCTCGTCCCCATCCCAACGCCGGCCGACCACTCGGAGAATGATCGCAGAGCCGCGACGCTCGCCGGCTCAGGAGCTCCAAACCACGTCGATACCTCGCTCGACGCCTGGGAGCGGTAGGGCGCTGGCCTCGGCCTCGATCGCATCGCGCAGCCCACGCGAGAGCCGAGTCCAGGCGTCGATCCGCACGGTGTGCTGCGCCCGTCGCCAGGTTCCGCGGATCTCGCCTTCGACGAGGAGCGCGCCCGGCCACACGCGGGGCGTCCAGAGCCGCTCCCGCTGATCCGGCCGCGGGAGGAGAAGCTCCCGCTCTGCTCCGTCGAGCAGGAAGTAGGAGTCGCCGCTCGGCAGCAGGCGCGCGGGCGCGGGAGCCGTCGCGGCGGCGCGAATGGCCGGCTCGTCGTCGGCGAGAAGCCACTCGTGGCCGAGCGGCGTTCGGACCGCCAGAAGCGCTCCTACGAGCGAGGCGAACGCGTTGGCCGCCGCGCGTCGCGAGATCCCTGCCCAGCGGGCGAACCCGTCAGCGGTCGCCGGCCCGAAGACGTGAAGGTAGCGTCGAGCGAGCTCGCGGCAGGCGTCGGCCGGGTCGAGCTCGGGAGCGTCGACCATCCAGACCGTCGGCGCACGCGCGCCCTCCCAACGGATGGCGACCGTGCCCGTCGTCGCGGCGTACCTGATCGCGGAGCCGAGACCGAGCGCGCCCGCAACCTCGCGGTCCGCCATCCGCCTGCCGTCGAGGTGGGCGTACAACCGCTCAGCCATGCTCTCGGCCCGACGCCGGCCTTTGGCGTCGTCGGGAAGCCTCCCGAGCGAGAACAGCGCGAAGTCGCGCTTCGGGACGACGTAGGTGCTGTAGCGAGGACCCCACAGCTGGGCGAGCGACGGATGCTCCCAGGTCGACGGCTCGACCCCGTCGACCCGCGCATGCAACGAGAGCAGCGCGGCTCTCGGCATGCTGTCCTGCAGGCCGGCCCACGCGGCCCGCCGCAGCGACTTCGAGCCCATCGCCATGCGCTCGTCCAGCGCGCCGACTCGTCGCCGGAACGCCAGGATCTGCTGTCGCGACACCCTGAGTCGCGGTTCCACCGAACCCGCCATGAACTCGAGGAGCATAGGTAAGCCTCAACCGGCTCGCCTGAGCCAGCGTTCGGGAATGACGCCTGAGCTAGGCGGGTTCCTCTCTAGGCGTCGTGCTGGCGGAGGAACTCCGCCGACTTGGGCGGACCTTGCGTAAACCCGGCTTCCTGAAAGATCGCCGGGACCTCCGGGTCCGAGGTGAAACTCTGCCAGCCCGCCTCGTCCCAGTCGAAGATCGCCCACACCCGGTCGCTCTCATTTGGATCCCGAAAGACGTGCGACCCCCTGCAACCGTGCTGCTTTCGCTTCTCAGCGCCCTTGGTCGAGAAGGTATTCCAGAAGCGGTCGAAATCCCCGATCTTCGCCGTTGCCAGGACCATTGTCTCCTCCTCAGTCGGGACGTGTTGCCGCGCCATTCACCCTACGCCATCCTCATGCTCCCGACGATCACCGCGCAGCGTGTAGCGGTCGGCCGACCCAGCCCCTGCCCCACTTGGAGCAGCCAGATCTCGCCTGGGCCAGTGGTCGGGAATAACGCCTGAGGACGCCTATCATGGTGGTGTGCGTCGCAGGAAGGTTCAGCGCGAACGGGCCGTGGTACGGGCCTTCGGATTAGCTGCTGTGGTTGCGCTTGTAGTGGCAGCCCCGGCGCTTGCTTTCAGCAGCAACGTCCGAACGCTGGTCGGGCTGGCGCGTCCGAAGCCTGTGGTTGCCCAGGCGACGCTGCTTCTCTCTGCGCCTGTCGGCAACGGGTTCTGGGCACACGCCTGGACAGCGCCATCTTCGACTGGAGGGCAGTGCGACTTTCTGACCACCGATCACCGGCCCGTCGTTGATCGGCCGCCCCAGCTGAACGGTGGAGGCATGTGTTCGGCGAGCACGGGAGGGGAGAGGTTGGTGCAGGCGCGACCGGACTATCTGCTCGTGGTCGGGTTGAGCATCAGCCGTCGGCTGAAGGGTGATCCGGCGAAGTGGGTTCCGCCGATCGTCAGCGGCGCTGTGCTTCCCAGCTTGAAGGCGGCACGGGTCGCTGTGGTCTGGACGGGCGGCTCGCTTCCGCTCCGCCTGAAGGAGAACTCCTTCCTCGGCGGATCACCTTTGCTCTACATGCCGCCCTTCGAACGGTTCCCACTCACCGTCGTCGCTTATGACGCCGACGGCCGACGAGTTGCCGAGAAGCGGCTTGAGAGTCCAGCTCTCCGGATGATGAACGGCTGGGACGAGTACAGCGCCGCCTACAAGAACTGGAAGCGCAGCAAGGGCTGACCCGCAGCCGCCCCTCGCCTGGGCCAGCGTTCGGGAATGACCCCTGAGCGGCCCGCCATACTGGCGAGCGTGCAGGGAGACTACGGGGGCGGCCGGGTGGAGTCGGAGCAGGGCGGAATCGTTCTCCGGACAGGGCGACTGAGCCTCCTCCCCCTGACGGGGCTCGATGAAGCCGAGCATGCCCGTGCATCGAGGAATGCCGAGGACGCTTTGCGTGACACTCGCGCCGCCGAGCCGCAGTGGCAGGAGCACGGCTTCGGGCCGTGGGCAATCCGGGACAAGCGTGACGACAGCTTTCTCGGCTGCGCCGAGCTGCGGTTTGCCGGTGAGGGGATCGAGGGCATCGCGGCGGATGAAGTCGAGGCGGGCTGGTGGGTGACCGAGGAGCGGCGGAACGAAGGGATAGCGACTGAGGCGATGGGAGCGGCGATCGATGATCTCTGGAGCCGCACCGACGTTCAGACGATTACGGCCTATATCGAGGACGGGCAGAACGAACCATCTCGCCGCGTGGCGGCCAAGCTCGGATTCGCCGTCCGCAGTACGGGACGGGGGCGGTCAGGCGAGCCGATGACGGTGTACACCCTTTGCAGAGACGACTGGCTTCGACGACTCTGAAGCGTGCGTTGGAGACTGGCCTGCGCGAGCGTTGTCTCGCCTGACGCGGGTCAGCCGGGGATGTCGTCCAGGTCGGCGCGGGCGCGCCCCAGCGTGGTCGTGATCACCGAGATCACGATCGCCGAGCAGAGGACGAGCGAGGCCCAGAGGACGCCCGAGAGCTCGTCGGCCCACCCGATCGCGTCGTCGAGCGAGATCTCGCCCGGCCCCGTGGCCGCGAGCGCGACCGCGACGGTCGCGAGCGTCAGCTCGAGCTCGTAGCCGCCGAGGAAGCCCTTGGGCCAGACGACGGTCGCGATCGCGTTCAGCATCACGGTCGTGAGCAGGAAGGCGGCGAGCGGGGTCAGGAAGCCCGTTGCGAGCATCAGCCCGCCGCCGAGCTCCGCGAGGCCGGCGACGATCGCCATGGTGGCCGGCCGCCGGTAGCCGAGCGAGCCGAAGAACGCCGCCGTTCCCTGCGGGCCGTCGCCTCCGAACGCCCCGAAGAGCTTCTGGGCGCCGTGCGCGGCGAACAGGAGGCCGACGACGAGCCGGAGGATCAGCAGGCCGTATTCCACGCCCGCAACTTACCCCGTCTGTGGTTCCCGGAGCTCGTAGCGGTGCACGACGGCCGTGCACAGGTCCTCGACGTAGTCGAGGTCGGCTGCCTCGGCGATCCGGCGGGACTCGTCCGAGACGATCCCGAGCTGAAGCCAGAGCGCGCCCGCTCCGACCGCAACGGCCTCCTCGGCGTGCGGCGGCGTCCGATCGGCGCGCCGGAAGACGTCGACGAGGTCGATCGGCCGGTCGATCTCAGCGAGGGTGCGCACGCAGGGCACGCCGAGCACCTCGTCGCACCCCGCGGGTCGCACCGGGATCACGTCGTATCCCTGCGCCAGCAGGTAGCGCATGACGCCGTGGCTGGGGCGATCGGGCTTCGGCGACGCGCCGACGATAGCGATCGTCTTCGCGTCGCGGAGAATCTCGGCCGGAGTTCGCATGCCCCAAGGCTATCCTCGCCCTGTGCTCAAGGCCGTCATCTTCGACGTCGACTTCACGCTCGCCCGCCCCGGGCCCGAGCTCGGCCCGGAGGGCTACCGGAAGGTCGGCGAGCGGCACGGACTCGCACTCGACCCCGAGCTGTACGAGCAGTCGCGGCAGGCGGCGCTCGACTCGCTCCAGCGCCACCCCGACCACGCCCACGACGACGAGCTCTGGATCGCCTTCACCGAGCAGATCGTCCGCGGGATGGGCGGCGAAGGCGAGAGCGCGCGCGAGTGTGCCGCCGAGCTCGTGCGAGCCTGGGAGCAGCACGAGCGCTTCACGCTCTACGAGGACGCGCTGCCCGCGCTCGCGGCCCTGCGCGAGCACGGCGTCAAGATCGGCCTGATCTCGAACGGCAGCCGCGATCTCGACGAGTTCGTCTCGCACCACGGTCTCGACGCGGACTGCGCGATCGGATCCCGCGCCTTCGGGCGAACGAAGCCGCACCCGGAGATCTTCCGCCACGCCCTCGGGCTGCTCGGGGTCGAGGCCGAGGAGACCGCGATGATCGGCGACTCCTACGAGGACGACATCGAAGGCGCGCGGGCGCTCGGGATGAAGGCTTTCCTCCTCGACCGTGACGGCCGCCGCCCCGACGAGCCCGACCGGCTACCCGATCTCTTCGCGCTCCCGGCCGCTCTCGGCCTCGTGCCCCGCTAGCAGGTCGGCGGACGACTGGCAGGTTCGAAGCGTCTCGACGTGGGGCGTGCCGCCGCTCCAGCTGAGGCGGACCCGCAGCGAGGCGTCGTTGTTCGTGTAGTCGAGCTCCTCGAGCCGCTGCTCGGGGTTCGCGCGGTGGACGAGGACATAGACGCCCGCCGGGACGCCGCGGAGCTCGAGGTTCTGGCCGTGGAAGTGCGCGGGGTAGAGGTCGGTGAACCCGATCGACGTGCCCTGCTCGACGGCGAGCGCGCCCGGGTTCGACGCGGCGCAGTTGCCGTAGAAGCTGCCGCCCGCGAAGGCGGTCACCCGGCGCGCCGCCAGCCCATAGTGGTCGGCGAGGCAGAAGCCGCTCTTGCGGTCGCGCACGACGAGATCCCCTGCGAGCGTGCGCAGCTCGTAGCGCTGGAAGCCGAGCAGGTGCCAGTGCGTGTGGCTCGGCGACGGCGTGTAGCGAAGCCGGCCGGCGTCGGGGTACGCGCGCATGGAGCCGTCGGAGAGGCGGACGAGCTGCGTCGCCCGCATCGGCCCGCTCGCGCTCCGCCGGCTGCCCCGCACCCACACCGGGCCGTCGCCGACGTTGTCCGTCGCCGACGCGAACCCGAGCTTGGTGCCGGCCATCGTCAGCCGGAACGGGGAACGCTGATCGAGGTCCGGTAGCAGCTCGCGCGGCCCCACCTGCTGCGTGCCCGTGTCCCTGGTCTTGACGGGGAACGAGTCGCCGGGTGCAAGGACACGGGCGGTCACCTTGCCGGCGCTCGTGAATGCCGGTGCGATCTGCTCGGACGGTCCGGTCAGAGCCAGCCGGGGCGACGTGCTCTGGAGATCGACCGTCCAGACGTCGAAGCTGCCGCCCACGAGCGGGCTTGCCGCGTACGCGAGCTGGCGTCCGTCGCCGCGCCAGGCCGGCATCGCGACGACCTGCGCCGCCCGGGTCAGCCGCTGCAGGCCGCCGCCGTCCCGGCGGATCACGTAGAGGCTCGACGAGCGCTTGCCCGGGTCCTGACGCACGAAGGCGATCCGGCGCCGGTCGGGCGACCAGTCGGGATCGCTGTCGCCGCCGCCATTCGTCACCTGCCGCTCGCCGACGTAGAGATCGCCGTCGCGCACCGAGACGACGGCCCGCGCAAGCCCACGCGCCGCCTCGGCCTCGCTGTTCCAGGCGACTGCAGCGAGCAGCGGCAGCGGCGCCAGCGCGACCGCGGTCAGGAGGAGTCGAGCTCGGCCCGCCATGCCTCCGTATGCTGCCCGACCGGAGCGGACGGCAGTGCGGTAGCGAGGCCGAACTCCTCCGCCGCTTCCGCGAGCGTCGCGACTGGGCCGACGCACACGTCCTCGCCGTCGAACAGCTCGAGCCACGCTGTGAGCGGGCGGCTCGCGAAAACGGCGGCGAGCTCGCTCGCCAGCTCGTCCTGGCCGTCGGCCACGAACTGCCGCGCCGCCAGCTCCGGCCGCTCGATCAGCTCGCAGATCCGGACGAAGAACTTCGGCTCGAGCGCGCCGACGGTCAGGTGGCGGCCGTCGGCCGTCTCGTAGATCCGGTAGCAGGCGATCCCGCCGGTGAGGAACCGCGGCAGCGGGTCGCCGCCGAGCCGGTGCGCGACGAGCCGGTGCGAGCCGTGCGTCATCGACACCGTCAGGCGCGCGCCGCGGCCCGTGCGCCCCCGCTCGAGGAGCGCGGCCAGGATCTCCGTGACGGCCCCGAGCGCTCCCGCGGCGAGATCGGCCGGCTGGAGCGGCGGCAGGCCGGGAGCGGTGTCCTCGAGCATCCCGGCCCAGCCGAGGTAGTTGAGATCGTGCCCGGCGCGTCCGGAGTGCCGCCCCTCGACGCCGAAGCCCGTGATCGAGCAGTAGACGGCCGAGGGCGGCGCATCGTCCGGGCCGACGCCGAGCCGCTCGGCCACGCCCGGCCTGAACCCCTCGAGCACGACGTCCGCGCGTGCGAGCAGCGCCTGCGCGAACTCCGGCTCGCGCTTCAGGTCACACGCGACCGACTCCTTGCCGCCGTTCAGCGCCTCGTCCCAGGCGGGCGCGACGTGCCGCATCGGGTCCCCGTCGAGCGGCTCGACGCGGACCACGCGGGCTCCCAGACGCTGCAGCTCGCGTGATGCGAACGCGCCCGGGAGGTACCTGGTCAGGTCGATCACGAGCTGTCCGGCGAGTGGCTGCACCGCCGAGGAACGTACTACAGTGAGGCCGCGTTGACTGACCGTTCAACACTCGCGACCGACAAGCGCCGCGTCATCCTCGACGCGGCCGTCCGGGTCTTCGCGAGCAAGGGCTACCACACCGCCCGCGTCGGCGACATCGCGGAGGAGGCGGGGGTCGCGCACGGCCTCCTCTACCACTACTTCTCCTCCAAGGAGCAGGTGCTGGAGACCGTCTTCCGTGAGAACTGGAGCGAGCTGCTGGAGGCGTTCGCGCGGATCGAGGCGTCCGGCGAGCCACCGCTCGAGCAGCTCACGGCGATCGCGAAGACGCTGCTCCGCGCCTGGCGCGACCGGCCCGACCTCGTGCGCGTGATGGTGCGCGAGGTCGCGCGCAGCCCGCAGCTGCAGGGCCAGGTGGACGAGATCCGCGCCGGCTTCCAGGCGATCCAGCGTGTGATCGAGCGCGGCCAGGCCGACGGCTCCTTCCGCGACGACGTCGACCCCAGGCTCGCGAGCTGGATCTTCTACGGCGGGCTCGAGGAGATCCTGACCGGCTGGGTGCTCGGACAGCTGCCGGACGGCGACGAGGAGGTGGCGCGTGCCGAGCGAACAGTCGTCGCCCTCGTCTGCGGCGGCCTCACGCGGGACGGAGCAGCAGCACCCGTCTGAGCCCCGCTACACACGCGTCGTCTGGACGCTCGGGCTCGGCGCGTTCGGGCTTGCGTTCTCGCTGACGACCACGGCGGCCTACCTGCCGCCGCTGCTCGGCCAGTTCACGACCTCGGCGACGCTGATCGCGCTCGTGCTCGCGGCCGAAGGGCTCTTCGCGATCACGCTCCCGCTCGTGATCGGGCCGTGGAGCGACTCGTTCCACACCCCGCTCGGGCGCCGGCGCCCGTTCATGCTCGTCGCGCTCGGCCCGATCGGCTTCTGCCTCGCGCTGATGGCGTTCATGCCGAGCCTCTGGACGACGGCGCTGCTCGTCTTCGCGTTCTTCTTCGCCTACTACGTCTACGAGCCGCCCTACCGCGGCCTCTATCCCGACCTGCTGCCGGAGCGGATCTTCGGCCGGGCCCAGAGCGCGCAGCACCTGATGCGCGGGCTGGCGCTCGGCACGGCCCTGATCGGCGGCGGCGCCCTCTTCCACATCTGGGAGCCGTTCCCGTTCCTGGTCGCCGCGGTCGTCGTCGTCGCCGCCTGCGCCGCGCCGGTGCTGTTCGTGCGCGAGGACGGCGGCCACGGCCGCGTCTTCGAGGGCGTCCGCGCCTACCTGCAGCACAGCTGGAAGGTCTTCCACCGCGATCCGGACGTACGGCGTTTCCTGATCGCGAACACGGCGTGGGAGGGGGCCTTCGCCGGAGCGCGGACGTTCGTCGTCCTCTACCTCACGGTCGGGCTGGGCCAGCCGCTCGGGACGACGACGGCGGTGCTGGCCGCGGTCGCGGCGGGCTACATCGTCGCCGCGGCGGGCTCCGGGTTCCTCGGCGACCGGCTCGGGCTCAGCCGCGTGATCGCCTTCGCGTCCGTCGTCTACGGGCTCGGGCTCCTGCTCGGCGGGTTCGGCAACGAGTGGCAGGCGTGGTACCTGCCGGTCATCTTCCTCGTCGCGATCGCCGGCGGCACCGTGATGACGCTCGCCTGGGGGCTCCTCTTCAAGCTGATGCCGCCGGCCGACCGGGGTGCGATCTCCGGGCTCGCCACGACGACGAAGGGCATCGGCCTGCTCACCGGCCCGCTGCTTGCAGGCGCGGCGATCGACCTCCTGTCCGGCCAGCTCGAGGACACGAGCGGCTATCAGGCGCTCTGGCCGATCCTCGGCGTGCCCGTCCTGCTCGCGATCCCGCTCGTCTGGAGCCTGTCAGCGGCAGAGCGGAACGCCGGGGCGGGACAGCCCGAAAGCCCAGAGCCGATCACCTAGGACGTAGAACGCCGTCGTCGCGCGCCTGCCCGTCAGCGTCAGCACCGAGTAGCTGCCGCATTCCGTGCGCTTCAGCGGCCCGTAGATCCCGGTGACCCGCGAGACGGGGTCGTTCAGCTCGAGCCCTTTCAGCGTCCGCCAGCCGAGCGGCTGGTAGATCGTGAACACGGCGACGACGCGGCCGTTCCGCCACTCGACGCCGGCGCCGCGCGGCTGGAAGGCGTAGTAGTTGAAGTACCAGGTCTCGCGCGCGCAGCCTGTGCAGACGCCGTAGGCACGCCCCCAGCGGCGCTCGACCTCGGCCTTCGTGTCGCCGAGCTCGACGTCGCCGAGGCTGCGGCCCGGCACGAGGAAGCCGACGCCTGGAGGCGCCGCGGCGGCCGGCGCGGCGAGGGCGAACGCTGCTGCTCCGACTGCTGCTGCGAGACGCACCGTGGGAGGATAGGCGCCGGTGGAGCGCTTCAACATCTTCGACGGCGAGCTCGACGAGGCCCGGACCGAGCCGGCCGGCTTCACCTGGCGCGCGGCCACCCTCGGGCCACGGCTCGGCGCCACGAAGATCGGCGCGAGCGTCTACGAGCTCCAGCCTGGCGAGCGCTCGTTCCCGTACCACTACGAGTACGGGGCGGAGGAGTGGCTGCTGGTCATTGCCGGCCGGCCGACGCTCCGCGCTCCCGATGGGGAGCAGGAGCTGCGGGCCGGGGACGTCGTCTGCTTCCCGGAAGGCCCCGCGGGCGCGCACCTCCTCCGGAACGAGACGGACGAGCCGGTGCGGGTGCTGATCGCCTCGACCAAGGGCGGCCCTGCGCTGGCGGTCTATCCGGACAGCGGCAAGATCGGGATCTGGCCGGGGAACGACGCCGACCCGCCGCAGCTCTTCAGGCGCGACTCCGCCGTCGACTACTGGGACGGCGAGAAGCCCTAGCGGAAGGCGTTCTCGCCGGTCAGCGCGTTGCCGACGACGAGCGTGTGCACCTCGTGCGTCCCCTCGTAGGTGAGGACGGACTCGAGGTTGTTGACGTGCCGGATCACCGGGTACTCGAGGGTGACGCCGTTCGCGCCCAGGATCGTCCGCGCCTGGCGTGCGACCTCGATCGCGCCGCGGACGTTGCCCATCTTCCCGAGGCTGACGTGCTCCTGGCGGAGCGTGCCGTCGTCCTTCATCCGGCCGATGTGGAGCGCGACGAGGAGGCCGCGGTTCAGCTCGAGCGCCATCTCGGCCAGCTTCTGCTGCGTCAGCTGGTAGCCGGCGATCGGCTTGTCGAAGACGATCCGCTCCTTCGAGTACTCGAGCGCCGCGTCGAAGCACGCGCGGCCGGCGCCGACGGCGCCCCAGACGATCCCGTACCGCGCCTCGTTCAGGCACGAAAGCGGGCCGCGCAGGGTGTCGACCTCGGGGAAGCGGTTCTCCTCCGGCACGCGCACGTCGGCGAGGACGAGCTCGGAGGTGACGGACGCCCGGAGCGAGAGCTTCTTGTGGATCTCGGGAGCGGTGAAGCCGGGCATCCCCTTCTCGACGAGGAAACCGTTGATCGCGCCGTCCTCGGTGCGCGCCCAGACGGTGGCGACGTCGGCGACCGTGCCGTTGGTGATCCACATCTTGGCGCCGTTCAGGATCCAGTCGGAGCCGTCGCGGCGTGCGGTCGTGCGCATCGAGCCGGGGTCGGAGCCGGCGTCCGGCTCGGTCAGGCCGAAGCAGCCGATCGCCTCACCGGTGTGCATCGGTGGCAGCCAGCGCTGCTTCTGCTCCTCCGAGCCCCACTTCCAGATCGAGAACATCGCCAGCGAGCCCTGCACCGAGACCGCGCTGCGGACTCCCGAGTCGCCCGCTTCGAGCTCGAGGCAGGCCAGCCCGTAGGCGACGGCGCTCGCGCCCGGCAGGCCGTAGCCGTCGAGATGCATGCCGAAGAGGCCGAGCTTGCCCAGCTCGGTCATCAGCTCGCGCGGCAGGATTCCCTGCTCGAACCAGTCGCCGACCTCGGGCAGCACCTGCTCGCGCACGAAGGCGCGCACGGTGTCGCGGATCGCCCGCTCCTCGTCGTCGAGCAGGGCGTCGATCGCGAGGAAGTCGAGCGGGTCGAGCGCGGTCTTCTTCTCGGTCACGGCCACGCCGCAAGGGTACCGTGGCCGCGTGCTCGCGGCGATCGTCCAGTCGCTGACGCTGCTGCTCTCCGGCTCCGTCGAGGCGGAGGTCGCGGCGATGACGCCGCTCGAGAAGGCGGAGGCGGTCGTGGTCGCGGGGATGCCGGCCGAGGCCCGCTTCGGCGGCGTCCTCGTGCGCCAGTGGAACACCGACCTGCCGCGTCCGCGCGGGGCGATCGTCTTCGCCGATCAGGAAGGCGGCGTCGTGAAGACGTTTCGCGAGCTCGCGCCGTGGCGCGCCGCCTCGCAGTACCGGAGCGCGGCCGAGGCGTTCCGTGCCGGCCGGGAGACGGCGACCGAGCTTCGGCGGGCCGGTGTCGACGCGACCTTCGCGCCGGTGCTCGACCTGCCCGGCGGCCCTCTCGGCTCGCGGCAGTTCGCGAAGCCGGAGTACGGCGTCGCGTTCGCGCGCGGGCTCGGCACCGCCGCCTGCGTCAAGCACTTCCCCGGCCTCGGCTCGACCTCCGAGTCGACCGACACGGCCCGCGTCTACGGCGTCCTTCGCAGCGAGGACGTGGCGCCGTTCCGGGCCGCAGTCCGCGGCGGCGTCCCGTGCGTCATGGTCGGGCACGCGATCTACCCGCGGCTCGGGCCGCGCCGCGCCTCGTTCGAGGCGAAGACCTACGAGCTCCTGCGTGGCCTCGGCTTCCGGGGCGTCGCGATCACCGACTCGATCGGGGTGCTCGGCAGCCCCTACGCACCTTTCTGGGCGCGGCTGGCGCTCCGCGCCGGCGCCGACCTGGTGCTGACGACCAGCGCACGGGACGCGTCGAGGATCGTGGACGCGCTCGTGCCGCTGGCCCGCGCCGGCGAGCTCGACGCGAAGCTCGTCAGGGTGCTTCGGTACCGGCGCTCGTTACGGTGACGGTCGCCTCGACCGTCTTCCTGCCGACCGCCCGTGCGGTCAGCCGGTGCGGCCCGGCCGGCTCCGCGTCGGCGTTCCAGCCGAGCGTGAAGGGCGCCGCCACGTCCGTCCCGCGCAGGACGCCGTCGACGAGGAACTCGACACGGTCGGCCTTGCCGCGGACGTCGACCCGCCACACCACGAGGCCCGCGACCTCCTGGCCCTCCGCCACGGACTGGCCGAGGATCGCGAGCGGGAGCGCAGGAGCGGGCGCGGGCTTCGGCGTCGGCCTCGGCTTCGGCCTCGGGACGATCACGGGGATCCGCCGCTTGACGACGCGGCCGTCGACGGACGTCGCCTCGAGCGTGAGGACGTGCTTGCCCGGCTTCGCGCGCTTCGCGTTCCACGCGAAGAGGAACGGTGCGCGGCGGTCGACGGCACGACGCCGGCCGTCGACGCGGAAGACCATCGACGCCGCCTTCGCTCCCCAGGGCCGCGCCCGCAGGCGCACCGGGCCGCGCACCTTCGTCCACGGCCTTGCGCCCGCGCTCGTGATGTCGAATGCCTTGTTGTCGACGACGATCGTCCGGCGGGCGATGTCGTAGCGGCCGGGGCCGGCGATCCCGTGCACCTGGAGCACGTGCGGCCCGTTCGTCAGCTTGGTCGTGTTCAGGTTCCCGGTGTACGTGAACGGCGCGCGCCGGTCGACGCGGAGGACGCGGCCGTCGACGGCGAACTCGACGCGGCCGATGTCGCCGCTCGCCTTCGCGCGCCACGGGATCACGCCCCGCACCGGGCCGCGCGGGACGACGGGGAGGACGCTGAGCTTCTGGACGCCGGCATAGCGGCGGACGAGGCGGAGGTAGTAGTCCCACTTCCAGTGCGGCCCGGGGTCGGTGTGATGGGAAGCGCCGCCGCGGCCGCCGCCCGGCGCGGGCACGTCGCGATGGCCGATCACGTTCTGCCGGTTGATCGGCAGCAGCGAGCGGCGGGCGATCCAGCCGGCGAGGCGAGCCGACGCGTGGTACTGCGCGTCCGAGAAGCCCCCCGGGCCGTAGGTGAAGCCCTCGTGCTCGATCCCGACCGACGCGGTGTTGACCTTCCAGTTGCCGGCGTGCCAGGCGATGTCCGAGAGGTGGACGAGCTGCACGATCCGGCCGTTGCGGGAGACCACGTAGTGCGACGAGGCGTGGGCGCGCGGGTTCTTCAGCCAGGTGACGGAGCCCCAGAAGCTGCCCTCGGTGACGTGGACGACGATCCGGTCGATCGACTCGATCTGGCGGTGCGACTTGGTGAAGTTGCCCTCGCCCTTCAGCCACGTCACCGGCGGGCGCGCGCCGACGCCCGCGTCCGCCGCCGGGACGAGGAGGAACGAGGCCGCGACCGCCGCGGCGAGGACATGCACCCTGCGGAGACCCACTGCCGCCCAACGGTAGCCCTTGTCAGGAGGTATTGCCCCGGCTAGAATGTTGACTGACTAGTCAATCGAATTCCGGAGCGACCCACATGGCCACGATCGAGCAGGGCACAAGCACGGGCGTCTCGTTCGCCCTGACCGAGGAGCAGCGCGGCCTGCGCGAGCTCGCACGCGAGTTCGCGGAGAAGGAGATCCGGCCGAAGGCGGCCGAGTACGACGAGCACCAGACCCATGCCGCCGACCTGGTCGAGAAGGCGCACGCTCTGGGGTTGATGAACCTGCACGTGCCGGAGTCCCTCGGCGGGCTCGGGCTCTCGACCTTCGAGGGGATCCTCGTCGGCGAGGAGCTGAACTGGGGCTGCTCCGGGATCGGCACCTCGATCGGCGCCAACGGCCTCGGTGCCGGCCCGGTGATCATCGCGGGCTCCGAGGAGCAGCAGGCCAGGTGGCTGCCGCCGCTGCTCGAGGCGCCGATCCTCTGCTCGTTCGGGCTCTCCGAGCCGGAGGCAGGCTCGGACGTCATGAAGCTGAAGACAACGGCCGAGCGGCGCGGCGACGAGTACGTCCTCAACGGCTCCAAGACCTTCATCACCAACGCCGGCAAGGCCGCCTGGACTGTCGTCTTCGCCAAGACCGACCCGGCGAAGGGCCACAAGGGGATGTCCGCGTTCATCGTCCCGATGGACACGCCCGGCGTGCAGCTGGAGAAGCACCTCGACAAGATGGGCCAGCGCGCCACGGACACCTCGGCGTTCGCGCTCACCGATGTCGTCGTGCCGGCCGAGAACCGGCTCGGTGAGGAGGGCGAAGGCTTCAAGATCGCGATGCAGACGCTCGACTTCACGCGTCCCGGCACCGCCGCCGGCGCGGTCGGGGTCGCCCAGGCGGCGTACGAGTACGCCGTCGAGTACGCCAAGCAGCGCGTCACCTTCGACGTGCCGATCGCGATGCACCAGGGCGTCAACTTCATGATCGCCGACATGGCGACGGAGATCGCGGCGGCGCGGCTGCTCGTCTGGCAGGCCGCGTGGCTGCACGACCAGGGCCAGCGCGCCACGCTCGAGTCCTCGTTCGCGAAGCGCTTCTCCGCCGACACGGCGATGAAGGTGACCACCGACGCGGTCCAGGTCTTCGGCGGCTACGGCTACATGAAGGAGTATCCGGTCGAGAAGCTGATGCGCGACGCGAAGCTGTTCCAGATCTACGAGGGCACCTCGCAGATCCAGCGGCTCGTGATCGCGAAGGAGATCTTCCTGCCGAGGAGTTGAGTTAGCCGTCGCATGCATCTGGATCCGCAGGAGCGGATCCAGATGCGCGCAAATCCCTGAAGGCGGCCGCTTCGCGGCCGCGCCTCCCTTCGTCAGCCGTCGCTGCCGAGGGCGCGCTGGAAGGGCGGCAGGAAGCCGGGCGAGAAGCGGACCTCGCCGATCCAGGCGTGCAGGCGCTCGGCCTCGGCGTCGATCGCGGCACGCGCATCGCGGCCGACGTCCTCGAGCAGGCCGAGGACGATCTCGCCGTCGCGGCGCTGGCTCCAGCCGCCGACGACGCGGCCGTCCCACCAGATCGTCGGCCCGGCGTTGCCGTTCGAGTCGAACAGGGTCGGGCCGTGCGGGCCGAGGTACCAGTCGCGCCCCTTCCAGCCCATCGTGGTCGGGTCGAGCGTGGGGAGGAGCGCGGCGGCCGGCTCGGGCGGCGGCGTCGGCTCGAGGTCGCCCGCGAGCACGTAGCCGATCGCGCCGCCGAGGTCGACCTGGTCGTGCGGGATCACCGCCAGCGCGGCTCGGGTCTCGCGGGCCGTCCAGCCCGTCCACCAGCGCAGGTCAGCCTCGGTGGCCGGCCCGAAAGCGGCCAGCCAGCGGCGCAGCAGCTCCGCCTGCGCGGCCGCCACGTCGCGCGCCTCGATCGGCCCGCCGAGCCAGTCCTCGGTCGTCACCCAGCGAAACTGAGGGCTGATCCACGTCCCCCGCGGTCGGCCCCGAACGAGCCGGCCCTCCATCGCCATCTGGGGCAGCACCCGCGCGCCCGCGCTCTGCTCGACCACCCACTTGCCGGAGCCGAAGCGCAGCTTCTTCGCCAGCAGCGGCACGTCCCGCGTGACCTCCGTGGTCATCGCCGCCCCGCGGGCGGCCACCGCAGCGACCGCCGCGTTGCCCGCACGGGTGATCCAGGCGCCGGGCCGGTTGGAGACACCGCTGTCGCGAACGAAGCCCTCGAGGCGCTTGCGCTGGGTGGCCGCGACCGCCTTCGTCGCCGCCGCGAAGACGACCGGGACGAGCTCGCGCGGGACGGCCCAGAGCGTGCGCCGCATCGCGAGGATGCGGACGAGGGTCCGGTCGTCGTAGAGCGCGCGCTCGACGTCCGGCGCCGCGACGCCGTCGGTGCGCGCCTGGATCGAGAGGTAGACCGTGACGGCGTCGGTCGCGTGGAGGCAGACGAGCGACTGCGCCGCGGCGAGCGGATCGTCCGCGCGCTCCTCCGGCGCAAGCCGGTGCCGGCGGACCAGCCGCGCGCGTCGTTCCTTCACCCCGATCCGGTGCACGGAACGTAGGATCGCATCGTGGCGATCGAGATCGATCTTTCCGGGCGCGTCGCGCTCGTCACCGGCGGCTCGCGGGGACTCGGCCGCGCCGACGCGCTGGCGCTCGCACGTGCCGGCGCCGACGTCGTCATCGCCGACATCCAGGTCGAGTCGGACGAGTCGACGGACACGGCCGAGTCGTACGGCGTCCTCGCGCAGGTGGCGAAGGCGCAGGGAATCGTCTTCACCGAGGCGACGGCGAAGGAGATCCAGGGGCTCGGCCGGCGCTCGGCCGCGATCAAGTGCGACGTCACCGACCGTGACCAGGTGAAGGAGACGGTCGACCGCGTCGTCGAGGAGTTCGGCTCGGTCGACATCCTGATCAACAACGCCGGCACGCTCGACCACGTCGGCCAGTTCCACGACCAGAACCCGGACCTCTGGGAGCGCGACCTCCGCGTCAACCTGACGGGCGGCTTCAACTGCGCCCAGGCCGTCTGGCCGCACATGAAGGAGCGCGAGTGGGGCCGGATCATCAACATGGCCTCGGTTGCGGGCACGCTCGGCGGCTTCGGCCAGGCGAGCTACTCGACCACGAAGGCGGGCATCCTGGGCCTCACCCGGACGCTCGCGATGGAAGGCGGCCGGCACGGGATCACCTGCAACGCGATCGTGCCCGGGATCATCGGCACCGAGGCCTTCCACTTCGCCAACCCGGCGATGAACGAGCGGATCGCGAACCGCACCGTCTTCAAGCGCCCCGGCGAGCCCGAGGACATCGCGAACGCGATCTGCTTCCTCTGCTCCGACCTCGCCAACTACATCACCGGCATCAGCTGCAGGTGTGCGGTGGCGTCGAGCTCTTCGTCTTCTAGCGCAGGGAGACCGCTCGCGCGGACGCTCATCCGCGAAGACCTGAAGGGGCCGCTCGCGGCCAGGCTGACTGAACGTAGGTGACACGGGATCGGCTTCGAGCTCTCGCCCGAGCAGCGCGAGCTCAGAGATCTGGCGCACGACTTCGCCGAGCGGGAGCTGCGGCCGGTCGCGCGCGAGTGGGACGAGAAGGAGGATTGCCCGCCGGAGCTGCTCGGCAGGGCGGCGGCACTCGGGCTGACCTCGCATGCGATCCCGACGGAGTACGGCGGCGGCGGCGTTCCCGCGGTGACGTCGAGCCTGATCGCGGAGGAGCTCTCGTGGGGCTGCGCCGGCCTCGCGGCTCCGATCGGCGCGACGATGTTCCCGGTGCGCCCGCTCCTGCGGTCGGGCACGGACGAGCAGAAGCAGCGCTGGCTGCCGAGACTGGCCTCGGAGGAGGGCTGCCTCGCGGCGATCGCCTTCACCGAGCCCGGTGCCGGCTCGGACGTGGGCGGGATCCAGGCGACCGCGCGGCGCGAGGGCGACGAGTACGTCCTCTCGGGCGAGAAGTGCTACGTCACGAACGGCGGCATCGCCGAGCTGACGATCGTCTTCGCGAAGCTGGACGACGCCATCACCGCGTTCCTCGTCGAGGCCGGCGACCCCGGCGTGGCGGCCGGAAGGAAGGAGCCGAAGCTCGGTCTCCGCTCCTCCTACACGGGCTCGATCCTCCTCGACGACGCGCGCATTCCGGCCGACCGGCTGCTCGGCGAGGAGGGCGAGGGCTTCGCGATCGCGATGGACTTCTTCATGTACTCGCGCCCGCAGGTCGCCGCGAGCGCGGTCGGGATCGCGCGCGCCGCCTTCGAGTACGCGACGGACTACGCGAACGAGCGGCGCGCGTTCGGGAAGCCGCTGATCGCGAAGCAGGGCGTCTCCTTCAAGCTCGCCGACATGGCGATGCAGGTCGAGGCCGCGCGCCTCCTCGTCTGGCGGTCGGCGGCCGCCCTCGACGCCGGCGAGGACGCAGGCCTGCTCGGGTCCTACGCGAAGGGCTTCGCCGCCGACGTCGCGATGAGCGTCACGACGGACGCCGTGCAGGTGCTCGGGGGCGCCGGGATCATGCGCGATCACCCGGTCGAGAAGTGGATGCGCGATGCGAAGGTGCTTCAGATCGTCGAGGGCACCTCCGAGATCCAGCGGCACGTGATCGTCCAGTACCTCCGCCGCTAGCTTTTCGGGTCTTCACCAGGCCGTAACAGATGACCGCCAGACCCCTGGCTACACTGATCGGCTCGTGCGGATCGACGCGACACCGGTCCGCGTCGGGGTGCCCGATCGCTCCTCGCGCCTGATCGCGCGCTGGATCCTCGTTTCCCTGACGCTCCTCGCCGTCCTGACGGCGCTGGTCGGCCTTGCCTTCGCCGGCTCGTCCGTGCGGATCGCCGACGGCGTGCAGATCGCCGGCGTCGAGGTCGGCGGGCTGACGAAGAACGAGGCGCGGGCGCTGCTCGAGCGCCGGTTCGACGGAGTCGCCCGCGTCCCGGTCGTCTTCACGGCGGGCGGCGAGGAATATCCGATCAAGGCGACCACGCTCGGGGTCGAGGCCGACTGGACGACCGCGATCGAATCGGCTGCACGCGAGGGTGAGGGCTTCGGGCCCGTTCGAGGCTTCAAGCGGCTGCAGACGCGCTTCTTCGGATCCGAGATCGCTCCGCCCGTGCAGGTGTACGAGGCGGCGCTGGAGTTCAAGCTCGCCGGCCTCGCAAAGGCGATCGATCAGCGCCATGTCGAGGCGAAGCTCGTTCGCCGCGGCCTCGCCGTCGAGGTCGTTCCCGGGCAGGCCGGTCGGCGGCTCGCGCGCGGCATGGCCGAGGAACAGATCGTTCGCGCCCTCGCACGACTCGACCGGGGTCAGCCCGTCGCGCTGCCGGTGCTGCTCGACCCGGTCGAGGTGACCGCCGCCGATCTCGCTCCTGCCGCCACGCAGGCGCGAACCGCGCTGTCCGCTCCGGTCCGGCTCGAGTACGAGGGAACGCGCTGGAAGTTGCCGCGCTGGCGGATCGCCGAGCTGCTCAGCCTTCCGGTCGGCGGCGCGACCGACCTCGCCATCGCAGGCCCCGGTGCGGAGGCCTGGTTCAAGAAGCTGCGCAAGACCGTCGAGCGGGCTCCCGTCGACGCGGTGTTCGCCGTCGAGCCGGGCGGCATCAGCGTCGTCCCCGACAAGGACGGGCTGAGCGTCGACGTGCCGGCGACGGCGAAGGCGCTCCTCGCTGCGGCCACCTCGGCGACGGCTCGGACCGCGCCGCTGTCCGTCCGCACGGCTCCCGCCGAGCGCTCGACGGCCGACGCGCGGGCGATGGGGATCACCGGCGTCGTCGGCAGCTACTACACGACGTACGGCGGCATTCCGAGCCGCCTCCACAACGTCGCGCTCGTCGCGCAGCTGATCGACGGCGCGCTGATCGCTCCCGGCGAGACGTTCTCCTTCAACGGCACGACCGGCGAGCGCACGGCCGAGAAGGGGTTCGAGGAGGCGCCCGTGATCATCAACGGCGAGCTCCAGACCGGTCTCGGCGGAGGCATCTGCCAGGTCTCGACGACCCTGTTCAACGCGGTGTACGAGGCGGGCCTGGAGATCGACGAGCGCACGAACCACGCGCTCTACATCTCGCACTATCCGCTCGGGCGCGACGCGACCGTCAACTATCCCGATCTCGACCTCAAGTTCACGAACGACACGGACAACTGGCTCCTGCTGCGGACGTTCGTCGGCTCCGGGTCGCTGACCGTCAACCTCTACGGGACGCCGCAGAACCGGCGCGTGGAGACGACGGCGCAGCCGCTCCGTGTCGTCGGCGCTCCCACGATCAGGCGCGTGCCGGATCCGACGCTCGAGAAGGGCACGTCCGTGGTCGACGAGTACGGCCAGCCCTCCCGCTCGACGAGCGTCAGCCGGAAGGTCTACGCCGCCGACGGCGCCGTGCTGCACGAGGACACGTGGTACTCCTCCTACCGCTCCGAGCCGAAGGTCGTCCGGGTCGGCACCAAGCCGAAGCCCAAGCCCGAGGCGAAGCCCAAGCCGACGAAGGCCGAGACGACCGTCCCCACCACGACGACCGACGTCCCGGACGCGCCGCCGGCGTCTACGCCGCCTCAGCCCTAGCCGCAGCCTCGAGGAACGCGGCGGGAAGCCGGATCGGCCGCCGGGTCGCCGCGTCGACCGTGGCGTGCGACGTCGATCCCTCCGCGACGAGCTCGCCATCGCGCTCGACCGCGTACTCGTAGCGGAAGCGGGCACCGCGGAGGTCGACGCAGCGGGCCCAGACCCGCAGCCGGTCGTCGAAGTGCGCGGCGCGGTGGTAGCGGACGTGCACCTCCGTCGTCAGCGCCTCGATCCCCCGCTCCTGGATCGCCCGGTAGCCGCCCGCGTGCTCGGCCAGCCAGCCGACGCGAGCGACCTCGAGCCAGACGACGAAGGACGCGTGGTGCGCGATCCCCTGCGCATCCGTCTCGGCGAACCGGACGACCACGCTCGGTCGAAAAGTTGTAGCCCTCCATCGGGAGGACTTTCGCAGGCGGGACGGATCCCCTACGCTGCGCTCAGGCCGCGGCTGCGGCCGCAACCGTTCGCTCGTCGAGCACCGTCCGACAGTCGGTGCAGACCTTCTGCTCGACCTCGTACGGGATCCCGGCGTGCTGGCGGAGCGCGTGCGCGATCACGGCCTTGTGCTCGTGCAGCTGGCCTGCGCGCTTGCTGGCGTTGCTGGCTGCCATGTCACCTTTCACGGTAGGGCTGGTCGGGTGTGCCTGGGGGTCGAAAGGGTGAACATCGTGCGTCGAGATGGCTACCGTGCATCTGTGCGTGCATTGCTGGTGATACTCCTCGCATCGGCTGTTGCAGGTTGCGGCGGCAACGCCGAACAGGCCGCACCGCCTCGTTCACCTTCCGCATCTCCTTCGGACGTCGCTCGCGCGGAAAAGACAGTGAGGAGCTGCGACACCGATGTCGTGCGCCCGCTCGGCTCGGTCCGCAGGAGCTACGCCGCGGTCGTGCAGGAGCGCTCGGTCGCGTATCGCGAGCCGGGGGTCGGGCGCCTGGCCGAGTTCGGTCGCAAGAACGTGAACGGCGTCCCGACCGTCTTCGCGGTGCGCGCGCAGCGGCTCGAGCGAGGACTGCGAGCCGTCGTGGTACCACGTCCAGCTGCCGATCAAGCCGAACGGCGTCACCGGCTGGGTGCGCGCGGGCGACGTCGTGCTCGAAGCCGTCACGACCCGCGTCGTCGTCGACCTCTCCGACCGCGAGGTGACGCTGTACGAGCGGGGCGACGTCGTCCTCTCGGCGGCCGCCGCGATCGGCTCGGCCGCGACACCGACGCCGCTCGGGCGCTTCTACGTCAACCAGCGGCTCGTGCCGGCCGACGCTTCCGGGCCGTTCGGCCCGGGCGCGATCGGCATCTCCGCGTTCTCCGAGGTGCTGACCGGCTGGGTGCAGGGCGGCCCGATCGCGATCCACGGCACGAACCGGCCCGATCTGATCGGCGGCGCCGTCTCGAACGGCTGCATCCGCGTCCGCAACGACCTGCTCCGGCAGCTCTTCGACCGGACGCGCGCGGGAACCCCGGTTACCGTCCGAGCCTGACGGGGTACGATCGCGCCATGCCGAAGACGAACAGCACGAACAAGCAGAACGACATCCTCGCGCGCCTCACCGGAGATCGGCCACGAGGCGCTGAACAAGCTCGCGGACGTGCCCGGCGGCTCGAAGGCTCGTCGACATGATGAACGAGTCGAAGCTGCGGCTGGACGAGATGCAGAAGAAGCTGCGTGGCCTCGACGCGCTCGAGAAGCGGGTGACGGCGCTCGAGAAGCAGATGGCCTCCGCGGCGAAGAAGCCGGCCGCGAAGAAGCCCGCCGCGCGCAAGCCGAAGCCGAAGCCGGCGGCGCCGACGAACCCGCCCGCCTAGTAACCGACTGTTACTAGGCGGAGGGGACGCGCAGCCGCAGAGCCTGCGGGACGATCTCGAACCGCACCGGCGTCGTGCCCGGCTGCTCGCCGTCGAGCTCGACCGGCAGCGCCGCGTCGGCGTCGACCGTGACGACGGCGCCGCGCAGGAGCTCGGCCTTCGGGTGCGGCAGATGCGAGCCGCGATAGGTCTTCGGCAGCGTCACGAGCAGGTCACGCTTGGTCAGGTCGCCGATCGTGAGCACGTCGAAGAGGCCGTCGTCGGGCTCCGCGTCGGGGCAGATGATCATCCCGCCGCCGAACGTCTTGCCGTTCGCGACGACGACGTCGTGCATGTGCCCCGTCCGCGACTCGCCGTCGACCGTGAGCCGGAGCTCCGAGTTCTGCCACTTCGCGAACACCGCCAGCGTCGCCCAGAGATAGGAGACCTTGCCGCCGAGCGCCTTCGTCGTCTCGTTGGCGCGCTGCGCGATCGCACCGCTCATGCCGGCGCTGGCGACGTTCGCGAAGTACGACTCGCCGTCGCTGCCGTCCCAGGCGCGGTAGCTCGCGCGGCCGAGATCGATCGTCCGCGTCGTCCCGGTCAGCGCGACGTCGAGTGCGCCGTCGAGCTTGTGCGGGATCTTGTAGGTGCGCGCGAAGTCCCAGCCGGTGCCGCGCGGGATCACCGCGACCTCGACGTCCTCGCGCCCGGCGATCCCGTTGGCGACCTCGTTCACGGACCCGTCGCCGCCGACGACGACGAGCAGCTTCGCTCCTCCGTCTGCGGCGCCGCGCGCCAGCTCACCGAGTTGCCCGGGGCGCTCGGAGAAGAGCGTGTCGCCCTCGAGGCCTCTCGTCGAGGCGCGGTGCGCCATCTCTGCCCAGCGCCGTCCGGTCGACCCGTTCGCCGAGGCCGGGTTGACGAGGAAGACGGTGTCGCTAATGACCCGAGGTGGCCGTGGCGAGAGCCACGCGCGTCATCCGGTCGACGGCCGCCTTCATCTCCTCGTCGGTCACCCGCTTGAACTCGCCCTCGACGATGATGTCGCTGACGATCAGGAGGCAGCCGGCCTGGACGCCGCGGAGCGCGCCGACCGTGAAGAGCGCGGCCGCCTCCATCTCGACCGCGAGCACGCCGCGCTTCGACCAGCGCTCGTACTGGCCGTCGTCCGGGTTGTAGAAGAGGTCGCTGGAGACGATCGGGCCGACGTGCATGTCCTGGCCGATCTCCTTGGCGACGTGGACGGCGCCGTGGATCAGGTCCCAGCTGGCGGTCGGGCAGTGCGGCTCGTTCGCGACGAGGTGCATCGCGGTCGAGTCGGCCGGAACCGCGCTGATCGCGACGATCATGTCGCCGAGCTTGTGGTGCGCCTGCAGGCCGCCGCAGGTGCCGACGCGGAGCAGCTTCTTGACCCCGAGCTGGACGAGCTCCTCGAAGACGATCGTCGCGCCCGGGCAGCCCATGCCCGTGCCCTGGACGGAGACGCGCTTGCCCTCGTAGGTGCCGGTGTAACCGAGGAGGCCGCGTTCCGAGTTCTTCTGCTCGACGTCGTCGAGGTAGGTCTCGGCGATGTACTTGGCCCGGAGCGGGTCGCCCGGGAGCAGGCACGCCTCGGCGTAGTCCCCCGGCTCGGCTCTCACGTGGATCGGCATTCGCGAGACCCTATACGCGACACTCAGGCGGATGGCGCACATCGTCGAGCCGCCCCTCCGGCAGATTCTGGAGTACTGCGCCGAGGATCCGGTCGAGCGCGTCTTCCTCGAGGATGTCGCCCGCCGCAGCCTCGGCCGCTTCAGCGGGATCGAGGAGGGAGGACGCCTGATCGCGCTCTGCCACTCGGGTGCGAACGTCGTCCCCTCCGGCGAGGGTTGCGGCGCTTTCGCGACCGTCGCCGTCCGCGCGCGGGCGCGGATGCTGATCGGCGAGGAGCGGGCGGTCTCCGACCTCTGGGAGGCGGCGCGGAAGCGCCTGCCCGCCGTCCGGGAAGACCGTCCCGGCCAACCCGTCTACTCGATCTCGGACGCACCGGATCCCGGCGGGACAGGTCTCCGGCCGGCGGAGCTCTCCGACCTCGACCTGCTCGTGCCCGCGTGCGCGCTCGCCCACGAGGGCGAGCTCGGGGTCGATCCGCTCAGGCGCGACGCGGACGGCTTCCGGTGGCGGACGCGAGCCCAGATCGACGAAGGCCGCTCGTGGCTCTGGGAGGAGGACGGCGTCATCCTCTTCAAGGCGGAGGCGTCGGCGTGGACGCCGCAGGCCGTGCAGCTGCAACAGGTGTGGACCGATCCCGAGGCCCGCGGGCAGGGCAACGGGAGCCGCGGGCTGCGCGATCTGATCCGCCTCCTGCTCGAGCGCGTGCCGACCGTCTGCCTCTTCGTGCGGGCCGACAACGAGGCCGCGATCGCGCTCTACGACTCGGTCGGCATGAGCCACGTCCTCGACTACCGGAGCGTGCTCCTGTGAAGGAGCTCGTGCTCGCCCGCCACGCCGAGAGCGAGTTCAACGTGCTCGAGCGGCTGAACGGCGATTCGTCCGTCGAGGTGCGCCTGACGGACGCGGGCCGGGAGCAGGCGCGGGCGCTCGGCGCGGAAGCGGGGCCGGTCGACCTCGTCGCCCACTCGTCCTTCGGGCGGACGCGCGAGACGGCGGAGCTCGCGTGGCCGGGGACGCCGCTGCTCGAGGTCCCCGAGCTGGGCGAGTTCACGTTCGGGAGCTTCGAGGGCTCGCGCTGGGCGGAGGGGTTCGACGACTGGGTCCGGACGTCCGCGCCCGATGTGGGTGCCCCGGGCGGGGGCGAGAGCCGCGTCGAGGCGGCGCGCCGCTTCGTCCGCGGCTACCGGACGCTGCTGGCACGGCCCGAGGAGCGGATCGCCGCGATCGCACACGGCGCGCCCGTGGCGTACGTCCTCCTCGCGCTCGAGGGCAAGCCGCCCGTCCGGGTGCTCGAGGGAGTCGAGCAGGCGCGTCCCTTCACGATCGCCGCCGCCGACCTCGACCGGGCGCTCGACGTCATCGACGCCTGGGTCGCGTCGCCCGTCTTCTAGGGCACACTGGATCGATGCTGGAGCGCATCGACGCCTTCATCCGCGAGCGGCAGCTGATCGAGCCGGGAGGCGAGGTGACGGTGCTCGTCTCCGGCGGCGCCGACTCGACCTGCCTCTGGCACGTCCTCGGCGAGCTCGGCTACCGCGTCTCGGCGCTCCACGTCGCCCACGGCCTCCGCGGCGCCGAGTCGGAGGAGGACGCCCGCGTCTGCCGCGAGGCGTTCGACGCCGAGGTCGTCGCTTGTGTTCCGGAAACACAAAGTCCCTCCGAGGCGGCGCTGCGCGAGCAGCGCTACTCGGTCTCGGCGGGCCGACTCCGTGCGACCGGACACACGGCTTCCGACCAGCTCGAGTCGGTGCTGCTCGGCCTCGTCGCGTCGGGCTCGCCGCAGCGGATCAAGGCGAAGCGGGAGGACGGCGTCGTCCGCCCGCTGCTCGGGGTCTGGCGCGAGGAGACGCGCGCGTACTGCGACGAGCACGGGCTCGCCTACCGGGAGGACACGTCCAATCCGGGCACGAAGCGCGGCCTGATCCGGAACGAGATCCTGCCGCTGCTCGAACAGCTCGACCCTCGTGCCCGCGCCTCGCTGCTCTCGCTCGCCGACGAGCGGCCGCGCCTCCCGCGCACGCTGGAGCGGACGCTGGCCGAGCTGCTCGCGAGCCGCGACGGGACGAAGGCCGCCGACCTCGGCGGCGGCGTCCGCGCCGTCCGCGAGTACGGGACGCTCCGCCTCGAAGGCTCGGTCGAATGGGGGCCGTGGACGATCGAGTCCGAGCTCGCCGGGCTGGAGGTCCGGGCGCGGCGGCCGGGGGATCGCCTCGCAGGCCGTCGCAAGAAAGTGCAGGATCTGTTCGTGGACGCAAAGGTGCCCCGGACAGAGCGCGACGACTGGCCGCTCGTCGTCAGCGGCGACGAGGTCGTGGCGGTGCCGGGCCTCGCGGAGGCGCCCGGGTGGGAAGGAGCGGTGACGTGGAGACGGTGAAGGACGCGGTCGGCGAGGTCCTGATCGAGGAGGAGCCGCTGCAGGCCCGGATCGCCGAGCTCGGCGCCGAGATCTCGAGCGAGTACGAGGGCCGAGACCTGCTCCTCGTCGGCGTCCTGAAGGGCGCCGTCTTCTTCATGGCCGACCTGATGCGCGAGCTCACGATCCCGTGCGAGATCGACTTCATGGCGATCTCGAGCTACGGCGCCGCGACCGATTCCTCGGGCGTCGTCAGGATCCTCAAGGACCTGGACACGAACATCGCCGGCCGCGACGTGCTCGTGGTCGAGGACATCATCGACTCCGGCCTGACGCTCTCGTACCTGATGCGCAGCCTGAAGGCGCGCAAGCCCGCGTCGCTCGAGATCTGCGCCCTGCTGACGAAGCCGGAGCGCCGTGAGATCGACGTGCCGGTCAAGTTCGTCGGCTTCGAGATCCCGAACAAGTTCGTGATCGGCTACGGCCTCGACTTCGCCGAGCGCTACCGGAATCTGCCCTACGTCGCGGTGCTCCACCCGGACCTGATTCCGCCGCATTAACAGGGGATTACGCCTCTGTGGCCAATGTGTCACGGCGACGGGTACGCGGCAATGAGGCTGCTACCCTCCCATGACCCCTGTGAACAGATTCTTCCGCAGCGCGCTGTTCCCCCTGATCGTGATCGTCTTGCTCGTCTATCTGGCGAGCCAGACCCTGATCCCGAAGAAGGACGCCCAGGACAAGGTCACCTACTCCGAATTCATCGCCGAGGTGGAGGCGGGGAACGTGCAGGAGGCGAAGTACACGCCCACGCGTCAGCAGATCGACGCGGTCCTCGTCGGCGGCGAGAAGGTGAAGGTGAACTACCCGAACGACCAATCCGCCTTCGCGCTCGAGGAGAAGATGAAGGCCGAGAACGTCCCTTACGACTCGAAGGGCAAGGGCACGTCGTGGTGGAGCAACCTGCTGATCTCGCTGCTCCCCTTCGCGCTCCTGATCGGCTTCTGGATCTTCCTGATGAACCAGGTCCAGGGCGGCGGCTCGAAGGTGATGAGCTTCGGCAAGTCGCGCGCGAAGCGGATGACCCCGGACTCGCCCAAGATCGGGTTCAAGGACGTCGCCGGCGCGGACGAGGCCGTCGAGGAGCTGCACGAGATCAAGGAGTTCCTCGAGAACCCGAAGAAGTTCCAGGCGCTCGGCGCCCGGATCCCGAAGGGCGTTCTCCTCTACGGGCCTCCCGGCACCGGTAAGACCCTGCTCGCCAGGGCCGTCGCCGGCGAGGCGGGCGTGCCGTTCTTCTCGATCTCGGGCTCGGACTTCGTCGAGATGTTCGTCGGCGTCGGCGCCTCGCGCGTCCGCGACCTCTTCGAGCAGGCGAAGCAGTCGAGCCCCTGCATCATCTTCATGGACGAGATCGACGCCGTCGGCCGCCACCGCGGCGCCGGGCTCGGCGGCGGTCACGACGAGCGCGAGCAGACGCTGAACCAGCTGCTCGTCGAGATGGACGGCTTCGAGATGAAGGACAACATCATCCTGATCGCCGCCACGAACCGCCCCGACATCCTCGATCCCGCTCTGCTCCGCCCCGGCCGTTTCGACCGCCAGATCGTCGTCGATCGCCCCGACCGGATCGGCCGCCGCCGCATCCTCGAGGTGCACTCGAAGGGGAAGCCGCTGGCGCCCGAGATCGACCTCGACACGCTGGCCGCGGGGACGCCGGGCTTCACCGGCGCCGACCTCGCCAACCTGATCAACGAGGCAGCGCTCCTCGCAGCGCGCCACGGGAAGAAGATGATCGGCCAGGACGAGCTGGAAGAGGGGATCATGCGCGTGATCGCCGGCCCGGAGAAGAAGGCCCGGCTGCTCGGCGAGAAGGAGCGCAAGATCACGGCCTACCACGAGATGGGCCACGCGCTCGTCGGCTACTTCCTCGAGAACACGAACCCGATTCACAAGATCACGATCGTCTCTCGCGGCCAGGCGCTCGGCCTGACGATCTCGCTGCCGACAGAGGACCGCTACCTGACCACGCGCTCGGCGCTGATGGACGACCTGGCGATGACGCTCGGCGGCCGCGCGGCGGAGGAGCTCGTCTTCCACGAGGTCACGACCGGCGCCGCGAACGACCTCGAGAAGGTGACGGCGACGTCGAAGGCGATGATCATGCGCTACGGGATGAGCGAGAAGCTCGGCCCCCGCGTGCTCGGCCGCGACCACAGCCAGCCGTTCCTCGGCCGCGAGATGGGCAACGAGCCCGACTACTCGGACGAGATCGCGCGCGAGATCGACGACGAGATCCGCCGCGTGATCGAGGAGGCGCACGCGAACGCGCATCGCGTCCTGCGCGAGCACATGGACGACCTGCACAAGCTCTCGGCGATCCTGATCGAGCGCGAGACGATCGACAAGGATCAGTTCGAGCGCCTGCTCGCCGGCGAGGCCGTGGAGTCGGTCTTCCCCGAGGAAGCGGCCGAGCCGGCCGAGGAGCCTGCGGGCGAGGCCGAGCGCAAGCCGACGCCCAAGCCGCAGCCGCGTCCGGTCCCGGGCGTCTCGATGCAGCCGCCCAGAGCCTGATCCGGCCGGCTAACCGGCCGGACGCCGCATCGCGGCCAGCGCGAGCAGCGCGATCGCGCCCACGGCTGCGACTGCACCGAGCAGGTCGATCGCGGTGCCGCGCGCGGCGATCGCCCCCACGACCGCGAGCACGACCGTGCCGCCCGCGATCGTGACGACCGCGAGCAGCGAGAGCAAGGCGATCCGGCGCAGATAGGTGCCGGGCTCGTCGGCGAGCGTCCCCCGGAGCTCGAGCGACCAGTACGCCAGCTCGGCGACGACGAAGAGGAGCGCGGCGACCAGCGGCGCGCGCGTGTCGAGGCCGTCGAGCTCGAACCCGAGCGCGGCGACGTACGGCGTTGCGAGCACGCAGATCGCGGCCGGGAAGACGATCGGCTGCCGGAACACGAGCCCGCCCGCGACGAGCGCTGCCGCCAGGGCCGTCGCCACCAGCGTGGCGCGGACGAGGTAGCCGTCCTCGGCGATCGACGCCAGCCAGAGGCCCGTCCCGACAGCTGTCGCGACCGCGGCCGCGCCGGCCGCTACACGCGCGCGATCTGCGCGTGGCGCCTGTATGCCCTCACCCCCTCCAGCACCGCATCGAGCGGGGCGTCGTCGCTCCAGCTCGCGACGGCGACGCCGAGCCGCTCGTAGCGGGCTCGGATCTCGGCGCGCCGGAGCACCCAGAGCCGGTGCGCCAGCCTGTCGGCCTCGCTCTCGCCCGGCTCGGTGAAGCTGACGGGCGAGACCTCGACGATCGCGAGGTCGTAGCGGCGGGCGCGCAGGTCCGCGAGCGCCTCGACGGCGCGGTCGTCGAGCAGCGGCGTCACCGCGACCACGAGCGCCTGCGGGGGCAGCACGCGCGCGGGGATCACGGACACGTCCTTCCAGGCGTAGTTGAAGACGATCTCCGACTCGAGCAGCGCGTCCACGATCCGGTAGCGCTGCGTCGCGCCCATCCCCGGCGTCAGCCAGCGGAGCACGCCGCCGAAGGAGACGAGCCCGACCCGGTCGCGACGCTCGAGGTAGCGGGCCGCGAGCGTCGCGGTCGCGCGCACGGCGAGGTCGAGCGTCGAGCGGCCGCCCGCGCGCGCGTCGGCGAAGGTGTCGAGGAAGAGGATCACGTCCGCGTTTCGCTCCGGATGCCGCTCGTTGACGACGAGCTCGTCGCGCCGGGCGGTCGCGCGCCAGTTGATCGAGCGGACGCGGTCGCCGGGCGCGAACAGGCGCAGGTCGGCGAACTCCATTCCCTCGCCCTTCTGCCGGGCGACCTCGTTGCCGGTGTAGAGCTGCGTCGAGACGGGCCGGACGATCTGGCGCAGCGTCTCGGGGAGCGGGTACACGCGGAGCCGCCGGCGCCGGTCGAGGCGGGTCTCCCAGATGGTCAGCCCGAGCCGGTCGCGCGCCCGGAGGCGGATGTCGCCGATCTCGTAGTTGCCCCAGCGCAGGCAGCGGAACCGGAGCTCGAGCGTCCGCTCGTCCTCCCAGCCGAGCCGGAACGACTGCGCGCTCGCGCCCGAGACGACCTCGAGCCCGTCGGGGACGACGAGCACGAGCTCGAGCCGCTCGACGGGCGTCTCCGACGACACGGTGACGTCGACCTCGAGCTCGTCCTGCTCCAGGGCGGTCGCGCGCTCGACGTCGACGCCGACGCGGATCTCCGGTGCGCGCGCCAGCCGCAGCCCCAGGGCGAGCGGCAGTGCGAAGGGGAGTGCGAGCACCGCCAGCTCGGGGCGCCTCAGCGCCAGCGCCGCGAGCAGGAAGATCGCCGCGAGACCGGCGTACGCCGTCACGCGCGGCGACGGCGACGGCCTCATTCCGGTGCGGGCGCTGCTGCCTCGGCCGCGGGCGTCGGCACCGTCTCGAGCAGCTCGCGGACGATGTCGTCCGCGGCCAGCTGC
Source organism: uncultured Gaiellaceae bacterium (assembly GCA_963732995.1). GTDB lineage: Bacteria > Actinomycetota > Thermoleophilia > Gaiellales > Gaiellaceae > Gaiellasilicea. Next base: position 160,740 of record CAVTBS010000007.1, on the reverse strand, counting down.
TGCACCCAGAGCTCCGGCTTCAGCATCAGGCGATGGGCCAGCGCGGGGACCGCGACCGCCTTCACGTCCTCCGGGGTGACGAAGTCGCGCCCGGCGAGCGCGGCCTTGCAGCGCGCGAGCTTGAGCAGCGCCAGGCTGCCGCGTGGGCTGGCGCCGACCGTGGTCGAGGTGCTCGTCCGGGTCGCGGTCACGAGCGAGACGATGTAGGCGCCGACGGCGTCGCCGACGTGGACGTCCTCGATCGCCGCCTGCAGCTCGAGCAACGTCTGGCCGTCGACGACCGGCGTCAGCTCGACCTCGTCCTCGCGGCGGGCCATGCGGCGCGAGAGCACCTCCCACTCGTCGTCCGGGCTCGGATAGCCGAACGAGATGCGGAGCAGGAAGCGGTCGAGCTGCGCCTCGGGGAGCGGATACGTCCCCTCGTACTCGATCGGGTTCTGGGTCGCGAGCACGAGGAACGGCCGCGCGAGCTGGTGCGTGACGCCCTCGATCGTCACCTGCCGTTCCTGCATCGCCTCGAGCAGCGCGGCCTGGGTCTTCGGTGGGGCGCGGTTGATCTCGTCGGCGAGGAGGAGGTTGGTGAAGATCGGGCCGGGACGGAACTCGAAGTCGCCGTCGCGCTGGTTCCAGATCGACGAGCCGGTGACGTCGGAGGGCATCAGGTCGGGCGTGAACTGGATCCGGTTGAAGCCCGTCTGCGTCACCTGCGCGAACGAGCGCGCGGTCAGCGTCTTCGCGAGCCCGGGGTAGTCCTCGAGCAGCACGTGGCCGTCGGCGAGCAACCCGAGCAGGACGAGCTCGAGCGCGTCGCGCTTGCCGACGACCGCCCGCTCGACCTCGTCGAGGATCCGGCGTGCGTGCTCCTGAACCTGGGCGAGCTCCATCAGAGCGCCTCCAGCGAGACGACGACGTTGCGCAGCGACCCGAGCTCGATCCCGCGGCCGAACCGGTCGAGCGGCGCCTCGCGATCCTCGCGCACGAGCTCCCACGTCTCGTCGCCGAGCGCGCGTCGGGCTGCCTCCGGCTGCGCGTCGAGGTCGATCCCGCGGCGCGAGCGGAGCAGCTCGGACGCAATCCGGCGCAGCGTCGGCCGGAGCCGGAAGTGGAGGTCGAACGAGGTCGTCAGCCCCAGCGTGACCTCGCGCTCGATCTTCTCGAGCTCGGCGACGCGCTGCACCCTGGCCGGGCGGCGACGCAGCGCGGCGTCCACCGGCGACGTGCCCTGGGCGGGGAGTGAGCTGCGGAGCCGGGCGAGCAGTTGTGCGAGGACGAACGCGGCGAGCAGGAGCACGTAGACCCGGACGACGATTTCGGCGCGTCCGGGCAGCACGGCGAGCGCAACGAGGAACGCGAGCGTCAGGACAACCGGGAAGCGGCCGAGGCGGAACGCGCGGATCATTGCGTCGCCGCCCGTTCCCGCTGCGCCTCGATCGCCGCGGCCCGTTCCTGCTGGGCGAGCGCCCGCGCGGCGATCAGGTCGTCGCGCACCGTCTGGAGCGCGTCGATCGCCTCTTCCTTCATCTCGGCACCGACGGCATGCTGCGAGAACTTAGCCCTTTCGAAGAGCTCGGTGAGGGCGCGTGCCGCCCTGTCGGTGACGGAGAGCTCGGCGAGCATGCGGCTGAGGTACTCGAGCGGCGCCTCGGCGGGCTTGCGGGGCAGGCCATGCGCGGCGAGCACCTTCTCGAGGCGCGCGTACGCCGCGATCACGGCCCGGCGAGGATCGGGCTCGGCGCGGAGGTCGTCCAGTGACTCGTCGACGGCCAGAGCGACCGCCGCGGCGAGCTCGGAGTGGAGCTCGCCACGAGCCCGCTTGCGTGCGCGCCCGGCATACCACCAGGCGCCGGCCGCGAGGAGGATCAGCGCCATCGTCACCAGCACGGGCGCCCACGCGACCTCGGCTTCGTAGGACGTGGAGGTCGGCTGCGGGGACGTGTCGATCGGGAGCGTGCTCGCCTGGCCGATCGCCTCTTCGGACTCGATCGGCGCGGCGCGCTCCCAGTTCGACAGCCGACGTGCGAGCAGGAGCCCGACACCGAGCAGGACGACCATCGTCCCGAGCATCTCGAGCAGGGTCTTGCGCGGCGCCTGCCCGGTCTGCACCTTCATCTTGCGGCGCAGGACGAGCAGGTAGACGAACATGACGGCGCCGGCCACGAGCGCGACGAGGTACATCGTGAAGAAGACGTCGAGAAGCGCGTCGCTCGGCTTCCTCGTCGTGCCCTCGCCGACCGAGGTCGACCCCCGGGCGGCGATCGCGACGAGGACGACGGCGCCGAGGACGCCCACCGCGGTCAGCAGAGCGTTCCGGGTGCGGGCGCTAGTCTCCACGCAGGGTGAGACGTCCAGCCGTGGAGGAACGTTTGCAGCGGCCTGCCGTGATGGGGATCGTCAACGTCACGCCCGACAGCTTCTCGGACGGCGGCGACCGCGTCGACCCCGAAGTCGCGGCGACCGCGGCGCGCGCGATGATCGAGGCGGGAGCGGCGATCGTGGACGTCGGCGGCGAGTCGACGCGGCCGGGCTCGGTCGGCGTCACGCTCGACGAGGAGCTGCGCCGCGTCGTGCCGGTGCTGGAGCGGCTCGAGGGCGTGCCGGTCTCGATCGACACCGCGAAGAGCGAGGTCGCGCGGCGTGCGCTCGAGCTCGGCGCGGAGCTCGTCAACGACGTGACCGCGCTCCGCGGCGACCCGGAGCTCGCGGGCGTGGTCGCGGACGCCGACGGGTACCTGTGCCTGATGCACATGCAGGGTGAGCCTCGGACGATGCAGCTCGACCCGCGCTACGACGACGTCGCCGGCGAGGTCGCCGCGTTCCTCGAGGAGCGGCTCTCGGTCGCGGTCGCGGCGGGGATCCCCGAGGACCGTGTCTGCCTCGATCCCGGCATCGGCTTCGGCAAGACCGCGGCGCAGAACTTCGAGCTGCTGCGGCGGCTCGACGTGCTCCTCGCGCTCGGCCGCCCCGTGCTCGTCGGCCTCTCGCGCAAGAGCTCGCTGGGAAAGCTCTTCGACGCCGAGGCGAAGACGGGGTCGCTCGCCGCCTCGCTCGGCGCCGCGGTCGCCGCCTACGAGCGGGGCGCCTCGATCTTCCGCGTCCACGACGTCCGTGAGCACGTCGAGGCGCTCACCGCCGCCGGGGCCGTATGCGGATAGAGATCGACGGGATCACGCTGCGCGGCCGGCACGGCGTGCTCGAGCACGAGCGCGCCGACGGGCAGCCGTTCGTCTTCGACATCGCGCTCGAGCTGGACGAGCCGAAGGCGGACGACATCGATGCGACCGTCGACTACCGCGACGTCGTCGTCTGCGTCCGCGACGTCTCGGACGGACGGGCGTACCAGCTGCTGGAGACGCTCGCGGCGGCCGTCGCGGACGAGCTGATGCGGCGGTTCCCGGTCACGGCGGCACGGGTGCGGGTCGGCAAGCCGGAGCTCGAGCTCGACGGAGGCCGCGCGACCGTCACGGCCGAGCGATGACCCGAGCGTACGTCGGCGTCGGCGCGAACCTCGGCGACCGCGAGGCGACGATCCGCGCCGCGCTCGCCGCGCTGCCGGGGGTCGTCGGCGTCTCGACGCTGCGCGAGACCGACCCGGTCGGCGTCGTCGACCAGCCGCGCTTCCTGAACGGGGCCGCTGCGCTGGACACCGAGCTTGCGCCGCGGGAGCTGCTCGAGACGCTGCTCACGATCGAGCGAGAGCTCGGGCGGGAGCGCCGCGAGCGCTGGGGGCCGCGCACGATCGACCTGGATCTGCTCCTGTACGGCAGCGAGACGATCGACGAGCCGGGGCTGACGGTTCCGCACCCGCTCCTGCACGAGCGCCGCTTCGCGCTCGAGCCGCTCCTCGACCTCGATCCCGAGCTCGAGATCCCGGGTCGCGGACCCGTGACCGACGTGCTTGCAGGGCTACACTGAGCCGGTGAGCCATCTCGACGATCTCGACGAGTTCGAGGCCGAGCTCGAGCTCGCGCTGAAGCGCGAGTACACGGCGGTCTTCGGCCTCTTCCGCTACTGCATCCTCACCGCGGACGCGACGTACCTCTGCAACAAGCTCGACCTCCAGGTGACGCCACAGGCGAGCTACCCCTTCTTCCACGTGCGGATGGAGGACGTCTGGGTCTGGGACAAGAACCGCCCGACGCGGATCATCCCGCGCGCCGAGGTCTACACCTCGAGCGACGTCACCGTCGAGGAGCTGCGCGGCGAGAACGACGATCCGAAGCTGACCGCCGACGCGCTCGCGGAGCGGCTCGGCGAGCGGCTCAACACGGACGACGAACAGCCCTAGGGGCACCATGCTCCTGGCCGTCGACGTCGGCAACACGCAGACGGTGCTCGGCCTGTTCGAGGGAGAGCGGCTGGCCGACAGCTTCAGGCTCGCGACGGACCGGAGCCGGACGGGCGACGAGCTCGGCGTGACGCTCGGCTCGCTCTTCGAGCTCGAGGACGTCGACGGGATTTGCCTCTCGACCACCGTGCCGGCGCTGCAGCGCGAGTGGGAGCGGGTCGCCGAGCGCTGGGCCGAGGCGCCGCTGCTGGCCGTCGGGCCCGGGATCAAGACCGGGATCCCGATCCGCTACGACGATCCGCGCGAGGTGGGGCCGGACCGGATCGTCAATGCCGTCGCGGCGTGCGAGCGCTACGGAGCGCCCTGCATCGTCGTCGACTTCGGCACCTCGACCAACTTCGACATCGTCTCGCCGGAAGGGGAGTACGTCGGCGGCGTGCTCGCGCCCGGGATCGAGGTCTCGATGGACGCGCTCTTCGCGCGGGCGGCGCGGCTGGTCAAGGTCGACTTCTCGGCGCCGCCGGCGGTGATCGGGAAGACGACCGTGGGCGGCCTCCAGTCCGGCCTCGTCTACGGCTTCGCCGGCCAGGTGGACGGGATCGTCGACCGGATCCGAGGCGAGCTCGGCGTCGACGCACAGACTGTCGCGACGGGCGGCCTCGCCGACCTGATCGCGCCGCACGCCCGCACCCTCGACCGCATCGACCCGCACCTGACCCTCGAGGGCCTGCGGATCGTCTGGTCGCGCAACGCCTAGCCCCGGTGTCAGACTCGTCTCTGACACGGTGCCAGAGTCGTCTCTGACACCTTTACGGCTCGCAAGTGAGAAAACGGGCCGGGAGGATGGTGTCTCTAGCCGCCGCCGTAGATCGAGATCGGCAGGTCGAGGAGGACATCGTCGCCTGAGGGAAGCTCGACCTCGAGCTGCTCGATCAGGCGCAGCGCGCCCGGCGCGGCGGCGATCAACCGGCGCTCGACCGCCTCGGTCGAGTCGAGCACGACGAGCTCCTGCTTGAAGGGACGCGGGAAGCGGCCGCGGCCGAGGTACCAGCCGTAGAACTTCTTCAGGAAGCCGGAGGCGCGACGCTCGCCCAGCTCGCGGACGGTCTCGCGGATGAAGAGGACGAGCTCCGCGACGACCTCCTCGCGTGTCGGCTCAGCCGCATCCCCGTCGACGATCTCGCGCAGCGCCCACGGGTTCCCCTGCGCGCCGCGGCCGACCATGACGGCGGCGGCACCGGTCGTCGCCAGCACCGACTGCGCCTTCGCGCGCGACGTGATGTCGCCCGACGCGATCACGGGAACCTCGACCAGCGAGACGAGCTCCGCGGTGAGCGAGTGATCCGCAGTGCCGGTGTACATCTGCTGGGCCGAGCGCGGATGCAGCGTCAACGTCGCCGCGCCGGCCTCGACGAGCTGCGGGCCGACCTCGAGGCACGTGCGCGAGCCGTCGCGAAGGCCGCGGCGCATCTTCACGCTCACCGGGACGTCCACGGCGTTCGCGACCGACTCCACGATCGCGGCGGCGCGCGCCGGCTCGTCGAGCAGGGTCGCGCCCGCACCCGTCTTCGTCACCTTGCGAACCGGGCAGCCGAAGTTGATGTCGACGAGGTCGGCGCCGGCCGCCTCGACCATCCGCGCGGCCTCCGCCATCGTGCGCGGCTCCGAGCCGAAGATCTGGATCGCCAGAGGATGCTCGTCGCCGGCGACGCGGAGGTAGCCCAGCGTCTTCTCGTTCCGGTGCTCGATCCCGGCGCAGCTGACCATCTCCGAGCAGACGAGACCGGCGCCGAAACGGCGCCCCTGCCGGCGAAACGCCTGCACGCTGACGCCCGCCATCGGCGCCAGGACGAGTCGCGTCGGGATCTCCACGTCCCCGATGTGCCAGCTCTCACGCAGGTCGACGTTCATCGCTTGCGGATGGTACTGACAGCTATTGACCGCATCCGGGGCTGCCGCTACCATTCCGGCCCGCGTCGGCGCGTTACCGCCGGCTTTTGTCTTAGGGAGGCATGTTGAAGGAAGTCATTCTCACGCCTGAGGGCTATGAGAAGCTGAAGCAGGAGATCGAGCTGCTCTCGACCGCGAAGCGCCGCGAGGTCGCGGACCGGATCCGCGTCGCCCGCGAGTTCGGGGACATCTCGGAGAACGCCGAGTACGACGACGCCAAGAACGAGCAGGCGATGCTCGAGCACAAGATCGCCCAGCTCGAGGAGCGCCTCTTGAACGCGCGCGTGATCCAGAAGCGTGACGTCGATCTGAGCGTCGTCTCGATCGGGGCCAAGGTCAAGCTCCGCGACGTCGACGCCAAGCGCACGGACGAGTACTTCATCGTCGGTTCCGCCGAGGCGAACCCCGCCGAGCTCAAGCTCTCGAACGAGTCGCCGGTCGGCAAGGCGATCATCGGCAAGAAGAAGGGCGAGACCGTCGAGGTCGCAACACCGCGCGGCTCGCTGAAGTACAAGATCATCGATATCGCCGCGGCCTAGCGCGCCGCGTGTTCGAGCGCTTCACCGAGCGCGCGCGGCAGGTCATCGTGCTCGCGCAGGATGAGGCGCGCGCGCTCGGGCACGGCTACATCGGCACGGAGCACCTCCTGCTCGGGATCCTCCGCGAGGAGGAAGGACTTGGAGCGCACACGCTGGCGGCGTTGGGCGTCACCGACGTCGAGGTCCGCGACCGGGTTGCGCGCATCGACGGCCGTGGGGACGAGATTCCGATCGGCCAGATCGCGTTCACGCCGCACCTGAAGCGCACGCTCGAGCTCTCCCTCCGCGAAGCCCTTTCGCTCGGCCACGACCACATCGGCACCGAGCACCTGCTGCTCGGACTCGTCCGCGATAACCAGGGCGTCGGTTCGCAGGTGCTGCTCGAGATGGGCTTCGACGCGGAGACGATCCGCGGCGCGGTCATGAGCATGCTCTCCGCAGGCTCGGGGCCGATCTTCCTAGCCGGCAGTGGATTCGAGCCGACCGTCGAGAGCCTGAGCTCGAGCGGATGGACCGGCTACGCGCCGATGCCCCAGGCTGAGTTCGAGGCCGAAGTGGCGGCCGAGACGAAGCCGATCCCCGGCAACGAGCCGATGCTGCTCCGCGGGATCCTGATCGGCTGGGCGCTCTTCGGCGCCGCCTCCGGAATCGGCCTCCTGGTCGGCTGGCTGATCTGGGGCTGACGCCTCTAGACTCGCCCGATGCTGCCGAAGCGCTTCCCCGACCGGGACGAGATCACCGCAGTCCGTGAGGTCGCGGATGGGGTCGAGCCCGGCACGACCGACGACTCGAAGACGTTCCGCCTCGCCGGCCGCGTCCTCGCGCGGCGCGAGATGGGGAAGATCACCTTCCTCGACCTCGTCGACCGGAGCGGACGGATCCAACTGCTCGCGGGCAAGGTCGACGTCGACCTCGGCGACATCGTCGGCGTCAGCGGCCACCCGGCCAAGTCGCGCCGGGGCGAGCCCTCGCTGCAGGTGGTCGAGTTCGAGCTGCTGGCGAAGAACCGGGCCCCGCTCCCGGACACGTTCCACGGGCTCACCGACGTCGAGCAGCGCTACCGCAAGCGGTACCTCGACCTGCTGATGAACGAGGAGACACGCGCCGACTTCCTCACCCGCAGCCGGGTCGTCGCAGCGATCCGGCGGAATCTGGACGCGGACGGCTTCGTCGAGGTCGAGACGCCGGTGTTGCAGCCGCGCTACGGCGGCGCGTTCGCCGAACCGTTCGTCACCCACTGGAACTACCTCGAGCAGGACTTCTATCTCCGGATCGCGACCGAGCTCTACCTGAAGCGCCTGATCGTGGGCGGGCTCGAGCGCGTCTACGAGATCGGCAAGGACTTCCGCAACGAGGGGATCTCGTACAAGCACTCGAACGAGTTCACGATGCTCGAGTGGTACGAGGCCTACGCCGACTACAACGACACGATGGCGCGGATGGAGCAGCTCGTCGAGGCGGTCGCGCTCGAGGTGACCGGGACGACGGCGACGACGTTCCGCGGCCACGAGCTCGACCTGAAGGCGCCCTGGCGCCGCCTCCGCTTCACCGACTCGCTCGCCGAGCATGGGCTCTGGATCCGCGACGAGGCCGAGCTGCGCGCGGCGCTGACCGAGCGCGGCGTCGACACGAACGCCGACAAGGATTGGGCGCAGCTCGTCGACCACGCATTCAGCTTCTACGTCGAGCCGACCCTGACCCAGCCGACGATCGTCCACGACTACCCGATCGAGATCTCGCCGTTCGCCCGCACGACCGACGGCGACGAGACGCTGACCGAGCGCTTCGAGTACTTCGCCGGCGGGATGGAGCTCGGCAACGCGTTCTCGGAGATCAACGACTCGGAGGAGCAGCAGGACCGGTTCCGCCGCCAGTCGGAGCTCGTCGGCGGCGAGCAGGAGGATCCCGACTACGTCGAGGCGCTCTCCTACGGGATGCCGCCGACCGGCGGGCTCGGCCTCGGGATCGACCGCCTGGCGATGCTGCTGACCGGGCGCGAGACGATTCGCGACGTGATCCTCTTCCCGGCGCTGAAGGAACGTTCGTAGGCGGATGCCCGGCCGCGCTCGGCTGTCCGGGCCCGCCGTCCCGCTGATCTGCGCCGCGGTGGGCTTGCTCGTCGGCCTCGCCGTCACGCTCCTGCAGGACTCGACCTACCGGGCCGACGCGTCGATCGTGCTCGTCCGCGAGGGGCAGCCGCCCGGTAGCGACCCGCAGCTCGCCGAGGCCGCCGAAGCAGCGGCCGAGCTGTTCGACAGCCGTGCCGTCGCCGAGTCGGCGGCCCGGAACCTCGGTCTCGAGGACACACCCGAGGAGCTGCTCGACCGCGTCGAAGTCGAGGCGGCGGAAGGAAGCTCGCTGGTGCGGATCCAGGTCGAGGCCCCGAGCGCGGAAGAGGCGCGCCGGACCGCCCAGGAAGTGGCCGAGGTCGCCACCGTGCTCTTCAACGACCGGTTCGCGCCGGATCCCACCGCCTCCGTCTGGGAGCCCGCCAGCGCGATGGAGGAGCGCGTCTCGCCGAAGCCCGCGCGGAACCTCGCACTCGGAGCGCTGATCGGAGCGCTGGTCGGGCTGGCGATCGTGCTCGCGTCGATGCTCGCGCAGGTCCCGTCACGTCCGGCTCCGTCGCCGAAGCGCCGACCGGCCCCCGAGCCGGTGGAACCGCCCGCCGAGCCGCAGCCCGCAGCGCCGGTGGAGCCTGCACCGGCGCCGGCGCCGCCGTCGTCCGGCGGTCCGACCTCCGCCGAGTGGACGCTGCCCGACCTCGAGCGTCTGTTCGCCGAGCAGGGCTCCGCCTTTCCGGAGCGCCAGGAGGAGCTCGAGATCTATCTCGAGTCGCTCCGGAGCGTCGCCGCCCCGGACGGCAGCCTGCCGCTGGGTGTCGAGCAGGTGATCGAGGACGTCTTCCGCCCGTTGCTCGACCGCGCGGCCGGACGGACGTAGGTGCGGACGGCGCGGAACCTCGTCGCGCTCACGCTCCTCGGTGTCCTTGTCCCGACACTGCTCTCGCTGGCCGGCGCCCCGCTGCGGGTACCACGCAACGACGCCTGGTCGTACAGCAGGACGGCCGAGCTCCTGCATGACACCGGCACGTACGAGCTCCTCCGCTACGGCCGGATGACGCTCGTCGGCCACATCGCGTGGGTGCAGCCGTTCCTCTCCGTCTTCGAGAACCGCGAGGTGGCCGGGAACATCGCGGGGATCGTCGCCTGTTCGATCGCACTCAGCTGCTTCTACCTGCTCGCACGAGGGTTCGTCGCCGAGCGGCCCGCTTTCATCGCAACCGCGTTGCTGATCGTCTTCCCGGGCTTCGCCGCAACCGTGCCGACCTACATGACCGAGCCGACTGCGCTGGCGCTGACGGGTCTCTCGCTGCTGCTCGGCTTCGCCGCGCTCCGGGCCGAACGCACTCGGGCTGTCTGGCTTCTCGGTGGAGCGATTGCCGCCGCGGTGGCGGGCTTCTCCGTACGGGAGTTCGGCATCGCCGTCCTCGTTGCGGTCCTCGGCGCGGCGCTGCTCCGGCGTCGCGACCTGAGGACATTCGCGTCGGCGGCGGGGCTTGCTGGGATCGTGGCTTGCGGCGCGGTCTACGCCTGGCACTCGCGGCTCGGCTTCCTCGAGCCGACGGAGCTGCGGTTCGATCCGCAGACGAGCGTCCCGCAGCTGATCAGGGCGATCTGCACGCTTGGACTCGGTCTGCTGCCGCTCACGCTCGTGCTTGCACTACCGTTGCTGCGCCGCGTGCGGCGAGAACGGCACGTCGCGCTCGGGCTCGCATCTGGCGTCGCGATCGCCTTGCTTGCCGTCGCGACCTCGTTGCAGGGCGTCGCCGGCAGCCGGTCGCTGCTCGCGAGCAACATGTTCACCCGCTTCGGCGTCAGCAGCCAGAGCCTGGCCGTCGGCGGCCGGCCGGTCGTGCTGCCCGACCTGCTCTGGGCGGCCGTCAATCTCGCCGCGGCGCTCGGCGCCGTCCTGCTCGCTCTCGTGGTGGCAGACCTCGTCGTCCGGCGCATTCGCGGTGAGCTCTCGAGCGGCGACTGGATCCTGCTCGAGCTCTTCGTTGTCGGCCATCTCCTCGTCGTGCTCGGCTTCGGCCTGCTCGGGCCGCTGTTCGAGGAGCGCTACCTCTGGCCCGTGGTCGTGCCGGTCGCTCTATTGCTCGGACGCGTGCGACAGCCGGATGTCCCAGGCGTGCGGGTCGGACGGGCTGCGGCGTGGGTCGCCGCCGGAGGGCTCGCGCTCGTCGGAGCGGCGCTCGCGTACGACAGCGGCCAGTACGACGGCGCCCGCTGGCTGGCGGCGGAACGGCTCGTTTCCGACGGCGCCGACCCGCAGGACATCGACGCCGGCCTCGAATGGGTGGGGGCCCACGCGACCGGGCCGCGCAGCCTGGCGGAAGGGCGGGTCGACCCCCTCCATCCCTACTACGAGCTTTTCTTCCCCCGCCGCCGCTGCTGGATCGTCGCCAATGAGCGGCTCGATCCCGATGCGTACGAACTGAAACACACCGCGACCTACCGCTCCAGGCTCGGCCTGGTCCGCCGGACTCTGTTCGTCCAGCGGGAGCGCGCTTGCGCTAGGGCGTGACCGGCGTCTGCATGTCGGCGGCGATCTCCTGGGCGTTGAGGGCGCGGCTGTAGACCCGGACCTCGTCGAGCTTGCCCTGGAACCAGTCGCGGAGGTACGAACCGCCGATCCGCAATCCCTCCGCCGAGCCGAGGATCTGGCCGGCCGCCGGCCGCGATCCCACCGGGCTCCCGTTGACGTACAGGGTCAGCGCGACACCGTCGAACGTGGCGGCGAGATGCGTCCACGTGTTGACCGGGATCGCCTTCGTGCCGACAGCTTCCTCCCGTCCGCCGACGAGGATGTGGGCCGCCGGCCGCCCGGCGGAGGTGCCGGCGTAGAGGTCGTAGACGGGATTGTCGACCGCGCCCTTGAGCACGACCGGGCGCCCGCGCAGCCCGAGCGCGGTCGGATAGACCCAGGCCTCGATCGTCATCGCGCCGGAGAGGCCGAGCGACGGCGCGTCGGCCACACCGACGTAGTCGTTGCTCCCGTCGAACGACAGCGCCCGGCCGTACTTGCCGGCGGCCGTCCTCAACGGGCCTACGGTGGTGCCGTGATTCCCCTGGCCGCCGGAGTCGGTCGTCGCCGTGCCGCTCGCCTCCTCGAAGCCGTACGCCGCCACGAGCGACGACGGCGGCGCGGTGACGAGCTGGAACAGCGCCTGGTACGTCGCGCCGGCGGCGGGCGTGACCACGTTGTGGCTCGCCGCGCCGCCGTCCGACCACGAGACGAAGCCGTACGTCGTCGCCCCGAGCGTCTGCGGCGACGGCGCCGCGACGGACGTGCTCGAGCCGACGATCGTCGTGCGGGTGAACGGCGTCGCCGCGCTCGTCGAGCCGACGACGAGCTGGAGGCCGGACGGCGACGACGTGAACGTCAGTGGGGCCGTGCGCGGCTGGAGCGCGACCGACTCGACGTCCGTGAGCCCCTTCGAGTCGGTCACCGTGAGGCGAAGCTCGAGGTGCGACGGATAGTCGTGGTCCGGCGCGGAGAACGTCCCGCTCCGGACCCCGGCGAACGTCTGAGCGACGTGCGAGTGGCACGCGGCAGGGCAGTGCTGGACGAGCAGGGAGAACGAGAACGCCGAGGCCGGCAGCGTCCCGTCCTCCTGGTCGGTCGCCGTCGCCGCAAAGGAGATCGTCTCGCCGACCGCCCACGTCAGCGACGGCGGCGGCGACTGGAACGTCGCCACCGGCGGCGTGTTCGGCGGCGGTGGCGTGTCGGGGGGTCCGTGGATGTTGGCGTCCCAGAAGGAGCAGCCGTAGGTGGTGGCGCGGGTGTTGCAGTGGATGCGGATGTAGCGGGCGGTGCGGTTGGTGAAGGTGGTGGTTTGGAGGGTGGGGGTGGTGAGGGTTTGTTCGGCGGCGAGGGTGAAGGTGGTGCCGTTGAGGCTGGTGAGGATCTGGTAGCGGGAGGCGTGGGCGATTTCCCAGTTGATGGTGACGCGGTCGACGTTGCGGGGGCTGCCGAGGTCGACTTGCCACCATTGGTCGTCGGCGAAGGTGGAGCTCCAGCGGGTGCTGGAGTTGCCGTCGTTGCCGAGGCCGGCTTCGAGGCCTGGCTTCTCGATGCTGGACGCGGTCGCCGGCCGCCCCAACGCCTTGTCCTCGGCGCCCGAGTTGGCGACGGTGACCGAGACGGGTGCGGAGGTGGTCGGTGTTGCCGCTCGTGTCGCGGGCGATGGCGGTCAGGGTGTGCGCACCGTTCGCGGTGGCCGCGGTGTTCCAGGTCGTCGCGTACGGCGGGGTCGTGTCCTCGGCGCCGAGGGCGGCGCCGTCCAGCCTGAACTGGACGGCCGCGACGGCGGCGTTGTCCGTCGCGTTCGCCGTGACGGTGACGCTGCCGGCGACGGTCGCGCCGTTCGCCGGCGCCGTGATCGCCGTGCTCGGCGGGGTGGTGTCGGGAGGCGGCGCGCCGTCGGGGGGTCCGTGGATGTTGGCGTCCCAGAAGGAGCAGCCGTAGGTGGTGGCGCGGGTGTTGCAGTGGATGCGGATGTAGCGGGCGGTGCGGTTGGTGAAGGTGGTGGTTTGGAGGGTGGGGGTGGTGAGGGTTTGTTCGGCGGCGAGGGTGAAGGTGGTGCCGTTGAGGCTGGTGAGGATCTGGTAGCGGGAGGCGTGGGCGATTTCCCAGTTGATGGTGACGCGGTCGACGTTGCGGGGGCTGCCGAGGTCGACTTGCCACCATTGGTCGTCGGCGAAGGTGGAGCTCCAGCGGGTGCTGGAGTTGCCGTCGTTGCCGAGGCCGGCTTCGAGGCCTGGCTTCTCGATGCTGGATGCGGTCGCCGGCCGCCCCAACGCCTTGTCCTCGGAACCCGGCCCCGTGGACGTGACCCGGCGGATCGTGCCGCCGTCGAAGTCGGCGTAGAAGAGGTCTCCGTTCGGTCCCGTCTGGAGGTCGACAGGCCCCGCCGCGGCGGAGACGAACGTCGCGCGCGCAGCGGGGTCCGGGAGGCCGTCGGCGCCGCGTGGCAGCACCCAGATGCACTTGCGCGTGTAGTCGGCGAGGAAGAGCGCGCCCGCGTAGGACGCCGGATACGCGCCGCCCTGGTAGAAGGCGACGCCGGACACCGACGAGCCTCCGCTCGGGCACGACTCGCCGGCGACGACCTTCTCGTCGTGGCGGTACCCGAAGTACGGGTCCCGGACGGCCCCGGCGCCGGCCGTGTACAGGCTCTCGCACAGCGAGAGGTTGGCCGCGTCGTAGCCGGCCTGGCGTGCGGCTCCCTCGTAGCACGGCCAGCCGAAGTTGAGGACGGTGCCGGAGCCCGGCGGGATCCGGTTCAGCTCCTCGACGGTGTCCCAGCCGACGTCGCCCAGCCACACCTCGTTCGTGCCGGGCCTGATCGCGAACCGGAAGGGATTGCGGAAGCCGTGCGCGATCAGCCTGCGTTGGTTCGGGTCGGCGGAGAAGGCGAGGGGGTTGTCCGGCAGCCCCTGGCCCGTCGCCGGATCGAGGCGGAGCAGGGTCCCGTCCAGGCTCAGTGGATCGCCGCCGGTGCGGAGATCCTGCGCGCGCAGCGCGCCGCCCTCCGTCGGCGGGTCGCCGCACATGTTCGGCGGGCTGCCGCCCTGGCCGTAGTCGGCGAATGTGAAGCTCGCGGCGTCGCCGGCGCTCACGTACAGCGCGCCGTCGGCCCCGAACGCCAGCGCCCCCACGGTGTGGCTCGGGTACTGCTGGCACCAGTCCTCGATCAGGACGTGCTCGCTGCCGATCATCACGTTCCCCGAGGCTTCGAGCCGCGAGAGCCTGGCGCTGGCGATGCAGCCGCCGGTCGTCGGGCCCGGCGGGGACGGGCACGGGTCGGAGAGGACGCCCGGGGTGCCCCAGCGCGGCGCGAGGCCGCCGATAGGGGCGTCATGCGTGTAGAGCACGTAGACGTAGGGCGTGGCCGGGAAGCCGGGGTGGAGGGCCAGGCCGACAAGCCCGCGGTCCCAGTAGTTGTAGACGTTGGTGCTCAGGTCGGCGAAGAGCGTCGGCGTCGGGTCGCCGACGCCGTCGTAGACGTTGATCCGGCCGCTCTTCTCCGCCACGAAGACGCGGCCGTCGGGAGCAAAGCGGATCGCGGTCGGGTTGGTGAGCCCGCTCCAGACCGTGGTCTCGGCGAACCCTGCCGGGAGGGTCGAGGCTTCGGCGCCCGCTCCGAGCGCGAGCCCGAGTACGAGCACGGCGACCAGCACCGTCTTTTGCCGCAGTCCGTTTTCGCCCACCAAACCCCCGAGTTGTCCGCCCGTGCCCTCCGTCGCCGAGTCTCGCCGCACCGGGCGCGGGCTGTCAACGAGAAAACTGACGCTCCGTGCGAGAATCCGCCCGGATGAAGACGGTAATTCTGGCCGGAGGGCGTGGAACGCGCCTCGCCGAGGAGACGGCGGTGATCCCGAAGCCGATGGTCGAGGTCGGCGGGCGCCCGATCCTCTGGCACATCATGAAGCACTACTCCACCTTCGGATTCACCGACTTCGTGCTCGCGCTCGGCTACCGCGGCGAGGTCGTCAAGCGCTACATGATCGAGTACAGCGCGCTGCACAGCGACCTGACCGTGGAGACGCGGACCGGGCGGGTCGAGACCAGGGCGAACGGCCGCGCGGACGACTGGACGGTGGCGCTGATCGACACCGGCCTCGACACGGCCACCGGGGGCCGGATCAAGCGGATGGCCCCCCATGTCGGCGGCGAGACGTTCATGCTCACGTGGGGCGACGGGCTCTCGAGCGTCGACCTGAAGCAGCTGCTCGAGTTCCACCGCGCGCACGGCCGGCTGGCGACCGTGACCGTCGTCCGGCCGCCGGCCCGGTTCGGCCACATCCACCTCGAGGGCGACACCGTCTTCCAGTTCTCCGAGAAGCCGCAGCTCGAGGAGGTCTGGATCAACGGCGCCTTCTTCGTCCTCGAGCCCGGCGTCTTCGACTACGTCGCGGGCGACGACACGGAATGGGAGCGCGAGCCGCTCGAGCAGCTCGCCCGAGACGGCCAGCTGATGGCGTACCGGCACGACGGCTTCTGGCAGTGCATGGACACGGTCCGCGACCAGCAGCTGCTCGAGGAGCTCTGGGCGAGCGGCTCGCCGCCGTGGAAGCTCTGGCCGTAGATGCGCGTCCTCGTCACCGGCCACGACGGCTACATCGGTCGTGTCCTGACCCGCGTTCTCGCCGAGGCCGGCCACGATGTCACGGGTCTCGACAGCGGCCTCTACGACGGCTGCGACTTCGGGCCTCCCGCCGCAGCCGGGATCCCGAGCTCCGCCTCGACATCCGCGAGACGCGGCCGGAGCACCTGGAGGGCTTCGACGCGGTCGTCCACCTCGCCGCGATCTCCAACGACCCGCTCGGAAGCCTCGCGCCGGAGGTCACCTACGAGATCAACCGGGACGCGGCCGTCGGGCTCGCCCGCGCGGCCCGCGCCGCCGGTGTCGGCCGCTTCCTCTTCTCGTCGTCGTGCAGCCTCTACGGCTCGGCCGGCGACGCGGTCGTCGACGAGAGCGCAGAGTGGAAGCCGGTTACGCCCTACGGCTGGTCGAAGGTGCAGGCGGAGCAGGATCTCGCGGCGCTCGCCGGCGACGGTTTCTCGCCGGTCTTCCTCCGCAGCGGCACGGCATACGGCCTCTCCCCGAGGCTGCGCGGCGACCTCGTCGTCAACAACCTCGTCGGCTATGCGGTCGCGACAGGCGAGGTGCTGTTGAAGAGCGATGGCAGCCCGTGGCGGCCGCTCGTCCACGTCGAGGACATCTCGCGCGCCTTCCTCGCCGCACTCGAGGCTCCGCGCGACGCCGTTCACGCCGAGGCATTCAACGTCGGCGCGACCGAGGAGAACTATCGCGTCCGTGACGTCGCCGCGATCGTCGAGGAGGTCGTGCCGGACAGCCGCGTCGTCTTCGCGGCGGGTGCGGGAGCCGACCGGCGTGACTACCGCGTCAGCTGCGAGAAGATCCGCTCGGTCCTGCCGTCGTTCCGCCCGCGCTGGACCGTTCGCGAGGGAGTCAGCGAGCTCCGCGACGCCTTCGTCCGCGAGTCGATGACGGTCGCCGAGCTCGAGGGAGAACGGCTGCAGCGGCTGGGCCGGGTGCTCGCCCTCCAGCAGGCGGGCGTGCTCGACGAGCGGCTCCGGAAGCTCAGCCCCGCCGCAGTCCTTGGCTGAGACGGCGCAGCGTTGCCGCTCGTGCGGCGAGGGCGGGCTGCACGTCTTCCTCTCGCTCGGTGAGACGCCGCTCGCAGACGCGCTGCTCACACCGGAGGAGCTGGGGCGTCCCGAGCCCCGCTATCCGCTCGACGTGGCGTTCTGCCCCACGTGCACGCTCGTGCAGATCCTGGCCGAGGTACCGCCGCACACGCTCTTCGTCGACAACTACCTCTACTACTCCTCGTTCTCGGACGAGTTCCTCGCCCACGCGCGGACGCACGCCGAGAACCTGATCCGGGAACGCGGGCTGGACGGGTCGACGCTCGTCGCCGAGGTCGGGTCGAACGACGGCTACCTGCTCCAGGGCTTCGTCGAGCGCGGCATCCCCACGCTCGGGATCGACCCGGCGCCGGGTCAGGCGGCCGCCGCGGCGGCGCTCGGCGTGACGACCGTGCCGGAGTTCTTCGGTGCCGAGCTCGCGCGCAGGCTGGTGGCCGAGTCGGGCCCGGCTGCGCGTCGTGATCGCCAACAACGTCATGGCGCACACGCCCGACCTGAACGGGTTCGTCGAGGGGATCTCGATCCTGCTCGCCGACGACGGCGTCGCGACGATCGAGAACCCCTACGTGCGCGAGCTGATCGACCGCTGCGCGTTCGACACGATCTACCACGAACACTTCTCCTACTTCTCGTGCACGTCGGTCGACCGGCTGCTGCGGCGCCACGGGCTCGCGCTCGTCCGCGTCGAGCCGTTCCCGGTGCACGGCGGCACGCTCCGCTGGTGGGTCGCGAGGAGCGGCGAGCCGGACGAGAGCGTTCAGCGCTACCTGGGCGAAAGAGGCCGACAGCGGCCTCGGCCAGCTCGGCTACTACCGTCGCTTTGCGGACCGCGTCGAGTCGGTCCGCGACGAGCTGCCGGTGCTCCTCCGGCGCCTCCGGGCGGAGGGAAGCCGGATCGCCGCCTACGGCGCCGCCGCGAAGGGGAGCACTCTTCTGAACTACGCCGGCATCGGCACCGACCTGATCGACTTCGTGGTCGACCGGAACGTGCACAAGCAGGGCCGCCTCATGCCCGGCGTGCACATCCCGATCAGGCCGACAGAGGCGCTGCTCGAGGAGCGACCCGACTACGTGCTCCTGCTCGCCTGGAACTTCGCCGACGAGATCCTCGCGCAGCAAGAGGAGTATCGGTCGCTCGGCGGCCGCTTCATCGTGCCCGTTCCGGAGCCCCGGATCGTCGGCTAGACGAAGAAGCTGCGAACACCGTCGACGACCTGCTCGACGGTCTCGTCGGTCATGAACGAGTGCAGCGGCAGCGTCACCACCTGGCTCGCGACTGCCTCGGTGACCGGCAGCTCGTCCTTGCGGCAGTCTCGGTAGAACGAGAACTCGTGCGCGCCGAGGAAGTGGATCCCGCTCGCGATCCCGCGGTCGGCGAGATGGCTGATCAGATCCGAGCGCGCGGCCTCGTCGGCAGTGCGGATGTAGTAGATGAACGGGCTCACGCCCTCGAAGTCGGTGCGCGGCGTCCGCAGGCCGTCGATCCCCGCCAGCCGCTCGTTGAACGTCCGGCAATAGCTCTGCCGGTTGCGGATGAAGACGTCCGCAAGCGCCAGCTGCGAGCGGCCGATCGCCGCCGGGATCGAGCCGAGGTGGTACCGGTAGCCCTGCCGGACGACGTCGTAGTCCCAGGTACGCCGGTTCTCGTAGCGCACCGCGGTGTCCTTCGTCACGCCCACGAGGCGGAACTCGTGCAGCGTCCGGACGTCGTCCGGGTTCCCGGTCACGATCGCGCCGCCCTCCAGCGAGGTGATCACCTTCACCGGGCCGAAGCTGAAGCAGGTGAGGTCGCCGAAGGCGCCGATCGGCCGGCCGGCATGCGTCGAGCCGAAGGCGTGCGCCGCGTCCTCGACGACGCGGAGGCCATGCTCGGCCGCGAGCTCGTAGACGGCGTCGAGGCCCGCGGCCGGGACCCCCGCGTAGTGGAGGACGAGAACGGCGCGCGTGCGCTCGCCGATCACCCGGCGCAGCGACTCGGGCGAGACGCCGAGCGTCTCCTCCTCGACGTCGCAGAAGACGACGTCGGCGCCGGTCGCCGACACGGCCTGGTGGCCGGCGACGTACGTCAGCGACGGACAGACGACCTCGTCGCCTGGGCCGACCCCGGCGAGGACGAAGGCGGCGTGCAGGGCGGCCGTGCAGCTGCTCATCGCCACGAGCGAGCGCGACTCGAGCCCGAGATACGCCGAGAGCTCGTCCTCGAACAGCGCCGTCTCCCCGCCCTGGCCGAGCCACCCGGCCTCGAGCGCGTCCGCGGCGGCGCTCTGCACCTGCGGGCCGAGGTAGGGGCGGAAGACCGGCAGAACGCCCTCGTGCTCGGCCGCGGTCGCGCGGATCCCGTGCCGCAGCAGCTCGTCGTCGTGCATCGCGGCAGTCTGCATCAGAACTGCAGGTAGCGTCCCCGCGTGCCCGAGACGCCCACCAGCGACGAACCTGTCCTCGTCGACGTCGGGATCCCGACGCGGGAGCGCCCGCAGCTCGTCCGTGCGGCGATCGAGTCGGTGCTCGCGCAGGAGCTCTCGGCCTGGCGGCTCACGGTCTCCGAGAACGGCGTCGGGGGCGACGAGACCGAGGCCGCTGTGGCGCCGTACCTCGACGATCCGCGCATCCGCTACTCGGCCACCGGCGGCGACGTCGGCGGCGCGGAGAACTGGACGCGCCTGATCCAGACCGGCGACGCGCCCTATGTCGCACTGCTGCACGACGACGATCTCTGGGATCCGTCCTTCCTGGGACGGCGGGTCGCGTTCCTGGAGCAGAACCCCGCCTGCGCGTTCGTCTTCTCCGGGAACAAGGAGATCGACGCCGCCGGCGCAGTCGTGCGCGAGCCGACGTTCGTGCTCCCGGAAGGCGTGTATGCATCCGAGACGCTGTTCCCGATCCTCTACGAGCACAACGTGATCGGGCCGCCGAGCATCGTCGTGCGCCGGTCCGCGTACGAGGCCGTCGGCCCCTACTTCGACGCCGCCTTCTTCCCTTACTGGGACTACGAGATGTGGCTGCGGCTCGCCGCGCGCTTCCCGGCCGGCCATCTGACCGTCCGCGACTGCTCCTACCGCATGCACGACGTGCGGATGACCTTCACCGTGCGCAGCTTCGGCGAGGCCTATCTCCAGGCGATCGACCAGGCCGACGCCCTGCTGGCGGAGTCGCCGCAGATCGTCGTCCCGTCCCGGACGCGCCGTCGCCGCCGGGCGCGCGCGCTGCTGACCGCGGCCCTCGACAGCTTCGAGAGCGGCGACCGGCGAGCCGGCGCAGAACGCATGCGGGAGGCGGCGCGCCTCCACCCGAGCATCGTGCTCGACGTCCGCTTCCCGACCGGGCTCGTCGCGCTCGTCGGCGGCAGGCGCGTGTCAGGGGCGCTTCGACGTGCCCGCTACCACGTCCATCACAGCGGAATCCGGCTCCACCGCCGTTAGAACAGCCACCTGCGCCGAGGCAGCCGCCGGGCGGCCGGCGCCACCGCCTCGGAGCCGAACAGTCCGCGGAGCAGGGCGATCGTCAGACGCTGCACGTCCGTCGCGACCTCGCGGGCGAGCCTCGACGACCCGCCGAGGGGATCGGGGATCTCCTCGTACCACTCGGCCGGGCTCTCGCGCCGAGTTGCGTCCGCATACTTCACGGCGGCGCGGGCGCGGTGGAGCGGATCCGCCTCGAAGACCGGCGGCGAGAGCTCGAGCAACTCGACGAGCTCGGTGATCAGGAACGACCGCTCTCGCGGCGCCCGGGCCTCGAGCACGGCTGCGCCGAGGTGTGCCCGCTCGAAGCCGACGATCAGGTCGGCCTCGCGCAGGTCGGCACCGACGATCGTGCGGGCGCGGTGCGAGGAGAGGTCGAGCCCCATCCGGCCCGCCTGCTTGACGGCCGCCCGCAGCGGCGGGGCGCCGCCGAGGTCGAGCGTGCCGAGCGAGCTGACCTGGACGGGCAGCTCGGCGACGAGTTGCTCGACGACCGCCGCGGCAAGTGGGCTGCGGAAGCGGTTGCCCGTGCAGACGACCACGAGCTGGAACTGCGCCTCCTCGTCGACGGCCTCGACTTCGGTCGCGTTGATGCGCGCGTGCAGCTCGTCGAGCTGGTCGCTGATGCCGAGCAGCGTTTGCTCGAACTGCTGCGAGGGCCCCGCCCGGCGTCGCATCGCCTGACGATAACGCGCCTGCAAGGCGATACGTAGTGTAGGCCGGTGCCGACGCTGAGCCCCGAAGCGGTCGCGCTCCTCCGCTGCCCCGGCTGCGGCTCGCCGCTCGAAGCGGCGGCGGACGGGTACGCCTGCACGGGCTGTGAGCGCTCGTTCCCGGTCGCCCGCGGCATCCCCGTCCTGATCGACGAGTCGCGCAGCCTCTTCTCGTACGCCGACTTCGTCGAGCAGCGGCCGACGACGTGGCTTCCCACCTCGCCGCTGCGCCGGCGGGTCTCGCGGCTCCTGCCGAGCCTCAGCCAGAACCTGAAGGCGGAGGAGAACTACGCCGAGCTGCGGGAGCTCCTGCTCGCCGGGGCGGTAGAGCCCCGGCCGCGCGTACTTGTGATCGGCGGCAGCCGGGTCGGCCAGGGAATGGCGGAGTTCGCGAACGACGCGCGCCTCGACCTGATCGAGTCGGACGTCTCGTTCGGCCCGCGGACGTCCCTGATCTGCGACGCGCACCAGTTGCCGCTGGAGGACGGCTCGGTCGACGCGGTCGTGATCCAGGCCGTGCTGCAGGCCCTCGTCGACCCGCAGGCCTGCGTGGCCGAGATCCACCGCGTGCTCGCGCCCGACGGCTATGTCTACGCCGAGACGCCGTTCATGCAGCAGGTCTGCGGCGGGCGCTTCGACTTCATGCGGTTCACGCACCTCGGCCACCGCCGGCTCTTCCGCGACTTCGACGAGGTGCGGAGCGGCCCTGTCTGCGGCCCGGGCATGGCGCTCGCGTGGTCGTACCAGTACTTCCTGCTCAGCTTCTTCGAGCGCCAGCGCACCCGAACCGCGGTGAAGGGGTTCTCGCGCGCGACCGCCTTCTGGCTCAAGTACTTCGACCGCCACCTGATCGACCGGCCCGGCGCGATCGACGCCGCCTCCGGCGTCTACTTCCTCGGTCGCCGGAGCGAGACGCCGCTGCCGGACGACGAGCTGATCGCCCAGTACCGCGGCGCCCTCTCGCTGTGACACCGGGCCGGCGGATTCGGGTCGTCACGATGATCGACCGGCTCGCGCCGTCCGGCGCCGAGATCTTCGCATCGCGTGTCGCCGAGGAGCTCGACCCCGCCCGGTTCGAGCGGATCCTCTGCGTCACGCGGCCCTCGCCTCGGCAGCTCGTCGAGCAGATCGAGGCCGCCGGCGTCCGCGTCATCCAGCTCGGCCGGCGCTCCAGGCTCGACCTCTGGAGCTGGCGGCGGCTCGTCGGCCTGCTCCGGCGCGAGCGCGTCGAGATCCTCCACTCGCACAAGTTCGGCTCGAACGTGTGGGCCGCGGCGATCGCGCGGATCGCGCGCGTCCCCGTCTTCGTCGCCCACGAGCACACGTGGTCGTACGAGGGCCAGCGGCACCGCCGCTTCCTCGACCGCAGGCTGATCTCACGCACGGCTGCGGTCGTCCTGACTGTCTCGGAGGCGGACCGGCGGCGGATGATCGAGATCGAAGGCGTCGACCCGGCGAAGGTCGAATATCTGCCGAGCGGCGTCCGGCCGCATGCACCGCCCGGGCGCAGGCGGCTGCGCGAGGAGCTCGGCGTCGGAGCGGCGACGCCGCTGGTCGGCACTGTCTGCGGGCTGCGTCCACAGAAGGCGCTCGACGTGCTCGTGCGTGCTGCGTCGCGGCTCGCCGAGCAGGTGCCGGACGTGCGGGTGCTGATCCTCGGGGACGGGCCGGAGCGGGAGCGGCTCGAGGCGTTGATCGGCGCGCTCGGTCTCGGCTCGACCGTGACGCTGCTCGGCGTCTGGCCTCCGGACGAGGTCGCGGACTTCGTCGACGCGCTGGACGTCGGCGTCCTCTCGTCGGATTTCGAGGGGATGCCGCTCGCCGTGATGGAGCTGATGGCCGCCGGCAAGCCGGTCGTCGCCACGGCCGTCGGCGGCGTCCCGGATCTCGTCCTCGACGGCGTCACCGGCCTGCTCGTGCCGCCCCGCGACGCCGACGCTCTCGCCGCAGGGCTCGGCGCGCTCCTCGACGACCCGGCGCGACGGGCCGCGCTGGGCGAGGCCGGGCGCGAGCGGCAGCACAGCGAGTTCGACTTCGGTCGGATGGTGCGACGGCTCGAGGAGCGCTACGAGGAGCTGCTGGCCGGCCGGATCTCGCGGTAGAGGTCGAGCAGCCGCGCCGCCCACGGCCCGAGGTCGTACTCGGCCCGAACGCGGGCCGCCGCCTCCGTTGCGTCGCGCTCCACCGTTTCCGGGCCACGGTCGAGCAGCGACTCGATCGCGCCGGCCAGGGCGTGAGCGTCGAGAGGCGTCACGCGGCACGCGCCGAGCCCGTCCGCGATCGCCACCTGGCCGGGGATGTCCGATGCGGCGACCGGCACCCCGCTTGCGAGGGCCTCCAGGATCGAGAACGGCATCCCCTCGGCGCGGCTGGGCGAGACGAACACGTCCGCGGCGGCGTAGAGCGCCCGCACCGCGGCGCCAGAGGGGAGCGTGACGAGCTCCGGCGCCGCCCGGCCGGCGACCGTGACGGCCGTGAAAGTCCGGCCGCGCCCGGCGAGGGTCCTGACCGCGTCCAGGAAGAGGTCGCCGCCCTTCCGCTCCCAGTCCCAGCCGAAGTGCAGCAGTACAGGACCGTCGGCAGGCAGCCCGAGGGTCTCGCGCGCCGCCGTCTGCTCCTCGCGGCTCGACGGGCCGAACGCGGAGGCATCGATCGCGTTCGGGAAGTAGCGGACGCGGCTGCGCGGTGCGCCCTGCGCGATCGCGGCGGCGGCCCGGTCCGGCGAGACGCAGAGGATCCGGTCGGCGAAGCGGGCGGCCAGTCCGCTCTTCGCGAAGCCGCGGAGCCGCCCGACGACGTCGGCCCGGGCCGGGCTGTGCAGGTGCCAGACCACGGCGGCGCGGTCCCGCCGCACCGCGGCCAGCGCGGCCGGAACGTCGAACGCGGTGAAATGCGTGTGCAGGATCGTCGGCGCGGGGCTCTCATCCAGCAGCGACGAGAGCTGTCGCCGCAGCCGCAGCCTGCCGTCGAGTTCGACGAGGCGGACGGGGATCCCGTCGGCTTCGAGGTCGGCGAGCCAGCCGCAGTCGCGCGAGTCGGTGCCGAGAACGACCTCGACGTCCCAGCCCCGGGCGCGGGCGCCGGCGAGCGCAGCCCGCAGCATCGGCACGAACGAGCCCGGGTAGGGCGCGGGGTAGTGCGCCAGCTGGACGAGTCGCACTACTGCTCGACCCTCGGCGTCGGGACGAGCCGGCGCACCGCCTGCAGGTCGAGCCGCGTCAGTTCCCCCGTCAGCGTGAGCGTTGCGAGATAGGCCGCGGTGCCGGCGACCGCGCCGCCGATCCACTCCCAGACGCTGAGCGTCTCGTGGCCGACGAGGAGCAGCACGGCCGCCATCGCGGTCGCGCCGGCCAGCGCGCGGATCACCGGGACGACGGCGTCCCGCACGGCGAGCCCGAGCTCGCGCCAGCAGAGCCAGACGTGGGCGGGCACATAGACGGCGTAGGCGAGGCTCGTGCCGATCGCGGCTCCGATCACGCCGATCGTCGGGATCAGCGCCAGGTCGACCACGATATTGATCAGGACGGCCGCGATCGCGATCGGAGCGCGCCGGCGTGCGAGCCCGAGGTAGTTCGCGCCGAGCGAGACGAGCGGCGCCAGCCCGGAGAGGAAGACGAACGGCGCCAGCCAGCGCAGCACGTCGCCCGACTCGGCGAACTCCTCGCCGAAGAGCAGGACCGCGATCGGCTCCCCCCAGACCACGAGCGGCGCGAGCAGCGCGGCCTGGAAGAGCACGATCACGCGATAGGAGAGCCGGAGCGCGCCGGCGTTCGCGCGCTCGATCAGGCCGTGCGCGAGCCGCGGCGCGACGCCGTTCGCGATCGCGTAGCCGGGATAGAGGAGCAGCGTCGTCAGTCGCATCGGCGCCTGGAAGAGGCCGACCGACGACGCGCCCAGGATCGCGCCGATCAGGATCGCGTCGATCTGGTCGAAGAGCACGACGGCCGCGTCGACGATCACGATCGCTCCGGCGTAGCGGGCGATCTCCCGCGACCGCGTGGCGCCGTCGCCGCGAAGGTCGACGGCGCGACGGCCGAACGACCTGATTGCGAGCACGAGCGCGAGCGCCGCGGCGACCGACCAGCCGGCCGCACGCCCGAACGCGGCTCCCGTCGCCCCGGCGCCGAGCAGGACGAGCGCGACGGACGTGCACAGCTCGACCGCACCGCCGGCGAGGACGATCCGGAGATTGAGCGCCACGCGTCCCTGGGCGACGAACGTGCCGCCGAGCAGTGCCGCGAGGCTCTGGCCGAAGAGCGCGATCGCGATCGCCCGCAGCGGCCAGGTGAGCGCGTCGTTCCCGAACGCGTCCGCGATCGGCGCCGCGAGGAGGAAGAGCAGCGCGGCGACGAGCGCCGAGAGCGGCAGCTTCAGGCGCAGGGCCGAGGCGACGACGCCCGCCATCGCATGGCGGTCGCCGCGGTGCTCGGCGACGTACCGCGCCGCGGCGGGCGAGATCCCGAGCTCGGCCAGCAGCGTGCACATGATCCCGATCGCCACGGCGAGTGCGAAGACGCCGTAGCCGGCCGGCCCGAGGGCGCGGACGAGGAAGAGGGTCAGGACGGCGCTGAAGGCCGCGACGGTGATCTGGACGGCGAAGGCGAAGCTCGTGTTGCGGACGATCCCGTCGTCCGCGCGGCCGCCTCCGGCGGTTTCGGGTTGCTCGTCCACGCCCTCTACAGTTCGGCCACCGTGAGGCATCACCGTACCCTGCCCTCTTCGTGAGCGACGCTGTCTTTCATCCGCTCGGGCTCGGTGCTCACATCGACCCTGCGAGCCCCCGCGGCTACTACGTCGACCTCCGGCCGAAGGCCGAGAGCCCGCTGTGGCCGCCGCCGTGGCTCGGCGCGCCTGCCGGCCACTTCGCGATCGCCGTCGCGCAGTGGGGGCTCGGCTGTCACGAGCGGGCGGTTGCAGGGGAGGGAGAGCGCTGGTTCGACGGCGCCGTCGCGGCGGCCGAGCGGCTGGTCGCGGACCAGCAGCCGGACGGGCGCTGGCTCGAGCGGCGCCCCTATCCGCACACGTTCCCCGTGGATCCGCCATGGCCGTCGGCCATGGCCCAGGGCGAGGCGGCCAGCCTGCTCGTCCGGGTGCACGCGAGGACGGAGGACGAGCGCTTCGCCACTGCCGCGCGCCGTGCGCTCCGCTCGTACGCGGTGTTGAGCGCGGACGGTGGCGTCCAGGCGCGGCTCGGAGACGGGCCGTTCTACGAGGAGTACCCGACGCGTCCGCCCTCGTTCGTCCTCAACGGCGGCATGTTCGCCCTCTTCGGCGCCTACGACGTGGCGGCTGGGCTCGACGACCTGGCCGCCCGGACGACGTTCGGCGAAGGGGTCGCCGCGCTCGCGGCCAACCTCGGCCGCTGGGACACCGGGCGCTGGTCGCGCTACGACCTCTTCCCGCATCCGATCGTGAACCTGGCGACGCCGCGCTACCACCAGCTGCACGTGGCGCAGCTCCGGGCGCTGCAGCTGCTCGCCCCGGACGCCGGGCTCGGGCCGTTCGCCGACCGGTTCGAGCGCTACGCCGGCTCGCCGCTGAAGCGCGGCGAGGCGCTGGCCCGCAAGGTCGCCTTCCGCCTGGTCGTCCGCAAGCCGCTGCGGCTGCGCCGGCAGCCGCTCGCGACATGAGCGACGCCCTCGTGCTCTCCTACCACGCCGTCAGCGAGCGCTGGCCCGCCGCGCTCTCGGTGACGCCCGCACGGCTCGAGGAGCAGCTCCGGCTCCTGCTCGATCGCGGCTACCGCGGCACGACGTTCTCCGAGGCCGTGGCCGGCGCAGCAGATCGTGTCGTCGCCGTCACGTTCGACGACGGCTTCCGCTCCGTCGCCGACCTCGCCGTGCCGGTCCTGAGCCGGCTCGGGATTCCGGCGACGGTGTTCGTCCCGACCGACTTTCCCGGCGGCGGGCCGATGGCCTGGCCCGGGATCGACAGCTGGCTCGGCTCCGAGCACGAGCGCGAGCTGGAGCCGCTCTCCTGGAACGACCTCCGCCGGCTGGGCGACGCCGGCTGGGAGCTCGGCTCGCACGCGTGCAGCCACCCGCGCCTCACACAACTCGCCGACGACGAGCTCGAGCGCGAGCTCAGCGAGTCGCGCGGCCGGATCGAGGCGGAGCTCGGCCGCCCGTGCCGGTCGCTGGCCTATCCGTACGGCGACCACGACGACCGCGTCGTCCGGGCGGCGGCGGCGGCGGGGTACGAGACGGCCTGCACGGTTCCGCGGCGGTTGACGGAGCCGGCGCCGCTTGCGTGGCCGCGGATCGGGGTCTACCGCGAGAACGGTGGGCTGGCATTCCGCGCCAAGGTCTCGCCCACGGGCAGGCGCCTCCGGCGCACTGCCGCCTGGGGCATGGTCGACGCCGCGATTCACCGCACGCGCGTCCGTTTCCTGTCACACTGACAGTTGTTATCGGTTGTCCCTCGAACGAGGGACAACCGTCTCAAGTTTCCCCAGGTCGAAGCGATGAAAGCCGGGGATGCCCAGGAGCCGCCGCAGCACGCTCTTGCTCGTCGCGCCACTCGCCGCGATCGGTTTCGCGGCTGCGCTGCCGCCTGCCGGTGGCGCCGCGCTGACGTGCGACCGCTACGCCTCACCGGTCGGGGACGACGCCGCGGCCGGGACGCCGGCGGCACCGCTGCGCACGGCCCAGAACCTCGTCCGCAGCCTGACACCGGGCCAGACCGGCTGCCTCCTGCCGGGCACGTACTCCGAGGACGTCGTCGTCGAGAGCGGCGGCGCGCCGGGGGCGCCGATCACGCTCGCCGCGGGGCCGCAGGGCGGCGCCAGGCTCGTCGGCCGCCTCTGGATCACGGATGCGGCGAACGACGTCGTCGTCCGCGATCTGACCCTCGACGGCCGCAACGGCGCCAACCTGCCGAGCCCGACGGTGAACGGCGACCGCGTGTCGTTCCTCGCCAACGACGTCTCGAACGCCAACACGACGATCTGCTTCGACATCGGCTCCGTGATCGGCTTCGGCGCCGCCGAGAACGTCCTGCTCGAGGGGAACCGGATCCACAACTGCGGGATCCTCCCGCCGCAGAACCACCACCACGGCGTCTTCCTCGAGAACTCCCGCAACGGCGTCGTGCGGGGCAACCACATCTTCGACAACGCGGACAAGGGCATCCTCGTCTTCCCCGACTCGGACGGGAACCTGATCGAGCACAACGTGATCGACGGCAACTCGACGGGGATCCTGATCGGCGGCTCGATGCTCGGCGACCCCTGGCACCAGACCTACCCCAAGGACAACGTCGTCCGGCGCAACGTGATCTCGAACTCGCGGCGCTACAACGTCGAGGGGTACTGGGAGTGGCAACCGCCCGCCGACGCCAACAACGTCGTCACCGATAACTGCCTCTCCGGCGCAGGCTTCGGGATCGAGATCCAGGAGCCGGCGCAGGTGTCCGTCTGGGGCGCGGGCTTCACCACTCCGGCGAACCGCGTCTCCGATCCCGGCTACGTCAACCGCTCGGCCAAGGTCTTCGACCTCGCAGCGGGCACGGGCTGCGCGGGCTTCGGCCCGGCGGGCACCGCTCTCTCCGCGTCGGCTGTGCCTCGCTCTGCGAGCGCGGCCGAGCAGAGGCCCCCACGGCGACTCCAGAGCGCGGCCGAGAAACGGCTCCGGATCGCCTTCGTCCGGCGCCCGCGCCTGGTCCAGCCCGGCCGGCTCGCGGTCCGGGTCTCGGCCGTCCCGAACGCCCGTGTCGTCGTCGTCGTCCGCTCCCGCGGCCGGATTCTCGGCGTCGTCCGGACGCGCTCCGACGCCCGGGGCACCGTTCGGCGCGTGCTCGCCCTGCAGCGGCGCACCACCAGGCAGCTCCGGATCACGGCGAGCGTCCGCCGCGATCGCCAGCTCAGGCGCACGACCTTTGCGGTGCGGCTGACGCCCCGCGAGGCCAGGCTGCTCGCCCGGCGCTAGCTGCGCGCGTAGGTGCGGGCGAGCGTCGAGAACGCCGCCGCGACGCCCAGCAGCAGCCACAGCTGCTCGCGGTGCGCCGCCGAGATGAAGACGAACGCGGCGAGCATTCCGATGATCCCGACGATCACGGCCCGCCCGAGCAGCCCGAGCTCCTCCTCGCCCGCGCGCTCGAGCGTGCGCACGGCCCGGTAGGCGATCGTCAGGCACGCCGTCACGGCTGCGAGGAGCAGCAACAGGCCGACGATCCCGAGCTCGGTCACCGTGTGCAGGTACGTGTTGTGCGCGCCCTTCGGCGTGTCGACGATCAGGTCGACGCGGCGCAGGTCGATGTCGCGGGTCGCGTAGCGCGGCTCGACGTCGACGAAGTTGCCGGCGCCGACGCCGACGAGGGGGTGGTCCTTCGTCATCTCGATCGAGATCGCCCACAGATCCGGGCGGCCGGTGCCGCCGCCCGCATCGAATGTGGTGATCCGGTTGAGCTGCTCGGGTGGCGCCAGCAGCGCGAAATAGGTCACTGCGAGCGCGCCGATCGAGGCGATCAGGGCGATCAGCTTCGGTCGCGCGCTGCCCGCGAGTGCCGGCGCGATCAGCAGGGTCACCGCCATCGCGACGAGACCGCCGCGGGACTGCGTCCAGAAGAGCGCCAGCACGAGCAGCGCGATCGACGCACCGAGCACGAACCGGCCGAGCAGTGTCCGGGTCACGGCCAGCAGACCCGGCGGCGATCACGACGGCCGGCACCAGGATCGCAGCCAGCTCGTTCGGGTCGCCGATCCCGCCCGCGAGCCGGATCGTCTCCGAGCCGGGTCCGATCTCCTCCGCCGCGGTGGCCCCGCCGAGCCCGACGAGCGCGCTCAGGACGGCGCCACCGACGTAGGCCCAGAGCAGCCAGAGCACGTGGCGGCGCTCGCGCAGGGCCGCGAAGACGATGAAGAGGAGCAGCGCACCCTGGATCAGGCGGATCGAGCTCGCGCGCGCATCGCTCGGGACCTCGGCCCAGAGAACCGAGACGAGCGACCAGGTCCCGAACGCGACGATCGCGAACGCCGCCAGCGGGTGCTGCTGCGGGAAGAAGGGCAGCCCCGACCGGCGCCGCAGCATCCGCACGATCCAGACGACCGCGAGCAGCGCGCCGGCGAGCTTGACCACGGTGATCCCCGTCTCGGGCGTGCCCGGGATCCGTTCGAAGAAGGTGAGGACCGTGAAGGCCGCGACGCCGGCCGCGAGCTCCCTGGCCGTCGCGATCGCAAATGCGAGCGCGACGAGCGCGGCGACGCCGAGGAGCGGGGCGACGACGGCCCAGAGGCCGATCACGAAGCCCGTCAGAATCAGCCCGAGCCAGAGGGCGGCCGCGCCGGCGCTCGGCGCCCGGACGCGGTCGACGAAGGACGCCGCGATCGACGTCACGAGGCCTCCAGCAGCTCACCGAGGGCGTCGACGAGCCGTTCGGCGGTCTGCTCCCGGGTCTCGCTGCGCTCGACGAAGGCCCGGCCGCTACGGCCGAGCCGTTGCCGCAGCTCGGGATCGCGCGCGAGCTCCTCCACAGCGCCCGCGATCGCGGGCGCGTCGCCCGGGGCGACCGTGATCGCGCAGCCGGTGTCGCGCAGGAACTCGACCGCGAGGCCGGTGCCGGCATAGACGATGGGTCGCGAAGCGGCCATGTACTCGTACAGCTTGACGGGGATCACGGTCGTGTTGGTGTAGTCGCTGTCCCGCGTCTGCACGAAGAGGATGTCGCTGTCGCGATAGAAGCCGACCAGCGCGGCGCGGTCGAGGTAGCCGGTGAAGCGGACGTTCGCGAGGCCCTGGGCGCGCCGCTCCAGCTCGTGCCGGAGCGAGCCGTCGCCGCCGATCACGAAATCCACGCCGGGAGCGAGCCGCGCCGCGTCGACGAGGTCCTCGAGCCCCTGGCTGTAGCCGATCAGGCCGACGTAGGCGCAGACGGGCCGCTGCTTGGGGACCTCGTCGGCGCACGGCTTCAGCTCGTCGAGCACCTCCTGCGAGATCGTGTTCGCGAGCGTGAGGATCCTGCGCTCGGGCACCCCCTCGCCGAGCAGGACGGTCGTGATCCCGGGCGTCGCGCTGACGATCAGGTCCGCCCGCTTGACGATCGACCACATGTGCCGCTCGAGCCCGCGGAGCGCGAGCCCGCTGACGGTGCCCGTCCGGTCGGCCGCGAGCTCACGCGCGAGTCGCCAGTGCAGGTCGCGGAGATCGAGGACGAAGCGCGCGCGGCGCGTGCGCGCGAGCGCCCAGCCGGCGGGGCCGAGGAACATGCTCGGGGACGAGGCGAGGACGACGTCGGCCCGGTCGCGGGCCGCTGCGAGCAGCAGCGCCACGGCCATCAGCTGCTCGCGGACGGCGCGCAGCGCGAGCCGCCGTGTATGTGGCCGGAACGTGAGCGTTCGCCGGACGCGGTAGGGCCGCTTCGCGTCGCTCGCCGCCGCCGCCCCGGGCGCGTACAGCTCCGGGCTCGGATAGCTCGGCCGGAGCGTCGTCACGGTGACCTCGTGGACGCGCGCGACGGCGTCGAGGAACGGCTCCAGACGACGCGCGGCCGGGTTGGTCTCGGGCGGGAAGAACTGCGCGAGCACGGTCACGCGCGCCATCAGGCCGCGATCCGTGCCGCAGCGGCGAACCGCTGCTCGAGCTCGCCCGCGATCGTGTCGACGTCGAAGTGCTCCTCGACCCGCCGCCGTCCGGCGGCGCCGAGCTCGGCGCGGAGGCCGGCGTCGTCGAGCACGCGCTCGAGCGCGTCCGCGAGCGCCGCGGCGTCGCGCTCCGGGACGAGCACTCCCGCCCCGTCGGCGAGCAGCGCCGGGATCCCGCCGGTCTCGGTGCCGATCGCCGGCACCCCGACGCTCATCGCCTCGAGCAGGCTGACCGGAATCCCCTCGTGCTCACCCGCCGGTGTGACCACGCTCGCGAGCACTGCCGCAGCCCAGGTCCCGGCTGCCAGCCGCTCGAGCAGGTCGCTGTGCGACAACGCCGGCAGCAGCGTCACGTGCTCCTCCAGCCCGAGCTCGCCGAGCAGGCGCTCGAGCTGCGGCCGGAGCGGGCCGTCGCCGATGCAGTCGAGCCGGAAGTCGATTCCGTGCCGGCGCAGGAGGCTCGCGGCCTCGAGCAGGTAGGCGTGGCCCTTCACCTCCCGCAGGCTCGCCGCCGCGAGGATGCGCCGGTCGGTCGCCGGCGGGGCAACGTCCGCCGGCACGTCGACGCCCATGTGGAGCACGAACGCCCCGGTGGACGCGTCGCCGGTGACGGCCGCCAGCTTGCGCAGCCCGAGCTCGTTGATCGTCCGCACGAACGACGCGCGCCGCGCCTTCACCGCGAGCAGGTTGTCCTCCTCGATGTCCCAGCGGTGCACGGTGACGCTCCACGGGACACCGGCCAGCCGCCCTGCGATCAGCGCCAGCGTCGAGCTCGTCGCGCCCCAGTGCGCGTGGATGTGGTCGATCCCGCGCCGCTCCGCCTCCAGTCCGAGCCAGAGCGCCTTCGGGAGCACTGCGAGGTTCTTGAGCAGGATCCTCAGTGAGCGGCTCGCGAGCACGAGGCGAACGGCGCGCAGCGACGCGCCGGGGCGGCGTGCGACCTGCCTGGCCGCGCCGCGGACGATCGAGATCGAGACGAGCGAGGGCTCGAGGCTCGAGTCGAGCACGGCGCGCGCGTCCTCGTGCAGCACCGGCCCGCGGCCGTGCACCGGCACGACCGTGAGCTCGTGGCCCCGCCGCCGGAGCGCGGCGACCTCGGGGATCACGAAGGCCTCACCCGGACCGTACGGCAGGCTCGAGGTGACGTACAGGATGCGCACCCCGACGGGTCCGTCAGCTGCCGACGAGCTCGTCCGGCGCCGTCGACGGCGTTGTGGCCACCGGCGGACGGCGGGGGCGGCGCCGGGGCCGCTGCGGCGGTGTTGCCGCATCGGTCGCGTAGTAGCCGCGGGCACGCGTGCGCCGCCGGCTCGTGACCACGAAGCCGGCCGGGGAGATGCCGCGCTGGGCGAACATCCGGCGCAGCTCGTTCAGCTTGTCCCGCCGGCTGTGGCCCAGCCGGACCGCAATCACGACCGTGTCGACGACGTCTGCGAGCGCGAGCGCGTCGGCGACCTCGCCGATCGGCGGCGAGTCGATGATGACCACGTCGGCGTTCTGCTTCAGGCGGTCGAGCACCCGCTCGATCCGCTCCCGCTGGAGCAGATCGACCATCCACGCCTGCTGCGGGCTCGCGAGCAGGAGCTTGAGCTCGCGCGGCTGGTGCGGCGGCGAGACGAGCGCGCGCTGCGGATCGGCCTCACCGCCGAGAAGCGTCGCGAAGCCGCGGGTCCGCGCCGGGATCCCGAAGGCCGTCGCGATCATCGGCCGTCTCAGGTCGGCGTCGACGAGCACGACCTTGACGCCGCTGAGCGCCATCGTGATCGCCAGGTTGATCGAGGTCAGCGTCTTGCCCTCGCCGGGGATCGAGCTCGAGACGAGCACGGTCCGCGGGAAGCCGCCGTCGGGCCCGGCGTTGGCGAGGCTCGCGCGCAGCGTCCGGTACGCCTCCCACGCTGACGGCGGCAGCTGTTCCCGGCCGGTGAGGTAGCGGGAGAGCGTGCGCCGCGAGAGGCGTGGGATCCGGGCGAGGATCGGAAGCCGCTGCTCGGTCAGCAGCTCGTCGGCGCGGTTCACCCGCGGGCTGATCAGCTCGGCGGCGAGCGCCGCGCCGGAGCCGAGCAGGAGCGCCGCGAGCAGCGCGACCGCGATGCTCAGCTTCGGCCGCGGCCAGGAGGCGACGTCGGGCGGCACCGCGCGGCTCGCGATCCTCAGGGTCGGGTCCTCGGCGCCCACGAGCGGCCGCAGCGTCGAGAGCTTCTGCTGGATCGCACGCGCCTCGGCGATAGAGGTCTCGTCGCCGGCGATCTCGTCCAGGCGGCCCTCGAGGCGGTCGATCGCCGCGTCGATGTCGTTCTGGAGCAGCTCGGTGCGGTTGGCGACGATCGCCGCGGCGAACGCATTCGCGATCTCGGCGGCCCGCTCCGGCGAGTCGGCCTTGCCGCGAACCGTGACGAGGCTGCTCTGGCTGACCGGCGAGACCTCGATCGAGGCGAGGAGCGCGCTCGGCGACGTCCCGTCACCGAGCCGCTCGGCCGCGGCCTTTGCGACCTCGGGAGTCTGGATCAGCCGGGCCGCGGTCAGGACGCCGTTGCTCTGCACGCCGCCCTCGCGAAGGGCGCTCGTCCCCAGGAAGACGCTGTCCGAGGCGGACAAGGGCGTCACGATCAGGCTCGCGTCGGCCTCGTAGCGCTTCGTCGCGGTGTAGGAGTAGACCGCGGCGGTGCCGACCGCGAGGACGACGAGCACGGCGACGAGCACCCAGTGCTCGCGCAGGGCCTGGACGTAGCCGGCGACGCCGCTGCGCTCGGTGCCGAAGGGCATCGGCGGATCTGGCGCGGCACGGCCCGCGGGGGACAGGTTCTCAGGGCGTGGCGTGGCCAATCCGCTCATGATAGTGCGATCTCCGGCGATTACCCGGCCGCGCGACGAGCTTCCGCGAGGGCGTTACGAATGTCCTCGTCGCCCGGGAAGAGCGCGGCGGCGACGGCGAGCTGCCGGCGTGCGTCCGCCGGCCGGCCGGCCGCGAGATAGGCCCGCCCGAGCAGGTAGCGGTGGCCGACGGCGCGCGGCTCCTTCTCGACGGCCCGCTCGAGGGGAGGGATCGCGTCCTCGGGGCGGCTCGCGACCGCTGCCTCGGCGAGATAGGGCTCGACGGCGAGCGGATCCAGCGCCCGCGCCCAGCGGAGCGACCCGGCGTCGGTCTCGCCGGCGAGCACCGAGTCGGTCACGCGCGAGCTCAGCCAGGGCGGCACGAACGCGATCAGCGCGAAGAGCGCGACCCCCGCCGCCGCCACGGCGGCCGTCCGGCCGCCGAGCACGCGGCCGCCGTCCGGTGCGAGCGCGGTCCCGATCAGCGCGAAGAGCGGCAGCCCCACGGCCGGGAAGGTCCAGACCCAGTCGCCGGCCGCGTGGACGGCGAAGTACGCCAGGGCGCCGAACGCCGCCGCGCCCGCGACGGTGCTCAGCCGTCGTGCGAGCCCCACGAGGATCGCCGCGAACGCCGCGAGCAGCAGGATCAGCCCGACGATTCCGGTCTCGAGCAACGCGTCCAGCGGCAGGGAGTGGGCGCGGGCGGGAGTCTCGTAGCTGTCGCCGTACTGCAGATAGCGAGGCCCGAAGCCGCGTCCGCCGATGCCGGCGAGCGGGTGCTCCTCGAAGCCCGCCAGGCTCACCCGCCAGAAGTCGTAGCGGTTGGAGCCGAGGTTGACGAGGTGGCTGCTCCCCGACTCCGTCGCCTGCGAGCGCTTGAAGATCTCCCACTGGTCCTGCACGAAGCTCGACCGGTCGTCGATCCGGCGGTCGGCCTGCCAGGCGCCCACGAGGAGCGCGGCCGCGCCGAGCGTCGCCACGGCGATGGTCGCCGCCCGCCGGCCGCGCTCGCCGATGCGCAGGCGGCCGTCCGCGAGCACGTAGGCGAGGCCCGCCACGAGCCCGGCGACGGCGATCAGCAGCGCGACCGCGCCGGCGCGGCGGATCGCATCGACGTCGTCCTGGGCGCGGAAGGGCTCGGTCAGCGGCTCGTACTGCGAGAGCACCAGCAGCGCCAGTGAGCGCGGTCGGGACCAGCAGGCGCAGGCGGCCGGGCACGACCGCGAAGACGACGACGGCGGAGACCGCGAGCGCGACGGCGCCGCCCTTGCTCTGCGTGCCGAGCCAGCCCGCCAGCATCGCGGCGGCGGCGGCGAGGGAGAGGGCGCGCAGGACCGGGTTCAGCTCACGCCGCGCGGCGAGCACGAGCGCCGGCCAGAGGCCGACGAGGAAGAACGCCGCGGCGGCGTTCACGTAGGAGATCGGGGCGACGAGTCGGCCGCCGACGTAGAGCGACTCGGGGTCGGCGCCGAACCGCGCGCTCGCCGCGACGGCGACGGCGCTCGCGCCCAGGCTGAGGACGACGATCGCGAGATCCGCGGTCCTGTTCGCGGCCGCGCGGGCTCCCCGTGCTTGCACCAGCAGGGTCAATCCATATAGTGAGCAGAGAAGAAACTCGTCGCGGGCGAGGGCTGGAACGGGCGACCAGAACGCAGAGATCGCCGTCCAGACCCCGAATCCGGCCACGAGGGCGGCACAGGTGAGTGGCAGCGGCGAAAGGGCGAACGCGGACGAAGACAGCAGGGCGGCCAGGACGAGCGTGATCAGCGCTGCGTAGGGAAGCCAGTCGGAGCCGAGGACGCTGCCGTCGTGGCGCCAGGCGATCGCCAGAGCACTCGCACAGATGCAGGCGGTCGGGAGGGCGTGCAGCCACGACTCCCCGGCGCCCAGCCTGCCTCGCAGGGCCGCGGTCAACTCAGCGAATACTTTCTCGCCAAAAGTGGAATGATGGGGTTCACGTGCGGCAACTGCGGCAACTGCGGAAAGGGTGACGGGGGATGAAAGGAAAGGGCAAAGGGGGCATCCTGGGTCTACTGACCCTGCTGGTGCTCGTGGTCGCGTCGATGGCGTCGGCCGCAACTCCGAGTGAGATCTACGCCGACTATGCCGACAACGGTCGGCTGGACGCGACGTACAGCGAGAGCGATCTGGAGGCTGCGTTGAACAGCGCCGTCATCCAGGGGTACGGCAATCCGATCGTGACACCTGGCTTCCGCACGGAGGTCCAGGAGAACCTCGATCAGAACGTGTCGACGACGGGCGAGTCCGGCACCCTGCCGTTCACGGGCGTCGACCTCGCGTTGCTGACCGTCGGCGGCTTCGCCCTGCTTCTGCTCGGCTGGGGCTTCAGGCGCTTCGGGAAAGCTCGCTCCTAGTTCCCAACTAGGACCGGACGGAACCTGCGGTGGCTCCGCTCATCGACTCCTCGTCGACCGTGGAAACCTTCCACGACCTGTCCGCGCGCCCAGCGCGGCGTCACCTCCAGCTCGGCCTGGGGAGCCGGCTGCGCTGGCGTGCCGGGTGCCTCGTCGCCGACGTCGCGATGCTCGCGCTCGCCGGCGTCGCGACCGCGATCGGCTCCACGGCCGCCGGCGACGGCCCCGTCTCCGCCGCCTGGACGCTCGGCTACTGCCTGCTCGTGCTCGCGCTGCTGGCACTCCGCGGCCTCTACGGTGCGAGCTTCGGCGTGCGAACGTTCGACGACCTGCGCCGCGTCGTCGGCGCGACGACGATGGCCGCCGTCTCGATGCTCGCCCTCGCTGCGCTCGTCGGCGCGGGCGAGGACGCAATCGACCAGTCGCTGCGGCTCTGGCTCTTCGCGACCGCGTACCTCGCCGCGGGCCGTGGCGCGATCTACTGGTCGCGCCGGCAGAGCCGCCTTGCGGGCGAGAGCCTCCAGCCGACTCTGATCGTCGGCGCGGGCCATGTGGGCCGGCTGACGGCGCAGCGGCTCGGCCAGATGCCCCACCTCGGCCTCAAGCCGATCGGCTATCTCGACAAGGAGCCGCGCGCCGACGACGGTCACGGGCCTGCCCTGCCCGTGCTCGGCGCGAGCTGGGATCTCGAGCGGGTCGTCCGCGAGCACGGTGTCGAGCAGGTGATCATCACCTTCTCGACGGCTCCCGACGACGTCCTGCTCCGGCTCGTCCGCCGCTGCGAAGAGCTCGGGGTCGCCGTCGCCGTGGTGCCGCGGCTGTACGAGCGGACGACGACGCGGCTCTCCGTCGACCACGTCGGCGGCCTCCCGTTCGTCTCCGCCTACCCGTCGGATCCCCGCGGCCTCCACTACGCGGTCAAGTACACGGTCGACCGGATCGTC
Source organism: uncultured Gaiellaceae bacterium (assembly GCA_963732995.1). Taxonomy (GTDB): domain Bacteria; phylum Actinomycetota; class Thermoleophilia; order Gaiellales; family Gaiellaceae; genus Gaiellasilicea. The sequence continues at coordinate 122,847 of CAVTBS010000007.1, read as the reverse complement.
AGCGTCGCCCTGCTCGTCCTCCTCTCACCCGTTCTCCTCGCCGCCGCCGTCGCGACGTACATCTCGGTCGGCCGGCCGATCTTCTTCCGCCAGCCGCGCGTCGGCCGTGACGGGGTCGAGTTCGACATGCTCAAGTTCCGGACGATGCACGGCACCCCCGACCAGCGCGGCGAGCTCGACGCCGGCTGGGCCGAGCGCCAGCTGAACGGCGCCGCCGCTGCCGAGAGCGTGACCCCGGAGAAGGATCCCCGGACCCGGGTCGGATCGTTCCTGCGCCGCAGCTCGCTCGACGAGCTGCCGCAGCTCTTGAACGTCGTGATGGGCCACATGTCGCTCGTCGGCCCCCGTCCCGAGCGCACCCACTACGTCCGCCGCTTCGAGGGCAACGTCTACCGCTACGGCGAGCGGCACCGGGTCAAGTCAGGGATCACGGGGTGGGCGCAGGTGAACGGCCTGCGCGGCCAGACATCGCTCGACGACCGGGTCGAATGGGACAACCACTACATCGAGAATTTCTCGCTCTGGTTCGATCTGAAGATCCTGGTGCTGACCGTCGCGGCGGTCTTCCGGATGAACTCCGACTAACCCCACCCGGGTGGTCCGGAGACGCCCCACCCGGTCGCAGCGCGGGCGTCCGATACGATGAGGGCCAGACCTTCGACTCGGAGGGAGGATCAGCCTCTTCTCCGAAGCTGAGCCGGAAGGAGGGTCGAGAGGTTGTTCGAGCGATTCACAGAACGGGCTCGCCAGGTCGTCGTCCTTGCCCAGGACGAGGCCCGCGCCCTCAAGCACAACTACATCGGCACGGAGCACATCCTCTTGGGACTGTTGCGGGAAGAGGAAGGGCTTGCGGCGCGGGTGCTCGAGTCGCTCGACATCACCGTGGAGGAAGTGCGCGCGCAGGTCGCCCGCATCGTCGGCCAGGGTGACGAGGTGACGACGGGCCAGATCCCGTTCACGCCGCGAGCGAAGAAAGTCCTCGAGCTGGCGCTGCGCGAGGCGCTCTCGCTCGGCCACAACTACATCGGCACCGAGCACATCCTGCTCGGGCTCGTGCGCGAGAACGAGGGCGTCGCGGCGCGGATCCTCCTCGACTTCGACGCCGACGCCGAGAAGATCCGCAACGAGATCATCCGCATGCTCTCCGGCCCCGGCCGGCGGCAGCAGGGCTCGGGCGGCGGCTCGGGCGAGAAGGCGAAGAGCTCGAAGCTGCTCGACCAGTTCGGGCGCAACCTGACCAAGGCAGCGACCGACGGCAAGCTCGATCCTGTGGTCGGACGCCAGACCGAGATCGAGCGCGTGATGCAGATCCTCTCACGCCGCCAGAAGAACAACCCGGTGCTGATCGGCGAGCCCGGCGTCGGCAAGACCGCCGTCGTCGAGGGCCTCGCCAACCGGATCTCCACCAACCAGGTGCCCGAGCTCCTGAAGAACAAGCAGATCTACACGCTCGACCTGGCCGCCCTCGTCGCCGGCTCGAAGTACCGCGGCGAGTTCGAGGAGCGGCTGAAGAAGGTGATGAAGGAGATCATGCAGCGGGGCGACATCATCCTCTTCATCGACGAGCTCCATAACCTCGTCGGGGCCGGTGCGGCCGAGGGCGCGATCGACGCGGCCTCGATCCTGAAGCCGGCGCTGGCGCGCGGCGAGCTGCAGACGATCGGCGCCACGACCCTCGACGAGTACCGGAAGTACCTCGAGCGCGACGCAGCGCTCGAGCGGCGCTTCCAGCAGGTGCGCGTCGAGGAGCCGACGATCGACGACACCGTCCAGATCCTGCGTGGGCTCCGCGACCGCTACGAGGCGCATCACCGCTGCCAGATCTCCGACGACGCGCTCCGCGCCGCCGCCGTACTGGCCGACCGCTACATCCAGGACCGGCACCTGCCGGACAAGGCGATCGACCTGATCGACGAGGCCGGCTCGCGGCTTCGGATCAAGACGATGACGGCGCCGCCGCGCTACCGCGAGCTCGAGGACGAGATCGAGCGGGTGCGCACCGACAAGGAGAACGCGATCGAGGCGCAGGAGTTCGAGAAGGCGGCGTCGCTGCGCGACAAGGAGCGCAAGCTGACGCAGAAGAAGAAGGAGCTCGAGGAGAACTGGCGCTCGGAGGAGTCCGAGGAGCAGCCCGAGGTCGGCGAGGACGAGATCGCGGACATCGTCTCGATGTGGACGGGAATCCCGGTCTTCAAGCTGACCGAGGCCGAGTCGCAGAAGCTGATCCGGATGGAGGACGAGCTGCACAAGCGCGTGATCGGCCAGCACCAGGCGATCGTCGCGGCCTCCAAGGCGATCCGCCGCGCCCGCGCGGGGATCAAGGACCCGAAGCGGCCGACCGGCTCGTTCATCTTCCTCGGCCCGTCCGGCGTCGGCAAGACCGAGCTCGCGCGCACGCTGGCCGAGTTCCTCTTCGGCGACGAGGACGCGATGATCCAGGTCGACATGTCGGAGTACATGGAGAAGCACTCCGTGTCCCGGCTCGTCGGCTCCCCGCCCGGCTACGTCGGCTACGACGAGGGCGGCCAGCTGACGGAGGCCGTCCGCCGCAAGCCGTACTCGGTGCTCCTGCTCGACGAGATCGAGAAGGCCCACCCGGACGTCTTCAACATCCTGCTCCAGATCCTGGAGGAGGGAAAGCTGACCGACTCGCAGGGCCGCAAGGTCGACTTCCGGAACGCGATCGTGATCATGACGTCGAACATCGGCGCCGGCCAGATCGCGAAGAACCAGACGCTCGGCTTCTCCGTCGGCGACGAGCACGGGCTCAGCTACGACGAGATGAAGGGCCGCGTCACCGGCGAGCTGAAGAAGGTCTTCCGGCCCGAGCTGCTGAACCGGATCGACGAGATCATCGTCTTCCACAAGCTCGAGAAGGAAGAGATCCTCACGATCGTCGACCTGCAGCTGAAGCGGCTGCGGGAGCAGATGGCGACGTACGAGGTCGCGATCGAGCTGACCGACGCCGCGAAGGAGGTGCTCGTCGAGCAGGGCTTCGACCCGGCGATGGGCGCCCGGCCGCTGCGCCGCGCGATCCAGCGCTTCATCGAGGATCCGCTCGCCGACTTCGTCCTCGGCCGCGAGCTCAATCCCGGCTCGACGATCCTCGTCGACAAGAAGGAGGAGCTCACCGGTGAGGAGGGCGAGTCGCTCGTCGACATCAAGATCGTCGAGGGCGAGCCGCGCGCGGAGAAGGTGACCGTGCCACCGGACGAGCCCGCCGAGCCCGAAGAGGCTCCGGCCGAAGAGGAGTAAGCCCGAGAGGCCGCCGCGAGGCGGCCTCTCTCGTTGCCACTTGCACCTCGCAGCCGGGTGTGGTGTGCTCCCGACGGCCCCGTGCGGGCCGCATGCACAACCACATAAGGGGGAGAGAGATGTCCGGTTCACGCACGCGCCTGGTGCGACTTGTCGCAGCGGTCGCGGCCGTTCTCACCGTCGGCCTGCTGCCCGCGGGCGCGGGAGGCGCGAGCAGCGCGGCGCCCACCATCGAGGCGCTCTCAACGCTGCCGCAGTACGTGTCGGGCGGCGACGTTCTGGTCGAGATCCGCCTCCACGACGACGCCGCAAGCCTGAAGCATCTCCGCATCGAGGCGAACGGCCGGGATGTGTCCGGGAGCTTCCGGACGATGCCCGACGGCTCGCTGCGCGGGCTCGTCGACGGGCTCGCCCTGGGCGAGAACGAGATCGTCGCGCGCGCGAACGGCAACGGGAAGGGCAAGCCGCCGGGCCGCTCCGCGACCCTCCGGATTGTGAACCACCCCCTCAGCGGGCCGATGTTCTCGGGCCCGCAGCAGGAGCCCTTCTTCTGCGAGACGGTCCAGAACGGCCTCGGGCCGGCGCTGGACGCCGACTGCTCGGCGCCGACGCAGGTGCGTTACGTCTACCGGACGACTGCGGGCGCATTCGCGCCGCTCGCCGACCCGGCCGTGAAGCCTGCTGACCTCGCGCGCACGACGACGCTCGACGGCCGGACGGTCGACTACGTCGTCCGGATCGAGAAGGGCGTGATCGACCGCGGCGTCTACGAGATCGCCGCCCTCTACGATTCCGCCGCGCCGCCGAGTCCGTTCACGGACGAGCCCGGCTGGAACGAACGGCTCGTCTACACGTTCGGCGGCGGCTGCAACGTCGGCTACCACCAGGGCCAGGGGAACGGCGGTGTGCTCACCGACCTCTTCCTCGCCCGCGGCTACGCCGTCGCATCGTCGTCTCTGAACGTCTACGACAACAACTGCAGCGAGGTGATCTCTGCCGAGGTCGCGTTGATGGTGAAGGAGCACTTCGCCGAGACGTACGGGAAGCCGAGGTACACGATCGGCTTCGGCGGCTCGGGCGGCGCGATCCAGCAGCATCTGATCGGCAACAACTATCCCGGCATCCTCGACGGGATCATCCCGAGCGCCTCGTTCCAGGACTCGATCACGCTCGGAACCGTTCCCGACTGCCGGCTGCTCTCGCTGTACTTCGCCAGCCCGGCCGGTGTCGCTGCCGGCTGGACGGACGCCCAACGCGCCGCAGCCTCGGGCTTCGGCACCTTCAACTCATGCCTCTTCTGGCACCTCGCGTTCGCCAGTCGGACGAACGCGCTCGAGGCCTGCCCGGCCGCGGTGCCCGTGTCGGCGCGGTACCACCCGGTGACGAATCCGGGCGGGATCAAGTGCACGAGCTTCGAGCAGATCGCGACGCAGCTCGGCCGCAACCCGGCGAACGGCTTCGCCTGGCGGCCGCTCGACAACGTCGGTCTCCAGTACGGGCTCATCGCGCTCCAGAGCGGGAAGATCACACCGGAGCAGTTCGTCTCGCTGAACGAGAACGCCGGTGGCTTCGATGTCATCGGCCAGGTCGTGCCGCAACGCGTCGCCGCCGATCCGATCGGGATCGTGCACGCGTACGAGACCGGTCGCGTCAACACCGGCGGGCTCGGCTTGGCGTCGACGCCGATCATCGACGCCCGTACATACACCGACTTCCCGGGCGACATCCACACGCGGATCCACTCGTTCGTGATGCGGGCGCGGCTCCAGGAGGCGAACGGGACCTTCGGGAACCACGCGATGTTGATCGCGAACGCGGCCGGCACGGCCCGATGACGGTCGAGGCGCTCACGCAGATGGAGGCGTGGCTGGCCGCGATCGAGGCGGACGACGCGCCGGGAACGGCCGCGGAGCGCACGCTTCGTAACCGTCCCGTCGCTCTGACGGACGCGTGCTGGGCAGGCTCGACGAAGTTCGCCGAGCCGTTCGGACTCGGCCTTGCAGGCACCTGCGAAGCGCTCTACCCGACGTTCGCGGAGACCCGCATGGCCGCCGGCTCGCCCCTGGCGAGCGACGTGTTCAAGTGCCAGCTGAAGCCGCTCGACTTCGGCGCCTACGCCGTGTCGTTCACACCGGCGCAGCAGGCCCGGCTCCAGACGACGTTCCCGGCGGGCGTCTGCGACTGGAGCAAGCCCGGCGTCGACGAGCGGCCGCCGCTCGGGGCCTGGCTCGACTACGGCGGCTGAGCCGTCGCAACGGTACGTCTGGGAGAGGCCGCCGCGAGGCGGCCTCTCTCGTTCTAGCCGGCGAGCTTCTTCCGGGCGCCGGTGCGGGGATCGACGCGGAAGATCGCTCCGGGCTCGGTCGCGGTCACGATCAGGCCGCCGCCCGGCAGGACGGCGACGTCGCTGACGTGGAGGTCCTCGAACAGGATCGTCGGCTTCCCGCCCGGCCCGAGCCGGCGGAGGCTGCCGCCCGTCAGGCTGCTCCCGGCGAGGAAGAGCGTCCCGTCCCGGGCGACCGCGATCTTGTTCGTGTCGACGCCGTCGACGACGAGCTCGGCTCGTCCCGTCGCAGGATCGATCCGCCGGACGCGTCGCGAGTCCTCGGCGACGAGGATGTCCCCGGCCCGGTCGAACGTGATCCCGTGCGGCCGGTCGAGCCCGCCCGGCACCGGGATCCTCGCGATCCGGCCGGCGGCCGAGATCCGTGCGAGGACGCCGTTCATCGTCACCGCGTGGACGACCCCGGACGGCGACACGGCGACCGCGGTCACCTGCGGCAGGCGGGCGAGTGTCGTCACGCGCTTGTCGGCGCCGACGCGTCGGACGAGCCCGGCGTGGAAGTCCGCGACGTAGAGCGCGTTGCGCGTCGCCGCGAGCGCGACCGGCTCCTTGAAGCCGCTCGCGTGCACGCTCCGGCGTCCGGTCTGCGGATTCACGAGCACGATCCGGCGCGCGTCCCCGTCGGAGACGAACACCCGCCCGCGCGGATCGACGACGACTGCATACGGGTGGCGCACGGAAGGCTCGGCCGCCGCGCTCGAGCCGGACGCGACGGCTCGTCGCCGCCGCCGCCCGCGAGCAGCGCAGCAGCGGCGAGCGAGACGACGGCGAGTCTGACGACGTGCATCTGAGTCGTCTACACCGGACCCGGCGCCGAGGTTCCCGTCCAACGGGCAGGTGTCAGACTCGTCTCCGACACGGTGTCAGAGTCGTCTCTGACACCACCTGTCCGATTCGGACGTGTCCTTCGTGACGATTTGGCGTCGGAGGAGGAACAATTCCGTCTCGGCGGCCGCTTTGCCGCATGCCCGGGGCTACCGTCGAGAGATGGGACGCAGGAGCCGCTCGTTCTACCCCGGCGGGCTCACGCACATCACGGCACGCGGTGTCGACGATCAGCCGATCTTCCGCTCCGATCTCGACCGCTACGAGCTGCTCGCGCTGCTGCGCAGGACGACGGAACGGGTCGGGTGGGATGTCCTCTGCTGGTGCCTGATGACGACGCACTACCACCTGCTCGTCGTCGTCCCGGACGATCCGCGCGTCTCGTGGGCGATGCAGACGGTCAACTCGGTCTACGCACGCGAGTTCAACACCCGGCATCGCCGCCGCGGCCATCTCTTCGGTGATCGGTTTTCGGACAAGCTCGTCGAATCGGATCCGCACGCCACGCGGACGATCGCCTACATCCTCGAGAACCCGGTGCGGGCCGGCATCGTGGAGAAGGTCGAGGACTGGCCGTGGTCCGGGCTCCAGGCGCTCCGAGCCCGCGACGAAATCGACACGCTTTCGTCACCGACTCTGCACATCCCCGTCCGCCGCGCGGGCTAGCCTCGACCCGATGGCCAAAGCAGCAGTCAACTACGCCTGCACCGAGTGCGGCTACTCGGCCGGCCGCTGGTTCGGCAAGTGCCCCGGCTGCAACGCGTTCGGCTCGCTCGTCGAGGAGACGCCGGCCGCGTTGAGGTCCACGGCCGCCGCGAAGCCGCTCCTCCGCCTGGTCGACGTCGACGCCGAGGAGGCGAAGCGGATCTCGACGGGCGTGCCCGAGCTCGACCGCGTCCTCGGCGGCGGGCTCGTTCCCGCAAGCCTCGTCCTCGTCGGCGGCGAGCCGGGGGTCGGCAAGTCGACGCTGCTGCTCAGCGCCCTGGGAGCGATCTCCGCCTCGGGCCGGCGTGCGCTGCTCGTCACCGGGGAGGAGTCGACGGCGCAGGTGAAGCTTCGTGCGGCCCGGCTCGGCGGCACCGAGAACGTCGAGATCCTCGCGGAGACCGAGCTCGACGCCGTCTGCGCGACGCTCGAGCGCGAGCGACCCGACGTGTGCGTGATCGACTCGATCCAGACGCTCTACGCGGCCGACATGAGCTCGGCGCCCGGCTCGGTCGGGCAGGTCCGGGAGGCGGCGGGACGCCTGCTTCGGGTCGCGAAGGAGCAGAACGTCGCGACGATCCTCGTCGGGCACGTGACCAAGGACGGGGCGGTCGCAGGCCCGCGCGTGCTCGAGCACCTGGTCGACTGCGTGCTCCAGTTCGAAGGCGACCGCTACCACGCGCATCGCGTCCTGCGCGCGACCAAGAACCGCTTCGGCTCGACGAACGAGCTCGGGGTCTTCGAGATGACCGGCGAGGGGTTGATCGGGGTTCCAGACCCGTCCGAACTCTTCGGCAAGACGCTGCCGGGCGAGGTCGGCGCAGCCGTCGCCTGCGCGCTCGAGGGGACGAGGCCGATCCTGCTCGAGATCCAGGCGCTCGTCGCTCCGACCGACCTGGCGATGCCTCGCCGGGTCGGCACCGGCGTCGACCCGAAGCGCCTCGCGATGATCGTCGCCGTCCTGGCGCGGCACGCGGGCGTGCCGCTCGGCAGCGCCGACGTCTTCGTCAACGTGGCGGGCGGGCTTCGCATCGACGAGCCCGGCGCCGACCTCGCGATTGCCCTGGCGATCGCGTCCGCGCAGCGCGGTGCGCCCGTCCGGGAGGGGATCGCCGTCTTCGGCGAGATCGGCCTCACCGGCCGCCTTCGGACCGCGGCTCAGTCGGAGCGCCGCCTCGAGGAGTGCGCCAAGCTCGGCATCGCGGCGGCCGTCGCACCGGAGGGAACCCGCAGCCGTTCGCAGATCAAGGTCTCCGGCTCGGCGACGCTCAGGGACGCGCTCCGCGCGGGGCTGGAGAGCCGGGAGGAAAATCCCCGCAAATCGGGATAATCCTCAAAAACAAGGGGTTTTCCAGGGATTTCTGCTAGACTGGCTTCCTTACGCCGGTGAGCTCTCGAGCCCGCCGGCTTCTTCACGGTACAGACGATTTAAGGGGAGGCTGGCTTGTTCGACGTTGGCGACAAGGTGGTGTATCCGCACCACGGTGCAGGCACGGTCGTGAAAAAGGAGAAGCGCGAGGTCCTGGGTCAGACGCGCGAGTACCTCACGATTCAGATCCTGCACAACGACATGACGGTGAACGTCCCCGTCGAGAATGCGGAGCAGGTCGGACTGCGGACAGTGATCGACGAGGACCTGGTCAACACCGTCGTCAAGGCTCTCACCGCAGGTGAGTCGGAGATGCCGAAGAACTGGAATCGCCGCTTCAAGCACAACCGCGACAAGATGAAGACCGGCGACATCTTCGAGCTCGCCGAGGTCGTCAAGAACCTCTCCCTGCGCGACCACGAGAAGGGTCTCTCCACCGGCGAGAAGCAGATGTTCGTCAAGGCGAAGAAGATCCTCGCCTCCGAGCTGATGTACGCGAAGGCGGTCGACGAGGAAGAGGCCGCCGAGTGGCTCGAGGGCGTGCTGGCCGGCAACGGCGAGAAGCCGAAGAAGAAGAGCAAGGCGAAGGCCGCCGCGGCCACTGCGTAGCTTCTCGGCATGAGCGTCTGGGCCCTCCTCGTCGCTGCGGGGACGGGCCAACGGCTGGGCGAGGAGCGGCCGAAGGCGTTCGTCGGGCTCGGTGAGTTGCCCCTGCTCGCCGAGCCGTTGCGCCGCCTGGACGACTCGGATTGGATCGACGCGATCGTCGTCGCGGTTCCCGAGGGTTGGGAGGAGCCGGCGATCCTCCTCGCCGAGGAGCTGTCCGCGACGAAGGTCGTCGCCGCCGTGACCGGCGGCGCGACACGGGCGGAGTCGGTCCGTGCCGCGCTCGCAGAGGTGACGGACGACGCGATCGTCGTGCTCGTCCACGATGCCGCGCGGCCGCTCGTCACGGACGCTGTGATCGAGCGGGTGCTCGCGCCGCTCTCCGAAGGCTGGGACGGGGTCGTGCCGGGCCTCGCCCTCGCCGACACCGTCAAGTCGGTCGAGGGAGAGCGCATCGTCGGCACGGTCGCCCGTGAGAAGCTCGTGCTCGTGCAGACGCCGCAGGCTTTCCCCGCGCCCACGCTTCGCGCCGCGTACGCCGGCGAGCTCGAGGACGCGACCGACTGCGCCTCGCTCGTGGAAGCGCGCGGAGGCCGCGTCCGCTGGGTCGACGGCGACCCGCGCCTGCTGAAGGTGACGACCCGCGCGGACCTGGAGCTCGTCTCCTCGTGGCTCTGAAAGCGGTCGTGTTCGACGTCGGCGAGACGCTGATCGACGAGACCCGGCTCTGGGAGCGCGCCGCTGACGCCGCAGGCGCTCCTCGCTTCACGCTGATGGGAGTCGTCGGCGGCCTGGCTGCCCGCGGCGAGCATCACCGCCGCGCGTGGGAGCTCCTCGGCGTCGAGCAGCCGGCGGCGACCTGGGACTCGGAGGACTTCTACCCCGACGCGCTGCCGTGCCTGGCGGTGCTCCGGGGCCGCGGGCTGCGCGTCGGTGCCGTGGGCAACACGCTCACGTCTGCGGAGGATCTGCTCCGCGACCACGTCGACCTGGTCGGCTCCTCTGCGCGCTGGGGAGTCGAGAAGCCTGCGCCCGCGTTCTTCGAGCGGATCGTCTCCGAGTGCGGCGTCGATGCAGAGGCGATCGCCTACGTCGGCGACAGAGTCGACAACGACGTCGAGCCCGCGCTCGCGGCCGGGATGGTCGCCGTTCACATTCGGCGCGGCCCGTGGGGGCATCTCCACGAGCCGCCGCCCGAAGCACTGGCTGTGAGCTCGCTCGCCGAGCTGCCGGAGGCGCTCGGTGTCTGAGCTCCGCGTCGGGATCGGAGTCGACGCCCACGCGTTCGAGGACGGCGCCGCGCTCGTGCTCGGCGGCGTCACGATCGAGCATCCGCGCGGGCTCGCGGGACACTCGGACGGCGATGTGATCGCTCACGCGCTCACCGACGCGGTGCTCGGGGCGGCAGGGCTCGGCGACATCGGCGGGCTCTTCCCCTCCGGCGACGACCGCTGGCACGGCGCCGACTCGCTCGATCTCCTCCGTGACGCCTACGCGAGCGTGCGCGAGGCCGGCTACCAGCTCGTGAATGCGGACTGCATCCTGATCGGGGAAGAGCCTCGCATCGCCGGCCACCGGGAGGAGATGCGCAGCCGCCTCGCGGGCGCGCTCGGCGTCGGCGCGGAGCGCGTCAACGTCCGTGCCACCACGACCGATCGGCTCGGTTTCACCGGCCGCGGCGAAGGGCTCGCGGCCGAGGCCGTCGCGCTCCTGGAGCGCGCGTGAACCTCGTCTCGTACGAGCAGCGGCCGGAGCTGCTGGGCCGCCGCGACGAGCTCGGCGCCGCCTGGGACGAGTTCATGTACCACGACGCCGTTGCCGGCGAGCACTGGAACCGCCAGTACGAGGAGTTCCCGGACCTGCAGCTCTTCCTGCTCGACGAGGACGACCGGCTACTGGCCGAGTCGAACGCCGTCCCGGTGCCGTTCGCGCCCGATGCGCTGCCAGACGACGGCTGGGACGCCGCGCTCGCGCAAGCCGCGGACGCAGGTGCGAAAGCGGTGTCGGCGATCGCGATCACGATCGGAGTCGAGCACCGCGGCAAGGGCCTGAGCCGGACGATGCTCACCGGAATGCGCGAGGCGGTGGCCGCGCGCGGCCTCACGGATCTGGTCGCGCCGGTGCGCCCGAGCCAGAAGCACGTGTATCCGCTGACGCCGATGGAGCGATACGTCGAGTGGCGCCGGGATGACGGCAAGCTGATCGACGCGTGGCTGCGCACGCACGAGCAGGCCGGTGCGGATCTGATCAAGGTCGCGCCGGACTCGATGTGGATCGGCGGCTCGGTGGCCGACTGGGAGAGCTGGACGGGGATGCGCTTCCCCGACAGCGGCGCCTACGTCGTCCCCGGTGCGCTCGTCCCGGTCGAGATCGACCGCGAGGCCGACACGGGCGTCTACGTCGAGCCGAACGTCTGGATGCACCACCGCGCCTAGGCGGGGAGCTGGACGAGCTCTCCGGCCTGCTCGACGAGACCGTCGCGGAGGAGCGAGTCGACGGCCTCTCGGTCGAGCACGTGGAGCGGTTGGGCCTCGGCGGCGACGAGGCGCAAGAGCGCAGCCCGGCGCTGGCGGAACGAGCCTTCGAAGCGCGACTGCTTGCGCAGCGGCTCGTAGCGCCGCCCGCGCGAGGGACACTCCTCGGCGAGCGGGCACGCGTCGCAGCGCGGCACGCGCGCAAGGCAGACGGTCGCGCCGAGGTCGAAGAGCGCCTGCAGCGACTCCGGGCCGAAGGCGTGGCCCGTGCGTTCCTGGATCCGGGCGACGTTCGTGTCGACGGGGAGCACGGGCTCGCCGTGGGCCTGGTTCCGGATCGCGGCGGCGGTGTACGGCCCGACGCCGGGCAGCGCCGTGAGGTCGTCGGGCCAGCCCTCCGCGGCCACGACCTGAGCCGCGCGGTGAAGGCTGATCGCACGGCGGTTGTAGCCGAGCCCCTGCCACTCGCGGATCACGTCGGCGGGCGATGCGGCCGCGAGGGCGGCCGGCGTCGGCCACCGCTCGAGCCACGAGAGCCAGCGCGGGATCACGCGCTCCACCTGCGTCTGCTGCAGCATCACCTCGCTGACGAGGATCGCGTACGGGTCGCGCGTGTTCCGCCAGGGCAGCTCACGCCCGTTCGCCTGGAACCAAGCCAGAAGCAGCTCTTCCACCGGCCGAAGCCTAGATCTCCCGCAGCGCGAGTGCCGAGCGGTCGCAGAGCCGGAGCCACTCGATCGAGGGACAAGAGGCCCAAGCGCGTGCGGCGATAGACGAATGACCACCGAAACACGTAAAGGAGCCGCCGCACATGATTGGGGTCAGACCATGAGCCTGTCCAAACTGAGGATCGGCGGCGCTCTTGCCGCGCTGATGCTCGTCGTGATCCAGGCGGCCTACGCGGCCGAGAAGCAGCCGCTCAGGCTCAACGCGGCCGACCAGGCAGCGGCGAAGGCGATGACCTTGAAGCTGTCCGACCTCGGCGCCGGCTGGAAGGGCGGCCCGACCAAGCCTGACTTCTCGAACGACACCTGCCCGACGAAGGTGTCCGATCTCGTCATGACCGGGGCAGCGAAGTCGACGTTCAGTGGGGACGGTGTCTTCGTCACCTCGGAAGCGAGCATCCTTCGCACCGCGGCGATGGTCAAGGCGGACTGGCAGCGCACCGTCGCGAACCCGGCTTTCTGGGCGTGCGGCCGGCGAGAGCTGGCCGATCTCGAGGGCGGCAAGCTCGTCTCGCTCAAGAAGATGGCGTTCCCGAAGCTGGCCCAGTACTCCGCCCGCTACCGGCTCGTCTACGACTTCGGCAAGGCAGGCAGCCCGGCGCTCGTCCTGATGGACCTGATCATGGTCGGGCAGGGACGAAGCGAGATCACGCTCGTGCTGTCCGCGCCGCACAGCCAGCGGGCAGACGCCGACGGGGCCGGCCGCCGCATGGCGGCGCTCCTCCTCAGCCGCGTCAGGGTTTAGCTACCGCCCAAGGTGGGCGGTGCTCAGGCGCCGCCCACAACGGCTTCGTGAGGCTGGGACGAAGGCCGCCGAACCTCGCGGTGCGTCCGGCTTGACAAACGTCTCCCTATTTGGTCAAATGCCTTAGTCAATTGACTAAGTATCGAACTCGACCAAGGAGGACGATCATGACTCACCAGTTGACGAACCACGACATCGCCAGTCTCCGGCACCAGGAGCGGGTCGAATTCGGTCATGCGGGGCTTCATGCACTCGAGGCTCGCGCGGCGCGCTCGGCCAGGCAGAGGACGGACAGTGCTCAGAGCATGCGTTCGTGGCTCGGCCGGATTCGGTGGAGCAGGACCGCGACGCCGCGGACGCCGGCACAGGGGATCAACTGACCGCGCTGGGCGGGACCTGTCTCGGGGCTCGCCGGGCGCTGTCGCTCATGCTCGACGGCGAGGCGGCCGCAACCGACGTGGCGCACGTCGCTCCTCACATCTCGGGGTGCGAGCGCTGCGGGCAGTTCGCCGCCGCCGTCGCAGCATTGACCCAGAGCGTCCGCGCCGCCCGTCTCGAGCGGCCCGCGAGGAAGCCGGAGCGATCGCAAGCGACCGCCCGGCTCCCTCGCCGCGACTAGAAGTCCGTGGAGCTCGATCCGGACGAGTCGCTCCGACCCGTCCGAACCGCCGGAACCGTCCTCCGGGCAGTCCTCGCCCGGGACTGCGTCGTCCTCGGCCTGGACGAAGTCGGCCGTGGGCTCGCTGCTGCCCGGGTTGCTCGACGCCGTGGCCGAGTCGCCGGCCGCGAGCGCGGTCGCCGCCCAGATCGCCGCCACCGCGAACGCCGTCGCCAGCAGGACGAGCAGCAGCTGTGGGTTCTTCCGAGCACGTTCCATGTCGCTCACCTCCTTCCGTCGCCTAGGGATCAGGGAATCCGTCCGAACCAGAGCGCCGAGAGGGCGCCGCCGAGGAGGAGCAGGACTGCGCCGGCCGCCGTGAACAGCACGGTCAGCTCCTTCTGCTCGTGGTCGACGCCGACCTGGGAGCCGATCTCGTCGTACACGCTCCGGAGCGCGTCCTCGTCGGCCGCCTCGAAGAACGTGCCGCCCGTCAGCTCGGCGACCTCGGTCAGGGTGGCGCGGTCGGGTGGGACGCGGATCGTCCGCATGCCGCCGTAGCCGTCCGGCCCCTGCACGGTGCCTTCGTCGGTTCCGAGTGCCACCGTGTAGACCGGCACGTCGGCGTCGACCGCCTTCTGCGCCGCCTCGAGCGGCTCGTAGTCGCCGGTCGTGTTGGCGCCGTCGGACAGGACGAGGACGACGACCGGGGTGTCGTCCTCCTTTGCGGCGGCGAGCTGCTCGTCGAGGCTCGTGACGCCGAGATCGACGGAACGGGCGATCGCGTCGCCGAGGGCGGTGCCATTGTCGGCCCTGAGCGCGCTCAGGCCCCGCAGCGCCTCCTCGCGGTCGGCCGTCGGCGGCACGACGACATCCGCCTCGTTCGAGAACGAGACGACGCCGACGCGGAACCCGTCCGGCAGCCCTTCGACGAACGAGCTCGCAGCCTCGCGGGCCGCGGTCATCCGGTCAGGGGACACGTCGGTCGCGGTCATCGAGCCGGAGCTGTCCATGGCGAGGATCACGGTTGCCTCCTCGCGTGCGACGGCGACCGCGACCTGCGGCCTCGCCATGCCGATGATGAGCGCGGTGAGCGCGAGCAGCGCGAACGCTGTCGGCACGTGCCGCCGCCAGCGCGGCGAGTCGGCGGCGATGTTCTCGAGCAGGTCGAAGTTCGTGAACCGGACGACGTATTTCCGCCGTCGCCGCTGGACGACGAGGTACGCGACGAGTGCCAGAGCCACGAGCGCCAGTCCGGACAGAGCGATGGGCCAGGCGAAGCTCATCGCCGCCTCCCTTCGGCCTGGAGGAAGCCCACCAGCCGGCGGAGCCAGTCCCCGGAGGTGGACAGGGTCAGGTGCGCGACACCCAGGGAGCGAAGCTCGCGGGCGAGCTCCTCGCGCTCCGCGGTCGCGGCGTCGCCGAAGCGCTGCCGCAGCCGCCGGTTGCGGGTGTCGACCTGAAGCTGCTTGCCGGTCTCCGGATCGACGATCCAGAGGTGGCCGACGTCGGGCAGCTCCTGCTCGCGCGGGTCGCGGATCTCGACCGCGACGACGTCGTGCCGAGCTGCCAGCTGCAGCAGCCGTGCCCGCCAGTCGCGCGGGCCGCGGAAGTCCGAGACCACGACGACGACGGCGCGCCGGCGGGCAAGCCCGGCGATCCGGGCGAGCGCGGCACCGAGGGACGTCGCACCGGACGGCTCGAGGTCGGGCTCGTTTCTCAGGGCGAGCAACAGCGCCAGCAGGCCGCGGTTGCCCTGCCGTGCCGGCGAGGTGAGCGGGTTGCGGTCGCCGAACGTCGCCAGGGCGAGCCGGTTGCCGCGCCGGACGGCGAAGTTGCCGACCGCGAGCGAGACGCCTTCGGCGACGTCCCACTTGCGCCGGTCGGCGGTGCCGAAGGTCATCGACGCGGAGGTGTCGAGCAGCAGCCACGTCTCGACCGCCCGCTCGGCGACGTTGACGCGGACGTGCGGCTCGCCCGTGCGGGCGGTCACGTTCCAGTCGATCAGGCGCACGTCGTCGCCCGGAACGTACGGGCGCACCTGCGCGAGCTCGGTCCCGTCGCCGTATGCCCACGAGCGGTGGTCGCCCGCGAGCAGGCCGTCGATCCGCCGCCGCACGGTCAGGTTCAGCTTGCGGAGCAGCGCCGCCGGGACGGGTCCCGGGCCGGGCCGGCCGGGAGTGCGTACGGGCGTGAGCGCGTGCGTGGTGCTCATGCGACCTCCTCCCGTGCCAGGTCGAGCTGGGGCATCGAGATCGTCTCGAGTACGCGATCGAGGATCCGGTCGGCGTCGACTCCCTCGGCCAGCGCCTCGTAGCTGAGCACGAGCCGGTGCCGGAGGACGTCCTTCGCGAGCTCGTGCACGTCCTGCGGCAGCACGTAGCGGCGCCCGCGGAGCAGGGCGAGGGCGCGTGCGCCGACGACGAGGTTGATCGGCCCGCGCGGGCTCGCGCCGTACTCGACGTAGCCGGCGAGCTCCTCGAGCCCCGAGGCCGCGAGCTGCCGGGTCGCCATGGCGATCGAGAGCGCGTA
Organism: uncultured Gaiellaceae bacterium; assembly: GCA_963732995.1. Classification (GTDB taxonomy): domain Bacteria; phylum Actinomycetota; class Thermoleophilia; order Gaiellales; family Gaiellaceae; genus Gaiellasilicea. Next base: position 106,669 of record CAVTBS010000007.1, on the reverse strand, counting down.
GCGCGACACGGCCGGATCGACGTAGACACGCCGGGTCGCGGCCTGAAGGTCTGCGAGATCGTCGATCGAGAGCAGGCTCTCGACCGCGACCGGCTCCGCGAGCGCGCGCTCGATCACCGTCAGCTCGTCCGCCGGCGCCGGGTAGTCGACGAGCACCTTCAGCATGAAGCGGTCGACCTGTGCCTCGGGCAGGGGATACGTGCCCTCGGACTCGATCGGGTTCTGGGTCGCCATGACGAGGAACGTCGACGGGACCGCGTGGGTCTCCTTGCCGATCGTGACCTGCCGCTCCTGCATCACCTCGAGCAGCGCCGACTGCACCTTCGCGGGGGCGCGGTTGATCTCGTCGGCGAGCAGGAAGTTGCAGAAGACCGGGCCGAGCTCGGTGTCGAACTCGTCCTTGCCGGCGCGGTACATGCGCGTCCCGACGAGGTCGGACGGGACGAGGTCGGGCGTGAACTGCACGCGCTGGAAGCTGCCGCCCAGCACGTCCGCCACGGTCTTGATCGTCAGTGTCTTCGCGAGCCCGGGGACGCCCTCGATCAGGAGGTGCCCGCCCGCCAGCAGGCAGACGAAGACGCGCTCCAGCATCTCGTCCTGGCCTGCGATCACGCGTTTGATCTCGAAGAGCGCGCTCTCGATCGCCGCGCGATCGGGGCCGGTCTCGAGTGCTCTCAGTCCTTGCCGCTCCATGCTGTCTCCTTGGGTCAAGTTGGTGATGACTCCAGGGTTCCGGCGGCGTCTAAGAGCAGCGTGAAAGCAACCTGAGAATCAGCTGAGAATGCGGCTCGAAACCGCATGAGTGGGCCGGCGACGGTGAGGTCACCGGCCCACTCGGCGGGCGGGGGAGGGGAGGAGCCGCTAGCGCCCGTGGCCGCGGCCGGGGCCGCCGCCGAACCGGAGCGTGCTCCGCTTGTAGCCCGGGAGATCGGCGTCGTCGAGCTCGGCCTTCGCTTCGGCCGCCTCCTCGGCGTCGATGTCTCCGTCCTCCAGCGCCTCGTCGATCCGCGCCGTGAGGAGTGACTTGCGCGCGGCGCGGAACGCCGTGTTGAGCTGGGCGGTCGTGACGCCGAGCTCCTTTGCGACCGTGCTCGCCCGGCTGAGGGAGTACGCCACGTTCAGGTTGTCCGTGACCTCCTCCTTCAGCTCCGCAGCCTCGTCCGCGTCGATGTCCTCGTCCGCAGCCGCCTCGTTGATGCGGGTCACGGCCGACGCCGCGATCGCGGCCTTCAGCTTCGCGGGCGTGACGTTCAGCTGCTTCGCGCCGGCATTGACGAGCTTCGTCACGCTCGTGCCGCCGCCGAAGCCGCGCTGTGAAAACGCTGTGCGCCGGAAACGCGACCCGAAAGCGGGCGACCGTAGACTCAGCGCATGGCCACGAGAGTCCGTTTTGCCCCCAGCCCGACCGGCTCGCTTCACCTCGGCAGCGCGCTCTCGGCGGTGGCCAATCGCCGGCGCGGCGACTGGCTGCTGCTGCGGATCGACGACACCGACAGCTCGCGTGAAGTCGACGGAGCTCTCGAGGAGATCCTCACCGACCTCGAGTGGCTGGGACTACCGTGGAACGAGGGGCCGGCTCGCCAGAGCGAGCGTGTGGAGCGCCACCGCGAGGCGGCGCTGGGCGTGGGGGAGCGCGACGAGGACGGCTCGATCCGCTTTCGCGGGACGACCTTGCTCCGGCCCGACGGCTCGCCGACCTATCACCTGGCGAGCGTCGTCGACGATCACGACTTCGAGATCACGCACGTCGTCCGCGGGGCCGACCACCGCTCCAACACCGAGCTGCAGCGCGAACTCTCTCGCGCGCTCGGCTTCGAGCCGCCGGAGTACGTCCACCACGGGCTCCTGCTGGGCGCCGACGGGAAGAAGCTGTCGAAGCGGGAAGGCGCGCCGACGCTGGCGCAGTACCGCGAGGCCGGCATTCCCGCGGAGGCCGTGCGGGCGTACCTGGAGGAGCTCGGCGAGCCGGCCCACGACGTCCATCTCGACGAGCCGAGAATCCGCCGGCTGGCGATCGACGCGATCGAGGCGCTCCCGGACGAGGAGCTGGCGGCGCGCGCCGGCGCACCGCCGCAGCTCGCCCGGGCGCTGCGGGGCGCGCGCGACCTCGTCGAGGCGCGCGCGATGGCCGAGGCGATCCTCGAGCCGCAGCAGGTGACGCTGCCCGAGGAGGCGAGGCCGACGCTCACCCGCTTCGCCGAGCTCAGAGCGAGCGGGCTCGACGGCAAGGACATCGTCCGCGAGCTGAAGGCCGTCGGCGGCGACCTGAAGGCGCTGCGGCTCGCCCTCACCGGAGTCGAGCGCGGGCCGGAGCTCTGGGCCGTGATCGCCGCGCTGCCGCAGGACGAGGCGCTCAGGCGGGTCGATGCAGCTCTATAGCACCCTCGCCCGCGGCGTCGTCGAGCTGCCCGAGCCGCCCGGGCCGATCGGGATGTACGTCTGCGGCCCGACCGTCTACGCGCGCGCACACATTGGCAACGCGCGCCCGTACGTGATCGCGTGCTGGTACAAGCGCTGGCTGCGCGAGCGCGGCTACGACGTCACGCTCGTCCACAACATCACCGACGTCAACGACAAGATCTACGAGGCGGCTCCGGGCGCGAGCGCCGAGCGCGCGCGCCAGGCGACCCAGTGGTACCTCGAGGACACGGGCCGTTTCGGCCTCGACGAGGTCGACCACTGGCCGAAGGTGACCGAGTCGATGGAGGGGATCGTCGCCTTCATCGCCGACCTGGTCGAGCGCGGCCGCGCCTACGAGGTCGACGGCGACGTCTACTTCCGGGTCGCGGGCTGGACGGAGTACGGCGTGCTCTCGGGCCAGAAGCCGGACCAGGTCGAGGAGCAGGAGCCGAACCCGCGCAAGGAGGATCCCCGCGACTTCGCGCTCTGGAAGGCCAACAAGCCCGGCGAGGACACCGCCTGGGACTCGCCGTGGGGGCGCGGCCGCCCCGGCTGGCACATCGAGTGCTCGGCGATGGCGGAGGAGCTGCTCGGGCCGGTCTTCGAGATCCACGGCGGCGGGCTCGACCTCGTCTTCCCTCACCACGAGAACGAATTGGCGCAGTCGCGGGCGCGCGGGCACGAGTTCGCCAAGGTCTGGATGCACAACGGCATGCTCCGCTTCACCGGCGAGAAGATGTCGAAGTCGGTCGGGAACATCGAGACGATCGCCGAGGTGATCGACCGGTGGGGGCGCGACACGGCTCTGCTCTTCTTCCTCACCGCCCACTGGCGCAGCCCGATCGACTTCTCCGACGACCGGATGGCCGACGCCCAGGCACGGGCGGAGGGGCTGCGCGAGGTGTTCCGGAACCCGTCCGAGCCCGCCGTAGCGGGGGCGTGGGAGCGGTTCCGGGACGCGCTCGACGACGACTTCTCGACCCCGGCGGCTCTCGCCCTGATGCACGAGTGGCGTGACCACGAGCTGCTCAGGCGTGCGCTCGACGTGTTCGGCCTCGCGGGCCTGGCCGAGCAGGAGGAGGCGCCGCCGGGAGTGCACGAGTTGGCGGTGGGGCGCCAGGACGCGCGTGCCGCGAAGGACTTCGCCCGAGCCGACGAGCTGCGGGAGCAGATCGAGGCGGCCGGCTGGGACGTGCGCGACGACCCGGACGGCTACCGGCTCGTCCCGAGGCAGTGACCCGCGAGCAGGTCTACGGCCGCAGGCCGGTCCGCGAGGCGCTCCGCGGACGGCGCGAGGTGCTCGAGGTCTGGGCGACCGAGCGGGCGACGGCGTCCGAATCGTGGCTCGAGGGCGCCCCGCGCCTCCAGATCAAGCCGGACCGGGAGATCGGGGAGGCCGCCGGTACGCGCGATCATCAGGGCGTTCTCGCCTGGACCGAGCCCTACCGCTACGCCGACGCGCACGAGCTCGCGGCCGCCGCGATGCCGCTACTGGCGTGCCTCGACCAGGTCACCGATCCCCGCAACCTCGGGGCGGTGATCCGCAGCGCCGAGGGCGCCGGCGCGACCGGAGTCGTCGTCCCCGCGCACGGGTCGGCGATGGTGACGGCCGCGGTCGCACGGGCATCGGCGGGGGCGGTCGAGCACCTGCCGGTCGCCGTCGTCCCGAATCTGGCCCGCTATCTGAACGAGATCAAGCGCGGCGACCTCTGGATCTACGCCGCCGCGGCGGACGCGGAGCAGGATCTCTGGCAGGCGGACCTCACCGGCGGCCTCGCCCTCGTCTTCGGTGCCGAGGGCAAGGGCGTGCGGCCGCTCGTCCGGCGCGCCTGCGACGCGACGGTGGCGATCCCGCTCGCGGGCAGGGTGGAGTCGCTCAACGTCAGCGTCGCGGCGGCCCTGCTCCTCTACGAAGCGCGCCGGCGACGCAGTGGCTGACCCGACGCTCTACCTGTTCGACGGCCACAACCTGCTCCACGCCGGCGGCTACGCCGACCAGCGCGAGCTGACCGACGCCCTCGCGTCCTTCGTGGCGCTGCGCGGCGCGCGCGGCTTCCTCGTCTGGGACGGCGTCGGCGTCGACGCGGAGGTGGGGGCGCTCTCGGTCCGCCACGCACCGCACGCCGACGCAGTGCTCGAACGGCTGGCCGCCGAGCACCGCGCGACCGAGGTCGTCTGCCTCGTCTCCTCCGACTTCGCGGTCCGCGGCACGTCCGGCCAGGAGGTGCAGAAGCGCTCGTCCCGCGCCTTCATGGCCGACCTGGAGCAGCCTCGACACCAGGAATCGCACGGCTCCACGCTCCGCGACACGCTCGACGACGAGACGCGCGAACGGCTGGAACGGCTGCGCCGCGGCGAGGAGTAGCTACGCGGGACGCGGGCTCGAGCGTCGGAGCGCCAGTGCGCCGACTGCGACGACGACGAGGAGCATGACGACGTTGTGCGTGTACTTCTGCGCCGCCGACGTCTCGCCGACCAGGGGGTAGTAGAGGAACGCAAGTGCGCCGCGGCTCAACAGAGCGCCCATCCCGACGGCGGCGGTGTGAGCGAGCGTCCAGCCCGGCCCGCCGGCGAACCGGAACAGCAGCCAGAGGGCGGCGGCGAGAACGGCGAGCGCGATCACGAAGCCGATCCACGTCTCGGGCGCGACGGTGCCGGCGGTCGTGAGGCCGAAGCTCGCCGCGAGGACCGTGAGCACTCTCGGCGCCGGTCGCGTGGTCGGTGCCGGGAGCCGCAGGAGGAGCGCTGCCGCGACCAGCGCGGCGACGAGCACGAGCGTCACGGTGATCTCGAGCCACGTCGCGTAGTCCTCCCCGAGCGCGTCGCTCAGGATCAGCCCCGCGGCCGCGAGCCAGGCGCCGACAGCGAGGATGACCCCTCGGCTGCCGAGCCAGGGGCGGTAGGCGATCCCGGGGCGGAGCGCCTCTGCGATCGCGACCGGCGCACAGAAGCTGAAGAGCACGTGGCCGACGATGAAGTTCTGCGTCGGGAAGGCCGCGATCCCGAGCGGGGCGATGTAGGTCGCCCGCACCGTCTCCTCCCAGCTGCTGCACGTCCGCGTAGCTGTCGGCGAAGAGGGATTGGTCGATCGCGCCCGCTTGGAGGAGGCCGAACGCCGCTGCGAGTAGCACCATCGCCGGCCAGCCGCGCCCGCTGCGGCGTACGAGTTCGCGAATGAGCAGCGCGGGGCAGCCGTAGAGCGCGGCGAAGAAGACGAGGGCGAATGCGATCGCCCCCGGCCGCCCGGTCGAATCGTCGTAGGCGGCGAGGAGCTCGGCACCGAGGCCGCAGAGGACGAGGAGCGCGAGGATCGGAAGCGCCCGGCCCGGTGCGACCTGCTCGCGGGGGCTACGAGCGGCGCGGGTCCGCCGTCGCCGGCGGGGCGGCGCGGGCACGACGAGTGCGAGCAGGCTCGCGCCGCCGAGCACGACGGCACCGATCGGCACCGGCGGGCGCTCGTCGCGGCCGAGCCAGTAGACGAGCAGCGCGACGCTCCCGAGCGCGAGCGCTGCAGCGACGAAGTGGCGGAGACGCAGAGCGCCCACGGCCTCAGGCTAGGCTATGGAAGGCGAACATACGTTCCTAACAGAATCAATCCATTGCAAGCTACTTGTAACTTGCGCATGAGCTTGCTATCTTCTGCCTCAACCTAAGGGTGAGAGTTGAGTGTCCGGCACGGCGGGCACAGCCGCTCTTTCCCGCCCAATCCAGGGAGAACGCGAATGTCCGCTCAGACCGCGACGGCGGCCAAGTCGGCCCAGAAGGCTCAACGAGAGCTTGAGGATCTGCAGCTGGTGATGAAGGCGCGGAACGGCAGCACGGCTGCGCTCGACACCCTGATGCGCCGCTACAACGGCTTCGTCCGGCTCAAGGCGAGCTCGTACTTCCTCGCCGGCGGCGACTCCGAGGACCTCATCCAGGAGGGGCTGGTCGGCCTCTACAAGGCGGTCCGCGACTTCCGGGCCGACAAGGAGACCTCGTTCCGCAGTTTTGCGGAGCTCTGCGTGACGCGGCAGATCATCACCGCGATCAAGACGGCGACGCGGTTCAAGCACCAGCCGCTGAACCAGTACATCTCCTTCAGCCATACGCCCGCCGGCCAGGACTCCGACGGGGAGTGCACGCTCGGCGACGCGCTCCCGGGCCCGACGACGAACGACCCGTCGGTCTGCGTGATCTCGACCGAGGAGCTGCAGAGCCTCGTCTTCACGCTCGGCACCGGCCTCTCACCGCTCGAGTCCGACGCGCTCCGCTGCTACCTGGAGGGGCTCTCCTACGAGGAGATGGCCGACGAGCTGGGCTGCGACTGCAAGACGATCGACAACGCGCTCCAGCGGGTCAAGCGGAAGATCCTGGCCCACCAGAAGACGCGCGAGGTGCTGAACTAACGCGGAGTACCATGTCCGGCGCCCGTGCCGGAGTAGCTCAGCTGGTAGAGCAACTGCCTTGTAAGCAGTAGGCCGTGGGTTCGAGTCCCTCCTCCGGCTCCACGAACGATTGAAGCCCCGCCCCCTCCGTTGCCAGGGGGCGGGGCTTCGCGTTTGCTCGGGTAGGGCTACGCCGCTACGGGTGCGGCGGGCGCCTCGGGCGCCGGCTCGTGCTCGAGGCGGGGGAGCCACCCGAGCCAGCTTCGGCAGGTACCAGTTCTTGTCGCCGAGCAGCTTCATCGTGGCGGGGAGGAGCACCGCGCGGATCAGCGTCGCGTCGATCAGGATCGCGGCTGCGAGCCCGATGCCCATCTCCTTCATGTCGATCACCGGCAGGAGGGCGAACACCGAGAAGGTGCCGACCATGACGACGGCGGCGCTGGTGACGACACCTGCGGTGGACTTGATCCCGTGGGCGACGGCTTCGTCGTTGGAGAGACCGCGGTCGAATGCCTCGCGGACGCGGCTCAGGACGAAGACGTGGTAGTCCATCGAGAGCCCGAACAGGATCACGAACAGGAACATCGGCAACCAGGGCGTGATGCCGCCGTTGGACTGGAAGCCGAGCAGGCTCTCGCCCCAGCCCCACTGGAAGACGGCGACGAGGATGCCGTACGCCGCTCCGACGGAGAGCAGGTTGAGCACGATCGCCTTCAGCGCGACGACGATCGAGCGGAACGAGACCAGCATGATCAGGAAGGCGAACAGGAGCACGAAGCCGAAGACGAGCGGTGCCGACGTCTTCATCCCGTCTTCCCAGTCCTTGTCCAGGGCGGTGGTGCCGCCGACGGCATATTCGACGCCGTCGACCTTGCCGATCGTGCTCGGGACGACGTCCTCGCGGAGCGTCGCGAGCGCGGCCTGTGACTCGGCGTCGGTGCCGGAGCCGGCGAGCGTGATGTCGACGGTCGCGACGGTGTTGTCGCGGCTCGCCTCGACCTCGATCGGGCCGCTCAGCTGGCCGGTCGCGAGCGCCTTCTGTTTCAGAGCGGCGATCGCGTCCTGGACCTCGGGTGTGCGGACGTCGTCCGCCTTGATCGCGACGACGGCCGGGTCGTTGCCGCCCGGGAAGGCAGCGTCGAGACGCTTCATCGGCTCGATCTCGGGGATCGAGATGTCGTCGAGACCGGACGTGGTCGTGTTCAGCGAGAACGCCGGCACCGTCAGCGCGATCAGGACTGCGCCTGCGGCGACGGCCGAGAGGACCGGGCGCCGAAGGACGCGGTCGAGGACGGCGCCCCAGAAGCGGCTCTCGCCGTTCTTGCTGCGGAGCCGGCCCACGAACGGGATGCGCCCCTTCTCGACCTTGTCGCCGAGCCGGCCGAGCAGCGCCGGAAGCACCGTCAGCGAGCCGATCATGGCAACCGCGACGACCATCATCGTGCCGATCGAGAAGGACATGAACGACTTGTCGCCGGAGAGGAACATGCCGGCCATTGCGATCAGCACGGTGACGCCGGAGACGAGGACGGCGCGGCCGGATGTGGCGGCGGCTGCCTCGAGTGCTGCATGCTCGCTGCGACCTGCAGCACGCTCCTCGCGCTCGCGGCGGAGGTAGAAGAGCGAGTAGTCGATCCCGACGGCGAGGCCGATCAGGAGGATCACCTCGGCGATCTGCTCGTCGACCGGGATGATCTGGCTCGGCAGCGCGATCAGAGCCGTGGTGGCCATGACTGCGGTGATCGCCAGCAGCACCGGGATCAGTGCTGCGACGGCCGAGCCGAACACGAGCAGCAGGATCACGAGCGTCAGCGGGATCGCGATCATGCCTGCGGTCTTGAGCATGCCGTTGAACGCCTCGTCGACGGCCTTGCCGGTGCTGGCACTGCCGAGCTCCTCGATGTCGAGGGCCGGATGGCGCTCAGCGGTCTTGTCGACGCCGGCGACGATCGTGTCGATGTACGCGATCGTCTCGTCGTAGTCGCCCTTGGGGCTGAACTGGACCATCGCCGCGTGGCGGTCGTCCGAGATCAGGTCGCCGTGGCCCGCATCGAGCGGAGAGTCGAGCTTCCGCACCTTCGGGTACGCGTCGAGAGTCTTCACGACGTCCTCGATTGCGGCCTTGAACGCCGGATCGTCGGCGGTGAGGGTTTTGGACTGGATCAGGACGATCTCGCCCTGCTCATCGGGCGACTGCGGGAAGCCGGCCTCGATGATCTTGTTCGCGGTGGCGGCCTCGCCGACGGCGAGATCGTCCTGCTCGAGGTACTTGGTGCCGACCTGGCCGCCGATCACGACGGAGGCGACGACGAACGCGAGCCAGCCGAAGACGGCTGTCTTCCAGTGGTTCGCGCTCCACCGGCCCATGCGGGCGGCGACGTTGTTGCTGCGCTTCAGGGGTGACATGGTGTGCGGTTCCTTTCGGGGTTCCTGCGGGGCGGGGTGGTGGTTCTAGGCTGCCCTGGCGTGGGACGGCGCGGAATGCGGCGTCCAGGCCTCTTGACGTGCGGGCAGCCGCACCGGGGTGACGGCGGGTGCCTGCAGCCGGGAGGCGACGAGCCAGCCTGCGGCGACGACGAGACCGCCTGCGGCCGCGTCGAAGAGGAAGTGGTTGCCGGTGCCGACGATGATCAGCAGCATCAGCGCGGGGTACGCGGCGCCGAGCCAGCGGAGCCAGCGGTACGCGGCGAGCTGTGCGAGCGCGACGCCGACGATCAGGGCGTAGCCGAAGTGGAGGCTCGGGACGGCCGCGATCGGGTTGTAGAAGCTGCCGAGGAGGTCGGAGCTGAGGTCGAGGCCGGTGTTCTTGGTGACGGTGTCCGCGAAGCCCATGTTCGCGAGCCGGGGCGGCGCGGCCGGGTAGAGGACATAGCCGACGAGCGCCAGCGCGGTGCTGACGATCAGCGTCGAGCGGAGGAACGGGAACGCATGCGGGCGCCGCCGGTGCACCCAGACGAGGACGGCGGCGGTGCCCGCGAAATGAAGGAGGACGTAGAGGAAGCCGAGCAGCGCCGGGACGCCGGCGACCGAGCTGACGAGCTCCTGGACGTCGCGCTCGACGAAGAGATTGAGGCGGCGCTCGAGCGCGACGATATCGGCCGTGTGCGCTCGAGCAGCCGCCCAGTCCTCGCCGCCGAAGCCGCGGACGAGCTCGTAGGCGCCATAGAGGACGGCCAGCGCTGCGAGCTCGATCCGGCCGGGGTAGGGACGGCCGGTGAGTCTGCGGATGCGATCGAAGGACATGGCCGCAGACTCTCAGCGTCGAGACCGCCGAACGATGCGGGCAGCCAGCGTCTGGAGGTGTGGAAAGCCGTACACGTCTCCGTAGAGGATTCCGGCCGCCGCGCCGGGGCGATATCCGGCATCACCCTCGCCTCGACCCTGGTTTTTCCCGGATCCGGCTAGCCGCGGAGCAGGGCGAGCACGGCGAGCACACGGCGGTGGTCCTCCGCGGTCGCCGTGAGGCGGAGCTTCACGAAGATGCTCGTGACGTGCTTCTCGACCGCTCGGAGCGTGACGAAGAGGCGCTCGGCGATCGCCTGGTTCGAGCGGCCCTCCGCCATCAGCTCGAGCACCTCGCGCTCGCGCGGCGAGAGCTCGGCGAGCGGGTCGTCGCGGCGGTGCCTCCCGACCAGCTGGCTGACGACCGCCGGATCGAGTGCCGAGCCGCCCTCGGAGACGCGGCGCACGGCGGCCGCGAACTCGTCGATGTCGGCGACGCGGTCCTTGAGCAGATAGCCGACGCTCTCGGCGCTCTCGGAGAGGAGGTCCATCGCGTAGCCGGCCTCGACGTACTGCGAGAGCACGAGCACGCCTGTCTCGGGGTGGTTCTCGCGGATCTCCTTGGCCGCGCGCAGCCCCTCGTCGGTCTGTGTCGGCGGCATCCGGATGTCGACGACGGCCACGTCGGGGTGGTGCATGGCGACGTGGCGGAGCAGGTCCTCGGCGTTGCCGGACTGCGCGACGACGTCGAAGCCCGCGTCGTCGAGCAGCCTCGCGACGCCTTCCCGCAGCAGCACCGAGTCGTCGGCCAGGACGACCCGAACCGGGGTCGCACCGGGTCGCGCGCGAAGCGTGGGGAAGTCGCCGCCGAGGCCGGGCTCGTCGAGCTGGAAGATCCGCTCGGGCTCCGGCAGCTCCGGCAGCGACCAGAGGCCGAGGTCGCGGAGCTCGCGACCGGGCGTGAGCAGGAGCGCGGTGGCCTCGGAGGCGACGATCTGGCCGCCGTGACCCGCATTTGCGATCCGGAAGGCGCGGTGGACGTCGACGCCGACGTAGCCGTCCTCGCCGAGCGCCGCGGTGCCGGTGTGGAGGCCGATCCTGACCCGCACCGGCGCCGGCCAGGTGTGGCCCGCGACCCGCCGCTGCGCCTCGACCGCGGCCGTCGCGGCCGTCTCGGCGTCCTCGAAGGCGGCGAAGAGCTCGTCGCCGCGCGAATCGACCTCGTGGCCGGCGGCGGCGGTGACGGCCTCGCGCAGGAGGCGCCTGAGATCCGCCAGCACCGGCTGCCAGTCGGCGCCGAGCTCGCGGGCGAGCCGCGTCGAGCCCTCGACGTCGGCGAAGTAGAAGGTGACCGTTCCGGTCGGGAGCGCGCTCACCCAGGGGAGTCTAGGAGCAGGGAGCGCGCTCGCCCAGTTTCGCTACGCGGCGACGTCCAGGAGCTCGGGGCTGCGGTGGGCGGCGTACGCGAAGGGGTGGTAGAAGGCGTCGAGGGCGCGGGAGCGCTCGACGGAGAGCTCGAAGGACGAGTCGCTCGCGAGATGGAGCACCTCGACGGCGACGCTGTCGTCCTCGGGTGACCACCAGAGGACGACGTCGATTCCGTCGCCGCGGCGGTGGGCCAGATCGATTCTGTGATCGGCGAACATGACTTCCTCCTTGGGGGTTGCGTTCATGGCGCAACACTCCCACGGGGGCAGTCCGCCGAGGATGCGGCGGGCAGGTCTCTCGAGGTGCGGGCAGCCCTACCTGTCCGGGTCGGGATCCAGCGGGATCTCCGCCACGATCCTGGTGCCCTGAGCGGGCGGGCTGTCGACCGTGAGCGTCCCCTCGAGCGCCGCGACGCGGTCGGCGAGGCCGCGCAGCCCCGAGCCGCCGGCCGCGTCGGCGCCGCCGATGCCGTCGTCGGCGACCTCGACGTGCGCACTCGTCTCGTCCGAGGTGACGCGGACGGTGACGACCGAGGCGCGGGCGTACTTGATCACGTTCGCGAGCGCTTCCGCGATCACGTAGTACGCGGCCGCCTCGACGGCTTGCGGCAGCTCGAGCGCGGGCGTCTCGATCTCGACGGGGATCGGCAGCCGAGCTGCCAGCGCCTCGAGCGCGGCCGCGAGCCCGCGGTCGGTGAGGACGGCGGGATGGATCCCGCGCGCGAGCTCGCGCAGCTCGTCGAGCGCTGCCGCGAGCTCGTCACGCGCGGACTCGAGCACCGCGTTCGCCCCCGAGGGGTCGCTGTCGAGCTTGCTCTGGGCGAGCCGGAGCGAGAGCGAGAGCGCGACGAGCCGCTGCTGTGCCCCGTCGTGGAGGTTCCGCTCGAGCCGGCGCCTCGCCTCGTCGCTCGCCTTGACGATGCGGGCGCGAGACGCGCGGAGCTCCTCCTCCTGCCGCTTCCGGTCGCTGATGTCGGAGAACAGCGCCAGGTGGCTGATCACGTTCTCGGACGCGTCGCGGATCGGCGCGGCCGAGATCTCGACGTCGATCAGGTGCCCGTCCTTGCAGAGCCGCTTGCCCTCGATGCCGGTGTAGATCTCGCCCGAGCGGACGCGGGTCATCAGATCCGCGAGCCGTTCGTGCTCCTCCGCGGGGATGTGGCGGAGCGGCCCTCCGACCATCTCCTCGGAGGTCCAGCCGAACATCCGCTCCGCGGCGGGATTCCACATCGCGATCCGGTCCGCGAGATCGACCTCGAGCACCGCGACCGGCGACGCCTCGATCGTCGCCCGCAGCCGCTCCTCGCTCGAGCGCAGGTCGTGCTCGCGCCGCTCCCTCTCGGTGACGTCGACGCCGCACACGAGCACGCGCTCGCGGCCGCCGATGTCCACGATGGGCGTCGCGGTCCACTCGACGATCCGCTGCCGGCCCTCGCGCGTGACCCAGCGCGACAGCCGCAGCTGCGGGTCGACGCCGTTGAACGCCGAGGCGACGCCGATCGCGGCGAAGTAGCGGTCCTCCTCGTGGAAGAGCTCGCCGAAGCTGCGGCCGCGCATCTCGGTGTTCGACCAGCCCATCACGTGGACGAACGACTCGTTGACCGCGTCCTCGACGATCCGGGCCGAGTCGTCGACGAGTACGAGCAGGCTCGGCGTGATGTTGGCGACCTTGCTGAGGAAGTCGCGCTCGCGGTCGAGCTCGAGCTCATGCTGCTTGCGCTCGGTCACGTCGAGCCCGCCGCAGATGATGTTCCTGACGTTGCCGGCCTCGTCGAGCAGCGGCGCCGTCGACCAGGCGATCACCAGCTCCTCGCCGCGCCGGTTGACGAACGTGTTCTCCCAGGTCGCCGCCGGGTGCGCCGGATTCGCCTCGAAGCGCGCCCGGACCTCGTCGCGCTCCTCCGCCGAGATGAAGACGTCCCAGAAGTACTCATGCCGGACCTCCTCGACGTTCTGGAAGCCGCTGGCGCGCTCGCAGGCCGCGTTGTAGTTGGCGATCCGCCCGTCCGGCTCGAGCGACATCAGCAGCGACGGCGCGGTGTTGACGATCGTCTCGAGGAAGACGAACTGGGCACGGACCTCTGCCTGCAGCCGTTCGTTCTCGAGCCAGAGCGCCGCGGCGGCGGCGACGGCGTCGATCAGCTCCGGCTCGTCCGCGAGCGAGGGGTCGTGGACGAGCGCGCCGACGAGCTGGCCGTTGCGCTCGACGTCGTAGCGCACCCGCCCGCTCCCGTCGTCGTGGAACTCGGTTCCGTCGGGCAGCACCAGCTGCTTGCGGTCGGGCAGCCAGTAGACGAGGTCGAGCGAGGGGTCGCGGAGTGCGTGGGCGAGCGCATCGCGCAGCGGCGTGCCGCGTCCGAGCTCGACGAGCAGGTCGGCGACCCCGACCCGCGCGAGCCGGCTTCTGAGCACGCCGGCGAGGAATGCGACCGGCACGAGGGCGAACGCGACCAGGAAGACGTAGAAGAGCCGGTCCGACCAGTCCTCCGAGAACGAGTCGACGACCAGCTGGACGAGCAGGATCCCGAGCACGAGGGCGCCAGTTCCGAGGACCGGGCCGAGCGCCCGCCGGAGAGCGCCCTTGGCGCGGAGGAAGCGCGTGACCACGATCGCGAGGACGACGAGGAGGAGCCCGAGTGCGAGCACGCTGACGAGGCCGGTGACGACGTCGTGTGCCGTATCGCTGTTCGCGACGGCGATCGTGCTCTCGCAGCCAGGACACTCGGAGTCGGGCTGCTCGACGACCAGCAGCTGGATCACGGACGCGACGAAGACCAGCGCGTAGGTGGCGACGACGAGCCGGCGATCCCGGCGCCCCTGCAGGCGTCCGGACGGGTAGGCCAGCAGCAGCTGGACGAACGCTCCGACCGTGAAGCTGTTGACCAGGAACCCGAGCGTGTAGACCCAGTCGTTGCTCGACTCGGTCAGTGCGCCGAGGAACCAGAGATACGAGACGAGGACGAGGAGGAAGCCGGTGCGGTTGTCCGGCCGGCGCCAGAGCGCGATCACGCCGGAGACGAGAAACGAGAGCCCGACCGTGAGCGCCAGCGCGAGGAACGCGGCCTTGTTGTCGAGACGGTCGCTCGTGAGGACGAGCGCGGTGCCCATGGCGCCGAGCCCCAGGCCGCCGAGAGCGACCAGGACGAGTGAGCGCGTCCTCATCCTCCGAGCAGATCGGCCAGCGCAGTCCCACCCAGCTCGGCTTTCGGGATGAAGCCTCGGGCACCGCTCTGTTCGATCAGCCCGCCGTAGTCGCACGCTTCCCGGCTGGAGACGAGAACGACGGCCGGTGGGCCGCCGTTCAGGTTGAGCTCCCGGCAGACGGCGAAGCCGTCCATGTCCGGCAGCTGCACGTCGAGGAGGATCACGTCGGGGTGGAGCGCATGCGCTGCCGCGATCCCCGAGGCGCCGTCCTCCGCCTCGCCGACGACCTCGAAACCCTCAGCCTGCAGAATTGCGCGCGCCGAGGCGCGGAAGCTGGGGTGATCGTCGACGATCACTACGGTCTTGGGCATGGCCGTATCGTGGCAAAGAATTGGACGAGATGGAGTGCGGTAAACCACACACTCATGTTGGTGCCGGCTCCGCCTCCCGGGCCGCCAGCGCCTGTCTCGCCTTGACGGCGAGCCAGAGCTCCATCCGTTGCGCGGGATCGTCGGGATGGCGTCCGGTCTGCTTCCGCAGCTGCTCCATCCGGTAGCGAAGCGTGTGCCGGTGGACGCCGAGGCGGTCGGCCGCGTCGCTCCAGCGGCAGCCGCTGTCGAGCAGCGCTGCGAGCGACTCGAGCAGCCAGGTGTTGTCGGCCGCCGGGCCGAGGACGCGGGCGACGAAGGCCTCCAGGGTTGCGCCCGGAAGGCTGAGCAGCAGCTCGAGCGAGCCGAGATCCTGATACGAGGCGACCGGGCCGGCGACCGCGTCGAGTGCGGCGCGCGCCTCCAGCAGGCTGCGGCCGAGCCCGGCGCCCGACGCCGGCCGGCCGACGCCGACCCGCGTTCCGGGCGCCGCCTCGACGAGCTCCCGGGCGATCTCGAGCGCGTCCTCCTCGAGATCGGTCGCGACGAGGAACGCGGCGCGGTCGCGCCGGGAGGCGGAGAGGTAGCGGGCGCCGCGCGCGTCGAGCACGCGGGCGGCGGCGCTGCGGACCTCGTCGCCGGGCATCGAGGTCGCCGCGACGGCGAGCAGTGCCGCGTAGCGGCTCTGCGGGTCGAGCCCGAATGCGGCGATCCGGCGCGAGATCTCACGCTCGTCGAGCCGGTCGTGCTCGAGGTCCTCGAGCAGGTCGCCGGCCAGCCGGAGCTCGGCCGCCGAGACCGCGTGGCGCCGCGAGAGCTCGAACGCGAGCGCCGACTGGCCGTGGTGGAGCACGAGCCGGTCGTACTCGGACAGGTCGTCACGGGGCTTCCCGGCTCGCAGCGACCAGGTCTCGCCGTCGGCGACGACCGGGAGATCCAGCACGTGCTCGCAGCCGTCCAGCCGCTCGCCGTGGCGTTCGCCGACGACCCGGCCGGCCTCGTCGACGAGCGCGAGCGCACAGCCGACGTGGTCGCCGAGGATCGCCAGCAGCCCCGGTGTGCCCTGACCCTCGAGGACGGAGCGCGCGAGCCGCTCGTGCACCTCGAGCGCGCGTTCGAGGCGCGCGAGCTGGGCGTTCGCGAGCCGCGATGCGATCGCCTTCGTCAACGCGATGAACGGGACCTCGTAGGGGACGGTGACGACCGGGAAGGCGAGCCGGTCGGCCTCGTCGGCGAGGGCGGCCGGCGGCTCGGCCCAGCCGAAGCCGATCCCGAAGGCGAGGCCCGCCAGGCCGTGCCCGGCCAGGCGGCGCACGTATTCGCGCTGGGGCCGCGACAGCTCGCCGACCCCGAGCCCGGTCGTGATCAGAAGCTCGCCGCCCTCGAGCCACTGCGTCGGGTCCGGCAGCTCGGAGACGTGGACCCAGCGGATCGGATTGCCGGCGCCGCCCGCGCCCGCAGCGAGCTCGAGCCCGAGGCCCGGCAGGTTCGCGATCTCACGGACGGTCAGCATCGAATGGGCGGCGGCGCTTGGACGCCCTGGCCAAGACGCTACTCCTCGATCACGGGAGGAAGCAAGCAGTTGCGCGGTACGGGTACGTGCTGCGAGCCCGGGTTTCGGACACCGTGTCGAAGAGGCGGACGGCGGGCTGTGACCCGCCGTCCATTGCGCCCACGCGCCGCAGCGAGAGAGAATCGGCGCGTGTCCCTCCGGGAGCGCAATTCGTCCGACGACGTCCTCGAGGCGCGCGAGCGCTACGTCGCACGCGGTGTCGCGACGCCGCGCCTCGTGGTCGTCCGGGCCGAGGGCGCGCAGGTCGAAGCGGCCGACGGCACCGTTTATCTCGACTTCGCGGGCGGGATCGCGTGCCAGAACACGGGCCACGGCTTCGGGCCGGTCGTCGCCGCGATCCACGAGCAGGTCGACCGCTTCCTGCACCAGTGCTTCATGGTCGGCACCTACGAGCCGTACGTCGAGGTCTGCCGCCGGCTGGCCGAGCACTCGCCGTGCGCCGGCGAGAGCCAGAAGTCGATTCTGGTCAACAGCGGGGCGGAGGCGATCGAGAACGCCGTCAAGATCGCGCGCGCCGCGACCGGCCGTCCAGCCGTGGTCGTGTTCGACAACGGCTTCCACGGGCGGACGCTGTTGACGATGGCCATGACGAGCAAGGTCCGTCCCTACAAGGCCGGCTTCGGCCCGTTCCCGGGCGAGGTCTACCGCGCAGCCGCGCCGTACCCCTACCGCGGCGTCGACACCGATGCCGCGATCGCCTCGCTCGAGCATCTGTTCAAGAGCGACGTCGAGGCGGAGTCGGTCGCGTGCGTCGTGCTCGAGACCGTCCAGGGCGAGGGCGGCTTCATCCCGATGCCGGCCGACTATCTGGCCCGGCTCCGCGAGCTCTGCGACCGGCACGAAATCCTCTTCGTCGCCGACGAGGTCCAGTCGGGCGTGGGACGGACGGGCCCGATGTGGGCGATCGAGCACAGCGGCGTCGCCCCGGATCTCCTCGTCTCGGGGAAGTCGCTCGGCGGCGGCCTGCCGCTCGCCGCGGTCACCGGTCGCGCGGAGGTCATGGACGCGCCCGGGCCGGGCGGACTCGGAGGCACGTTCGGCGGCAACCCGGTCGCCTGCGCCGCCGCCTGCGTCGTGCTCGACACGGTCGCGTCGCCCGACTTCCGCTCGCAGGCCGCCAAGCTCTGCCGGACCCTGCACGCCCGGCTCGACGAGCTCGCCGGCCGCCACGATGCGATCGGCGAGGTGCGCGGGCTCGGGCCGATGCTGGCGCTCGAGCTGCGCGACCAGAGCCCGGAGCTCGCGCAGCAGATCACGGCCGCAGCGTTCGAGCGCGGCCTGCTGCTGCTCTCGTGCGGCCTCCACGGCAACGTGATCCGGCTGCTGCCGCCGTTGAACATCGCGGACGAGGAGCTCGAGCGCGGCCTCGAGCTGCTGGAGGAGTCGCTTGCCGCCACAGGCTGAGATCGACGTCCGGATCGCCGGGCTGCGCAAGCGCTACGGCGACGTGACCGCGGTCGACGGCGTCGATCTCGAGATCCGCCGCGGCGAGTTCTTCACCATGCTCGGCCCGTCCGGCTCCGGCAAGACGACCACGCTGCGCGTGATCGCCGGGTTCGAGCAGCCCGACGAGGGCCGGATCGAGCTGGGCGGCAGGGACGTCTCGAAGCTGCCGCCGTACGCGCGCGACGTCAACACGGTCTTCCAGGACTACGCGCTCTTCCCGCACATGACCGTGCAGGAGAACGTCGAGTACGGGCTCCGCGTCAAGAAGGTGCCGCGGGCCGAGCGCAGGCAGCGCGCCGGCGAGGCGCTCGCGCTCGTGCGGCTCGAGGGCTACGGCGCCCGCAAGCCGGCCCAGCTCTCCGGCGGCCAGCGCCAGCGCGTCGCGCTCGCGCGCGCGATCGTCAACCGGCCGCAGGCACTCCTGCTCGACGAGCCGCTCGGCGCGCTCGACCTCAAGCTCCGACAGGAGCTCCAGGTCGAGCTGAAGCGGATCCAGCAGGAGCTCGGGATCACGTTCATCTACGTCACGCACGACCAGGAGGAAGCGCTGACGATGAGCGACCGGCTGGCGGTCTTCAACGAGGGCAAGATCGCGCAACTGGGGGCGCCGGCCGAGGTCTACGAGCATCCGGCGAGCGAGTTCATCGCCGGCTTCGTCGGCGTCTCGAACGTGCTCGAACGCGACGGCCGCCGCTTCACCGTGCGACCTGAGAAGGTCCGCTTGCTCGGCGACGGCGACAGTCCGGAAGCCGGGGCGGTCGTCGAGCCTGGCCGGATCGCGAACGTCGTCTACGTCGGTGCGATCACCCGCTACCACCTCGAGCTGGACGCGGGCGGCGAGCTGACGGTGGTGAGCCAGAACCTCGAGCGCGGCTCGAGCGAGGTGCAGGAGCGACAGGGGAGTCGCGTTCGGGCGAGCTGGTTGCCCGAGCACGCCTTTCACATTGAAACCGGGTCGAACGGAGGAGACGATCGATGAGGAAGCAGAGAGTGGGACGCTGGGCTGCGGCGCTGTTCGCCACCGGCGTGCTGTGCGTCATGGCCGCGGGCTGTGGCGGCGACGACGAGGAGGCGGGCGGCGCGGGCACGACGGCCGCCGAGACGACGGGCGGGACGCCCGAGGGCATGCTCGAGTCGCTCGGCGAGGGCGAGGGCCAGGTCAACCTGGTCGCCTGGGCCGGCTACGTCGAGGACGGCTCCACCGACCCGAAGGTCGACTGGGTGACGGACTTCGAGAAGGAGACCGGCTGCCAGGTCAACGTCAAGACCGGCAACACCTCGGACGAGATGGTGACCCTGATGCGCACCGGCCAGTACGACGGGGTCTCGGCCTCCGGCGACGCGAGCCTGCGCCTGATCGCGGCCGGCGACGTGGCGCCGGTGAACCTCGAGCTGATCCCGAACTACGAGAACGTGTTCGAGGGGCTGAAGAACCAGCCGCACAACACGGTCGACGGCGTGCCCTACGGCGTTCCGCACGGCCGCGGCGCCAACCTGCTCCAGTACCGCACGGACATCGTCAAGCCGGCGCCCGACTCCTGGAGCGTCGTCTGGGACGGCAACTCGCCCTACAAGGGCAAGGTGACCGCGTACGACAGCCCGATCTACATCGCCGACGCGGCCGTCTACCTGAAGGCGACCCAGCCGGACCTCGGGATCGAGGATCCGTACGAGCTCGACCAGGATCAGTTCGACGCGGCGGTGGAGCTGCTGAAGACGCAGCGCGGGATCATCGGCGAGTACTGGTCCGACTACACGAAGCAGATCGCGGCCTTCACCGGCGGCGAGAGCGTCGTCGGGACGACGTGGCAGGTGATCACGAACGTGCTCGAGGGCGAGAAGGTGCCCATCGCGGCCGTGCTCCCGAAGGAGGGCTCGACGGGCTGGTCCGACACCTGGATGATCTCGTCGGAGGCCAAGAACCCGAACTGCATGTACCTGTGGATGAACCACATCATCTCGCCGAAGGCGAACGCGGCCGCGACCGAGTACTTCGGCGAGGCCCCGTCCTCGAAGGAAGCGTGTGCGGAGACCGCCAACCCCGACCACTGCACGATCTTCCACGCCGACGACGAGGAGTACTTCGAGCAGATCTACTACTGGAAGACGCCGCAGGCCGACTGCGGCGACTCCCGCGGCCAGGTCTGCAAGGACTACTCGGAATGGACGCAAGCCTGGACTGAAATCAAGGGGTGAGCTCGACCTCTGAGGGACTGGAGGCGCCGTCCGGGGAATCACCCGGACGGCGCCTCTCCACCTTTCTGTTCCGCCACCCGCGGCTCCGCGTCGGCCTGCTGCTGACCCCGCCGCTCTCGTGGCTCCTGCTCGCGTATCTCGGCTCGCTGGCCGTGCTCTTCGTGGCCTCGTTCTGGCGTCTCGACCCGTTCACCTCGCAGGTCGTGCACGACTACGGCTTCCAGAACTTCCGGCAGCTCTGGGAGAGCGACGTCTACCGCACGATCGCCTTCCGCACGGTCGCGATCGCAGTGGCCGTGACCGTCACCGACGTGTTGCTCGCCTTCCCGATCGCCTTCTACATGGCGAAGGTCGCGTCGCCGCGAACGCGGAACCTGCTCGTCGTCGCGGTCCTGCTGCCGTTGTGGGGGAGCTACCTGGTCAAGGTCTACGCCTGGCGGATCATCCTCCAGGAGAACGGGATCCTGAACTGGGCGCTCGACCCGTTCGGGCTCTCCGGGCCGGGCTTCGGGAACGTGGCCACGTGGCTCGTCTTCAGCTACCTCTGGCTGCCGTTCATGATCCTCCCCGTCTACGCGGGGTTGGAGCGGATCCCGAACTCGCTGCTCGAGGCGTCGGCCGACCTGGGGGGAAAGGGGCTGCGGACGCTCTGGCGCATCGTCCTGCCGCTGGCGCTGCCGGCGATCGCGGCGGGCTCGATCTTCACCTTCTCGCTCACGCTCGGCGACTACATCACGCCGCAGCTCGTCTCCAGCACCCAGTTCATCGGCAACGTCGTCTACATCAACGTCGGCGTCGCGAACAACCTCCCGTTCGCCGCCGCCTTCGCAACCGTGCCGGTGCTCGTGATGGTCGTCTATCTCCTGGTCGCCCGGCGCGTCGGAGCGTTCGACAACTTGTGAGCCGTCCGCCAACAGTTAGTGCGGCCCTGGCGCCCGATCTGCGGCGCGAGGCGTCGTCCTCAATCGCGCCGATACCAGCGGGTGTCGGCGCTCCCTGCGTCCTAGCCTCGCTTGCACCTCGGGCACCAGGGCCGCGAAACCGTCAGCGGACGGCTCACCTATGACCTCGCGAGCCGGAGTCTGGGTGCTGCGCGGCCTGACGAGCCTGACGCTCGCCTTCATCTACCTGCCGCTGCTCGTGATCTTCATCTACGCGTTCAACGACAAGCGGTCGCTCGTGTGGCCGATCGACGGCCTGACGACGAAGTGGTTCGGGCGGGCGATCGACAACCCGGGCGTGCGCGACGCACTGCTCGTCTCGTTCAAGGC
The DNA here is from genome assembly GCA_963732995.1 of uncultured Gaiellaceae bacterium. Taxonomy (GTDB): domain Bacteria; phylum Actinomycetota; class Thermoleophilia; order Gaiellales; family Gaiellaceae; genus Gaiellasilicea. Next base: position 85,255 of record CAVTBS010000007.1, on the reverse strand, counting down.
TGCACTGGGCGCGACCGCGCTCGCCCTCGTGCTCGGCACGATGGCGGCGATGGCCGTCGCCCGCTACCGGTTCTTCGGTCGCGACGCGATCTCGTTCCTCGTCATCCTCCCGCTCGCGCTGCCCGGGATCGTGACCGGGATGGCGCTGAACGCGACCTTCCGCAACCTGCCGGAGCCGTTCGGCGTCGACCTCGGGTTGTTCACGATCATGGTCGGCCATGCGACCTTCTGCATCGTCGTCGTCTACAACAACGTCATCGCCCGCCTGCGTCGGACGCAGGGGTCGCTGGAGGAGGCGTCCTCCGACCTCGGCGCCGACGCCTGGCAGACGTTCCGACTCATCACCTTCCCGCAGCTGAAGACGGCGCTGCTCGCAGGCGGCCTGCTCGCGTTCGCGCTCAGCTTCGACGAGGTGATCGTGACGACCTTCACCGCCGGGCCGGACCAGACGCTGCCGATCTGGATCCTCAACAACCTCTCGCGCCCGAACCAGCTTCCGATCGTCAACGTCGTCGCCGTGTTCGTGATCCTGCTCTCGATGATCCCCGTCTACTTCGCGGCGAAGCTCTCCGGCGGGTCCGCCGGCGGCGGCGGCGTCGGCGGCCGCTAGCGCCGCGAAGGGACATGTCCGGGGTCAGACCCCGTCGTGTCCGGAACGGACGTGGCTCTAGCCGCGCTCGGCAGCTGCAGGGAGCTCGACGAAGAAGGTCGAGCCCTGGCCGGGCTTCGACTCGACCCAGATCTTCCCGTCCATGCGGCGCACGAGCTCGCGGCAGATGTAGAGACCCAGCCCCGTACCGCCGATGCCGCGGGTCATGTCGGGGTCGAGCCGGTAGAACTTCTCGAAGATCCGCCGGTGCTCGGAGGCCGGGATCCCGAGCCCCTCGTCCGCCACCGAGAAGCGGATCGAGCCGTCGCCGTTCGCGACCGTGAGCGAGACCGGCCCGCCGCCCGGCGAGTACTTGATCGCGTTGTCGACGAGGTTGACGAGCACCTGGTGCAGCTGGCCGGGATCGGCGACCACACTCGGGATCCGCTCCGGCACGATCAGCTCGAGCTCGACCGACTCCGGGAGGTGCGTGCGCGCGGACGCGATCACGGACGTCGCCAGCTGGGCCGGATCGCACTGCTCCACCGTCACGGGCAGCTGGTCGGCGTCGAGCCGGCCGGCGACGAGGAGGTCGTTGACGATCGTGCCGAGGCGATCGGACTCGGATGCGATCACGCCGAGCAGCTGGTCGTGGATCTGCGGGTCGAGCTCGATGTCGGTCCGCCGGATCGTCTGCGCAGAGCCGTAGATCGCAGCCAGCGGCGTCCGCAGCTCGTGCGAGACCGTGGCGACGAAGTCGGCCTTCATCTCCTCGAGCGCCCGCTCCTCGGTCAGGTCGCGGAACGCGTAGACGGTTCCCTCCTCGAAGCCGACGCCCGACCCGGAGATCCAGAGCTCGCGGCCGCCGAACTCGACCGGGACGGTCTCGGCGCGCACGGGCTCGCCCGGCTTGCTCGCGACGGGGATGAGCGGCGAGATCTCGGCCCAGCGGTGGACGACGTCCTCGATCCTGCGGCCGAGCGTCTCCGTCTCGGAGACGCCGGTGATCGTCGTCGCCGCCGTGTTCCAGAGCCGGATCACGCCGCCGCGGTCGACGAGGACGACGCCGTCTCCGACGGCCTCGAGCGCGCGCGCCGCCCGGCTGCGCCTTTCCGACTCCGCGTAGAGCCGCGCGTTGTCGATCGCGGCGGCCGCGTGGCGGGCGAGCTCCTGCGCAAGCACGGCGTCCTCCTCGCCGTAGACCCGGCCGGACTCCGCCGTCACGAGCGTGACCGACCCGAAAACCTCGCCCCGCGCGATCAGCGGCACGGTCACGTACGACCGCGGCGCGAGCGCACGTGCGATCTCGAGCTGCGCGTCGTCGAAGCGAAAGGACGCCAGCGCCCGTTCGTCGATCTCCGTCACGAGCACGGGATCGGCGGTGCGGGTGGCGACCGTGACGGCGGCGAGCATCGGCTGCTCGAGCTCGCGGGCGAGCGCGAGCTTCAGTGCGTCCGCGTGCTCGAGCGCGAGCCGCTCGAGCTTGCCGTCGACGAAGATGTCGACGGCGCACCAGTCGGCCACGCGCGGCACCGCCAGACGCGCGACGTCGGCGAGCGTCTGCTCGTAGTCGAGCGAGCTGCCGAGCACCCAGCCGGCCTCCGCGAGGAACACCTGCCGCTCCTCTGCGAGCTTCCGGTCCTCGATGTCGGTCGACGTCCCGACCCAGCCGTCGGCGGTCGGCAGCGCCCGGCCGAGGAACCAGCGGTAGGTGCCGTCCGCCAGCCGGATCCGGTACTCGGCATCGAGCGGTGTCCGTGTGCGGCGGGCCTCGTCCCAGGCCGCACCGGTTGCAGCCGCGTCCTCGGGGTGGACGAAGTCCTGCCAGACGGTCGGCCCCTCGCGCGGCAGCCCGGTCAGCTCGTACCAGCGCTCGTTGCGGTAGTTGACGACTCCGTCGGCGTCGGCGGTCCAGACGATCTGCGGCACCGCGTCCGCGAGCGAGCGGTAGCGCAGCTCGCTCTCGCGCTCGACCGTGGCCAGCTCCTGCTCGGCGAGAAGCGCATCCCGGCGCCTGATCTCGATCGTCTTCTGCCAGAGCTCGATGAAGACCGCGACCTTGGCGCGAAGGATCATCGGCTCGAACGGCTTCATCAGGTAGTCGACGGCGCCTGCCGTGTAGCCGCGGAAGATGTGCTCGGCGTCCTTCGAGATCGCGGTCAGGAAGAGGATCGGGACGTGGCTCGTCCGCTCTCGCTGCTTGATCAGCTCCGCTGTCTGGAAGCCGTCCAGCCCCGGCATCTGGACGTCGAGCAGGATCGCCGCGAACTCCTCGGTGAGCAGGCGGCGCAGCGCCTCCTCCCCCGAGGCGGCGCGGACGAGGTCGGCGTCGAGCGGCTCGAGGATCGCCTCCAGCGCGAGCAGGTTCTCGGGCCGGTCGTCGACGAGCAGCAGCTTCGCCCGGTCGCTCACGAGCACAGCCCGTAGAGGAAGGGGCCGATCTCCTCGAGCGGGAGCACTGCGTCCGCCTCCGTGACCGCAAGCGCCGCGTCGGGCATCGTCCGCCGCTCCGCCGTGTGCGGGTCCTGGACGATCGAGACGCCGCCGCGCCGCTTGATCGACGCCAGCCCGGCCGCGCCGTCCTCGTTCGCGCCCGTCAGGACGATCCCGATCGCGCGGTCGCGGTAGGACTCCGCGACGGACTCGAAGAGAACGTCGATCGACGGCCGGGCGAACTTGACGCGCGCGTCCACGGAGAGGGCGAAGTGGCCGCCGTCGACGAGCAGGTGGTAGTCCGCAGGAGCGATGTAGACCCGGCAGCGCTCGATCGCCTCCTTGTCGCCGGGCTCGGAGACCGGCCGGCCGATGTGGCGCTGGAGCAGCGACTCGAGCACGCCGCGGCCCGACTCGGCCGAACGGTGCTGGGCGACGACGATCGCCGGGTCGAGCTGCTGCGGAATCCCCTCCAGCAACGTTCCCAATGCCTGCAGCCCGCCCCAGGACGCGCCGATCGCGATCACCTCGTAGCTCATCCGACCTTCCTGAACAGACGCTCGTCCGCGTCCAGCTCCTCGAACGACCCCTCGTGCGGCGAGAAGCGGATCGTCTCCTTCTGCCCGAGCGCGAGCACTCCGAACATCGCCAGGCTCTCGTAGAAGAGGCGGTGCACGCGCTCCTGCAAGGGCTGCGCGAAGTAGATCATCACGTTCCGGCACGTGACCACGTTGAACTCGTTGAACGCGGCGTCGGAGACGAGGTTGTGCTGGGCGAAGACGACGCCGTCGGCGAGCTCGCGGGCGAAGCGGGCGCCGTCGTAGCGGGCGACGTAGTACTCCGAGAACGAGCGGGCACCGCCCGCCCGGATGTAGTTCTGCGTGTACTCCTGCATCTTGTCGAGTGGGAAGACCCCCAGCTTCGCCTGCTCGAGCACCGCCGCGTTGATGTCGGTCGCGTAGATGCGGACGCGTTCGGTGAGTCCCTCCTCGGCGAGCAGGATCGCGAGCGAGTAGACCTCCTCACCGGTCGAGCAGCCGGCGACCCACAGCCGCGAGAACGGGTACGTGCGCAGCAACGGCACGACCTTCTCCCGCATGGCGAGGAAGAACGTCGGGTCGCGGAACATCGCGGTGACGTTGATCGAGAGGTCGAGCAGGAGCCGCTCCATCACGGCCGGGTCGTGGAGGAGCAGGTTCTGGAGCGCCGAGATCGTCTCCACCCTCTCGCCGTCCATCCGCCTGCGCAGGCGCCGCCGCAGGGAGGCGGGCGCGTACTGGCGGAAGTCGAAGCCGTAGTGGCGGTGGATCCCTTCGAGCAGGAGCTCGATCTCGATCTGCTCGAGCTCGAGCTCGTCGCCTCCGTCGAGCTCGTCCATCTACTGGTAGAGCCACACCCGCATCAGGGAGAGCAGCTGATCGGTGTCGACCGGCTTCGTGATGTAGTCGGACGCACCGGCCGCGATCGACCGCTCGCGGTCGCCCCGCATCGCCTTCGCGGTCAGGGCGATGATCGGCAGCTTCTCGAACTCGGGCAGCTGCCGGATCTCCTGCGTCGTCTCGTAGCCGTCGAGCTCCGGCATCATCACGTCCATCAGCACGAGGTCGACGTCGCCGGCGCGCCTGAGCACCTCGATCCCCTCGCGCCCGTTCTCGGCGAACACGACCTCCATCCCGTTCGCCTCGAGCGCGCTCGTGAGCGCGAAGACGTTGCGGACGTCGTCGTCGACGATCAGCACCTTCTTCCCGAGGAAGAGCGCGTCGGCGTTGTGCAGCTGCTCGAGCATCTTCCGCTTCGAGTCGGGCAGCTTCGACTCGACCCGGTGCAGGAAGAGGGACGTCTCGTCGAGCAGGCGCTCCGGTGAGCGGGCGTCCTTGACGACGATCGTCTCCGCGTAGCGCTTCAGCTTCGTCTCCTCGCGCCGGGTCAGCTCCTTGCCCGTGTGGACGATCACCGGCAGCGTCCGCGAGCGCTCGCTCGTCTTCACCTTCTCGAGCAGGTCGAAGCCGGTCATCTTCGGCAGCTTCAGGTCGAGCACCATGCAGTCGAACTCGGGCTCGGAGTCGAGCGCGGCGAGCGCCTCCTCCGAGGAGCCGACCGCGACGATCTCGATGTCGCCGTCGCCGCCGACGAGCTCGACGATCGCGTCGCGCTGAGTCTCGTCGTCGTCGACCACGAGCAGGCGGCGGACGTCGCGGGCGATGAACGACTCGATCCCGCCGAAGACGCCCTCGAGCGCCTCGAGCGACGCCGGCTTCTGCACGAACGCGGCAGCTCCGGCCAGGAGCGCCGGCTGCATCTCGTCGATCCCCGAGACGATGTGCACCGGGATGTGGCGCGTCGCCGGATGGCGCTTGAGCCGGTCGAGCACGACCCATCCGTCCAGCACCGGCAGGCTCATGTCGAGGACGATCGCGTCGGGCCGGAACTCGCGGGCAAGGGCGAGCCCGGTGTCGCCGCGCAGGGCGACGAGGCCCTTGAAGCCCCGCTCGCGGGCGATCTCGAGCTCGGTGCGGGCGAAGTCGGCGTCGTCCTCGACGATCAGCACGACCCGGTCGCCCTCCTCGATCGACTCGCGGTCGTCGTCCACCTCGCTCGAGATCAGCAGCATCGGATCGAGCTCGGGCTCGTCGCCGTTGTGGCTCGCCGCCGTCGCGGGCGAGAGCCCGGCCGAGACGGCCTCCAGCAGCTCGGCCGGCGTCGCCGCCGGCGAGGTCTCGACGTAGTGCTCGGGCAGGAAGAGGGTGAAGGCGCTGCCCTGTCCCGGCGCCGACTCGACGTGGATCTCGCCGCCGAGCAGCCGGGCGATCTCGCGGCTGATCGAGAGGCCGAGGCCGGTGCCGCCGTAGCGGCGGCTCGTCGTCCCGTCCGCCTGCTGGAACGCCTCGAAGATCAGGCGCAGCTTGTCCTGCGCGATCCCGACGCCCGTGTCGATCACGGAGAAGCCGATCACGCGCTCGGCCTTCGCGAGCACGTCGCCCGCGAACTGCCGGCCCTCCGCCTGGCCGACGCGGAGGACGACGCCGCCGGACTCCGTGAACTTGAACGCGTTCGAGAGCAGGTTCTTCAGCACCTGCTGCAGCCGCTGCTGATCGGTGACGATCGTCGGCAGCGCGTTCTCGGCGAAGTCGAGCTCGAAGGTGAGCCCGTGCTCGGTCGCGACGGGCATGAACGCCCGCTCGAGCGCGGCCAGCTCGTCGGCGACGGAGACCTCGCTCGCGTTGACGTCCATCTTCCCGGCCTCGACCTTGGACAGGTCGAGGATGTCGTTGATCAGGCCGAGCAGCTCCGAGCCGGCATTGTGGATCGTGGTCGCGAACTCGATCTGCTTGTCGGTCAGGTTGCCGTCGGGGTTGTCGCCGAGCAGCTTCGCGAGGATCAGCAGCGAGTTGAGCGGCGTCCGCAGCTCGTGCGACATGTTCGCCAGGAACTCGGACTTGTACTTCGAGGAGAGCGCCAGCTGCTCCGCCTTCTCCTCGAGCGCGCTCCGGGCCTCCTCGATCTCCGCGTTCTTGATCTCGATCCGGCGGTTCTGCTCCTCGAGCTGCTGCGACCGCTCCTCCAGCTCCTCGTTCGTCTGCTGCAGCTCCTCCTGCTGCGTCTGGAGCAGCTCCTCGGACGCCCGCAACGTGGCGGTCTGCGCCTCCAGCTCCGCGTTCGACCGCTTCAGCTCGTCCTGCTGCGCCTGCAGCTCCTCGGACTGGCTCTGCAGGTCCTGCGTCAGCTGCTGCGACTGGAGCAGCAGCTCCTCGGTGCGCATGTTCGCGAGGATCGTGTTCAGGACGACGCCGATCGACTCGGAGAGCTGGTCGAGGAAGGTCTGCTGGACCTCGGTGAACCGCGTGAACGAGGCGAGCTCGACCACGGCCATCACGTTCTCCTCGAAGAGGACGGGGAGGACGATGATGCTCGTCGGCGCCGCCTCGCCGAGACCCGAGGCGATCTTGATGTAGTCCTCCGGCGCCTGGGTGATCACGATCGCCTTCTTCTCGAGCGCCGCCTGGCCGACGATCGCCTCGCCGAGCTTGAAGCGGTTCGAGATCGTCTTCCGCTCCTTGTAGCCGTACGTCGCGATCAGCTGCAGCTCGGTCTCCTCGTCCTCGCCCGTGTCCTGGGCGACGTAGAAGGCGCCGTGGTGGGCGGCGACGAGCGGCGTCACCTCGCTCATCAGCAGCTTCGCGACCGTCTTCTGGTCACGCAGCCCCTGCAGCATCCCCGAGAACCGGGCGAGGTTCGAGTTGAGCCAGTCCTGCGCGGCGTTCCGCTCGGTCGTCTCGCGGAGGTTGCCGATCATCTCGTTGATGTTGTCCTTGAGATCCGAGACCTCGCCCGCGGCCTCGACGGTGATCGAGCGGGTCAGGTCGCCCTGGGTCACGGCGGTGGAGACGTCCGCGATCGCGCGGAGCTGCGTCGTCAGCGTCTGGGCGAGCTGGTTGACGTTGTCGGTCAGCCCTTTCCAGACGCCGGAGACGCCCTCGACCTGAGCCTGGACGCCGAGCTTGCCCTCGGTGCCGACCTCCTGGGCGACGCGTGTCACCTCGGCGGCGAACGTCGAGAGCTGGTCGACCATCGTGTTGATCGTCCCGGCGAGCCGGCCGACCTCGCCCTTGGCGTCGACGGTGATCTTCTGCGAGAGGTCGCCCTTCGCGACGGCGGTCGTCACCGCGGCGATGTTGCGCACCTGCGAGGTGAGGTTGCCGGCGAGCAGGTTGACGTTCTCGGTCAGGTCCTTCCACGTCCCGGAGACCCCGGCCACCTCGGCCTGGCCGCCGAGCGTCCCCTCCGTGCCGACCTCGCGCGCGACGCGGGTGACCTCGGAGGCGAAGGCGGAGAGCTGGTCGACCATCGTGTTGATCGTGTCCTTGAGCTCGAGCACCTCTCCCTTCACGTCCACGGTGACCTTCTTCGAGAGGTCGCCGTTCGCGACCGCGGTCGTGACGGTGGCGATGTTGCGCACCTGCTCGGTCAGCGAGGAGGCCATGAAGTTGACGTTGTCGGTCAGGTCGCTCCAGGTGCCGGAGACGCCCTCGACGCGCGCCTGGCCGCCGAGGCGGCCCTCGGTGCCGACCTCGCGCGCGACGCGCGTCACCTCGGAGGCGAAGGCGCGCAGCTGGTCGACCATCGTGTTGATCGTGTCCTTGAGCTCGAAGACCTCGCCCTTGACGTCGACGGTGATCTTCTTCGAGAGGTCGCCGTTCGCGACCGCGGTCGTGACGGTGGCGATGTTGCGCACCTGCTCGGTGAGCGAGGAGGCCATGAAGTTGACGTTGTCGGTCAGGTCGCGCCACGTGCCGCTGACGCCCTTCACCTGGGCCTGGCCGCCGAGCTTGCCCTCGGTGCCGACCTCGCGGGCGACGCGGGTGACCTCGGCCGCGAAGCTCGAGAGCTGGTCGACCATCGTGTTGATGGTCGCGGCGAGCTGCGCCACCTCTCCCTTCGCCTCGACGGCGATCTTCTGCGAGAGGTCGCCCTTCGCGACCGCGGTCGTGACGTCGGCGATCGCGCGCACCTGGTCGGTGAGGTTGTTCGCGAGCTGGTTGACGTTCTCGGTCAGGTCCTTCCACGTCCCGGAGACGCCGATCACCTCGGCCTGGCCGCCGAGCTTGCCCTCGGTGCCGACCTCCTTCGCGACGCGCGTCACCTCGGCGGCGAACGACGAGAGCTGGTCGACCATCGTGTTGATCGTCGACTTCAGCTCCGCGATCTCGCCCTTCACGTCCACGGTGACCTTCTTCGAGAGGTCGCCGTTCGCGACCGCGGTCGTGACCTCGGCGATGTTGCGCACCTGCGCGGTGAGCGAGCTCGCCATCGTGTTCACGTTCTGCGTCAGGTCGCGCCAGACGCCGGAGACGTCCTTCACCTCGGCCTCGACGCCGAGCTTGCCCTCGGTCCCGACCTCGCGGGCGACGCGGGTGACCTCGCCGGCGAACGCCGAGAGCTGGTCGACCATCGTGTTGATCGTCCCCTTCAGCTCCGCGATCTCGCCCTTCGCGTCGACCGTGATCTTCTGGGAGAGGTCGCCCTGGGCGACCGCCGTGGTCACGTCGGCGATCGCGCGCACCTGGCCGGTGAGGTTGTTCGCGAGCGTGTTCACGTTCTCCGTCAGGTCCTTCCAGACGCCGGAGACGCCCTCGACCTGGGCCTGGCCGCCGAGCTCGCCCTCGGTGCCGACCTCCTTCGCGACCCGCGTCACCTCGGCCGAGAACGAGCGCAGCTGGTCGACCATCGTGTTGATGGTCTCCTTGAGCTCGAGCACCTCGCCCTTGACGTCGACGGTGATCTTCTTCGAGAGGTCGCCGTTCGCGACCGCGGTCGTGACGGCGGCGATGTTGCGGACCTGGGAGGTGAGATTGCCGGCGAGCGTGTTCACGTTCTCCGTCAGGTCGCGCCAGACGCCGGAGACGCCCTTGACCTGCGCCTGGCCGCCGAGGTTCCCGTCGGTGCCGACCTCGCGCGCGACGCGCGTCACCTCGTCGGCGAAGCTCGAGAGCTGGTCGACCATCGTGTTGACGGTGTTCTTCAGCTCGAGCACCTCGCCCTTGACGTCGACGGTGACCTTCTTGGACAGGTCCCCGTTCGCGACCGCGGTGGTCACGTCGGCGATGTTCCGGACCTGGCCGGTCAGGTTCGACGCCATCTGGTTGACCGAGTCGGTCAGGTCCTTCCACGTCCCCGAGACGCCCTTGACCCGCGCCTGGCCGCCGAGCTTGCCCTCGGTGCCGACCTCGCGGGCGACGCGGGTGACCTCGGCCGCGAAGCTCGAGAGCTGGTCGACCATCGCGTTCACGGTCGTGCCGATCCGGCGGAACTCGCCGCGCACCGGCTGGCCGTCGATCTCGAGCTGGATCCGCTGTCTCAGGTCGCCGTCGGCGACCGCGTCGATCACGCGCGCGACCTCGATCGTCGGCCGCGCCAGGTTGTCGATCAGCTCGTTGACCGCGCCGACCTTGTCCGCCCACGAGCCGGGCGCCCCCGCGACGCCCGCCCGCTCGGTGATCCGGCCCTCGCGGCCGACGACCTTGCTCACCCGCACCAGCTCGCGCGTCACCTGCTGGTTCCGCTCGACGAGCGTGTTGAACGCCGCCGCCACCTCGGCGAGCGGCCCGTCGGTCCGCAGCCGGACCGAGAAGTCGCCGTCGCGGGCGGATTCGAGCGCCGCGGTCAGCTTCGCGAGTTGCGCCTCCGTCAGGGCGCCGGCGCCGTTCCCGGAGCCGGATCGGGCTGGTGGTGTTCCGGTGCGCGCACCGCGGGTCGGTACTCGAGGCACGGGTGACTCCTTCTGATCGAGCAGCGGGGGTTGATCCGGGAGCTCCTCTGGCTCCTGGGCGCCTCTATGCCCATTCCGGCGCGATGTTGAACGACCTTTCGGCAGGAATCGCCGAGTTACAGCTGGGCGAGCGCGTGCTCGAGGTCGGCCCAGAGCGCGTCGGCAGGCTCCAGGCCGACCGACAGCCGCAGCAGTCCCTCGGGGACTCGCGCACCCTCCCAGCGGTGGCGCGACTCCATCGTCGAGGTGACGCCGCCGAGGCTTGTCGCATTCACGATCAGGGCTGTCGAGGTCTCGACCCGGTGTGCGGCCGCAGCGTCCGAGACGTCGAAGGAGACGAGGGCGCCGAAGCCCGGGTAGCGGACGTTCGCCGTCGCAGGATGCTGCTCGAGGCGGCCGGCCAGCGTCGTCGCCGTCTCGGTCTGCCGCCGGACGCGAACGTCCAGCGTCTGCAGGCCGCGCAGGAGGAGCCAGGCGGCGTCGGGCGCGGCGACGATCCCGGAGCGCGTGCGGAACTCGTGCAGCCGGGCCGCGTGCTCGGAGCTCTTCGCGACGACCGCGCCGAGCAGGACGTCGTGATGGCCGCCGAGGTACTTCGTGGCCGAGTGGAGGACGAGGTCGCAGCCGTGCTCGAGCGGGCGCAGCTGCACGGGTGTCGCCGCGGTCGCGTCGCAGACGACGAGGCCCGGGTGGGCGGCGGCCGCTTCGAAGTCCGGCATCGTCAGGAGCGGATTCGACGGTGCCTCGATCCAGACGAGGTCGGCGTCGGGCGGCGGCCCGGTCTGGTCGAAGAGGACGTGCCGAAGGCCCCAGCGCTCGAGCTCGGTCAGCAGCACGCCCGTCCCGTAGTAGGCGTCCGCCGCGAGCGCGACGGTCTGGCCGGGCGCGAGCAGGGCCAGCACGACGGCCGTCGTCGCGCCCATCCCCGAGGGGAACAGCAGCGCCTCGCCGCCCTCGAGCGCGCCGAGCACACGCTCCGCCTCGACGCCGACCGGGTGCGCATTGCGCGCGTAGTGGAACGGCCCCGTTGCGCCGTCGACGTAGGGCCAGATCGTCGAGCGGTCGAGCGGCGGCTCCATGCCGCGAATCTACAGCGCACACGCGCGTTAGGCTCCCGCGCGATGGCCGAGATCCACGACACCACCGCCGCCAAGCTCGCCTGGCTGCAGGAGCTCTCGGACCAGGCCGCGCACGCCGGGAACGAGAAGGCGGTCGCGCGGCAGCGGGAGCGCGGGAAGCTGCTCGCGCGCGAGCGGGTCGAGAAGCTGCTCGACCCGGGCACGTTCGTCGAGCTCGACCGCTACGTGCGCCACCGCAACCCCGACTTCGACTCGATGCGGAACCGTCCCTACGGAGACGCGGTCGTGACCGGCTACGGCGAGGTCTTCGGCCGCAAGGTCTTCGTCTTCTCGCAGGACTTCACCGTCTTCGGCGGCTCCCTCTCCGAGGTCTTCGCCGAGAAGATCTGCAAGGTCATGGACATGGCCCTGAAGTACGGGTGCCCGGTGATCGGGATCAACGACTCGGGCGGGGCGCGGATCCAGGAGGGCGTCGTCTCGCTCGCCGGCTACGCCGAGATCTTCTGGCGCAACGTCCAGGCTTCGGGCGTGATCCCGCAGATCTCGCTCGTCCTCGGCCCGACCGCCGGCGGCGCCGTCTACTCGCCGGCGATCACCGACTTCGTGCTGATGGCGGAGTCGAGCTCGTACATGTTCATCACCGGCCCCGACGTGGTGAAGACGGTGACCGGGGAGGAGGTCTCGTTCGAGGAGCTCGGCGGCGCCGAGACGCACGCGGCCAAGTCGGGCGTCGCCCACTTCACGGCCGCGAACGAGGAGGCCGTGCTCGAGGACGCGCGCTACCTGCTCTCGTTCCTGCCGCAGAACAACCTCGAGCGGCCGCTCCACACGGCGCCGACGGATCCCGTCGACCGCGAGTCGCCCGAGCTGGACACGTTCATCCCGGACGAGGCGACGAAGCCGTACGACATGAAGCAGGTGATCGCGAAAGTCGTCGACGACGGTGAGTTCATGGAGGTGCAGCCGCGCTTCGCCGCCAACATCGTCTGCGGGTTCGCGCGGCTCGGCGGCCACCCGGTCGGGGTCGTCGGCAACCAGCCGGCGGCGCTCGCGGGCGTGCTCGACATCGACGCCTCCGTCAAGGCGGCGCGCTTCGTCCGCACGTGCGACGCCTTCAACGTCCCGCTCGTCACCTTCGTCGACGTCCCCGGCTTCCTGCCGGGCACCGAGCAGGAGTGGGGCGGGATCATCCGCCACGGCGCCAAGCTCCTCTACGCCTTCGCCGAGGCGACGGTCCCGAAGTTGACGGTGATCACGCGCAAGGCATACGGCGGGGCGTACGACGTCATGAGCTCGAAGCACATTCGCGCCGACTTCAACGTCGCCTGGCCGACCGCCGAGGTCGCCGTGATGGGGCCCGAGGGCGCCGTCAATATCGTCTTCCGCAAGGAGCTCGAGGAGTCGGACGACCCCGAGGCGCGCCGCGCCGAGCTGATCGCCGACTACAAGGAGCGCTTCGCCAACCCCTACCACGCCGCCGAGCGCGGCTACGTGGACGAGGTGATCGAGCCGCGCCTGACCCGTCCGATCCTGATCTCGGCGCTCGAGGTCTCGAGGACGAAGCGCGAGCCCAGGCCCAAGAGAAAGCACGGGAACATCCCGCTCTAGGCGAAGGCGTACTGGATCGAGTCGCAGACGCGGCGGTAGCCGATCGCGACGTAGATCTTGTTCGAGGTCGGGTTGCCGAGGTCGGTGTAGAGGAAGCAGAACCGACGCCCCGCGGCGAGCTGCTCGGCGGAGACCTGTGCGGTGAGGGCGCTCGCGTAGCCGCGGCCGCGATGCTCGGGCGGCGTGTAGACCGGCCCGATCCGGATCCCGGTCGGCGTCGGGCTGCCGAAGGCGACGAGCGACACCGGCTCGCCGTCCACCTCCCAGAGCGCGATCCCGCTGCCGGCTGCGGCGAGCCTGTGGTCGACGCTGTGTCCATCCTCCTCCTCGTCCTGGTCGAGCGCGCCGAGCGCCTCGGCGCTGAACTCGCCCCACCAGCGGACGAGCAGCTCGCGGTCGTCGCTGGTCGCCGGTCGCGACCCGCCCGCCGGTACCGGCGGGGGCACGACAGCGTCGAGCGAGTAGATCCCCTGCTCCACGCGCGGCTCCGGCGTGACGCCATGGAGGCGCGCGCAGGCGGCGACGAAGTCGTCGATCTCCGGAACGGCGCCGACGGCTCCGGGGATCGCGCCGCCGACCTCGCGCGCGAGCAGCTCGAGCGCCTCTTCGTGTGCCGTCGCCGAGGACGAGGTTGTAGGGAGGCGTCCGCAACGCGGCGCCGACGACCGAGTCTCCGTCCTCGACGAGCCAGAGCTCGTGCTCGCGGTAGAGGCCGGGGCTGTCGCGAATCGTCCCGGCCAGCCCGAGGATCAGGTTGTGCCGCGCCTCGTCAGCGAGGAGCGCCGCAGTGCGCTCGAGGAACTCCGCGGCGTCCGCGCGTTGGACAACCTCCACGCGTGCAGTCTATGCTGCCTAGGCAATGCCTAAGCAGAGCTACTCGGCCACCGAAGCCGCACGCGCGCTCGGGATCAGCGTCGACACGCTGCGCCGCTGGGACAGGGACGGGAAGATCGAGGTCGGTCGCGATGCCGCCAACCGCCGCGTGGTTGCGGCCGCGGAGGTCGAGCGGTTGCAGGGGCCTCATGGCGACGAGACCCTCTCCGCCCGTAACCGCTTCCGCGGCGTCGTCCGCTCGGTCGAGCTCGACGGCCTGCTCGCGAAGGTCGAGATCGACGTCACCGAGCCCGCCCGCGTCGTCGCGATCGTGACCAGAGAGTCGGTGGAGGAGCTCGGGCTGAAGGCGGGGATGAGCGCGGCCGGCGTCGTCAAGTCGACCTCGGTGATGGTCGAGCGATGAGCCCAACGCTGGACCGGCGGCGGCTGCTCGTTGCGGCGGCAGCAGGCGGACTCGCGCTCTCGGGGGCCGGGGCGTTTCCCCGGTCGGCGTCCGCCGCGACCGACGACGAGCTCGCCTTCGCCAACTTCGGCGCCGCCTCGGAGCTCCTGCTCAAGGACTACTACGCGCAGGTGCAGGCAGCCAAGCTCTACAAGGGCGCGCTCGCCGGCGCATTCGCGCGTGCCGGATTCGCTGCCGGAGAGCACGTCGTCGCGCTCTCGAACCTCCTGGTCGACTCCGGCCAGACCGCGCCGCTCGTGGAGGACTTCGAGTTCGCCTGGCCCGCGGCGACCTTCAAGACCCGGAAGGCCGCTGCGACCGCCGGCCTGAGCATCGTCGACGCGTTGCTCGGTGCGTACCTCACCGCCGCGGCGACCAGCCCCACTCAGTCGGTACGGGTGCTGTTCTCGAGCCTGGCCGCCAGCCTCGGCGAGCAGCGCTCGACGCTCTTGCTCGCTCGCGGCCGCACCGCAGTCGGCAACTCGTTCCCTGCCGCCGTCGACCTCGAGACCGCCAGCGCCGCGGTAGAGCGGTACCTCGGATGATCGTCAGAAGGAGGCTCCTCGTGCGCCGAACCGGACTGCTGCTCGCCGCGTCGCTCCTTGTCGTCGTCAGCTCTCTCGCGGGCTCTGCGGCCGCGCGGCCGCAGCAAGCGGCGACGCTGAACATCTACGCCGCGGCCTCGCTCACCGAGGTGTTCCGCGCCCTCGATCCCGGCCAGCGCTACAACTTCGCCGGCTCGAACGCGCTCGAGACCCAGATCCGGCAGGGCGCGCCGGCGGACATCTTCGCCTCCGCCGCGCCGGTCAACACTCAGAACCTCTTCCGCGCCAACCTCGTCCAGAAGCCGGTCACGTTCACGGCGAACCGGCTGGCGCTGATCGTGCCGAAGTCGAACCCGGCGGGGATCCGCACGGTGTACGACCTGCGCTCGAAGCCCGTCAAGCTCGTGATCGCCGCCCAGGCGGTACCGGTCGGGGGCTACACGCGGACGGTCCTGCGCAAGATGGGGCTCACATCGGTGCTGGGCAAGGTCGTCAGCCAGGAGTCGGACGTGAAAGGCGTCACCGGCAAGGTCGCACTCGGCCAGGCGGAGGCCGGCTTCGTCTACGTCACCGACGCCCGTCCGGTCGGCGACGACGTGACGGTGATCCGGATCCCGGCGTGGGCGCAGCCGCGCGTCCGCTACGAGATCGCGATCGTCTCGCGCTCCGACAACAAGGCGGCGGCGCAGCGCTGGTCAACACGCTGCTCGGGGCGAGGGGCCAGGCGGCGCTGAAGAACGCCGGCTTCCTCGCGCTCCCGAAGAAGAAGCCATAGCCGCTCGAGCCTTTCGGGCGGCGATCGTCGTCGCGTCGGGCGTCGCGCTCGCGTTCCTTCTGCTGCCCGATCGCGGCCGTGTTCCTGCGCGTCCCGCCGGACGAGCTCCTCGACGCGCTCCGCACCGACGCCGCCCGCGACGCGATTCGCGTCACGCTCGAGACGAACGCGATCTCGATGGTCTTGATCCTCCTCTTCGGGACACCGACGGCGTACTGGGTCGCAACGCAGAGGTCGAGGCTCCGCGACGTCGTCGTGACGCTGATCGAGTTGCCCCTCGTGCTCCCGCCGGCGGTCGCCGGAATCGGGCTCCTGGCCGCCTTCGGCACTCTCGGCCTGCTCGGCGGGACGATGAGCTTCCTCGGCATCGACATCGCCTTCACCAAGGTCGCCGTCGTACTCGCCGTCACCTACGTCGCGAGCCCGTTCTACGTCCGCACCGCGGTCTCTGCGTTCGAGGGGATCGAGCCGACCCTGCCCGACGCGGCCCGCACGCTCGGCGCCGGGCCGGCGAAGGTGTTCCTTCGGATCGCGCTGCCGCTTTCGGCGGGCGGACTCGGGGCGGGCGCGGCGCTCGCCTTCGCGCGCGGGATCGGCGAGTTCGGAGCGACGATCATGTTCGCCGGCTCGCTTCAGGGTGTCACCCAGACCCTCTCCCTCGCGATCTACGAGCAGTTCGACCTCGATTTCGACGTCGCGCTCGCGATCAGCGCCGTGCTCATCATCGTCAGCGCATCCATCCTGCTCGTCGTCAAGCTGTTCACGCGATGGCGCTCGAACTCGACTTCACCCATCCCTCTTCGTTCGTATCGTAGCGTCGGTCCAGCTGCGCCGTCCCGCGCGGCACGACGACTCGCGCTCGTCGGCCCGTCCGGCGCCGGGAAGACGACCGTGCTTCGCGTCGTGGCCGGCCTGCTGGCTCCCCGTGAGGGGACGCTCGCCGTCGGTGGCGTTCCCTGGCTCGACACGAGCGCCGGGCTCGATCTCCCGCCCGAGCGGCGCCGCGTCGGGCTACCTCTTCCAGGAGTACGCGCTCTTTCCGCACCTCGACGTCGCTCAGAACGTCGCGCTTCGGTGCTCTCGATCGCACGCTCGCGGACGCGATGCTGGAGCGGTTCGAGATCGGCCATCTCCGCCGCGGCGCGTCCACGCGACCTCTCCGGCGGCGAGCGCCAGCGAGTCGGCCTCGCGCGCGCGCTCGCTCGGAATCCGGATGTCCTGCTCCTCGACGAGCCGCTCTCCGCGCTCGACGCGCACACCAAGACGATCGTCCGGCTCGAGCTGCCCAGCTCTGAGCCGAGCTCGCAGCTGCCGCGATCGTCGTCACGCACGACTTCGACGATGCCGCGGCGCTCGCCGATCGGATCAGCGTGATCGTCGACGGCACGCTCCTGCAGTCTCGGCTCGGCGGCCGAGTTGATCGGCGTCCCCGGCCGATGCGTTCGTCGCCAGCTTCACCGGCGCCAACCTGATTCCGGGCAACGCGCGACCCGGGCCGAACGGCCTGACCGAGGTCGTGCTCGACGGCGGTGGTTCGATGTACTCGGCCGACGCGGCGGAGGGCCGAGTCGGGCTCGCCGTCTACCCGTGGGAGGTCTCGCTCGCCCGCGCCGAGTCGGTCGACTCGGCGGTCAACCACGTGCGCGGCGAGGTGCGGTCGCTCGTCGTCCTCGGCAACCGTGTCCGCGTCCGGGTGGGGCCGCTGACCGCAGAGATCACCACGGGCTCGGCCGAGCGGCTGGAGCTCCGTGAGGGAGAGCCGGTCGTCGCCTCGTTCAAGGCGACCGCCTCCCGGCTCGTACCGCTCGGCTAGGCGGGGATCGCCGCGGCCGTCCAGGCCGTGCCGATGCCGAGCTCCTCGGCGAGCGCGGCGACGACGTCCGGGTCGAACTGGCTGCCGGAGCAGCGCGCGAGCTCGGCGATCGCCTCGTCGTCGGTGAGCCGGCCGCGGTAGACACGGTCGGACGTCATCGCGTCGTAGGCGTCCGCGACGAAGATGATCCGGGCGCCGAGCGGGATCTCCTCGCCGCCGAGCGCATCCGGGTAGCCGGTGCCGTCCCAGCGCTCGTGATGGTGGAGCACCCAGTCGGCGACGGGGTCGACGCCGAGGCTCTCGAGCATCCGGTAGCCGATCTGGGGGTGACGCTCGAGCACGAGCCGCTCGGTCTCGGAGAGCGGGCCCGGCTTGCGGAGGATCTCCTCCGGGATCGCGAGCTTGCCGAGGTCGTGCAGGCTCGCCGCGAGGCGCGTCAGCTCGATCTGCTCCCGGTCGACGCCGAGCCGGGTCGCGATCTTGGCGGCCAGGTCGGAGACGCGCTCCGAGTGGGAGCCCGTGTACGCATCGCGCGCGTCCACGGCCTTGGCGAGGCTCGCGGCGGCGCGGAAGCGGGCGGCGCGGTCGGGGCCGGCGGCGAGCCGCTTCAGCTCGGCGATCTCGACCACGTCCGGCCGGTAGACGCGGGCCTGGTTCTTGCCGTACTCCTTGGCCCAGTAGAGGGCGCTGTCGGCGCGGCGCACGAGTTCGTCGCGTCCGACATCGTCGAGCGGGGCCGTCGCGATTCCGGCGCTGACGGTGACGGTGCCCGCCGGAGGCAGGTCGACCAGCGAGATCCGCTGGATGATCGCCTCGGCTGCGATCCGGGCGCCCTCCTCGTCGCGGCCGGGGAGGAGGATCGCGAACTCGTCGCCGCCGAGCCGGAAGGCCTCGCCGCCCTGGCGCAGGTTCGTCGCCAGCTGCGCGAGCACCTTGTCGCCGACGGGATGGCCGAAGCGGTCGTTGATCCGCTTGAACTCGTCGATGTCCACGAGGCAGAGGCTGAGCGGATAGCCCTGCGCCTGCGAATCGGCGAGCTCACGCTCGAGCCGGTCGTGGAAATGGCGGTGATTGCCGAGCCCGGTCAGCGGATCGGTCAGCGCCAGCCGCATCGCGCGCAGCTCGCGGAAGGTCGAACGCTGGTAGAGCGCGATCGCGAGCAGCGGCCCGACGAGCGCGGCCGAGAGGAACGGGGAGCGCTGCCAGAGGATCACGAGCATCAGCGCCGCCGACGCCATCAGCGCGAACGGCATGGCCGTCGCCTCGATGCTCGTCCGGGTCACGGTCATGAACGGCTTGCGGCCGCTGATCGCGACGACGAGGCTGATCAGCAGCAGGTTGACGCTGTAGAACGAGAAGGCCGCGATCACGACCTGGGCGAACACGAGGCTCGCCTCGTCGCCGCGCACCGGTGCGATCGCCGCGCCCGCGGCGGCGGCCGCGATCGACATCACGGCGGCGTTGTAGGTGACGCGGATCGGCGGCCGGTGCTCGAGCAGGTGCATGATCGGCGCGGCCATGCCGACGACGACGCCGGCCTGCCAGCCGTAGAGCACGATCGCCGCCGTGCAGAAGACGAAGCCGAGCGAGACGCCGCCCGTGTCGATCCCGTCCAGCGGGACCGGGTAGCGCTCGGCGAGCGTCGATGCCGCCAGCAGCCCGGCGATCCCCGCCAGCGTGGCGACGTCGCGAGGCGAGACGGCGAACGAGACCGCGGCCGCGACAGCGACCCCGAATCCCAGCAGCCCGACCGGCAGAACAACCGCCGCGAGCCGCGGGGGAAGTTTCCCCCCGGACTCATCGCGCGGTTCCTACCAGCCCCAGGTGAAGCTTTCCCAGCCCCAGTTCCCGATCGCCGTGGCGATGACCGCCAGCGCGACGAGAACTCCAACCAGTCGTCCATTTCTCCACTGCAGCATTACGTGCCCTCCAATTGGCGGATCGGTCAGGACTCCGAGATGATGACGGTGGCTTTCGGCCCCGTAATCCCTCGAAAAGGTGATTTGACCGGCGCGGCTAGGCTGCGGGCGTGGTGGCGACGATCGAGCCCGAGCCGCCGGCGGACGATCGCGAGGCGATCCTCGCCGCGCTCGCCGCTCCCGCCACGCCCGAGCAGGGGTGGGCGGACGCGGCGCTGCTCGAAGGCGTCGAGGAAGGCGAGCCCGACCCGTAACCGTTCCGGCGCAGCCGCCGTTGTAGAGCAACGATGTGTTGCCGCTGTGGAGACCACCCCGCCCGCTCGGCCGACGAGCCCTTCTGCCCGATCTGTGTGATCTCGATCAAGGTCGAGGTCGCGCGCGGGCTGACGCAGCTCTCCGGCTACCTGAACGCCTGGGCCGCGTTCGGCGACTGGTGCAGCAGCCGCCAGGCAACTGCCTGACGTGTACCTGCGCCTACGTTGTCGTGCCGCGTAACAGCCGCGGCGCCGCGCGGGCGTAGTCGAGCCCGGAGACCCAGGTGAGGATGAGCGCGACGAGCAGCGCCCACCAGGCGATGTCCGAGTTCCAGGCGCCGGCGGCGGCGAACCCTCCGAGCGCTGCGGCGACCGCCTGCGCCCAGGTCTTCAGCTTGCCGAGGTCGCGTGCCGCGATCACGACCCCGCGCTCGATCGCGGCGAGGCGCAATCCGGAGATCAGGATCTCGCGCGCCACGATCGCCGCGACCATCCAGCCGGGCCAGACGCCGTCGTCGATCAGCATCACGAGCACCGCGAGCACGAGCACCTTGTCCGCGATCGGGTCGAGCAGCGAGCCGAGCTGCGAGGTGACCCCGCGGCTCCGCGCGATCCGGCCGTCCAGCCAGTCGGTCGCCATCGCGATGCAGAAGACTGCGGTCGCCCAGTACTCGTTGTTGGGGAACTCCCAGGCGTAGAGGAGCACGACGAGCGGCACCGAGGCGGCGCGGGCGACGGTCAACTGGTCGGGCAGCGTCACGGGTTCCGTGAGAATACGCGCGCTATGGCGCTTCCTTCGAAAGTGCTCGTCGCCAACCGCGGCGAGATCGCGATCCGGATCTTCCGGACGCTGCGCGAGCTCGGAGTCGGCTCGGTCGCCGTCTACTCCGAGGCCGACCGCGATGCGCTCCATCCGCGCGCCGCCGACGAGGCGTATCTGATCGGCCCCGGTCCGGCCGCGGAGAGCTACCTCGTCGGCGAGCGGATCCTGGACGCGGCGCGACAGGCCGGCGCCGACGCGATCCATCCCGGCTACGGCTTCCTCGCCGAGAACGCCGAATTCGCTCGAGCCGTCGAGGAGGCGGGGGTCACGTGGATCGGCCCGCCCAGCTCGGCGATCGAGCTGATGGGGTCGAAGACGGAGGCGCGCACCGCGATGCAGGCGGCCGGCGTCCCGATCATCCCGGGCGCGACCGAGCCGGTCGAGACGGTGGCCGAGGTGCTGCGCCTCGGCGACGAGGTCGGCTACCCGCTGATCGTCAAGGCCGCGGCCGGCGGCGGCGGCAAGGGGATGAAGCTCGTCGCCGCGCCCGACGAGGCCGAGCGCGCGTTCGAGTCGGCCCAGCGCGAAGGGGAGAAGTACTTCGCCGACGGGCGCGTCTACGTCGAGCGCTACCTCGAGGATCCCCGCCACGTCGAGGTGCAGGTGCTTGCCGACGCGCACGGGAACGTGATCCATCTCGGCGAGCGGGACTGCACCATCCAGCGCCGCCATCAGAAGCTGATCGAGGAGACGCCCTCACCTGCCGTCGACGAGGAGCTGCGCGCCCGGATCGGCCAGATCGCGGTCGACGCCGCCCGGGCAGCCGGCTACCGCTCCGCCGGCACGATCGAGGGCCTCCTGACCGCGGACGGGGCTTACTACTTCATGGAGATGAACACGCGGATCCAGGTCGAGCACACCGTCACGGAAGAGGTGACGGGGATCGACCTCGTCCGCGAGCAGGTGCTGATCGCGGCCGGCGAGCCGCTCTCGGTCCGGCAGGAGGACGTCGTTCTGCGTGGCCACGCGATCGAGTGCCGGATCAACGCCGAGGACGTGTCCAGCGGCTTTCTCCCCGCGCCGGGTCGGATCACCGCCTATCGCGAGCCGTCCGGCCCCGGTGTCCGCGTCGACTCGGGCGTCGTCGCCGGCTCGGAGATCAGCGGCCTCTACGACCCGATGATCGCGAAGCTGATCGTGCACGGCGTCGACCGCGAGCACGCCCGGATGCGGATGCTGCGCGCGCTCGACGAGTTCGAGATCGGAGGCCTGCCGACGCTGCTCGGATTCCATCGGGCGCTGCTCTCGCATCCCGAGTTCATCGCGGGCGGCACCGGCCACGGCCTCGTCGAGTCGGACGAGCTCGCCGCCCAGGCCGACGCGCTGACGAGGGAGATAGTTGCTGACAGCAACTATCTCTCGAACGGCCGCGTGCGTCCGCGCGCGACCGCCGTCGAGGTGGAGGGGCGCCGCTACGAGGTCACCGTGCTCGAGCCGGAGCCGCCCTGGGTCGAGCTCGCGCGCCGCCGCCGCGAGCGCGAGGCGTCGGCCGGCGGCGGGGCGGGAGGCGACTCGGTCGTCAGCCCGATGCAGGGGACGGTGCTGAAGGTCGACGTGACCGACGGCGACGAGATCGAGGCGGGCAAGGTGATCTGCGTCGTCGAGGCGATGAAGATGGAGAACGAGATCGCCGCGCACCGGGCAGGCACGGTCGCGGAGGTGGCGGTGGCGCCCGGCGACGCCGTCACGAGCGGGCAGGTGATCTGCCGTGTCGTCGCCGACGAGGCCTGACTCGACCAAGCCGCTGTGCGCGGAGACGAGCCGCGCCCACGCGGAGTCGCTGCACGCGACTGCGAGCCGCGTCGACACGTGGATCCTGATCGAGTACCGCGGCCTCTGGGCCCACGACGCCGTCGACGGCTCGACGCTGAGCCGTGAGCTGAAGGCGTTCCTGGTCTCGGAACGGCTCCGGCTGCCGCGGTCGCGAATCCTCTTCGTCCGCCGCTCGGAGCGCCGCAGCACGGACGGGCTCGTCGCCTTCGTCGCGCGTTCGACCCGGAACGAGCGTGAGCTCCGCTGCCTCGAGCTGGAGCGGCACGACGACCTCATCGGCCTGGACCTGGCGTCGGCCGGCGAGCCGGTCGAGCATCCGCTCTTCCTCGTCTGCACCCACGGCAAGCACGACCGCTGCTGTGCGAGGTACGGACGGCCGCTCTACGACGCCGTCCGGGAGCAGGTCGACGACGCCTGGGCCTGGCAGTCGTCGCATCTCGGCGGCGACCGCTTCGCGGGGAATCTCGTCGTGCTGGCGGACGGGGTCTACTACGGCCGGGTCGAGCCGGCGGAGGCCTGGCCGGTGGTCGAGGCGGCGCTCGAGCGGCGCGTGCACCTGCCCCTCTATCGCGGCCGCTCCTGCTACGGCTTCGTCTCCCAGGCCGCCGAGATCGCCGTCCGGGAGCTCACCTCCGAGCTCGGCGTCGACGACGTCCGCGTGCGGTCGGTGGCGCGTGACGGCGCAGGCTGGGTCGCCGAGGTCGAGGCCGCCGGGGCGGCCTACGCGGTCGACGTCCGGGTCGAGGAGGGTGCGCCGACCCACCTCACCTGCTCGACGAGCAGGCTCAGCCGGCCGAAGCGGTACGTCGGAGAAACCCCTCGCGGACGAGGCGCCTGACGAGGACGAGCCGGCCCGCGTCGTCGAGGTCGCCCGGGAGGTCCGCGGCGCGGAACGGCGTCTCGGTCGTGACCAGGAACTCGAGCTCCGGCTCCAGGCGGGCCGGGAACCGAAGCGTCCTGCCCTCGAACGTGAGCGTCGAGCCGTCGAGGTCGGCGATCACGGTGTCACGGCGCTCGAGCTCGTCGTCGGCGCTCAGTGCCGCGAGCGTGCGCAGTTCGGAGAGCTGGCCGTCGAGGATCGGCCGTCGCGTGCCGACGAACCGGGCGCGCGCGCGTGCCCGCACCGTCTCGGCGTCGAGCGACGGCAGCTCGGGCGGGTCCTCCGCGTCGATCGTCTGCCGGAACCCCAGCTCGGCTTCCGCCGCGTCCAATTCGACGCGGGCCTCGTCGACCCAGCGCCTGACGTTGATCCCGACGGTGATGTGCAGCGAGTCGTCGTCCGAGGTCAGCGCCTGGTGGAGCCAGCCGCGCGGCAGGTAGAGCGTGTCGCCGGCGCGCAGGGTGACGTCCAGCACCGGCTCGCCGGGCTCGCCGAGCGCCGAGCGGTAGCGCTGGTTCTTCAGCGGCAGCTCCAGCACCGGCTCGTAGACGAGCCAGCGCTTCGAGCCCGACACCTGCAGCGAGATCACCTCGTGCGTGTCGTGGTGGACCGGCAGCCCCTGCGAGCCCGCGGGCGTGTAGTAGGCGTTCGCCTGCACGGGGTGGCCGAGGTGCGCCTCGAGGTGGCGGCAGTAGCGGGCGAGCGGCAGCCAGAGGTGATGCAGGCCCTGGAGCACGATCGTCGCGCCGCGCTCGAACTCGTCGAGCACCCGGTGCACGTCGGCGACGCCGGTGAACGCGGACGGCCGCCAGGAGAGATCGGTCGTGTAGCCCGCGACCGTCTCGCCGGCCTTGACGAGGCGGAATGCCGGCAGCCGGAGCCCGGTCTCGGTGACGAGACGCTCGACGTCCCGGGCGGAGAGGAGATCGTCGAAGCGACCTTCCTCCCCGCGCGGAACGACGAGCGGCTGCCGCTCCCAGTACTCCGCGAGGAACCGCTCGAGCTCGAACGGCTCGACCGCGCGCCCGAGAGCGGCGGTGCTAGGCGGCGTCCGAGTCCGAGTCGTCCGCGTCGGCGTCGCTCGAGTCGCCATCGGTGGTGTCCGTGTCGTCGCCGTCGGCGTCGTCGGTGATCTGCGTGATCTCGTCGTCCTCGACGGTCACGATCTCACTCTCTGTCAGCGTCGTGCTCTGCTCGTCCATCGATTCCTCCCTTGACCGCTGGACTTCCGAGGCGCGCACGTTACTACAGCCGATACGAGTGATCCGTGAACCAGACGACGCGCTTGAACTCGTCGGGTGCGCCCTCCTCGCCGAGGAACGTTCCGAAGACGACGCGGACGAAGCTTCCGTCCGCGAGCGACCCCGGCGCACTCAGCGTGCCGCGCCAGGTCATCCGCGGCTGGAGGATCTTCGGCGGCTCGGGGACGATCGTGCTCGCGCGCCTGACGGCCGGCAGGTTGCCTTCCCTGTTCGCCGACTCGACCGCCTCCAGATCTCCGGTCGGGAAGAGCATCAGCCCGAAGCCGTAGCCGGCCGGGCCGGTCTCGATCCGAAAGCGGAAGGGCGTGCGGTTGGTGACCGCCACGGTGGTCGACCAGCCGTCCGCGGTGACGGCGAGCGTCCCCACCTCGAAGACGAGGCGCTCGCCCGTCGCCCCCGGGTAGGCCTCGCGCCAGTCGAGCTGGGCCCGCTGCGGCTCTGCGGGACGCGCCGGCGGGATTGGCTCGGCGGCCTCGTTGGTGCCGCAGCCGCCCAGCACGATCACGAGCGCGAGCAGGGAGACGGTCCGGCGCACCCGGCCAATCTACGTTCATCTAGACTCGCCGTCGCTTTGGACCTCTACGAATATCAGGGCAAGCAGCTCTTCAAGCGCTTCGGGATCCCGGTCTCGGAGGGGCGGCCGGCGAAGACCGCGGCGGAGGCGCGGGCCGCGGCCGAGGAGATCGGCGGGCAGGTCGTCGTCAAGGCGCAGGTGCTGACGGGAGGTCGCGGCAAGGCGGGTGGGATCAAGCTCGCCGACAACCCGGCCGACGCGGAGGCGAAGGCTGAGCAGATCCTCGGGCTCGATATTCGCGGCCATGTCGTGCGCACGCTCTGGATCGAGAGCGCGTCCGACATCGAGAAGGAGTACTACCTCTCGATCACGTTCGACCGCGGCGTCAAGAAGCCGCTCTTCATGTTCACGACGCAGGGCGGGATGGACATCGAGGAGGTGGCCGAGAAGACGCCGGACGCGCTCGTCCGCCTGCATGTCGACCCGCTCGAAGGCTTCCAGCCCTGGCAGGCGCGCCGGCTGATCTACGGGGCCGGCGTCGAGGATCCGAGCGAGCAGAAGCAGATCGCCGCGATCGTCGGGAAGCTGTACGAGGCGTTCGTCGAGACCGACGCGATGCTCTGCGAGATCAACCCGCTGATCGTGACGCCCGACGGCGAGGTGAAGGCGCTCGACTCCAAGTTCACGGTCGACGACAACGCGCTCTACAAGCATCCGGACGTGGCCGAGATGCGCGACGTCGAGGCGGCCGATCCGCTCGAGGCGCTCGCGCGCGAGAAGGGCGTCACGTACGTGAAGCTCGACGGCGAGGTCGGGATCCTCGGCAACGGCGCCGGGCTCGTGATGTCGACCCTCGACGTGATCGCGCTCGTCGGCGGGACACCGGCGAACTTCTGCGACCTCGGCGGCGGCGGCGACGCCGAGGGCGTCGTCGACGCGCTCGAGGTGATCACGCGCGATCCGCAGGTGAAGTCGATCTTCTTCAACATCTTCGGCGGGATCACGCGCTGCGACGAGGTAGCGCGCGGCATCCTCGCCGCGCTCGAGCGGATGACGATCGAGCAGCCGATCGTGGTGCGGCTCGACGGCACGAACGCCGAGGAAGGCCGGAAGGTGCTCGCCGACGCGGCGCCGGACGGCCTCCACGTCGAGGCGACGATGCTGGACGGCGCGCGGCGCGCGGTGGAGCTGGCCCGATGAGCGACTGGTCAAGCCGTGCCGAGGCCTACCGGAACGCGCCCGAGCAGCGAGAGGGCGCCGATCTCGACCTGATCGTTCGCTGGGCCGAGGGCTCGCGCACCGCGCTCGACGTCGCCACCGGCGGGGGCCACGTCGCCCGGCGGCTGCGCGAGGCGGGGCTCCAGGTCGTCAGCGCCGATCCGGCTCCCGGGATGCAGCCCGACGTGATCTGCCGCGCCGAGGACCTTCCCTTCGCCGACGGCGCGTTCGACCTCGTCGTCTCCCGGATCGCGCCGCACCACTTCGAGGACATCGCGGCTGCGATCGCCGAGATGGCGCGGGTCGCGAACGACCTCGTCGTCGTCGAGGACACGCTGTACGTCAGCGAGGAGGTCGAGGCGGCCGAGAAGCTGCGCGACCCGACCCACGTCCGCTCGTACTCCGAGGCCGAGTGGCGCGAGCTGCTCGACGCCGCCGGGCTGCAGGTCGAGCAGGTCGAGGAGTTCGAGAAGCGCCACCCGCTCGAGCAGTGGCTCGACCGCTCGGGAACGCCGGACGACGACCGGCCGCTCGTGAAGGAGCTGCTCGCCGATCGGATCGAGGGGGACGAGTACGTGGACACGAAGCTGGTGCTGAAGGCGAGGAAGCGCTAGTGGCGATCATCGTCGGCAAGGAGACGAAGCTCGTCGTCCAGGGCCTGACCGGCTCCGAGGGCTCGTTCCACGGGCTCCGGAACAAGCGGTACGGCACCCAGGTCGTTGCCGGCGTCACGCCCGGCAAGGGCGGTCAGGACGTCGAGGGGATCCCCGTCTTCGACACCGTCGCCGGCGCGGTCGCCGAGACGGGAGCGAACACGACGATGGTCTTCGTCCCGGCGCGTTTCGCCGCGGACGCGATCTACGAGGCGGTCGACGCTGGGATCGAGACCGTGATCTGCATCGCCGAGGGTCTGCCCGCACACGAGATGCTCCAGATCTACAACTTCATCCGGCCGAAGGGCGTGACGATGCTCGGCCCGAACTGCCCCGGCGCGCTCTCGCCCGGGAAGGCGAACGTCGGGATCATCCCGGCCGAGATCTTCACCGAGGGGAACATCGGCCTCGTCTCGCGCTCGGGGACGCTGACGTACCAGATCGGCCACGAGCTGACGCAGATGGGGCTCGGCAACTCGACGATCGTCGGGATCGGCGGCGACCCGGTCGTCGGCTCGTCCTTCATCGACGTGCTGGGCAAGTTCCAGGACGACCCGCAGACCGAGTACGTGGTCATGGTCGGCGAGATCGGCGGCGACGAGGAGGAGAAGGCGGCCGCCTTCATCGAGGAGAAGATGACGAAACCGGTGGTCGCCTACATCGCCGGCTTCACGGCGCCGCCCGGCAAGACGATGGGTCACGCCGGCGCGATCATCTCCGGCTCCTCCGGCACCGCCCAGGGCAAGAAGGAAGCACTCGAGGCGAAGGGCATCCGCGTCGGCACCTCGCCGACCGAGGCCGCCGAGCTCGTCGCCGAAGTCGCGAAGAGCTAGAGCCACCCGGTCGAGAGCCTCGCGCGCCTAGCATCCGGCCGATGAGACTCGAGATCCGCGACGTCGCCCACTCGTTCGGCGAACGTGTCGCACTCGACGGCGTCTCGTTCGACGTCGAGCCGGGCGTGCTCACCGGCCTGCTCGGCCCGAACGGGGCGGGGAAGACCACGCTTCTTCGGGTGCTCCTCGGCGTGCTCGATCCGGACCGCGGCGAGATCGATGTCGAGGGCCGCCCTGCGAGCCGGGACGATCGACGCAGCTGGGGCTACATGCCGCAGGAGCGAGGGCTGTATGCCGGGATGGCGGCCGGCGAGCAGGTGGTCCACTTCGGCCGCCTGCACGGCCTCTCCCGCCGCGACGCGACTCGGCGGGCGCAGACGGTTCTCGACGAGCTCGGCCTCGCCGACCGCTGGGCCGACCGGACCGACTCGCTCTCCGGCGGGATGCAGCAGCGGCTCCAGCTTGCGACCGCGCTCGTCCACGACCCGCGTGTGATCGTCCTCGACGAGCCGTTCAGCGGGCTCGACCCCGTCGCGGTCGCGGAGCTCTCCGAGAGCATGCGCGGCCGCGCTCGCGAGGGGCGGACTGTGCTCTTCTCCAGCCATCAGCTCGACCTCGTTCAGGATCTTTGCGAGGCGATCGTCATGGTCGACCACGGGCGGGTGGTGCTCGAGGGCGGGGTGGCGAAGCTGCGTGCCTCCTCCGGCGGGCGGCAGCTTCGGCTGCACGTCGAGGACAGCGACCGCGGCTGGCTGCGCGCGTTCCCGGGCGTCACCGTCGTCGCCGAGGCCGCCGACGACCTGCGGCTCGCGCTGCCGGCCGGGACCGATCCGCTGGACGTGCTCGACGCTGCGCGCTCGGCCGGCCGCGTCGTCGACTTCGGCCTCGACCTGCCCACCCTCTCGCAGCTCTTCTTCGAGGCGGCCGCCCGCCGTCCGGAGCCGACGGTGCCCGCCTGATGCGCGGCTGGGGGCAGGGCACGCGCCTCGTCGGCGAGCGGGCGCTGCTCGAGACCGTCCGCTCGCGTACGTTCAAGCTCGTCACCGCGCTGCTGCTGACCCTCGCGATCGCCGCCGTGGCTGTGCCGCTGCTGCTGAACGACGAGGGGACGACGTACACGCTCGCGACCG
Organism: uncultured Gaiellaceae bacterium; assembly: GCA_963732995.1. Taxonomy (GTDB): domain Bacteria; phylum Actinomycetota; class Thermoleophilia; order Gaiellales; family Gaiellaceae; genus Gaiellasilicea. Next base: position 56,611 of record CAVTBS010000007.1, on the reverse strand, counting down.
TCGGAAAGGCGCCGCCGGAGCTGGTCGAGGCCCTCGAGGGCGCAGCGGCTGCCGCGGAGTTCGAGCTCGAGCTGGATGCCGCGCGCGGACCCGGCCTCGGTGCGGGCTGCGGTCCGCGACGGCGACGCGACCGCGGGCGTCGTCGGCGAGACGCTGTACGTCTCCGCCGACGGCGGCGCGACCTTCCCGGCGATCGTCTCGCAGGCGGTCGTCGCGCTCGAGACGGAGAGCCGCCTCGAGGACGCGGGCCTGAGCGCGCAGGAGATCGAAGCGCTGCAGTCGGTGCCGCCGCCACGACAGGTCGAGGTCGGCCGCGTCGACGACGAGAGCCGCGCGGAGATCGGCTTCGCGGTCGGCGTCGTCCTCTACATGGCGCTCACCTTCGCCGGCTCCGCGATCGCGACGACGATCGGGATGGAGAAGTCGACACGGATCTCCGAGGTGCTGCTCGCCGTCCTGCGCCCGAGCCAGGTGCTCGTCGGCAACGTGATCGCGGTCGGCGTCGTCACCGTCTTCCAGTTGCTCGTGCTCGTGGCGCCGCTGGCCGTCGCGGTGCAGGTCACGGACGAGATCGGCCTCCCACCGGTCGCGGGCGCGGATCTCGCGCTCGCGATCGTCTGGTTCCTGCTCGGCTTCGCGCTCTACGCGTTCGTCTTCGCCGCCGCAGCCGCGCTCGTGGACAAGATCACGCAGGTCACGTCGGTGATCACACCGGTGTCGACGAGCCTTCTCGTCGCATATCTCGTCTCGGTGCTTGTCGTCACCAGCGATCCGGGCAGCATCTGGAGCGTCGCGCTGTCGCTCTTCCCGGCGACCGCGCCGATCGCGATGCCCGTGCGCTGGGCGTCGGGGGAGGTGCCCGTCTGGCAGCTGCTCTTCGCGATGCTGGTGACCGCGGCCACGGCCGTTCTCCTCGTCCGCGTCGCGTCGATCGTCTACCGGCGCGGGCTTCTCGTCACCGGGCGGCGCGCCAGCCTGCGCGAGGTCGTCACCCGGCCCTCCGGCTAGACGGACCAGCGCGATTCGAACTCGCGCTGCTTCTCGGTCTTCTCGCCGAGTGAGAGGCCGAGCGTTGCGAGCTTCGTCCGCGCGATCTCGCGGTCGAGCTCGTCGGGGAAGCGGTGGAGGCCGGGCTCGAGGCCGCCGCGGGCGAGCAGGTGGGCCGAGAGCGCCTGGACCGAGAACGAGAGATCCATGATCTCGACCGGGTGGCCGTCGCCGCCCGCGACGTTGGTCTGGCGGCCGTCGGCGAGCACGTAGGCGTGGCCGCCGCCCGGAAGCGCGTGCTCGGTCACGCCCGGCCGCACCTCCTCACCGGGTCCGAGGGCGTCGATCGCGACTTCCCGCTCGTGGTGACCGCCGTTGGCGATCACGACGCCGTCCTTGAGAAAGCCCAGTACTGCGTCCGGGACGCAGTCGACCGCGCCGGTCGCCGTGATCAGCACGTCGGCGTCGGGCAACGCCTGCTCGAGCGAAGCGACGTCATGGCCGTCCATGTGCGCCTCGAGCGCCGCGACCGGATCGATCTCCACGACCGTGACGCTGCCGCCGGCTCCACGGGCGGCCCGGGCGAGCCCCTTGCCGACCCAGCCGTACCCGACGATGCAGAAGCGGCGGCCGGAGAAGCTCAGATTCGTGAGCCTGTCGATCGCGGCGAGCGTCGACTGGCCGGTGCCGTAGCGGTTGTCGAACAGGTGCTTGCAGAGCGCGTCGTTGGCGGCAATCGCCGGGAAGGTGAGCTTTCCCGCGGCTGCCATCGTCCGCAGCCGTGCGACTCCGGTCGTCGTCTCCTCGGTCACGCCCGCGAGCGCGGCTGCGACGTTCGGCCGATGCTCGACGATTCGCGCCGTCAGCTCGGCGCCGTCGTCGACGACGATCTCCGGTTCTCGGTCGGCGACCGCGAGCAGATCCGCGTCGAACTCATCGGGCGAGGCTCCGTGCCGCGCGTGCACCTCGATCCCGCGCGCGACGAGCGCGGCGCAGATCGCGTCCTGCGTCGAGCCGGGGTTCGAGCCGGAGGCGACGACATGCGCGCCGGCGTCCGCCAGCAGCGTCGCCAGGTACGCGGTCTTGGCCTCGAGGTGGACGACGACGGCGACCCGTCTGCCGCGCAGCGTCCCGTCGGCGAGGCGCTCGCGCGCGAGCCGGTTCAGGACCGGGGAGTGCTTCGCGACCCAGCGGATCCGCTGCTCCCCCTCGGGGGCGAGCGACGGATCGGCGATGGTCGAGCGGGCCGCGGCGTCCACCGCCGGAATCTATCCGGCGGATGCGAGTACCCCCGCGCGCACCCGTGTCGGGCAGCGCGCGGGGGTGAAGCTCAGGAAGACTGAGCTAGATCTTGCGGCGGGGCCGGGAGGGGCCCCACTTGGAGTTGCGCCGCTTCGACTGGTAGACGAGGCGGGGCGGGGCGACGGTCATGCCCTGGCTGACGAACGTCTCGGTGTGGCCGAGCATCCGGGCGACGTGGCTGACCTCCGCCTGCTGCTCCGGAAGGACGAGCGTGACGCCCGTGCCGTTGCGCCCGGCGCGGCCTGTGCGGCCGACGCGGTGGACGTAGGCAGTGTGCTCCTCCGGCGGATCGAAGTTGATCACGTGGGTGATGTCGTCGAGGTCGAGCCCGCGGGCGGCGACGTCGGTGGCGACGAGCACCTTGACGGTCCCGTTCTCGAAGCGCTTCAGTGCCCGCTCGCGCTGGTTCTGGTTCAGGTCGCCGTGCATCGCGACCGCATTCACGTCGTGGCGCGAGAGCTTCTGCACGAGGCGGTCGGCGCCGCGCTTGGTGCGGACGAAGACCAGGGCGAGCCCACGCTCCTGCGCGAGCAGGCCGGCGAGGGTCTCCACCTTGTTGTCGGCCGTCACCGGCAGGAACTGGTGGTCGATCTCACCCTGCTGCTGGTCGACGGTCAGCTCGGCCTCGTAGCGGCCGGGGTTGGTCGTGTAGGCCCGCGCCAGCTCGCCGACCTTGCCGTCGAGCGTGGCCGAGAAGAACATCGTCTGCCGCTCTTTCGGCAGGCGGGCGACGATCCGGTCGACCTGCGGCTGGAAGCCCATGTCGAGCATCCGGTCGGCCTCGTCGAGGACGAGGATGCGGACGCCGTCGAGCGAGACGATCCTGCGCTCGATCAGATCCTGCAGGCGACCCGGGGTCGCGACCAGGATGTGCGCGTCGCGTGAGGCCTTGGCCTGCGACCCGATCGAGATCCCGCCGTACACCGCTGCGACCCGGAGGTCGTGGGCGGGGGCGATCGTGCCGATCTCGGCCGTCACCTGGGCGGCGAGCTCGCGGGTGGGGACGAGGATCAGGCCGGACGGCCGTGCCTCCGAGCCCTTCAGCCGCTCGACCATCGGTACTGCGAAGGCAAGCGTCTTGCCGGAGCCCGTCGGCGACTTCGCGAGCACGTCGCGGCCGGCGAGGGCGTCCGGGAGGACGAGGCCCTGAATTCTGAATGGAGCGTGGATGTCGCGCTCAGCGAGCGCCTGCGCAATGCGCGCGGACACACCCAGCTCGAGGAAAGACTGCATGAAGTAGTTGACTCCTTCGTTGTCGGTCGAGATCCGCCTGCCTCGACCGCCTGGCTCAATGCACAGGGAAAACCGAAGAAGAACAAACCTCACAGGACGACACAACGCCGTCCATGCAGACAAGGTAGCAGTCGGACCGGCTGTGTCGCGTCCGCCAATAGGGTGTATTGGTGATCTCGTTCGCCAGAGGCGCTCCGGCGCCGGAATGCCTCGATGCCGAGCTCCTCGCCGACTGCGCCCGTTCGGCCGTCCTCGGCGATCCCGGTGTGCTGGCCTACGGCCCCGGCGGCGGCTATGCGCCGCTGCGCGCCTCGCTCGGTGCCCAGCACGGCGTCGACGCCGAGCGGGTGGTCGTCACGAACGGCGGGCTGCAGGGCTTCGTCTTCTACGCCGAGGAGCTCCTGGCCGAGCGTCCGGGCCGCGTGCTCGTCGAGGCTCCGACCTACGACCGGCCGCTGAAGATCCTCTCCCGGCTCGGCGCTGACGTCGTTCCCGTCGCGATGGACGGCGAGGGGCTCGACCCGGCGGCGCTCGAGCGTGAGCTCGCCGCGGGCGAGACGAGCTTCCTCTACACGATCCCGACCTTCCAGAACCCGAGCGGACGAACGCTCTCGACCGAGCGGAGGCGCCGCGTCGTCGAGCTCGCCCGGGCGCACGGCGTGCCGGTGCTCGAGGACGACCCGTACGGCCTCGTCCGCTACGAGGGCGAGCCGCCGCCGTCGCTGCACGAGCTCGAGGGCGGAGACCTGGTCACGTACGCGTCGTCGTTCTCGAAGACGGTCGGCCCCGGCCTGCGCGTCGGGTGGTTCGTCGCCCCGTCGGCGCTGGCGGCCCGCCTCGAGGCGCGAGCCGTCTCGAACTACATCTCGCCGCCGTTCCTCACCCAGGCGACCGTGTTCGAGCTGATCGACCGCGGCGCGTTCGAGCCGAACCTCGAGCGGATCCGCGGGCTGCTGAAGACGCGGCGCGACGCGATGGTCACGGCGCTCGAGCGCGAGCTCGCCGGTGCGGCGACGTGGAGCGAGCCCGAGGGCGGCTACTTCCTCTGGGTCGACCTGCCGACCGACGCGGGTGACCTGCTCACGCGTGCCGAGGCCGCGGGCGTCACCTTCGTCAAGGGCGCCGACTTCTACCCGGTCGGAGCGGGCGGCTCGACATCGGCGCGGCTCGCGTTCAGCTTCGCCTCGCCGTCCGAGATCGATTCGGGCGTCTCGACGCTCGCCGCGCTCCTCCGCGTCTGACGGCGGCGGTGCAGCTGGGACAGGAGGACGCCGCCGACGAGGCCGGCGAGGAGCGAGAGGATGATCACCCAGATCAGCGAGGTGCGGGCTTCCCAGAGCACGAACTGCACCGACGCCTTCTCGTCGTTGCCGATGATGAAGGCGATCAGGTAGGCGCCGATCAGGATCAGGAGCCCGACTCTGATCCAGAGCCGTGGCTGCCAGCTCTGATCGAACTCGTCGCGCCGCGACCTCATGGCGGGAAGCCTATGCGGCGGCGAAGCCGGGTGCAGCAGCCGGAAGGGGGACGAGGCGTGGCTGTCGAGGCGGCTCGAGCACTCCCGCCGTCGCGTGTCGGAATGTGGGGCATGGATTGTCGCCGGGGAGAGCGCACAACCCCGCACGGCGGAAGTAGCAGTCAGCGCATTTTGCTTGAGTGCGTTTGCCCATTTCTCCTCTTGCTCGTGTCTCGTCCCCTCCGGACTCGGCCATTGTGGCGATCCGGTTAGCGGGCATCAAGCCCCCGTTCGAGGAAAACCGTGCAATTTCCGGAGGATTCGCCGCCGCAAAAAAACGCTGCTAACTGCTGCTTTCTTTCAAAGTTGCCAGTGCTTGCAACGCCTGCCGGAAATTCTCCACAGGGATGATCCGCAAATCCCCTGCATGCCGCCTGGCCTCGGCTGCGTTGTCCCCAGCCGGGACGATGAAGACATCCGCGCCGGTCCGCCGCGCGCCGATCACCTTCTGCTTGACGCCGCCGATCGGGAGCACGTCGCCGTCGAGCTCGAGCGCGCCGGTGACCGCCACGTTGAGGCCGCGGTCGACGTCTCCGCGCAGCTCCTCGACGATGTCGAGCGCGAAGGCGAGCCCGGCCGACGGGCCGCCGACGCCGCCGAGATCGATGTCGACGTCGATCGGCAGCTTGATGTCCGCGGACTGCTCGACCTGGATCCCGACGATCGGCCGGCCGGCCTCGTTCGGGTTCGCGATCGTGCCGACGTCGATCACCTCGGTGTCGTCACCGCGCTGGACGCGAAGGCGGACCTTCTCGCCCGGCTCGTGCTCGCCGATCAGGCGCCGGAGGTCGTCGGGGGTCTTCACGGCCTTGCCGTCGACCGCGACGATCACGTCGGTGGGCGCGATCTTCCCGGCGGCCGGTGCGTCCTCGGCGACCCCGACCACGAGCGCGCCTTCCGAGTCCGCCTTGACGTCGTAGCCGAGCTCGCGGAGGGCGACGGCGGCTGCGACCTCCTGCGAGCGGTCCATCTGGCGCAGGTTCTGCCGCCGCCGCTCGCCGAAGTTCGACCCGGGCGGCACGAGCGCGTGCTCGGGGACGAGGTCGGCGCCGTCGGGCCGCGTCACGCCGGCGAGCTCTTCGAGCAGCGACGCCTTGCGGACGACCACGTCGACGTAGTAGATCGCGCCGGGCGGATGCGGCTTCTCGCCCTCGACCTTCACCTTGTCGGCGAGGGGCTTGGCCGTGTCGGGCAGGAGCAGGTAGCTGTTCGACGGCAGGACCCAGAGGGCGCCGACGACGAGCGCGCCGGCGATCAGCCCGCCGACGGCCAGGCGGCCGAGCTTCACTGTGTGCCCCGGAGCAGGCCGCCGTCGACGCCGATCGCCGCGCCGGTGATGTACGACGCGCGCTCGGACGCGAGGAAGCAGACGACGTCGCCGATCTCCCGCGGGGTGCCGAGGCGGCGCAGCGAGATCGTCGCGAGATCCTCCTCGCTGGGCCCGTCGGGATAGACCTCCCTGATCCGGTCGGTGTCGATCCGGCCGGGTGCGACGGAGTTGACGGTGATCCCCTTGGGGCCGAGGTCGCGCGAGGCAGTCTTCAGCCAGCCGACGAGCCCGGGCCGGATCGCGCTCGAGAGCGCGAGCGAGTCGATCGGCTCCTTGACGGCGCTCGACGTGATCGCGATCACGCGCCCGCGGCCGCTCGCCTCCAGCTGCGGCAGGCAGAGCCGCACGAGCCGGATCGACGAGAGCAGCAGCAGCTCGACCGCGTCCTCGAGCTGCTCGTCCGAGAACTCGAACGAGCGCGTACGCGGCGGGCCGCCGGAGTTGAGGACGACGACGTCGACGCCGCCGAAACGCTCGACCGCGGTGTCGACGAGACGGGCCAGGTCGTCCGGGTTCCGCACGTCGCCGGCGACGGGAACGGCGCCGAGACGCGCGGCCTCGCGCTCGAGCACGTCCTCGCGGCGGGCGAACAGGACCACGTTCGCGCCGGCTTCGGTGAGCGCTTCCGCACAGCCGAGGCCGATCCCCGCGGAGCCGCCGCAGACGATTGCCGTGCGCCCGCGGAGGCCGAGCTCCATCTAGGTGCTCAGCACGGAGACGACCTCGCGGACGGCGTCCGCGGAGGCCTTCAGCGCCTGCTGCTCGGAGTCGTCGAGGTCGAGCTCGACGATGCGTTCGATCCCCTTGGAGCCGAGCACGACCGGCACGCCCATGTAGAGGCCGTCGATGCCGTACTCGCCCTCCAGGTAGGCGGTGCAGGGAAGGACGCGCTTCTCGTCGAGGACGATCGCGTCGACCATCTGTGCCGCGGCCGCGCCGGGCGCGTACCAGGCCGAGGTGCCGAGCAGGTTGACGAGCTCGCCGCCGCCCTTGGCGGTGCGCTCGACCATCGCCTGGATCCGGTCCTCGGCGACGAGCTTGCGCAGCGGGATCCCGCCGACCGTGGTCGCGGTCACGACCGGGACCATCTGGTCGCCGTGGCCGCCGAGCACCATCGCGGTGACGTCCTTGATCGACATCCCGGTCTCCCAGGCGATGAAGGTCGAGAAGCGGGCCGTGTCGAGGATCCCGGCCATCCCGAAGACGCGCTCCTTCGGCCAGCCGGACACGCTCTTGGCCACGTGGCACATCGCGTCGAGCGGGTTGGAGACGACGACGACGATCGCGTCCGGGCTCGCGGCGGCGACCTGCTCGGTCACCGAGCCGACGATCTTCTCGTTCGTCTGGACGAGGTCGTCGCGGCTCATCCCGGGCTGGCGCGGCAGGCCGGCGGTGATCACGACCACCTCCGAGCCGGCGGTCTCCTCGTAGCCGTTCGAGCCCGAGACGCTCGCCTCGTAGCCGAGCACCGCGGCCGCCTGGTCGATGTCGAGCGCCTTGCCCTGCGGCAGCCCTTCCTTGATGTCGACCAGCACCACGTCCGCGTAGTCGCGGCGCGCCAGCTCCTGCGCGCAGGTCGCGCCCACGTTTCCGGCGCCGACGACGGTGACCTTCCTTCTCACGGGAGAACCTCCAGCTTCTCGATGATCGCGTCCGCGACCTCGCTCGTGCCGACGGCGGTCGGGTCGTCGCGGGTCGGCTTCATGTCGTAGGTGACGCTCCTGCCCTCGGCGATCACCTCGGAGATCGCGTGCTCGAGCCGGCCGGCCGCCGCGCCCTCGTCGAGGTGGCGCAGCATCAGCATCCCGGAGAGCATCATCGCCATCGGGTTGACCTTGTTCTGGCCCTTGTACTTCGGTGCCGAGCCGTGCGTCGGCTCGAACACCGCCGCGTCGGCGCCGAAGTTGGCGCCCGGCGCGAGGCCGAGGCCGCCGATCAGCCCGGCGCAGAGATCGGAGACGATGTCGCCGTACAGGTTCGGGAGCACGAGCACGTCGTACTCCTCCGGCCGCTGCACGAGCTGCATCGAGAGGTTGTCGACGATCCGCTCCTCGAACTCGATGTCCGTGTTCTCCGCCGCGACGTCCTCGGCGACGTGGAGGAAGAGGCCGTCGGTGAACTTCATGATGTTCGCCTTGTGGATCGCCGTGACCTTGCGGCGGCCGTTGCGGCGCGCATAGTCGAAGGCGAACTGGACGATCTGGCGCGTCCCCGTCTCGGAGATCGGCTTGATCGAGATCCCGGAGTCGCGCCGGATGTTCGGGTAGCCCTTCTCGGCCCAGCCAGTCGAGCAGCTCGTCGGCGTCCTCGGTGCCCTCCTCGAACTCGACCCCCGCGTAGAGATCCTCGGTGTTCTCGCGGATCACGATCAGGTCGACGTTCGCGTAGCGGGAGCGGACGCCCGGGTAGCTCTTGCAGGGGCGCACCTGGCCGTAGAGGTCGAGCGACTTGCGCAGGCCGACGTTGACGGAGCGGAAGCCGCCGCCGACCGGGGTCGTGATCGGCCCCTTCAGGGCCGTCCCGTTCTGGCGGATCGACTCGAGCACGTGCTCGGGCAGCGGGTTGCCGTCGTTCTCGTCCATGACGTCGGTACCCGCGTGCTGGACGTCCCAGTCGAACGCGACGCCGGTCGCCTCGAGGACGCGCCGCGTCGCCTCGGCGAGCTCGGGGCCGGTCCCGTCGCCGGGGATCAGTGTCACGCGATGCGCCATTCGGCGCCGCACTTTACCGACGCGTAGGTGCGTGCCGTTGCGGGTAATCTCCTGCGCGATGGCCGCGCCGAAGAAGTCCGTCGCCCTTTCGGGCGTTTCCGTCGCGGAGACGAGCATCTGCTCGATCGACCCGGACGAGGGCGTGCTGATGTACCGGGGCTACGACATCGCGGGGCTGGCCGAGAACGCGAGCTACGAGGAGGTCGCGTACCTCCTGCTCGAGGGCGAGCTGCCGAACGGTGACGAGCTCGACGGGTTCAAGGAGGAGCTGGCGTCGGCGCGCGAGCTCCCGCCGGCGGTGACGACGATCATCGACGGGAACGCGATGGACGCATCGCCGATGGAGACGATGCGGACGGCCGTTTCGGCGCTCTCCTTCTCCGACCCGGCCGAGGACGCGATCGACCGGGTGAACGAGCGGCGGAAGGCCGTGGCGCTGATCGCGCAGCTGCCGACGATCGTGGCGCGCTACGAGCGCCGTCGCCGCGGCGAGCCCGTGGTCGACCCCGATCCGTCGCTCGACTACGCCGAGAACTTCCTCGCGATGCTGCGCGGCGAGGCGCCGACCGACGAGGAGGCGCGCGCGTTCGAGGTCGCGATGATCCTCCACGCCGAGCACGAGATGAACGCGTCGACCTTCACGGCGCGCGTCGTCGCCGGCACGAATGCCGACATGCACTCGGCGATCGTGGCCGCGATCTCGGCGCTGAAGGGGCCGCTGCACGGCGGCGCCAACCAGGCCGCGATGACCATGTTCGAGGAGTTCGGCAGCCCCGCCGGCGTCGCGGAGGGCGTCCGCGCGCGGCTCGAGGCGAAGCGGCCGCTCTACGGCTTCGGCCACCCGCTCTACCGCGCGATGGATCCGCGGGCGCCGATCCTGCGCCGGCTCTCGGAGCAGTTCGCGGACGAGCGCGAGCCCAACTTCCTCGAGATCGCCCAGGCGGCGGAGCGCGAGGCGCACGAGCAGAAGGGGCTCTGGCCGAACGTCGACCTCTACTCGGGCGTCCTCTACTACTACCTGGGGATCCCGACCGACCTCTTCATCCCGCTCTTCGAGATGAGCCGCGTCGCCGGGCAGGCGGCGCACGTGCTCGAGCAGCACGCGGGCGGCAAGATCATCCGCCCGAGCGCCGAGTACGTCGGCGAGCCGCGCCGCGACTATCCGGTCGAGGCCGCGCGATGAGCGGCGTAGGCTCGACGGAGCCGCCCAGGAGCGGAGGTGCCGGCTCTGCCGGCGCCGGAGCGGGGCGCAGCGATTTCAAGCCCGGGCTCGAGGGCGTCGTCGCCTTCGAGACGGAGATCGCCGAGCCCGACCGCGAGGGCGGCGCGCTCCGCTATCGCGGCGTCGACATCGAGGAGCTCGTCGGCACGTACCGCTTCGAGCAGGTCTGGGGCCTGCTCGTCGACGAGAGCTTCTCGCCCGGCCTTCCCGCGGCCGAGCCCTACGAGGGCGGTGGCCTGACAGGGAACACGCCGGCCGACCTTCAGGCCGTGACCGCGCAGCTCGGCGCCGAGTGGGGCGTCAAGAAGCTGATCGACATCTCCGACGACGAGGCGCGCGAGGATCTGCGCCGCCTCTCCGCGCAGTTCATCTCGATTGCCGCCCAGTCGGCCCGGATCGCGGACGGCGAGAGCGACCGGATCGCGCCGCAGGCCGTCGCCCAGGGCGAGACGACCGCGGAGCGCTTCTTCCTCGAGTGGCGGGGCGAGGCCGACCCGAAGCACGTGCAGGCGCTCGACACCTACTGGATCTGCACCTGCGAGCACGGGCTGAACGCGTCCACCTTCGTCGCCCGGATCACCGCCTCGACCGGATCCGACTGCGCCGCCGCGCTCTCCTCGGCGGTCGGCGCGCTCTCGGGCCCGCTCCACGGCGGTGCGCCCGCGCGGGTGCTGCCGATGCTCGATGCGGCGGCCGAGTCGGGCGATCCCGGCGCCTATGTGCAGAGCCTGATCGAGAAGGGCGAGCGGCTGATGGGCTTCGGCCACCGCGTCTACCGCGCCGAGGATCCGCGCGCACGCCTGCTCAAGAAGACGGCGAAGGAGCTGGGTGCGCCGCGCTACGACGTCGCGGACCAGCTCGAGGCGGCGGCGCTCGAGGCGCTGCGGCGCAAGTCGCCCGACCGGCCGCTCGAGACGAACGTCGAGTTCTGGTCCGCCGTCGTGCTCGACGTCGCCGGGATCCCGCCCGAGCTCGCGCCCGCGATGTTCGCCTGCTCGCGCACGGCCGGCTGGTCGGCGCACATCCTCGAGCAGAAGAAGCTGAGCCGGCTCGTGCGGCCGTCGGCGCGCTACGTCGGCCCCGGCGCGCGCCCGGCCTCGTCGATCGGATGACGCTCGCGGAGGCTGCGGCTCGCGCCGACGAGCTCGCGTCCGCCGGCGACCAGAAGGCGCTCGCGACGCTGCGCCAGGAGTGGGACGAGGAGCTCGAGCACTCCGCCCGCAGCCCCGACTACCGGATCCGGGCCCAGGCCTACCGCGCGATCGCGCAGTTCCGCTTCCGCCAGAAGCTCGAGCTCGTCCGGCGTGGGCTCCAGGACGAGAGCCCGGCCGCGCGCGGCTCGGCCCTGATCGCGCTCGAAGGTCTCTCGCGCGACCATCCGGGCGACGTCAACAGCATGCGTGCGCTGCTGCACGAGATCGCGACGAACGACCCGAACCTGGCCGTGCGGCGGCTCGGGATCGTCGTGCTGAAGAACGGCTCGCCGCAGCGCGAGACGATCCTTGTCCTGAACGGGCTCGCCGACGACGACGAGCAGGACGGTGAGCTGCGGAAGACCGCGAAGGCCGTCGCGACCGCGCTGCAGAAGCGCGCCAACACGAAGTGACCGCTCTCGTGGGCGTGATCATGGGCTCGCGCTCCGACTGGGAGACGATGCGCCACGCCTGCGAGACGCTGGAGGCGCTCGAGGTTCCCTTCGAGCAGCAGGTCGTCTCGGCGCACCGGACGCCCGACCTGCTCTTCGAGTACGCGGGCTCGGCCGAGGAGCGCGGGCTGCAGGTGCTGATCGCCGGCGCCGGCGGCGCGGCGCATCTCCCGGGAATGGCCGCGGCGAAGACGAGCCTGCCGGTGCTCGGGGTGCCGGTCGAGTCGAAGACCCTGAAGGGGATGGACTCGCTGCTCTCGATCGTCCAGATGCCGGCCGGGATCCCCGTCGGGACGCTCGCGATCGGCCGCGCGGGTGCGGTCAACGCGGCGCTCCTGGCGGCCGCGATCGTCGCGCGCTCGGACGAGGGCGTCCGCGACCGGCTCGCACGCTGGCGCGCGGAGCAGACCGAGGCCGTGCTCGCGAACCCCGATCCTGCTGCGTGATCGTCGGCGTCATCGGGGGAGGCCAGCTGGGGCGGATGCTCGGGCTGGCCGGGATCCCGCTCGGGCTCTCGTTCCGCTTCCTCGACCCGTCGCCGGAGGCTCCGGCGGCCGAGGTGGGGGAGCTGCTGGTCGGCGAGTACGACGATCCGGAGCTGCTCGACCGGCTCGCGGACGGCGCGGCAGCCGTCACCTACGAGTTCGAGAACGTCCCGGTCGCATCCGCCCGGCGCGTCGGCGCGGTCCCCGCGTCCGTCGCGCTCGAGGCGTCCCAGGACCGGCTCGTCGAGAAGCAGCTCTTCCGGCGGCTCGGGATCCCGACGCCGAGGATCGACGACGAGGTCGAGACGTTCCCGGCGATCCTGAAGACGCGCCGGCTCGGCTATGACGGGAAGGGACAGCGTCTGGTGGAGACATGGCAGGGGTCAGACCCCGGACATGTCCTGGAGGAGCGTGTCCCGTTCGACCGCGAGCTGTCGCTGCTCGCCGTTCGTGGGGCGGACGGCGATACGCGCTTCTACCCGCTCGTCGAGAACGTGCACGAGGGCGGGATCCTGCGCACGTCGCGCGCTCCGGCCGCGGACGCGCCGCAGGCCGAGGCCGAGGCGTATGCGGTCGAGCTGCTCGACGAGCTCGGTTACGTCGGCGTCCTCGCGCTCGAGCTCTTCGACGTCGGCGGCCGGCTGCTCGCGAACGAGTTCGCCCCGCGCGTGCACAACACGGGTCACTGGACGATCGAGGGCGCGGCGACGAGCCAGTTCGAGAATCACCTGCGCGCGGTGCTCGGCCTGCCGCTCGGGTCGACCGAGTCGCGGCCGTCCTTCCTGGTCAACCTGATCGGCACGGTTCCGTCGCCGGAAGACGTGCTGCGCATTCCGGGAGCCCATCTCCACCTCTACGGCAAGGAGGCTCGCGAGGGCCGGAAGCTCGGGCACGTCACGCTCGTCGAGTCGGCGGACTCGAGCGAAGCCGCGCTGAGAGCGCTGCTCTAGTGCTCTCTGCAGACGGCGCCGCTGATGTGGCGGCCGCACGAGGGGCAGGTGCGCCGGCGCTGCTTCGACTCGAGCGCGCCCTTCTTCAGGCCTGAGAACGTCATCGTCCAGCCGACCGCGAGAGCGAGGGCGACGTACGTGACGAGCTGGGGGTCAAGCGTCATCGGAAGACGTCCTTGTGAGAGTCGTACTCCTGCGCGCGTGAGGGTGCGCTTGGAAGTACAACTCCCGACGTCTTCGATCGGATACGTGCGTGTAGAGCTCGGTCGTGGACAGGTCGGCGTGGCCGAGCATCTCCTGGACGCTGCGGAGGTCGGCGCCGCCTTCGAGCAGGTGCGTCGCGAACGAGTGGCGGAGCAGATGCGGATGCACGCGCTGCGGCTCGAGCCCGGCCTTCTCGGCCAGCCTGCGCAGGATCATGAACGCGCCGGCACGGGTCAGAGGCCCGCCGCGCGCGTTGAGGAAGAGCTCGGGTCGGTTGCGCCGGTCGAGGTGCGGCCGGCCCATCGCGATGTAGCGGCGCAGTGCATCGACGGCCGGCCGGCCCAGCGGGACCAGCCGCTCCTTCGAGCCCTTGCCGAGTGCGCGCACGAGCCGCTCCTCGAGGTCGACGGAGCGGCGGTGGAGCCCCATCACCTCGCTGACGCGGAGGCCGGCGCCGTACATCAGCTCGACGAGCGCGCGGTCGCGCATCGCGCGCGGCGTCGTCCCGTTCGCGGCGTCGATCAGGCGCTCGGCCTCGCCGGGCGAGAGCGTCTTCGGCAGCGTGCGGGCCCGCTTCGGCAGCTGCAGCGCCGCGGCGGGGTTGTCCTCGCGCGCGCCGAGCAGCATCTGGTGCCGGAAGAAGGAGCGCAGCGCGGCGATCCGGCGCGCGACCGTCGAGGGCGCGATCCCGGCGGCGCGCATCTCGGCCAGCCAGCGCTCCAGCTCCTCGGTCGTCGTCTGCCCCACGGGCCCCTGGCGCCAGGCCGAGAGCTGGAGCAGGTCGCGGCGGTAGGCCTCGACGGTGCGCGGAGCCCTGCGCGTGGCGAGCAGGGCGAGGAATCCGTCGAGCTCGGGGTCGGGTCGCGTCGTCACGGCCGCTCCCGATTCCCCGCCGCGGCGCGGACCCCTCTATGAGCGCGGATGGGAGGAGTCGTAGACCTTGCGTAGACGGCGGGCGTCCACGTGGCTGTACACCTGGGTCGTCGAGAGCGACGCGTGGCCGAGCAGCTCCTGAATCGTGCGCAGGTCGGCGCCCCCCTCGAGCAGGTGGGTCGCGAACGAGTGCCGCAGCCGGTGCGGGTGCGGCAGGAGCCGCCGCAGCGTGCTCGTGTCGAGCCGTCGGCCGCGTGTGGAGAGAAACAGGGCGTCGTTCGCGCCGCGTGCGAGCTCCGGCCGCGCCTCGCGCAGATAGCGGGCGACGACGTGCGCCGCCTCCTCGCCGAGCGGCACGACCCGCTCCTTGCCGCCCTTGCCGCGCACGTGGACGTGCTCCTGCTCGAAGTCGACGTCGCCGAGGTCGAGGCCGACCGCCTCGGCGCTGCGCAGGCCGGCCGAGTAGACGAGCTCGACCAGGGCGCGGTTGCGCAGCCCGAGGGCGCCCTCGCCGCCGACCGAGTCGATCAGCTCCTCGATCTCCTGCCGCTTCGGCGCCTCCGGCAGCCGCTGCGGCCGCTTCGGCGCGAGCGCCGCGTCGGGCACGCGGGTTGCGCCGAGCGTGAAGCGGAGGAAGGAGCGGACGGCTGCGAGCTTGCGGCCGATCGTCGTCGGCGCGAGACCGTTGCGGGCGCGGCCGAGCTCCGAGGCGTAGTCGACGAGAACGCGCACGTCGACGTCCTCGACGCCGAGACCACGCCGGTCGAGCCACTCCTCGAAGCCGCGCAGGTCCGCCGCGTAGGCACGGCGCGTCGACTCGGCGAGCGCGGGCGAGGCGAGGAACCGCGCGATCGCCGTTGAAGTCGTCATCAAGGGCGATTTCCCGCCCGTCTTGGGCGTTCCTGCCATACTGCTCCCGCTTCGGGGGACTGGAAGGTCATTGGGAGAACGGGCGAACATACACAGGTGGCTGCTCTGCGCTGCCGTTGCGAGCGCGCTCCTGGCGGCGGCGCCGGCCGCTCATGCGGCCCGGTTCGGCTTCGCCGACGACGCCGGTAAGTACGCGGACGACGGCGGGGCCGCGTTCTTCAACGACCTCAAGGCCGCCGGCGGCTCCGAGAACCGGATCTCGGTCCTCTGGGATCCGAAGCGGCCCGAGACGATCGTCGAGCAGTCGTTCCTCGACCGTTCCCTGCCCGTCGCCGAGGCGAAGGGCGTCCGCGTCGTCTTCCACGTCTTCCCGGCGACCCCGACCGCGCTCTCGTCCTCGCCGGCTGCGCCCGAGCGCTTCGCGGCATTCCTCGCCCAGCTCGCGACGACCTACCCGCAGGTGCGGGAGTACGTCGTCGGCAACGAGCCGAACCAGCCGCGCTTCCTCCGGCCGCAGTTCTCGCGAGCCGGCAAGGGCCTTGCGGCGGCGGCGTATGCCAACCTGCTCGCCCGCTCCTACGACGCCCTGAAGGAGGTCGATCCGGCGATCCGCGTGATCGGCCTCGGCCTCTCGGGTCGCGGCAACGACCTGCCGCAGGCGCCGTCGAACGCCTCCACCTCGCCCGTCCGCTTCCTCCGCGACCTCGGCGCCGCGTACCGCGCGAGCGGCCGGACGCTGCCGCTGATGGACGAGCTCGGCCTTCATCTCTATCCGCGCTCCGACCGCGACCCGGTCCGCGCCGGCGACCGCTGGCCGCGCGCGGGGATCGTCAACCTGGCGCGGATCAAGCAGGCGGTCTGGGACGCGTTCGCGGGCACCGGGCAGCCCACCGTCGAGCAGGGCCTCAGGTTCCGGATCGACGAGATCGCCTGGCAGGCCGTCGTCCCGACGGCGCATCGCGACGCCTACCACGGCCGTGAGACCGCGGCCACTACGAGCGAGCGGCTCCAGGCCGACAACTACGCGAAGGTGATCGGGATCGCGGCCTGCGATCGCGCGATCTCGGCCGTGTACTTCCTCCATCTCCGCGACGACGAGGACCTCGAGCGGTACCAGTCCGGGATCCGGCGCGCCAACGGCACGATGCGGCCGGCGTATGCGGCCGTCCGCGCCGCGACCGCGCGGGCGAAACGCGGCTGCGCGGGGACGTACGCGAGCTGGCATCACGCCACACGCGCCGTCGGCGCACGCGCGCAGTTCGGCCTCGGCGCGGGTCTCGCCTCGCGGCTGCGGCTGAGCTGGGGGTTCAACGTCACCGCCGCCGAGGAGGTCTCGTACGTCGCGGCGATCTTCCCCGCGACCGCGTCCGCTCAGGTTCGCGGGCTTGCGTCACCGCGCGCGCCCGGCGCCGTGACGATGACGATCGGGCGCGTCCGGGCCGGCTGGAACCCGCGTCTGCGCTTCACGTCCCGCTATCTGAAGCCGGGCCGCTACGTCTACGCGGTGCGGCTGCGGGCGAGCATGAACCCGCGCCGGAGCACCGTGCTCGTCAGCCGCGAGTTCACCGTCCGCTAGCCGGCCGTGGGCTTCCCCCTCGCCACCGGCGCCGAGGCGCGCTGGACGGGCACCTCCCGCGCCCGCGTGGTCGTCTGCGTGAACGGCGGCACCGCCGCGGAGGTGCCCGGCACGTGGAGCGCATCGGTCGAATGGCTCGTGCAGCGGCTGTCGCGACGCTTCCCCGAGCTCGCCTTCCTCGAGGTGCGCTACCGGACCAAGTCGTGGCGCCGGCTCGAGCTGTGCGTCGAGGACTGTGCCGCCGCAATCGACTCGGCTCGGGCCGACGGCGCCGAGGCGCTCGCGCTGCTCGGCTTCTCGATGGGCGGAGCGGTCGCCGTCCAGAACGCCGACGCGGCGGGCGTCGAGCTCGTCGCAGGCGTCAACCCGTGGTTGCCGCCCCAGCTCGACCTCGAGACGCTGCGCGGCCGTCGGTTGGCGATCGTGCACGGATCGCTGGATGCGCCGCTGCCGCTGATCCCGGGGGTGAAGCCGTCGATGTCGCAGGGTGCCGCCGAACGGGCGCGCGCTCTGGGCGTCGAGGTCGAGCGCGAGGTCGTCCCGGGCGCCTTCCACGCCGTCGCGCTGCGGCGCCGGGACGGCGGCCTGCTCGCGCTCCCGCGGGCGGGACGCTACGCGGACTTCGTCGGCGACCGGCTGGAGCGCTTTTGCGCGTAGGTCTCTACCTGGCTATCTACCGTGCGACGTCCCTCGCCGCCCGGCTGCTCTACCGCATCGAGATCGTCGGCGCCGTCCCGGCCGGGCCTGTGATCGTCGCTGCGAACCACGAGTCGGTGCTCGACCCGCCGCTGCTCGCGCTCACCGCGAGGCAGCCGCTCCACTTCCTCGCCAAGGTCGAGCTCTGGCGCTACCGGCCGGGAGCGTGGCTGATGGATGCGCTCGGCGCGATCCCGATCAGACGCGACCGCCGAGACCTGCTCTCCGTCGACCGGGCGGAGGAGCTGCTGCGGCTCGGGGAGAGCGTCGCGATCTTCCCCCAGGGCACCGTCGCGGGCGGCGCCTGGACGCGCGGCGCCGCGCGGCTCGCGCTCGCGACCGGCGCGCCGCTCGTGCCTGTCCGGATCATCGGGACGAGACGGGCGCTCTCGAAGGGCCGGATCCGCTTCCCGAGACTCCGGCTCGTGGTCTGCGAGCCGATCCTCGTCGACCAGGCGCGGCCAACGGTGGCGGCGGCGAAGGAGCTGACGGCGGAGCTCCAGGCGCGGGTCGACGCAGCCCGCTAGCCGGTCCGTACGCTGTCACGGATGCCACGAGGACGCACCTACGGCTACGACTACGACGACCCACCCGAGCGGCCCGCCGACCCGGACGTGCGCCGCGCCTACCTCCGCCGCATCGTCGCGCTCTTCCGGCCCTACCGGCTCCGGCTCACCGGCGTCCTCGGCCTGATCCTCTTCTCGTCCCTGCTCGGCTCGATCCCGGCGTTCCTGATCAAGCAGGTGTTCGACGTCGCGCTGCCCGAGAACGATCTCCGCCTCCTCAACGCCCTCGTCGCCGGGATGATCGCGATCGCCGTCGTGACCGGGGCGCTCGGCGTCGTGCAGACACTGCTCTCGAACCAGGTGGGACAGCGCGTGATGCACGACCTGCGGACGGCCGTCTACAAGCACCTGCAGCGGCTCTCGCTCGCGTTCTTCACCCGGACCCGCACGGGCGAGGTGCAGTCGCGGCTCGCGAACGACATCGGCGGCGTCCAGGAGGTCGTCACCTCGACCGCGACCTCGATCGTCTCGAACGTCTCGGTCGTGCTGGCGACGGTGATCGCGATGTTCTATCTCGACTGGCGCCTGACGCTGTTCGCGCTCGCGCTCCTGCCGCTCTTCGTCTGGATGACGAGGCGCGTCGGGATGGAGCGCCGGAAGGTGGCAAAGGTGCGCCAGGAGTCGATGGCGGACATCTCGAGCCAGGTCCAGGAGTCGCTCTCGGTGTCCGGGATCCTGCTCGGCAAGACGATGGGGCGAACCGAGGAGCTGGCCCGCCGCTTCGAGGCGGAGTCGGGCCGGCTGGCCGATCTCGAGGTCCGGAGCCGGATGACCGGCCGCTGGATGATGGCGTCGATCCAGACCTCGTTCGCCGTGATGCCGGCGCTCGTCTACCTCTTCGCCGGGCACTTCGCGGGGTCGATCTCGCTCGGCACCGTGATCGCGTTCACCACCCTGCAGGCGCGCCTCTTCTTCCCGATCGGCTCGCTGCTCGGCGTCGGGCTCGAGGTGCAGACCTCGCTCGCGCTCTTCGACCGCGTCTTCGAGTACCTCGACCAGCCGGTCGACATCGAGGAGGGGACGCGGTCGCTCGCCGCCCCGCGCGGCGACGTCGCCTTCCGGGGTGTCTGGTTCCGCTACGAGAACGGCCCCTGGACGCTCGACGACGTCTCCTTCGACGTCCCGCGCGGCTCGAAGACCGCGCTCGTCGGCGAGACGGGCTCCGGCAAGACGACGGCCGGCTATCTGGTCGCGCGCCTCTACGACGCCACCCGCGGCAGCGTCTCGATCGACGGCAGCGACGTGCGCGACCTGACGTTCGAGTCGCTCGCGAACGCGGTCGGCGTCGTCAGCCAGGAGACGTATCTCTTCCACGCGTCCGTGCGCGACAACCTCCGCTTCGCCCGCGCGGACGCCACCGACGAGGAGATCGAGGATGCAGCGCGCGCCGCTCAGATCCACGAGCTGATCGCCGGTCTGCCCGACGGCTACGACACCGTCGTCGGCGAGCGCGGCTACCGCTTCTCGGGCGGCGAGCGGCAGCGGATCGCGATCGCGCGGACGATCCTGCGCAACCCGCCGATCCTCGTCCTCGACGAGGCGACCTCCGCGCTCGACACGCAGACGGAGCGCGCCGTCCAGGAGGCGCTCGAGCGGCTCGCCGAGGGCCGGACGACGATTGCGATCGCGCACCGGCTCTCGACCGTTCGCGACGCCGACCAGATCGTCGTGCTCGACCGCGGACGCGTCGCCGAGATCGGCACGCACGACGAGCTGCTGTCCGCCGGCGGCCGCTACGCCGCGCTCGTCTCGCGCGACACCGAGGAGATCCTCAGCGGCTGAGCGCGTCGAGCAGCAGGTCGTGCGGGAGCCCGTGCACCGTGTTGCCGTTGCGGCCGGTCATCGTCTCCGAGGCGAGGATCGCGTTCAGGATCGATTCCTCGACCGCGTCGATCACGGCCTCGTAGAACGCGTCGATCCGGCCGTCCGCCACCATCCGCAGCGGCAGCTCCGGCTCGTCGGCCGTCGAGGCCGCGGTTGCCGGTGGCGACGCAGAGCGCGAAGTCGCCGCTCGAGCGCTCGCCCATCCCGCCCGTTCGTGCGATCCCGAAGCCGGCGCGGCGCGCGACGCGCTCGCACTGACCCGGCAGCAGCGGCGCGTCGGTCGCGATCAGGACGATGATCGAGCCGGCGCCCTCGCCGGCGCCGCTCGCGGGCAGCGGGACGACGTCCGCGCCGATCCGCTCGCCGACGGGGATCCCGTTCACCCGCAGCCGAGGCCGGCGGCCGTGGTTCGCCTGCACGAGCACGCCGAGCGTCCAGCCGTCCTCGACGACGCGCGAGGCGGTGCCGATCCCGCCCTTGAAGCCGTGGCAGACCATGCCGGTGCCGCCGCCGACGGAGCCCTCCTCGACCGGCCCCTCGCTCGCGGCGGCAAGTGCCGCCGCGACGTGCTCGGGCGGACGTGGAAGCCGTTGATGTCGTTGAGAAAGCCGTCCCAGGTCTCGCCGACGACGGGGAGGCTCCAGTCCCACTCGCCCGGCTGCGCCGCGGCGATCAGCGCGTCGCGGACGACGCCGACGGAGTGCGTGTTCGTCAGCCCGATCGGCGTCGTCAGCGTGCCCGAGTCGCGGATCCATTCGAGGCCGGTCAGCTCGCCGTTGCCGTTGATCGTGTGCGAGGCGGCGAAGAGCGGCTCCGGCGGGGGCACGACCACCGTGACGCCGGTGCGCACGTCGTCGCCCTCGATCAGCGTCGTGTGGCCGACCGCCAACCCCGGCACGTCGGTGATCGCGTTCACCGGTCCGGTCGGGAGGCGGCCGATCTCGATCCCGAGGTCGCGGGCGCGCGGCATCGGCCGACGATAGCTCGCCGCGGTCACTAACATGCCCGGCGGCATGGCGACCACGGAGTCACGCACCGGCCTCGCAGTGCACGGGATCGAGGCCTCGGGAACCGTCCACTGGAACCCGTCGACGTCGCAGCTCTACACCGACGCGCTCGAGCGTCGGGAGGGCCGGCTGGCCGAGGGCGGACCGCTCGCCGTCGACACCGGCAAGCACACGGGCCGCTCGCCGAAGGACAAGTTCGTCGTCCGGGAGCCGGGCTCGGAGGAGCGGATCTGGTGGGGCGACGTCAACGCCGAGTTCTCGGAGGAGCACTTCGACGGCCTGCGCGAGAAGGTGATCGCGCACATCGGCGGCCGCGACGACCTCTACGTCGTCGACGCGTTCGCCGGGGCCGACCCGAAGCAGCGGATCGCCGTCCGCGTCGTCACGAACTACCCCTACCACGCGCTCTTCGCGCGGACGATGTTCATCGACCCGACCGAGGACGAGCTGCGCGACTTCGAGCCGCAGGCGCTCGTCCTGCACGCGCCCGGGCTCGAGGCCGAGCCCGACGCCGACGGGACGCGGAGCGGCACCTTCGTCGTCCTGCACCCCTCGCGCCAGGAGGTGCTGATCGGCGGCACGTTCTACGCGGGTGAGATCAAGAAGTCGATCTTCACGCTGATGAACGACCGGCTGCCGCTCGAGGGCGTCTTCCCGATGCACTGCTCGGCGAACGTCGGCGACGACGGCGACGTCGCGGTCTTCTTCGGCCTCTCGGGCACCGGCAAGACGACGCTCTCCGCGAACCCGGAGCGCTCGCTGATCGGCGACGACGAGCACGGCTGGGGCGACGACGGCGTCTTCAACTTCGAGGGCGGCTGCTACGCCAAGGTGATCAACCTCTCCGCCGAGGCCGAGCCCGAGATCTACCGGACGACGAGGACCTTCGGGACGATCCTCGAGAACGTCGTCCTCGACGAGCGCGGCACCGTCGACCTCGACGACGGCTCGAAGACCGAGAACACGCGCGCCGCCTACAAGCTCGAGCAGATCGCGAACGCCCTGCCGGCCAAGCGCGCCGGTCATCCGCGGTCGGTGATCTTCCTCACGGCGGACGCGTTCGGGATCCTGCCGCCGATCGCGCGCCTGACGCGCGACCAGGCGATGTACTGGTTCCTCTCCGGCTTCACGGCCAAGCTCGCCGGCACCGAGATCGGCGTCAAGGAGCCGCAGCCGACCTTCTCCGCCTGCTTCGGCGCGCCGTTCCTGCCGCAGCACCCGGTCGTGTACGCGCGGCTGCTGGCCAAGCGCCTCGACGAGCACGGCGCCGGCGTCTGGCTCGTGAACACGGGCTGGACCGGCGGCCAGTTCGGCGAGGGCTCGCGGATGCCGATCGCCGCCACGCGGGCGCTGCTCCGTGCGGCCATCTCCGGCGAGCTCGACGGCGTCGACTACCGGACGGACGAGCTCTTCGGCTTCGAGGTCCCGATCGAGGTTCCCGAGGTCGAGACGAGCCTGCTCGACCCGCGCTCGACCTGGGCCGACCCGGCCGCGTACGACGCGAAGGCCCGCGAGCTCGCCGACATGTTCAAGTCGAACTTCTCGAAGTTCACCGCCGACGACAACATCGTCGCCGGCGGGCCGCGCTAGCCCTCTCGAACGGCGCATCAAGCGCGTCGGTTCGGGTAGCGTCAGCCCAGGTGGACGCGAAGCACGACGTACTCGTGATCGGCGCGGGCTGCGCAGGCATGCGCGCTGCGATCGAGGCCCACGACGCCGGCGCTGACGTTGCGATCGTCTCGAAGCTGCACCCGACGCGCAGCCACTCTGGCGCCGCCGAGGGCGGCATCAACGCGGCGCTCGGCAACTCGGGCGACGACAGCCCCGAGAGCCACGCGTTCGACACCGTCAAGGGCTCCGACTACCTCGGCGACCAGGACTCGATCGAGATCTTCACCCGCGAGGCGCCCGGCGACATCTACCAGCTGGAGCACTGGGGCGCCGTCTTCTCGCGGGGCGACGACGGCAGGCTGGCGCAGCGCCCGTTCGGCGCCGCCGGCTCGCCGCGCACGGTCTTCGCGGCCGACATCACCGGCCATGTCCTGATCCAGGTGCTCTACGAGCAGCTCGTGAAGCGCGACATCCAGGTCTACGAGGAGTACTTCGCGTGGCAGCTCGTCGAGCACGAGGGCCGCTGCCAGGGCGTGATCGCCTGGGATCTCCTCCACGGCGGGCTGAAGGCGCTCGGCGGCAAGACCGTCCTGCTCGCGACCGGCGGCGTCGGCCGGCTCTACCGCGCGACCACGAACGCCTACGCCTGCACCGGCGACGGGATGTCGATGGCGCTGCGCGCCGGGCTGCCGCTGAAGGACATCGAGTTCATGCAGTTCCACCCGACGACGATGTACCCGAGCGGGATCCTGATCACGGAGGGCTGCCGCGGCGAGGGCGGCATCCTCCGCAACTCCGAGGGCGAGCGCTTCATGGAGCGCTACGCACCGACGGCGAAGGATCTCGCGTCGCGCGACGTCGTCTCGCGCTCGGAGCAGACCGAGATCGACGAGGGTCGCGGGATCAACGGCTCCGTCGTGCTCGACCTCACCCATCTCGGCGCCGAGAAGATCCTCACGCGCCTCCCGGGCTCGCGCGAGCTGGCGATGGTGTACGCGGGCGTCGACCCGATCCACGAGCCGATCCCCGTCCGGCCGGGCGCCCACTACCACATGGGCGGCGTCGAGACGGACACGGACGGGCTGACCGAGATGACCGGGCTCTACGCCGCCGGCGAGGTCGCGTGCGTCTCGGTGCACGGCGCCAACCGGCTCGGCGGCAACTCGCTGATGGAGACGATCACGTTCGGGCGCCGCGCCGGGCGCGCCGCCGCCGAGTGGGCGCTCGCGAACACGACCGTCACCGTCCCGGAGTCGGCGACGCGCGACGCGGAGCGCGAGCTGGCCGAGCTGCTCGATCGCAAGGACGGCGAACGGCCCTGGCAGATCCGCGACGAGCTCGGCCAGACGATGCTGAAGAACTTCGGCGTCTTCCGCCGCGAAGAGCAGATGGCGGAGCAGATCGAGGTCATCGACGGCCTCCGCGAGCGCTATCCCACCGTCGTCGTCGAGGACAAGGGCGACGTCTTCAACTCCGACCTGACCCAGGCGATCGAGCTCGGCTACCTGCTCGACGTCGCCGCGTGCATGCTCCAGGCCGGGATCGCCCGCAAGGAGAGCCGAGGCGCGCACTCCCGTCCGCACGACTATCCGACCCGCGACGACGAGAACTTTCTCAAGCACTCGATCTCGCGCTGGAAGGATGGAGGCCCGGAGCTGACGTACAAGGAAGTCCGCATGACCAGATGGACGCCCGAGGAGAGGAAGTACTAGGCCCATGCAAGTTGCCCTGAAGATCTGGCGCTACGACGCGGAGACCGGCGACAAGGCGCTGCGCGAGTACGAGTTCGACGCGCCCGAGGAGGCGACGCTCCTCGACTGCCTCGACATCGTCAAGGACCGCCACGACGGCTCGCTCGCCTACCGCAAGAGCTGCCGGATGATGATCTGCGGCTCGTGCGGGATGCGCATGGACGGCGGCGCCGTGCTCGCCTGCAAGGTGCGGATGTACGACATCGCGAACGCGGGCCACGTGCCCGTGATCTCGGCGATGGGGAACCTGCCGGTGATCAAGGACCTCGTCGTCGACATGGATCCCTTCTGGGCCAAGTTCAAGGCGATGAAGCCGTACCTGCAGCCCGGCTACCGTCAGCCCGAGGACGGCAAGGAGCACCTGATCTCGCAGGAGCGGATGAACGTGATCCACAAGGAGTCGCTCTGCATCAACTGCGGCTGCTGCGTCTCCGAGTGCAACGCGATGGAGTCCGACCCCGAGTTCCTCGGCCCGCAGGCGCTCGCCAAGGGGATGCGCTTCGTCGGCGATCCGCGCGACGCGGCCAAGGCGGAGCGGCTGGACGAGTACTCCGGCCAGCACGGGATCTGGGAGTGCACCCGGTGCTACTTCTGCAACGAGCGCTGCCCCAAGGGCGTCGACCCGCGCGACGCGATCGCGAAGCTCGGCGCCGAGGCGATGAAGGAGGGAATCGACGACGACATGGGCGCGAAGCACGCGGACTGGTTCGTCCACTCGGCGAAGACCACCGGCTGGCTGCGCGAGACGGAGCTCGTCCCGAAGACGCAGGGGATCGTCTCCTCGATCAAGGAGATGAAGTTCGCGATGGGGCTGCTCAAGCACGGCAAGGTGCCGGTGCCGTTCCCGCCGCACGTCGCCGAAGGCATCAAGGAGTCGCGCGCGCTCTACGACCTCGTCAAGCAGCAGGACCGCCAGGGCGCGATGGGGATCGTCCAGGGCGAGCGCGCGCTCTCGCGGCTCGAGCACGCGCACGACGAGGCCGAGCGGAAGAAGGAAGGAGAGGCGTGAGGAAGGTCGCGTACTACAAGGGCTGTCTCGCGTCGCTCTCGGCGAAGGAGCTCGACATCTCGACGCAGGCGCTCTCGCCGAAGGTCGGTCTCGAGCTGATCGAGCTCGAGGCGGTCACCTGCTGCGGCGCCGGCGACATCCACGAGGCCGAGCCCGACTACTACCTGCACCTGAACGCGCGCATCCTCGCCTACGCCGAGGCGACCGAGTGCGACACGCTGATGACGGTCTGCAACGTCTGCACGCTCAACCTGCGCCAGGCGAACCACCAGCTCCAGGGCGACGCGGCCCTGCTCGAGCGCGTCAACGACAACCTCGCCAAGGTCGGCGTCCCGGTCTACACCGGCAAGGTCGAGGTCGTCCACTTCCTCTGGCTCGTCGCCGCCGGCGAGGGCTACGACCTGCTCCAGACGGCCGCTCACAAGGGGCTCAAGGGCCTGAAGGTGGCGCCGTTCTACGGCTGCCAGATCCTTCGGCCCTCGAAGCTGCTCGGCTTCGAGGATCCGGACCGGCCGTCCTCGCTGGAGCGGATCATCGAGGCGTGCGGCGGCGAGGCGATCGACTACCCGGCCAAGATCAAGTGCTGCGGCTTCCCGATCATCCAGGCGCGCGAGGAGACGGCCCTCGGGGAGCTGATCCAGCCGATCGAGCAGGCGAAGGAAGCCGGCGCGGACGCGATCGTGACGCCGTGCCCGCTCTGCCACCTCTCGCTCGACGCCTGGCAGACGAAGCTGAAGAAGCAGACGGGGAAGGACTTCCAGATGCCGATCCTGCACCTGTCGCAGCTGATCGGCGTCGCCGCCGGCCTGACCGACTCCGAGCTCAAGTTCAAGCGGCACATCGTCTCGGTCGACCCGGTGCTCGAGAAACTGAGCGTTTAGGAGCCTCTGTGACCGCAAGGTTTCGGCCGCTCCGCCGTCTTGATAGGTGGAGGGGCGGTTTCAGGCTCGGTGGTCCTGGGGGGCGCCGAGCCTGATTTTTCCCTGGATCGTGCCGGCGCTCGGCGTCGTCGCGGCGTCGGCGCTGGCCTACGGCTGGTTCGAGGCCGGCTGGCTGCGGACGCGCGTGCTCGACCTGCGCGTCGAGGGCTTGCCGCCCGAGCTCGACGGGCTCCGGATCGCGCACCTCTCCGACTTCCACTTCGGGCCGGTCTCGCGCGGCACCAAGGCGGGCCTGCGCGCCGCGGAGTGGGTGCGGTCGCGCAAGCCCGACCTCGTCGTCGCCACCGGCGATCTGCTCTCGCGGCCGCGCGGCCGCGCCGACCTCGACACCGCGCTCGCCGGGCTCGAGGCCTACGCCGTGCTCGGGAACCACGACGTCGCGGTCACGCGCGACCCGTTCTCGCGCGCGGCCGAGCTCGACGGGCTGCAGGCGACGGTGCTGGTCGACGACTCGCGGCTGATCGAGGTGCGCGGCGTCACCGTCCAGGTCGCCGGCGCAGGCCCGCACGCGGGCGGACCGGTCCCCGCGCCCGACGGCGCCGCGGCGTTCCGGATCCTGCTCAGCCACTATCCGCGGCTGCGCACGCCGGGCTACCAGCTCGTGCTCGCCGGCCACATGCACGCCGGCCAGATCGTCTTGCCGTATCCGGGCGGGAAGCTGCGCTTCGCGCACCTGCGGGCGCCGCTGAGCGAGGGCGTCTACCGCCAGGAGGGCGTCACGCTGCACGTCTCGCCCGGCCTCGGGACGACGTTCGTCCCCTTCCGCTTCTTCGCCAGGCCCGAGGTGACCGAGCTGGTTCTAAGATCGAGCTAGTGGAAGGCCATTCCGTGATCTCCCCGGACGTGCTCGCCCGCTACGCGGCGGACGCCGCTCGCGAGGTGCACGGTGTCCACGGCCTCGTCGGACGGAACGACGGCGTCAAGGTCACGCGTGACGACGCGCGAGTCGGCGTCGAGCTTCACCTCGCCCTCGAGTGGGGTGCCAACGCCGGCGTCGTCGGGTCGGCGGTGCAGGCGCACGTGGCCGACTGCCTCGCGCGCATGGCCGACGTCCGTCCTGCGACGGTCGACGTGATCGTGGACGAATGGCACAGCGCGTCGCCGGCCTGACCGGCGCGACGCTCGAGCGCGCGCCCGGCGTCTGCCACACGTGCGTCTGGTGGCAGTCGCGCACCGGCCGGACTGCGTCCAAGGAGCGTTGGATCGAGCGGATCGAGAACGACTGGGGCGCCTGGGGCGCGCTCTACCGCGACGACGACGGCCGCTTGCTCGGCTCGATCCAGTACGGCCCGGCCGAGCTCTTCCCGCGCGCGACGGAGCTTCCGGCCGGGCCGCCGTCCGAGGACGCCGTGCTCGTCACGTGCGTCTACGTCGTCTCCGCCGCGACGCCCTGGGTGGAGCAGTCGCTCTTCCTCGCCGCGATCGGCGAGGCACGGGACAAGGGCGCCAAGGCGCTCGAGGCGTTCGCGTACCGCTACCCCGAGGGCGAGTCGACGTACGAGCGCTTCCTCGTGCACCGGACGGTGTTCCCGCGCGACTTCCTCGCCGACTTCGGCTTCACGTCGGTCCGCGCGCAAGGGCGGGTCGAGTTGCTGCGCCTCGAGTTCGGAGGCCTCGTTCCCGTGGTCGAGGGGAAGCGCGCCGCGGTGATGCGCGTCGTCAAGGAAGCGTTCGCGCCCGCGCCGGTGCCGCAGCGGCCCTGACTGCGTCGTCCGGCCGGGCGACCGCTTAGACTCGCACGAGCTTCCTGCTCACTCCTGCGGCCGACCCCACCCCGAAACGATCTCGAACGCCACCCGCACGACCCTCGCGGTCATCGCAGCCGTCGCTGCCGCCGTCCTCCTCGCGGGGGCGACGCCCAACGCCGTCGGCGCGCTCCCGAACGGCTTCACCGACACGTTCGTCGCCAACGTCGAGAGTCCGACGGCGCTCGCGTTCACCCCTGCGGGCCGGCTGCTCGTCACGACGCAGTTCGGTGAGGTCAGGCTGATCGACGGCGGGACGCTGCTCCCGCAGCCGGCCATCGACCTCGGCGCCGAGCTCTGCACGGCGAACGAGATGGGTCTCCTCGGCGTCGCCGTCGACCCGGCGTTCGCCAGCAACGGCTTCGTCTACCTGTACTCGTCCAGGGACCGCGGCGGCGAGTGCGTCAACCGCGTGTCCCGCTACACGATGGCTGGGAACACGATCGCAGCGTCGACCGAGCTCGTGCTCGTCGACGGGATCCCCGCGACGAGCGGCAACCACAACGGCGGCGATCTCAAGTTCGGCCGTGACGGGTATCTCTACGTCAGTGTCGGCGACGCCGGCTGCGACTACGCGGGCGGCGGCTGCTACGGCCAGAACGACGCGGCGCGCGACCAGCATGCGCTCGTCGGGCAAGATCCTCCGGATCACGAGCAGCGGCGCGATCCCGCCGGACAATCCCTTCGTCGGCGCGGGCACGGCGCGCTGCAACGTCACCGGCCGTACGAGTGCAGGCACGAAGTGCCAGGAGACATTCGCCTGGGGTCTCCGTAACCCCTTCCGGATGGCGTTCGACCCGAACGCCGCCGGGACGAGCTTCTTCGTGAACGACGTCGGAGACGGCGCCTGGGAGGAAGTGAACGCCGGGCTGGCCGGCGCGGACTACGGCTGGAACGTCCGCGAGGGGCCGTGCGCGAACGGCTCGCAGACCGACTGCGGTCCGGCGCCGGCGGGGATGACGAACCCCGTCCACGCGTACAGCCACGCCGCGTCCGACTGCCACGCGATCACCGGCGGCGCCTTCGTCCCCGCCGGAGCGTGGCCGAGCGCGTACGACGGCGCGTACCTCTACGGCGACTACACCTGCGGGAAGATCTTCCAGCTCGTCCCGAACGGCAGCGGCGGCTTCACGCGCACCGAGTTCTCCACCGGCGTCGGTTCGGTCGTCAACATGACATTCGGGCCGTCGGCGACGGGGCAGGCGCTCTACTACACGAACTACTCGGCCGGAGGCGAGGTGCGGAGGATCGAGCCGACCGCCGCCGCCAACCGGGCTCCGACTGCGCGGATGACGGCGTCGCCGCGCTCGGGCGCCGTGCCGCTTGCGGTCGGCTTCGACGGCAGCGCCAGCTCGGATCCGGACGCGGGCGACACGCTGACCTACGTCTGGAACTTCGGCGACGGGTCGCCCCCGCAGACGACCGTCGTCACCCACGACGAGCCACACCTACACCGCCGCCGGCTCCTTCACCGCGACGCTGACAGTCCGCGACCAGCGCGGCGCCTCCTCGCCGGCGGTGTCGGAGCGGATCGATCCCGGCAACGCGCCGCCGCAGGTGACGATCGACTCCCCGACCACGACGGCGCGCT
The DNA here is from genome assembly GCA_963732995.1 of uncultured Gaiellaceae bacterium. GTDB lineage: Bacteria > Actinomycetota > Thermoleophilia > Gaiellales > Gaiellaceae > Gaiellasilicea. The sequence continues at coordinate 26,966 of CAVTBS010000007.1, read as the reverse complement.
TCGCCGTGGGCGAGACGATCACGCTCCGTGCGACGGCGACGGACGCCGAGGACGGCGCGCTTCCGGCCTCGAGCCTCAGCTGGCGGGTGCTGCGCCACCACGACGCGCACACGCACCCGTTCCTCGCGCCGACGGCGGGCAACAACCTGACGATCCAGCAGCCGGCTCCGGAGGATCTCGGCTCGGGTATCGACGGCTACCTGCAGATCCAGCTCACCGCGACGGACTCGAGCGGGGTGACGACGGTCGTCACGCGGGACGTGCTCCCGAGGAAGGTCGCGCTCACGTTCGCGACCAGCCCCGCCGGCCGGCAGGTCGTGGTCGCCGGCGCGACCTACACCGGGCCGTCGACGCTCACCTCCTGGGAAGGGCACACGATCGCCGTCGACGTGCCGGCGCAGGCCGACGGCTGGACGTTCCAGTCCTGGTCGGACGGCGGCGCGGCTGCGCACTCATTCGCGACGCCGGCTGCGGCGACGACGTACACCGCCACGTTCGTCCGCACCACGACGCCTGCCGGCCTCGTGGCGGCGTACGGCCTCGACGCGGGCTCCGGCTCGAGCGTGGTCGATTCGTCGGGTCGGGGGAATGTGGGGTCGGTGTCGGGTGCTGTTTGGAGTGCGTCGGGCCGGTTCGGGTCGGCGTTGAGCTTCGATGGGGTGAACGACTGGGTGACGGTGGCGGACTCGAGCTCGCTCGATCTGTCGGGTGGGATGACGGTGGAGGCGTGGGTGCGGCCGTCGCGGCTTGGTGGCTGGCGGACGGTGGTGTTCAAGGAGCGTTCTGGCGGTGTGGTCTACGGGTTGTTCGCCGATCAGGCGGCCGGGCGGCCGTTGGGGCAGGTGGACATCGGTGGGGAGCGGAACGCGGTCGGTGTCGGCGTCGTTGGCGTTGAATGCGTGGTCGCATCTGGCGACGACGTTCGACGGCGCGGTGGTGCGGCTGTACGTGAACGGCGCCCTGGCGGGCTCGCTGCCGTACTCAGGCGTCGATCCCGGCTTCGACCGGGCCGCTTCGGCTCGGCGGCAACGGCATCTGGGGCGAGTGGTTCGCCGGCTTGATCGACGAGGTGCGTGTGTACGACCGCGCGCTCAGCGCGAGCGAGATCCAGCAGGACATGCAGACGTCCGTCGGGGAGCGGCACCGCCGCCGCCACCCCCGCCGACCGATACGACGGCGCCGTCGGCGCCGTCCGGCCTGACCTCGGCGGTCGCCGGCGGCGCGATCACGCTCGGCTGGACGGCGTCGACCGACGCCGTCGGCGTCGTCCGCTACAACGTCCACCGCTCGGCGACCGCCGGCTTCACGCCGGCGACGGCCAACAGGGTCGGGCAACCGACCGGCACGAGCTACACCGACGCCGGCCTCGCCGCCGGCACCTACTACTACCGCGTCACGGCCGAGGACGCGGCCGGCAACATCAGCGCACCGTCCGCCCAGGCGAGCGCGGTCGTTGCACCGCCGCCTCCGCCCCCGTCATCCGCGCTGGTGGCGGCGTACGGGCTGAATGCTGGTTCGGGGTCGAGCGTGGTGGATGCGTCGGGTCGCGGAAATGTCGGGGTGGTGTCCGGAGCTGTTTGGAGTGCGTCGGGCCGGTTCGGGTCGGCGTTGAGCTTCGATGGGGTGAACGATTGGGTGACGGTGGCGGACTCGGGCTCGCTCGATCTGTCGGGTGGGATGACGGTGGAGGCGTGGGTGCGGCCGTCGCGGCTTGGTGGGTGGCGGACGGTGGTGTTCAAGGAGCGTTCTGGCGGTGTGGTCTACGGGTTGTTCGCCGATCAGGCGGCCGGTCGGCCGTTGGGGCAGGTGGACATCGGTGGGGAGCGGAACGCGGTCGGGTCGGCGTCGTTGCCGTTGAATGCGTGGTCGCATCTGGCGACGACCTATCGACGGCGCGATGGTGCGGCTGTACGTGAACGGTGCCCTGGCGGGCTCGCTGGCGTACTCAGGCGTCGATCGCGGCCTCGACCGGGCCGTTGCGGCTCGGCGGCAACGGTGTCTGGGCGGAGTGGTTCGCCGGCTTGATCGACGAGGTGCGTGTCTACAGCCGCGCGCTCAGCGCGAGCGAGATCCAGCAGGACATGCAGACGCCCGTCGGCTGATCGCGACGTCGCCGACTGCTACGAGCAGTTGGCGATCGGGATCCAGTTGACGAAGTCGGGCGGCCCGATGGTCTTCTTCCAGATGCACGGAAAGTCGTGCTGGCCGCCGGTCTGCGTCAGACCGTGAAGCGAACCGACCACGCGCAGCGCGGGCGGCTCGTAGGCGAGCTGGCGCTCCTCGAGCTTCTCAGAGAGCATCGACATCGCTCTAGGGAGAGGTATTCGTGATGTCGTCGCCCATGAACGTGAAGCCGTCGGACTTGCCGTACATCTTGTCCACCAAGGTCAGCGCGTGCAGCGAACCGAGAACGGTCAGCGCGGGCGGCGTGTAGGCCTTGGCATCTGTTTTCTGATCTGACACTGCAACTCCCCCTCCATCGAAGATGACATCAGTCTAGGCGCACTCTGCGAGAGGGGACAACTAGCCGCGCGGCTAGAGTTGCGCGGTGTCGGGGCAGCCAACAGCGGTCGGCGCGTACGGTCTCGCCCTCACCGGAATCGACGTAGCGGCTTCGGTCCTCGTCGCGGCGGAGCCCGAGTGGCCGCGTTTCACCGTGACCAACACGATCGGCCAGACGGAGCGGATCTCGGACCGGCTCGGCGAGGACCAGCGCCGAGCTCACACTTCGCTCGGGCGGGACGCTGTTCCTCGACCGCGCCGAGTCGCGGGCGGAGTTCGTCACGCCCGAGCCGATGTCCCCCGACGAGCTCGCGCATCCGGGTCTGGCGCCGGTGGCCGCTGTGACCGCCCGCTGGCTCGGACGGCAGAGCTTCCACGCCGGCGCATTCGCGACTCGGCACGGACGTCTGGGCGCTGCTCGCCGACCGCGAAGGCGGCAAGAGCACGACCCTCGCCTGGCTCGCCTCGCGCGGGCACCCGATCGTCTGCGACGACATGCTCGTCCTCGACGGCGACGATGCCATTCGCCGGCCCGCGGATTCTCGACCTGCGGGCGGAGTCGGCCGCAACGGCTCGAGCTCGGCGACTACAGCGGGCTGGTCGGCCTGCGAGAGCGCTGGCGGGTCGCGCTCGGACGGCGTTCCGGCCGGGCCTGCGCTTCCGAGGGTGGATCTTCCTCCGCTGGAGTGACGAGCTCGCCGTCGACCCCGTGCGGGCAGGCGAGCGCCTGCCGCGCCTGGCGGGGCACTTCGGTCTCCGCGTGCCGCCGTCGCGGCCCGACCGGGTGCTCGAGCTCGCTGCGCTACCCGGCTGGGAGTTCGGCCGGCCGCCGGGGCTGGGACCGCTTCGACGAGGCGGGGGAGCGGCTGCTCGACGTGCTCGCCGGCTGAGCCCGGAAGGTCGAGCGCGAGCTTGACGGACTGAAGCAACGTGTACGTGCGCGGGTCTGGGGCGTCCGCTCTCCCACTGCGCTCGCAGCCCTTCCACGTCGACCAGGCTGGTGTCGACGCCCTCGCCGTCCCACCGGCCGACCAGCTCGCGGCTGTACTCGTGCCAGAACGCGCCCGCGAACGACGCCTTCGTGCGGCGCGAGCGCACCTCGGCGGGCAGCACGTCGCCGAACAGCGCGTCCATCGCGCCGCGGCGGCTCTCGAAGCGATCGGCGCGCGGCAGCGAGGAGAGCGCCGAGACGAAGCCGGGCTCGAGGAAGGGATGGCTGAGGACGACGTCCTCGTCGGCGGCGAGTGTCGCGAGGCTCTGCGTGCCGACGTGCAGATAGCGGTGGCCGCGCTGGCGAAGATGCCGCGGCGCCAGCCGAACGGGGCAGCGGCCTCGTCGTTCGCGAGCTGACGCTCGAGGTGCTCGACCACGTCGTCGCGCAGCCACGGGAACGGCGCGTGCATCCGCCGCCGGGTGACGAGTCGGCGCACACGTGGCGGCGCGAGCGCGAACGCGACCGCGAGAACGTCACGCGGCTTCGGTCGTACGCGACCTGCGAGCACGCGCCGGGCGTGCAGCCACCGCGACGGGCCGAGCAGCTCGTCGCCGCCGATTCCCGGTCAGGAACGAGCCGCCGTGTGCGTGCGCGAAGAGCGGCGTGTGAAAGTGGGCGTTCGACGGCCAGAGCAGCCCGTGGCGTGCCAGCGCGGCCGTGGCGACCGGGCCGACGCAGTCGAGCTCGTCGGTCGCCTCGAGCCGGATCCAGTCGTCGAGGCCCAGGTGGGAGACGACGCTCTCCTGCCACTCCGTCTCGGCCGTATCCGACGCAGTCGGAAAGCGGAGCGTCGCCGGGATCGGCGGCGCCAGACCCTCGCGGCGGGCGACCGCGGTCGCGACCGCGAGAACGGCGGAGGAGTCCCGCCCGCCGGAGAAGCTGACGAGGCACGGGCCGCGGCGCAGCGGCTCGATCAGCGCGCGCTCCATCGCCGCGCGAGGATCCGCGTCGGCCGTGGAACGGCGATCGCCCGCGACACTGCCGAGGACGAGGCTGGAGGCGACCTCGAGTGGCGTGAGCACGCTCACGAGCGGGACGCCGGTCGCGGTGCGCACGCGGAAGAGCTCCTCGAACGCTGGTGCGAAAGCGTCGCCCTCACCGTCCACCCACGCGTGTGCCTTGAACTCGTCGGCGTCGCGCCTGACGCCGATCACGATCTCCCGCGGGTCGCCCTGTGCGGTCCGCCAGCGCTGCAGCACGACGGCGCGCTCCAGGCACGTCGACGGAAGACGCTTCAGCACCGCGTGGATGCCGGCGTCCGCCGTCGCGGGCAATCCGACCGGTGGTGCGACGGAGAGGTCGTCAAGGCCTCCGCTGCGGAGCTGGCGGCGCGTCTGACGAACAGCGCGTCCCGCCCAGACGACCCCGCGCCAGGCTCCGGGATCAGCCAGCCGTGCCAGTCTCATCCAGCAATCTCCCGCTCGCGCAGCTCGTTGAGGAACCGTTCGACGTCCGCCGCGGCGGTGTCGGCGTCGATGCCGTAGGCGTCGACCAGCTTGGCCGTGAGCTCGTCTCCTGGTCGTGCCGGCGGCGAGGCGCCGCCCAGATCAGCGCACCGCTGTCGTTGGCGGTCAGATAGGTCGAGTCGCGGACGTCGATCGCGATCATCTCGTCGTCGACGGTCCGCCACGCGAGATCGTCGCCGCGCAGGCGTAGCTCGCTCATCGCTTCCGCTCCTCGTCGTGTTCGGACAGGCGTTTGAACGCAGTCGGCGGCAGCCCGGGCCGAGCGCTTGAGCATCTGCCCGCGTGTCTCGCCGTCGACGAGTGCGAACTGATGATGGACATGCCTTCGCGTAGCCGCGGCCGCCTTCGCCGGCGGAAGTGCCGCGAACGGCGCCGAGCCATTGCTCGAGGTGGCGCTCGACCACTGTGCATTCGCGAACGTCCCAGAGGTGCCGCGCCCAGACGTGGCCGACGAGCGGGCGGCGGCGCTCGCCGAAGAGCGAGTCGATCGACGGCCTGCGTCGTGTGCCAGAGCCGCTCGACGTTCCAGGAGCGGGCGATCCGCTCCAACTCGTCACGGTCCGCGCCCTGTGACAGTGCGGCGACGTCGACAAGCCGCCCGATCCTGCTGAGCGGGACATGCGCCCACGCGTGCACGGCGAGTGCGACCGCATGCCGCGCCGGCTCGAGTGCGAGCAGCCCGTCGATGCCGGTGGCCGACGGAACGGCCGTCCGCAGCAGCTCCGCCGTCGGCGGCGTCGTTGCCTTCGATCCACTTCGGCTCGTGGTGCACTTCGACGACGAGCGGCAGTCCCGGCCAGACGAGCGGCCGGAGATGATGAATGCCGAGATAGAGCGCGGGATCTCCGGTCGGCTGGAATCCCGCCGCTCGCAACGCGTGCCACGTGGCCTCGGAGTCCTCGACGAGCACGTCGACGTCGCGATAGGGGCGCGTGAGAGGGTCTCGCCACCACTGCGCCACCTCGAGGGCCTTTCATCAGCACGATCGGCTCGTCGACGGCGGCGAGGATGCGCTGGAGCACGAGCGGCGCGAGCAGCGACGTGGCAACTGCAGTCCGCTCCGCTGCCTCGGCGTGCTCTCGGTTCTCGACGGTTCGGCGACGACTGCGGATCGCGAGTTGCTCCAGCCCGTGGAAGCGAAGGTCAGAGTCCCTGGGAGCGTGGTCCACCAGTGCGTCGAGCCGCTTCCAGAGCTCCGGTGTCGCAGGCGAGCGAGGCGGTCTGCGGACGTGGATCCAGGATCTGGACGGCCGTGCTCAATATGCCCCCAGCGTCCCGAGCCGACGCTCGCGCCGCAGCGCGACCCGGAAGGCGATCGTGCCGACCAGGAACGAGACGACCGACAGCGGCGCGAGGATCAGGATGTCCGGCGCGACGGTGCTCCAGTCGGCGCCGCCCAGGAGCGCTTCGCGGAGCGCCTGCGCCGAGATCGCGACCGGGTTGGCCTCTGCGGCGGTCGTCAGCCAGCCGGGCAGGAGGCCGACGGGGAAGTAGAGCCCGGAGACGAGGGTGAGCGCTGCGACGCCGAGGCCGACGATGCCGGCGCCGCGGCGGAAGGTCAGCGTGATCGCTGCGGCCAGGACGCCGAGCCCCCAGACGAACGGCATGAAGAAGATGAGGATGACGAGCGCCTGCGGGACGCCGTCGAGCTGCAGGCCGAGGCCGAAGAGGAGGGCGAGCATCGCCAGCAGGATCGTCATCCGCAGCGGGACGAAGATCAGGTCGAACAGGACCGAGCCGACCTGGACGGTCGAAGCAGAGGTCGGAGTGCTCAGGAGCGACTCGAGCAGTCCCCGTCAGCTGCTCGTTGCGAAGGGCTGCCGAGACCCGCTCCAGCCCGAGGTGGAGGAAGCCGCCGAGCGCCATCCCGACGACGGCGAACTCGAGGTAGCTGACCTGGTGGCCGTCGACGGGCGGGATCGTGTCGGGGTCGACCATCAGCCCGACGAAGTAGAAGATCAGCGCTCCGGCGACGAGCCCGAGGAGCCCGGTCAGGAAGGACAGGCGGTAGCTCCACGCAACGAGGAAGTCCCGGCGCAGGAACGCCCCCAGCTTCCGCAGCTCCACTCCCGGCGAGCGCCGGGTCGGCTCGAAGGCGGCGCTCACAGCCCATCCCCGGTGAGGGCGATGAACGCCTCCTCGATCTCCGAGCGGTCGGGACGGCACGCGACGATGGCGAAGCCTGCGGCGGTCAGCGACGCGAGCACGTCGCCGAGCACCGAGCGGTCGCGCAGCTCCAGCACGTACCGGTCGGCGTCCGACGGGACGATCCCGACCTCGGCGCGGCCCAGCACCGCCGCGCCGGCCCGTCGCGCCACCTCGTCACGGTCGCGCTCGGCGGTCGGCATCGTCAGCACGTAGCGGCGGACGAGCGAATGCGCGATCAGATCGTCCACGGAGCCGCAGAAACGGGTTCGTCCGACGTCGAGCAGTGTCACCCGGTCCGCGAAGCCGGCGACCTCCTCGAGCCGCTGGGTCGTCCACAGCACCGCGATCGACCTCTCTGCCGCCGCACGGGCTACGAGCGCGCGCACGCGCCGCGCACCCTCCGGGTCGAGATCGTGGGTGGCCTCGTCGACGAGCAGGATCGCGGGGTCGCACATGAGCGCCCTCGCGAGCGCGAGCCGCCGCTGCATCCCCTTCGACAGCAGCCCGGCGCGCTTGCGCTCCTCGGCTGCGAGCCCGACCGCCTCGAGGCCGGCGCGGGCGCGGATGACCGCCTCCCGTCGCCGCAGGCCGTGCAGACGGCCGAAGAAGACGAGGTTCTCGAGCGACGAGATCCGGAGGTAGAAGGAACGGTCGCCGGCCGGGACGAGGCCGAGCTGGTCGCGCGCGTCGTGCGGGCTGAGGCCGTTCAGGTGGACGCTGCCCGCGTCCGGCGTGACCAGGCTGCTCAGGATCCGCAGAAGCGTCGTCTTGCCGGCGCCGTTCGGCCCCAGCAGGGCGTGGATCTGGCCCGGCTCGACGCCGAGCGTGACGCCGGACAGCGCCGCCCGCTCGCCGAAGTGCTTCGTCACGCCCGCGACCTCGATCGAGAGCGGATCCGGAGCGGGACGCACCACCCGGAGCGGCGTCGCCGAAACGGCTGCAGAAGTCATGCCCACCTGGCCACCTTGGTTCCACAGTAGGCGGGCGGCGCCGGGAAATGTAGGCCAGATCGGCGCCGCTCGCGCCCTAGCCGTTCGGGCAGTGCCGGAGCCCGATTTGGCCGGTTGGAGGGTTTGTCGATCTGGTCTTAGAACCTCGCCCGGAGGCTCCTAGAGTGTGAGGGCAAGGCGGGATGAGCCCGCCGATTGCGGCACGGGAGGGCAGTCCGGGACGATGAGCACTGGAGCGAATGCGGCAGTACGGGCGCCGGCGGCGGCGTCACGGCATCACCGTTTGCGGCGGGGACGCACGCGCATCCTCGCGGTGAGCGATCTCGCGATGCTCGCGGTCGCGTACTCGGTCTCGTACCTGATCGCCGACCGGATCGCACCGCTTCCGCCCGTCTCCGGCTCGGCGTGGTTCCTCGGGCTCGTCGCGGTGACGGCGCCGTTCGTCTGGCTGGCGGTCTTCACGGCGAACAACCTCTACGACAACGACAGCCTCAAGATCTCGGTCTCGAGCTTCGACGAGACGCGGGATCTCTTCCACGCGATGCTCGTCGGCTCGCTCGGCTACCTGCTCCTCTCGCAGGGTGTCGACCACTTCTTCGGCTGGTGGGTCTACACGCCGGTCGAGGCGTTCATCTTCCTCGGGGTCGCGCTCGTCCTGATCCCCGTCGCCCGCGGGTCGATCCGCAGCTGGGCCTTCCCGCGCGTGATGGCGCCGCGGCGGACGCTGATCGTCGGAACCGGCTCCGAGGCGCTGCTCGTCTACCGGAAGATCAAGGCGCACCCCGAGTACGGCCTCGAGATCGTCGGCTTCCTCAGCGCCGAGGGCGAGGAGGACAAGGGGCTGCCCGAGCCGGTGATCGGGTCGGCGTCGGAAGTCGCCGGGATCGTCGACTCCTACGAGGTCGACCGGATCCTGATCGCATCGTCGGTCGGGAGCCACGAGGAGACGCTCGACCTGCTCCGGACCGTGCACCGGCCGGACGTCCACGTCTCGATCGTCCCGCGCTACTTCGAGATCTTCACCTCGTACGCGACCCTCGACGACGTCGAGGGGATGCCGGTCGTGACCCTGCCGCCGATCCGGCTCGGCCGCAGCGCGCGGGCGCTGAAGCGCACCGTCGACGTCGTCGTCTCGGCGAGCGCGCTGCTCGTGCTCGCGCCGCTGCTCGCGGCGGTCGCGATCGCGATCAAGCTGGACAGCAAGGGGACGGCGCTCTACCGCCAGGCGCGGCGTGGCCGGCTCAACTCGACGTTCTACATCTTCAAGTTCCGGACGATGTTCACCGGCGCCGAGGCCAAGCGCGCCGAGGTGCTGCACATGAACGAGGTCGACGGGCCGCTCTTCAAGATCAAGGGCCGCGACCCGCGCGTCACTCGCGTCGGCGCGTTCCTGCGCAAGACGTCGATCGACGAGCTGCCGCAGCTCTGGAACGTGCTCAAGGGCGAGATGAGCCTCGTCGGCCCGCGCCCGTTCGTCGTCTACGAGGCCGACCTGATCACGGGCTGGGCCTCGCGGCGGCTCGACATGACGCCGGGCATCACCGGCCTCTGGCAGGTGCTCGGGCGGAACGACATCCCCTTCGAGGAGATGACGAAGCTCGACTACCTCTACGTGACGAACTGGTCGCTCTGGTGGGACCTGAAGATCCTCTGCCAGACGATCCCGGTCGTGCTCGGCCGCCGCGGCGCGTACTGAGCCCCGAAACGCACTGGAGGGCGATCTCTCGCCCCTCCAGGTGCATGCCACGGTCTGCGTCGGCTAGGTCAGCAGCTGGCGCCCCAGCCAGCCGGCGGCTTGCCGGTGTTGCCGCAGAAGATGTTGCCGGAGCCGATTGTGGGGCTTCGGCCGACGTTGTTCTCGAACCAGTTGTTGCGGATTTTCCAGCCGTTCATGGTGCCTTCGCCGTTGGGGCCGACGCGGCCGATGTAGAGGCCGTATGCGTGCGTGTCGACCTCGTTGGGGTAGACGGAGCGTCCGAAGGAGTTGTTCTCGATCGTGACGTTCTCGTACTGGGCCGGCAGCGGGCTCCACCAGCTGCCGTAGGTGAACGACCAGGTCCATCGTGACGCAGTTGCGGAAGGTCGAGTTCCGGATCGTGAAGCCGGGGACGACGATCGCGTAGACGCACTCGTTGTGGACGCCGGCGGTCGCGAGCCGGACGTCGTGGAAGAGGACGTTGTCGAAGGTGAAGTTGCTGCCCGAGACGAGGGCGCCCTTCTCGTCGGTGACGTTGCCGATCGAGCCGTTCTTGAAGGTGGCGTTGTCACCGTGGCTCTCGAAGGCGGCGCCACCGGAGGTCTTGGTCCGGCCGGCGTCGATGTCGAGCCCGTCGAAGACGACGTTGTCGAAGCTGCTGTACAGCTGCCGGAACCGCGTCCCCGAGACACCGCGGACGGTGACCCGCTTCGACCCACCAGCCGGCCGCCAGACACCGTAATCACCCGCAGACAGCTGAATCACCCAGCCATCCTTGGCCTGCGTGTAGGCGGCGTCGAGGTTGCCACCCGGGGCGACGTTGATCGTGCTCCCGGTGGGAGGCGGCGTCGTGCGGCGGCGGCGTGCACGGGCTCGTGGCGCCGGTGATCGTGGCCCGTCCCGACCTGTTCCCGGCGGCGTCACGTGCCTCGACGCCGAGCGTGTAGCTCGTGCCGCACGTCAGGCCGCCGAACGTGTACGTCCGGGTGCCGGCCGCGGTCGAGCCGGTCATCGCGCTGTTGCGGTACGCGTCGTAGCCGGTCACGCCGACGTTGTCGGTCGACGCGTTCCAGCTCAGCGTCACTCCGGTCTGCGACTGGCCGCTGACGGCGAGTCCGCCGGCGTCGTCGGCGCCTGGTGTCGGCCGGCGGCGTCGTCGGGGGAGGTGTCGTCGGCGGCGGCGTCGTCGGAGGCGGCGTCGTGGTGGTGCCGCCGACCGGGCGTGTTCATGTCGGTCTGCAGCTCGCCGGCGCTGAGCGCGCGGTTGTAGACGCGGACGTCGTCGATCTGACCCTTGAACCACTCGGGCCAGACCCGGTTGCCGCCGATCTGGAGCGGGCCGTTCGAGTTCGGCATCGCACCGGTCACCGTACGGGCTGGCGACCTGCGATCCGTTGACGTAGAGCCGGAGCTGGCTGCCGTCGTAGGTCGTCGCGAGGTGCGTCCACGTCGAGGCCGGCAGCGCGCGCGGAGCCGCGGACGATGTCCTGGATCGGGCTCGAGCCGATCGAGACGATGCCGCTCGGCTGCGCCGCGTCGGAGTTGGAGAAGAGCCCGTAGACGAGGTTGTTCGACTGCTCCTTCGTCACGACCGTCCGCCAGGACGTGCTCGCGGTCGGGCGCACCCAGGCCTCGAGTGTCATCCCGGTGGTCAGGTCGAGCGAGGCGGTGTCCGCCACCGTGACGAGGTCGTTGACCCCGTCGAAGGTGAGGGCGCCGCCGTTCTTGCCGGCCGTCGTCCAGCTCGGGCCCGAGATCGTGCCGGCGTTGCCGCGGCCCGAGGAGTCGGCGAGCGTCGAGCCGGAGCCGCCGTTGAACGAGTACGCGGCGACGAGCCCGCCGCGGCTGAGCCGGTGCGGGGCAGGCCGAGGTCGTGCCGTTCGCGGTCGACTGGGTCGAGCGGTTGCCGGCCGCGTCCACTGCGTCGACGGCCAGAGCTGGTACGTCGTCCCGCAGCTGAGGCCGCTGAAGGTGTAGGTCCGCGTCGACGCATTGTTCGACCCGACAGCCGTGCCGCTGCGGTAGAGGTTGTAGCCGGTGACGCCGACGTTGTCGGTCGAGGCGTTCCAGCTGAGGGTCAGCGCCGATCTGCGATCTGGCCGCTGACCGAGAGGCCACCGGGAGCCGACGGAGCCTGCGTGTCGGCCGGCGGCGTCGTCGGGGCGGCGTGTCGGGGGCGGCGTCGGCGGCGCGGTCGTGCCACCGACGGGGCTGTTCATGTCGGCCTGGACCTCGCCGAGCTGACAGCGCGCGGTTGTAGACGCGGACGTCGTCGAGGTCGCCGCGGAACCACTCCTGCCAGATGGAGTTGCCGCCGAGGCGGAGCGGGCCGGTCGACGCGGGGATGCTCCCGGCGTACGTGCTGCGTGTCGGCGAGCGCGCCGTTGACGTAGAGGCGCACCGTCGTGCCGTCGTACGTGACGGCCAGGTGGCTCCAGGTGTTCAGGGACAGCGAGGACGGGCCGACGGCATCCTGCTCGCCGTCGATGTCCACCTGCCCGACCGGCTTCGAGGCGTCCTGGCTCGCGTGCAGCGCGTAGACGATGCCGCCGCTGCGCTCCTTGGCGGCGACCGTGCGCCAGCCGCCGAGCGCGGCCGGGCGGACCCAGGCCTCGACGGTCATGCCGGTGCTGAGGTCGAGCGAAGCCGTGTCGGCCACCGTGACCCAGTCGTCAACCCCGTCGAACGTGAGGGCACCCTTGTTCTTGCCCGCCGTCGTCCACGTGGCTCCTGAGACCGCTCCGTTGTTGTCCTTGCCCGACGCGTCTGCGACGAGCGACCCGGAGCCGGCGTCGAACGAGTACGCGGCGACGAGTCCATCCGATGCGTTGACTGCCTTGGTTGCGCCGGCGCCGCACATGGCGACCGCGAGCCCGACGAGCATCGCTCGTAGCTTCATTGGTTCCCCCTTGCTCAGGGAGCCCAGGCGGCGGGCTCCGCTGTCGGCCGAGGTGCGCGGTCGCTCACTGGGTCTGCATGCGCGAGTCTCGGCCTGGTCAGGTCGATTGTGGTTCGGCGGCGGATGGTAGCGATCGGTTCGTTCGCGTTGCGTCAGTACCGCCGCCGAGGACGGTACGAACAGCATTTGCAAACGCTAGAGAAGGCGTCGGTCGGCACCGGTCGGCGGCTGAGTTCCACGGTCAGAGCACATGCGGTCCGCCAGCCGCTCGGGGGCTTGCCGGTGTTGCCGCAGAAGATGTTGCCGGTGCCGATGGTCGGGGCTGACGGAGACGTCGTTCTCGAACCAGTTGTTGCGGATCTTCCAGCCGTTCATGGTGCCTTGGCCGCTGGGTAGCCGACGTGGCCGATGTAGAGGCCGTAGTACGTGGCATGCAGACCTCGTTGGGGTAGCGGAGCGTCTCGAAGGAGTTGTTCTCGATCGTCACGTTCCCGTACTGGGGCGGCAGCGGGCTCCACCAGTCGCCGTAGGTGAAGAAGAGGTCCATCGACGCGCAGTTGCGGAAGGTCGAGTTGCGGATCGTGAAGCCGGGGACGACGATCGCGTAGACGCACTCCATGTGGACGCCGGGCGTCTTCGAGCACGGCGTCGTGGAAGAGGACGTTGTCGAAGGTGAAGTTGCTGCCCGAGACGAGGGCGCCCTTCTCGTCGTGACGTTGCCGATCCGGCCGTTCTTGAAGGTGGCGTTGTCGCCGTGGCTCTCGAAGGCGGCGCCGCCGGAGGTCTTGATCCCGCCGGCGTCGATGTCGAGCCCGTCGAAGGTGACGTTGTCGAAGCTGGCTGTAGAGCTGCCGGAACCGCGTTCCGGTCACGCCCTGGATCGTGACCCGCTTCGAGCCACCCGCCGGCCGCCAGATCCCGTAATCACCGGCCGACAGCTGGATCACCCAGCCATCCTGCGCCTGCGCTATACGCCGCGTCCAGATTCCCGCCCGGAGCAACATTGATCGTCCCCGCAGCAGGACGGCGGCGGCGGTACGGGCGGAGGCGGCGGAGGCGGTGAGCCGCCGCCGCTGCAGGCCGCGGTCGTCGTCGAGCCGGTCGCCTCGGCGCCGTTGGACGAGTTGCCGGCCGCGTCGTACGCCTGGAGCGTGAACGTGTACGACGTGCCGCACGAGAGGCCGACGTACGTGTAGCCGGGCGTGGCGACGGTCGCGACGCTGGCGCCGTCCCGGAGCAGGCGGTAGCCGGCGACGCCGACGTTGTCGGTCGACGCCAGCCAGGTCAGGCCGACCGTCGTCTGGGTGACCGTCGTGAAGGCCATCCCCTGCGGCACGGACGGCGCCTGCGTGTCGCTGGACGGCGGGCAGGCGGCCGTCGCGGCGGTCAGCGACCGCTTGGCGCTCCGGTTTCCCGGCCGCGTCGTACGCGTCCACGGCGAGCGTGTAGCTCGAGCCGCACACGAGCCCGCTGAAGATCGCGCTGGTCGAGGGCGTCGAGCCGGTCGACGCGTTGTTCCGGTAGAGGCCGTAGCCCGAGACGCCGACGTTGTCCGTCGAGGCGCCCCACGAGACCGAGATCGACGTCGTCGTCGAGCCCGTGGCGCTGAGCGCACCGGGCAGCGAGGGCGCGGTCGTGTCGCCACCGCCGCTGCAGGCGCTCGTCGCGGCCGTCAGCGCCGCGCGCGCCGAGGTGTTGCCTGCGGCGTCGTACGCGGCGACCTCGAGCGGGTACGACGTGCCGCACGTCAGCCCGGAGAAGGTGTAGTCGAGCGACCAGCGACGTGCCGACGAGCGCACCGCCGCGGTAGAGGCGATAGCCGGCGACGCCGACGTTGTCGGTCGACGCCGTCCAGATGACCCGGATCGACGTCTGGGTCGAGGAGCTCTTCGCGAGCCCGGTCGGCGTCGTCGGAGCGGACCGCGTCGGCCGGAGCGCTGCCGCCGCCGGAGCCGCCTCCGCCCGGGCACGCGTCAGTCGACGCCGTCGTCGAGATCCGCTCGGAGCGGCTCGAGCCGCGATAGGCATCGACGTCGAACGCGTACGCCCGGCCGCACGCGAGGCCGGTGACGGTGATCGCGGTGCCGGAGACGTTGAGGACGAAGGTGCCGTCGCGGTAGATGCCGTAGCCGTCGACATCGTCGGGCGACGCTGTCCAGCGGAGCGCGACGCTCGAGCTCGAGCGGCCGACGACGAGAAGCGCGCTCGGGGCCGCCGGGCCGGCCGCGGCAGCCGTGCGCTGGCGCGGCAGCGCTGCGACGAAGCCGTTCAGGGAGGGCGAGGACGGACGCGAGCTGACGCCGAGATCGAGCGAGCCGTCGGCCGACGCGTACGCGACGCCCGTGCGCCAGGCCGCCGCGGTCTGCGGCGGAAGCAGCGCGACGATCCGGCTGCGCTTGAAGCGGCCGCCACGGAGGAAGCGCAGCTGCTTCGGGCCGGTGACGCGGACGAGCACGTAGTCGACGACCGAGCGCCGGGCGAGCTTCACCGCGGCGGCAGGAGATCGCACGAGCGCGGCGCAGGTCTGGAGCGTTCCTGCCCGCGCTGCGCAGGCGCGCTTCGGGGCGTCGTGCGGGCGGCGATCACCGTGACGCGTCGCGCGCTTCGCGGACGCAGCCAGGCGGGCGAGTGGCTTCTGCGGCATCCCCACCGTCACGACCGTGTTCACGCCCTTGCCGGCCAGCCATTGGAGCCGTTCTGGCTCACCGACGAGACCCCTGCCGGCAGCGCGACCGCCCAGACCTGGCCCGAGGGGGCGGATGGCGCGGACTGGGTTCCCGACGCCGAGGCGGCGAAGGCGAGCGTGGCGACGGCGGCGGCGCCCACGGCGCTACCGGTGAGTCGGCAAGGGAGTGCGGCTCTCCACATTGCGTGCTCCTGACGAGTTGCGGCTGACCCCATCCCGTATCGGGCCCCGCTCGGGGGTCGCTTATGACTCGAAAGGGGGATCGTTGTCTCAACAGAAGACAACCGTGGACCGCAGTGGGGGTGCCCAGGCTAAGCGCGGGATTCTAAGCGTGTCGGCCGGTCAGGAGCGTTCGTAAGCGCCCGCATCGGGCGCGCCGCCGAGCGGCGCTGCGCTTGCGGTCACCGTCCTGCCTCGGGAACGTCACTCGGATCGCCACGGTCGATCGCGGCGGCGCCGGCGCGCAAGCGGAAGTTGCCGCGCGGGGGCGTCGACGTAGAACGGCGCCTGATTCGGGGCCGAACGGCTGTTGACCGCGCGCGCGACCTTGACGTCGCCGCGGCCGCCGCACGTCTCGCCGACGTTGTGGCGGTAGGTGAACGCGCGGACGCAGGCGATGCCGCCGAGGTTGCCGATCCAGGTGCTGCCGCCGCCCGGGAGGTCGTCGACGCAAGCGCCGCGTCTCGAACGTGTTGTAGTGAACGCGCCAGCCGTCGAGCCGTGTTCTGGTTGTTGTACCCGAGCCGATCTTAGAACGCGCACGACGGGTGCCACTCGCCGTCGTCGTCGAGCGTGTGGCCGAACGACGTTGTTCTCGACCACGACGTCCCGGTACGCGGGCGCCGCCGTTCCAGTTGGTGAAGAACAGCGCCATCGTCGGGCAGCCGACGAAGCGGTTGCCGCGGTAGACGGAGCGGTTGCCGCCGTTGACGTACATGCACTCGTTGTGCACGCCGGCCGTTGGTGACGGTGATCCCGTGCCAGAGGTTGTTCTCGATCAGCATGTCGTCGGCGCCGGCCTCGAAGCCCTTCTGGTCGCGGATGTTGCGGACGACGCTGGAGCGGAGCGTGAAGCCGTCGCCGACGCCGCGGATGCCGTGGTTGTCGCCGGTATTGAGGCCGTCGACGATCACGTTCTCGAACGTCTGGTTCTCGCCGCAGGGGTAGAGGACGGCGTTGTCGGGGTCGCTGCAGGGGCCGTTGAAGTTGTCGCGGTCCTGGATCAGGATCCCGCGCACGACGATGTTCGAGGCGGCGCTGACGATCTGCCCGAAGCTCGGCCGGCCCGGGCCGGCGGCGCGGAAGACGAGCGTCTTCGAGCCCGCGGTCGAGCCCCTGGCCGCGGATACGTGCCGGCGCGATGTTGACCGTGTCGCCGCTCCGCGCGGCGTTGTAGGCCGCCTGGAGGCTGCGGCAGGCGCGCGCACTCGCGTAGCCGCTCGCGACCGTCCGTGCGTGCGCAGCTGCCGCCGTCCGGGTCGATCCAGAGGTTGGCCTTGCCCGGTGCGCTGCCGGGCCGCTTCGGAGCCGGCTTCGGCTTCGGCGTCGGCACGCCGGGCTTCGGTCGGAGCGGCCGCCGCACGGCGAGGTCGTGATCGAGCCCGTCGCCTCCGGCACGGTACGAGGCGTTGCCGGCGGCGTCGACGGCCTCGAGCGCGAACGTGTACCGCGTCGCCGCAGCGGAGGCCTCGGAACGTGTACTGCAGCGCCGGCACCATCGCGACGCGCGAGCCGTTGCGGTAGAGCCGGTAGCCGACGACGCCGACGTCGTCGGATGACGCCCGCCAGACGAGCCGGACGGTCGTGCGCGTCGTGCCGGCGAACGCCATCCCCTGGGGGACGCGACGGCGGCTGGGTGTCGGCCGCGGCGGCCGAGCTCGACGGCGCTGCTCCGGCGAGGAGCGCGCGCCGCGGCGCCGACGACGGTCGGCGCGGCGAGTGGAGCGGTAGTCGTCTCATGCGGACGGGGCGGCGCCGCACGCTAACGAAGAGCTGTGAGGCGGGATGTAAGCCGGACGCTAGGACGTCGCTCGGCCGGCGGCTCGTGCTCGCGAGCGGTGTCGGGCGCTCCGCGAGCAGGGCCGATCCGAGCCCGACGAAGATGAAGAGCAGGAACGTGACCTGGATGAACGCGAACGCGTCGTAGGTGAACATGCCGACGCCGAACGCGCAGACGCCCGCCGCCAGCGACACGAGCAGCCAGCCTCGGGCGGAGTCGTCCTTCTTCGCCTCCTTGCCGAATCGCCTCACGACACGCACGAAGAACCAGAGCCAGCCGAAGAAGCCGACGATCCCGGTCTCGAGCAGGGTGCCGAGCCACTGGTTGTCGAGGATGTTCGCCTTGGGGCCTCGCACGTTCGGGTCGACGACGCGCGTCGCCGAAGCCCTGGCCGAGCAGCGGCTTGGCGCCGCCACTCCTGCAGTGCCGGGCCGATGTCGGCGATCCGACCGCTGCCGCTCTCGCCGGGCTGTGCCTTCTGCTCGGCGATCAGCCCGCCCGCGGGCAGGAACGACTGCTTGATCGCGCCGAGCGTTCCCGGGGAGCACGAGCTTGATCACGATCAGCGCCGGGATCAGCGCCGGCCAGAAGCGCCGCACCTCCCGCGGCCGGAGCCAGAGGAAGACGAGCGCGACGACGACGAGCATGACGACGCCGGTGCGAGAGACCGTCGCCGAGCAGCCTGCGATCAGCAGCACCGCGCAGAGCGAGCCAGCGGCGCTGCCGGTAGCGGTGCGCGAGGTAGACGGCGAGCGGCGTCGAGCACGACGAACGCTGCGCTCAGCGCGATCGGATGCTGCGCCGAGCCGAAGACGCGCAGCTTCGCGGCGCCGTACTTCTGGAAGGCCTCCGGCTCGCCCTCGGCGCCGGCGCGCAGGATCGGAAACGCGCGATCGAGGTGGTTGAAGATGTTGAAGCCGGTCCTGGCCTCGATCATCGCGAAGACGCCGACGATCGCGCCGCCGACGACGAGCGTCTTCGCGAGGTAGTCGATGTCGCCGAGGCGCCGGATCGTGCTCGCGGTCACGTAGAGCACGAGCACGAAGCTGAGGAAGAACATCAGCTTCTTGTCCACGATCGACGGAGAGCTGCGCGACGCGGTCGGGATTCGTCGCGATCGAGCCGAGCGCGGAGCCGACGATCAGGATCAGCGGCCCCTCGAACCCCGTCTTTCGCAGCCGCGAGCGCGGGTCGACGAGCAGCGAGGCGAACCAGCCGAGGAGCAGCGCGGCGACGAAGACGCGGTACGGCTCGAGCTCGAAGGGAAGGTTCCCGGGCAGCGAGTAGCGGCGGATCGGGACGAAGAGGATGATCAGGATCAGCGCGGCGAGCACCCGCGGCCAGCCGACGAACAGGAACGGCACCACGGCCGCCAGCGTCGCGAGCACGACGAGGCCTGCGGCCGGGATCGTCGGCCCGCCGGTGGCAACAGCCGCGGCGAGCACGGCAAGGGCACCCGCGACGAGCGGCCGCCGGGACGAGCAGCGGCCGCGCGTTGGCCTCGATCGCGCTCACGATCTAGGCGGTGCGGCGTTCGCGCTCGCGCAGGCCGGCGGCGGCGCCCGGGCGCGCGACTGCGCGGCCGCACGTTCTCGAGCAGGAACGCGATTCCCGAGGTCGCGAGCATGACCGCCAGGAAGACGACGATCGGCATCGTCTTCGAGCGCGGCTGGTAGACGAGTGCTCCCTTCGGCCGCATGACCTCCTCGATCACGACGCGGTCTGCGGGCGGCACCTCGTTCGCCGCCTGCTGCTCGCGAACGTGCGTCTCGAGCGCCCGCGCGGTGCGCGACGCGAGCACCATCGCCCCGCGGCGCGTCTCCGCGATCGCGGTCAGGTCGATCAGCGGGAGCATGATCCGGTTGTCGCCGCGGACGAGCGGTGTGGCGATGATCTCGTCCGCGGAGCGGCCCCTGCTGTCCGCACGAGCCGCGCGCACCGGGTCGCTCATCGCGAGCTCCGCGTAGAGCACGGCGAGGTTGTTGAGGCGGTTCGGGTCGGCGACCGGAATGCCGAGGTCCTGCGGCTGGTTGTCCTCCGTCTGGCTCCTGCGCGAAGAGGCGGCCCCACGGGAAGCCGCTCTGCGTGACGCCGACGCGGGCCGTGCTCGAGAAGAGCTCGGTCTGCCGGTAGGCGAGGCCGTCGCCGCTGACCCGGACGATCGAGAGCGTCGCCAGCACGAGCGCGAGCAGGAAGCCCGCACGCGACGAGCAGCCTGAAGCGCCACAGGACGCGGGCGTAGAGTCGGAAGTCCATCGTCAGTCGCTCTGCGGGCTCGGCTCGAGGGTGCCGTTCATCGAGCGGAGGTACGTGACCGCGGCCTCCGTCCGGTTGTTGACCCCGAGCCTGCGGTAGATCGCAGCCAGATGGAACTTGATCGCGTGGACGCTGAGGTGCAGCCGGCTGGCCGCCTCCGCGTTCGTCATCCCGAAGGCGATCATCTGGAGCACTTCGAGCTCGCGCGGCGTGAGCGCCGTCAGGCCTGGCCGCTGCTCGCGCCGTGCGAGCTTCTTCGAGCATGCTCGGATGCGTACGAACGGCCCGATGGCCTGCCTACGCCCGTTGGGCCAGCGTTTGGCGCGGCCGACCCTAGCCGGACGGCTAGACCGCGTGCGCCTTCGGCGCTCGGAGGCGCGGCTCAGCGCGGGCGCGCGGCGCCGGATCGCGCTCGGCTGATCTCGTCCGTCAGCTCCGGCGCGTCGCCAGAGGCACGCGGCGACGTACGACGGCGCCGCCGAGCGAGGACGAGCAGGCACGAGCCGCGCTGCGGCGGGCGCTCCGGCGGCGACGAGTCCGGCGTCGGCGACGAGCAGCGCCGCTGCCATCAGCGCGGTCGCCTGGGCGACGCCGCTGCAGCGAGCGGACGAACCGGCGCAGCGGGATGCCGAGCGCGCTCGTGGTCAGGTAGGCGCGCACCGGCTCGATCAGGAGCGTGGCGACCGCGTAGCAGCCGCGACGCCGACGATCCCCCACTGCGTCCCGATCACGACGGCGCCGACGCTGCCGACGAACCAGAGCAGCGTGAACCGGACGAGCGTGCCGGCGCGGCCGAGCGCCAGCAGGACCTCGGCGTTCAGCGTCTGCAGCGACTGGATGATCCCGACGACGGCGAGGATCCGGATCACCGTCGGTCGCCGTCTTCCACTCGCTGGCCGAGCACGACGTCCACGAAGTCGGGCGCGACGATCACGAGACCGACGAGCGCCGGCACCGAGATCGCGCCGACGAGTCGCGTCGCGCGGATCCAGATGTCTGCCATCCGCTCGCGGTCGTCGCTCATGCGCGGAGAACGCGGGGAAGAACACCTGCTGCAGCGGCGCCGCGATCCGCGCGAACGGCATCAGGATCACCGTCGTCGCGAGCGTGTAGGTGCCGAGCGCGGCGGCGCCGAGCACGCGGCCGATCAGGACGCTGATGATCGTTCTGCCCGCCTGCCAGAGGACGTTCTCGGCGAAGACGTTGCCGGCGAAGCCGCCCATGCTCTTCAGGCTCGCGATCGAGAAGCGCAGCGCGGCCGCCACGGCGTGAGCAGCCAGAGCAGGACGGTCGACGTCACCGCCTCGCCGAGCAGCTGGCCGACGATCGCCCAGGCTCCGAAGCCGCCGAGCGCGAGCCCGATCCCGACGCAGCGCGCCGACGAGCGTGGCGGCGATCTGCCGCAGCTCGAGCCGCTTGAACTCCATCTCGCGGACGAGCAGCGCCATCTGCGTCGTGCCGAGCGCGCTGACGAGGAATCCGATCGAGACGGCGACGAAGAGCGAGCTTCACCTCGGGCTCGCCGTAGAAGGAGGCGAGCGGGCCGGAGCAGGCGATGCCCGACGAGCGCGAGCAGGACGCCGATCGCCGGTGCTGACGAAGAAGACGGTCGAGCGGTCGTCCTCGGAGATGTCGCGGCGCTGGATCAGCGCCGTGCCGAGCGCGCTGTCGGTGAAGACGACGACGAAGCCCGCGAACACGAGCACCATCGCCGCGAGCCCCCAGTCGTGCGGCGTCAGCATCCGCGCGAGGACGAGCGCGACGACCATCCGCGCCAGCTGCAGGGTCACCTGCGAGCCGGCCTTCCAGGCGATGCCGCTGAGGATCCGGCTGCCGAGCGAGTCGGACGTGATGTGGGCTGCTCGCTCATGCGCGGGCGGGCGACCGGGCCCTGCGATCGCCGACGTCAGGTAGTCGCGAAGGTCGGCGGAGAGCGCGCCGGCGCTCGGCGTGACGCGTGCGAGTCGTGCTTCGCCGGCGGTCGAGCGCGCGCGAGCTCCGCCGGCCCCTCGACGAGCGTGACGAGGCCGGCGGCCGCGAAGCGCCGGCCGAGCTGGAGCTGGTGGTCGTCGACCGCCTCGCCGAACGCCTTCCGGCGCGGGACGACGATCGGGCGCTTGCCGTTCGCGAGCGCGACGAGGACCGAGCCGACGCCCGCGTGCGTGACGAACGACCGCGCCAGCGCGGATCGCGTCGGCCATCGCGTCGAACGAGAGGAAGTCGACGAGCTCGACGCCGGCGCCGGGAACGCGCGATCGAGTGGCCGTGCTGGACGAGCCGCTCCTCCGTCGTCCGGCAGCTCGGCCACGGCGCGGAGCAGCCGGTCGAAGCGGGCCTCGTTCGTGCCGACGCTGACGAAGATCATGCGCCCGCCGAGAAGACGTTGCCTGCGAAGCGCGTGCTCGGCAGCGCCTCCGCGAGCTCGGGCCACTGCACGTAGCGCCGCGAGGCGATCGGGGCGATCAGGCGGTACGTGAGCGAGGGGCCCTCGATCCGGGCGAGGCTCTCGACGTAGACGACCTGAGGCGCCGCGGAGCCGGGCGATCCAGGCGAACGGAACCGCGACGCCCGCGCCGGTCGTGAGCGACGACCCGGGGTCGCAGCTCGCCGACGACCCGCCACGCGACGACGAGATTCCGGAGCAGGTTCTTGATGCTGCGGTTCGTCGGCCCGTGGGCGTAGGTAGACGCGCTCGTCTCGCGAGCAGCGAGCGGGCGTCGCTCTTGTCGAACGTGACCCAGGCGCGCGTGAAGCGGCTCCCAGGACTCGCGGAGCGCGACGAGCTGGAGCAGATGCCCGCCCGTCGAGCAGACGAGCAGCAGGTCCGCGCGCTTGTCGGCCGTCGGGCTCACACAATGAATCTAGGGCCGCGGCCGCCCGGCGACCACGACCGGCCAGCCAGATGTCCGCTAGCTGATCGGCTAGGTGCGATTCGGCGCCAACACTAGTCCGACGACCGTTTGCCGCCTCGCCGTGGCGCTTTCTACGATGCCCACATGGAGGCTTCCACGACCGCCGAGCCCGCGGGGCGGGCGCTGCTGCGAGCGAGGGCTCGATCGCGGTCGTCGTGCTGACGAACAACCGCGTCCACCTGCTGCAGAAGTGCGTCGAGAACGTGCTCGCGAACGCTCGGAGGCGACGCGCGAGATCGTCATCTGGAACAACGGCTCCACCGACGGCACGCGCGACTACCTCGAGGTCGCTCGACGACCCGCGGATGAAGATCGTCCACAGCGAGAAGAACATCGGCCAGAACGGGTACGCGCGCGGCGTTCGCGATGACCTCGTGCGACTACCTCGTCGAGCTCGACGACGACGTCGTCGCGGCGCCGGAGCACTGGGACCTGATCCTGCGCGACGCGTATCGCCGACTGCCCGCGGTCGGCTTCCTCGCCGCCGACCTCGAGGACGATCCGCACGACGAGGCGGCGCGCTACCGCTACCGGGTCCGCCCGCACGAGTACACGCCGATCGAGGTGAACGGCGTCCGGCTGCTCGACGGACCGGCCGGCGGCGGCTGCGCGATGACGTCGCGCGAGCTCTACGACCGCGTCGGTGGCTTCCGCCAGAGCCCGAAGGGCGTCTTCTGGCAGGAGGAGCCCGCGTACATCGAGGACATCAAGGCGCTCGGCTACGGGCCGGCCGTGCTGCGCGACCTGAAGGTGCACCACACCGGCGGCGAGTACTACGGCGCGACGTCGCCCGAGAAGGACGAGTTCTGGCGCGGTACTGGAGGATGCGGGCGCGGCGCGACGACGGTCAAGCGGATGGCTCGTTCGCGTCCCGGGCTTCCGCGCCGGCTGAACGCGCGCTACGGCTGGTTCGTCGCGCCTTCCTGAGCCGAGCACGGTCTCGAACACCCCGGCGAGGTCGCGCGCGAGCGTGCCGTACTCGAAGCGCGCCGACCACCTCCGGGTCGGGCGGCGCTGAAGGCGGTGCCGCGCGCGGAACCGCTCCAGCGCGCTCCGGATCCCGGCCGCCATCCCGTCGACGTCGTCCGGGCGGACGAGCGTCGCGTTGCCGGCCGCGGTCAGGATGTCGCGCGCGTCGCCGTCCGGCACGGCGGCGAGGATCGGCCGCCCGACGCGAGGTACTCGTAGGTCTTGCCCGGGACGATCGTGGCCCGCACGCCCGGCGGCAGGTTCTGCATCGGCAGGAAGAGCAGGTCGGCGCTGCGCATCAGCTCGATCGACTCGGCGTGGCGTCATGAAACCGTGCAGCGTCACGCGGGCAGCGCGTCGTGACGACGGCGCGGTCGGCGTCGGTCATGACGCCGGCGAGATGCAGCTCGAGCACGTGCTCGAGCGACCGGGTCGCTCGGCGACGCAGGCGGTTGAGCGCCTCGACGAGGTGGACGTGCGAGCGGGTCAGGATGTCGAGGCCGCGGACGCTGCCGCGGAGCAGCGCGCCGGAGCAGCGCGCCGCTGGCGATGCTGCAGCGCCGAGCTCGGTGTGCAGGTAGCCGGTGTGGACGATCCGGAACTTCCCGTCGCGCGCGCGGCGACCGGCGCCGTCGAAGTCCTGCGCGGTCGAAGCCGTTCGGGATCGCGACGACCGGCCGGTCGCCGAGCTCGCGGGAACGCGGCGAGCAGCCGCCGCACGGCCTCGGGCGTGCTCATCACGATCGCGGCGGCCGTGCCGAGCAGCCGAGCCCATCCGCGTCGCGGTCGCGACGGCGGTGCAGCGCCGATCGGGTAGACCATCATCTCGTCGAGCGCCCAGGGGTCGCCGAGGTCGGCGACCCAGGGCTTGCCGAGCTCGCGCGAGAGCGCGGCGCCGGCGCGGCCGAGTCGTACGGCTGCATCCAGACGTAGATCAGGTCGACGTCGGTCCGCGCCTCGACGCCGAGCGCCGGTAGCTCTCCTCGATCCACCAGCGGCTCCAGCGCCCGCGGCAGCGCCGAGCCAGCGCTCGCGCACGGCCGCGCCAGCGCGCTGCTCGGCTCCGGCTCGTCGGCGGCCGGGACGCGCCGGATCTCGAGGCTGCGCGGGGATCTCGGCGAGGAGCGTCGGCGTCCTCGGGCGCCCAGCGGTCGCGGGTCGCGCCGCCGCTGGTGACGACGACGGGCTCGTAGCCGAGCTCGGGCAGCGCGCGCACCATCTTCAGCGGCCGCTGCGCGCCCGAGCCGCCGATCGGAGGGAAGTGGTACGAGTGGAAGAGCAGCCGTCTGCCGGCGCGACCGTCGCCCCCCATGCCGCGATCATAGGCTCGAGCGCGCTCGCCGATGGTCGAGACTTGCGAACCGGACTGTCATTCTCGCCGCGCCTCGGTAAGACACCTGCATGGGGTTGGGCTTTCTCGGCGGCTGCGCACGTGGGCGGCCGACAGCGACACGGTCAAGCGCTGGCGCGAGGCGCGCTACCAGCTGTTCATCGACGCTCTGCGCCGTCGAGCCGGAGGACCGGATCATCGACGTCGGCGCCGGCTGGGGAGCTGCTGCTCGAGCGCTTCAACCAGACGAACCCGATCGTCGCCGTCGACCTCAAGCCCGACAGCCGAGCGAGTGGCTCGGCGTCGCCGAACGTGACCGTGCATGCAGGCGGACGGGACGCAGCTGCCGTTCGGCGACCGCGAGTTCGACATCGCGTTCTCGAACTCGGTGATCGAGCACGTCCCGCCCGAGCTGCAGGCCGCGTTCGCGGCCGAGGTGAGCCGCGTCGCCGACCGCTACTTCGTGCAGACGCCGAACCGGTACTTCCCGATCGAGCCGCACTACCAGCTGCCGCTCTTCCAGTTCCTGCCGCGGCAGGCTGCGGATGGCGCTGAACCGGCGCTTCTCGCTCGGCTGGCAGGGCAAGGGGCACTGGGAGGAGATCACGCTGCTCTCGCGCCGGCGACCTGCGGCGGCTCTTCCCCGACGCCGAGATCCACCGCGAGAGGGTGCTCGGCCTGACGAAGAGCCTGATCGCCGTCCGGCGCTAGCGGCGCTCGTCGGCGCCGGCGTCGGGCCTGCCGCCCTTGGGTCGCCGCTCGCCGTCGATGTCGCGGCGCGGGTGGCTGGTCGGGTCGCCGCCGTTGATCGCCGCTGCGCCCGGCTTCGAACCGGAGGTTGCTCGGCCGGATTCACGAAGCCCGCTCGGTGCGTTCTTGTCCGTCGAGTGACACGTGCCGCCGTCGAGCACGTTGTGGCGATAGACGAGCGGCGAGACCGTGCCGGTCCCGTTCGCGTGCGCCTGGCAGCCGCTGAACCGCATGACGTTGCCGACGAGCTCGACCGGGGTGCCGTCACCCCAGCCGCCGCCGATCAGGATCGGGCCGACGATCGAGTTGTAGCGGAGGTCGAGTGTTGGGCCAGTCGCCGGCGTTGATCGCGTAGGGTTCCGGAGGCGTAGAAGAAGTTGTTCTCGATCAGAACGTTGCGCGTCTTCGGGCCTCGGCCGAGCCAGGAGACGTGCAGGTTCGCCGTCGCGCCACGTCCCCCGTCCGCCGTGCCGCAGTTCGCGGAAGACGGAGTTGCGGATCGTGATCCCGTCGCCCGGCCAGGATCTGCAGGCACTCGGTGTGCTGGTCCGGCGTCCGCCGTGTGCCAGTCGTGGAAGGAGACGCCGTCGAAGACGATGTTGCTCGGTGGCCGGAAGTCCGGCGCGCCGCCGTCGATCAGGAACGGATGGAAGGGGCACCTGCCGCACGAGACCTCGCCGCCGACGAAGGTGATGTTGGAGGCGCCTTCGATCCAGAAGCCGTGGTTGTGGACGTTGCGCAACGTGACGTGGTCGGCCTCTCGCGGCAGCTCGAGGTCGTCGAGCGTCAGTCGGCGGAGCTCGAGGTGGGTGGCCCGCACGGTGAGCTCGCCGGCCACGGTTCACGCGGTGCCGTCGTCGCCGGCTGGAACACCACCTTGGGGCCGCCGGCCGCCCCTGCCTGACCGAATCGTCTGCGCGCCGTACCTCCCGCCCGCGAGCTGGACGACCGCGCCGGGGCGGGCAAGTGCGTAGGCGCGATCGAGGCTCGCGCACGGTGCGGCGCGGGTGCATGCTGCCCGCGTCGGCCCCGTCGGGCGCGATGAAGAGCGTCTGCGGCGGCGCGTCGACGGCGAGCGCCGCGCTGTCGGACGAGACGAGCGTGAGCGCGCGAAGAGGAGCACAGCGACAAGGACTGTCGAGCCGGGGAGCGCTGGCCGAGAGCTGCCGACGTGCGGTTCGAGCGCGACGAGCACCCGTCCGGCGACGTTCGGCCACGTGAACCAGTCCGAGCGGCTGAGTGCGCGCTGGCCGGCGGCCCGGGCCTTGTCGCCGTCAGCGAACTCGCAGCATCGCGTCGACGAGCGCATCGTCGTCGTACGGGCGACCACCGAGCCCCCGTCGCCGATCAGCTCGCGGCGCCGCCGACATCCGAGCCGATGCTCGGCACCCCCGCATGCTCCCGCCTCG